>CAWKHB010000008.1:0-468615 GCA_963849375.1 uncultured Verrucomicrobiae bacterium | reverse complement strand
GCGGAAGGTGTGATAGCTGCAGCGAAGGAAACTGGCCTGCCGATCCCGCTCGTCGTCCGCTTAGAGGGAAATAACGTTGAGGCAGGCAAAGCAACACTGGCCGCTTCCGGCATCGATATCACAGCGGCAGATAACATCGTCAGACGGTGCGGAGAAAATCGTGAAGGCCGTTGGTTAGGTAAACTCTGAGAAATGACGCTTCGGCAATTCTATGACTGGCAGACTGGGGGAGGCGCAGAAGACGTCTCACGGCTGGTCTCTGCTTTGCAAGAGCGCGAAATCTCCTGGTGTATGATCCGGAGGACTCGCTGTGAACCATTGGGCGGAAGAGCCGACGCAACGGCTGATGCCGATCTAGTGATCGCCTCTGAAGAAATAGAAGCCGCTGCAGAAGCACTTCGAGAACTTGGCTTTGCTGAGAAACGTTTTGAGTGGGGGTCAATTCATTTCAAAGGCGACTCTAAATTTTCGATCCAGATTCGCACCGAGGAGATGTACTTGAATTACCCTTTCTCGATCTACTCCGGCCAATGTTCACGGAATCTTGATGCACGTAGCTTCCTTGGAAGACACGCTAGCTGGAAAAGTTACTGCTTACATAGATCCTCAAAGAACCGCACAAAAAAATTAAAAGATATCTTCGACATAGGCCGACTACTAGATGCTCACCCAGCTCTAGTGACAAAGCTACCCGATGAAATCATTCACAAAATCAATAACCCCTGAATTTTCAGACCAATCACGCATATACCATGGCCATTCTAATTGACGAAAATACCAAAGTCCTCGTGCAGGGCATCACCGGCAGCTTCGGCGGCAAGCACGCTCAACTCTCCCTCGACTACGGCACCAAGCTTGTAGCAGGCGTTACTCCCGGGAAGGGCGGCCAGACATTTTCAGATACAGTGCCAATTTTCGATACTGTGACTAAGGCAGTAAGTGAAACAGGTGCTACTGCTTCTGCCATTTTTGTGCCGCCTCCATTTGCAGCTGATGCGATACTTGAAGCCCTTGATGCGGGAGTGGAACTCATCGTAGCGATCACTGAAGGCATTCCGGTGATGGACATGATGCGCGTGAAGGCCGCGATGAAAGGCTCGAAAGCACGTCTTGTAGGGCCGAATTGCCCAGGTATCGTAACACCCGGACGTGGTGAGAAAAGCCATGGCGGCTGCCGGATCGGTATCGCACCGGGTTACATTCATAAGCGCGGTAATGTGGGTGTGGTTTCTCGTTCGGGCACACTTACCTACGAGGCTGTCTTCCAGCTTACAGAACTCGGCTACGGCCAAAGCACCTGCGTGGGGATCGGCGGGGATCCTATTAACGGCACAAATCACCTCGAAGTTCTGCAGATGTTCAATGATGATCCAGAAACTGAAGCTATCATCATGATTGGTGAAATTGGCGGAAATGCAGAGGCAGAGGCAGCGCGCTGGGCAAAAGACAACTGCAAGAAGCCAATTGCCGGCTTCATAGCAGGCGCCACAGCCCCTCCCGGACGCCGCATGGGCCACGCCGGAGCCATCGTTGGCGGCGAAGAAGACACTGCTGATGCCAAAAAGAAAATCCTAGCCGAATGCGGCATTGCCGTAGCAGAAACCCCAGCGACATGGCCAAAATCCTACTCGAAAAGTGGGGAAAATAGAGGCATCTAGGTTGTGGTAGTCAATCACCTCAAAAATCTAGAACTGCTTTCCAAGAGAGCGCCCAAACTACACCGGGCGTTCTATTTTTTTATGCGACCAAACTACTGGTGGGCGCCGTGTGTGGCCTCTGAAACTTTTTTCTCTAGATCAGCTTCAAAATCCTCCGCTTCGTCTTCGGTGACCAAACATACATCTGGTGCTGAGGAGAGAATTTTCATCGCATCGCCATACGCTTTCTCGTTTCTTCCCTGAGGCGCTCCGAGTAGGAAATGCAGATGATGCTTCTCGCTAGAACCTTTTAGAAAACCAGCCTGAGAATGCCATCTGTAAGCTTTCTGACGGATATCCTCCGGCTTGATCAGATCGAATGAAAGCGGTTGGTAAACGTTCCAGACACCATTTTCCCATGCGTAGTCAAATTTATGTTTCGCTAGTGGCGCTATGATCTTATGAGAAACGATATGTTTTTTCACATTCTCACGAATGAAGGCCCGACGATATACTGAGCGGTAAAGCATTGCTTCATCTCTGCGGAAATTATCTAAAATGTTATAATGTGCCTCTATGTGATGCTCGAACAGTAACTCCAACACTCTAACTGGCTCATCAGAAAGGCCGCCTGAGGATTTACTCCATTGCAGTGCTGCCGAATCTAGCGGGACCACATGTAGTGCCAAATCACGGGCGCTATCTGGGTTTGCACCGAGAATTAACTCTAAAGACGACTCTCCGAGCTCGGCGTCGAGCTCTTTGAACCTCGAATCTATCCGTCTCATCATTTTCCGATGATCATCCTTATGGAAATTGGCGAAAAACTTCGAAAGGCGACTGAATTTTTCTGTCCCCTTGAAAAGCAACATATTGCTCTTTGGGGCCCACAAGCAGATTCCCACGTTCGCGAACTCTCCTGAAAGAGGCTCGTGAAAATATCGTAGGAAACAGAAACTGTAGGGTTCTTGTAGCATCATTTGCGCAGGTGAGAAAGATGAATTAGGTAAGCGAAGAAATCGTCTAATTCTGCAGAAAGTTCGGAAAAGTAATCTGACAGACCTGAAATGTCGAGCGACGAACTTTTTAGGACATTTTGAATCATCTGAGTGATGTGAGTGGATCCATAACGAAGATTCCATTCCTCAAAGCGATCCCAGAGCCCAGTGATTTCAATGTTCCCAGCGTTTCGCTCAAGATGGTGGAAACGACAATGCTGAGGCAGCTGCATCATTGGCATTACCTCTCTCCAAGGTTTCGGCCGATTCGCATGGGTTTTGAGATAGCCAAAAGATTTGTCGAAATCCAGCATCACAAGTTCATTCCCGCGCCACAATAGATTCGGATTTCCACTGAGGCGATCTGAATTCTGAACGATTGCGTCAAACGTATATGCAGAGTTTACTTCCTCCTTCGGAATGGATTTGGGCGGTTTTGAATTGAGCCATTGTTTCCAATCGCTACCCAGATGAATGGTGCCAAAATTCAGACCTATACTATCTGAGATGAGCTGCACGTAATCTTGCCCTCCGTGGTTACGATAATCCATTGCTCCAAATTCAATCCCATCTTGCAGATTTATAATGATCGGTTCAACCGTCCTTAGCCCTAATTGTCTTGCCAGAATCAATGAGAAAAGTTCACGAATCATCAGCTCTCGTCGATTTGCATAACCTGCGAGACATTTTACTACGACAGCTTCACGTTCCGCGTTCTGATTCTCTGACGCTAAAACAAGGAACGGGGAATTTAGACCACGCTCCATCGGCTGACGGAATTGGAGAGCGGTGAATTGGCGGATTTTCACAAATTTGCAGACCTAAGAAAGGAAGATTCAAGACGCTGAGTCGCTTGATTGAAAATGTATTGTGTCACTGACTCTTTGTCAGACAGATAACTCTGGGGGGTTCACGACCGCTGGCTCTGGCTCGTTTTGGGGTGTCGTTTGAGCGAAATTGGTTGTTTGCCAGTTGCCTAAACTTGGCGAATTCCTTAAAAAGTGGTCCCGGGTGGAATCGAACCACCAACTACGGCTTCGGAGACCATCGTCCTATCCATTGGACCACGGGACCTTTCTTTTGCGTGAGGAGGAAGGGTGTAAGTGGAGTCTTGGAAAAACGCAAGCAGAAGCGTGCGGAATCGGCCTTGCTCAGTATGATGTGATGGGATATCGAAAGCACATGCCGATTGCAACTCCCGCACAATATGCCGCTATGCTTGATGCCGCCCAAGAGGGTGGATACGCTTACCCAGCCATCAATGTTACTTCGCTAACGACGATTAATGGAGCGCTCAAAGCGTTTTCTGAAAGTAAGTCAGATGGTATCATTCAGGTTTCCACGGGAGGCGGCGAGTTCGCCTCTGGCACTTCGGTAAAGGAAGCTGCGTTTGGCGCGATCATCCTCGCGGAAGCCTGTCACCGGCTTGCGGAAAAGCATGATGTACTCATCGCTTTACATACAGATCACTGCCATCCGGCGAAGGTTGAAGGCTTTTTGAAACCACTTTTACAAGCATCTCGTGAGCGGATCGAAGCGGGCAAGGGCCCACTCTTCCAGTCACATATGTTCGACGGTTCCGTTGTGGAGCTTGATGAGAATTTGGCAATTTCAAAAGAGCTTTTGAAAGAGTGCGCAGAGCTTGGAATCATCCTTGAGGTAGAAGCTGGTTGCGTAGGTGGCGAGGAAGATGGGCACGATACGTCCGGGCTGCCGATTGAGAAACTCTACACCACCCCGGAAGACATGGTGCAGGTTTACGAGGCCCTCCAACCGATTGGCCGCTTCATTTTTGCTGCGACCTTCGGCAATGTGCACGGCGCTTACAAGCCGGGTTCCGTGAAACTCAAGCCGTCAATTCTGAAAGATGGGCAGAAGGCTGTTATGGACAAACATGGCGCGGAAGCTGAGATGGACCTCGTGTTCCATGGCGGCTCTGGAACTTCGAGCGAAGATTTGCAAGAAACACTCGATTACGGTGTGATCAAAATGAACATCGACACAGATACGCAGTATGCGTTCACCCGGCCAATCGTGACGCACATTTGCTCCAATATTGAAGGTGTCCTGAAAATCGACGGGGAAGTCGGTAATAAAAAGCATTACGACCCGCGCTCTTACCTAAAAGCCGGTGAGCAAGGCTTGTGCGATCGCATGAAACAAGCCTGCGACGAGCTCCGCTCTACCGGACAAAGTATCTTTGGAAAGTAGGTTAGGTAGCGCGCCAACATTGCCTGCCGCGTGTCTACTATCCTGGCAGTGAAGTGCTACTTGACCTAAACTGAAGTAGGTTCTGCGCTCTGCTTCCGGCTTACTAAACGAAAGGAACTGGGCTAAGGAACAATTTCTACTGGATCACCAATTTGAGTGATTTGATAGAGTTTCTTAGCTCTGCCGCTTGAGACGCGGAGGCAGCCGTGTGAGGCATGGTAGCCGGGGACATACCCTTGGTGGAAACCTATATCTGAACCACTGAATCGCTGAAACCAAGGCATCTTTGCATTGTAAATCGTTGAGGTCCAGTGGGGGTATTTGTTAGTAATCACATAGCGACCAGGTAGTGTCGGGTTTGATCGTTTACCGGCTGAGATGCGAGTTGAGAAAATATTTTTGCCATCGGCATCATATACCCAAGCTCTTTTTTCGGAGAGGTCCACTTTGATGCGTCGTTCCACGGGTATCTTATATAGACCTAATAGCGTCCGCATCATGTTTGTATCATGACGTCGGCTAGCAAACGATAGCGCGAACATTTTTGTGCCGCGGAAGCGCGTAAGGTAGTCCCGGCTAGCCCCGTTGCTAAGAAGTATTTGTGCCAAACTTGCATCGCCCATGTCCGCAGCAAGCATAAGAGGTGTCACACGATGAGTTTCACGAAGTGCCCAGCGGCCTACTCCTTCCGTTTTCACTAGCTCTAAGAAAGCAGGCGTAGGCGGCTTTTGAAAAGCCGCATTTGGGTCCGCACCTTTTTTCAATATGGCACGAGTAAGTGCATGGCTCTTCATAGCGACAGCTAAGTGCAGAGGCGATTGACCACTGTTGCCCTTGGCTCGGGGGTTTGCTCCATGTGATAAAAGACTCTGTGCGATCCCTTCCTGACCTGACCAGATGGCGAGACTCAAGGGATTGTCGAGCCAAGGAGCCATGGAGGGATTGGGATCCGCACCAAACTCGAGGAGTAGCTCAGCAAAGGCTTTAGCATCTACCCCACCTTTCTCTATAATTTTGTAGAGCTGATCTTCCGTATCTGCGCCGTAGTTGAGTAAGGTCCGAGTAGCAGAATAATCTCGGGCCTCAATCGATAGCTTGAGCGGTGATATATTTTCAGCAGGTTTTTTGCTAAGTGCATTCGGATCCGCGCCTAGTGAGAGTAAACGCTGTGTAACTGGTAGGTCTTTCTGCACAAGGGCCAAATGCACGAGTGAAGTAAGGGACAGACCTATAGTAAAAGTTTTCCCGTTACACCAAGCAATAGATAAGCTAGCACGCATCTGACACCTAAAAATTACCTAAACTTTTCCACACCGATCAACGAGTCAAAAAGCATGTAAAAAGGGACTCATGTAAAAAGGGACAGACCTTTTGTAGAATCTGATCTTGTAATTCAACTTGTAGTTAGTAGGATGAGTTCATGAGAAAGGCGAGATGGGTGATTTCTTCGAAAGATTCGGTGAGGAGGCCGGCGGTTTATCATTGTGTTTCACGGGTAGTGGAGAGGCGGTTTGCGTTTGGAGTCGAAGAAAAGGAGAAGTTTCGGACGCTAATGCGAATGATGGAGAAGTTTAGTGGCTGTCGGGTTCTTTCTTACTGTGTGATGTCGAACCATATTCACATACTCCTCGAGGTTCCACCGATGCCCATGGAGGGGATTTCTGATCGTGAACTTTTGAAACGACTCTCGGTTTTATATGGGGAGGAGTTTGTTAGTGATGTAGCAGCGCAGCTAGGGGAAGCACGCGAGGGAGAGGACATCGAGGACATCGGAGACAGAGACATTGCGAAGGTCGACGAGATTAAAGGGCGCTTTACTTACCGGATGCACAATCTCGGAGAGTTTATGAAAGCTTTGATGCAGCGGTTTACTCAATGGTTCAATGGAGCACATAAGCGGTCTGGGACTTTATGGGAGGGCCGGTTTAAGAGTGTGATCGTAGAGAGCGGTCAGGCGGCGAGGACGATGGCGGCGTATATCGATTTGAATCCAGTGCGGGCGGGGATGGTGTCTGATCCGGCGGAGTATCGGTGGAGTAGTTACGGAGAGGCTGTGGGTGGTGGTAAGAAGGGGAATGGAAAGAAGGCGAGGGAGGGTTTGGTGCGGGCTTGTATGGCGCATAAAGGAGAAGGTTTTGATGCGGAGAGATGGAAGGAGGTTTCGCGGATTTATCGGCGGGCGATGGGTCTGGCGTTAGGGAGGAAAAGTGGGCGTGCGACGGTGAGCAAACAGAAGGCGGTGACGATGAATACGGCAGAGATGTTGGCTTCGAAGGATAATGAGACGGTGTTGCCGGATTTGGGAATGGCGAGGATGTTGCACTGTCGAGTAAGATACTTTACGGACGGGGCGGTGATTGGGAGTAAGAGCTTTGTTGATGAGGCGTTTGCGAATGCAAGGGAGAGGTTTTCGGAGAAGAGGAAGGATGGTGCGCGGCGAATGAGGGGGAGTGGGAAGGCGGCGGCGGGTGTGTTGTGGAGTGTTAGGGATTTGAGGGTGGATGTTGAGTTAGGGAGGGAGGTTTATTTGATGTTGAGCCGTATTGGTTTGGAGAAAACATTGTATGCGGGCCACAGATCCGGCGGTCTTGCAGACCTTAGAATTTGGTTTTGTTCTTAGTCATAGCCCTGCGGACTATGCTGGTATCTTAACGCTCCATTGGAGCTTAAGAGGAAGGATTGAGCGCGGCGAATGAGGGGGAGTGGGAAGGCGGCGGCGGGAGATGGGTTGAGGAGTGTTAGGGATTTGAGGGTGGCCATTAGTTAGAGAGATAAGGCTTATTTGATGTGAGGCCGTTGCAGTTCAGACAAAACGCCAAGGTGAAGTGTTAGCGATTTGTCGGACGCCTCAGGGGGTATGAACCGACCACATAGGTAACAAAAAAACCGAGGACATGGGTTACACATTAGCCTGGGCGTATGCCTTGGAAATACGTGTCACCAATGGATGAAGAACAACAATTTGTCAGCCTGCTTTCGAGAGGTCAGTTTACGATGTCGGAACTTTGAAAGACCTTCGAGATCTCGCGCAAAACAGGGCACAAGTGGAGGGACAGGCAGAGATCTGGAGTATTGATAAGGTTGCGGTTAAAGGGATTGCGGATCGGAAAGGGGTATTCGTAATTTTATAAAGCCAGGCTTTGGAACATTTCTTTGGAACATTTGCAGCTTGCAAGGTTCCACTGCTTCACCTGCCATTCCTTTTACGGGATTAACGCCAAATTTCTTTAATTTCTCCAATCTTTCTCATTTCTTCCGAACGATCATTTCCGAACCGCTCATCTCAGCGACAAACTTCCTACCCTCAGCGTCCCCTAGAATTGCTCTCGCTAAGGGCGGCTCTAGATATCTTCTCACGCGCCGTGAGAGATCTCTTGCGCCATATTGTTTATTATATCCCGCAATTAAAAATTCGCGGGCGTCTCGATTCACCTCCACTATTACCTCACTACGGGAAAGCCTGTGATTCAAATTTGCCAACTCCGCATCTAACAGTTGTCCAACCCATCCCTCGTCCAGCTCCTCGAAGAATACCAAACGATCTATGCGATTCAAAAACTCTGGCTCAAACCGCTTCCGCAACGCACCTTGCAGAATTTTTTTCTCCCTTATTTCCGAAGGTTTTTTTCCTAACCTTTTCCTCCATCCTGAATCAAATTTCCTCCGGTAGTCTTCCAGCTCCCCAGCACCTTGGTTGCTTGTCATGAAGATCATAGAATTGGTAAAGCTCACCTCTGTTGTCCCTGCAGCGAGCCTCAGCACGCCCGCATCCATGACGTTCAACAGTGTCCGAGTCACTGCTTGACTCGCCTTTTCCACCTCATCAAAAAGCACCAAACCGGGCCTCCCGTAGCTACCCGTAACCTTTTCAAAATCAAATAAGGTGTGATTCTCCTTGCTACCCACATAACCCGGCGGAGCGCCGGTAATCGCTGCAGAATAATGGTCCTGAGCCAGTGTATTCATATCAATGCGGGAAAGCTTGTCCGCACTTCCAAGAATGGCCTCCGCCAGCACCCGGACGGTTTCCGTTTTCCCCACCCCACTCGATCCCAGAAGGAGAAACACTGCGAGCGGCCTCTTGTACCTCCGCGAAGTCTGCCTTTACCACTTGCAGCATATCACCCACCGCTGCGTGCATTTCAGGTTGTCCGACGATACGCCTTCTCAGTAACTCTAGAACCGCATCTGGATCGAAAAGGAATCTCGTTTGACGCGGCTCCGCTGCGAGAGACTTCAGTGCCTCACTGCGATCCTGATTCTCTGCCAGAACATCATTTACAAATGGCACGATATCAGGCTTAGGAAAAAAACTTCATCACGAGAATCAGGCCTCAGCTTCCTTTGCTTCTGTCGGCAGGCTGCCTACCGGACAGTCCTTCACTCCTATTGTCCCGCGCGTAAATTTCTCCACATCTCTCTGCGCACCTTCCGCATCCATCACCCATTTTCTGTAGAAATCGAAGGGACAAGTCGCGATTCCCTTATCCCCATCCCCTGAATTATGGACACCCGTATAGCCGCGGTGCAGGAGCTTGAAAAGATGGTTCTGCGATTGATCATTCGCACGCGCATCGCGGATTTGGCTGACTGATAGCTGAGCGTATTGGATACCCATGTCCTCCTCACCGCATTCTCCTAACGTGCGCCCATCGAAACCAATGATCGCTGAGTGGCCAAAGTAGGAATACACCCCGTCGAAGCCTGAGGCATTGGCAACTGCTACGTAGCAATTGTTCGCCCACGCCATGCTCTTGGCCATCATCACCTGCTGCTCCTTCGCGGGATACATGTAACCTTGGCAGCGCACGATCAGCTCTGCGCCTTTCATCGCACAATCTCGCCAGATCTCTGGATAGTTCCCATCGTCGCAGATGATCAAGCTGATCTTCATTCCCTTGGGGCCTTCTGTCACATACGTGCTGTCGCCAGGATACCAACCCTCGATTGGGCACCAAGGGATGCATTTCCTATACTTCTGCACCACCTCCCCCTCGTCATTGATCAAGACAAGGGTGTTGTAGGGAGACTTTTTCGGGTGCTCCTCGTGTCTTTCACCTGTCAGGGAAAACACACCCCACGTCTTTGCTTCTTTGCAGGCATTACTGAAAATTGCCGTCTCATCGCCCGGCACTGTAGCCGCAGTTTCCATCATTTCCGATGGATCATACATGATACCCATGGTCGAGTATTCAGGAAAAATCACAAGATCCATACCCGGTAAACCCAGTTTCATCCCCTTGACCATGTCCGCGATTTTTCTCGCATTTTCCAGAACCTCCGCCTTGGTGTGTAAGCGTGGCATTTTATAATTTACCACGGCTACACCCACCGTATCCGCACTGCTCGAAATATCACCGTGTCTCATAATCCAGTTTCTTTATTCGAATGTAAGATGTCTCAGCGAGCATCACAGCAGCTAACATACCATCCTGCTCTTAGCGTCCTGTTGCCTCATTAAAGAAGGACACTTTACGGTGATTGATTGAGGGTTCCATTGCCTCATTCAAGCTAATACCATGGAAGCTAACACTATGGCGACTTGGTTCTTCCTTCCACAAGGCCGCTTTCCCACCTCTCGGCTTCCTGACGATCCAAACTTTCGAACTTCCGTAGGGTGTCCTCTCTTGTGAGGCAACACGCTTGTCAGGCTGAATCAACTTAGAACTTGCTCTCGCGTGAATTCGGGGGAAAGATTCTTCCCAGATCGGCGGCTTGGCGGAATTGGTAGACGCGCTCGACTCAAAATCGAGTTCCTTGTGAGTGTGGGTTCGATTCCCACAGCCGCTACTTTTTTCTCACTATCTTTCAGCATGGAAACCCCGCGGCGCATTGGCATCATCGCAGGCAGCGGTGTATATCCTGAGACTTTTGTAAAAGCCGCCCGTGACAGAGAACCGCAGACAGAACTCTACGCAGTTGGTTTTGAAGATGAAACATCGCAATCACTTTATCCTCTGGTGGATGGCCACAGCATCGTCCGCGTCGGTCAGCTCTCAAAACTAATCAAATTTCTCACAAAAAATGGTGTGACGGAAGCCGTGATGATGGGTCAGATCTCACCAAGTAACCTTTTCAATCTTCGGCCTGATCTACGAATCCTCATGATGCTTGCGCGCATTAAAAAGCGCAACGCTGAGTCACTTTTCGGGGGCATAGCTGAGGAGCTGGCGAAGGATGGCATCACCCTACTACCGGCAACCACCTTTCTTGAGAATCTCCTTCCGAAGGCCGGGCATGTTCTTGGGCCACATCTGAAACCGCGAACTCTCGAAGATTTAGAATACGGCTATTTAATCGCCAAAAAAACCTCAGCACTGGATATCGGCCAGTCCGTCGTTATACGCCATGGCACTGTCCTTGCTGTAGAAGCCTTTGAAGGCACAAACGCATGCATCCGCCGCGGTGGCGAGCTGGGCCGCCACAAAGCGGGTGTCTTAGTAAAAGTTAGTAAGCCTGACCAAGATTTCCGCTTCGATGTGCCAGTTATTGGTCCGCAGACCATTGAAACCTGCGCGGAAGCCGGACTTATTGCTATAGGTATTGATGCAGAGAAAACCTTACTGCTCGAACGCGTGCGTGTGGAGGCTCTTTGTCAGAAACACAAAATTACTATTCATGCTCTTTGATTATACATCGGCTACCTTCATTGTAGCTCGCCGTTTCATATATACATTGGCAAGTTTCGGCATACTTTCGTCTAGCCTTCTGATAGCCAACCCCGACGTTAGGTTAACGAAAAGTATAGCTGCAAGTATGCAACGTGGGGCCGACTTCTTAGTAGAGGACCAAAATGCAAATGGCTCTTGGGGAAGTGCCACCCAGACGAAGATGATCAACATTTATGCGCCCTTACCCGGTGCGCACCATGCCTACCGCGCGGGCGCTACGGGTCTTGCTCTGTCTGGCCTTTTGGACATAGCGGACTCCCGCCCGAACGTGCAGGCTGCCATCGACAAATGCGAGGTGTGGTCCATCGAGAACTTACCAAAACTACGTAGGGCAGATCAAACAACGACCTATAACATCTGGGGGCATGCCTATGGCCTGAGATCGCTCATTCGCCTTCACGAACGAGCTTTTGCACCCAAAAAGAAAAGCCTCCTCAGGGAGCTCGCGCAGGAACAAGTGGACCTAGTAAATCGCTACGAAGATCTCAATGGTGGATGGGGCTACTTAGATGTTTTTGACGGTTTCACGTCTCGAGAGGCCTACTGGAATTACTACCTCGTTCACTTCCGCCACAGTTCTTATCGCTCTAAAGGATGGCGAAAAACAACTCGGACTAACTATGGACCCCAAAGTAGTAAAAACATCTTTAGACTCCATCGAAAGGCAACAATTTCCAGATAAGTCGTATGCTTATTCCCACAACCATCGCCTGCGGCCGCGCGCTGGTATCAACCGTCCTGCGGGCTCCCTAGCTAGGTCTCAAGCGTGCAACGCTGCGTTGCGAATCCATGGGCGAGAGGGCATTACTGATGAGGTAATTATACGATGGGCGGATCGGTTTCTCGAAAGAGAAGGTTGGCTTTCGATTGCTAGGAAGCGGCCTATGCCCCACGATATTCACTTCCAGATTTCCGGCTATTTCTACTACTACGGAATCTACTATTTTACGGAATCTGTCCGGCTACTACCAAAAGAACTTCAGAAAGAATATGCCGAAAAATTAGCTGCACTGATACTAGAAAAGCAGGAGAAAGACGGCTCGTGGTGGGATTATCCGCTTTACGATTACCACCAACCTTATGGCACAGGCTACGCCCTCATGGCCTTGGCATGGTGCCGTGATGTGATCGAGGCAGGCCACTAAGTAAACAAAGCCTTCACTGGTGCACCTGTTTTGCTGCCCATCGTAAAGGGCCGGCGGGAAGGGGAGTTGATAATTAGATCATAGGGAAGGCCCATGGCATGCGCGATGGTAGCATTAAAATCCCCAGCGCCTATTTTGCCTGCAATAACATTCGAGGCCGTCTCGTCGGTTTCACCAAATACTTGCCCGCCACGAATTCCGCCACCCGCCATCAGAGCAGAGAAGGCTTTCGGGTAATGATCGCGCCCTGCATCGTTAGCAATCCGAGGAGAACGTCCAAACTCTGTGCAGACAACTACTAACGTCTCTTCGAGGATTCCGCGCTGACTTAGATCGCTCAAAAGCGCTGAAAGAGCCTGATCGAGCACTGGAATTTTCTGCTCCATCTGTTCGAAATTGTCGGAGTGCCAGTCAAAACCACCATACTCTACCTCAACAAAGCGCACCCCACGTTCCACAAGCCTGCGGGCGAGCAGCACACCCTGTGAAAACCGATCTCTGCCGTAGGCTCTTCTCGTCACGGCGGACTCACGAGATAAGTCAAACGCTTCCAGATCCTTACTGCGCATCAGTTTGACAGCAGAATCATACACCTCGCCATAAGCCCGGACTGAACGGCTATTCTGATGATATTTTTGGTCAAAATCATGATCTAGCCGCTCCCGTAACTTTAGTTGTCGAGTTAGAGACGCATCGCTCACGCCCTTACGCAGAGTGGAATTGCGTAGGCCTTTCGTAGGATCGCCAACGGGTAGGGGGCCGTAGCGGGGCTCAAAGAAACCCGCTCCCGGGTGTTGGTTTCCGCCACCTATTAAAACAAACGGCGGCATATCACGGCCCTCTGCTTTCGCTAATCGTGAAACCCATGCGCCAGAGGAAGGATGGGAAATCGTCCCTCTCTGCGTATAGCCCGTGTGCATAAAATAGTTGCCCTGCTCATGGGCGCCTTGCGTAGTGCTTAGCGAACGAATGAGCGCCACCTTATCCATATGGCCAGCCAGAAGCGGCAAGCAATGCCCGAGCTGTATACCATCTACATTGGTGGAAATCGATCTTGTATCCCCCCGAAACTCACTTGGTGCATCTGGTTTCGGATCAAATGTATCAATATGGGTCATTCCGCCAGACATATATAAATATATCACCTGTTTTGCTTTGCCAGCACCTATGCCTTCTATCTTGGGATCACTTGCTAGGGCCTTAGGGCTGAAAAAATGCGCGGCCGCACCGCCTAAAGTAAGGCCAAAGCACGTCCGGGCTGTATCGGCAAGAAACGTCCTGCGGGAAACTTCATTTAATGTGTTTGGGTTCATATACTTATCGAATTTAGTTATTGTATGAATATAAACCTATCAGATGTAAGCATAGCGCGGACAAGTTCATAGGCAGTATCATCTTTTTCGAGGAAAGGCCTGTAAGATGTAACTTCTTTGTCAGAGGGATATTTGGAATAGAGCCGCAGGAAGAGTATGTTGAGCTTTTCGTCTATATCTGAGACAGAATCGAGGCGCTTCCGAAGCGAGAAATCGCCTTTTCGATAAAGATCAGTTTGCGGATCATTCAGCAAAGCCAAAGCCTGTGGCACAGTTGGAATGGTATGGCCGGAGGAGGGGACAGAACGATCCGAACCGCCGAACTCACGGACCAAAGTTCCGGGCCGGAAAGGTGCCGAATGCTCGGATGCCCGTTGACCTTGGCCCGTCTGGTTTTTCAGCCCTTTCCTCATTTTTGGGGTCATTGTGTCCATCTGCAGGCTCATTGATGCACTCATCATTGCCATAGGGTTACGCCTTTTTCTCAGTTCGTTCATCTCCTTCTGAGCCTGCTTCATTGTTTGCTTCGTTTGCTTCCTTTCCTGGCTCGTTTTTGCCTCGGCTAAGTTTCGCCTGTTTTCTCGGACTTTATTTCGAGCCTCCCGAAACTCTGCCTCTGCCTGGGCTGTGACTTCTGCTAACGTAAAAAGTTCTTTCGATTCCGCCGCTAGCATCATCTCTACGGCCTGCGTGTAGTTTTCCCATCTCACCTTTTTGTTTGGTGATTGCGCTTCCTGCACCTCACTTTCTTTTAAGATGATCATTGAGTCAAAAAGTTGTTCAGCACTCATCCGGCGTAGAACAGGGCCGCGGTAGCCTAGACTTTGCGCTGGTATGGTATCCTCTGCTTCGCTTTGCCTCCGGAAATATTCAGTATGATACAAAACCCGCGTAAACTCTCTCAGGTCAAAATTTACCTCGTGCATAAGCTCCTCTAAGTAGGTGAAAACTTCCCTATGCGCTGGCTCACTACTATCTCCCCAGTCGTCAAGCGGCTCCAGCAAGCCACGCCCAAAAGCCCGCGCCCACATACGATTTACGATCACTTTGGTGAAGTAGGGATTCTCCAATGAAGTCACCCAATCTGCAAATGCCTGCCGCCGCTGAGCTGCAGGTATATTTGTAATATGTGGCCCAAACATAGTTTCCGGGCTCACCACCTCCTCTGGCTTGCCGTCCGAATACTTATAATCCAAAGGTAGTTTCAAATTTCTTCGAGGAGCTTCAGAGACGGAATTTTTTGCTAAATCCTGAAACAAAGGCCGCAAAGTGCGCCGGAGTTGCTTGCCCTTCTTTTTACCGGCTTCCGGCTTGTATTCTCCTTGCTTACGGAGATCTTTCACCACCCTTTCTATCGTATCAACTGCTTCCTGACTTCGATAAAGTCGCCCCCCACCGAAGGCCGCCATTTTATAGTAATCCATCTGCGACCAATCATCGAACGGATGATCATGACACTGCGCGCACCCAATTTGCCTGCCTAAAAAAACTTGCATGGTATTGCTGAAATTATCCAAAGGCATATTCCGGTCTCTCACATAATACCCGACGGCCGGGTTTCTCGCCGCAAGCCCGTCCGCGCTGAGCATTTCATTCACCAGTTGATCCCATGGCACATTCTCGGAAAGTGAATCCCGCAGCCAGATGTGCCATCCTAGGCCAAACTGCTCTTGCTCCGTCTGCACTCGTAGCAAATCTGCAGCCCAATTAAATAGGTGGCTATCAAAGCCCTTCGAGTCCACCAACTGATCAATGAGCACCGCTGCCTTATCTTTGCTTTTGCTATCTAAATAGTCTCGGGCCTCCTGCTCATTGGGAATGCGACCAACGACGCCTAAATATACTCTGCGCAAGTAAGTGCTTTCGTCCGCAAAGCCATTTAGACGCTTCCCTTCCTCAGCAAAATCAGCTGCCAACAATTGATCAATCTTCCGCGCCACCTCCCGCACCTTCTCACTTCCAAGCGGCTTTGCTGGAGCGGCAGAACTACTCATCAGGAAGACCAATATCCAAGCGCGATAAAATCTCATAGTCATTCGGGTTTTCGATAAAACCAAAGAAACACCGAAAAGTCGCGCAGAAAGTTCATCAACACGATTTGCATATTGAATCCCGCCCATTCAAAAGTAGGCTCCGTGCATGCTTTCTAAGGAAAAACTTACTGGCTTTGCGGATGAAGCCTCGCGCGATATTGACAAGCAAATTGAGGCGACGAAAGCCCTCGGCTGGACGGCGATATCAACGAGAATGATCGGCAGTGCGAACATTCACGATATGCCTGAAGATGAATTCGAGACTGCCGCTGCCAAACTTGATGCAGCCGGCATCGCAGTGCCGGAATTCGGCTCGGCCATCGGTAATTGGGGTAAAAAAATCGATTCGGATTTCTCAATTACTTTAGCAGAAATCGAGCGCGCAATTCCCCGAATGAAACGCCTGAAAACCCCGATGATCCGCATCATGTCCTACGCCCAAGAGCCATGGGGTGAGGATCAGCAAGAGCAAGAACGCTTTCAAAGACTCCGGGAAATCGTTGCGCGTTTTGCTGACGAAGGAATCACAGCCATTCACGAAAATTGCATGAACTGGGGTGGCTTTTCAGCTGAGCATTCACTCCGGCTTGTCGAAGAAGTCCCAGGCCTGAAATTGGTTTTTGATACCGGAAATCCAATGTTCCAGCGCGATCGCTCAAAGCCAGAACCCCAACCTTGGCAGGATCCGTTTGATTTCTGGAAAGCTGTCAAAGAGCACACTGCGCACATTCATATCAAAGACTGTATCAATCCAGTTTCCGATGACGTAGAGCCGGAATACACCATGCCGGGAGAAGGGCAGGCAAAACTCAAAGAAATCCTCAAAGATGCCGAGCAGTCCGGCTATGACGGCTGGGTCGCCATCGAACCTCACGTAGCAACCGTCTTCCATGCTCCCGATCCCTCGGCTGTTGATTGGGATCAATGCTACAATTCCTATGTGGAATATGGGAAAAAATTTGAATCTCTTATCGCAGATTTGTAATTTAAGTACAAACCACCGCATCCGATAATCTAGCGTCACCGGGTATTTTCACACCCGGCCAGACCACACAATTTGCCAAGCGCGCGCCCGCCCCCACCTCCGCGCCTCGGCCAATCACACTCCGGCCCACATCTGCATCTGGGTGGACCTTCGCGTGCTGATGAACCCTTTTTTCAAGGTCCAGCTCGCGATGCGCAGTAAGGTAACTCGCTTCGTCTCCTAGATCTATCCATTTGCCCTCGTCGAGAAGGCTCCCGCCAATCTTTCCCTCACGCACCAAATCCTGAAACGCAGGAATCACCGATACCACGCAATCCTTGGCAATCCGGCTTAGAAACTTCTTTCTAATACAGTAGATCCCGCTGAAAACATGCGTCCCCGCCAGCCCTTTTACTTCGCTGCGCACATCTTCGATTCTGCTGTTTGCGCCCAAAGTTATCTTTTTACTGCCTCCTTCCGAGCGCAGGGCAAGTGTCACCTCGTCCTCACCTTCTAGATGCTGATCGACAAGTGCCTGTAGATCCATAGATGAGAAAATATCTCCATTATGTATCAGAAGATGCTCACCTTGGAGCCACGGCTCTATGTTTTTAAGGCCACCACCTGTTTCCAATAAAATTTCTTCGTGAAAAAAGCTTACATCGCGTTCGCCTTTGAAGCCTGCCCAACTTTCTGGCAGGTGATGCGTATTGATGGCGAAACGTGAACACCCCGCCTCCTCACAAGCCTCGATAGCCCATGTGGCTAGTGGCTTGTGAAACAGTGGCACCAAGGGTTTTGGAAGATGATCCGTCAATGGCCGCAAGCGTGTCCCGAGCCCAGCCCCAAGTATAAATGCCTGCGTAATCATTAGGTCAAAACCGGGGAAATCACAGCGCCCGCAGGCCATCCACCCACTCAGTGGCCACTTCAGTATCCTCGGCAGCAAATAAAAGCGCCATTAGCATAGCGCGCGCTGAACTATCGCCGCCTGCCATCGCATTATCACTGATCGTCTTCTCAAATTCTGTCTCTGGCCGGAGGAGAAAATACAATGAAAGCGGGAAGGCATCTTCCACGCCGCATGCCTGCCCGAGCTCTTCTGCAACCGTAGTAAATGGCTCGTCGCGTAGCTCTTGTGCAGTTTCCAAATGCTTTTTGGCATCCAATTTTGTGAAATCGCCTTCTTCCGCAGCACTTTGCAGAGCGTCCTCAAAAATGGCCCCCTCGCGCACAGCGTAAGAGGCTCTCACGAAAAATTCCGCAACGTCAGATACCACCGGGTTCCCGTGCGTTAAAATCGTCTGCTCACGCGCCGCCAAGACTGCCTCTTCCATAGGCAAATCTAGGTCCAAAATCGGCGCAATCCGCGCTGCCCCACCCAAGTCAGAAGGACCCAGAAGGCATAGCGCCTTTCGTCAGCAAAGTCTCTTTGGAAGCCCCATCTACATAGCCTTGATAGTTCTCCATCTCCGAAAGCCAATCCTCCCGCCATTTCGCCCGATCAAACCCATCATTCTTCTCGATCGAGTCATTCAGAAACAACGTTTGATCCCCATAATGAGTAAAATCACCCGCACGCTTTCCCTCATGATACTCAGAAAGCGGATCTGCAAATTCTTTGATGCCTACCGGGAAAGCCTCCGCAATCTCTTCCTGATCATACACCCAATGCGCCCCTAGAGAAAATGCATCTGCAACCAAAGCAGCATGTAAAAACGAATTCATACACAAACGGAAACACGGTCCCTCAAGATAGGCAACACCTCCGTTCAAATAAGATCAAAAGCCTTCAAAAAATCCCCAGAAGGCTTTTAACATCATAGATCTTTCTGAAAGCCAAAGCATCAACTGCATTCTAACCACTGCACTTTAAGTTAAGCCATGCCTGTGCTAGCCTATCCTATCATGTCCGAAAATAGTCAAACTACCTGCCGTCTCCTGTTTCTAGTTGGAATAGGAAAAGTCCGAGTCTTACGGTTCCAAGAACCCAAAAATGACGGGCAAACCCAAGCGCACCTCGTCGAAATGACAGAAAATGAGCTAGGCCCACCACGCGGTTCCAAAACTACTGACAACAACCCCGGTAGGTTCAACCGTGGCTTCGCCGCCGGCGATGGTGAGGCGATGTCGCATGCGGAAACAAAACTCGATCTCGAAGTCGAAAAACGCGCCATCACCCAAGTTGCTGAGGAAATCAACGACCTCGTGAAAGAACTGAAGTGCAGTAATTTCACCATGGCCGCACCCCAAGAGCATCTAAAAAGAATGGAGGCAGCACTTGATCCAGAATGTAAAGCTAAGCTCGCGGACACAATCGGTTCTGACCTCACAAAGCTGAGCTTAGCAGATCTCGAGAAACGCTTTCTCTAGATTGCGAAGAAAAGCGGCCCCCTTACTCCTCCACCCGAATAACCTCCGCAAGGTATGTGGAAATCAGTAAGCAATGAATCTCAGCAGATGGATAAATCTGCCGCAGTGCCTTCCGGTAAGCGGCCATCTGCTGAGTGTATCGTTCTCGAAGCTCGCGGCTCGTCTTTACCTGATCAGTCTTAAAATCGATGACATCCACGCTCACCGCCTCGCCCCCGGCCCCCGGATGCACATGCAGCCGGTCAATCACTCCGCTCATCCAGCTCTTCTCCACAATCGCTTCCAGCCGCTGCTCTCGGTACAGCTGAGTATCCTCGCTCGGTTTCGTGAAAATCCTACGAATACCCTCGGCTCCGAACGATTTCTCCAAAATTCCCTTCACCGGCGCAGCCTCGTCAGAAAACGTCAACGGCTCTTCGCCCACCCACGAAATCCGCTCAAAAGCCGCATGCACCTGCGTCCCAAAACGCCTTGGATCCGCCCCTGAGAAATCTCGCTTATAGGTCACAGCCCCCTTCTCACCACTTGGCGTGCTTCGCCGCCGCCGGATCACCGCTTCACCAAGAGAGTGCCCCGTTAGCTCCTCTGATTTCTCCTGAATGAATGGCAAAGCCTCGTGCCAGTCCGGATTTCCTTCTTGGAACTGGCACTCCTCCGTCAAATCCAACGCTAAAGCCTTGGAAATCCAATTTGCCACACACGGGTGACCCTCCTCCAAAGCCTTCTTTCTGAAATCCATATACACATAAAGCCCACGCTTCGCCCGAGTCAGCGCCACATACACCTTACACATCGCTTCATATTTCTGCTTCTGGCTCCATGTTTCCTCCGCCCCGGCTAACTCCGGAATCGCCGTCCGCGCCCACGTAGGGACCTTGTCCAAAACCCACTTTTCTCCCTGAAGGACCTTCAAATACTTCAAATTTGGCACTTTTTCAGCAGAAATCTCCGGGAGAAATACGACGTCGAATCCCAATCCCTTTGCCTTATGCACAGTCATCACCTGCACAGCAGCCATCCCCGGGCTCTGGCTTACCCCTAAATTCTCTATCCGGTAAGCCACCTCCTTCGCCCCCGTGATTCCTTCATTGTCTAAGCCTTCCAAAGCCCGCAAAAGCTCAAGCGCGCGCCGTTGCCCAAATTCCGTCCAATCTGACAACAAAGGATAAAGATATTTCCCGAAAGTGCGGAAATAGCCGACAGCCGCAATTTCCTTCGTCATCTCCTCCCAGATCACATCTTCTTTCCCCTGAAAACGTTCGGTGAGACCTACCCAAAGCGGCGACATCTTCACCGTGTAGCTCGCAAAAGAATCAGCGGGATTCGCCAGCCAACGCAGCAACTGCCAGATCATAATCCCCACTGGGTGATCCTTAGCTGGCTGCCTAACACCTTCCTCCACCACATGAAAGCCAGCCTCCCGCAACGTATCGGCCCACTCCTTCACCTCGCTATTTTTATTTAGCAAAAGCCCACAGGTGAGCTTCTTCTCACCAATGCCTATAGCGCGCATCTGTGCAATCACCTCCTCAGCCTTCTCTTCACTCGCCACAACAGATACCTGCCCGTAGCCGCGTTTCTCTGGCGTGGAAAGGGGAGGGGCAGATTCGTGATCCTGCCACTCCCACTGATCTACAGCCCCGCCAAACAACTCACCCATGGTGGCCACATCCCCGCAAATTTGGTTCACCACCCCGAGCACTTCAGGGCACGAGCGCCAAGACTCCGCCATCGTCTCAACCTTCAGATTCCCCTCATTTGCCGCAATAACTTCATCAAACAAGGCCACATCACCCCCCCGCCAAGCATAAATACCCTGTTTCTTATCCCCCACAATAAATACCGAAGAATCAGCATCCGCTATCGCTTCATTCACCAGCGGTGAAAGCCCATTCCAATCATCCGCACTCGTATCCTGAAACTCATCTAGCAACCAATGCTGATACCGAGAATCCAAACGGAAATCAATCGCTTCCCGCTGCAGCCGCGCATCCTCACTATACCGCCATTTCCCCATCAAAACCTTAATATCTTGAAACTCCAATTTCCCGCGATTCCGCAACTCTCTTCCAATAGCCGCATCATAAGCCGCTATCAGAAGATAAATTCCCTTGGTGCGCTCCACCGCCGCCGCCATTTCACAACGTGCAGCTAACTTCACTAAATCACGAAACCCCTCCGCCACTATACCACGCAGAAAAAACCCCTTGTTAAACATCACTTTAATCTCACCGGAGCCGTCAGCTGCCGCAGCTAAGTCCTCAAGAATCTTCTCCGGGCCCTCCGGCCTCCCACCGCCAATCTGAAACTCGCGGAACCCCTTGATTAACTTATCAACCCCTTTCTTCTGCCCGGGCTTTATCTCCGCATGTTCTCCCAAGCCACGCTCAATCTTAGCGATCAACCCATGCTTCTGCTTCTCCCAATCTGAAATTGCCACCTCCGCCGCTCCCTCTGGCCCATAATTTTGCGCCTGCCCAGTTTGATAGATTTGATGCCAGTCTGAAATAAATCCTCGGAAATCATTCAGCACGCTTGTGCCCTCACTACCTGCCGTAGCCCGCCGGAAAGTATAAAGCAACTCCTCCTCCGTCAGGCCCTTCAGCTGCCCATCGAGCAGCTTCTCCAAAATCTCATCCTTCGCCAGCTCAGCTGCTTCCCCCACAAACAGTTCAAACCGCCCTCCCGTCACCCCCAGCTCATACTGAAATGCCCGGACTACCCGCGCGAAAAACTCATCCATCGTCCCCAAAGTCAGCTGCGGCAATTGCCCAGTAAGCTTCCGCAGCGTAGCCTGAAAATCAATACCCTGAAGTTCCAAACTTCCTTCCAGATTCCTCGCTTTCACCTCATTCTCCGCAGCACCAGCAAGTTTGTTCAAAACTGCCTCCGTAAATTCTCCCGCCGCCTTCTTCGTAAATGTCAGCGCCACCAATTCCGAAGGCTCCACCCCGGACGCAATCAAACCAATAATCCGATCACTCAGCGTATGCGTCTTGCCAGAGCCCGCAGATGCCAAAACCATCAAGTTTTCTTCCAAAATTTTCATCGTATCTACCCCAGCCAACCACCTTTAGGAAACGCCAGCCCCTTACCCCTAAACATTCTGCACGAAACACGCCAAACAATTCCCCCCAACTTAAGTCCCAAGCCCTGGGTGACGAAATTGTAATCGTCCAGTTATGGCACCTGATCTGCTACCGTTAGATTCTCCACCGTCCGCAAACTAAGGACGCAAAATCAAACCAAACACCATCTACCCAATGAAACCGAAAAAATTATCTACCGCTTTCATCACAGCCCTACTAACACTAACCGCATCTAGTATTTCCCAAGGTGCCCTTATTATTTCTGGCCTTGGAGACCCTGATGGGGGCTCTGGCGACATTCTTGAACTCTACGCTACCACAGCTATCCCAGATCTGACGCTATATAGCATAGCCACTGCCAATAACTCAGACTCACTCTCTGGACCTGGAACTACACTAGCAGCGGGCTCGCTAGCCGCAGGCGCATTTTACTACATCACTACCGATTTTGTTGATTTTGCCGCTTTCGTAGGATTTTCGGCCGATGAGGATCTTAACATAAATATCAACGGCAATGATACGGTTGGTTTATACCTTAGCGGCACACTTACAGATCGCGTCCTTGCAGATGCTGATGCCACCGATATCCATGGTGATGGCTGGATCTACAGAAACACTGGTAACGGGCCCAATACTACCTATACACCTTCGGAATGGACAATCACCCGGGACTCACTAGGGAGCAGTACTACTAGCACAAATGCTGCATCCGCTACACCTATGCCCATTGGCACTTACGCTATCCCAGAGCCTTCAACGGCACTTCTTAGCGCATTCGGAGTCCTAGCCCTCCTACGTCGCCGCCGTTCATCGAACTAACAAACATTCGCAGGAAAAAGCCCATCGATCTATCAGAGGTCGATGGGCTTTTTCCTGCCTAAATTCCTTCAGTTCAGGACACAAAAAAGCCGCCCGGGTCTCGAGCGGCTTCTTATAAATTAGAAACTAAGCAGCAGCAAAGTTCTCTGAGACAACATCCCAGTTCACCACGTTCCAAAAAGCATCGATATACGCAGGGCGCTTGTTTTGATAGTTAAGATAATAAGCATGCTCCCAGACATCAAGGCCGAGGATGGCCTTGCTGCCGCAGCCACCAAATTCTTCACCCATCATCGGATTATCCTGATTGGCTGTAGAACTCACTCCGAGTGAACCATCGGACTTTTTGTTCAACCAAGCCCAGCCAGAACCGAATTGTGTAGCACCTGCATCGGCGAATTTCTTTTTGAAATCCTCAAAAGATCCAAACGAAGAATCAATAGCAGTAGCGAGTTCACCGGATGGGGCACTGGCACCGCCGGGCGCAATTACTTTCCAGAACAGGGAGTGATTTACGAAGCCACCACCGTTGTTGCGCACAGCTGTGCGGATGTTTTCCGGAACGGCACCAAGATGCGAGATAAGTTCCTCAGCTGATTTACTCTCAAGATCTGCTTTCCCCTCGATGGCTGCGTTTACTTTGTCTGTATAAGCCTGATGATGCTTGTCATGGTGGATTTCCATGGTTTTTGCATCGATGTGAGGCTCAAGAGCATCAAAGGAATAGCCGAGGTCTGGTAGTTGATATGACATAATGATAAAATTTGTTTATTTAGTATGCATTGTCGCTAGAAACCAGAATAGGCATGCTAGCGCTTGCGCCTTACATCAACTCCAGCTTGCCCCACCCCGCAAGTAGAAATCCAATATGCCTCCAGATCTTATCCCTTACTCACCGTTTATCATCACTGCCCTCGTCGCTGCCGCAGCTGCATGCCTTATCACTTACCTCGCTACCAGCAGCACCCGGGCTAGGTTACAGGAACGCCTGAAATCAGAGCAGCGCCGTCAGATCGAACTCGAAGCCCGCCTCGCCATTTCCGAGCAAGACATCGAGCAAGCCGAGGCGGATGCAGCTGCCTACCGCAATCAGTTGACGGAACTCAACAGCCGCTACACCGCTACCTGCGAGGCCGCAGAGGAAAAACAAGCCCTCCTCGAGCGCACCGAAGAACACCTCACAGAAACGTTCAAAGCCCTCTCTGCAGATGCCCTCCAAGGTGCCTCCACACAGTTCCTACACCTAGCTAAAGCCACCCTATCTCAGCAGACCGAGGAGGCAAAAGGCGATATGGATCAGCGCCAAGCCGCCATCGCCTCACTCGTCCGCCCGGTAGCGGATTCATTAGGAAAATTTGAGCTACGGGTCGGTGAAATCGAGCGCCTCCGGGCAGGCGCATACTCAGAACTCAAAGAGCAAGTCCGCGCCCTCGGTAAAGGCCAACTAGACTTACAGGGCGAAACAGCCGCCCTTGTGAAGGCCCTGCGCCAGCCAACTGGCCGCGGGCAGTGGGGTGAAATGCAGCTCCGCCGCGTCGTCGATCTAGCAGGCATGCAGGAGCATTGTGACTTTTCAGTGCAGTCCACCATGCGCGATTCCGAAGGAAAAATGCAGCGCCCAGACATGCTCGTCACCCTGCCCGGCAACAAAACCATCGTCATCGACTCGAAATCGCCCATGGATGCCTACCTCAACGCCCTCGAAAGCCAAGACGAGGCCACCCGACTACAATTTCTCCGCAAACATGCAGCCCAAGTTCACACCCATATCCAGCAGCTTTCCTCGAAAAATTACACAGCCCAGTTCCCCCATACCCCCGAGTTCACCGTGCTATTCCTCCCTAGCGAAGCACTCTTCTCAGCCGCCCTACAGGCAGATCCATCGCTCATCGAGCGCGCCGCCTCCGCGGGAATCATACTAGCAAACCCCACCACCCTCATTGCCCTACTTAAAATCGTCGCCCACGGCTGGCGCGAGGAAACCCTAGCGGTAAATGCCAGGGAAATCTCAGACCTCGGCCGCCAAATGCACGGGCGCTTACAGACACTGACCGAGCATTTTTCAAAACTAGGCACATCACTTAATAGCGCCGTGGATCAATACAACCGCGCCGTCGGCTCTTACGAAAACCGCGTTCTAAAAACTGCCCGGAAATTCGAAGACCTAGGCATTTCCCACGCAGATGAGCGCCTCCCAGTAATCGATGAAATCTCTCAATCCGCACGTGATCTCTCAGCAGAAAGAAAATCCGCAGCACGCAATGCAGCACAGGACTTACGGGACTCCTTCGATGCCCTCGGCGAGTAAATACTGACTTACGAATCTACTTCAGTAATTTTCAAGGCGCTAGTAACACACAGCTTCTTACCATTCGCAGCAGCTCTCGCAAAAAGCTGCCGGAGCTCAGCATCTAACTGCGATAAATACTCCAGCCGCTCCTCTGAGTGAGAATGCAGTCCAGAGCGCTCGCCCTCACTATGCTGTTCCAATGTATGGTAATCGATTTTGCTTTTCACCATCGCACAAAGCACATGCCGCGCTTGTTCAGGTGTGAAAGTGCCATCGATGAGTTGAAAAGTATGTGGATCTGCCATTTCACCTGAAGGTTTAGTTAAGAACGTGCCATTGTCCACCCCGGCGTTGCTTCGCGGTCTCACCTTGCAGCGCAATGATATGGATCCACTCATTATCAAATAAATCTCGAACGCCCGGCTGTGCCTCCAAAACCGCATCAATGCGTTCAGGCGTCGTCTCAATGAACACCGTCAACCGACGTGGCTCATGCACAAATTCCTTCCCATCGTGAATCGATTGCAGCGGTAGGCCACTGCGCAAATCCCCCGCGTTTCCCTCAATCACTCCCAAACCACCCAGAACTTGGTGGATCGTTTTATTCCCAGCCGCCAGTAACTCTGGATTGATACGGGAGCCATAATATTGAAGATTAATCCAGCTGGCTACTACTACGGGAGCAGTAAGAATAACGGTAAGAATCGCTGATTCTGGATCGGCCGCTGGATCGTATTCATGCAAAAAAGTGCGGCCATCCAAGTTCAAGCCTGCCGTCCGCGAGCGCGGCGCAGCAATCAGTGCGGCATTGTTCGCCAATGCCCATTCTGGGCGAGTCTGGGCATTATCAACGCCACGCTCGCGCACAGCCGCCTCCAACTTCGGCCCATGCACACCTTTCAGACCTAGTCGTGGCGCGCGTTCTGCGCGGCTATTGCTACTAGCTTGCACAAGTGCACTCTGCAGCTTTCCCAACTCCTCCATGTGCGATTCTGGGATGAACCCCTTATCATAAATGGAGAAATCATCTGTTAGCGTATCATGTTTCCCAGCAATAAATACCGTATCCATAGGAATATTGATGCCTTTTTCAGAAAGCTTCTTACGCACATTCAAGTCATTCAAAGTAGCTGCCGCCAGCCTCGCATTCACGTCACCAGCATGCCCGCCGCATGCCCCACAATCCAGCGATGACGCATAAGGATTGTTCGCGCTATGGCTGCCATGGCCACATAGCAAAACGAGGCGCGCAAAGTTCTTCGTAAGGCTCATCCCGCGCAGCGCGCCTTCTGCAAGCGCTGCACGCTCATCATCAGATAAATCTGCCATCACCGGCGCCGGAGGTGCACTTTTAGCGCTTTTCCCACGGCTATCAATCAGCTTCGCGCCAAATGCTAGCCCCAAGGTCTCTACAAAAGTGAAACACGAAGTCGCGGAATTTTGAAAAGCCTTCCACGCCCCCTTCTCTGCGAGTTTCCGGTCAATATCATCTGAACGCTCTTCTGTGCTTTGGATCGGCGGAACAAGTAAGACAGGGCAGCGCGGTGCGGATTTACATGAATCTCCAGGTTGATGCGCTACGGGAAATCCGAAAAAGCCCGCAAAGCCCAGTGTATGTGTGCCAGGAAGCGCCGCTTCCAGATGCCTACGTATGATTTCTGATCGCACATCGATACAGAATACAGCCTGCACCGGCGGACGCGTCTCTGAATTTTTGTCCGGCTGCTTCAAAAGCTCAGCACTTAAAGTTTTCTGGTAGCCAGCCTCAAAAGCAGATTGCCAACGCGCAAGGGCCGCGTCCAATTCCTCATTCTCATATACAATTTGCCCCTGCCAAGCAGCATCCAGCTCCGGGTCATCGCCAAAGCCATTCTTCAACGCCGCATCATACGCCAGACGAATTGCTAGCAGCTCGATCAGTGAGCGATTCTCGCACCCACGCATCTGATCCTCACGCACCAAATATTGCACATGCCCCGCCCATCCCAAATTACCAACCAGCTGCCGGTGGAGAAAATCTTCAAGCTCCACACCCTTCGGCGCAAGTTGCGCTAAACACATTTCCAACGCGCCTTCCGCTGCGTCTGGCAAAGAGCGGACAAACTCCCGGAATCTTGGAAGCCCAAAGGTTTCCGGCTTCCTATCATGCACTGCCGCCGCCTTCCACGCCGCAAACAAACCCAGATCCTTCCAAGGGGAAATCCACGTAGTCTGATTCCTATCAAAATGCACCGCACACCATTTTGAAACCTCTTCAGTAATAAACTTAGCCCAATGCGCATGCGGCAAACTTTCATCCACAAGATCCGCAAACGTCGCGATCGGCATCAGGTCGGACCTTGTCGATAGCAGTGCTACGAGGCGTTTCTGCGTCCAAAAATCATTCGTGTATGGTGCTAGATCTTTCGCCGTAATATCGCCTTTCTCCCATGCTTTCCGATACACACTTGGTGCCTGCACAGGCGCATGACCTACTGTCCGGCGCAGAATACCCGATGCTTCTACGAAATTCCGATCACTAAACCCTAAAAATGGATTCACAGCTACAAAGTGCTCCAGCGGCCACAGCGGGGGAATGCGTTTAGTAGCCTCCGTAATGGCTTTGTTTAAATCTACTGAATCTACAGTAGTCGGATGTTCAAGTGTATCTTGCATGATGATGTTTGAGTTAAGAAGCGTTGCAGCGGCCTATGCGGACTTGTCAGGCCACAAACGGTTCAGCAGGCGGTTGGCGAGGGGGCTTATATAAAATCCGTTGAGCGCGTGCACATAAAGCTGCTGCCCTAGATGATGCCTAGAAGCGCGCCAGAGGAGAGATTGAAATACAAACAGTCCTATAAATGCTAGCACGATGAATATCACAAGTAACACCGGCACATCGGGCATCACCGGCATCGGCAAGATGTATGCAGAAAGCAGGTGCAATACTAAACCTACAGTAGTAATGGCCGCCGCCGCACCAAGGGCACGTAACAAACTACCACGGTGGCCAGAAGCTGCCCTGGCGATGCCATAAGCTATTGCGAATACTAAAATCAGTAGAAATACAAATGGCGTAGTAGATTCACTTTGGACAATCGCATAGAAAGCCGCCGCCAATGTGGCCACCATCACGGCAGCTAGGCCCGTGCCTAGGGCGAGTGAGTTAGTTGCCAAGGGAATCGCCGCGCGGGGCACCGCACCTATCGTAGAGCCCGCCTGCAAGAACGCATACGCCTTATACATGGAGTGCGCTACCAAATGTAACAGAGCTAGCCCCCATGCGCCCAAGCCGATTTGAATCATCATAAAGCCCATCTGCGCTATAGTAGAGAACGCCAAAGCTTTTTTCACACCCGGCTGTGCCAGCATCACAATCGCCCCAAACACAGCGGTAACCGTCCCGATAACTGCCAATAGATAAAGCGCAGATGGAGCAGCCGTGAAAATAGGCGCTAAGCGTATAATAAGAAACCCGCCAGCATTGATGATCCCCGCATGCATGAGGGCAGAGACGGGAGTAGGCGTATCCATCGTGTCAGGAAGCCAGCTATGAAAGGGAAACTGCGCGGACTTCAGCATCGCCGTGAAAACGATCAAAAACGCCGCCAAGGGCAATCCAGCATGGTTCCCCAGCGCAATCGATGCCTCCAATTCATGTATATACCAAGTCCCATGGGCATCATATAAAATTGCCGCAGCAATGAGCAGTGACAGCTCAGCCACACGGCTATACACAAATTTTTTCCTCGCAGCAAAAACTGCGGGCGGCCGCTCAGGGTGATGCAACAAAAGGCGATGCAAACATAGACTCGTCGCCGTCCATGCCCCCACCAATAAAAGCATGTGATTGGAAATTACTAAAGTGATCACCGATGCCAAAGTAAGGCCCATCCATACTAAAAATCTAGTGCGATGCGGATCTCCTTCCAAATAACGAGCGGAAAATCGTAGGACAACTACCCCCAAAAACAGCACCAACAACGCCATGGTAGCTGCTAGGGTATCGAAACGCACCAAAGCGAGCATTGGCGGTATTGTCAGGAGATTAAGAACTTGCATCGGCGAAAATATGACAAAACTATCGATTTTAGTGAATGACATGCTTCTTACCGAGTCGTTAACTTTTCTATAACACGTAACGACATGGATTTTCTCAATTATCACCACCTAAGATATTTCCGTGTAATCGCTGGCGAAGGGAATCTCTCCCGCGCCGCAAGAAAACTGAATCTCTCTCCTCCCGCGCTTTCTGTGCAGCTGAAACAGTTGGAAGAAAGCCTCGGCCATACCTTGTTCGAGCGCTTGCCAGCAGGTTTAAAGCTCACTGAGGCAGGGCGAGTAGCTCTCGATTACGCGCAAACGATCGGTAGAGCAGGCATTGAGCTTATGGATGTGATGCGACATGGCGTCGGCGCTGGGCGCCAAGTTCTCAGGGTTGGCGTCGTGGCGACGCTTTCTCGAAATTTCCAATTGGAGTTTCTCCGCCCCGCTTTGAAGCGCAAAGATGTAGAGCTAGTAGTGCGCTCTGGGTCACTTTCTGAACTTATTTTATCCCTTCAATCTCATGAAATCGATGTTGTCCTATCGAACGAAAGCCTACGTCGTGATTCGGAGCGCTCATGGCATAGCCATCTGCTCGCGCATCAGGCGGTAGCCCTTGTAGGTGCGCCAGATTGGAAGAAAAAACGCATGAAGTTTCCTAAAGACTTTGATGACGTGCCCCTCGTCCTCCCCAGCTTTGAAAGTGAAACTCGTTCGGGCTTTGAGCGCATCTTGCTTAGCTCTGGTATCCGCCCACGTGTCATGGCGGAGGTAGATGATATGGCCATGCTCCGCTTGCTCGCTAGGGAAGGTGATGTCCTAGCCCTCGTTCCACCCGTCGTTGTGCGCGATGAAATCGCCAATGGCGATCTAGTAGTAACCCACCGGATTCCCGAAGTCCTTGAGGCCTTCTACGCCGTCACTGCCAGCCGCCATTTTCCCAATCCCATCGTTGGAGAACTTATCGAAAGAATGAAAAATCTAGGCGTCAAAGTAGCCGCTAGAAAACGCGCTAATTAAAAATGAAACTACTACGTAGATAGTAGCTTCTCAAAGAACAAAGTAAATTCCCGCCGATTGTATGTCAGATGCGTGCGTGCTATCAATGTTAGACCTTTTGCATCAGCTAAGGCATAGATTTCATTCTCCAATTTTGATATCTCTTTGATTGTTCCAGCTTCAGGAGTTTTAAGCGTGAAAATCAAAGGAGCACCCGGCTGTAGAAAATCGTAAAAGCGTAGAACATTGCGCATGGCCGCTTCCGGAGGCCCGTTCATATCAGAGATCAGCCCATCGTAGCGTGCACCCTGCGGTGGCACAAACTCACCCACATCCATTTTCGAGAAAGTTAGTTTCTGCCGCTTTTCAAGCCGTGCATCCAAAGGTGCCCGATCCACTGCCGTGAGCTGATAACCTCGTTTTAGCAGCTCCGATGTCATACCACCCGGGCTGGCACCGAGCTCCAATACATGAGCATCACCCTCCAGTGCAGGACGATACATCTGTAAGAAATGAAGTGCCTCTGCGATTTTTGCCCCGGCACGGCTCACCGTATCATCCTCCCGGATGGCAACGAACTTTGTTCCTCCTGGGTAAAGCCCCCCGGCTTGGATAGGTGAGCAGACACCAGCGTATAACCCCTCCTTCCCTAAGAGACAGAACAAGGTATCGGCCTGCGGATTTTGGTCCTCCACCTCCTTGGGCGCACTTTCTGGCAGCTCGAAAACCTGCAAAGCCCGCCCCCGGAAATTTGATGCCAGCGCTCTATAATATTGCTTCGGTGATGCCGGGTCTAAGCGCCCCACCAAGATCGTCTGCGGATTCCGATGTTCTAATTTGTAATAAATTGATTGCGCAGCCTTTTCGACGAAGCCCTCCATTTTCTCCGGATTGCACGGCCATGAGTGCTCTACCGGAATATGGAAACGAATGAAACGTGCAGCTTCCGAATTTTCGATCGCCTCAGGGAAATCCGTTTGAAAGAGGAAATATTCCTGCGCCAGTTTACGGACATTCTTTGCATCCAATAACTTGAGGATCTCTACCACAAATGGCTGAAAAACCTCTGAAATCCGTATCAGGTGAGTGGATGTCACTGTGTTTGGGGCGCGGCAATCATCTGCCTATGCTCAAATCTCCTCCGCTTACTTACCGCGCTTGCTGCGGTCTTCACCGGAAACACTTTTGGATGCGCGCTTGCGTGCATTCGCATCCAGAATGCGCTTACGGAGGCGGATGTTTTGGGGAGTGGCCTCTACCAGCTCATCGGCATCGATATACTCAATGGCACGCTCAAGTGAAAAGCGAATTGGCGGCGAGAGCTTGGAAGTTTTATCTTTACCGGAAGAGCGCATGTTATCCAAGTGCTTCTCTTTCACTGGATTTACCGGCATATCGCCTACCCGCGGATTCTCACCCACCAACATACCTCCGTAAATCGCATCATTCGCGCCTACAAATAGCACACCTCTATCTTCCAAAGCTTGCAGGGAATACGTGGTGGCGGTGCCTGCTTCCATAGACACTAAAGTCCCAGTAGTTCTGGTAACAATTTCGCCGGCGTGTGGCCCGTATTCACGGAAAAGGTGAGACATGATACCATGCCCAGAAGTAAGATTCACGATCTCTGTCTCAAATCCGATCAAGCCACGCGTGGGAATAAGCGCTGTAATCAAAGTTTCCCCTGAAGGCTCAGTTTCCATATTCTCCATCATCCCTTTCCGGTTGATCAAAGATTTCAAGATCCCTTGCGTATATTCACCGGGTGACTCGATATACAGAGTTTCGAATGGCTCCTGCAGTTTCCCCGCCTCATCGCGGCGGTAAATTACGGTTGGCCGCGAGACACATACCTCAAAGCCCTCACGCCGCATCGTTTCTACAAGCACCGCAATCTGCATCGCACCCCGCGCCGAGACATTGAAGATACCTGCTTGTTCCGTATCTTCCACTTGTAAAGAAACGTTCGTCTTCAGCTCGTGCATAAGCCGCTCACGAATGGCACGGGAAGTAACGTGTTTGCCCTCTTTCCCCGCCAAAGGCCCATCGTTGATGGAAAACTCCATGGAAACGGTTGGAGGATCGATTTCCACGAAAGGTAAAGGCTCTTGGTCTTTTGTAGCGGCAAGGGTTTCACCGATATCAATATCTTCAATGCCGGCTGCGATGCCAACGATTCCCCCAGCTCCACATCCTTCAGAATCCTCTGTCGCCAATCCAGAATACGTGAACGTTTTCATCACCTTAGATTGCTGTGTGGTCCCATCTTTGCGGTGAAGCCAGATCGTATCACCTTTTTTCACAGCACCGCCCAGCACTTTGCCCACCGCCACGCGGCCTACAAAGCTATCCCACTCAATGTTTGAAACAAGCATGTGGAAAGGCGCTTCCGGATCCGCCGTTGGCTCTGGGATGAACTCAACGATTTTCTTCAGCAAAGGGATGCAATCCTTCCGCTCATCGTCAGGATGATCCATGAAATACCCGTCACGCGCGGATCCATAAGAAAACGGCGCTTCAAACTGCTCTTCGGTAGCATCTAGATCTAGGAAAAGCTCAAGAACCTGGTCGTGCACCTTCATCGGGTTTGAAAGCGGGCGATCCACCTTGTTCACCACCACGATTGGCTTCAGCCCCTCTTGCAGGGCCTTACGTAATACAAACCGAGTCTGCGCCTGCGGCCCACCTGCCGCATCTACCACCAGAAGAACCCCATCCACCATCTTCATCACACGTTCTACCTCCGCGCCGAAATCAGCGTGGCCCGGTGTATCTACGATGTTGATTGTATAGCCCTCCCATAGGATAGCCGTATTCTTCGCCTTAATCGTAATGCCCTTCTCACGCTCCAGATCCATGGAGTCCATTGCTCGCTCGGCCTTCTCCTGATTTTCACGATACGTGCCGCCAGCCTGCAAAAGCTGATCCACAAGCGTAGTTTTCCCATGGTCAACGTGGGCTATAATGGCGAGGTTACGAATCTTAAGGGACATATAAATTTTGAACTGGTGATAGCTTCGGGGGCGGGGCTATGCCGCCTTTCATTCGCAAAAGCAAGGCAGGAATGCGGAAATTCGAAGACTATGCTCTCGAACCCTTCAAATCCGCACCATCCACCGACGAAAAAGCCGAAATACCCAGAGGCATCTCGGCTTTTATGAAATACAGCTGAAACTGCGAAATCAGGTGCCTGGGGACATTGATGTCGGGCGCTCCATTTGAGACTCATCCATAGTTGGCTCATCAGGAGTTTTCATGTTTGTGCAGTTTGAGAATGCGACTGCGCCTGCAATTGCGAGGAGGAATGTTGTTACTTTTTTCATCTTAGAGGTAGTTGTGTTCGGTGAATACCTGTTTGCGGCATCACGGTTGCCCATTAAGCAGGCTCTGTTCCAGATATGCTAAGAATCGTTAGAAATCACAAAAATCCTCTTAGAACTCACGTTTGAAACCGTCCAAGGCGAATCCTAGTATTGCGGTTTTCTTCAAAAATTTCACCCTATCCTTCGTGTCTCTCAGTCGAAATATTGCAAAATGCATGACGGGCCCAACACTAAAAAGCGCCATTAAATTTCCGCCCAATCCAAAACACGGCAAGCAATAAAACAACGGCCATAACCATCGCCCAGTGAGACCACAGCTGCAGCCGATTCTCAAAGGGCTGCGGCTCAGGCAAAGTAATAATTTCCCGCACCAATGCTGGCAACTCGTTAGGTAAAACCATCTTTCCTCGCGAAACCTTCGCCACCTCCGCCAGAACACTTGGGCGTGCTGGCTGCCCAATCTTCTCAAGCTCGGAGCCCTGCGCTAAAATCGTCGTATCTGTAGGCTGATCAGCCGCGCCCGATGCTGTTGCACTCACTTTCCATGCACCGGGCATATCAATCCGAAACCTTCCCGTAAACGCGCCCCACTCACTCTCGTTTTTCTGCAATTCGATTTGCTCACCCTCACCATTTGGCGAAGTCACTTGGATGGAGACGTTCCCCTCTGAAAGCGGCGCCCCATTCGCATCAAAGGCATTTGCATTTACCGTCACCACGCTGCCCGGCTCCGGCCTCTCAGGTGTATAAAACAGGCGCACCCTTTCCCCAGCCGCCATATTCCGTTGATAGCTCATCCAGCGCGCCACCTGCCCCCAAAACCGGTAATGATACAAATCCTCCACCCCCCGCCGCCACCGCCATGCAGAGTCAATTCCCATGAAAAGCACCTTCCCACTCCCAGCCGCCTTGGTCACTAGCAAAGGCACCGGGCCATAAGGCCCCCGGCGGTTCGCGTGCACGGCTAGCACCTCCGTCCCGCCCTTAGCGCGCACCACTGGCGCATGCCAGAAAAACCCCGGAAGCCGCCTCCAAATTTCCGGATTCTCCTCCTCAGATTCACCCAGCATCGTCAAAAGCGAAGCCCGCCCCTCTGTCGTCAAATTCAGCGGCGTCGCAATCGATTCCGAATAGCCCTTTTTCTGACTTTCATCTAAAAACACCGGCATCAAATCCGCTAAACCTGTATCCAATAGGGAAAATTGATTCCCCCTCGAGCCTGGCAAGAAAACCACCCCCGAAGCCTGATTTTCTACCAATCCTTTGATTTGCTCTGCCTGCTCCGCCGTCAGCATGCCCTCGCCAATTCCAATATCACCCACAAATACTACATCAAATTTCGCCAGCTCCTCCAAGCTCTCTGGAAATTGCGAAATATAGTCCTCACCCACGGCCACTCCTAAGCCCGGCCGCATCAGCAAGCACGAAAGCTCCACACCCGGGTCACGCTGCAGCGCATTTCTTAAAAACCGGAACTCCCAACGCGGAAGTGTCTCTAAAATCAGCACCCGCAGCCTCTCAGGTTTCCCAGAAATCGTAAACTGCTGCGCATTGTTTTCCCCAATCAACTCGTCGCTTTCCTCCGGGATTGAAAGCGTCAGCGTAGAGCTACCCTCCTTCTGCAGTTTCCATAAAATCGAGTCGTATGTCTCCGAATTCGGCGGCAAAGTAATGCTTTTCGTCCGCTCCTGCCCTTTTTCATCACGTAAGCGCACCGTCGTCCGCACTTGCCGATCCAGCGATGAACGGATCGTAAAAGGTATTTGCACATTTTCAGAAACAATCCCGTATGTAGGGGCCGTCACTGAGAGCAAATCCAAGTCTGGTAAACGCTCCTCACTACCCACCGGCAGGGTGAAAATGGGCACCCCACGTAGCCGAAATCGCTGGGCAGCCCCTACTGGCGGGTCGCCCGTGTTAAAGTCACCGTCGCTCATCAATACCACAGCGCGCAAGTTGTCCTCTTGCTCCAAAAGGTCAGTCAGCGGAGTGTTCAAATCACTCCCTGCAACTCCCTCATTGCCGAAGCTCCTTGTCTGAAATTCGTTCTCAGGATCCGTCCGTAAGGGCGCCCAAAGATCTGCGGCTAAAACCCGTTCCACCCAGTCCTTCCGACGCACAACTTCGTTCTCTTGGGTGGCGGTTTCCTTCGGAAGCACCGCATCTAACGTCTCCATAGAGCGGGTTTCATCCCATAAAACGGCAATTTTTGGCTTCGTCGTTGGATTTACAATCGTCCGCCATTCCGGCTGCCACAACAGCCCCACCACCAGCAAAGTAATCCCAAATCGTAATGCCTCCATCGCCCCAGATCTCCATGGATGAGGGCTGCGCCTCCACGAAATCACACACAAAACCCCCACGATGACCAAGGCAGCAATGCCGATCCAAAACGTTAGTGGTGTGGAGTTAAATGATAGCAATGAATTAGCGCGTTGAGACCTGCCAAAGGGTGTAAGCCATAATCTGCCAGTCTGAAACTCAAATTTCCATCCCAGCCCGCAGAGCGGCTACACTAAAGTCGATTTCCGCTTTAGAAACCGTAAATGGAGGAGTCAGCGCCAAAACATCACCCTCAGGCCCATCGGGAAGGGCTATCACACCAGCTCGCAGCATCGATTTCACCGCCGCCAACACCTTTTCGCCCGAATCAGCCACCACCCCCATCATCAATCCACGCCCGCGCACCCCTCGAATCCCCCCCAGCCCCTGCAAACCCTTTAAAGCAGCGGCTAAGTGGCCAGAAGCCTCCCGGACTTTCGCCTCCGTTTCCCGCTCCACATACACACGAAGCGCCTCCAAAGCCATCGCGCAGCCCACCGGATTTCCCAAAAACGTGCTCGTGTGCAAAGCCTCACCCTCACTCAGCGGCCAAGCATCCATCACGCCCGCCGCACCCACACACACCGAAATAGGAAACCCCCCACTCAGGCCCTTCCCTAGACATATTAAATCCGGCACCACCCCCTCCCACTCACAGGCAAACATCCGCCCAGTCCGCCAAAACCCCGTGTAAATCTCATCAAAAATCAGCACCGCCCCATTCACATTGCACCACTCACGCAAAACCCTCAAAAAACCCTCCGGCGGCACCACAATCCCACCCCGCCCTTGGATCGGCTCCACCAATACAGCCCCAATCTTCCCACCACCCAATCTCGCCAAATCATCCGATAGCTTCTGTAAATCCGCCTCTTTCTCAGGGAATTCCACCCTCTCCGTGACTTCAGCAATTTGACCCCGAAACGGCTTCTGAAACCACGAAATCCCCTGCCCAAGTAAAGCCCCATAACCCAATCCATGATACCCACCCTCAAACGAAAGTATCCCGCTTTTGCCACTCGCCAGCACAGCCGTCTTCAGAGCTGCCTCCACCGCCTCAAACCCTGAACTACCAAACAAACACTTACCTTTTTCACCCGTCCATTTCTTAAAAGTAATCTCCGAAAGCGCCTCGCATAGCTCCACCTTCACCCGCGCCGGATGCACATCACCCATAGCATGAATCAGCACCTCACTCTGCTTCCGCATCGCCCCGCCAGTAAACCCATAGCCCAGCCCCGCCACTCCAAATCCACTCGTCATATCTAAAAACCGATTCCCATCCGCGTCCCACACATTCACCCCTTCCGCCCGCTCCCAGAAAATCGGCCAATCGTCCTCCAAACACGTCGTATTCCTACATTCCACCTCCCGCAACCGACCCGCGAAAGCCATCGAACGCGGGCCCGGCACATCTGTGATTATCTTCGGCAACATCGTCTCGAAACCTAGAATGGCCTGTCCCTCTTCGCCAACTCTTTCATTTGCGCCGCAGGCGGATCGGCCCCTTCGCCGTCGAGGGATCCACCACCGCACCCTTCTGAGTCATCACAATCTTCCCATCATCTACCAGTCTCCGCGCAGCTCGCCGCGTCCGCTCCATTTCCGGACGCCAGTCATCCTCGCCAAATAACTCCCGCGCCGCCTCGCTCGGACAAATCGTCGCCCCTTGGCTTCGTTTCCCTAATAACTCCATAATTTTCACCTCCAGCCCCTCGTCTTTCGTTTTCACCTTCCTCTTCCTACACCCCGCCGAGCAATACCGCACCTCCTCCCAACAATCCTCCCACTTTTTCCGCCACTCCATCACCCTCCCACAACTCACACAAACCTTCTCCTCACCCTTCATTTCCCAGCAAACTGCAATCTCTCCTCAAAATATCAACCCCCCGATACCCGCAAAGCCCATGACCCCCCCCGATACCCACAAGGCCCGACAGGCCGCTCCGATACCAGCATAGTCCGCAACGTAGTGCAGGGCTATGATCGCCAGTATATCAAATCACAAGGTCTGCAAGACCGATGGATAAGTGAATTCGTTACCACGATACCCGTAAGGCCCGACAGGCCGCCCCGATACCAGCATAGCCCGTAACGTAGTGCAGGGCCATGAACATCCATATATGAAATCACAAGGTCTGCAAGACCGATGGATAAGTGAATCTCGCCACAGAGACCTCACAAACAGAACACCGGCCCGCCGCAGAATCGATAAAACCCACATATCCCCAAAAAAGATTTCGCTCCACAACCCACGTAATTACTGCCCATTCAGTAAACGTGAAAGATCCGTCAAAATTTATACCTTGTGAGTTTCAAACCGATCGCGCTAAACACCCTCCGTGACTCAACCGAAACGCCTCACCGCCATTGTAGTTCTTCTCGGCTTTGCTATCTTGTTAGGCGTTTTTGCTTTTTCTCAGAGAGAGTCACCTGCCGAATCAAAATCTGCGGACACCAACACCAAAGCAGAGACAGCAGCAACAAAAGCTGATCGTAAAGTCTCTTCTCAGGCTAAAACTAGATCATCCTCAGCACAGCCATCTGTGGCTACCAACGAATCTGCAGAAACTGTAAAAACAAAAGCACGCGAGCGCGCCGAGTCCGCCATCGCTGGCAAACCTGCTACCACAATAGATCATGCGGCCCGCGCTGAAGAAACTACACCGTGGCCAGCTGGCCCCCACCTTTACGCAGAAATCCTCACCGGCACCCAACGCCACATCAACGTCCGCCCGAACAACATCGGCCTCATGCCACGCATCCCCGTAGAGCCGGGCGATCCTATTATCATGAAGCTAAACGCGCCTAACGGCTCTCCGGGAGACGTGCTTTACGTAGAACTTGCCGATGGCGGAAGTTTTCCAGAAGGCCCAGAACAAAAAGGTAAGAAAGTGACTCTCGGAGAAAATCTTACAGCTGAACTACCTTTCACCGCAGATCTACGCCACGGCCACTGCACAGTCATCGTCCGCCAAGCAGGCCACAGCCGCACCATCCCTTTCTGGGTAGGCCCCCTTCCTGAACTTGCTGAAGGCAACCCAACCGTCCAATAGCACCCACTTTTTCACACTTCCTTTCCCGTATCCTAACACTTTCTTCCTCACACCTATGAAGCTTCCATCTCTCACCGTATCGCTCTTCGTTGCACTAACGCTACTGGCTATGTTTTCTCAAGCGACAGCCGCCGATTCACCTGACTCTTGCGGAACTACCAACAATGAAAACACAGATCCGCCAGGATGCGATGCCGCTCCTCCCGGAAACAGTAGCAATGGTGATAAGGGACCACTAACCCATGCGCCAACCCACAACACAGGCACTGTCCCAAACACCGGGCAATCGTTCATGACTCCAAATACCAGCAACGGTTGGAACAGCGCTGTTGACTTAGAAATCCACCGACATGTCAGCGAGATACCTTTCCACTTCCGTCGCACTTACCAATCGCGGGCCAAAGGTGGCCTTGGTGATGAGTTTGGCCATGGTCAAACATGGGGGCACACTTTCGGATGGCGCATGTCTTACGCTGGAAACAGTGAGCGTGCAGTTACCTTCCCAGATGGGCGGATCTTCCTCTTTAAAGCTTCTGGCACCACTCAGTTTGATGGAATCACTCAAATCCTACACAAACCAGAAAGCGGTCGGGGTGAGTTCATGTATCAAAGCGGAGCAGGGGACCACACCTTCACTCTCGTCATGCCCGATGCAAAGCGCCACATCTTCGAGCGAGTTATAAATGCAGACTCCACTGTCACCTATCACCCGCGCTATTCCCAGGACTCAGTCGGACGCAGGATCACCTACACCTCCGATGTAGAAGGCCGCATCGTCACCGCTCTTGATCCCTCAGGTGCTACCATCTCGTTAGAATACGGTCCCATCCAGATCAATCGGAAAGCCTCCATCTCCCTTCACAAAGTCCTATCCACTCCGTCCACAGGTTGGAATGAAGTCATCCTCACTTCTCCCCAGCCATTCCGCTGGCTACAAGCAGTCAGCTCAAGATCTAGCGCATTTAACTTATCAGAAGTCGAGTTCTATGGCCCCGATGGCAATGGTGGTCATACAAAACTCTCCGGCACCGTCTATGGCACCACCCCAGCCAGCGGAAGAGCGCCCACAGATACTTTTGAAAAAGCCTTCGATGGCGATGTGAACACCGGCTACCTGCACGCCCGCCCGGGAGGTGGCATCGCGGGTATCGATCTCGGCGCAGGCAATGAAAGCCATGTCTCTAAAATCCGCTTCAAGCCACGCACTGGCCAAATTGGCTCCAAACCAATGACCTCGCTGAAATGGACACGTTTCCAAGGCGTCACCGAAGCTCCTGAAATTGTAAATGTCCTCCAGCGCGTCACCTCCAGCGATGGCCGCGCCGTTAATTACATTTATGATACCATAGTCGATGAAAGCATTGGCCAGTCACACCTTGTGCTCTCAGGAGTCGATTACGATGGCGATATGCTTGCTGATGTTCCTACCGATGCACAGTTCACCTACGTATTTTCAAATCCTGGCCGCGCCCCTAGTGTTGAGACCTTCTACGAGCCCCGCTCAAGGCACAACGTTCCTCACCTCAAGTTCGAGTATCGCAGCACCCTTACCGCCACACGCGGCATGGTTGGCAAAGTATTAAACGCGGAAAACAACGAGCTGATTTTTAAAAACGAGCCGAAAAGCAAACGTACACTCACCTTTCCCGGAGATCGGGAAACCGTAGTCCGCTACAACAACGTCGGCATTGTTTCGAGTGTCACCAATGCCGAGGATAATCGCACCAGCTACACCTACGATGCCAATGGCTTCCTCACATCTACTACCGATGCCGCCGGCCGCACTACCACTTACACATACAACTTCCGTGGCCAGCGGCTTACCAAAACCAGCCCGGATGGCCTTACCCAAACAGTCACTTACGATCCTGCCACATCTCGCATGATCTCTCTTACAGATAGCGCACCCGGTTACGCAGATCGCACCACCACCTGGGTTCGAGATGCTAGCAGCCGTGTCACCCGTAAGAACTACCCAGATGGCTCCTACGAAACCTATACCTACAACACCCTCGGCCTCGTCACCGAAAAACGTGAGCGCAACGGCTCTCTCACCACACGCACTTACGACGCCACCGGCCTTTGCCTCACCTTCACCCAGGCCACCGGCACCCCAGAAGAAGAAACCATCACCTACACCTTCTACGGAGATAACGATCCTACTGGCTCCCCAGCCCGCCTCCTGAAATCCGAGACAGACCCACGCGGCCGCACCACTTCCTATGAGTATGATCTCCGTGGTCAACGAACGAAAACCACCTACCCAGATGGCTCATCGCGCACCTACACCTACGATTTCGCCGGTAACAAAATTTCAGAAACAGATGGCAACGCCACCCAATTATGGACCTATAACAGCTTCAATAAAGTCACCAGCAAGACAGATCCACTAGGCCACTACACCCAGTATTACTATGGAGTAGGCGGCATCGTGTGCGGTTGCTTCAATGGCGGCGGCCCTACCATGATCGTCTCCGCAGAAGGCCGCCTTACCTTACGTGAGTACGATCTCCTATGGCGCCTGAAAACTGAAACCGTCGGCCACGCCAGCCCAGCAGCTGCCACCACCGAGTATCTCTATGATCCTGTAGGAAACCTCGCCATGAAAGTCCTACCCGACGGTGTCATCGAAACTTACACCCACGATGTCGCAGATCGAGTCATCTCATCTACCATCGAAGGCCCAGACGGCCTTGGTGGGAAGCCTCTCCCTCACCACCGCCCGCACTTACACACCATTTGGAGAAACAGCTACCTCCACTGCCCCGGGTAATCGCACCTCCAGCATGACTTACGATGTCATGGGCCGCTCCGCAAACATGACGGATGCCCTCGGCACCATCACATCCTACACCTATGACAATGCCGGCAACCGCACTGCCGTCACCGAAGATGCCGGCGGCCCCCTAGCCCGCACTACCACAGTTGCCTACAACCTCCTCAACCGCCAAGTCACCACTACTTACCCAGACTCCACCACCACCTCCCAGACCTATCACTTAGGTGGCGCTACTGCCAGTGTTACCGACGAGCTTGGCCGCACCACCTCCAACGATACAGTCCTCACCACTTGGACAGACTCCAAAGGAAACAACTGGACATCCTTCGTCTCTACCACCGTAGATCCAGCAGGCAACATCTCCTCCAGCCACCCAGCCCCCATAGCCATCTTCGGCGGCACCACCATGTCTGTTTCCGCCATGGGCCGCATCTCAGAAAATCACATGAGACCTAGATGGCACCACTGCCGAAACCATCATCGGCCTCACCGCCGCAGGTTCCACCATCGCCCAAGATCCTACCGTCACCACCTACACCTACGATGCGGATCACCTCACCCTCAGTGCATCCACACTTCTCACCTCCAGTTCCGCACTCACCACCAGCTACACCTACGATGCTCGCGGCAACCGTTTGACAGTCACCGATCCCCTAGGCCGCACCACCGCCAGCCAGTATGATCTACGCGGAAACAACCTAAAAACCATCCTCCCAGATAGCCGCGAAAGCACCTACGTCTACGATGCTCTGAACCGCCGCGTCTCCAGCACCGATCCCAAAGGCCAGACCATCTCCTACACCTTTTTTGAAAACACTGGCCAAACCCTCAGCCTCATCGACGCCAAAAACCAGACCACCACCTGGACCTATAACGCTCTGAGTCAAATCCTCACCAAAGCCTACCCGAACGGTGACACCCATACCTACACCTACGATAGCCTCCACAGGATGGCCACCCACCAAACCCCGAAACTCGAGACCTGCACCTACACCTACGACCTACGCGATCGGCAACTTACCTCGGATTGGAACACCGCCACTCCAGACACCAGCAAAACCTACCTCGCCAACGGACTGCTGAAATCCATCGACAACGGAGTTTCAAAAAGCGACTATGCCTACAGCGTGAGAAACGAGCTACTAGCTGAAACTCAGACCCTTGGCACCCAACCTGCCAAAGTCGTCACCTACTCCTATGATGCCGATGGCCTGCGCAGCCAAATGACGGGCCCCGCCGGAGCACCTATTGATTACAGCTGGACCTCCAAAACCCAGCTCAAAGACATCAGCCGCGATGGCCCCCCACCACTAGCCACCTACAGTTACGACAACGCAGGTCGCCACCTAAGCACCGCCCATGAAAACGGCATCACCGAAGTAAAAACCTACAACGCCGCCAGCGAGCTCCTTGCCAACCTTCATAAAAAAGCCGGAGTCACCGTATCGGGCCATAGCTACACCTATGATCAAACCAGCCGCCGCACCGGAGAAACCTTTGCCGATGGCACCACCGCCCCGCGCACCTACGGTTACGATAGCGCAGATCAAGTCACCAGTGCCACCTACAGCACAAGTTTGTCCGACGCCTATGCCTACGATCCTATGGGCAACCGCACCAGCGCTACCATCGCAAGCTCTCAAATTTCAAATCAAGTATCCTACACCACAAACTCGGCCAACCAATACACCAGCATCACCGCCATGGCACCGCCCATCCACGATGCCAATGGAAACCTAACAAGCCAAAACGGAGTCACCTACACATGGGACAGTGAGAACCGCCTCCTAAGCACCAGCGACGGCACCACCACCAACACCTTCACCTACGATGCCCAGCACCGCCGCGTTACCAAACGCACCGTAGTCAACGGCAGCGTTACTGAGAAAACCTATTACATCTACGATGGCTGGAACGTCATCGAAGAATATAGCAACACAGACACCACCCCCGCCTTTAACCTAAGCACCTTTGCCCTATCAAAAGCATACACATGGGGCACCGATCTTAGCGGCAGCCTCCAAGGCGCAGGTGGAGTAGGCGGCCTACTCTTCACCAGAGATTACACAAACCCCGGCACCTACTATCATCACTACGATGGCAACGGTAACGTAACCCAAGTCACCGACCACACCGGCACCCCGGCAGCCACCTACCGCTACGATGCCTTTGGCAACACCCTAGTAGCCACCGGCCCCTACGCCGCCGAAAACAAATACCGCTTCAGCACCAAACCCCTAGACGCCGAAATCCCCGAAGCCCACCTCTACTACTACGGCTACCGCTACTACGACCCCCAAACCGGCCGCTGGCCATCCAGGGATCCGATTGAGGAATGGGGTGGCGTTAATTTATATGGTATGGTTTACAATGGGCCACTAATCTACATTGATGTTTTGGGACACGGTGCCATGGCTGGCGCACTTCCGGTTGCCGGGGGCGCAGCTTTAGCAGACGGCCCTCTACCAATTGGAGACGCAGTCGCCTTGGGTATACTGGCTGTGGCTGCGGTTGTCGATATTATAGATGCTATAACAGATGAGGGTGCTGAGGAAGATCAACCCAATGAAGAGGAAGAAGAATGCCCTGTGAAGCCCCCTCTTAAAGGTGAGCCAAATTCTGAGACACAAGGAAAAAAGCAGTCACGATCATACGACGAGAATGGCAATCCCAAAACGGATCGAGATTTACCTCATAGAGGTGGACCGCAACAAGAAAGACGAGACCATTCGCATGATTGGGGGCCTAATGGCAGAGGTCCTGCTAGACCACCAAGACCAGGTGACCCACCACGACCAACTGGATTTTAATGAAAACTAATTTCAAAACTGATAATAATAAAATAATCGAGGACATTTTTTACCATGATCTTTTGGTAAGGAAATTACTCATTGATGGATCGAATGTGACTTTGATTTTGGGTGATAATGAAAAATATACAACAGAGTTTAGATTCGAAGGTGTTTTTTTTATATCTGCAAAGGAGATAATTCCTAAGGGAATTGTACTGTCGTGTTATTCTTTTCTAGATAGCGACTGTCCAGCTCACTTGAACGATTCTTTTGATCTGGGTTTTCTGCCCTTTTTCCAAAAATCAGAACTTGCAAGAAAGGTCTTTTATGTAGATGGAACTGTTGGTATTGATTTGTTAATTCGATATTCTGGTGCTGCCTCTCATCGATCAGTGTAAAATGGTCGGGTGTAAATAAAATAAATGGGGTCAGGTGCCTCATTTCACATTTTTCGGGCAAAGACCTATCGGGTAATCGGGCAACGTATGTCATGAAGCCAGGCTTTTTGAAGAGATCCCTTCTTATTGGGGTCAGTCCTCGCATCTTAACATTCTCCTTATACATAAAGCCAGGCTTTTTAACGAGAATTGAATTGCAGTGGTCGTTGGGATGGGTAGAATGGGGGCATAATACATAAAGCCAGGCTTTTTAACGAGAATTGAATTGCAGTGGTCGTTGGGATGGGTAGAATGGGGGCAGATGAGTAGGAACAATCGTAGACGCTGGATCGCACCTTGGAAGAATTCGTTGGTGAAGCCGGAGATTTATCACGCATGTGGACGGGTGGTAGGGCGGAGCTTTTTGTTGGGAGAGGAGGAGCGGGAGCATTTCCGGATGTTGATGCGTATGTGCGAGAAGTTTACCGGCTGCCGAGTGCTTTCTTACTGTTTGATGTCCAATCACTTCCATATTCTTCTGGAGGTGACGCCGGTTTCTGAGGATGGGATCACGGACGCAGTGTTATTTCAGCGATTGGGCGTTTTCTACGGGGAGGCTAAGGTGGCAGCGATCGTGGCGGAACTGGAGGAGGCTGGGGCGGTGAGAGAACGGGGGGAGTTTGAGCTGGCACCTGTGGATGAGACGGGGGCGGTGTCGACTCGGGAGGAGGAACTGAAGAGGGCTCGGATTGATGCGGCCGAGCGTGTGGAACAGATTCGGAGTCGCTATACGAGGCGGATGCATGATTTGAGTGAGTTTATGAAATCGCTGCTGGAGCGTTTTACGAAGTGGTTTAATCGCAAGCACTCGCGCTCTGGGACGTTGTGGGAAGATCGGTTTAAAAGCGTAATCGTGGAAAGCGGGCAGGCGGCAAGGACGATGGCGGCCTACATCGATCTGAATCCGGTGCGGGCGGGGATGTGCAGCGATCCGGCGGAGTATCGCTGGAGTAGTTACGGGGAGGCTGTGGGTGGTGGGAAGAAGGGGAATGGCAAGAAGGCGAGGGAGGGTTTGGTGCGGGCTTGTATGGCGCACAAAGGGGAAGGGTTTGATGCGGAGAGATGGAAAGAGGTTTCGCGGATTTATCGGCGGGCGATGGGGCTAGCTTTAGGAAGGAAAAGTGGGCGTGCAAAAGTGAGCAAACAGAAGGCGGTGACGATGAATACAGCAGAGATGTTGGCTTCGAAGGATAATGAGACGGTGTTGCCGGACTTGGGGATGGCGAGGATGTTGCACTGTAGGGTGCGATATTTTACGGACGGAGCAGTGATTGGGAGTAAGAGCTTTGTCGATGAGGCATTTGCGAATGCTCGGGAGAGGTTTTCAGAGAAGAGGAAGGATGGTGCGAGGCGAATGCGGGGGAGCGGGAAGGCGGCGGCGGGTGTGTTGTGGAGTGTTAGGGATTTGAGGGTGGATGTTGATTAGGGAGGGGGAGGTCTATTTGATGTTGAGCCGTATGGATTTGGAGAAAACATTGCATGCAGGCCACAGATCCGGCGGTCTTTCAGACCTTGAGATTTGTTTTTTGTTAAAGTCATAGCCCTGCGGACTATGCTGGTATCCTAACGCTCCATGGGAGCTGGAGATTATTTCATGAAGCCAAGCTTTTTTAATACGTGCGGCTAATGGAACGCGAGTCTTCAGCTCGCCCCGAGGCACTGAGCCAAAGCACTGGGGCGGGCTGAAGGCCCGCGGTCCGTTCTGATGCCGCACAATGTAAGAAGTAAGATCCTTTGTGAGGGTAGACCTTCTGTGAGGGTATTCAGCTCGCTCCGAAACACTGAGCCAAAGCACTGGGGCGGGCTGAAGGCCCGCGGTCCGTTCCGCTGCCGCACAATGTAAGAAGTAAGATCTTTGGTGAGGGTAGACCTTCTGTGAGGGTATTCAGCTCGCTCCGAAGCACTGAGCCAAAGCACTGGGGCGGGCTGAAGGCCCGCGGTCCGTTTCGCTGCTGCACAATGTAAGAAGTAAGACCTTCTGTGACGGTAAGTCAGATTTGGCGGTATTTCGGGTCAATTTCGTGTTGATCGGTATAAAAAACTGGTGCGAAAACACCCTCTTACGAATCGTTGCTGGGCCTGTATGTGTTAACTCCCAAGTTGTCATGGTATAGGATTACCAAATTGTGGTCGGGTGATTTTTTAGGGAATTCACAGCTAATGTCTGCTCTTGGAAGTTGGTGGTCTACTGGTTAGGTTTGGGGAGAGATTTGGCAGATTTATTTCCAAAAAAACCGAGGGCGGAAGGAAAGGGCATGGGCGGCGAGCCTTTGGCGGCTCGTATGAGGCCGCGCAGTTTGGATGAAATTTTAGGGCAGGAGGCGATTTTAGGAGAGGGCAAGTTGCTGAGGCGGGCGATTGTGGCGGATCGATTTAGCTCGTTGATTTTTTATGGTCCGCCAGGGACGGGGAAGACTTCGTTGGCACGTGTGGTGGCAGAGACTACGGGCTCGCGGTTTGAGGCACTGAATGGTGTGGAATCGAATGTAGCTGAAATCCGAGAAAAAATAGCGCAGGCGAAGATGCAGCAGGATTTACGGGGGAAGGATACGATTTTATTTATTGATGAGATTCACCGATTTAATAAAGCGCAGCAGGATGTTTTGCTGCCACATTTGGAGGGTGGGACGATACGTTTTGTGGGTGCGACGACGCATAATCCGTATTTCTATTTAAACTCGCCATTGGTATCTCGCTCGCAGATTTTTCAGTTAGAGCCGGTGAGTGAGGAGGCGATTTTGGAGTTATTGAAGAGGGCGATCGCCGATGAGGAGCGGGGGCTAGGAAGGCTGGGAGTGACATATGAAGAAGCGGCGTTAGAGCATTTAGCTACGAGATCCGACGGGGATGTGCGAAAGGCGCTGACAGCTTTGGAGCTAGCTACGATCGCGAACGATGGCGCGGTGCACATTACTTTGGCGGTGGCGGAAGAGTCCATACAACGGAAGGCTGTGCATTACGGAGATGATGGCCACCACGATACGATATCGGCTTTTATAAAGAGCATTCGGGGGTCTGATGCGGATGCTGCTCTTTATTGGTTAGTGAAGATGCTGCATGCAGGTGAAGACCCGCGGTTTATTTCTCGGCGGCTGGTGATCGCGGCATCGGAGGACGTAGGGCTTGCGGATAGTGGGGCGCTGAGGGTGGCGATGGATGCGCATCATGCTCTGGAATTTGTCGGGATGCCCGAAGGACGCATTCCTTTGGCACATGCGACGGTTTACTTGGCTACTGCGCCGAAATCAAACTCGGCCTATGCTGCATTGGGTGCTGCGATTGAGGATGTGGAGAATGGCCGCACTTTGGCGGTGCCAGATCATTTGCGGACGCCGCTAAGCCAGAAACTGACTGGTAAGTCGGAGGCGGAGTTAGAGTATTTATATAACCATGATTATGAAGGAAACTATGTCCCGCAGGCCTATCTTCCGGAGGGGCGTGAGTATTATAAGCCAAGTCAGCAGGGCTTAGAAAAGCGTATAGCTGAGAGATTAGAATTTTGGAAAGAGAAGGCAAAGGGAGGAGGTGTGAGCGATGAGGATTGATATATTATCGTTGTTTCCTGAAATTGGGTTGGGGCCTTTGAGTGCTTCGATCATTCAGCGGGCACGGGACGCTGGCTTTGTGGAGGTGGTAGGGCATCAATTGCGGGATTGGGCTGCGGATAAGCATAGGCGGGTGGATGACTCACCGTGCGGAGGTGGGCCGGGCATGGTGCTGCAGCCGGGGCCGCTCTCTTCTGCGATCAATGCTTTAAAAGGTGAGGATACTCATGTGATTTTGATGAGTCCGCAGGGCAAGCCGCTGAAGCAGGCGCGGGTGCGTGAGCTTTCGGAGAAACGGCATCTTTTGATTGTTTGTGGGCATTACGAGGGCGTGGATCATCGGGTGATTGAGGCGCTGATTGATGAAGAGGTATCAGTTGGGGATTTTATTTTAACAAATGGGGCGTTGGCGGCGGCAGTTTTGAGTGATGCGATCATTCGTTTGCTGCCTGGGGTGTTGGGGGGTGCGGATTCGGCAGATGACGAGTCATTTAAAGATCCTAATTTGTTGGAAGCGCCGTGCTACACCCGGCCCATTGATTTTCAGGGAAAGAAAGTGCCGGAGGTTCTGCTTTCTGGGAATCACAAGGAAATTGCGAAGTGGCGGGCGGCGCGAGCGAGAGAGCGGACAGCGGAAAACCGGCCGGATTTGCTTTAATACAGATGTTAAGGCATCCCGGGTCTTGCAGATTGAGCGTGTCGGTGGTTTCATCAAGAGATGAGGTTTTTGATTTTTGTCCCGTTGCTACTTTTACTTATTCAGTGCGGAACGAGTGAGCCATCTGGCGGAAGCTTTGCGCAGGTGGCTAAGGTGGGCGGGGGTTTTGGTGGGACGAGTGTGGCGCGTTCGCCAGTTGTGCTGAATGTTTCAGGATGGGATCCGAAAGAATCTCAGCGGGGAGGGTCGAGTTATTCGGAAAACGATCTCTCTGCCCTTAGGCGCAATGGGGCGCTAGCGTTGATTGCGCGGTCTGCAAAAGGCCCGCTGCTAGATGAGAAATTTGGGAATTTTATTCGTTCTGCGGATCGGCAGGGGATGCTTATAGGAGCGTATCATTATGTGACTATGGATCAAGATCCAGCCCGCCAAGCGGACAATTTCGTGAATCGGGTTCGGGCGATTGGGCGGGCAAAGGGTTTAGGGGGTAAACGGCTCTTGCTGGTGGGTGATTTTGATACCCTTTCCACGCCGGATCGGTTAGTAGATTTCATTCTAAGGGTGCATCAGCGGACAGGGATTTATCCAGTAGTTTACCTTGAGAATAGTGATGGGCTGCGAGCGCGCTTAGCGGGTGCGAGCAGTGCGCAGAAGGCGGTTATACGGCGTTGTCCGTATTGGGCGGCATTGTATAGCCCGAAGGGGACTGAGCGGACTTTTGCGCAAACTGGGCGGCCGCTTACGCCTGATAGTTTAACGAACTTATACGGGATTTGGGGGAATTGGGCGATGTGGCAGTATGGTGGAGTGACTTGGGAAAACGGGCGCTCGCTTTCCCGACATTTCAGTACGCCTGAGTGGTCTAGCCCGAGGTATTTTGGTGATCTCTCAATGCCTATGGAGCGCAATGTATTTCGTGGAAACCGAAGCCAGTTGGCGGCATTCTGGGGTCAGCACAGTATCACCCTGTAGGGATACTCCCAAAGGTTACAGGTTGCTCAGATATGCTTGGTGTGTAAATTTCAGGTGCAATGCCGTCATCTCAATCAACGAAGAATCCAGAAACACAGAAAGTTAGCTCTGATTGGTCGACGCAGCAGTCATCTGTGCTCTACGGCGTTGATTCATGGGGGCATAAGTTTTTTGGCGTTAACAAAGAGGGTCATGTAACTGTTAAGCTGGAAGATGATGTAGGGAACGGCAAAGTCTCATTGTATAACATTGTTGAGGGCCTAAAAGACCGAGGAACGCACTTGCCAGTTCTTTTGCGGTTTCGCGATTTATTGCATTCGCGTATTACGGAGATCAACGAAGCGTTTCTCAAGGCGATAACTTTATCAAAATATAAGGGGAATTACCGAGGTGTGTATCCTATCAAGGTGAATCAGCAGCGCCAAGTAATAGAGGAGATAACAGAATTTGGTAAGAGATATCATTATGGATTGGAAGCTGGCTCGAAGCCCGAGTTAATAGCTGCTTTGGCACATATGCATGATCCAGAAGGCATATATTGTTTGCAATGGATATAAAGATGAAGAGTTTATCGACCTAGCTTTACATTCGCAGAAAATGGGGATGAAGATCATGCTCGTATTGGAAATGCCAAGTGAGCTTCATCTGATCCTGAAGCGGGCAAAGAAGATCGGGATCCAGCCAAATTTGGGAATTCGGATTCGGCTATCGACGAAGGGCAGCGGGCATTGGGAGGAGAGCGCGGGTGATAAGTCAGTCTTCGGCTTGAATGCAGCACAGGTGATTGAAGTGGTAGATAAGTTGAAGGCATCGGGCGATCTTGAATGTTTAAAGATGCTGCACTATCACCAAGGAAGTCAGATTCCTAACATTGCTGCAATCCGAGAGGGCTGTACTGAAGCTGTAAGGATTTATTGCGATTTAGTGAAGGAGGGGGCACCGATGGGGGTTTTAGACCTAGGTGGTGGAATGGCAGTAGATTATGATGGCTCTCACACAAACTTTGCCTCGTCTTGTAATTACTCGGTGCAAGAATATTGCACAGATATCGTAGAGGTAGTGGCCCAGCAGTGCGATAGGGTGGGAGTAAAACATCCGAATTTAATTTCAGAATCAGGCCGGGCCGTAGTTTCTTACTACTCGGTTCTAATTTTTAATATATTAGATGTTACATCGGCACAAACTTCTGAGAAGGAGCCTGTGATGCCTGAGAAGGCGACTCAGAACCTTAAGAACTTATATCACGTTAATAAGGCGCTTACAAAAAAGAACTTGCAGGAATCTATGAACGACGCGGTTTATTATCGTGATCAGGTGCGTGCTATGTTTCTTTATGGTGCGGCGACGTTGCGAGAGCGAGGTTTAGCAGAAGCATGGTATTGGCATATCTTAACACGTATTTCATCAAAGATTGCTGATATGGAGGATGTGCCGGAAGAGCTTTCGGAATTGGCTGATGGTCTCGCAGATTTCTATTACGGGAACTTTTCGTTGTTTCAATCGTTGCCGGACTCGTGGGCCATTGACCAATTGTTCCCTGTTCTTCCGATTCATCGGCTCGATGAGCGGCCAAAGCACCGGGCTGTGTTAGCTGATATCACATGCGATTGCGATGGAAAGATTGATCGGTTTATCGATAAAGATGACGTTGCTAAGGTTTTACCGCTGCATGCGCTAAAGCCGGATGAACCGTATTATGTGGGCATTTTTCTGGTAGGGGCGTATCAGGAAACTTTGGGTGACTTACATAACCTACTAGGTGATACAAATGTGGTAGGTGTGCATTTAGAGAACGGTAAGCCAGTTTATACTCATGAGATGGAGGGCGACACGGTTGCGGATGTATTGAGTTATGTGGAATTTGATACTAAGGAACTGATATCCAAATTCCGGAACTTTGCTGAGAAGGCAGTGACGAGTGGCAAAATTTCCCCTCGGCAGCGGAAGGAGATTATGGATCTTTATCGTGCCGGGCTTGGCGGATATACCTATTTTGAGAGTTAAGAAGAAGTAGGGTAATTAAATTATGGAATCACATGAGTGGAATGAGAAAACAAAGGAGGGAAAGCGTTTTTACCGGGCGAATTTCCACGCACAGGAGTGGCGTATTTTGACGACATTGAAGTCAGAACCAGATTGGCATCACCTTGAAGAGCCTCCCGAGGAGGTGTTACGGTCTCTGCGCGATGTAGTGTGGAGAAAATACCAACGAAAACGCTGTCCTTGGGAAAGGGTTGCCTCAGTAGATCGGCTGTTGGGCGAGGAAGTTTCTGAGCTGTGAGCTTAGGGGGATATGCGAACTTGAGGCTATTGCTCTACGTTGCATTTTTGGACGACTTCTGCCCACGTAAAACGTTTCGTTAACATATCTGCCAGCCATGGATCTACTTGTGGGAGTTTACTTGCGTTTTGAAACCGTTGAGGGTTTGTGATTCGTGTGAAAAGGACGCGGTGACATTTGCTTCGATCGATTGTTTTCTTTCCATACCCGTTCGGTTGATTGCTGGACCAGAATGTGAGCTTGGTTTCATTATGGTTTAGATAGTAAACTAGGTGGCCACGCTCGAATTTCCCGATTTCATTCGTCCACCAAATTTTCAGGATGTCGCCGGGGCGGGCAGCGTCCCAATCGGTGAAATTGCGGCCTGCATTGAGGTCATTGACGAGTTTTGCAGCTCCGGGCCCGTTCGCATTCCATCTACCAAAGACACCATGGCCGTCCTTTTGGTCGATTTTTGGCAAAAGAGCTGCGGGGCCGGAGTTTAAGGCCTTCAGGAGCGCAAGGTAAGTTGCGCCGGAGCAGAAACTTGGTTTGGCTAGCTGGGGGGAGATATCGAATTTATTTCCTGAACGGTTTGAGGCTTTCGCTAAGAGATTTTTTGTTTTGTCGCTGCCATCGTAACCGCCACCGGTAGGCATTGTGCGGATGGCATTGAGGATGGATGCGGAAAAGTCCTGCTGCGGAACGTTTGTCTGCTGTGCGCAACTAAAGAGCGAGAGCAGAATTAAAAGAGCTGCGATAATTTGGAAGTTTCGTGACCGCATGGGGTGATAGTTATGCCTATTTCCCTGATTTGTCTCGAACGAAACTACACAATTGTTCATTGCAGAATGAGGGGGAAGGGGGCAAGGATTGCGTTGTTAGCACGACTTCAGAGCTTAAAGAGGCGGGGAATGCGTTATATATACTAAGTCATTGCTTGGCTTTAAAACTGCGAAGGAAGGTATACATGATAAAGTTTACCTACTCTTTCCTTTCGGTCGCCTTTTTGTCTTTCAGTTCACCTGTGATTTACGCGGAGGAGAAGGAAACGGAAAATAGCTCGGAAGCTGCCGAGGAATCTGCGAAGGAAATGTGGGATTCCGAGAAGCGTCAAGCGGCCCTGCGGGTTCAGCTTTTCTTGGACGAAAAGGGATTCGGGCCCGGAAAAATTGACGGGTATTGGGGTGGATTTAGTGAGAAAGCGGCTGAGCGATGGAATGCTACGGATCCCGAAAGCAAGATCGTAAGCAATGATGAGGGCGATCTGGATTTAAAAATGGCAAAGGATCTACCATTTGAAGGAGATTTGATTATCAATTATGAGATTACTGAGGAAGATCAGGAGTTGATTGGTAAGATGGCGGAGGAGCCCGAGGGATTGGCGGAACAGGAGGAACTCCCATATACGAGTCTCTTGGAGGTAGTTGCCGAGAAATTTCATGCAGATCCTGACTTTTTGGTGGAAGCAAATGGGTTGGATGAGGATCCGGCTCTGAAGGTAGGTGATAGTTTAAAAGTTCCGAACGTGGCGGAGCCTTTTGAGGTTTCAAAAGCGATGCAGCTGGCGGAGGATGCGGCAGAGGGAGACGAGGAGAATGCAGAAGAGAATGCTGAGAGCGGAGATAAACAGGAGGGCGAGAAAGAGATGTTTCACCTGACTGTTTTACGGGACGCGCGGGTTGTGGAGGTCCGTAAGGATGACAAGTTGGAGCTTTCGTTCCCAATTTCACCGGGTGCGAGTGATAATCAATCACCCAAAGGTGAGTGGAAGGTGACGACGATTTCTTGGATGCCAGAGTTCCGGTGGGATAAATCGATGCTGGAATCTGGTGAGAGAAGTAATGATTCCTACATGCTCCCGCCTGGCCCGAACAACCCAGTTGGTATTGTGTGGATTGGTATAAGTGCGGACGGGATAGGGCTGCATGGCACGTCCGAGCCTGATGCGATTGGCAGGAACAGCAGCCATGGTTGCATCCGTTTATCGAACTGGGATGCGCTGAAGCTTGGGGAGACCGTGACGGTAGGGAGCAAAGTGGTTATAAAATAAGTGAGGCCGCCACAAATAATAGGCGGCTACTTCTACCACTCGATTCCCACACCTTCTTCGGGGATTAGTATTTTCTCACTGATTCCCGCGCGATCGGCTTCCATAAGGAGTCTTTCGACAGGTTCTTCGAGGGCCTCGTTACCCAAGGGGAAAGTTCCGTAGTGCATGGGGATTAAAACTTTGGCGCCGAGGTCTTGGAAGGCGCGGACTGCCTGCTCCGGATTCATGTGCACATCGCGGCCACTTGGGGATTCGTAGGCGCCGATGGGCATGAGGGCGATATCGATTTCATGCCTTTTGCCAATTTCAGAAAAACCTTCGAAATATGTGCTATCGCCGCAGTGAAATACGCTCTTTCCATCCGCCTTGACGATGTAGCCGCCGTAATCTCGATGGGTGTCGTGCACATAACGTGCGCCCCAGTGGTGACATGGGGTGTGGATGATTTCGATATCATTAATCTCCAGTAGGTCCCATATTTTCACTTCGTGGATCGAGGAAAAACCTAGCCTTTTCACTAAAGAAGCACTGCCCATAGGGACGACGATGCCATCGCTTGAACGAAGTATGCGAAGACTCGGCTTATGCAGGTGATCGAAGTGTGCATGGGTGACAAGAACGAGGTCTACCTCGGGCACACCATGCAATGGGAGGCCGGGTTGGCGCTGGCGTTTGACGGGTCCGTGCCAGTTTGCCCAATTCGGGTCGATTACAACGGAATTGCCAGCGAACTGGAGGAAAAACGAGGCATGGCCGATCCATGTTACCCGGACTTTTCCGTCTTCTGGTGGGGTAAGAATTGGCTCCAGCATGGCGCCGCCGCGTTTCCGAAACATTCCGGGGACGATGCGGTGGCGGAGAAACTTGGCGTTGCGGCCAGGCCAGCCTTTCTGCGGAGCTAGGCCCGAGTATTTGTTATCGCTTGGGGGCTTCATCGGCTAACTGGCAGGGTAGGCAGAATTGATTTTTTCCATCCAATGTTCCGCGCGTGCCCGGAAGCCTTGCTCATCACTTGCATACAGAATTCCGCGAGAGACGTTGATGAGATCAGGAGCGCTGCGTCCAGATTCACCGAGAGCGCTGAGATCACCACCCTGCGCGCCAAGGCCGGGGATTAGGAGGGGTGCATCGGGCATTTTGGGTAGGACTTCGGCAGAGTTTGTGAGGCCGACGACATAGCCGACATCCGTTAGTTTTTCCTCGGCGATGGCACGTTTCCCAAGATCGGTGACAAGTTCGAAAACTTTGCGCCCATCGGAGAGAATTTGCTGTTGAAAATCGGCGGTGCCGGCGTTTGAGGTCACGGCTAGGAGGTAGACGGCTTTGTTTTCGAAATTTAGGAAAGGCTCTATGGAATCGTAGCCTAAGAAAGGGTTCAGAGTTACTGCGTCGACGTTCCAGCCGTTGAAGTAGCCTTGTGCGTAGTATTTTTGAGTTTCGCCGATATCACTGCGTTTCGCATCGAGGATGATGGGTATTTCAGCGGGGATCCTGGGTAAAATTTCTTCGAGAATGCGGATGCCTTCAATGCCCATCGCCTCGAAATAGGCCATGTTCGGTTTGAAGGCGGCGGCCCATACGGAGGTTTCCTCGATCACTCGGACGAGAAATTCTTTGGCATAATTGGCACCATGTTCGCCAGGGCGTGGATCGAGGCCCACACATAAGCGGGATCCGCTGGCTTTCACTCGCTTCGATAATTTTTCTGTAAAACGCATCTGCAAAACCTTTCGCTTAAAACTGAGAAAGGACAATTGAAACCGGTTAGGAAATCTGAGGTGGGCTTTTGCGGAATATATCCCCAAGGGCAATAACCACCAAAGCGGCGTAATAGACGGAAAATTCTAGGGCCTTGCGCCAATAGGAAATGGGCTCGTCACCGCCGGAAGCATCCGCAGGTGATATCGAGACCGCGCATCCATGCTGAACCTACGGAAATCGTAAAAATGATGACAAGACTGAGCATGGCCCACCATGCGCCTTTCTTGAGAACGCCGAGCATGAAGCAAATTCCGGCTGTGCACTTCCGCCCAAGGAACGAGATAAGCGGCGATGGATAGCAAGATTTCCGGAGACGAGCTTGTAGTTCTCGATATCGAGGACAAATTTTTCTAATCCGCCACTTAGGATTTTGAGGCCACCAGCGTAGACGAAGAATGTGCCCATGAGGACGCGTAGAATGAGCGCGATTTTACCAAATTTTCCCTCGGGCATGTCGATTTTGGAAAATGAGAGCTAACGAGGTGTATTTGAGCCCTTTCGGCCAAATAACATGAGCGGCACACCGATCATGAAGGTGACTAGGAGGGCGAGGGGCCATTTTTTCACCTCGCCTACCACTTCGGGGCCAAGGCAATGGCTGCCTCGTAGTCTGTGAGATGTGATTTGGCAGTTTCGAGGTCTTCCTCAGCTACAACGACTTTTATTCCAGAAACAGCGGTAGTCCACAGCCATCGAGTTCTGCGGCGTGAATTCGTCGAAGATATGTGCCTCGATTCCTTCCGATTCCAGAAAGGCTTTGAAGAGATAGGCCTCCTCGCATTTATGGAAATTTGTAACGACTTTCATTCTACGAAACTACATAATCTAAGTAGGCTTGGAAAGAGATTCGTAAAGGGCGGGGGAGGTGCATGGGTAAGGGTAGATTCGCCGAAGCTGGACAAAGGCTGATTTCTTATTGAAAGTCCGCGCCCGATGTCAGAGCTAGCGAAGGCGTATGAGCCGCAGGAAGTGGAAAAAAAGTGGTATGCCGCGTGGCAAGAGGCGGGCTGTTTCCGCGCAGATGAAAAATCCACGAAAGAACCGTATGCAATTGTAATTCCGCCGCCAAATGTGACCGGAATATTACACTTGGGACATGTTCTGAACAATTCGATACAGGATATTTTAGCACGCCGCGCCCGGCAGTTAGGGAAGGAAGTGCTGTGGCTACCTGGGACGGATCATGCGGGAATTGCGACGCAGGCAAAAGTTCGAGCGGGAGCTGCGCGAGAAGGAGGGCAAGACGCGCCGCGATTTGGGGCGTGCGGAGTTCTTAAAGCGGGTTTGGGATTTTAAGGAAACTCATGGCGATATCATCATTAAGCAGCTGAAAAGGCTGGGGTGCTCCTGTGATTGGTCGCGTGAGCGTTTCACCATGGATGAGGCGTATACGAAGTGGGTGAATCAGGTTTTTGTAGAGCTGTTTGAGAAAGGATTGATTTACCGAGGAAAGCGAATGGTGAACTGGTGCCCGGTTTCATTGACGGCACTGTCTGATGAAGAGGTGATTATGAAGCCCTCGAAATCAAAGCTTTTTACGATGAAATACGAGCTCGCTGAAAGCCCGGGTGAGTATATAGAAATTGCCACCACGCGGCCTGAGACGCTGATGGGTGATGTGGCGATAGCGGTGCATCCTGAGCACCCGAAGTATGCGAGTTGGGTTGGGAAAATGGTCCGGCGACCCTTTCCAGACGCGTTGATACCGATTATTGGCGACGAAGCGGTGGACTTAGAATTTGGGACGGGTGCGCTGAAAATTACACCGGCGCATGACAAGGTAGATTTTGAGGTAGGGATTCGGCACGGTTTGCAAATCATTGATGTGCTGCACCCAGATGGGACGATGAATACGCCGGATTTACCGGAATTTGATGGCTTGGATCGGTTTGTGGCACGGCGCAAGGCGGCGGCGAAGCTGGAAGAGATGGGTCTGCTGATAGGGATTGAGGAATACGAGAACAATGTGGGTTATTCTGAGCGCGGCGATGTGCCTATCGAGCCGAGGATTTCCATGCAATGGTTTCTGCGGTATCCAGAGGTGGAGCGTTCTACAAAGGCAGTTGCCAATGGTGATATTACCTTCCGGCCGGCGCGGTGGGCGAAGACTTACGCGTATTGGATGGAGAATTTGCAGGATTGGTGCATTAGCCGTCAGTTATGGTGGGGGCATCAAATTCCAGTTTGGTATCGGAAAGATAAATTGGAGGAACTTCAATCAGCCGAGGCACTCGATACGGAGGATCAGACGAGAGGAGACATTCATGTAGGCCTGAGTGCACCTGAGGATGAGAGCTTGTGGGTGCGCGATGAGGATGTGATGGATACTTGGTTTTCCTCATGGCTATGGCCCTTTGCTACTATGTCTAACGTAGGTGAAAATTCAGAAACGCTTAAGAAATTTTATCCTACTGCAGATCTAGTAACAGGCCCCGATATCATTTTCTTCTGGGTAGCTCGGATGATTATGGCCGGGTACACTTTTGAGGATCAGTTACCTTTCAAGAATGTATATTTCACCTCCATCATCCGTGATCTGAAGGGGCGGAAGATGAGTAAATCATTAGGGAACTCGCCAGATCCTATTGATTTGATGGACAAGTATGGGGCGGATGGGCTGCGCTTTGGTTTGATGCGCATTGCGCCAGTGGGAGCGGATGTGCGCTTTGATGAGAGTTCTGTTGAGGAGGGCCGAAATTTTGCAAACAAGCTCTACAATGCCTGCAGATTCCGGCAGATGGATGGTAATGAATTTGCCCCCCTTCCGCCGGTAAATGAGCTGGCGATTTATCATGTGCAGGTCCTTTCAAGACTCGACGATTTAGGCCGCGATTGGAGGGTATTTATCGTGAGTATAGGTTCGGAGAAATTGCACAACGTCTCTACGAATTTCTATGGAATGATTTTTGTGATAAGTGGTTGGAAGCGGTGAAAGCAGATCTGCGGGAAAGTGCGAGTGCGGAGGTGCGTGCTGCGGCTTTGGGAACATTTGATGCAGCAATGAGTAGATATTTGCAGCTACTGCATCCGTATATGCCGCACGTTACCGAAGAGCTTTCGGAGAGAATGAACTACCTCGAAGACGGTGGATTTCTCATGCAAAAAAGCCTGCCAGAAAAGCCAATTTTAGACGGAGTGGAGGCAGAGGTGATTGCGAATGCAGATCAGGCAGCTACTGCGGTGTATCAGGCGGCAGCGCGTTTGCGGAATTTGAAGGCGGAATATCAGCTAGGCTCGCGGAAGGATGTGCGCTTTGTTATCAAAGGTGCAGTTCATTTCGTAGAGCGGGAGTTGGCTGTGCTTTCGCTGCTTGCTGGTGCTAGCGAGATTCTCATCGATGAGCAATATTCTGCGCCAAAAGGCACTCCAGCAGCTGTGACGCCAGTGGGGGAAGTGTATATGCCAATGGAGGGAATGATAGACGTGGAGGCCGAGAAATTCCGGATTTCAAAAGAAATCGAGAAAATGTTGATTGAGGTTAAGAAATCGGAAGGGAAGCTTGGCAATGCGAGTTTTGTAGATCGTGCGCCCGCTGAGGTGGTGTCGCAAGAGAAGGCACGCCTTGCAGATTGGCAGGTAAAACTCGCGCAACTTCGGGAAATGCTCGACGCGCTGCAATAAAAACGTTTCCGTTCAAAACACTCCGCGATGGCAGAACTTAACGAACTCACTGATTTAGAAACGAGCAGCTTAGAATTGCTCGATGCAGCGGGTATCCGGAACGTGGCCCATTTGGCGCAACAGAAAGCTGGGGACCTGATGGCTGCGATTTCCTCGAGCGAACCAAGTTCTGGGAATCACGGATGAGCTGCCTGATGAGACAACGGTGCGATTTTGGATTTCATCCGCGAAGTCGGAGTTAGGAATTGCAGGGCGAGCTGAGGATGAATTGATACCAGAGGCGGATGTGCAAGAAATTGCAGAGGGGCCAACTCAGGAGCAGTATGAGGAGGATTTGCCAAAAGCGCCTTTTGCGATTCGCTTACCGGGGAAAATACTTATGGTCAATGAGCTGCGGTAGCGGATGTGCCGCAGGCGGTTTATCCGGTTACAGAGAAGGGCATTGAGCATTATCAGTCGGGAAGTGTAACGGAGGTAGTGATCCCACGCGGGAGCAAGCGGCGAAGGAAAAATTCAACGCCTTTTGAGGCAAGACTTGCACCGGATAGAGCATCTGGAGGCGATTTAGAGGAGGGAGAAAACTCCGATAGCGCAGGCGAATCGAAAAGTAAAGCTGAGGAGGATCGGGTGGCACTCATTCGCACTCCACGTGAGAAGACGAATCGTGGCGGAACCCGAGTTCCCGCAGATATATTCGCGGTGTTCTGCATACGAACCCGTGGAGCATCCGGCTCGGTGCGATATCAACTTTATTTTTACTTGTTCTGCTACCGATAGCGATAGTAGCAGCGTTCTTGCTTCTGGCTTCGAGGGAGATTCCCGAAGCTTTCTCATGGGTGCCGCAGTGGACGATCTATCTCCCTCTAGCCCTTCCTATCGTGGGACTCGCTTATATAATTTGGGGTTTCCAAGGAAAATGTAGAATCTGCACGCAGAAGCTTTTTGTGCGGAAGGCAGCTTTAAAGCATATTAAAGCGCACCGCCTGCCGGGATTAGGTTATGTGACCCCACTTTGCATACATCTATTGCTTTTCAGTTGGTTTCGCTGTTCTTCCTGTGGTACTCCGGTGCGATTGAAAAGTAGCTATGAAGGATTTCAAAGGCATATTGTCCATTTGGATGGCAGCTTTGTCTGTTTTCTTGTTAGGCGCGTGTGGAAAGAAAGAGGTAGAGGAAAAGCCCTTCGGGCCCACGGGCATCCCGGCGCCGCTTCGTTCCACTTCAAAAGTGGAAGGCGGCACACCTGTGAAACCGGGCAGCAATAGCCAAGCAGATATTTTCGGCATCACCCCGCAGGAAGATATTGTTTTCACAGATCCAGACAATCCAGATGCAGGCATTCCTGAATTGGCGAATCTCATGTCCGCGCCGAAAAGAGGGCCATGGGAGGATAGTATTACAATTGCTCGCCAAGAAGCCGTCCGCGAGGGAAAGCCGATGCTCCTATGGTTTACAGATTCATCGAAGAGCCCCATGTGCAAAGCGCTTTCGCAAGAGCTTTTGGACCGCTAAGTTCGGGAAATGGGCAGAGAAAAACATAGTGCGTCTGCGGGTGGATTCCTCAATTAAGATCGATGACGCCGGAATGTCTCTTGACGATAAGGTAAATCGGCAGGCGGAGACTCGGAAATACGTAAAGAGGCTAAAAAAGCAATACCGCGTTCTTGGGCATCCAACCTTGCTCGTTTTAAACCCCGGTGGAGAAGTAGTTTGGCGGGATACTGGCTACAAACGAGGTGAAGCGGATTTTACATGGGGCCTCATCAAGCAAGCGCGAGCCGCTGCAGCGCATCAGTTCAAAACTTGGCGTAAACAATTAACTTCGAAGGGTTACCGGGAATGGGAAGGGCAGCGCGGAAGGAAAGTTTTCGCGAAGTTAGTCAATTATTCCGAGGGAAAGCTCATTTTGATTGAGCCAGGGGGAGAACGCTACAAAACGGATGAATCTCGGCTTTCTAAGTCAGATCAAAAGTGGGTTGCGGAGCAGAAAAAGCTGCGCGGCATTGAGTGATACAGTTTAGAGCACTTCACCTACAAAGCGTTCTTTCTCAAATATTGAAAATGCCTCTGGCTCCTCACCCGTGCCGATGAAACGCGGGGGAATCTTGAGCTGATCATAGATGGTGATGGCGATCCCGCCCTTCCCAGATCCATCGAGTTTCGTGACAATCAGGCCGTCAAGCGGGCTGGATTTATGAAATTCACGGGCCTGATTTAAAGCATTTGAACCTGTCGAAGCATCGACAACAAGAAATGTGAGATCGGGCGCTGCTGGGTCTTGTTTGCAAGAGTTCTCCTAATTTTTCCAAGTTCCTCCATCAAATTATGCCGGGTATGGATGCGCCCAGCGGTATCGCATATGAGAAACTGCGCACCTTGCGCGATGGCCTCCTTGTGCGCTTGATAGCAAACAGATGAGGGATCTGAATTTTCCTTTCCTGTAATAACTGGAATCTCCAGCCGCGTCCCCCAGCGTTGGAGCTGCTCTACAGCGGCTGCCCGGAAGGTATCTGCCGCGGCTAACATCACTGAATGTCCACGGTTTTTCAGCCATAGCCCAAGCTTAGCGGACGAGGTTGTTTTGCCAGTCCCATTCACACCCACTACAAGAATCACCACGGGCATTCCATCTTCCCGGGGGGAGGGTGGCGGCTCATCTTCTGGCAAAACCGCCGAAAGGCGCTTGCGCGTGACGTCTACTACGTCCTTCCCTGTAATTTCACGCCCGAGATCATACAACTCATCTACGATTTCAGTGCTCCGCCTCGCGCCCAAGTCAGAAGCGATCAGATTCGCCTCGAGTTCATCCCAATCAACTTCAACCTGATCTGTGATCACATTGAACAATTTCTTAAAAAAGCCTGCCATATCTGCCGGGACAATACCTAACATCTGCTTACAAGAAACTCCAATCTGCTATGCGAAAACGTCAAGACACCAAAGAAATGAGCCCGTGGATGCGCTTTCTGTTCGCCCGTCTGTTCCCCATACCCTTCCTTGTGGTGGGCATCCTCATTCTAACGCTAGGCGTCAAATCTTTCTACCTCGCGAAAGATAGCATGTCGTGGCCCTCAGCAGTTGGCCTTGTAGAATCCTCCTCCGTCGAACAACGCCGGAATGACGATAGCACAACGTATGAGGCGGAGATTTTATATCATTATGAAGTTGAGGGAGTGGTGTATTCCTCAAATCGAATTAGCTTTGGCAACGTGTCTACCAGCAATCCAAATGAGGCACGGAGATTCGTGAATGAATTTCCAGTGGATTCAGAAGTCACCGTCTTTTACTCTGCAGGAGATCCAGAGAAAAGCGTTCTCAAGCCTGGCGTCCATGCCGGAACCTATTTCATGCCCATCTTTGGTCTCATCTTCGCCCTGTGCGGAATTGGCATGTTTATATTTCTGCCCAAAGCGATAAAGAAGACACCTAAGTCAAAACCGACTTTGGAACCTTTCAAACCAAAGGACATGATATAAGTTTCCCTCATTGGAACTATAACAAATAAGTTCGGTATGGAAAAGTTTAGGTAATTTTCGGGTGCCAGACGTGTGCTAGCTTATCTATCGCTTTGTGTAACAGGATGTTCTGGCTGCTCGCAACCAACGAATGAAGCAAACTGTTCTCTGGCTAGCTCTTGGGATCGCTTTTTCTATGAAAATATTAGGTGGCTTCATCAGTTTCCCTTCCCGTTTTTTCAACTTCGTCGCTAAGCCCTCGGCTCTTCATTTCTGCTTCCGTAAGCAAGCAGAGGTTATGTGTCAGGCATTCAAAGATGGCATGATGGCGTTTCGCTGTTTGGGAACTCGCCCATGATTTCCTTTCCTCCATCTTACTCTTTAGCTGGTGAAACACTTTTTCTACATCCCAACGGTGCTTGTAGATAATCACAAGCTGGTAGGCAGGAAGATTCACATCATTGTTATATATGTACATTTCCTGCCATGCTCGTGGATCTATATATGTAATGCGACGTATCAACTCGCTATTACTAGGTCCTACGTAGCGTTCTTCGGTGATGCCTTCGTTACGTAAATCTGTTGTATTAATTAAGTTGCGTGAGGAGGTTAGCGCTGCGCTGTTAAATTTTTCGCGAGTTATGAAATAGATTCCTGAATTGTGCTTTAGTTTACTCCAAAGATGATAATCAATACAGGCTTTATCCCATGCGTAGAGGATTTTTCGCCCCTTGGGAGCGTGGTTGCGGAGGAGTTCAGTGCTCGCTCGTTTTATGACGGTAATGTCATGGGCGCGTTTCTTGCCGCCATTGGGAACTCCAAGATTAAGATGGTCCAAGATGATGATTGCGTAGATCAAGGCGAAAGAAATGACCAGTGGCTTCAGCACTTTTGCCATTAGTTTTCGAATCAAAGGCGGCGGCGTGATGGTAGTGACCATCTGCTGCATAGATATCGTAGTTTTTTAGCTCTTTGAAGGCCGCAAAAGGATCGGGCAATTGATTTGTCATGGTGATGCGCAAAAGTCCGTTAAGAGAACTTATGTTAGCTAAGCGACGCTTGCTTTTGAGGGCTTTGAAGAAGTGGCTCGGGTCGATGTTTTGGCCTCCTTGATCGGCGTGATATTGAAGGAACTCGTGGCCAGTTTTTGCGTGGCTTAAGCAACGTAAAATGCCGAGTCGAGCGAACTCAAGATCGCTAATTGATGAACACGAATAAGGAGTTTCTGAGGCTCCATAATTTTGTTCTAAATGATTGAAAAGTAGAGAGTTAAGGTTACTCTGGGAGTGATAGTCTTCGGCCATAAAAATTTTTTGGACTTGGGACCGCAGAGCAAGGTTTATTTTGCCAAGAAGGGTGATTAAATGAACGATTGCACGAAAAATGACTTGAGGAAGCTTTCAATACAAAGGTCATAAGAGCGGCCATACAGGCCCAGCAACGATTCGTGAGAGGGTGTTTTCTTGCCAGCTTTTCCACACCAATCAAAATGGCTTTATATAAAATTGGAGCGCGAGTGCTTGCCATTGAACCACTTCGTAAAACACTCCAGCAGCGATTTCATAAACGCACTCAAATCATGCATCCGCCCAGTAAACCGACCGTGCATCATCACGAATATCCCGGAGGGATTACGGAAAGTAGCGCGGGGTGAGCGACGAAGGAGCGTAACCGCGGGAACCGGCGTCACACCTAACAAGATGTGAAAGTGATTGGACATCAGGCAAAACTACCGAAGGCATGTAGGTAGTTTCAGGGCGGTAACGTCAGACGCGTTTTGACGAAGCAACTCTTTCGTCCATGGGGATTGAGTAACTTCATTACGCTATCCACAGGAAACTGTGCATCATTCCGCGCCAAGAATCATTTTACCGTCTTGGGATAGCTTCAAACCGCCCGGATCTGATCGCCCAACACATGATGTCAAAAATGATCCAAGTCCGTACTAAAAAAGGGATTTTGATGAGCAAACTCGCCTGGATGTCGAAGGTAAGTCCTTCCGCAATCGCATTTCTGGAAAACTGGACGCATAGCCCGACGCTCAAAAATTTTATAAGTATAACAGCAGCACTTGAACTTGATATGGCACGTCTTTATTGGGAGGCAGACCAACAGGTTGCAAAAGAGGAATAACTTCAATTTCTAAATACAGAATTGCCGCTGCCGAGTTAAGCGCCTATCACCCCCAAACTATGAGCCAATGGTTTTACGCGAAAAAGGGGACACAACACGGGCCAATGCAGCTCGAGGATCTACGCGCGCTGATCGCTGCTGGAAGCCTAGATCCCAATAAAGACCTCGTCTGGAACGAAGGCATGCCAGATTGGATTTCGCCCTCGCAAGTCCCCGAACTAACCACCAAACACGAGAATTCCGCAAATTCCCAGCAGCCCTTCGCTTACGAGACAGCTACCGGCGCACTCGAGGAGATCCCTCCCGGCTCTGACCCCCTCCTGCCCATGGCCTGCCTAAAACGGGCCTTTGATTTATTTAAAAAACAGCTACGCCCCCTTCTTCTCACTTCCCTCCTCTACTTCGTTATCATCATCGCGGTAGGTCTCATCTTCACAGCTATTGGAGAACAATTTGATCTTACCCAGCCCATATTTCCTCAAATTACTCAAGAAGAAAGCTATGAGCCTAAGCCTCACTACGTATACTTCGATATCCTCAGCGAGGCAATTCAGTGGGTAATCAGCACCTGGCTGGCTTTGGGGGCCATTAGGATCGCCCTTGACGTAGTTGATGGAAAGCAAATCACACCTAGCCAATTGCTCCACAGCGGCCACCTCCTCTTGAAAGCATTGGCTGGAAACATCCTTTACATTTTAGCTGTCGCAGTCGGTCTGCTTCTTTTTATCGTGCCGGGTGTTTACATCGCCCTAAGGTATAGCCAATACATGTATGCCATAGTAGATCGCAATCTAGGCGTCATCGAATCTTTCAAATACAGTGCCCAAGTCACGAAAAACAATCTGCTCGGAATTTTCCTCATCTACCTTCTCTGTATCGCTATCATTATCGCTGGCCTCATAGCCTTATGCGTTGGGGTTATCTTTGCCTATCCCTTAGCCCTCCTTATCATCGCCGTAGCCTACCGCTGGATGCAATACGGAAGCCGCTCCATTATGGATCATCCCACAACAGGCACTCCCCTCCTAGCTGAGCGCGAGATACCTTCCCAAAGTCCCCCAGATGCGGAAATCTAACAATATCAGCTTTTTACTAAAACGTAATGCTTGCCGTATCGCCTTAGGTAAGCTTTCCTGCGCAGCGGCACCCAAAGCTGTCACTAATTCCATGAAATCTACGCTTTTCCTCAGTATTCCCCTATTCGCGTGCATCGCATTGACCTCGTGCTATCAGCTTCCTGATCGCCCTCGGCGCGAGCGTCCGAAAGAGGAACCTGCTGCTGCTAGCGAATCGGTCACCAGCCAAGATCAACAAAAGATTCAAGCTCAGCGTGATAAAATGAAAGCTGCTGAGAAGAAACGCAAAGCCGCATCGCAATCGAGCAACACGGTGAAGAAGAAAACCCCCACTGAGTCCACTACTACCACCGAGAAGCCCGCTCCGAAGAAAAAAACTGACTACGCATTCGCCAATCCAGTTCCCGGCAAGCCAGGTTTCGTCTTCAGCCCCTTCAATAACAGCCCTATCGACGTGCGCGATATACCCAGCGGCACCTTGGTCCAAGACCCTACCTTCCCCGCCTCCGAGAAAAAATACTTCCGCGTCCCGTAAGCCGCAGCCCACTTTCTCACCGCTCATCTCGCTCATCGATTAGGTTCAGGCCCCTCCGTCCGGTCCAGTCCATGAGCCATCCTTTACCTTTCCAAAAAGTTGCCATCCTCGGTGGCGGACTTCTCGGCGGCTCCATCGCCCTTGCCTTAGAGCCAAAAACTCCTGCCACCCTCCACTTCCGAAAAGCGCAAGCAGTCACCCCTGCCCAGAATCTTGGCATTTCACTGGCTACAAGTGAGCTCGCCACCGCCGTAAAAGACGCCGATCTACTCATCCTAGCAGTCCCCATCGGCGCCATGCCCGCCCTCGTCGAGCAAGCTCTCAAAGCTGGCCTGCCTTCTACCTGCCTCATCACCGATGTCGGCTCAGTAAAACAAGCCCCGCACTCCTCCCTAGGCCCAATTCTCCGGAAAACCATAAATCACTTCATCGGCAGCCACCCTATGGCCGGGTCCGAGCAAAATGGCCTCGTCGCCGCCTCTGCGGATCTCTTCAACGGCGCCGCTTGCCTACTTACCAACGACTCCAAAGCCCCACAGCTATTGTGCGACCGCCTAGAACATTTTTGGAAAACCCTCGGTTGCCACACCCATTGGCAGTCCGCTACTGAGCACGATTCCCTCGTCGCCCGCATCAGTCACCTCCCACACATCACCGCAGCAGCCACCAGTTTATCCGCGCTGAAAAATCCAGGTATCGGCAAATTCGGAGGAGGCGGCCTTCGCGATACCACCCGCGTCGCTGGAGGAAATCCCACCATGTGGGCAGAAATTCTTACCGAAAACCGCCAAGCAGTTCTGCCAGTCCTCCGTGAAACCATCGCAGAGCTTCGTGAAATCCTTGCCACCCTCGAAAAGCCTGACCAACAAGCTGCCCACCAATGGCTCGCAAAGGCGAAAACCCTCCGCGATACTCTACAGCACACCCTTTAAGTCCATTTCCATGTCCAGCCTCCGCGTCAAATCTATCTCCTCACTCCATGCCGAGTTCCGCGTCCCCGGCGATAAAAGCATCTCTCACCGCGCCGCCATCTTCGGAGGCCTCTCCAACGGCGTATGCGAGTTTTCAAACTTCCTCCCCAGCGAGGATTGCCTCAATACCTTAAAAGCCATGCAAGCACTCGGTGCCAACTTCGAAATCCTCGAGGAGCTTGAAGGTTACGGCCCTACCAAACTACGCATCCATGGCCAGTCCATGAAACTCAGCGCCCCAAGTGCCCCTATCGATTGTGGGAATTCTGGCACCGGCATGCGCCTCCTCGCAGGCGTCCTCGCAGGCCAAAATTTCATGTCAGAGCTCTTCGGAGACGCCTCCCTTTCCTCCCGCCCCATGGGCCGCATCACCACCCCTCTCGAAAAAATGGGCGGTAAAATCAAAACCATGGGGAAATCCCCCGGCTGCGCCCCCCTGAAAATCACCGGCACCAAACTACGCCCGATTTCCTACGAAATGCCAGTCGCTTCCGCCCAAGTCAAAAGCGCCATCCTCCTCGCTGGAATGTTCGCCGAGGGCACCACCACTGTGCAACAACCCTCGATCACCCGAGACCACACAGAACGCATGTTTGAGGCCTTCGGAATGTCTTACCGCAGCCAAAATAACATCATCACCCTCCCGGGAAAACAAATGCCCGAGTCCTGCAGCTTCACCGTCCCAGGTGATATCTCATCCGCTGCTTTCTGGCTCGTTGCCGCCGCTGCCATGGAAGGCTCCTACCTACTCATCCAAGACGTAGGCCTAAATCCCTCCCGCACCGCCATCCTCAAAGTGCTCTCACGCATGGGCGCAAAAATGACAGAAATCGTCCACCGCAGCGATGGCGAGCCCATCGGCAATATTGAAATCCATGGTGCACCCCTCACTGGCACCACCCTTCTGCCCGAGGAAATCCCAAATCTCATCGATGAAATTCCTATCATCGCCGTTGCCGCCGCCCTTGCCGAAGGGCCTACGCACATTCGCAATGCCAAAGAACTCCGCGTAAAAGAGACAGACCGCATCACCACCACCGTGGAGAATCTCCGAAAAATGGGCGTAGAAGTCGAAGAATTTCCCGACGGCATGACAGTCCACGGAGGAGCATCACTCAAAGGCACAACCATCGAATCTCATGGCGATCACCGCATCGCCATGGCCTTCGCCATCGCCGGCCTCTTCGCCAACGGTGAAACCACCATCAACGGCGCAGACTGCATCAATACCTCCTACCCTGGCTTTGCTCATCACCTCAACGCCATCCGCTCTGAAAAAACCGAACCGGAAGATTTCATACTCCCTACCTTGATCCGATGACTTACCAAGCGATCGCCATCGATGGCCCTGCCGCCTCCGGAAAAAGCACCCTCGCGCTTAACCTAGCCGAGCGCTACGGCCTCGTCATGGTCAATTCCGGGGCCATGTACCGGGCCATCACTTGGAAAATCCTTCAGCTAGGCATTGATCCCTCAGATAGCCGAGCTGTCGTCCAAGCCGTCGACAAAATGGAAATCATCTGCGGAAACCAAGGCCCCCTGTCCACCATCACTATCGATGGCGAGGATCCCTCCGCACACCTCCGCACCTCCACTATAAATGAGAACGTGTCCACCATATCCGCCATTCCGGAAGTGCGGGCAAAACTTGTCGACTTACAGAGAAAATATCTGGAGCGCACCCATGTTGTCATGGAGGGCCGCGATATCGGCTCGGTAGTTTTTCCAGAAACTCCTTACAAAATCTACATCGATGCAGAGCCATCAGTCCGCAATGACCGCCGCTCCGATGATGGCGAAATCGATTCCGTAGCAGAGCGCGATGCTGCCGATAGCTCTCGAAAAGTCGCCCCACTCAAAGTCGCCGACGGCGCCTATGTGCTCGATACCTCAAATCTTAGCAGGCAAGGCGTTGTCGACGCCACGATTGAAGTTTTACGTGACAGAGACTTCCCGTTTCCATCACAAACCCCCGGAGACCTTCTCGAAGAAAGGCCATGTGGCAAACCGATGCGTTGGATTTACTGGCTCGGTTGGATGTCGTTCGGAGCTGCCTACCGCACCATCTTCGGCCTGCGTATCGAGCACCAAGAACGCCTCATCCGCACCGGCCCCGTCCTCATCGCCTCCAATCACCAAAGCTTTCTTGATCCACCACTCATCGGAAACCTCTACAAAGACGAAATGGTGTTCTTTGCCCGCAAAACTCTCTTCAAAGGCCCCGCAAAATGGGTTTACCCCCAATGGAATGCCATTCCCGTAGATCAAGATCGCCCCGATATGGGCTCAATGAAAACCGTAATCCGCAAGCTCCGGGAAGGCTGGCGCGTCCTCGTATTTCCCGAAGGCGCACGCACTCTCGATGGTGAAATTGGCGAGGCCGCTTCCGGAGTCGGCCTCATCGCCGTAAAAGCCAACGTCCCCATCCAACCCATCCGAATCTGCGGCGCCGATCAAGCACTGCCCCGTGGCTCTGGGAAAATCAAAATGGCACGTATCTCTGTCAAAATCGGCCAGCCGATCATTCTCACGCCCGAAGAACAGAAATCCTACGCCAGCAAAGAAGGCTACCAAGCACTCACCGATAGGATTATGAACGCCATTAAAGCACTTTAAAGGCCTCTCAAAACGAAATCCCTGCCGCACCCAGCGCTGCATAAATCTTGAAATCCACAAGCAGGCCGTTTCGCTGCTTTTCTGCTAAAAATGAGCGCAAATCACCGATAGACACGTGGTGCACCGTAATATTTTCCGATTCCGTGCCACCACCTGCAGTTTCCCGGACAAGCTCCGTTGCATGAAATAAATGCGTCATCTCCGGCGTCATCCCCGCAGATGTCGGCGAGGCCACTAATAACTCTACCTTCCCTGCCCGATAGCCCGTTTCCTCCAAAAGCTCCCGCCCTGCACTTTCCGCTAGCGTCTCTCCCTGAAATTCTGGCTCATCTCCCACCAAACCAGCCGGAATCTCAATCACCACCTTGCCCATCGGCACCCGATGTTGCTCCACCAAAAGCACCTCCTTGTCATCCGTAACCGCCAAGACGCCCACACAACAGTCCGAGTTCGGCCGCCGCGCATAATCCCACTTCCCCTTCCGATACAGCCCCAACCACCGGGATTCATATAGCACAATTTCCTCAGACATTCCCTTACCTATCCTGCCCCCTCGATTTTACAACTGAGTATCGCCTACCTAAAGAATGATTGGCCCCGCACCGTAAATGAAGCTATCTACCCCCTCCCCTGCGCTGTAAATCCCCATGGAACGCCACGATTTTCAAATCCCCGTCACCTTCACACACAGAATCGTTTTTACCCGAAATGCATTCGCTCCCGAAAACCGCGCTCTCGCCGAAATTCTAACCGAAGGCAATGGCCGCCGCGTCATCGTTTTTGTAGAAACCTCCGTCGCAAAATCATGGCAAACCCTCACCGCTGAAATCAAATCCTACATCTCAGCAGAAAACATCGAATTCCAAGGCACCCGCCTCTTCACCGGCGGCGAAATCTGCAAAGCAGATGACAACCTAGTCCGCGAAATCTGGCGGGATATCGATCTCTGCCACATTGATCGCCACTCCTACGCCATCGCTATCGGCGGCGGTGCCTTCCTAGATGCCGTCGGCTTTGCTGTCGGAACCGCCCACCGTGGCGTCCGCCTCATCCGTTTTCCCACCACCACTCTATCTCAAGACGATAGCGGCGTCGGCGTCAAAAATGCCATCAACGCTTTTAACAAGAAGAACTGGATCGGCCAGTTCTCCGTTCCCTTTGCCGTCATCAACGACTTCCGTTTCCTCGAAAGCCAACCCGCAGACATCGCCGTCGCCGGCCTCATCGAAGCCGTAAAAGTTGCCCTCGTGAAAGACGCAGAATTTTTCGAATGGATTGAGGAAAACACCTCCGCCCTCCTCTCCCAAGAACCCCAGGCCTTCGAAGAATGCGTCAAAAAATCCGCCCTCCTACACGCCCGCCACATCGCCACCAGCGGAGATGCCTTTGAAAATGGCTCCAGCCGCCCCCTCGATTTCGGCCACTGGGCCGCCCATAAACTAGAGGCCCTCACAGATTACAAACTCTCCCACGCAGAAGCCGTAGCCATCGGCCTCGCCCTAGACACCATTTACGCAGAAAAGACCGGACTTCTCAGTGCAGAAGCTGCCACCCGCATCCTTGCCGTTCTCCAAGCCCTGCAGATGCCAATCACTCATCCAGCCCTCAATTTCCTCGATAAATCCGGCAAACGCCGAGTTCTCGAGGGCCTTAACGAATTTCGTGAGCACCTCGGAGGAGATCTCACCGTCCTCCTCCTAAAAGACATCGGCCTTGGCACTGACGTCCACGAATTTGACCTCTCCATCCTCGAAGACGCCATTCAAACCCTTCAAAACACCTAACTCACCTCGCCACCAGTCCGCGCACACAAAGATCCTTCCCAAAAACCTGATAATCCGCACTCTCTATACGAATAGAACTCCCAAAATCCATCCCCTTCAGCGCCGGCACCGTATCCCCACATAAAATCGGCGCATAATAAATCACCACCTCATCCACCAAACCCGCCGCAAACATCGCCGCAGAAAAACCTCCCCCAGCCTCCATCATCACACTCAGCACACCCTGCTCTCTCACTAAATTACTTAACATCCCCTCCAAATCCGCACTTCCACGAAGCAAATTCCTCCGCGCATTTTCCTCCGAAAATAACTCCGCCTCCATCGGCAGCGTCTCTGGCCGGTCCGTCACAATCACTCTCCACGGCTGCCCCCTACCTTCCAAATACTCCGGCACACGGATATTTAATAGCGGCCGATCCCTCCTCACCGTCTCCCCACTCGTCAAAACCGCATCTACCTCTCCCCGCAAGCGCTGCACCTCAGCCCGCGATTCCTCACCACTTAGCCACTGCCCCTCACCCACAGGCCGCGTGATTTTCCCATCCAACGACATCGCACATTTCCAGATCACCCACGGCAATCCTGTCCGCTGGACCTTCGAAAATGGCCGTAAAATCTCATCGCACTCGTCCATCAGCACCCCACCCATCACCTCCACCCCTCCCGCCTTCAAAACCTCATCCGCCGCCCCCCCATGCGCCGGATTCGGATCCACACTTCCATAAACAACACGCCTCACCCCCGCCTCCCGCAGCCCATCCGTGCACGCCGGCGTCCTCCCCACCGTCGAGCACGGCTCCAATGTCACATACGCCGTTGCACCCACCAGTGCATCACCTCCATCACGTGAAATTACCTCCCGCATCGCCTCCACCTCCGCATGCGGCCCGCCCGCCCGCCTATGCCAGCCCTTTCCTAAAACCCTCCCCCCTTTCACAATCACAGCCCCAACAGGCGGGTTCGGAGCTGTCCGCCCCACACCCTTTCGCGCCTCTTCCAAAGCCACTCTCATCCACCGCTTATCCTCCTCTTCCATTCCTTCTAACTCAGACTTTTTAAAACTTTGTCCCTTACAAGAAAAGGTGTCCAGCCCTCATCCGCTGCCGCAATCCTTCCTTTTTGTCTAAATTTTATTGCCAAGCCTGCACCTACCCCTACGCTCCAGCCATGTTGAAACGCATTGCCACTCTCACCGTCCTTGCTCTAGGCACCCTCGCCGCCGCTTCTTGCTGCTGCATGTAAATCAATTTCCCTCAGAAAGACACCACACCGATGAAAAAAATCCTCAGCCTACTGGCCCTCGCAATCCTCTCCGTCGGATTCTCCTCCTGCTGCTCCATGTTTGGAGATAACACATCCACTGCCGGCCATCGGATGGAGACAAAACAAGTCCGCACTTGCGGATATGAAACAATCACCGAGGAAAACTTCGTCAGCGATGGCGCCAAAGGCGGTTTCATGCAAACCACCGAGAAACGCGTCCCTCGTTACAAAACGGTAACCAAAAAAGTAAAAATTCCTTGCCCAACATGCACCCGCTTCTACTGCCCTAAGAAAGGCTGCTGCGGATCAAACTCTGAGCAATTAATCAAAATGGCTACCGCACAAGGAGCCGTCGGAAGCCCACACATCGGCATGATCCCGACCATGAAAAAACTCGCTGAATAAGCATCTCACCTAAAAAAACTTTCAACAAGCGCGGAGCGGCCACAGTCCTCCGCGCTTGTTTGCGTAAAAAGGGCTGGAAATCAAGCCACGTTCCACCATCCTACTCACAGAAATTCCTTTTTCCTTCTTAAGACCATGTCAGTAAAAATTGAAATGCCAAAACTCTCGGACACCATGACCGAGGGCACCCTCATCAAATGGCACAAATCCGTAGGCGATTCCGTAGAAATCGGCGATATCCTAGCCGATGTAGAAACCGATAAAGCGACTATGGAAATGGAGGCTTTCGATGAAGGCACCATCACCGAAATCTCAGTCCAAGAAGGCGATAAAGTAGAAATCGGCGCCATCCTTGCCATCCTAGACGGCGAAGAAGGCGGCGAAACTGCATCCGATGATTCTAGCTCTTCCAAATCAGAAGCCGAAGAAATTCCAAGCGGCCCCTCGCCCTCCGCAGGTGCCGCCGCCGCTGCCGCAGAAGAAAAAGGTGAATCCCCAGACATTACTGAAGCGGATCCCAGCGAAGCCCCCACTGGTTCCTCAGACAAAGGCCGCGTAAAAGCATCTCCTCTCGCCAAAAAAGTTGCCAACGAGCTCGGCGTAAACCTTTCAGACATCAGCGGATCTGGCCCTGCTGGTCGCATCGTGGAAGCGGATGTCCGCAAAGCAGCCGATGGTGGCTCCTCTGAAAAACCTGCCAAATCATCCAACCAAAAGGACGCCGCAGCTGGCCTTTCAGCCGCCGCCAAAAAACGCTCTTCCGGCGCACCCACTGCACCCACACAAGTCGAGGCCATCCAACCAGTTGCCAAAGACGGCGACGAGCGCATCGAGCTCTCCTCCATGCGGAAAATTATCGCTTCAAGGCTCCTCACCTCGAAAACAACCATCCCGCACTTTTACCTCCACGTTGAAGTCGATGCCGCACCGCTCATGGCATTGCGCAAGCAAGTGAATGACCAAGCTGAAAAAACTCACGGAAACAAGTTCTCCGTCAACGACTTCATCCTAAAAGCCACCGTCAATGCCACCGAGGCAGTGCCCGCCATCAACGCGTCCTTCGCTGGCGATCACATCGTATCCTTCAAAAATATCGGCCTCTCCGTAGCCATCGCAGTCGAAGACGGCCTTGTCACCCCAGTCATCAAAGAAGCCGAAAACAAATCACTTCTAGAAATTTCAAAAGCCGTAAAAGACTTCGCTGTCCGGGCCAAAGACAAAAAGCTCAAGCCTAATGAATTCGATGGCGGCACCGTCACCGTCTCAAATCTGGGCGCTTGGGGAATCGATTCCTTTGATGCCATCGTAAATCCTCCCCAAGCTGCCATCCTCTCTGTTGGTGCCGCCATCCAGAAGCCCATCGTCAAAGACGGTCAGCTCGCTGTTGGCCTGCGCATGAATATCGGAGTATCTGCCGATCACCGCGTGGTCGATGGCGCAGTAGCAGCTGCCTTCATCGGTGAAGTCAAAAAACTCATCGAAAACCCAGCTCTCATGCTTCTCTAAGCCTCACGCAACCTTATTTACCAGCACCATCACGCACTCCACGTGACGAGTATGAGGAAATAAATCAAACGGCTGCACCTCCTCTAAAACAAATCCTGCCTCACGCAGGATCTTGTAGTCCCGCACTTGCGTTGCTGGGTCGCAAGAAACATACACCACCCGCTCCGGCCCAAACTCGATCAATTGCGCCAAAAACTCCGGCGTGCAGCCCTTCCGTGGCGGATCGATCACAATCGCCGTTTCCGCCGCTGGCTCGCGGATTTCCGCGAAAATCGCCTCTGCATCTGCCTGCAGAATACTCACGTTTTCCAGCAAATTTGTCTCCACATTCTTCACTGCCCACCGCGCCCCGGCCTCATTCACCTCAACTCCCATCACTTTCTCGAAATCCCTCGCCAGACACAGCCCAAACAGGCCTGCCCCGCAATACGCATCTACAAGATACCGCGCACCTCCCGCCCGCGCCTTTTCCCCCACATACGAAGTGAATTTCTCCAATATAAACGGATTATTCTGAAAAAACTCGCCCGCCACAAAATCAAAGCGCACCCCGCTCACCTCCTCACGCGCAATCGCCTTCGGATCGCGCTCAACCCGCCCTTCAGTCGCCCTCAACAAAATCGTCGCCCCGCGCCGGAATTTCCCCGCATTCTGCCGAATTTCTCGATGCACCCCGGGCAAGGCCGCATTGATCTCATCCATCGCAATCGGGCAATTCTCCACATTCAAAAGCTCATTTCGCCTTCCCACCTTCAAAAACCCGATCTCACCTATCTCGCCTCCCTTCGGCTTCGCAAAATGCGGCGTAATCTTCGAGCGATAATTCCAAATTTGCTCCGAACTCTCACAAAAGTTCACCTCCCGCTCCTCTCCAGCCATGTGCTTTAGAAGCTCCCGCACCTGCCGCGTCTTCCACTCAAGCTGCTTCTCATATGCCAAATGCTGATACTGACAGCCCCCACATTCCCCAAAAATCGGACAACCCGGCTTCACCCGATCCTTCGATTCCTCAAGCACCCTCACCAAATCCCCCTGAGAATGATTCTTATCATTCCGGAAAATCCGCGTCCTCACCAACTCGCCCGGCAACGAATATGGCACAAAAATCACCCACCCATCGATCCTGCCAACACCCGCACCGAGATTCGTAAGCGAGTCAATCCGCACATCCACCTCCTCATGATAAGCAAACGGAGTCGGGACAAATTTCTTCGGCGGGCGGCTATGCATCCCACATCCTTGAATACATCACCCCTCATAAGCAAACCACCAATACCCAACCAACCCATAATTGATCCTTCACAACCCATAATTGCCTTCACTAACAACTCAGCTCTTAAAATAAAACACACTCACAAAACTCAACCAAATGTGCCTCTAAGCCTCTAAACACCACTGACCCTTTGCCCTTGACCAGCACCGCCCCCCTTTTCGACCATCCTTACAATCATGAAAGCAGCTCTTTTCTATCCCATTTTCCTCACCGCACCCCTTCTCGCTGCACCCCCCATCGCACTGGAACTAGCAGAAAAGGCTGACGGCTCGCCGTGGATCAATATGGCAGATCCCGCAGGAATCATAGATCGGGAAGAGGGGATCACTGATACCGAATCCACCATGTTTGATTACTCCGGAAATCTCCTTTTGACCTGTTCCAAAGCCGACGCCCGACACCCAAGCAAAAATCATGGGAAAACCGCTCATCTAAGCCTCTGGAACGTGAAAACTGGCGAGCAAATCTGGGATCGTGCACGCTCGCGCGGACCAGATGAAGATGGCGATGGCATCCCTGACGATGCACCCAAAGGCGGTGCTGATGAGATCGAAATCTCCCTTTTCAGTCCAGACGGGCGCTTCGTAGCAGCTGGCGGAGAGGATAATAAAATCGAAGTCTGGCGCATCCGAGAAGACGAACATAGGCCAGAAGAATGGCTTGAGGCACCCGTCCTTATTCACACTCTCCACACAGGCGATGAAAATCCTGATACCCCAGATGCCGCCATCGACTGCATGACTTGGTCTCACGATGGTGCCCTTTTATTTGTCGGCACCGAAGAAGCAGGTAGCATCGAAGTTTTCCGCACCCAAGGTGATCCGAAAACTTGGGAACGAGTAGCCAAAGCTTCACATGGCGGCCAACCCGGTTTCGCGGTCAATTCGCTCGATCTTACGGAGGATGACCGCCATCTAGGAGCTGTCGGCACTGATACGAATGGCTCTTTCTGGAAAATCGGACATGTAAAAGACGATTCGGGCCTCATCACAAAAGTAGAACTCACCAGAATTGCCTCCCTTCCCTCTAAAAACGGCAAAAACATCGATGGATCCGGTCGCGAAGCCCGGTTTGAACCTAACGGAGACCGCCACTTCATCTTCACGCAAGAACGCAGCGGCTTAGTCCAAGTCTACGCCATGGACGAGCTCTTAGCCTACAATGGCCCAGCTAAATCAGGTCCTGCTCCCATCCAAATTCTCACCAGTGGAGATGAAATTAAAGACGGCAACGAGATCGAGCCCGCCACCTACACCAATAACGGACGCTTCCTCATCCATGATGGTGACACCCGCGTAAACGGGGACTCCGAGGGAATTTTCCCCGGATATTTCCGCATCTATGAAACAGCCCAGATCCAGAAAAACGCCCCCACCCCAGATCCCGTCTTCACCCAGCGCATCCAGACTACAGAATATCTCTCGGTCAACCCAGAAGACAGCCTTCTCGCAAGCGGTCATGGCGATGGCACAGTCCGCCTCTGGAACATCAATATATCCGGTAGCAAAACCCTCCACGCTGAGGCATTCAATGAGCCAGAGGCAAATCAGTGGGAGCTCTCCGAGGCACCCGAAAATACCCCGTGGGGTTCCAGTGTCGCCATTTCACACAAAAGCCCCTTCCGCGGGCATCGCGGCCAGCATTACTTCGCCATCGGGAACCTTAGTGGCAAAACTCAAACGCTAACCCTCAAAGACTCTTGGAACCTATCAAACTCAGTAAACCCCACCCTGCACTTTTCCGCCGTCGCTTCGCCCAATCACTTTTTCGAAGGCGATTTCCTAAGAATCCTCGCAGATACAAATGCCGACGGCGAATTTGAAACAGTTTTCGCAGAAATCCTCCCAAACGAAAACGGCGATCTATCATTCAACGGCCAAAAGCTTAACTCGATCTTTCTAGATGATGACGGCAAAACCGAATTTCTCACCTTTGAGGACTATCAAATCAAACTGAAAGAAATCCTCCCCACCGCATCTACAAACTCCTTCCAACTTCGGATCGAAGCTTCCACCAACCACAAAAATGCCGAAATCGGCATCGATAACCTTCGGCTGACAAATTGACAGGCATCGTCACCTCCTACCTCTGACTTCTCCACATCTCGCATAAACCTAGAATCCACACTTCCCAAAAACCCCACTCATCTGCCAGCCTGCCGGGGTGCCCACCCAACTCGCTACCATGACATTCACTGACTTCTGGCCGTTCATCGTCCTCATCGCCGCTGTCGGCTTCATCATGCTCGCCATCGGAAAGCTGAAATTTCACCCCTTCCTCGCCCTGATTCTCGCCGCCCTCTTCGTCGGTATCATGGCCCGCCTCATCCCCTCCTCCTCAGAAATCGTCCCCCAAGCCGATGGCACCCTCGGCCCCGCCATCTCCTCCCTTTCCGATGTCATCCGCCTCACGCTCACCGGCCTTGGCAACACCGCTGGCGGCGTAGCCATCTCCATCGGCCTCGCATCCGTCATCGGCTACTGCCTCATGGAAAGCGGTGGCGCAGATCGCGTAGTCCGCTGGTTTCTCAAAGTCTTCGGTGAGGCCCGCGCCGGCATCGCCCTCGTCGTCAGCTCCTACATCCTCTCCATTCCCATCTTCTTCGATACCATGTTCCTGCTCATGGCCCCCCTCGCTCAAGCCCTATACCTACGCACCGGGAAAAACTACCTCCTCTACATCCTCTGCGTCTGCGCTGGTGCCGTCGTCACCCATTCACTCACCGTCCCGCATCCCGGCCCCATCGCCGCCGTAGAAACCCTCGGCTTAGACGTCGGATTTTCTATTCTCGCTGGCATTCTCGGTGGAATCATCCCCGCTGCTATCGGTTACGGCATCGCCCGCTTGCTCAATAACCGTATGACCGTGCCGCTGCGCGAAACTCCTGCCGGCCGCCGGGAGGACCTTGAGGCAAACATCGATAAACCCCTATCCGAGCTCCCCTCCCTCGGCGCCTCCCTCATCCCCGTCATTCTCCCAATCGCCCTCATCATGATCTCGTCGTTCTTAAAAGTCGCCGAGCAAACCGTCCCCACCATCGCCAATATCGCCCCCGCAGGCTCGGTCTTTCGCGAAATCTTAGATTTTGTCGGCGATAAAAACATCGCCCTCTTCATCGGCATGTTCTTCTCCCTCTATCTCGTCGCCAAAACCAAAAAATGGAGCCTTCCCGTCATCAGCAAAGCCCTCGCAGGCCCCCTAGAAACCGCTGGCATCATCATTCTCATCACCTCCGCTGGTGGCGCCTTCGGCTTCATGATCCGCAACGCAGGCGTAGGCGGCGCAGTCTCCAAAATGTCAGGTGACGGCGGCATCAATCTCATCCTCCTCGCCTACATCATGACGTTCATCGTCCGCGTTGCCCAAGGCTCCGCCACAGTCTCCATGATCACCGGCTCTGCCATCATGCTTCCCCTCATTTCCGGTGGAAATCTTCCCTACAACCCCATTTACATCTACCTCGGCATCGGTTTCGCCTCCTTCGCCGCCTCATGGATGAACGACAGCGGCTTCTGGGTCGTCTCGCGCCTCAGCGGCATGACAGAAACGGAAACTCTCAAATCCTTCACCGTGATGCTCACGCTCATCTCACTCGCCGGACTTGCTGTCACCCTCATCGCCTCAAAAATCCTCCCGCTCGTTTAATCCGCGCATTCAACCTCTCTCGAATCCATTCCAGTGATCCATCAAACCGCCATCGTATCTCCCAAAGCAGAACTTGGGAAAAATGTCCGCATCGGCCCCTACTGCATCATCGGCCCCGGCGTCACCCTCGGCGATAGCTGCGTCCTTCACTCCCATGTGGTAATCGAAGCAAATTCCACCTTCGGGAAATCCAACGAGTTTTTCCCCTTCGCTGCTATCGGCGGGAAAACTCAAGACCTAAAATACATCTCAGAACCTACCGCCCTCGAAGTAGGCGACCGCAATGTCTTCCGGGAAAACACCACCGTCCACCGCGGCACGCATGAAGAACTGCCCACCCGCATCGGCTCAGATAACCTCATGCTCTGCTACTCGCACGTCGCTCACGATTGCCAATTGGGCGATAACATCATCCTCTCAAATTCCACCGGCATCGCCGGGCACGTAACCATCGAGGATTACGCTATCGTCTCAGGAGTCTCCGCCATCCATCAATTCTGCTCCGTCGGAAAACATGCCATCATCGGCGGCTGCGCCAAAATCGTTCAAGACGTCCCACCCTTCATGATCGTCGATGGCAATCCCGCCACTACCCGTGGCATCAACCTCATCGGCCTCCAGCGCCGTGGCTTCTCAGAAGGCGAAATCCGGAACCTGAAAACCGCCTACAAAGCGCTTTTCTTAAAAAAAGACCAAAGCCTCGCCAACGGACTCAGCAACCTACAAGAAAGCAGTGCTGCCCTTGGAGAAAATGTCGAATATCTCATTAAATTTATCCAAGCATCCCAACGTGGCATCACTCGCTAGCCTCAGTCTCCTCTTCTAACAACGGCGCATCCGGTGCCGCAAGCTCCCTAGGATCTGGATCATCTCGCCGCAGCATATGAAATGCTAGCGCAATCGCCACAAGAGCTATCGCACCTAAAATCCACTTTCTCTGCGGTCGTCTCGTCCTTTTCATCTACGCATCTTTCCTCAGCACCCCGCTACTTACAATCTTAGCCCGCAGGCCCCCGCCGAAATCTTTTTTTAGGAAATCCTCCGTGCCCGTGTCCACCGCCCGGTCCATCCAATGACACGGCCGGCACTCCTGCGCCCCCTCGAACGTAATACCTTGGAAAACAAACTGCCTACCCAGCCAATCCCGCAGCGAAACCCCAGAAACAATTAAATTTCGCCGAAACACAGAGGCCGGCAACTTTGGCAACTTAAACTGCTCCCTCACCGCCTCTACCGTCCCTAAATCAAAAAATGTCACCTGTCCCTTAAAGTCCTTCCGGTAATCAAAATAGCGATCTCCCACCAAACCCTTTTCGGCAACACATTCTACCTCTTCCACCTCATCAATCCCCGCCATCAGCCTACCCTCACCACGCCGCCCCCAGTAATCGTGCCCGCTCGAAATATATATATGCGCCAGCCTTACCTCCTCCCATGCCGCCGTTTCACCCGCGTTCGTATCTGGCTCGCAATGCTGCATCCCTATCAGAAAACACGAAGAGCAGACCTACGCAACCTAGTTTCGCCGATTCTACCTCCTTTTTCCTAGCAACTGCTATTGACCCAGCGCCTTACGCAGACGAACTCTAACAACTTATCATGAAGCACCTTGGGAATATCGCAATCATCGGCACCGGTGCCACCACCGTCTATTTACTCAACCATATAGAAAAAAATGCCGATACCCTACGCGGCTATATCGACTCCATCACCCTATTCGAGAAAACGAAAGTCACCGGCTGCGGAATGCCATATCACCCGGAAACCACAGATAGGTATAACATGGCAAACATATCTTCTGAAGAGCTACCCAACCTCCCAGAAACCTTCTACGAATGGCTCAAAAACCAAGAACCTGAAAACCTACGCAATTGGGAAATCAATCCTGATTCTTTGGATGAATCCGAAGTCTACCCACGTCTACCTCTTGGCCAATACCTCCGCGCCCAATACAAAGCGCTTAAAAAAGCCATCACCGACCAAGGCATTCCTATCAAAGAAATTTGCGAAACCCATATCCTAGACATCCAGCCCCATCAGGACGGCACATCCCTAGATATTATTGACAGTAAAGCCAATTCTCGCCACTTCAATACAGTCCTCATCTCCACCGGGCACCACTGGGCAGAAGAAGATAAGCCAGACATCGGCCATTATCAATCCCCTTGGCCCATGTCTAAGCTCCTTCCCAAAGAAAACGCACTCTACAACTTCCCCATCGGCACGCTCGGCGCCTCACTCAGCGCCTTCGACGTCCTATCATCCCTTGCCCATCGCCAAGGAAAATTCGAGTCCATCGAGAACGATCGCTTCCTCTACCACCCAAAACCAGGCACCGAAGACTTCAAAATCGTCATGCACACCTCCAAAGGGTGGCTCCCCCACCTCCAGTTTGATCAAGATGAGCCCTTCCGCGAGCTCTACCGCCACGTCACCCGTGATGAACTCCAAGCCCTCCAAGATGACGAAGGATTTCTCCGCCTAGAAACCTATTTTGACAAAGTTTGCCGCCCCGCACTCATCACCGCATACCAAAAAGATGAAATGCCGGACATGGTCACCTTCCTCGAAAATCCAAAGAATTCTTTAGCTGATTACACCAAAAAAGCCAGCAAAGACCATCAATACAAGGACGCATTTGCTGGCATGCGCAGCGAAATGGCCGCCGCCCGCGATTCCGTCCTAAACCATAAGCCAATCCACTGGCAGGAAATTCTCGATGATCTCATGTTCACCCTAAATTTCCACGCAGAGCTCATGCCAGCCGAGGATCACCTCGCGTTTCGCAAACAAATGATGCCCTTTCTCATGAGCGTCATCGCCGCCATGCCCCTGCCATCTGCCGAAATGATGCTCGCCATGCACGATGTTGGGGCATTGGAAATTATTCCTGGTTACGTCGATGTTCAGCCGAAATCTGGCGAAGATGGTGGCGTCACAGTCACCGTGGAAAACGAAGGCAATACAACTGCCATGCATTACAAAATGTTCATCGACTGCAGTGGTCAAAAACCCCTCGAACTCTCCGAATACCCTTTCCCCACACTCGTCGATGGCCAACACGTCAGCCGCGCCCGCGCCATCTTCGCAGACCCTAAAAATGGCGATCTTGACGATGAGCACGTCTTCCAACTCGGTTCCAGTCTCTGCCTTCACACCGGTGGTATCGAAATCGATTCCAGCTACCGAGTCGTCGCCGAAGACGGCACCCCAGACGATCGCATTTACGATCTCGCCTTCCCCCACACCACCGGCCCCCGCCCCTACTCCTACGGCCTCCAAGCCTGCGACGCCGCCGCCGACATCGTAATCTCCAGCTGGCTCCGCTCCATCAAAACCCACAAACCCATCTCCGGCGAAATCACCGAAGTCACAAAAATCTATAAAGAAATCACCCCCACCTGACCTCCACACCCCGAAGCCAACGCAGGCCCTCAAAGTTGGGGTGCTCATCCAATAGGGAGAAGGGGATTGCATCCCCTTTGATCAACCCAAGCACTCCACCTAAGTGCGACCCCATCGTCCCTCAGTGAAGGTTCATTTTGGTGCTTTTGACCTTCACCCAACCCAAACTGTAGCGCTCATCCAATAGGGGGAAGGGGATTGCATCCCCTTTGATCAACCCAAGCACTCCACCTAAGTGTGACCCCATAAACAGTCTGGATACGCGATCTTAGCAGCTTTTTCGGGTGGTGATGCACGATCTTAACAGAAAATGGATTGTGCCGACTCGCGTTTACTGCTCATACGCGATCCTAGCAAGAATTCGAGAGACCGGGTTTTATTGTAAGGGGAGCAGAGCCATCGCGATAAGGATTGTGGTTTTGCAATCTAGAAGAAAATTTCAAATAAAAGCGACCCGGTGACTTTTGCGAAAAGCATCCTGACCAGAGGGAAAAGCTCACTGATAAAGGGTGATATAATCCCTAACATGGTCATGTGAGTTCACGTCTGTATTGTGAACACGATGCCATTTATGCCAACAAATCTTGCGGCACACCGGGTTTCCGGGTAACTTTAGGTAAATGATTCCCGGCTTTGAAATCAAAGAACTGAGCGACGAAGAGTATGCGGCGCGTGAAAAAGCCTGTACTGCCGAGTTTATCCGCCGGGATATGATGCCAATTGCTGGAGCTGTCCACGCCCTCGAATCATCCGGAGAACTTTCGTCTGAGGTCTGGAAACGCGGCTTGGAACGTCATGAGTCGGCGAGACTTGAAAAATTTGCGTGGAGTCATGAGGATTGGACTGAGGTTATCGCCCAAGGAAAGGAGGCGGTAATTTCCTGCCTCAAAATGTTCCTAGCGGATTTTGGCTATAAACATGAAATGATGTCAAATTGTCCATTCGTACTTTGGCAAGACATTGCCGATAAATACGGGATTAATCACGATGAAATCGCTCTTCCCTATTTTGAACGGGGAAGGTTAAGCGCGTGAACGGGATACCTAACAAGGCCGTAAACCTCGCTGATTTGCAAAAGGCCGTTCTCGCCACGTCCGCCATCGAGGAAAGGGTTGCCAGTGAAGAATTCCGCCAACCGCAAAAGGATTTTGTAATTATCGGGCGCGGTGCCTAAGTGGGAAGCTCAGCGTCACCAGAGCTACGGACAACCGAGGATCTGGACATCATCGTGAAAAACTAGAATACCCGAGAAGAGTTAGATAGGGAGTTTGGAAAAGAATCCAATTTTAGGAATATCAACCGTTACTACATTCAGGGAGTCGATGATTTCTCAATCATGTATTTGCCGGAAGGTTGGGCGAACCGGGCGCAGAAAATAGAAATAACTCCCTCGGTCAAGGCCCATCTACTAGCTCCGATTGACATAGCTGCTGCCAAGCTCAAGCTCGGCATCAATTACAAGCGTCCAAAGGACATCGATCACATTCAGGCAATGGTTACTGAAAACCTAGTAACTAAGGAAGAGCCTATCAAGGTGGTCAATGCCACCCCTCAAAAGCAAATCCAGAAAGCCCGCGCCGCCAACCTCGGTCATGTCTTCACACCAAAAACACCACACGAACGCACGGAAAATATCAAGCTCCTCCAAGAAGCCGTGATAGCTGGCAAGCTCTCTCAAGATATTGCTAACGTAATTATCGAAGTCGCATTTCCCACCTGAGCCGCCCATCTCACAAAAGAAAAAAATAACCGCAAATAAAATCTGTGGAACACCATGCTAAGAAGGAGGATTATGAGCATTAGCTAATTTGCTTTAAATCCAAGCTGCATTTGTGCTGAGTTAGAGGCGCTTGAAAACCAGAAGCCAACTAGTAAATCGCCAGAAACAATGACACCGCGCCCACTCAGGTGAGAACATTGAAGAAAGGGCTTGAGACTTGGATCAGCGAGATATTCGAGCGAAAGGACGCTACCACCAAGCCTACCATAGTTTTTTCACACTGATTATTGAGGCACCGTATGGTGCTAGGAACCTCTGGTGGCGTTGGAACGATTGCGCCAAAACTGGTCACGCTGGCAATAAACATGGCAGCGAATCTTTCGGTTTAAACTTTGCGCGAAATAACAATTATCGGCGAGCTAGTCGACCAAGCAGAGAAGAGCTTACTACCTTTACCACCCCATATTTCTAACAGTAGTCTCTTAACTGCTCCGGATTATCTCTCAATGATTGGAAATTAGGTCCTGCTACTCGCCCTCTATCGCCTTCAAATCAATTCTTGGGAACACAGGGGAAGGTTTCTCAATTTCATGATCATCTGGGATTAACCCCCACTTAAGCTCATCTAATCTTAGATCCAGAAGACCCGGTAACTTCAGCTGCTCGGCCAGCTTTTGCGCCGCCTCTGGCAACACCGGTGAGAGCAAAACCGCACAATGCGCTACCGATTCCGCCAAATGATGCAAGACCGTAGCCAGACGCTGCTTGTTCTCCAAATTCTTATTCAACTCCCATGGCTTCATCCTCTCCGCATACTGATTGCAATGCACAACATGCCGATTCAGCGCCTCCAGCCCCACTGAAAGCTCAAAATTCCGCATCGCCTCTGAATACGTCGCTGTGCTCTCTTCGAGCGATTTCTGCAAGGCCTGATCATCCTTTGTCGCCTCGCCGCCCACAGAGATCACTCCATTTGTGAACCGCACACTCATGTTCAGCGCGCGATTGCACAGATTCCCTAGTTCATTCGCCAGCTCCGTATTAAAAAGCATCACCAGACGCTCCACATCAAAGTTCGCATCCTTGCCAGTATGAATATCTCGCACCAAATAATAACGCAAAGCATCCGAGCCAAAGGTATCGGCCAGCTCCACAGGATCGACGATATTACCTAAGGATTTCGACATTTTTTCGCCAGATCGATTCCACCAACCATGCACCAGTAGCTGAGGCATCTGCGCATCTTCAAAGCCAAGCGAATGCAACATCGCCAACCAATAAATCCCATGCGCCGGCACCAGAATATCTTTCCCAATAATATGCACCGGCCGGTCCGTCCAAATCTGATCAAAATCTGGTAAGGTGGGATCGGACTTATAGCCCACAAATGAAATATAGTTAATCAACGCATCGAACCAAACATAGGTCACAAAATCCGGATCAAATGGAAGCTCAATACCCCAAGTAAGCCGTTCTTTTGGCCGAGAAATGCAGAGATCAATCCCGATATTTTTTTCTAAAGCATTCACCAGCTCCGCCTTTCGAAAGTTTGGCAAAACTGTATCTTCAGAACTACTTAAAAACTCCCGCAACCACGGTGTATGCGCCGAGAGCTTGAAATAATAGTTTTCCTCTTCAATCTCGCTCACCTCTCCCCATTCCGGACCGAATTCACCCTCTTCATTCCGATCTCGATCTGTTAGAAACTGCTCCTGCCGGACAGAATAAAAACCTTTGTAAGTCTTTTTATAAATCTGATCCTTCTCAAACAGATCCGTAAGTATACTCTGCACACAGGTGATATGGCGCTGATCAGTTGTTTCCGCCCAGCCATCGTATTCCACCCCAATTTTCTCCCACAGCGAGGAAAAGCGCTCCGTAACTTTCCCTACATACTCCTCTGGCGTAAGTCCTTCCTTTTCCGCTGTCTGCTGGACCTTTTGCCCATGCTGATCCACCCCTGTGAGAAAAAAGACGTCCTCACCGGCCAAGCGACGGTAACGCGCAATAACATCTGCCATGACTTTTTCATAAGCATGGCCAATATGCGGCGCTCCATTTGTATAATCGATAGCGGTAGTGAGAAAAAACATAGAAATTTGTTTGTTTAACGGACGATTTTCCCGCCGAGCGAGAGAATCCGAGAGTTTGCCTTTGCAGCCTCGGCATTTGGAATGTCTTCAAGGCGGACATAAATTTGGGAGAGCGCTGTCCAAGCTAGCAAATCGTTCGGCTCTAGCGAAGTTGCCTGCAAAGAAGCACCTAAAGCTTCTTTAAGCTGATCTGTCTTCAAAAGTGCCATCGACAAAGCATGCCAAGAATCAAAATGCTGCGGGTCTAGCGCCACACATTTCCGATAAAGCACAGTGGCCTCCTCAAGCTCACCAACTGCCAGATGCCCTGAGGCCTCATCAAAGGTTTCTTGAAGATCAGCATTCATGGAGAAAAACGAGCTATAGCACAAAAGCACAGAGCCATGCACAAATCACTCTGCCACCTGATAGAGCGGCTGCACATTGGCTGCCTCCATGCGCGAGTTCAGCCAAGCCATGAAAGCGGCGATCTTGTTCGCCTCCGCTGCTTGACTCACCTGAGACTCAATGCTGGATGCCGCCTCTGGGGTGTCGATCACCTCGCGAGATTCTACATAAATCAAAAATGCACGCTCTGCCTCTAACACCGGCCCTTCCAAAGTGTCCGCATCAGTGTATTTCACCGCTTCAAATAGATTCCCCGGCACCTTTTCAGTATCACCTTGGTAGTTTGCCGTCACATCGGAGACTTCTTCGACAGGTGCCTCGATACCAGCTGCTTCCGCAGCCGCTGCGAAGCTCTTCCCGTCTTCCATCGCCGCCTTAATCGCCTCTGCGGCCTCCTCCCCTGCTTTTTTCAAAGCAGCTGAAGATTTCTCCTCGATCAACCGCTTCTCCGCATCCTCTTTCGCCTCCTCAAAAGTCTTCACGCGGCTATCAACCGTTTTCTCGTAATGAGCCAAAACCCACTCATTCTCACCCACAGCTATAGCAGGGGAAATTTTTGAAATCGGATCGTCTGTAATCACCATCTTGAACAACTCATCCGCCGCCGTACCCTGCGCACTTGATGAACGCAGCGGCTGCGCCAGCTCCTCTGGAGGCGAATCAACTGCGAATGGCTCAGATGTCACCAGCTCCCAACCTTCTTTCTTCGCTGATTCCTCAAATGCTGAATCCTCTTGGTCCTCAAGCCGAAGCAAGAAATTATCGACCTTCTTATCCAAGTCTAGCTGCGCAACACGCTTCGCATCCTCGATTTCCGCCGTCCGCGCAGTGTTTTTCTCTTCGAAGGCCGCCTTCTCCTCGTCACTCGCATCTTCAGCCAATGGCTCCAAAGCTGCTGGCTCCTCACCTAGCTCTGGCTTCGCTATGAAATACGTGAAACTGCGCTTCTCCGGTGTCCGGAACGCATCGCGGATCGTCTCCCAGTACGATTTTACCTCATCTTCCGTCACCTTGATCTTTTCCTTCACCGGTGCCATCTCAAGCATCGCCACCTCTACGGCGATCTTTTGCTGATCCAAAGCATTCTGTTTCTCAACGATCTCGGTAGGTGTCGTCAGACCAGACCCTAAAATTTCACTGAGCTTTTTCTGAGCTATCACATCGCTCGCCAACCGACGGACATCTTCTTCCATAAGCCCTAGACGGCCAATACCTCTTTCGATGAAATTCCTGTATTTCTCTTGAGAAAATGAGCCGTCGTCCCCGGCAAAGATCCGCATCTTTTTGATAAACCCATCGATTTCATCCTCCCCCGGGTGCACCCCGAATTCCTCCTTCGCATCTCTAAGTAGTAAGCGATTTACAAAGAAATTCTCCTCCGCTTGCTCCTGCGAATCTGCCTGTCCCGTCAGCGCAATGATAAACCCATAGAACTGGAAATCACCGGACTGCATCAAACTCTGCGTAAGCTCAAAACCCGCTTTCCCGGTTTTCTGAAACTCCGCGCTATCATACGTCCGCCCACCTACTTTCAAATACGGCGAACCACCCTGCGAGGCACGCATGGTAGATGTATCCATAAAAATGAAACCAATGATAACGAGGACAAATAGGACAATAATAAGTCCGGTATATTTACGAAGGTTTTCGATCATAGCGCGCTTGCGTGGGGGCGGGCATTAAAGCGAGAAACTCAAAGTTTGAAACCCTAAAGTTTCCAGAGTTTTTCCCACCATCTCTCATGGCAACTTACCTCTCTCCTTCAAAGCCTCCCAAATGATATGCGGACTCGGCGGAACATGCCCCGCATCATATTTTTCACCTAGCTTAAGAAACGGATTGGACATCACTGCATTAGGCTCGCCCTGAAAATCGAGTATCACAAGCGCCTCCCCTTCGCCCACCAAACTTATCATGCCTTTCCCATCATCAGTAACATCCGACTCGAAAGGAATCACATAAGCCTGAGCCCTAAGCCCTTCACCCTTTAATAAAATGCCGTTCCTTCCCTGCATTTCCACCTCCGCCTCCGTCTGAAATCGCACTGTAAATCGCACCGCACCCGGCTGATCCGCCCGCACATGAAGAAACGCCAGCCCATCCTCCTCACTCAGATGGATCGTCCGCGTCAAAGTCGTAATTCCTAAGCGATGCGTTGAAACAAGCCCGCTATCTGAGACTCTACCACTCTCAAAACCAACCGGCGTCTCAAATTCATTCACCCAGACAATTACCAATGTCGCCGCGCCCTCTCCCTCAATTTCGCCTATCTTTAAAGTTGTTTCCCCGACGGTATTCACCACTTCCAGCTCCAACCGTGGAGTCGTCAAAACCTCCGATTGCGCACAATTCACTAACAAAAGTGCAAGCCATCCTAACATTTTCATCTCCTTCTTCTACCCTACGTTGAATGATTCCTCATCCTATCGCTTGCCCTAACTTAAAAATTGCGCGAAGGATAAGCCAATGAATTTACGTTGGTTCAATGCATTACTATGGGGAAATTCTGTCGCCTTGGCATGGATGTGGGGCTTAGGCCTGTTTTTCAGTGTCCAAATCTCATTTATGTTCGGAATGAGTGGCCTGCTTATGTTCGCCATTCCCAACGCCATCGGCCTGATCCTCTTCGGTGTGCTCACCCAAATTGTAGCTAAAAAACACAAGGGCGGCCAAGAATCACTAGCTCTGTTTTTCGATAAATTCGCAAAGCCCTTCCGCCTGATCTTCTATATCTACCAAATCGTAGCCCTTTCCCTCACCGTCTTCGCACTGGCGAAATACCTGTTTCTCCCCGTCCTAACCAACATGGAAATCGGCGGAGCAGCCATCTTCGCCCTTTCCATCTGCATGGTGGTCTTTGTTCTCCTCGCCGCTGGTTGCCTGTTCGGTGAAGAATTCGGAATCCGTAAAATCAAAGTCGGCCACGCCCTCATGGGTAGCCTGCTAGTCCTCTGTATCCTAGTAATTCTCATAGGCCTCAGCCCAGCCTCCATGGGCGAGGGCGCAGATGGCTGGGGTGCGGAACATGGCTACGAAAATAGCCGCTTTTGGGGCCTCGCGATCCCTCTCTTCGTAGGCCTCCTCGTAGGCCCTTGGTTAGATCTTCAGCACTGGCAGCGCGCTATTCAAATTCATCGGGAGAAAACATCCATCCGACTTAGCTACATCTTCGGCGGGATTATATTTTTCCTACTCCTCATGTTCCATGGCTCCCTAGCAATGTGGGTAATGGGCAATGCTCAAGGAAACTTTTCCGGTGTGCACAAAGGCCTAGACGGCCTCGCTTACGGTCACGATCTCATCGTCAAATACTTCAGCCAAGCTTACGAGGGGAACTCATGGCTACCCTCCGCTTACTTCGTCTTTCTAAGCATCTGCGTGCTAACTACCCTCGATAGCGGCTACGTAGCCCTCAAGTGGTTCCTAGGAAAAAACGTCGAAAAAAGCGACAACATGCTTCTCTCCATCGTCCCGAAACAAATCGTTTCCTCCCCCATCCCCACTTTCCTTATCGTCGCCATCTTCACCCTCGTCGGCTACTTCGCGCGCTTTGAGCTGGAATACTATATGGTGTTCTTTGCCTCCTTTTTTGTAGGCTACGCCGCCCTCGCCATCGCCCGCTGTTTTGTTCCGAACTCGCAGCAACCCCTCCCGCAGATCCGCATGTTCTCCATGGCCTGCCTCTGCCTCGTCATCTTCGCCTTCGGCTATATCGAAAACCTAAACATCCTGATGTATGTCGGCTCCCTCCTCCCGCTAGCCTACGTCGTATGGCTCGTCACAACTACAGATCTCCTCCGCTTAGTTACTGAAAAGGCCGGTGAAGTCATGGATGCCGCCTCAGAAATTCCCGCACTCAAAGCAATCTCAAAACCTGCCCATACAGAGAAAACCGCCCTAGAAGCACCCGTTTCCGGCGTCACCCACGATGTAGCAGGCCACTTCGAGGGCAAATGGTTCGTCTACTCAATGATTGCCACCTACCAAGACACAAATTCCGTAGGCAACGTATACTTTGGCATGTACCCCATGTATGTCGGCAAAACCCGCGAACTCTTCTTCAACGCCGCCATGCCGGATTTTGACCTGAAAACCACTCAGTTCTACATTCTCACCCGTTCCTTCGAGCACAAATTCGTCCGTGAAACACGCGAGTTCGATACCATCACCGTCAAAATCAAAGTAAAAGAAACGAACCGTAAATTCTGCACCCTAGAGCATCAAATTTACGGCGCAGAGGGCCAACTGCTCGGCAAAGGCCAACAAAGCCTCCTCTTCGTCTCCTCCAAAGACTACGGACTACTAGACATCCCCTCGGAAGTCTACACCGCCTTCATGCGCTATCTGTAGTCCCCAGAATCCGGTCACCTCTGTATCTCACAACTCATGGAACATCACGTATACTTCTGGCTCAAAGAGCAATACAAAACCGACGCAGGCCGCGCCCGTATGGAAAAGGCTCTTAATGCCCTGCAAAAATCCCCAAACCTTACAAAAGGATCTTGGGGCCACCCCGCCAAAACTGCTGAACGGTCCGTCACTGATCATTCATGGGACTACGGAATCTCTTTCCATTTTGCCACTATGGAAGCCCACACCGCCTATCAGGAAAACGATCCTGTGCACCAAAAATTCTCAGGTGAGAATAAAGAAATGTGGGACCGAGTGTTAGTCATGGATCTCGCCTAGATCCCAACATTCCCAGTTGCGCAAGGCAGTCCTTGGAATCAAAGGTCAAAATAAAAGATCTGTCCCTTTTTACACCGTCCTGACACTTGAGTCAAAGCAGCGCGGCAGCGGAACGGACCGCGGGTCTTCAGCCCGCCCCAGTGCTTCGGCTCAGTGCCTCAGGGCGGAAAATAAAAGGTCAAAATAAAAGGTCTGTCCCTTTTTACACACGGACCGCGGGTCTTCAGCCCGCCCCAGTGCTTTGGCTCAGTGCCTCGGGGCGAGCTAAAGACTCGCGTTCCATTAGCCGCATACCTCAAAATGATACTCTCACAATTTCTCTGACACCTTGCAATTGAACGATCGGTGTGGAAAAGCTGGCAAGAAAACACCCTCTCACGAATCGTTGCTGGGCCTGTATGGCCGCTCTTATGACCTCTAACTTAAAGGCTTCCTCGAGTCATTTTTAGTGCAATCCCTTTTTTAATTACCCTTTGTGGTAAAATAAACCTTGCCCTGTAGTCCTAAGTCCAAAAAAATTTTTATGACCTAAGACTATCACTCCCAGAGTAACCTCAACTCCCTACTTTTCAATCATTTAGAACAAGTTTATGGAGCCTCAGAAACTCCTTATTCATGCTCATCAATTAGCGATCTTGAGTTCGCTCGACTTGGTATCTTACGTTGCTTGAGCCACGCAAAAACTGGCCACGAGTTCCTTCAATATCACGCCGATCAAGGAGGCCAAAACATCGACCCGAGCCACTTCTTCAAAGCCCTCAAAAGCAAGCGTCGCTTAAGCAACATAAGTTCTCTCAACGAACTTTTGCGCACCATCATGACAAATCAATTGCCCGATCCTTTTGCGGCCTTCAAAGAGCTAAAAAACTAAGATATCTATGCCGCAGATGGTCACTACCATCACGCCGCGGCCTTTGATCCAAAAACCAATGGCAAAAGTGCTGAGGCCACCGGTCACTTCTTTCGCCTTGATCTACGCAATCATCATTTGGGCCATCTTGATCTTGGAGTTCCAAACAGCGGCAAGAAACGCGCCCATGACATTACGGTCATAAGACGAGCGAGCACTGAACTCCTCCGCAACCACGCTCCCAAGGGGCGAAAAGTCCTCTACGCATGGGATAAAGCCTGCATTGATTACCATCTTTGGAACAAGCTAAAGCGCAATTCAGGTATCTATTTTATAACTCGTGAGAAATCCAACAGCGCAGCGCTAACCTCCTCACGCAACTTAATTAATACAACAGATCTACGCAACGAAGGAATTACCGAAGAACGCTACGTAGGACCTAGTAATAGCGAGTTGATACGTCGCATCACATATATAGATCCACGAGATGGCAGTAGATATACATATATAACAAATGATATGAAACTTCCTGCCTACCAGCTTGTGATTATCTACAAGCACCGTTGGGATGTAGAAAAAGTGTTTCACCAGCTAAAGAGTAAGATGGAGGAAAGGAAATCATGGGCGAGTTCCCAAACAGCGAAACGCCATCATGCCAACTTTGAATGCCTGACACATAACCTTTGCTTGCTTACGGAAGAAGAAATGAAGAGCCGAGGGCTTAGCGACGAAGTTGAAAAAACGGGAAGGGAAACTGATGAAGCCACCTAATATTTTCATAGAAAAAGCGATCCCTAGAGCAAGCCAGAGAACAGTTCGCTTCATTCGTTGGTTGCGAGCAGTCATCTATCAAAACATCCCGTTACACCAAGCAATAGATAAGCTAGCACGCGTCTGGCACCTGAAAATTACCTAAACTTTTCCACACCGATCAATCTCGACCATGGAGCAGTGCCCACGCCCGTGAGGATTTGAGTAGGGAAATACCAGCGCGCGGCGAGCAGCCAAGCTCCAGATCCGCGTGCTCCCGGGTGCGCTCCACGACATCGACCACATGTTTCAGGAAAACATCACTAACGTGGATGTGGTTCGCCGCTTCCATCGCCGCGACAAGATCCGCCTCCGTGCCGATGGCCTCGCCTTGAATTAGGTCAAATTCCGTTTTTGCGACCGCTCCCGTGCCTTCCCGTTTCACACCTAGCTTGAGGTTTCGTCTCAGGATTTCCTCCTCCTCCGTAGGTGTCGGATAGCCCAGCCGGTGGCATAGCATGAAGCGGTCAAGCTGCGCTTCCGGAAGCTCGAAGGTGCCGCTCTGCTCGATGGGATTCTGTGTGGCGATCACGAGAAACGGTGTGGGTAGAGGATGCGATTCGTTTCCAATCGTCACTTTCCGCTCCTGCATCGCCTCCAGCAACGCGCCTTGGACTTTGGGTGCCGCGCGGTTGATCTCGTCCGCTAGCAGGAGGTTGGTAAACGCCGGCCCCTGGTGGGTGCGGAAGCCGCCAGTCCGTTCGTCGAGGATTTCGGAGCCGATAATATCGGACGGCAGAAGATCGATTGTAAATTGTATTCTCCGGAAATTTAGATGCATCGCCTGAGCGAGCGTGTTTACCAGCAAGGTCTTCGCCAGCCCGGGCATTCCCTCCAGCAGCAGATGGCCGCTGGTCAGAAGTGCGATCAGCATCCGCTCCACCACCACGTCCTACCCGACGACAATGGTTGCCACCCGCTCACGGATCGCCTGGAGATAATCGGTCGTTGCGGAAACGGGAGGGTTGACATGGCTCATATATAAATCTGTAGACAGTGTATGACCCATACAAACTGTCACAAGCCCGCAGCCTTGTCTGTAAAATCCGGCACCGTATCGTCTTTCCGTAGGTCTTCCAGCAGCTTGTCGGTTAGTTCTTCTTCGTAAACTGCCATGCCCCGCTCTTGCATTTCACGCGAGAGCTCCGCAGCCCGTTCCGGATGGAACGGCAGCCCTTTCAGCTTGCTGCTTTGCTTTCCTGAGAGGTAGTCGAAAACGTCCATCCGCCAGAGCGTCGTCCGGCCTTTTTTGTAAATCTGATCGACGATACGCAGTCCGGCCCAGTCAAAATCCGCGCGCAGATGGATCGTGATCCCGGCGGCGGCCAAGAGATCCAACATTGTCCGCGCAGTGGAGGCGGGCATTCCGTTGAGGCAGATCAGCGGGCGGGAATTTACTCCCAAGCGGTTCGCCGCCTCGCTGACGATGGCTGGATTCTCGCAGACAAAGACCTCCTTCATTTTCTCGCACAGGTGCACTTGGGATATCTGCCGCCATGGGAGGAAAAACGGTTCGCCGCGATCCGCGTGCCAGTTGATCCAGTCCGTTTCTGCTGCTGTCCGCAGATTGAGACACAGGAGGGGGGCGCTGAGATCGTCGATCAGAACGCCGAGTTCGGCCCATGCCTCGCGGCGCGCCCGCGCATCCAGCGCGGCGTACCCGAGTGCCCGTAGGCAGATTCCGGCAAGCGGCGAGTTCCTGTCTAGGGCATGGCTGTCACCGGTGATATCCGCCGCTAGTTTCGCCAGATGCACGGTCTGGTCCGGATCGCGGGCAAGAATTTCGGCGGCTTGTCGGAGGAGGGAACCGGGATCGCCGGGAATCCGTTTCACAAAAGCCCAGAGCTCTTCCGGCCATGAAAAAGCAGACCAATCGTCCCGAAGCTTCGCCCATACTTGTGCCACATTCTCCCTTTCCTCACGCCGGTTCACCAGCGGGCCACGAAGGATTTCCAGAGCAGAGAAAATCTCGTCCTCTGTCCCTGGAAGATTCTCCAACGGCAGGCGGAAATTCAATCCAGAAGAACTTGGCCGCCCGAGCAGATCGTCCAGTGCACTGCGTTCACCCGGCTTCGCGTTTTTAAAAACGACCACACCGGATTTGAGTGGCTTGCCTTGCTGATACCGTGCGACTAGCCGGTCCACCACCCGCACTAGATCCGGATTCTGGAAAATGGAGGCGAGTTCATCCATCCTTGTCTTGGAGTTTTTCCCGGCCGTTCCATACCCAGCGCGTCACCGCAACGGCCTGGAAATCCGGGCGGGTGGCGAGCTGGTAGATGGCGAGTGCGGAGACTGTCGGGTAGGTGCCCCACTCCCGCTCGCTGGTCATGACGTAGTCGAGATCGAAGGTATCTAGCAGGCCCATCAATTGGGGGCGCGCCTCTGCATCGATCCCTACGAAAACCTCGTCCAGTAGAATGAGACGCGGCGCATGTTTGTGAACGCTGCGGTAATGTGCTGCGGCAGCCGCGAACTGCGGAAGAGTCAGGTTCATGGCTTTTTCGCCGCCGGAACCGGTGCCAAATGTGCGCTTTGTGAGCCGCTTCCAGCCTTGGTCGGACGGGCTTTTGAGCATGATTCCGAACCGGTGCCAGGCGCGGTAGTCGAGTGCGCGTGTGAGATGCTCGCCCCATGTGATCGTGTCGTTTTCCTCTTGGGACTGGCGGATGCGCTTCTGCAGGAAACCGCCCAGCCGCTGCCGTTCCTCCGGCTTCCATGCGGCGGATGTTTTGAGGAAAATTCTCCGCACATCGGCGAACTCCGTGTCGTCTGGATCGGATGCGGACCACTCGAATTTCAGCTGGATGCCGGAGGAGGTTTTCACGTTTTCCAGCTCGCCGTTGACATCGCGCACCCAGTTTTCCCCATTGCGTATGCTTACTTGGAGGGTGGCCGCTGCCTCGCCAATGAGGTGGTTTTCTATGATCTCCCGCTCCCGCTCCTCGAAGATGCGGGTGCGGTTGGCAAGCTCCGTTTCTAGGAGGCCGGCGAGTTCTTGGATGGATCTGGCCTGCCCTTGAAAATCGCAGGTGACGAGGTGGACGCTGCTTTCATCGATCACGCTGATGGCCGGGTTGAGCCCATGGGAGACGAGCTGGTCGGTGAATTCATTAAAATTCTGTGTGATCTCCGCTTGGAGTTTTTGCCAGACCGCATCCTCCAGCGAGGAGCCTTTCAGCTCTTGCTCCAGCCGCCGTGCCAGCTCCACTGCCGCCGTTGCGGAAAAGGCCGGACGCTCCGGCTGCCATTCTGGGTCCAGCTCCGCAAAAATTCTTGCTCCGGCGAAAACCTCCATGCGGGAAACTGCCGTATTCCGGCTGGCCTCCGCCGCCGAGCGTTTCTCGAAGGCACTCACCTTCTGCTGCGACAGCGTGGCGTCGTTGATTTCGGCCTGTCTGATTTTACCGTCCGACTCTTGCTTTTGGGTCTCCGCTTTCCTCGCGTTTCCTTCGGCCTCGGCCAGCCGGGCGAGGACTTGCTCGACGGTGGCTCCGATGTTCGCGCGGAGGGTCGCCGCCTTCGCACGGGCGTGCTCGGCTGCCTCTCGTTTGGTTTGGAAATTACGCTTCGCTTCCACTGCCCTCGCCTCGGAGGCCTCGTATCGCTCCTTGGCTGATTGGAGTTCACGGAGCGATTCGGTTGTTTTTTCCCAAGCGGCCCAGAGTTGCACCGCAGTGGTTTCGTATTCATTCAGAAGGCTGGAAAATTCCGCGAGTTGTTCCGGTTCTCGCCATGGAACGAGGTGGAAATCCGCGCCGTCTTGATCGCGTGAAGCGACCGCTTTGGAATGGACGGACTCTGCCGTGATCACTGACTGCTCGTTCTCCAAGAGTTTGCTTTTCGCCACCACAAGGTTTTCCTCCATCAGATCCGAGCGATTGAGTAAGCTTTCGAGAAAGGCTAGGCTCGGGGCGGAGTCGATCTCTTTTCGTAGTGCATCCTGCCGGTTGGCGATCTCGGAAAGTTCCCCTGCCAATCTGGCCGCGATTTCCTCCAGCTGCGCGAGTTCTTTTTCCAGCTCCTCGATTCTTCGTTGCCGGGCAGCATCCCGGGCACGCTGTCCGAGATAGGATGCCTCGGCTTTTTCCCAATGACCGGCTCGCGGGCCATTGACCCATTGGCCGCCCGCACTCACCCAGCAATTCCCAGCTCCTGCCTGCGCGCCAATCTGTGAGAGGATTTTCTGCAAAATCTCGCTATCTTGTGCCGGTTTCAAAATTTCCAGAAGAGATGGGGCGGTGCCGGAGTTCCCCGAGAAAACTGCGGTATCATTTTTGAAATCGGCGGAAATTCGACCGTCCGGGAAAACCCAAGAATCCAGAATGCCGGAGGATTCCAAGGATGCTTCCCAGCCCGCGTGTTCGGAGTCCGGGATATGCTCACGAAACTCGAAGAGCTGCCAGAACGGGGCGCCCTCGAACTGTCCGCGCCCATCGCCCCGGGTGTGTGGAACAGGCGGCTCCGGTTGCCGGCCAGAGCGGAGTTTCTCCAGCTCCGATGCTAAATCGACGCGTGAAGTTTCGTTCTCCTCACGGAGTTTCTCCGTCCTTGCCTTCGCTTCAGCCAGTTCTTCGCGCACTCGTTGTCCGGCAGACTCAAGCTCTACTATAAACGGGAATTTCTCTCCCCTTTCCTCGCTCCATTCCACCAGCTCGGATGACCAGTCGCGGCCTCGCGGGAAAGTTTCCGCGTGGAGTTGCTCCAATGAATTTTCCCACTCCCGGAGCCGCGCGCCGAAACCTTCGATCTCGCTTTCGATCTCTCCCCGCAGTTTCCGCAAGCTATCCTCGTTCTCTGCAACCGCCTCGCGTTTTTCGGAGCAGCTTTTCTTCTCCTGTTTCAGCAGGATGAGCATTTCGTGAATTCTGCGGTTTTGCGTTTCCAGATGTTTCACGGCACGGCGGCGTTCATCGAGAAGCCGCTTCAGGTTCGTTCGCTCGGTTTCAAGCTCCGCAGTTTTCCAATCGAAAAAGGAGGTGGAAGGGGGCGCGAGCCGAGAATGCAAGTCGCCTACCCGCCCATGAATCTCCTCTGTCGCCGTCTCGTTTTCCGTGAGTCGCTGGCTCCGTTCAGTCACTTCTTCGCGGTCTTTGGAAGATTGTTCAGAAGCTTTTTCTGAAAGCACTTTCAGCCCGGCCTCTTCTCTGCCGAGTTCCAATTCCCGCCGCGCGGCTTCCTCAAGCTCCTCGGCGGACCTCATTTCCGGGCTGCTTTTCAAAGTCTCGACCTCGCCTTGGAACCTAGTGAGCAGCGTGCCCGCCTGCTCGTGGGCGGACCTCGCGTTGGCAAGTTCCCCGGCGTTTTGCTCCAGCTTTTCCTCGATGTCGCGGACTTCCTACGTCCTAGCCTCGAACTGGCTGTGGCCGTGCCGCACCACCTCGCAGAGCCGCCGCACGGCCACCGCGAGATACTGGCGGTAGCCCTCGCGGAAAGCTTCCACCGTATCGCGCATTTCCCTGTGATTCTGCGTCTGCTGGCGATCCGTATCGAGCGATTGGAAGGATTCTGCGACCTGCGCGATGAGGTTTTCGGGGACGGGCGGAAGAGCCTGGCTGAGCGCGTCCGAAAGCACGTTTTCCTTCATGTCGCGCATGAGCTGCGGCTGGCGGAGCTGGATGAGAAGGTCGATCAAAGGGCGGTAGCGCTCGCGTCCCAGCTTGAACAGCGCGTGATCCACCGCATCCCGGTATTCGGCGGATTTTTCGTAAATATCGCCCCGCCCCAGTGCTTGGAAATGCGCGCTGAGTTGGGATTTTCCGAGCGGAATGCGGTTTTGGACGAGGTGGAGATTTTCGCCAACTCGATCCGGGGAAATAAAGAACCAACGGTTCGGAGAGCCGCCGCCTTTCCGCGCTTCCATGCCGCAGGCGATGGTGACGAAATGCTCGCTACCATCCTCGTCCCGCCGCCCGAATTCTAGCCATGTGTAGCCAGTTCGCCGCTCGTGGCGATCCATTGAGCAGGTGCCATTCCATGCGTTTTGCGGGATCGCGGTCCGGCTCCACGCGGTAGGGTGAGAGATCGCCATCGAAGAGGAACGGCAGTTGCAGGGCGAGTACGCGGGATTTCCCGGAGCCGTTGTTCCCGCGCAGAAGCAGGCGTCCGTTCTCGTAACGGAAGATCTGGTCCTCGTATTTAAAAAGGTTGATCAGCCCGCCACGGAGGGGTTGCCAGCGAGTTTTAAGCGGGGAGGAAAACATACTTTAGGGCGAGCGACTACCAGATGATTTCCACACCGTATTTGGAAAAGCAGCGGTCTTTGGAAACGAGATTAAGTTTGTCAATCCGGGCGGTGGCAATGATGAGGCGGTCGAATGGATCGCGGTGGTGTGATGGGAGGGAAGCCGCCTCAAGGCAGGATTCCGCAGTGATGGGCAGTTGTCTCAATCCATTTTTCAAAAGGCTTAATCGGAATGATTCGAGGTCTTCCGCACCAATCGGAAGGTTATGATTTTTTTTGTGAGCCTTGATGCAGAGTTCCCAGAAGGAGGCGAGACTGAAGAAAAGCGAGTCCGCTTCCTTGATTGCCTTCACGGTTTTTTTCGGGATGAGGGTCGGCTCTATGGCCCACCAAAGAAGGCTCTGTGTATCAAGAAGAACGTTCACGGGCTTGAAGAAGCTTTCTGATCAAAATCCTCTAGTATTTCGTTCTTCATCCTTCGCCATTCCTTGCCCGAGCACATCGGGCGTGTGGCCTTGAAAAAACCGGACTCACGCGAGGGATTCTCTCGTATATAGGGGGCAATGGCCGCTACCGGCTCGCCGCGGTTCGTCACGATGATCTCCTCCCCCTCGTTGGCTCTCTTCACCAAGCGGGAAAAATGCGTCTTGGCCTCATGCATACTTACGATCATGGGCGCAGTTTAGTCTTTTCATTAGACTAAGTCAAGTTGAGCGTTTGTATCCGCAAGCTCTCGCAGGCCGAACCTTCCGATGGCGGGTAGGGGGGTGACGCAGGGTTCCGGTTGCTGCCGGAGCCGGATCAGGCCGAGGGCTTCGAGGCGTCTCAGGGCATCTGCGGTGAGGACTTTTTCGCTACCGGGCTGGCGGGCGTCCTTGCGCCAGCCTTTGTGGATTTTCGCCAGACGGGCGGTCTCGGATTCGAGACGGGTGACGGGCACCGGGATGTCTTTTCCGGCACGGAGGAGATCGGCAAGAAAAGTAGCGAGTAAAAGGGTCACATGTCCGTCGGTGCCGGTCTCAGGCAGAGAGTAATCGGAAAGATCCGCGCTGCGGTCTACCATCGCCAATCCCTCAGAGCGGATCTCGGCGATCAAGCCAGTGGCCCGCTCGATTTCCCGGACGATGAAGTGACGCTGTTTCTCGAGATAGTCCCGCTCGTCTGCTGCTAGGTCCGCGTAGTAGAGCACGGGGTCATCAATGAGCCGGCGGAACAGGCAGAAGCGGATTTCGCGGCGGCGCTGGTCTTCGGAATCCGAGCTGGCGGCTCCCTGCCAGAGGGCGGTCAGCCTTTTTTCAGCATCCTCCTCTTTGATTAGAGAGGGGGGCTGGCGACTAGCCAAGAGCCTGCTGAGGATGGGCCGGTTGACGGTGTAAAGCACATCGGTTTCTTGGCGGGTGACGAAGCCGTCCTCCTCGCCATCGACGCGGGCGAGAACTTCCCAATCAAGCAGGACGCGCAGGGCCTGCACCAGATCGCGCCGCGCCGGGCGGGCATCGAGATCCAGCGGGATTCCGTTTTCCTCGAAGAGCGGATTACTGCGGGCTATTCCGCCGAGGTTTTCCGCGATGTTTTTCAGCGTGAGCTGCCGCCCCTGCCGGACGAGCACGCTCAGGGTGAGGCAGAGAAAGCAGTAGCCGCGGCGTGTCAGTGCGGAATCCTTCGAGGCCGGATCTCGGCAGGGGCGCGAGGAATCGAGGATATCGGCTGGTCTTTTCACCAGACGGCAGGCCTCCGCATCCACGCTCAATTCCCAGCCTAGGTGGTGGGAAAACCAGAGTGCGAGCCAATCCCGGTGGCGCATGACGAGAGTGCGGGAGGTGCTGATCCCGGAGAGCAGGGGGCGGGCGAGCAGGGCGCGGACGGCACGGCGGCGTTCCTCCCAGGTAAGCTCGTCGATCTCGCGCTCCAGATCGGTGAGTTTCGCCCGGCGGCGCTGGGTGGAAAGCGCCAAGGAAAGTCCGCTTGTTTTTCCGGTGATACTCATGCGCTGCGGGTGATCTGCACGCGGAAATTTTTCCCGTGAAACTCCCCGTGCGGAGTCTCTAGCGTGGCGGTTCTATCGTCCTCCGGCGGCCAGAGGGTGATCGCCAGCGAGCCGTCTGCGGATTGCGTTTCCACCGGGAAATCTTCCTCACCGCGTCCTGCGGAATCTGCCACCGCCTTGCCGAGCAGCTTGATCAGTAGCTCGAAAGCCATCGGCTCCAATGCCCCGAAATCCGCCAAGCAGAGCCTCTCACGCATCAGTAGCTGGCCGTGTGCACAGGTGATCTGGGCGTTTTGTTCCTCGGCAAGTCGGCGCAGGACTTCGCGCTCGGCGGAGAGATTGACAATGGCCGCCGCCCTTCCGCTACGCTGGACGCGCCCGGACTTCCGCAATTGCGGCTCCAGCCACATCGGCTCCGCCTTTAGCCAACTGGTGCGGGCGGTCTCGGCAGATAGGTCGCGCCGGGCGAGGGTTTCCTCATTGACACGGAGGTGGCGGCTCGGCGCTAGCGCGAAGGCCACCCGCCACAGCCGGTGCGCCGCCGCGTCATCCGGCAACTCCGCGAACCACGTGCCCATGGTCATCCAGTCACGGCGGCGGTCGCTGCCGGTTTCCCGGCGATCGTGGAAATTCTGCAGGGCCATGAGTAGGGCCGGGATGGCCTCGCGGGCGCGGGCGCGCAGGGTTTCCGCTTGGGAGCGGGAGCCGGGTATTCCGATGAACCAGCCACGCAAACCCTCCCACCGACCCAGCCGCCGGGTCTCCTCAGAACGGAGTTTTTCTTCGTCATCGCGATCCAGCGCATCAATCCGCGCCTGCCTCGCCAACACCGGAAAATAGGATCTCACATCGAGTTTCTCCAGCTCCGTGAGACCCCGCTCGATCTCGTTGGTGGAGGTGATGAGCTCACCGACGAAGCGCTCGAGGTACTCGATCAACTTGTCTTTGTAATCGATGAAATCCTCCAGCGACATGCCGTGCAGCTCGATGGCCGTCTGCAAAAACCGCATGAAACGCTGCGCTTGGACGGTGAACTCCTCGAAGCGATCGTTGAGCGCGTTGAACTGGCGGAGGATCTTGCTGGAGTCCGCTGCACGAGGTTCGGGATTTTCCACCAGCAGGCGGCGGAGGCTTTCGAGGTATTCGATGATGTCGCGCAGGGCTTCGGTCTGGAGTTCGCCGGGTTGCGCAAGGGAATTTTCGAAAACCTCCAGCGCCCGCTCCGCCGCCTCACCTCGGCTGGAAAGCTGGTAAAGCCACGTGACTCGGTAGAACTCCTCGACGGAGTTGGCATCGACGTGATCTTGGTGGCGGTCCAGATTTCCCCACTCCGCGAGCTGCTCCAAGGCCGGCTCTAGGGCTTCCGCATCGAGCCGCAGTTTCCTGGCGATCTCCACCGGCCGCATCTGGATGATGAACTCACTTCTTGCCTGCGCAAAAACTTCCAGAACTTCCCGGTAGCTCTCCGTTTTCGGCGAGGATAGATGGCTGAAAACAGAAAACCGCGCGCTCATTCAGAAAACAGTATCGGTAAGGTAGGGCGAGGTGAAGCCCGGTTTCCATTCGTTCCTGCATTTTACCAAGTGTTTGAATTTAGACATGAGTTGGCGTTTGAAAGCCTATCTTGAAGCTTAGGAGTTTGTGAATCTTATCGGATGAGAGACGCGACATGAGGGGCTTTTGATCCGATCTTTCTTGCTATATTAGATGGGGGAAACACATTCCATATACATGTCCGAGACAGTAAATATTTGGTGGGATTCGATGAATTTCGATCTGCAAGTATTTTATGGTATCGCTATAGTCTCTCTGGCTGTCCTAGCACTGCAGTTAGTCCTCTCATTTTTCATGGGAGTGGATGATATGGACATGGGCGGTGGGATGGACGTCCACGACTCAGGGATGAGCATATTTTCTGTCCGTGGTGTTACTGCCTTCTTTACTGGCTTCGGCTGGACGGGGGTCATCTGCACCGAGCACGGATTGGGGCTTCCACTTACACTTCTCATTTCCCTCGCAGTCGGCGGAAGTTTGATGGTGGGCATTTACATGATGATGCGTAGCCTTATGCGCCTTCAGGAAAGCGGGACGATGGACTACGGAAATGCCGTTGGCCAGATGGGTACAGTTTACGTCACTGTTCCTCCCGTGAGCCGCGCTGGCGGCCAAGTCGAAACTATGATTCAAGGAAGGCTTGTCACCGCCGAGGCTCTTTACAAAGGCAGCCAACCTCTCTCTCCCGGAACTAAGGTCAAAGTCGTAGAACGCCTTGGCTCCTCTACGCTCGTCGTTGAGCTCCTTGACTGAAATTTTTCGTAAATATCTAATTATCCATATGTCCACTATCATCGGAATCGTCGCCGTCGTCGCAGTAATCTTCATCATGCTTACCGCAGTGCTCATGCGCTACCGGCGCTGCCCTTCGGACAAAATCCTCGTCGTTTACGGGAAAGTAGGCGGAGGAAAATCGGCTGAGTGCCATCACGGTGGCGCCGCCTTTGTCTGGCCGGTTTTTCAAGACTATCAATACCTCGATCTAACGCCTCTTCCCATCGATATCCGGCTGGAAGGAGCTCTTTCCAAGCAAAATATCCGGGTCAACACCCCATCCACATTCACCGTTGGGATCTCAACTGAACCGGGTGTGATGGAAAATGCCGCCGAGCGCATGCTGGGACTGAACATGGAGCACATCAAGGAACTTGCGAAGGATATCATCTTCGGCCAAATGCGTGTCGTCATAGCCACCATGGATATCGAGGAGATCAACGCGGATCGGGACAAACTCATCCAGAACATTTCCATGGGAGTGGAAGTAGAGCTGAAAAAGGTAGGTCTCCGCCTCATCAATGTGAACGTCCAAGATATCACCGATGCCTCTGGCTACATTGATGCCCTCGGCCAAGAAGCAGCATCCAAAGCCATTGCAGAAGCGAAGGTAAAAGTAGCCATGGCAGATCGCGATGGTGAGAGCGGTGCCGCCGCCATGCAGAGAGATAAGCGAATCAGCGTGGCCTCAGCAAATGCGGAAGCTACCGAGGGCGAAAACAGCTCGCTGGTGGACATCGCCAACTCTGACGCACAGCGCCGTAGCTCCCAAGCCGAGGCCGAGCGCTTGGCCACAGCAGCAGAAAAAGTGGCGGAGGCAAAAGTGCTGGAGGAGGCCTACGTTTCCGAGCAAGCAGCAGAGAAACAGCGTGCAGAGCGCGACAAGGCAACGCAGTATGCGAATACCGTGATCCCCTCCCTAGTGGCAAAAGAGCGCCAGCTCGTAGATGCCGATGCAGAAGCAGAAACCGTCCGCCGACTCGAGCAGGGAAAGGCAGATGCTGTCCGGACCGAGAAACAAGCGGAGGCCGATGGTATCGTTTTCGTAAAAAATGCGGAAGCCTCCGGTATCCGCGCAAAACTTCTCGCAGAAGCGGAAGGCGCTCAAGCTGTCCTTGCCGGAAAAGCGAAGGGCTTCGAGGATCTGATCAAAGCCTGCATGGGGCCATCGGGAGCGCAGCAGATGCTTGTTACCGAACTCTTGCCACAACTCGTCCGCGAGCAGGTGCAAGCAATTGCGAACCTAAAGATCGACAAAATCACCGTCTGGGACTCGGGAACTGGAGCAGATGGGAAAACTAGCACAGCAAACTTCCTTTCTGGCATGGCCGGAGCCGTTCCGCCGCTGCATGAGATCGCTAAAAACGTGGGTGTAGAGCTACCAGCCTATCTTGGGAAACTTGATGAGCCTGAAGAGATGAAATCATCTTCAAAAGACCATCAGCCTGTGGAAGAAAACGAAAGCGCCTAAGCGATCTTCTGAAAGGAAACGGTGGAATTGCGGGGTATCATTCATGTTCGCCAATGAATCGAGTTTGTGTGTGAAGCGAGACACTTTACTTCCGCTCAGATTCTTATGTCCGTAGGGTGAATATCAGCGTTTCCGTTCTCGTGCATTGGCTTGGACAGAGTGCTTGGCTAATCGACCGTAAGATCAATAGTAGCGTAGCGTTCTTGAGCATTGGCTTTGGCTGGGTGCTCGGGTTCTCGTCCATAAGATCGATTTCAGCTTCACACTTCCGATGCAGTGGCTTGGGTTGCGGCTCAGTGCTTCTAGCTTTCCGACATTTGTGGCCGTTAGAAGCCCGAAGAGGGCGAACAAGGCGGAGATGGCGACGCCGAGGAAGCCATCTGATTAATTTGGAGCTTGACACCGGCGCGCCATTCCTATGACGTTAAAGACTATGAACGTGAAGGGTATAACCTAGCTCTTTCACATCATCTACGGTGTGCTCAACCACGGCTAAAAATTCTGCGCATAAAGTCAGGCTTTTTTTGAAGGATGCGGCTTATGGAACGCGAGTCTTCAGCTCGCCCCGAAGTAGTGAGCCGAAGCACTGGGGCGGGCTGAAGGCCCGCGGTCCGTTTCAATTACAAGGTGTTAGAGAAATCGTGAGAGAATTTTTCTGAAAGTGTAAGAATGTGTAAGAAGGGACAGACCTTTTGTGGCGTCCCGACGTCTTCCGGGGGATGAATTTATCCTTTGTGACTGTAAGAAGGGACCCGTGTAAGAAAGGACAGACCTTTTGTGGCGTCCCGACGTCTTCCGGGGGATGAATTCATCCTTTGAGAAAGTGAGCACGCAAAGTGTCTATAAGGATCACGTTTCAGGGGCACGGGTTCCGGTGAACGAACTGAGTGCCCGGCGGGAAGCCTGATCGGCTAGCCTCTTTTTCTCCTTCCGGCAAGTATGATGGCCGCACCCGTGAGCAAAACCAGGTGGGAAGGTTCCGGAACCGAGTTAGGGCTGCCGGGTGAGCCGCCCAACTGGGTTGATTGACGCCAGTTCGAGGGATCGTAGGGATTCGGTTCGGAGGTATTAATCATCTCTATGGTTCCGCCACCACCGTCCGGTAGACCCAAGTTGAATCCAGCAGGCCAAGGCGAGCCGTCATCGAAAGTCAAGCTGGTCACCAGCTGGCTGAAACCATCATCAAGGGTGATTGTTTCACCCCCGTTACTTAGGTTGCCGTCAAACTCAAAAATCTGTGTCCCCGGCGGAATGGAGTAGATGAGTTGACTTTCTGGGACGGGCGAGCTTTTGCCCGCAGCGGTCCCAGCGGTAAGATTCGCGATGGATTTCGCGATAAGAATAATTTCCGAAGGGGCAATCACGGAGCCGGAGCCGAACGTAAATGTTACACCCGAGCTGAACGAATAACCGGAAAGATCCACTGCGGAGAGTCCCGTATTGGTGATCTCAATAAACTCGTCAAAATCTATCCCGGCTTCCGGGGGATTGTAGTTTATTTCTGTGATCAAAAGCGCTCCAACCGCATGTGGGGCGACAAAGGTGGCAAACAGTGCGGCAGCAATCTTAGGTGTTTTCATTGAAAAACTCTGCGAGGCTAGAATCATGTTGTCCAGACAGTCAACATAAACTGAATAATCATGCCCCAAATGGCTCTGTTGTCGGGTTATGTGACGAATTGTTGTGTCTCGGGCCATAGCACATTCAGCCGGGCGGCGGCGGAAGTCTTGGCCGGGATCACGGGAGACGAGTTTTTTCCCAGAGGGATCGCTACCTACACGGCGGAACCCGGGAAAGTCTATTTTGAATACGGGCCGTCCGCCCAGGTGCAACTGCAATGGGCCACCTACGTCGATGCGGGCATCGCGCGGCTCTACGGCGGGATCCATGCGGCCGCCGACGATGGTCCGGGCGTCATCGGATCGAAAGTGGGCAAGGCCGCGCTGGCACCATGCACATAAAGTTGCGCATAAAGTCAGGCTTTTTTGATGAGGCTTTTTTGATGGGCTTTTTTGATGAGACTGCATGGGAGCGCTGGCAGATCACAAAGCCCCGAGTGATCGAGAAGCCATGGCCTCGAATAAGATAGACAAAACCAAGGCCGCCCCGTAAGGAATTATCAAACAACAGAAAACCAATTTTGATCGAAGTTCCACGTGCGCGCATTTTCATTTTCGAGGAGCCCGGTGCGGTAATTACGCACGCTGGGCTCTGCTAGGGGGGGCGTCGGGCAACCGACGTCTCTACCTTAATCGCCAAAGAAATCACCAAATCACACTTTCTTTATGAAACTGAAACAAACAAAAGTGGCTACCCTTGCTGCCACTCTAATCACATTCGGATTAATTTCATGAAGTCAGGCTTTTTGAAAGAAGCTCTTAACCAAAAGGATTGAGGGAGCGAAAAGGGGTTTTCGGGGACTCTGTGTAAGACGAGACCAATTTCATCAAGCCAGACTTTTAGGAGAGATCTCTTAACTAGAAGGATTGACGGTGCGCAATTACTGGGTGTCAGAGAAATCGTGAGAAAATTTTTCTGAGGTATGCGGCTTATGGGAATGAGAAAATGAATGAGAAAAGGTCTGTCCCTTTTTGCAAGTTCTTTTGTCCAGCAGAAGGAGATGGGGACGAGTTTTAAAAATTTCTGAGGCAGGAAAAGGTTTCCGACGCGGGGATGTTCGTCGGGCTTGTCGGAGATGATCTAGGGCTTTATGGGCTTATGTTTTTTTACCACAAAGGGCACAGAAAACACAAAGGCTGGGGGTTTATGTGCTCTTTGTGCCTTTTGTGGTAAATTCTCTAGTCCCAGTTATATGGTGTCAGAGAAACTGTGAGATTGAGGAACTGTGAAATTGAGAATCTGTGAGATTCGATAGCGGTTTTCCTAATTTCCGAGTGTGAGCCTTAGGCGGAAGAAGCACTTTGCTGCAGGATCTGGACTTGTCCAAGATCTTGAGTAGCTTCCGGTGGCCGCATCGTATACTTCCCCTCCTACTCCTGAGGTAGACCATGAGTCGGATTGCAACGTTGATGAGTGGACGAGTTCGTATATTTCATCCAGCGCATGTTTCTTATAGGTCAACGAGACCTGCATTGAACCATTGGTGAGGCGCGACATCCCGGTTTTAAAGTTCTCGGGTTGGCCCGGCTTTGTGGGATCGCTGCCGAGTGCGCGTTCTAGGCGATTCGAAAGACCGTCTCCATCAGGATCGCTCTCAGCGATTTGTTGGGTAACTGGAATTGTGCCCCAATTGGTTACATTCTGCCATTGCGTATAGGTCAAAGAACTCCCTGGTTGAGAGGAAAGCTCTAGTTTAGGTGAATTCGCCGACTCCCGGGAGGAGAAGGAAACCAACGCGTTACTGTTGCTTGGTTGAACGATTGCGAATGTGACGATCTCGTCTCCCGTGCGCTCTGCGTTTACATAAGATGTGACATCCAATATGACCTTTTTTCCTACGTCGCTAGCGCTAACGGAGAAGGCTCTGACTAGTGCTCCAAGAGTCGGGCGGTTGTTCCACGTGACGCCCGTCTCAGCCCAACTATCGTTGGCCAATTCTCGAATTTCTAGAGGCCGATTTACCACTGATTCACCACCAATGGCTGCCACGTCTAGGACTAGAAGCGCCTCACCTATGGTCGTGGAAGTGCCGGCTAGGTTGAACCGTAGGTAGGCGATGCGATTGACTGTCCCACTTTCTGAATCCTTCACGAGAAGGTTCGTCGTATTCCCGAAATTGGTGTCCGAGCTTGACCCGCTATTCACGTAGGCATCTGCGACAGGTAATAGCGAGGCATTGGCATTCGTAACGTTCTCACGGATACGAACATTACTGAATGTTGCATTCACTGCAGCATTTGCATCATCGTCTCCAATCAGTCCAAGGTAATCGACCACGCCGGTAAAGTATTCTCCAACGGGTATGCTAAACGTGACAGGCCCGCTCCCTGCGCTGTAGCCTTGCGCAAGGGTCCAGCTCCAATGATCATGCTTTGTGTCGCCAGTGTCACTGCCAGCAAAGAGGAACGCGCGGCGGCCCTCCGTTGGATCTGTATCGTTATCGAGGGAAATTCCGAGCATTTCCCCCGCGTTCGCGGCGTCAATTGTCACATCTAACACCGTATCAGCCGTGACGTTGTATGAGAGTGGGAAACGCTTCCATACGTTGCCAGTGATCGATGCACTAGTGCCGTTCGGGCTGACTGTAAGTGTCGTCGGGTTACCACCTGCGCCATCTTGGGTAACACCGTAAGGCAAACCGTTGGCAAAAACGTAAGAAGAACCAGGAGCCACTGCCACCTCATGAATTCTTATATTTCTGAAGGTAACGTTGGTTGAGCCATCAGCATCATCGTCGCCGATCAATCCTAGCGAATTCACCTGCCCGGTAAAATACTCCCCAAGAGGAATTCTGAATGTAACGGCGCCGCTACCGGCAATGTAGCTGGGTGTCAGTGTCCAGCTCCAGTTTGAATGATTGACTCCATCTACCTCGCTGCCGCCAAAGAGAAATGCGCGGCGGTTATCGAGCTGCTCGTTATTATTATCCAGCGCCAGCCCGATAATTTCTCCAATATCAGAACCTTGGATGGTGACGTCCAAAACGGTTTGCTCAGTTACGGTATAGGAGAATGGAATGCGCTTCCAAGCATTCCCCGTGAGTGTGGCATTCGTTCCGTTATTGGTAATCGAAATCGCCGAAGCAATGCTATTTTGGCCGTCTTGGCCGGTCCCATAGGATGATGCATCGTTTCCGAATGTTAGGCTTCCTGAGCCATCAATGGTTGAGGCGACTACTGGCGATGCTTGGATTGTGTATACGCCGCTGTTTACTGAGCTGCTGGTGAGTCCAGATTTGAAGGCAATCGCCTTGAGAGTAGTTGTGGAGCTAATTGAGACTGGGCCTCCGTAAACGGTTCCAATGCTCGCTGTGGGAGTGTTTCCGTTGGTCGTATAACGGATGGTCGCCCCGCTTGTTGTCGTTGCAATCGCAACGTTCTGCGTGGTTGCATACGTTCCCGGAGTGACAGAGAACGAGGGAGTTGCCGCGATGGCGGGAGAGTCTGATGATAGCGCTGCGATCTCGGACGCTGGCAGAACCTTGTTGTAGATACGCACATCATCGAGAGTAGCCGGGAAATATCGGAAAAACTCAGAGCTATTATTTGGAGCGAAATTATCTGCGCGCCCGATACTGAAGCTGCGTCCGATCCTGTAACCTGAGGAGGAATTTCCTGAACCAACGAGTGCGCCATCGAAATAGATTTTCACCTCCCCGGTGGATTCATCGCGACTGATTGCGACGTGCTGCCACTCGTTCATTTTCATTGGGACGGAGGATGTGATGGTATTGCCCCCGTAGTAGCGCACTTTGAGGCGCCCCTGAGTATCTAGAGCACCGATGCTTGTGGTTGCCCCTCGCGCGCCATTAGATGTCGATGCAATCAGCACCTGCGACGCGTCTGCATTGTCGCTTTTGCCGTTGGCGGTGCGTTTTACCTGAAGGGCGATGGTTGCAGAATGGTTGATCCACTGTGCAAAGTTTTGTGATGAGCTCACAAACGAGCTGTCCCTGTAACCAGCGTTTCCGCTGAGTTGGATGCCAGTGCCCTGAACTCCAGACACTCGTTGTGCTCCGCTGATGAGCTTGCCCCAGAAACCGTTGCCGCTTTGATCCAAGACCTCGGTCCCTGAATCGGAATCAAAAGTATAGTGGAGCACAAGGCCAGAAACGCCAGTGGCGGAGACGGCATTTGATCGCTCTCCCACGTTGCGGTTGATATTCGCAGAGACTGAAAAGCTAAGGCTCTCTCCATTTTTCGTTTTCGGCTCTTTAAAGGTCGTCCCTTTTACGAGGAGACCGCTGGGGAGTGCTACTCCGTCGCTTGATCGGGTCCGGTAGATGTTGTAGGAAGTTGCCCCGGGAACTGCGTTCCAAGAAACCTGCATATGCCCTGGGGCGGAGGTGACGGTGACATTTTGAGGCTTTGGAATACTGGAGCTAACCGGTGCTCGGGCATCATTCCAGATAGGGATATTGTGATTATCACCTCCAGGCCATTTAAAGGCACCCATGTCCATGAGAGCGTTAATTACTGCATGGGAAACCCCATATTGGTCACGCATCTGTTTGGCTTCCTTAGGAATGTCTGGAATGTATTTGTCCCGGGAGCTATCAACTCCAATCTTGTAATCACTTGGCCCACCGTATTCATCTCCGCTGAGCGCCCATTGATCTAGAGTGAAAGTACAAAAAGTCGTTATGAATGTGGAGTAGATTGGCTCTAAGACTTTTGCAGCTTCCGAGGCTTGCATCCCGTTGAAAGGATCTGACATTAGGTTCGCAATGCTCGGACGAACCTCTCTGAGGGCATAACCCCACCAGCGATTTTCGTTGGGATTGCTATCACCTACCCCATCCGGCCCCAAGCCAGTGTCACCCTCTTGCAGTGCTTTCCAGCCCATGGAGAGCGCATACATCGGAGCGCCCGTGTGACGCGCTTCATCGTATTTAAAGCCCCATGACGTGCGTCCAGCACCGGCGTTGGAGAACTGGGTGATGTATTTCCAATCGACGACATGATGGCCGCCCCGAAGGGAATTTCGTTGTCCGCCATTGAGGATCACTTGTGTTTGATACCACGCATCGCTCACACCATCCCAGTCGCGATACCATGGCAGGCTTTTATCGACTACCGTGAAGAAGGATTCAGCGGGCTGGCCATTGCTTGGGTTATTAGTTCCCAGGATATGGGGTGCCGTGTTGAAAATCGTCCGGTAAGAAGGGAAGGTCCGCTTTTCTCCTTGGAGTCCATACCACTGCTCTCCTAGATCATGGAGGTCGAATTCGTGTAAAAGCCCCCACAGGCGAACGACTGCGACGAGCTGAGCACTGAGATTATTTTGCGAGCGGTGGACGGTGTTTGTGCTGGCCCAGGGCGTGCCATCAATGTCATTGGCAAAACGTCCGTATGCTTCGTTGCCGAGCCAATCACGGATTTCCTCACGCATCGGGCCGCTTACATACTCGTCCTTAGTCATCCCGCGCTCGCCTTTTAATCCGCTCCGGACTTTATCGTAGTTTCTCTTTACGTTGCTGTTATTATGGAAATCCTCGCTGAACAGATCGGCCGGATGGTCTTCAGCAAGCCAATGGTTCCAATCGATCAACTGGGTCTTCAATGGGATCTCCCTTTTATTATACGCGTAGTGTCTGCGATTGGAATCTACGTGGGCACTGAGGTCCTTTCCTTCTCCAGGCATGTATTGCTGAACCTCAGCGTCGGGAAGAACCCATTCTAGGCCAGCTCCTGCGGCCCATTCGCTTCCTGGAACATCATCAAGATTTGGACCAGGCTGGTAAGGAGGATTCCATGGCCGGCCAGGATTTACGATCTGAGCGGCGCGAATATAACTCGCGATTTTTCTTCCGTCGGTTTCTGTGAGTCCATGGAATTTGGACCGCTCGATGATCGAATCGTTGGAAAAGTTAAAATACTTTAGATCGGATCCAGAAGGCGTGTGACACATCGCGCACTTCGCCCTGATGGGTACGCCACCCGGTGATTTTTTCAGAGAAGCACTCTCCCAAAGGGTGCGGCCTTCAGAGATCGCAGCTGCTCCAGAAATCGGTGCGGACCAGTTATCCGGATTATCCTGAACAAACTCAGATGCAGGGATCAGCTTGTTGCCGTTGCTATCAAGCAGGTTGAAGGAAAGAATTCGAAATCCCATCGAGCGGCCGCGAGTTCCATTAAAGCGGAATTTGAACGAATTTGCGCCATTGACGCCAGTTCCTGAGTTGACCTTGAGACGCATCCGCATGGTCTGCCAAACGCTTCCAATACCCCCGTAGGCCATGGCCCCTTCTTCAATCACGAGATCGGAGTTGGAGTTTTTAAGGTCCGAGAAACCACCACTATTCAGGCCAATCGAAACTTTTTCAGGATAGTTTGCCGCGTAAATTTGAAATTCGATTGAGCGTGCGGCAGACCCATTGGGAACGTTTATCGTGATGGTCTTGATCGTCGGAGAATCGATACCTAGCCGGTTTTGCCCGAAGACCTCGATGGGCAATACCGTTTCTGCGGAGGTTGAGACAGAAGTGACAATCAAACACAGGAGGGAGGCTATTGCCGCTCTGCATAAAGAACCTGCTGAAAATTTTATCGGGATCATTTTGGGGTATTGGCTTTCAACAGACTTAGTTCGTCATGGTGAGTAGGATCTTACTTAACTCTAGTAAAATCTGAGGAAACTCGCAAACTTCTATTCACAGGTGGTCTTTTGTGTCAGAGAAACTGTGGTGGAGGTTTACTTGACCTGAGGCCGTAATGGTGCGGACAAAACTTTGTGGGCGAGTCTTAGATCCGGCGGTCTTTCAGACCTTGAGATTTGGTTTTTGTTCTTTGTCATAACCCTGCGGACTATGCTGGTATCGTGACGCTTCTTGGAGCTGAAGATTGGGTTTTTCTGGGGAGATAGCCCTAAGAGCTATGCTGGTATCCTGACACTCTTTCGGAGCTGAAGGGTGATTTTTTGCTTATTTTGTGAACGCTCTTAGTTTTGAGAGATGGAAGAGCAGTATCGCAGTCAAATTATTCGAATGGCATGGGAGGATCGCACAACTTTTGATGAAATCTATGAGAAGACAGGTATGGCAGAGAAGGATGTGATCAAACTGATGCGTGCTTCTTTAAAGCCCTCTTCGTTCCGTATGTGGCGGAGACGGGTGACGGGGCGCATTACGAAACACCGAAAAATCTTCAGCCGGGAGACCAAACGGAGGGCCCGCGGTCGGGTAGAATTAACGGAGGAGTGATTGGGCTTTTTCGTTCTTCAAATATCTCTACAATAGCAGCTGGATGGTAGAAGATTTTTGGGACTTGTGACTGCTCGTGTTCTTATCGACGGCCCCGCGGAGCTTGTTTTTGACTACGTAATTCCAGCTGAACTTCCAGTTAGGCCAGGATGCCGGGTGCGCGTGCCAATTCGTCAAAAGACCACTTCTGCTACTGTTCTTTCAGTTTCGGCACCTCCTGAGCAGAGCGATTTCGTTATGCGGGAAATTTCTGCGCTCATTGATCCAGAGCCACTCATTACTCCAGCGCTGCTTCGTATTGCTAGATGGATTGCAGACTACTATGCGTCTAGTATAGAGAGTGTAATTCGCGCAATCCTTCCGGAATCTGTGCGCACAGAGGATCATTCTGCGAAGACCCAAAGGATAGCCACTGCTGTGCAGGAAATAGATCCAGTGGATTTGGCAAAGCTTGAGAAGCGTGCCCCGAAGCAACATTTTATTCTTTCACTTTTACTTGCAGCGGAAGGCCGCAGCTTGCCTACGACGGAACTGGGGGCGAATACTGCACCATCCGTGAAGTCTCTAGCTGCCAAAGGTTTTATAGAAATTTCTACTGAGGAGATTCGGCGAAATCCTGAGGCTGCCGAAACGATTCTACCTAGCCAAGCGCTTGTTTTAAATTCACAGCAGCAGGAGGCTTACCAGCAAATTACTTCGTCGCTCAACTCCCCTGAGCCACAGGCTCCGTCACCTTATTTGCTGCTGGGCGTTACTGGATCTGGGAAAACTGAGGTCTACCTCCAGTCTGCGCAGGCTGCCCTTAATCTTGGGAAAACGGTCCTCGTTCTTGTTCCAGAAATCGCTTTGACCCCACAAACAGTCCGGCGTTTTAAGGCGCGGTTTTCGTATCTTACCGATCAAGTTGCAGTGCTGCATTCGAATCTATCGCAAGGTGAGCGTTTCGACGAGTGGCACCGGATACGCAAGGGCGAGGCACGGATTGTCATTGGGGCGCGTTCTGCAGTCTTTGCACCCCTACCGGATTTAGGACTCATCATCATTGATGAGGAGCATGAATCGACTTACAAACAGGAAAGCGTCCCACGTTATCAGGCCCGCGACGTCGCTGTTCTGCGCGCGCATTTTGAGAAAGCGGTTATTGTTCTTGGTTCCGCAACGCCCTCATTGGAAAGCTGGCAAAACGTTCTCTCAGGGAAATATGAGTTACTTCGTTTGGACAAACGCGCTGATTCGCACTCGATGCCACTCGTTCGCGTGATGGATATGCGCTTGGAAAAACAGAAGCAGAAAGGCGCCACCCCAATTTTGTCAGATAGGCTCCGTGCCGCCCTTGAAGAACGCTTGGAAAAAGGCGAGCAGTCCATTCTTTTTCTAAACCGCCGAGGCTTTGCGAGATCTCTTCAATGCCATACCTGCGGGCATACTTGTGAGTGTCCTCATTGTGCTGTTGCTCTTACTTATCACCGCACCGATGAACGCCTTGTGTGCCACGTTTGTGGGCACCAATCCATCGTCCCGAAGCGATGTCCCGAGTGCAGAGATGGTGGCATTTCCTTGCAAGGTTATGGAACTCAGAAAGTGGAGGAAATCCTTCAAAAAGTCCTTCCAGAGGCCCGATTTGCCCGTATAGACGCAGATGCGATGCGCCGGAAGAACACGCTCCGGGAGATCCTGCGAAACTTTAAAACTCAGAAAATTGACGTCTTGATCGGCACGCAGATGATTGCTAAGGGTCTGCATTTCCCCAATGTGACTTTGGTAGGAATCCTGAATGCAGATTTGGGCTTACATGTTCCTGACTTCCGTGCTGCAGAGCGCACTTTCCAGCTTATAACTCAGGTGGCGGGAAGAGCTGGGCGGGGGGAGCTGGAAGGCGAGGTGATTGTGCAAACTTTTACGCCACATAGCCCGAGCATACAGTTTGCAAGAAAACATGACTTCGAGGGTTACGCAGAGCAGGAGATGGAGATGAGGCGTCAATTTTCATTTCCGCCGTTTGCTCATTGCGGAGTTCTTACGGCACGTTCGACACACGAACGTCGCGCTGAATTTACTCTGCAGACACTGCATCTCCGGCTGAAAGAAAACTTGCCATCAGGTCTTTCGCTAGGCGAGGTGTTACCGAGCCCGCTGATCCGCTCCCACGATCAATTTCGCTTCCAAATCGTCCTCCGCTCTCAGCAGGCTAGGCCTCTTACGAATCATGTTCAAAGCATCCTCCAGAAAACGACTTTGCCCGAAGATGTCACCGTGGTCTTCGATATGGATGCTTACAATTTCTCCTAAAGCAGCGTAATAGCGGTTAGAAATGCCTACAGAACGCCTTTTTTTGAGAATTTGACCAATCAGGAGCTTGGCTACATCCTTTCTAGTAGATGAGACTTTTTCTTATCAAACTCTTCATCAGTCAGCACCCCGGAATCGCGAAGTTTCCCGAGATTTGCTAGGAGATCGAGGATTTCAGATGAGGATTGGAGGCTTGGCTGCGACGATGGGGAGGGAGGTGTTTGTTGCTGAGTCGGCTCGGCAAAATTTGTGTTTTGCGCGGGCTGTTTTGAATGGTTGCCGGGCCCGGTGATGAGGGGCAGACTAAGGGTTGATATTGTGCCAAATTGGCTACTGAAAGTGAGCGAAGTATTTCCGCCTTGTTGTTGGCTAACACCGCTAATGTTATGGTTCAGAGTATCGAAAACGCTTACTTCTCCATTGCGTTCTACTGCCAAGCGATGTGCCTGCGGGAAGAATGCGTAACGCACATTGTTTTGGGATCCGCTACTTGAGGGGCTGCCAAAATCTCCTGGCCACCAGTTATTGCCGCCGCCAGCGTTTTTCACTGCGGGGAACATCTGATTGTTTGCGAGTGCATTTGAGAGCTCATCACAGAGATTGTTCACTGTATTTTTTAGGCCGTGGTTGAACATATCGCCCACCATGGTCATGCCGCCGCGCATCCATTGGCCGCTGCCGAGTTCTGGGCAGCTGAATTGTGCCATCGTGCCGCCTCCGCGATTCACTGCGCAAAGCATATTGATGGTGGAGTCTTGGCTAAGGTTGTAGCGGCTAGCGATATCGCTGACGATGTTCTGGCCTACGGGTGTGAGTTGTTGCATATTAAGTAGAGATTTTGGCGCCAGTATGGGCGGGGAGCGCGCTCTTTAACGCCTTTTCAAGCTTCGCACAAGTTCTTTGCAACAATCTCAGCATTTTTATAGCGTCTGGAAGCAATTTTGTATCAACAATGAGCGGAATGTATTACTATACTAGATATGACTCGCCCATTGGGTATATCACTTTGGTTTCCACAAGCACGGATTTGTGTGGAGTATATAATGACGGACAAAAGCACTGGCCGAAGCATTCTGAACAATGGTCAAGCGAGCTTCAAAAGCCTCTTATTGCGGGGCGCTCTTGGCTGGACGCGTACTTCTCGGGAATAACAGTCATAACGCCTCCGTTGGTCCTTCAAATGGGAACGCCGTTTCAGCGAAAGGTATGGGATGCGCTCCGGGAAATCCCTTCTGGCACGACTCTGTCCTACAGTGCTTTGGCGGCTAAAGTGAACAGGCCCGGCGCAGTTCGTGCTATAGGTGGTGCTGTGGGCCGCAATCCGATTTCTATTCTAATCCCCTGTCATCGAGTGGTAGGAATAGGCGGCAAAATAACAGGATACGCAGGCGGAATTGCGAAGAAACAATGGCTTCTCAACCACGAAAAGCGGGCGCTATGCTGACGATTGATGAAGTTTCGGCGCTTCCGGAGATCGATTTTTCGGCGAAATTTGGAGGTGTCTATGAGAGCTCTCAATGGGTAGCGCGGCGGGTGTTTGGCATCGGCAATTTCACATCGCGGCACGATCTGTGCGCTAAGATGCGCGGGGTGGTGGATGCAGGGAGTGATGCCGAGAAGCTCGCTCTTATCAATGCGCATCCGGATCTTGCTGGGAAACTTGCCCGCGCAGGTGCGCTCACTGCAGAATCTACCCGCGAGCAGGCAGGGCTAGGGTTGGATCGGCTTGATGAAAGCGAATTCCGCGAATTTCATCGAAAAAATGCGACATATAGGGAGCGATTTGGGTTCCCGTTTATCATTTGTGCGCGTCGGTGCACGAAAGCTGAGGTTCTTGCTGCGTTTGACATGCGGCAAGAAAACTCCCGTGTGGCGGAGATTTTAGAAGCGCTAGAGCAGATACATCAGATTGCCAGTTTACGTTTGGCTGATCTCGTATACTCAACGGATCTTCCTGCATACACCGCATTTTTACCCGAGGGTTTGCTATCAACGCTTTGGAAAACAGCAGAGCCTTGCGCGAATGTGCCCGGCCTTAGATGTGCTCCGGGCCTGCGGTCAAAATATCCAGAGATCGAAACCGATGGGGCCTTGCAGTTTATCGTCCAAATTTACCGAGAAACCAGATCGCACCTGCATCATATCCTGCAGCAACGGCAGAAAGATCGAGAATTTATGGATCGGGAGACTTTGGCAAATGTTTCGCACAATGCGGACCTTCCTTATACTTCACCTGATTACAAAACAGTCATCGGGCAAAGAGACGAGGGTGGGCGCATTGTCGTTGGGCCGCTCCAGACTGACACGTCGGTTGCCGAGAAAGTGGAAATCCCAGAGTTCCTAAAGGGCGATCAGATAACGCTTTTTGGCCCGCCAGATACGGCGAAGATGGCGATCAATGCCATGAATGCCTTACACCGGCGCTTACCTGAGGAGCCTGCTATGGTAGCTGAGTTAGTAGCTTCCTCGCAGCAAGTGCCTCGCTGGGGAGCTGATAATGAGGACTCGAAAACTCCGATTATGGAGAAATTCCTTGAGGCTTGCCAGAACCTCACTGGATGCTTCGAAGGCACATTAAGCTTTACCGAGCAGGCGACTGGCAAGCGCTATGATCTCGCAGAATCTGGTCTTTCAAAACCCATCAAACGCATCCCCGGCCTCGCCTTACCAGATGGGAATCACCTGCTGAATGGCAGCCCACTGCCATTGCACCTCTTTGATTTCGCTCTGCATCTTTGGCACAATCGCCAGCGGCCAGAAGCTCTCGTATTTTACATTCCCAAGCTAGAAAACGAAGAAGAGGCTGCCTACATAAAGGCACTTATCGATTCTGCAGAAACGCTGATAAAAGCGGCAGAACCGACGTATCACCCGGGGACAGTGAAGCTTTTCATCGTTTTTGAGAATCCCCGTGCCATTTTCCGGATTCGAGAAATCGCAAACGTGCTTCATCCGCATTTTCTTGGTGGCAGCTTAGGTTGGCACGATTTCCTCGCCTCGACTGCCAGGCTTTTCAAGAATGATCCTCGCTACCGCATCCCGGTGAAAGCGGATCCGAATATCGTCATTCATCACATCCGAGAATCGCACCGCATTCTTGCGGAAACCCTTGCTCCACTAAATGGAATCCGGATTGGCGGCATGTATGGCGTCCTTTATGAGGAAGGTGATGAAGGCTCGTATGAGGTCTGCATTTCCGGTTTCATCCGCGATGTCACGACGCAGCTGAAGCGTGGCCTCAACGGATTTTGGGTGGCGCATCCGGCGTTTGTTCGCGTGGGACTTGCCCTTGTTGAGGCCTGGCGGCGCGGACCCGAAGTCACTGGAGAACTTGTAAAAGCACTCGTCCCACGGCAGGCAGAACACGGGCCTTTGTTGCGCTTTATTGCCGCGCCGGATGCTGCAGGGCTCGACTCAAATGATCCGATTTATCTCCGCAGTGTTTTGGCTGCTACAATAGAAACTTCGGATGTCATAGCAAATGATCATCCTGATGAAATCCGCTACAATATTTTCCAAGCTCTTCAATATTTGTGCGATTGGCTATGTGGGAATGGTTGCGTGGCTCTGCCTGCAAGCATGAAAAACTATCGGGGTGAGAAGCAATTTGTAAGGGTCATGGATGATTTGGCGACGACAGAACGTAGCCGTTGGGAGCTTTGGGCGGAAGTGTATCATAGGCGAGTTTCTATCGACCTTTTCGATGAAATCCTCGCAGAGGAAGCGGCTTTTATCCGGAACGACACGGACAGTGAGTCGAAGCGCATTCAGGTAAGATGGACAGGCGCGGCTGCGGAGTGGTATCCGCTGGCGGTTTCAATTCTGCGCGAGCTTGTAGTTACCCAGCAGCCGGTGGAATTTGTCACTGAGAAACTCATGCCGTATACACTTCCGAATGTACGGGAGGAGTTTCTCAGAAAATCCAAGGAAAACTCACCAAAGCCGTTTTACAATCGCTACAATACAGGTAGTTTGTAAGATGAGAGCCAATCAGCATTTATCATCATCGGCGGCCGTAGGACTTAGTCTGCTCAGCGGAGTCATCTTTGTCTCGACTGGGAGCGCCTTCGCAGATGAAAGCAAAATTTCCACCCAAGAAGGTGAAAACTTTACGCAGACTGATACTGTGCCAGCGGGGAAAGACGCGGAACCAGTTGGAAAAGACACGGCACCCGCCGGGCAAGGTGATGCACCTGCTGGGCAAGATGCGGAACCAGTCGGAAAGGACACGGCACCTGCCGGGCAAGGTGATGCACCTGCTGGGCAAGATGCGGAACCAGTTGGAAAAGACACGGCACCCGCCGGTCAAGGTGATGCACCAGCTGGGCAAGATGCGGAACCAGTCGGCAAAGACACGGCACCAGCTGGGCAAGGTGATGCACCAGCTGGCCAGGATGCGGAACCTATCAAAAAGTGAACGCGAAAGCTCTTTGAAGGTTTTTCGCAGGATAAAGGTTTGAGATTTCAGGAATGCCAGTGAACACTGCCGCCGCCCTCTCTCTTCTTTTCAAATGAACGCTCTCACTCGCACTGCTACCGCCTACTGGCGCTCCTCAATTGGTAAAAAATTAGTTGTCGCTGTAACTGGTTTGGCGATGGTCCTTTTTCTTGCCGGCCATCTTACTGGAAATTTACTTATCTACGCAGGACGGGAGGCTTTTAACGAATATGCGGATTTCCTGCATAGTGCGGGGCATGGTGCTTTGATCTGGGTGGCCAGAATCGGTCTGGTGGTCGTAGTTGTTCTGCATGTTTGGGGGACCATTCTTCTTACGCGAGAAAACAAAAAGGCGAGGGCGAAGGAATATGAATACAAAGCGGTGATTCAAACCTCAAAGTCTGCCCGCTTGATGATCTGGTCTGGAGTTACCATTGGTCTGTTCATTATCTTCCACATTCTTCATTTCACCGTTCAAGTCACCTATGATGAAGCTACTCTTATCGATCCGTTAGATCCGGAGCGCTTCGATGCTTACGGCATGGTGATTCGCGGGTTTGAGTTTGGTTGGCTCAATGCCCTCGTCGTCATTTTTTATATTTTAGCAATGACTGCCCTTTGCTCTCACCTCAGTCATGGGGTAAGCTCAGTATTCCAGACTTTGGGGTTCCGATCCAAAAAATCCCGTGAGCTCATTCACAAGGCAGCCCTTATTTACACCATCATTATTTACCTAGGTTTCATCTCTATACCCATCGCGATTTTCACAGGTATCGTCTCTTAATTTCCTGCCGCCAAACCTCCTTCTTAATCATATTATGTTACTCGATAGTAAAATTCCTGCAGGTCCGCTGGAGCAAAAGTGGTCCAGCCATAAGATGAATTCAAAACTCATCAATCCTGCGAACAAACGTAAATTCAGCGTCATCGTCGTAGGCTCAGGCTTAGCTGGGGGGGCTGCAGCGGCTACACTTTCAGAGCTCGGCTATCAGGTGAAATGCTTTTGCTATCAAGACTCACCGCGGCGTGCGCACTCAATCGCTGCGCAAGGTGGCATCAATGCAGCGAAAAATTACCGCAACGATGGAGACTCTATTTACCGCCTGTTTTATGATACAATCAAAGGTGGCGATTTTCGCTCACGGGAGGCAAATGTGTATCGTTTGGCAGAAGTTTCGAATCAGATTATTGATCAGTGCGTGGCGCAGGGAGTGCCTTTCGCACGAGAGTACGGTGGCTTATTAGACAATCGCTCTTTTGGTGGCGCACAGGTTTCGCGGACATTCTACGCCCGCGGCCAGACGGGGCAGCAGCTTCTCATTGGGTGTTATCAAGCACTTGAAAAGGAAATCCAAAAGGGCGGCGTGAAAATGTATCCTAAGACCGAGATGCTTGACCTCGTCAAAGTCGATGGCCACGCGAAAGGCATCGTTGTCCGTAATTTAAATACCGGCGCGATTACCTCGCATGCTGCAGACGCCGTTATTCTTGCAAGTGGGGGTTACGGTAACGTTTTTTTCCTTTCGACAAATGCGATGGGTTGCAACGTGATGGCTGCTTGGCGGGCTACGCGGCGCGGTGCGTTGATGGCGAATCCGTGCTACACGCAGATCCACCCGACTTGTATTCCTGTTTCTGGGGAATACCAATCGAAGCTCACACTCATGTCCGAGTCTCTGCGGAATGACGGGCGTGTTTGGGCACCGATGGCTAAGGATGTGGCCGAGAAACTACGCAGTGGTGAGATGCATCCAAACGATGTCCCGGAGGATAGCCGTGATTACTATTTAGAGCGGAAATATCCATCCTTTGGCAACTTAGCGCCGCGCGATATTTCATCACGAGCTGCGAAAGAGGCGTGTGATGATGGCCGGGGAGTCGCCCCGACTGGATTAGGAGTTTATCTCGATTTCCGCGATGCCATTAAACGCCTTGGTGAGGATACAATCCGTGCACGCTATGGAAACCTCTTCCAGATGTATGAAAAGATTACTGGGGAAAATCCATACGAGCGGCCGATGATGATCTATCCGGCAGTTCATTACACGATGGGCGGCCTGTGGGTTGATTATAACCTGCAATCAAACGTCCCCGGCTTACATGTTCTGGGCGAGGCGAATTTTTCTGATCACGGTGCGAACCGCCTCGGTGCCTCGGCCCTGATGCAAGGTCTGGCCGACGGCTATTTCGTCATTCCGACTACGATTGCCAATTACCTTGCGACTCAGAAACCAGGGTCAGTGACCACCGAGCATCCTGCGTTCAAAGAAACCGAAAAAGAGGTGGAGGAACGTATCAATAAACTCATTTCCATCAAAGGCACTCGCACAGTGGACTCCTTTCACCGAGATCTCGGGAAAGTAATGTGGGACAAATGCGGCATGTATCGCACAGAGGAAGGCCTCCGCGAAGCGATCGTAGAAATCGGTAAAATTCGTGACGCTTTTTGGAAAGACGTGCGTATTCCCGGCGCAGCAGATGTCCCGAACATGGAGCTAGAAAAGGCGGGCCGCGTTGCTGATTTCTTAGAATTTGGTGAACTCATGTGCCACGACGCACTTCAGCGGGAAGAATCTTGTGGCGGACATTTCCGCGGTGAGCATCAATTTACGGAAGACAGCGAAGAGGTCCAATCTGGGAAAACTCAGGCCGGCGAGGCAAAGCGGCACGATGACGATTTCTCCTACGTTTCCGCATGGGAATTCCATGGGCCCGGCACTCCGCCGACGCTTCATAAGGAAAACCTAGAATATGAATCAGTCAAAGCATCGATCCGTAGCTATGCGTAAAGAAATGCGCGGTTGAGTGGCCGTGTTTCGATCTAGACTTCTATCGTCTTCAACCAAGCCTCACGCCGGAACCAAGTTTCCTGGCGTTTTGCGTATTGGCGGGTGGCGAAAACGATCAACTCCTCGCAGCGCGCACGGCTGATCTCACCTTCTAAATATTGGCGAATTTCTCTCACCCCGATCGCTTTCTCCCAGTTTCCATGCTTGCCCGCTAGCGCCTCCACTTCTTCCACAGCGCCATCTTGAAGCATCATAGTGGCTCTCATTGCAATGCGCTCATGGAGTTTCTCACGAGGTTTCTTAAGCCACACCCCTTTGAGTTTACCTTCAATTTCTTTCGTTTTGGCGGCCCAGCTGTCACGAAGTTCGGAGACTTTCTCACCACTTAGTAGGCAAATTTCGAGTGATCGCGAAACGTAGCGATGATTCGTGCGATCTACTTGTGTGGCTTCGACAGGATCAAGGCTAGCGAGTTCGCGTAAGATCTCGGCAATCGTTTTGTTCTCCATTTCCTTACGCAGCTGGGCGTTACCTTGGGGCAAAGGCGAGGCACCGTGTGTAAGAAATTTCAGGTAAAGCCCGGAACCACCTACGACGATAGGAATTTTGCCCCGTTCTTGAATTCCTGAAACGACAGGGCGCGCCATGGTTTCAAACCGTCCTGCATCGCACGGTTCTTCTGCTGAGAGGACTTCGAAAAGATGATGCGGACAGGCCTGATACTCGGTAGCCGTCGGCGCAGCGGTGAGGATAGGGATGTCTCGATAAAGCTGAAAGGCATCGCAATTGACGATTTCTCCGTTGAGTTTGTCGGCTAGATCTAGGGCATAAGAGGTCTTTCCAGAGGCCGTTGCACCACAGATGAAGATGGGTTGTATGGTGCCGGGCATTGCAGAAGTTGAAGCAAGTTTGAGAAGGTGTTTGCAACCAAACGTGTTCGGCAAGTTAGATGCTTGCGCCGATTTTAGTGGTTTTCGCCGTTTTTTCCAGAACGGAAGTTCCTTGGCCATCACTATTTCGGTGACGCCTGTTCCTTTTTAATACCTTCCAGTACGCACCTCCCGCACCCGGATTTTCAGCCGGGCTGACGCGTCTGATCTCAGGCTCCTTGAAAAACTTCTCCCTTGCCATGCGTTTCTCCTCTGCGCGGGCTTCTGCCCCCGCCATTGCATCGAGCTGCAGCGCGACTTCCTCCGAACCCGCCATTCCCATGGAGTGCCATCGCATCAGTTCCCAGACGCGTTTCAACGGCCTCCTCCCCAACTGCAACTGGAGCAGCAGCGAGGCGATGAGTGCTAGGTAGATCTGGATGGTCACCCCGTTGCGGCTCTCCGCCATCCAGTGGCCGCAGCTCATCACGCATTTCACCCAACGAAAGAAGTATTCGATGCCCCAGCGCTGCTTATAGAGCAGCGCCAGATCGGCCGCAGACATGGTTTCCGCCTTCAGGTTGCTAACGATGAAAAGGATTTCCCCGGTCACTCCCCTCACTTGGATTAGGCGCAACGGTTTGCTCTGTTTGCGTTGCCCCCCCAGGCGCACGAGATCCTGCCGCAGGATTCCGGCCTCCGCATCTCCTGCTGCTAGGGGGATGGAACCGAGATACTCGACGACCGCGCCTTCCCGGATACGGATGCAGTAGCTGCAACCTTGGCACGCAATTCGTCGAAGAGGCCGTAGTCGATCCCGAAGTAGCGGTCGGCCACGTAGGCACCGCCATCTTCCAGACGCTTGCGCAACTCCGCACGCTCACAGACGCGCGCCTCGCAGACCGAGGCTTTGGCCGGGCAATCCGCGCCGACATGCAGGGAGAGGTGCAGCTTCACTCCGTTAGCCTTGCCGTCGCGTCCCGCTCCGTAAAGCGCCCAGGCCATGCGAGGAAGGGCGGACCAGACCGAGCCGTCGTGAGACATCCACTCGCGAACCGCCTTGGATTTCCCCTCCACCGAAGTGCCGTGGAGGGCGCGAACTTCCTCCGAAAGACTTTCGAAAACTCTCTCCAGAACGGCGGGATCGACGAGGTGCTGGGCTTCGGAGAAACTCGCGAGGCTGACGGGATTGGCGCAGATCTCGCGCCGGACCTTTGGCAGGCGCGAAGCGAAAGAAAGTCCCCGGAGCGTGTTGGCCACGGGGTTAAGCAGTCCGAAGAGCATGAGGCCAAGATAGTCGCCCATGTCCAGAAGGCGGCGGGGGTCCTCGAAGCTGGGGTGCGGAATCCGACCTAGGCTGGCGGCGGCGAGATGCTCGCGAAACTCCCGGTGCAGACGGAAAAAGCCCAGCTCTTTCTGGGTGAGTTCATCGGGCCTAGATCTACGTTCCTTCAACAGGAAGCATTATTCACATTTTCGGAAAATCGTACAAGTGACAGTTCCGTCACATTAGGAACTGCTCGCCGGAGCATTCGGGATGCCGAACACGTTTGGTTTGCAACCCCTTTTTTCCGCAGCGACGCTGAGTTATGCAATTTTTGCTGAACCAATACGCTGCGCTTCCTGAGAGATTCTACTCAAAACAGCAGCCTGCAACGGTGCCTGCACCAGTTTTACTGCGCACAAACGAGAAATTGGCGGAAGAACTGGGAATTGATCCGGCATGGCTGACAAGTGAAGAGGCAGTTCAGATTTTTTCAGGAAATCGAGTGCCAGAAAGCGCGCAGCCGATTGCCCAAGCCTACGCTGGGCATCAGTTTGGCGGATTTGTCCCTCAACTTGGAGATGGACGAGCTATTTTGTTGGGAGAGCTCAAAAGTTCGTCTGGAAAAATCTATGATGTTCAGCTCAAGGGCGCAGGCCGCACTGCGTTTTCGCGCGGTGGGGATGGGAAATCCGCGCTCGGTCCGGTATTGCGAGAATACATCGTGAGCGAGGCGATGCACGCCATGGGCGTGCCTACCACACGGGCCTTAGCTGCTATTGCTACTGGTGAAGTAGTAGCACGTGAGCAACCCGCGCCCGGGGGTATTCTCACACGGGTGGCCTCCAGCCACGTCCGTGTAGGCACCTTCCAGTATTTTGCAGCACGTAAAGACCAAGATGCGCTAGAACTGTTGGTAAAATTTTGCATCAGAAGGCATTTTCCGGAAGCTTCTGAGGATAAGAATCCCGCGCGAGCCCTCTTGCGATGTGTTGTGCGGGCGCAGGCAGAATTGATTGCTAAATGGATGTCTTTTGGCTTCATCCACGGCGTTATGAATACCGATAACTGCGCCATCTCGGGTGAAACTATCGATTATGGCCCCTGTGCGTTTATGGATCGATTCCATCCGGATTGTGTCTTTAGTTACATTGATAGAAATGCGCGCTATGCTTGGGGAAATCAGCCAACAATGGCGCATTGGAATCTTACACGCCTCGCGGAGGCGATGCTGCCTGTTCTAGACTCTGATCGCGAAAAAGCTGAGGAGCTTGCACAAGAGGAGCTGGCGAAGTTCGCTACTATTTTCACCCCGGCCTATCTTGGTGCGTTCGAACAAAAGTTCGGGTTAGCGCCTTCAACAGAGGTAGATGGTCATCAGGCATTTATCAAAAAATCATTAGGGCTCATGGCTTCTCAGGGCGTGGATTTTACGCTGTTTTTCAGGCGTCTAACTTCTCTTGCAAGTCATGAAGATAAGAATTGTGGCGAGCTATTTTCTGATCCATCAGCGTTTAGCGATTGGTTAGAAACTTGGCGCACGATGCCAAAGTCAGCCGATTACAAATCTACTATGAAAGCAGTAAATCCGATACGAATCCCACGTAATCACCGCATCGAGCAAGTGATACAAGCGGCGTATCAGGGGGATTACGCACCCTTTGAAGAGCTCAATCAGGCTTTGGCGCAGCCTTTTGAAGAACGAGAAGAGTTTGCTAGGTTTGAGGCCGCACCCTTACCCCACGAGGAGATAAAAAATACTTTCTGTGGGACATAATTCGCTACGCCACCGCTGATCGTTATACCGCAGCTGTAGGACTTTGGGTGTTTTCCTCCTGCTGGCTAGATTCTGTAGTGCCTTGAATGGCAGGCGCGGGTGGCGCTGCCTCAACTGCCTGAGCATCCACTTGCTGCTTCATGAACGCATCAAACCAGACGAGTTCCATCCGTCCATCGTGATGCTCGACGATAGCAGTTAGGCTTTCCACCCAATCGCCGGAATTCAAATAACGGATCTCGCCCACTTGTTTGTCTTCAGGCGTGTGAATATGTCCGCAAATAATCCCATCGCACTCCTTTTGGATCGCCAGCCCCTGTAGTAGTTCCTCGTATTTATCAACGAAGCTCACCGCGGATTTCACCCGGGCCTTTACCCGCTTACTCAAGGAGAAATACTCTTTCCCCTGCCATGATCGCCACTTGTTGTAATAGCGATTGATTACCAAAAGCGAGTCGTAGCCAAAAGCACCCATCGAGGCGAGCCACTTGTGATTTGTGGATACGCTATCGAAGCCATCGCCATGGACGATGAGGTATTTCATCCCATCCGCCGAGGTATGAATGTGCTCTTTTGTGAAGCGGATTTTGCCAAAGGCCAATGGTAGAAAACGTTCGAGAATGTCATCGTGATTACCGCGTAGATAGATGACCTCAGTGTTTTCCTTTTCAGTCATTTTGAGGATTTTACGGATCACCCGGCTATGTCGCGGCTGCCATTTACTACCTCTTTTCAGCGCCCATCCATCGACAATATCGCCATTTAGCACTAACTTTTCGCAGCGCACTTGTTTGAGGAAATCAACGACTTCCAAAGCTTTGCTATGCGGAGTTCCCAAGTGAATGTCTGACAAAAACACAGTCCGGTAATTCACTTTTTGGCGGACTCCGCCCTTTGGAAGCTTCTTATAACGGCGTGGCGGAGCAGGGCGTTTTCCAGAAATTTCTTCCAGTCTCTCTTCAAATGTCTGTATAATATCCGCCCACCCTTGGGCCTCCGCCATTTCCCGAGCTGATGTTCTCAAAGCATCTCCGGGCCGGCCAGAAAGTGCCTTTTTGGATTGCTCGATAAAGGCCAGAGCATCGCCTTTTTCAGCTTTTAAGCCGTTCTCTCCATCGACAACAAAGCGGGCAGATGCTGCATAATCATAAGTTACCGTAGTGAGGCCACTGGCCATTCCTTCCAATACGACGTTACCAAAGGTCTCCGTCTCGCTAGGAAATAGAAGAATATCTGCAGATGCATAATGCGTCCCTAAGTCCTCGCCCATCCGCATGCCCGCGAAGTGGATCCAAGGGTGCTTTGTTGCCAACCGCTCACGTAGTGGGCCGTCGCCTACCATAACACAGCACGTGTCGGGCACGCTTTCCCGCATAGACTCAAACGCGCGGATGGCTACATCTAGGTTTTTTTCTGCGGCAATTCTTCCGACCACGATTGCTACCGGCGTGCCTGGAGAAGCACCCCATTCCGCCCGCAACGTTTCGCTGCGCTTATCCGGGTGAAATAACTCAGTATCCACTCCACGCCCGAGCAGATGAACGTTTTGAAAGCCTTCTGCCTTGAGCCGCTCTACCAATGTCGGGCAGGGTGCCAAGGTGCAATCAGCGCGATCATGGAATCTCTTTAGATATGCCATCGCCATTGGCTGCAGACCACGGAGGCTGTAGCGCTCCATATACTCATGGAAATTCGTGTGAAAGCCCGTCGCTGCAGGGATTCCCAACGCATGTGCTGCTTTTACGGCAGATTTCCCTAGAGGGCTTTCTGTCGCTACGTAAATGACGTCCGGTCGCTTTTTCAGCCATCGTTTCCTCAATTTGAAAGGCCCCGGAAGGCCTACTCGGACTTCCTTGTAGCCTGGCACCGGTAGGGAAGCCGCCACTGTTTCACCTTTTTTGCCAAGGCCTGTCCGGATGATATGGACACGGTGCCCTCGCTCACGAAGCCCGTCACTTAGCCTTCCGAGCGTCATCGCTACACCGTTAATATCCGGGGCAAACGTATCGGTAACGATATCAATTTTCATAGAATCTCACGCACTTGTATGATAGTCCCGACGGCACATAAAGAACCGAATCAAGGTGGGTGTAACACCCTCCGGCATGTGACAACTCCGTCACATCAAGCGCTACTGGGGTATTGATCAATGATGATGCCTGATATGGTCTTTGAGCACGTCTCTTCCAAAATCCCCCTCAAGATCACGCCAAACTGTATGAATATGATTTGCGCCATTTTGCACGTTGGCCGCCTCTACTAAGAATGTAGTGCCTTGGATTCGGTAGTAGAATGGAGCGCCATGCGTTAGACCACCTGCCCAGCCGAAGTGAAGCTTGTCGAAATCATTTTCGATTTCCCGTAACTCAGATTTGGCGAGGGGTTCCCGATGCCTTGCGGCAAACTCACTGATTAATTTCATGAGTGCCTTTTTTTGTGCCTGGGTCATCTCAGTTGTCGAAACACCTACCGGTTCTAACATTTGGAACTGTCTGTTCTCGCCAGTAAGAATGTCAGCAGGCGGCTCTTTAGAGAAAACTACCGATTTTCCAGCCTGATCCAAAAGGACCGCCAAAAGCCGGGCCAGATCCTCCTCTGCGGCAAGCGGGCGGGCTCCCTTCATCGGATGATCCACCCTCACCTCAGCTGGATTCGCTGCTAAAAACGAGGGAGTCACTGATACCACTTTGCCTTCAGATACAGTGTAATTTAGTGAAATGTGATGTCCTTCAAATCTCCACCCCCATGTAGTATTTTGTGAAGGTTCTCCAAAGATAGATATATAGTAGGCAGCAGGGTCCCGGTAAGCCTTGCGGTTTTCAATTTCTCCTAAGAAACCTTCCAATGCGATAATGGTATCAACTTTTTCAATGCCAAGGTTACTCAATGCGCTTTGCAAGAGCTTTCGAACTAGCTCAACCTGTGATGGGCTCATATCCTTTATTGCCAAACCTTCTCGAGCTCTCGGAACGAAACCCCAGTTTGTTCTTTGATTTGAATCTACTGGAAATTGCGCTGCTGATCGCTGGGTTTCGTCTAGAGAAGTGATGAAAGACGTAGCAGCTTTCGTCATTTCTGTGGTGAGCGGATCACTGTCAAATCTTTGATTTTCAGCTCCAGCCGTGAGCGAAAATAAAAGGATGAGCCATAGATACTTCATGTCCCTTACTTAAAGAAAAACGTGGAAATTGTCTATGGAAACTAAGTTTGCCAACCTACAGGCATTTTTTCGATTTGATAAGCCCCAACTATTCGTTACAGTTACTCTCCCATTAACCCCCTAAATAACCAGTAGTTGTGAATTTCCAAAAAACTCGTTTCGTCGATACCATTCGCTACCTTGTTCTCTTCTCTGCAATCTCAGCACCAATCTCTGCGCAGGTAGTTCGAAGCACAGGAGACAGGACCCTAATCAATGAGCGCCACGATGGCGGCCTCCGTCCAGTGGTAGGAGTTCATGAATACGCTTTGTTCCGCCCTACAAAATCAACAGCATCAAATGCTGGTCCGCTTGCAGGTCATGCTGTTTACAACACAACTTTTAACCACCATCCGTTTCTAACATATTGGAATGGGAGATTTTATGCCACCTTCATCGGATATGATGGCTCAAGTTCGCGCACGAGCACTGAAGGTTCAAAGCGTTTGCGATTACAGTGGTCTACCGACGGGCGGACGTGGAACAATAACGATGCTGCAGACGTCTTTCCTACGCCACTTGCAACGCACCAGCGAACTGCGTTTTTCATCGCTTCAAATGGCAAGTTGCTAGTGAGTACTTGGTTTAGTGAGAGAGGTGAAGGGAACCGCGGGGAAGTTGGCAGTCGATTAGTTCGAGAGATCAACGGCCCCAACAACTTTGGCCCTATCCTTACCCTGAAACACAATGTCCGTGGGGCTTCAAACGCTGGATATCCACTTTATACAACTTCCAGTGACGCCGCATTCAGAAGTGCTGCCCAAGAACTATTTGATGATCCCCTAGAGCGACAAGCTCGTTGGGAAGAAGATCGAGACACTTCACATGCTCAAATCTACGATAAAGATGCGGACCCGCTATATACACAGAATGACCACGAGGCCAAGGCATTCCAGTGGTATCGACTTGCTAACGGCCGCATTGTTAGTTTTTGGAAGGGTGGCTACTCGGGAGTCACGTCTGGAGATCAGTGGATCCGTAACCAGATAACGATGGATCTCGATCTAGGAAGGTTTGGCCATCATCGTAATGCAAAAACGTGGGGCGAACCGCTTACGACAGGTCGCTACGGTTTAGTTGCAAACCGCTCCATCAATCTTCCGAACCCTTACCAAGGTGGCAGCACCCGGCCATTCAGCGATGTTCGGACGCCTTTGACGATCACAACATCCGCAGATGGGTTTCTTTATGACAGCGATTATTTAGCAATCTCTGGTGATTGCGGACCGCAGTTGTATCGAAACGCAGCGCCTACAGATAATAAAGCTGTGGGTGCTAGCTATACTCGGGGACTTACTTTCGTTGCAAACCGGGAGAACAAAACTCGACCTAATGACAACATGTGGGTCACCTATTCGACAAACAAAGAGTATATTTGGGTGACTGAAATACCGAAAGAGGTGTCCGCTACGGTAGCTAATCATGTGAATGATGATCTTACGGGAATGGCACCCGGTGGCCGTGTTGGTATGTGGAATATACGCAGCAGTGCTTGGGGCAGCGTGCGTTTGGTATCTGACGGCAGTGGGTCAGTCCTACGGTTTAGCGATAAAGATCGCTATGATTACGCACGTGCGGTCCGAGTATTTCCAGAGAGTGGAACGGCTACTGTGACAGCGAGAGTTCGCCCGCAACAGACGAATACAGGAGAAATGCAAATTGAGCTTATGGATAAAAACGGCAAGCGCCCCGTCCGCATCCGCTTTGATTCAGCCGGTAACCTCCAAAGGTTCACAACTACGAGCTGGAGCACCCTCACAACCTACGCGGCAAATACGTGGTACGATCTCAGCATCACATGTGACACTGTTAACAGCACGTGGACGATTTCTGTAAACGGCACCCAGGTAGGTGGGACTTACTTTTTCTCCGAGAACGTGGGCAGTGTAGAGCGGGTTGAGTTCCGGACTGGTGACTGGAGGATGGATGATTTCAGCACTCAATGGTATGGGCCAAACTCCCCCGGTGATCGCACTACAGCCTTAGCGAATGCAGACACCCCTGTCACTCTGGCAGCATTCGATGTTTCTAGTCTGCAAACTACTGGGACTCCACCTACACAACCTACGGCAGACTTGGTTACCATAGCTAGTGTCTCAAATGGCAAAACCTATACTTTAGGTTCATTGGGTAATGGTGAGAGGCCTTATATAGATCGTAGCTTTACCATCAACAGCGTTCCAAGCACACTTGCAGGCAGCGCACTTATCAGAACAGCTAACGATGATGAGTTCCTGACTGGGTCAAATCACCTGAACCTCACAATCGGCAGGCCCGCGGAGGTGCATGTATACTGGTCATGGAGTCCGAATGACATGCCGCTGGCGTTACCAACATGGATGGCAGGTTTCACCGCAAATCCTAGCTTAGACATTACCACGACTGATAATGGACGGGTCTATAGATCATTCAGTAAAACTGTTTCGCCTAGTACTCTAACGTTAGGGGGTAACGACCGTAACACCACGGGTTCACAAGCCTCTTATTTCGTCGTCATCAAAGAAAGTAGCGGAGCAAACACCACCGTTGCTACGGCAATTCTTCCTGATGGTTCCATCCGCTTTGGGGATGATGATAGTTCCTATGGGAACCTGCAAGATGGCCAGAATTCCACCTTCTCGGCAATCGCAGTTTCCCCAGACCGCACAGCTGCTACGCTAGCCGGGAATGCATGGAAAATCTTTCCAATTAATTACAACGTGACTGCAAACACTAGGCTGGCTGTCACTGTTCAAGGCTCCAATTTAGGTGAAATTTCAGGAGTTGCCTTAGATGACGATACGAACCCTACTTCCGGCTTGCGGGCGTTTCTTTTTGGAGGCTCCGAGGTCACAGGATCTGCTCATACATCATGGGCGACTACTCTACCTAACCCTTACACGGCAGGTGCCCCAGCCATGACGTATGTCATACGCATAGGTGATACTCAAACCGGTTCCGTGAATCATCTCGGCCTGATTGGCGACAGTGATGGCGGTATCAATACCGATATGACCTTTAGTAATCTGCGCATTTATGAGGAAGGTGCTCCCTCAGTAGGCACATTTGCTGATTGGCAAGGAACAATTACATGGGGTTCAATACCAGCGGTGTCACGGGACGAAAATTCAGACCCTGACGGTGATGGTTATTCGAACCGACTAGAACGTGCCTTGGGCATGGATCCTACGACGAGTGATTTGCCTTCTACCTATTCCTTAAAGGCAGTTCAGGATGGCAACGGCTCCATACTTGTGACTCTGAGATACAGAAAACATGCGCCCGACGAGATTTATGAGTTAGTGCATTCGCCTAACCTTGAAGTAGGCAGTTGGGAGACAACTGGTGCGTCCTCAGAGCAATATGATAGTGCAACTGACAGACATTTCCGGACTTGGGCACCTGTAGCGGGCGAGGACAAAGGGTTCGTTAGAATGCGCCTTCGTGTAGCTCCTTAGAACATCCGTAAGGGTATTACATATCCTAACTTGTTTCGATGGACTTCTCCACCATGCTGTTTTAAGCAGCGTTGGTGGAAAAAATCCTGCAAAGTCTGGAAGAGTATTTCGGATTCTCCGAACTACGTGAAGGTCAGGCAGAGGTTATAGGCAATATCCTCAGTGGCCAATCGTCCTTGGCTATCTTTCCTACCGGCGGTGGAAAATCCCTTTGCTATCAGCTGCCGGCAGTCTGCTCAGACGGCACAGCAGTCGTCATCTCGCCCCTACTTGCTCTAATGAAGGATCAGGTAGATCAATTGATATTGAAGGGCATTGCTGCAGCTCGCCTCGATTCTACTTTATCGGACGACCAATATGACCAAGCGCTAAAAGCAGTAGTAAATGGTGACCTGAAGCTTCTATATATGTCGCCAGAGAAACTTGGTGACCCAAATATCATAAAACTGCTTAGAAAGGTAAACATTTCTTTTGTGGCCATTGACGAGGCTCATTGCATATCTGAGTGGGGCCATAATTTCCGACCAGATTATCTAAAACTAACGGATCGCATCAGAAGGCTGGGGATTCGTGTTGTTTTAGGGCTTACCGCTACCGCCACTCCAAAAGTTGCCAAAGAAATTGCAAAACAGTTCCGAATCAAGCAGAAGAGCGTAGTTTCGCGGAGCTTCCATCGGCAAAACTTGCACCTGCAGGTAACTCCTACGAACTCAGTAGACCGTAAGCAGCTTTTACTAAAGAGATGCCGTGAAAGGGAAGGAGCTGCAATTGTTTATGTTACGCGGCAAGAAACTGCGGAAGCTGTAGCGACTTTTTTGGCGAAGAATGGCGTGTCAGCTAAGGCATACCATGCGGGCTTAAGAGCGGAGCTGCGCCGTGAAATTCAAGATGGCTTCATGTCAGGCGAGTATAGAATGGTGGTGGCTACAATCGCCTTCGGGATGGGCGTTGATAAGTCAAATATACGCACGGTATATCATTATAACTTGCCCAAAAGCATAGAGGGCTACAGTCAGGAAATTGGGCGTGCGGGCCGTGATGGGCAGCCGGCCATCTGTGAAACCTTGGCGTGTGGCGATGATCTCAACGTGCTTGAGAACTTCATACACTCGGATGCTCCATCCCAACAAAGCATACAGAACCTTATACATCGTATCCTAGGTCTAGGTGAAGAATTTGACGTTTCTTTTTATGATTTGGCAGTGACGGCTGATATCCGCCAAACAGTGATTGAGATCATTTTTGCCTACCTAGAAACCGAAGGGTATCTGAAATTCCAAGGCGTATTTTGGGCGTCATTTCGGGTGAAGCTTCTTCGTCCGCGCGAGAAGGTTTTTGCAGGACACTCAAAAGTAGAACAAAAGTTATTAGAGCGACTATTCGCACCCCTTGATGCGGATTGGAAATGGCTGCAGATCGATGTAAATGAGACGGCGGATCGCCTAGGCAAGACCCCTAAAAAAATCCGCAGTATGATTTTTGATTTAGAAGCAGCTGATGACATAGCTCTGCGGAAGCGAGGTTGGCGGCACCGTTATAAGGTTAAGAAAATGGCTGCACCACCAGAGTTGGCAGCTCGTTATGCCGCGCGGTTTGCGCAACGCGAGTCACAGGACCTAGAAAGGCTAAGTTCCGTGGTGGACCTACTTTCCAGTAAGGAATGTATAGTAAAAAAGTTACTTAAGCACTTCGGGGAAGATATGCTTGTGCGATGTGGCAATTGTAGCTCTTGTCATGCGCAAATTCACCGAAATATTGCCCGCACGAAGGCCCGTAAGGTTACGCAATCTGAGCTCGAGAATATATATAAGCTGCTGGAGGACGATCACCCGGCCCTTAAGACATCGAGGCAGTTGGCGAAGTTCCTATGTGGAATGTCTAGCCCGGCAGCTATGAGAGCACGCTTATATAAACTAGATGAGTATGGTATGCTAGCTGACTTACCATTTAGTGAGGTTCTCACAACAAGTGATAGTCTCCTATAAGCACAAGATAGGAAGAATTCAGAATTTTCTCAAATACTCTGGAGGTATAAATCAACGTTTCCCGACTAGGCGTTTAAGACGGTTCTTTACGCTCACTTTGCCCACAGCTGATAATCGATCTGTAAATAAAATGCCATTTAGGTGATCAATCTCATGCTGAAGGGCTCTGGCTAAGAGTCCATCTGTTTCTACGACTAAAGTTGCCCCATCCAATTGGGGCAGGGTGGCTTTCACGACCGCTGGCCGGCGGACTTCTGAGCGAATTCCCTCTATGCTCAGACAACCCTCGTAATCAATCTCTTTTTCCTCGCCATATTCCAAAGTTGGGTTGATAAAAACCAAAGGCATAATGCTAGCCAAATCAGTATCTTGTCCATTTACGGTTAGGAATGAAATACAATCAGGATCGTGCGAAACGTCGACCACGGCGATTTGCAATTTCTTGCCAATTTGCGGCGCGGCCAGCCCGACTCCGTTCGCATCATTCATTGTCTCAATCATATCAGCAGCGAGATTTTGCATCGTCTCATCTACAGTTGTAATCTTAGCACATTGCTCGCGGAGTATAGGATCGCCGTATTGAACGATTGGGAGGACCATAAGGAAATTTTTCGGATAAGTTGCAGGTGTAGGGAAGGTCAAACTAGCTAGAAGGTCGAGGCCATTTACGGAAATCGGCAGAAAGTTTACGCCGGTGACACGGGCACCACCGCTCTAGGTATGAAGTTTTTATGGGTTGGATACGCGGGCTTGCTTCGAGGGAAAGCCGGAGTAGCTTCTAAATGTGAAGGGTAAATACGCGATATTTTTGAAGGCGGGCGTGTCTCTTTTCATTGTTTGGGCGGTGGTGTTTGCAGTTCGCTCGGTTGCTTCATCTCAAAAGCTCACTGCTGAACGTGTGGACCAAGAAGTAGCTGCGTATGAGCTGGAAGATGAATCGCAGCAAGTCGCAAAGGCAGCAATTTTACCCGCGCGTGAGAAGGCGATCCGTAAGGTTGCTGAAATGATTAATAAGCTAGATTTTACGGAGAGGGAAAAAAGTCAGAGAAGTCGCACAGCAGAGGAGTTTTTCGGCCGTTTGGCGCCGAAAGAGAAGGAGCTTTTTGTGGAGCTTACAGTGATCGAATCGATGGGTCGTTTTATGGAGGCGCTCGATCAGATGCCGCCAGAGCAGCGTAGGGAGTTTGTGGAAAAAGGCCTTGAAGAGATCCGAGCCGGGAGAACGGCGGATGAGCTGGCAGAGGTGAGTGAAATTGATGATGAGCTTTTACAGAAGATAAGCAACGAGGGCATGCGGGCATTTTTCGACAAGGCGAGTGCGGAAACGAAATTTGATCTCGCGCCCTTGATGCAAGCGATGAATGAGGTGATGCAGGGCTTGCGCGGCAATGAATTTGTGCCCCAATGACCGCTAGCAAAGGTTTCACACTTATTGAACTTCTCGTCATGATTGCAATCGTGGGTGCCTTGGTCGGGATAGGTATTCCGTTGAGTCAGAGGATGATTGATAAGGGCCACGAGGTTGCCTGTATCGGGAACTTGCGGACTATGGGAGTAGGCCTGCAATTATATCTACAAGATCATCAACAGAAACTTCCTACCTTATTGATTGGCCGGGAGGATAAATCGCAAGAGGTTCCCGTTTTGGAGACTGTATTACTCCCTTACCTCGATGATGATCCAGCTATCTTCGCGTGCCCGGCGGACCCGGATGAATTTGAGAAAACTGGATCCAGCTACCATTGGAATTTAACACAAAACGGTAAGCATGTCACCGAGCTCTCATTCTTTGGTATTGATGAGCGCCCCGAACTGATTCCACTAATAAGTGATAAGGAAAGCTGGCACCCGGGAGGGACGAATTTGCTATATGCTGATGCAAGTGTTTCCAGTGAACTGAAGTTTATAACAGAGCGATGATCATATGCTGAAGGTAGAGAATTTATATAAATCCTTTGGTAAGAAGCCAGCACTGGAGGATGTCTCATTTAGTATAGAAAAGGGCGAGATCTATGGCTTGCTTGGCCACAATGGAGCTGGGAAAAGCACTTCCTTGGGCATTATACTCGGCATGGTAGCGCCCGATCGAGGAGTGGCGATGATTGATGGCATTTCTGTGCAGCAGGAGCGTGCCAAAGCGCTGCGGAAAGTCGGTGCTATTTTTGAAGCGCCAGCGTTTTATGATTATTTAAGTGGCTGGGAAAACTTGCGCTTGCTGGTAGGCTATTCGGGGGAGTTTAAGAAGGACGATGCGAATAAGGTTGTTGAAAAAGTAGGCTTGAGTGAGAGAATTCACTCGAAAGTCCGGACCTATAGTCACGGCATGCGCCAGCGCTTAGCCTTAGCGCAAGCACTGCTACCGGAGCCGGAGCTGTTACTGTTAGACGAGCCCACTGATGGTTTAGATCCTGAGGGTATCAAGTGGTTTCGCGATTTCATTCTTGAGCTGAGAGAAAAAAATGGAATGACAGTCCTCTTTAATTCTCACTTGCTTGGGGAGGTGGAGATTATGTGCGACAAAGTCGCTATCTTGAAAAAGGGGCGTAGGGTATTTGAGGGCACTGTAGAAGGACTCGATGAGGGGGCGCCTATTTATAGAATCGATGCCCTTCCCGAGTATTTGGTAAAGGCAGTGATTAAGGAAATCGGAGGTGAGTCTTTGGGTAAACTGCGATATCAGATTCCTATCGGTTTTGAAGCCTCCAAGATCGTGGAAGAGCTGATAAAGCGCGGGGCAAAGGTAAATGAGTTCACGCACGTGAAGCGCTCCCTGGAAGATTTATACATGGATATTCGGGCGTAAATTTTCAGACTAACTGATTGGCTGGCTCCACAATACTCGCTAGATACTGCTTATGAATTTGAGGCAGTTGCGCATTCTCTTTAATCTACTGAGCGCTTACTTTTTGTGTGTGTTCATGATACATGGGCAAAGTTCTGAGATCGAAACTCTCGATGCGTTAGTGATTCGGGGAGCTGCAGACAGCACAAGCGATCTCGATAGGCCAGTAACGTCTTATTCGGTGCCGGAAGAAGTAATTGAACAACGCCGCACCGAAGGCTTTACTGAAATTTTGGGGGATTTACCCGGCGTCCTTCTACAGCAAACTTCCAATGGGCAGGGCTCGCCGTTTTTGCGTGGGTTTACTGGTTACCGTACTTTGGCAGTGATTGACGGGGTGCGTTACGGACACTCAGCTTTCCGCGATGGTCCTAATGAATATTTCTCGCTCATTGATCCGCTATCACTTCAGTCAGTGGAGTTGGTGCAGGGGCCTGGATCCGTTCTTTACGGTAGCGATGCGATTGGTGGGACTATGTTTTTACAGACCCGCAGCGCTGATTTTCAAACGCGGGAACGTGATGTATTATATGCCGGAGGATCACAGAGCTACGACTTTCATAGTGGCCAGCGTGCGCATGTTTTCCGGACTACAGCAGAGATCGGAGAAGGCGGTAAATGGGGTTTATTGTTGGGGTTCTCGGAGAAAGATTTTGGAGGAATCGACGCTGCTCGTTTCGGAAAACTTCCATACACGGGCTATCGTGAAAGGGGCTTCGATGCGCGTCTGGACATTGCCATATCAGATCAATGGACACTTACGTTGAATCACCAAAATTTCGAGCAAGATGGCGCAAAGCGAACCCATTCCACGATTTTTGCGCGGAGTTTCTCAGGGACGACAACTGGCTCTGACTTACGACGTGAGAAGGATGAGCAGCGCAGCCTTAGCTACTTGCGGCTTTCAGGAATAGAGCTTGGGAGCTGGGTGGAAGAGGCGGCATTGACCTTGTCGCTACAGCGTTTTGATGAGTTGAGTGAGCGGGTGCGTAGTAATGGGCGGCGTGAGGTGAGCGCCTTTGATACACAGATGTTGGGGGTGGATTTACAGCTCAAAAGTGAGACCACCTTCGGCACGCTCACCTATGGATTTGATTTGTATCATGACGCAGTTGACTCCCAGAGAACGGATTTCAATGCAGACGGAAGTATTGGTGAAATTCGTGTGCAGGGCTCGGTGGGTGATGATGCCACTTACGATCAATTGGGCGTTTTCCTTCAAAATTCTTATGACATAACTGATGCAATCCGAGTAACTGGTGGAGTTCGATACAGTTATACAAAAGCAGATATCGGCCGCTTTGAGGATCCCTCAACGGGCTCTGCTGCTTCCTTTTCAGATGATAATTCGGCACTCGTAGGTTCCCTAAGGGCATCGTATGCTTTTGGACAGGAAATGGAGTGGCGCATTTGGGCAGGGGCGAGCCAAGCTTTCCGTGCTCCGAATATTGGCGATCTCAGCCGATTCGGTGCCCGGCGCAGCGATGAATTTGAGATTGCCGCGACGAATTTGGATCCCGAAAAATTTCTTACCTATGAAGCAGGTGTTAAACGTGATCTAGCGGGTGTGCAATTTGGCCTTACTTATTATTACACTCAGATTGATGACTATATAACAAGTGCGCCAACAGGAGGTCAAATTGTAGAGCCTGACGGGTCAATTACGAGTATTGTAAGTAAGCAGAACGGCTCTGAAGGGTATGTCCAAGGCGTGGAATTCGATTGGTTATATCAATATAATAATGCGATTTCTCTGTATGGTAATTTCACCTGGCTGGAAGGTCGCCTTGAGCAAATTTTGGGGGGCAACCTTATCGAGGAGCCTCTTAGTAGGATTCAGCCTCTTACTGTCAACGTGGGAGCGAGATGGGAGCCATTGGGATCCAAGTTTTGGCTAGGTCTAGATGCGCAGTTTGCGGGCAAGGCAGACAAACTCTCTGAAAGCGACCGCGGTGATACCCAGCGCATTCCCCCCGGAGGCACGCCCGGCTATGCGCTTGTAGATTTCGTAGGTGGATACCACTTCAACGAGTGTTACTCAGCAAATCTAGGACTCCATAACGTTTTAGATAGTGCCTATAGGACTCACGGCTCTGGAACAAACGCCCCCGGCAGGAGTCTCGTTATGGGCTTCAAGGCTAAGTTTTAGTAACGCCGGGTAAATCGTGGCTTGGTCTATATAGTCCGTGTTTTTCATCTACGTCTTGGCAGGGGAGAAAGTTCAGGATCTTTTCCTTAGCTTCCCGTGATGCCGGGCGTATGAATTCTGTGGATGATCTTCCTGCAGCAATTTCGAGGTGAGCTACGCAAGCTATTTGCGCGGCCAAGGACTTGGATGGGTTATGGCGCGTTTCTGGCAATGGAGGTTGTAATTTTGGCAGTTTACAAATTAGAGGCGAGCCAACGGACGATGAAGACACTCGTTGAGCGAAATGGGCTGGAGTTCAGCACCTATTACAGCTCTTTAACGATTACTTTCACCATTATGCTTCTCAGTATGTTTCTCCTTGGCTCGATCTATTTTGCCCTGGTGGCGGGGGATATTGTGGCGAAAGAAAATGAGGACGGAAATCTCAGGATGGTATTTGCGAGGCCCATCAGTCGGTTCCGTCTACTGCTAGTGAAATACTCAGCGGTCTGTTTTTATACGGTGAGCTTCGTGTTTTTTGTAGGCATTAGTGGCTATGCGATGGCTGCCCTTGCAGTGGGTAGGGAAGGTGGATTGTTTGTTTTAGAGCCGCGGATGAAGGTGTTTTCAGCTTTTCCAGACTGGTGGGAAGGGCTTTGGCGGCTGGCACTCGCTGCGGGCGGTATCAGCATCAGTATGGTAACTCTCTCCTCCATTGCGTTTATGTTTTCATGTTTCCGGATGAAGCCTGCGGCCGCAACGATCATCACCCTTACCATACTTTTTGTGGACATGATTCTTCAAGGCTTTCCGTTTTTTAGGCCTTACGAATCCTATTTTGTGACTTGGAGGATGAGTGCTTGGGTATTTTTTGTAGAACAGCACCTTTCTTGGCCAAAACTCGTCGAAAGCTACGCATTTCTTATCGGCTTGAATCTAACATTATTTACCATCGGCTGGGCTGCTTTCCAATCCAGAGACTTCAAAACCTAAATGTTCTCTAATACCAAAATCGAAAAAATTCTGGACGATTGATTTATTGAAGGTTTTTTTCAAGCAGCCTTCGGGCATGAGGATAGCCGGGCATTTTTTTCGGATGACGGCGTTGCTTTTCAGTCCAGGTGCCCGCACCGATTCTTCATCGCGCCTTGTCCTCCAAAAAACCTGCTCCGGCAATCGTCCAGACCTTTCCCTAATTTGGTATAAGAATTTATGAAGGTTTAGAGCCTTATTTCAGCTTACTTCTCATCTTTTTTAAAAATCTTGCTTGCCGTGAAGCGGACAAAAAACAAACGTGTCTTCAATCCCAAGGACAACTTAACATTCTCATGATTCAAAAACTCGCCCACCGCCGCCTTCACACGGCATCTGCCGCCCTCGTCACAATGCTGGTGGCTACCCCTCAGATCTTTGCGCAAGAGGCGGAGCAAACTCTCTTGGATCGTTGGGTTCTCGATGGCGGCCCGACGATGATCTTCATCGGGATTGCGGTGGTAGCTTTCATTGCCCTTGCAGTTTATAACTTCATGTCGCTCACGAAAGCAAAGTTCTGCCCATCAGATTTACAAGCAGCGCTTATGGATCATATGTCGGAGTGCCGCGTGCGCTCGGCTATCGAGCTTGCAGCTTCTCATCCATCCTACCTAGGTCGTTTGGTTGCTTACGCTTTCCCAAATGTGGACGCTACTCAGCCAGAAACACTAGGACGCGATCAAGTAGAAGATGCCATAGCAGACTTCACCAACAACGAGGCCCGCAAACAAATGCAATGGATCAACTACGTCTCGCTGATCGCGCAAGCTTCGCCGATGCTTGGATTGACAGGAACCGTTATTGGTATGGTCAACGCTTTCAGCACGCTCCGCACTGCTGGGGCTGCAGATCCATCGCAGTTGGCCGGCGATATTTCGGTAGCGCTCCTCACCACCTTGTGGGGCCTCATCAATGCGATTCCTTGTATCATCTGCTACTTCATCCTCAAAAATAAGTATAACGCTCTCGTTTCAGAATCAGTTCATACTGCAGAAGAGCTCCTCAATGCAGCGATAGCGACAGTGAACGCCGATACACTTTACGCTAAGATTCCAGAGGGTATCGCCGTTTAAGAATCAGAACTGAAAGTGCGAGGGCTAACTGCCCAAGCGCTCGAAAGTTTACAGTCAACTCTTTCAAAATCCATGCCATCATCGAAACTACGCAAAGTCGGCGCTGCTCCAGATGAGGAAGCAAAGGTCGATATGTCGCCAATGATCGACATGGTGTTCCTGCTTCTCATCTTCTTTATCGTCAACGCGACGGCAATCATTGTGGGCACAGATCCCGAGGTGCTACCGCCAGTCGCCAAGAATTCAGTAAAGCAAGAGGATGGCCGCGGCCGGATCGTTGTTAATGTTCGCGAAGACGGCGAATATACTGCTGAAGATTTCAACGTGATCTTAGCTGACGAGTCCGATATTTTCGATCTCGTAAAAACGGAGAAGGAAAAGATCGACGCTTTGGGTGTCACTCCAAAGCTCCATCTGAGGGGCGATGAGGAAGCGGTATTCAAGTTTTCGAGAGCCGCAATCCGTGCTGCTGCTGCCGCTGGTGTAGATCAGGTAGTTTTTGCGGTATACGAGACTCACAAGGGTCTGAAAAGAAACTAATCAAAGAAACCCATGGCACGACATAAGAAATCCACCCGCGAGCCAGAGCCAGATCCAGATCTGGACATCTCGTCCTTGATTGATGTCTGTTTCCTTTTGTTGATCTACTTCTTGGTAACATCAACGATTACGCCTCGCGAAACAGACCTTGCTATGGCACTTCCGTCTAATAATCAGTCGATTGCAGAACAACCCAAGATTGAGCCAATGTTCATTCGGGTGGACGCAGCAGGAAGCATCTACTCAGGGGTGGGAGCGTCTCAACAGCCGCTCGATACAGATGCCAGTTCACGAGAAGTTCCCTTATTAGATACGCAGCTACAGCTATATTCTGAAGCAGCTAGCTCTTCTGGCAGCAACCCGTTAGTTCAGGTTTACGTAGATCCGGGTGCCACCCAGCAACGTGTGATTGATGTCCTAAATTCATTGGCAGGTGCTAAAATTACGTCGGTCACCTTTACAGATCTCATTAAATAAAGGCACTGCCCTAAAAATGTTCCTAAGCTAATGTAGCCGTCTCACGTTCCTCCTTGCAGGAACTAAAAGACGGCATTTTAGTGTAAACGCACGAAATCATGTTACACTAACCTTCTAATAAATTCTAAACCCCACGCTACTCGCTATACCATTTTCAGCCATAATGAAAAAAACTCTCCTTGCATTCAGTTTTCTACTCGCCTCGCTCACATCACACGGTCAGGACCAAGGCCTAGGCGGCTTGGTAAATGAGGGTCTTGCGGCCATGCGTGATGGAAATTGGGAAGAAGCCCTAGCTAAAAATTCCGAAGCCGTTGAGCGCTTTGGCGCAGATCCTAAAAATGCCCTTCAGCTCCACGGCCCCCAGTTCGGCGTCATTCTTTTCCGGAAAGGCATTTCCGAGCTCAAGTTGAAGAAGTTTCAAGAGGCCATGAAGTCTTTTGAATCTACCTACCAAGATTACCCGAACGATGGTGACGTGGCTGGTGGAGGTAACCTCTTTCACAAGATGGCTTTGTTGAAGTGGGGGGATGCTGCCCTCGGCGCAGAAGAATACGAACTAGCCATCTCCAAATGGAAAAAGTTTCTCGAAGAGCGCGAGCCGCGTGATCGCTATCCGCAGGGCGCGTTTCATGTGAATATGGCCCGGGCAAATTTCAAGCTCGATAACTTGGCCGAAGGTAGCGAGCACTTGGAAATCGCAATTAAGAACAAGCGAGTGTTCCCAACTCCTGATCGGGCCATCGCGGCAGGCTTCCAAACTCTTGTCGAGGCGGCGATCAAGGCAAAAAATCAGAAGTTGGTGACCGATTTTGTGGATAAGAACGGGGGCGAGCTCATTATGCCGCCGTATGTCACGCAGCAATTTTCCAAGCTGTTCTTGAAATTAGGCAACGATGCGATTGCGGAAGAACTTTATCAAATTGCCCTCACACTTTATAAATTGGTGCCATCGACTCAGGTCGCAATTGCCGATCTCACCGCGCGCATCGCAGAACTTGGCAATCTCCGAGAAATTAAGGACGGCGCTACGAAGTTAGATAAGGACAGCATGTCTGAGGATTTAATTACTCTGAAAGCAGAGCTTTCTGGTTCCCAATCCAACGAGATGATCAAGCTAGCGGCTACTGCGTTCATTCTCGAAACACTTGGCGACATTCGCAGCGCCAATGCGGCTTATCTGCAACTTGAGAAGTATTATCCGAAAGCAGAGAAGCGCGAAGACAATCTCTTTAATCTCTTCCGCACCGCATCCATCATCGGAGATAACACTGCCGTGCTAAAATACGGGAATCTGCTTCGTCAGGATTTTCCGAATACAGAAGTACCTTCCAGACGTGCAGAAGCTTTTGCTTAGCTCGCTATTCTTCGAAGGGGAGTATGAAACTGCTAACACCCTTGCGAAGGAACTGCTTGATAGTGGTAAACTTGAAGAAGGCGGAGAAGAGCATGATCTAGCAACTTTCGTCCTCGCAGGATCTTATTTCTACCTCGGCCAATACGAGACTGCTGCACCACTGCTTGAGAAACACCTAGAACAGTATCCAGAGAGCCAATATTCGATGTCTGCAGCATATTTCCAAGCTTCCAACATGGCGCGTCTTCAGTATTGGACGAAGGCTGCTAGCTTATTGGACGCCTTCTTAGAGAAATACAAAGACGATCCAAATCAAGTTTACACTCCGCTAGCCCTGTTCGATAGAGCCTCCGCACACTACGCTGAGGAGCAACCCGAAGGCGCACTCGAAAAAATCGCACGGTTGGTAAAAGATTTCCCATATGCTCTTGTAATCGATCAAGCATACAACCTCCGCGGGAATGTTCTCCAATCAGAAAGTGAAATGGCTGAGGCAGAAGCTGCTTACGTAAAGGCGCTCGAATTGGCAGAAACCCGCGGCAACGATCCCATCGCTGGCGAGGCGCTTTACTACCTTGTTGCGCTCTTGGGTGCCGACGAGACTCGGTATTCGGATGCCGTGGCTTATGCGGATAAATACTGGGAAACCTATGCAGAAGAATCGCCATACCGGGCGCAAGTAGCCGTATCTCAGGTTCCCGCTTTCCGTTCCGTAAATCGCGGGCCTGAAGCACTCGAACGCCTCCAAGATGTCATTTCGACGATGGCAAAGCTCACCGAGGCGCCCGGCTTGGAATCGGCGATTAACTCCTACACAGAAATTTACCTAGAGGATCACACCCCGGCAGAACTCAAAGAGCATTACTACAATTTCCCGAACATTAGCACACAAGATAAAGCCGCGCGTGCCATTCTGCGTATCGCTATCATCGGTGTCTTCGAAGGCGAAGCCGACAACGACGACGATGAAGAAGGGCAGCGGGCCGCCAACGCGATGATCCAAGTCCTGTTCCAAAATCTAAAAAGCGATTTCAACCTGAAAGACCTTTCCAACTACATCTTAGTGAAACTCGGTGATTATTTGCGGAAAAACACGGGGACACCTCGTGAGGCACTTGCTTATTATGACGAAGCACTTTCACGCGATGATCAATCCTATAGGTTTGCCGCACTTACGGGTCGCGCCGATGTTTACGGACAGTTTGATAACGATGCTGACCTTAGTAAGGCAGTCGAGGATTTCGAGCGGATCTTTGCAGACTCGCAGGATAAGGCGGAACGTGAATTTGCCTTATATCGGATCATAGAGATCCTTATGAAGAAGGGGAAATATGAAGAAGCTGCGAAGCGTGCAAACCAGTATTTAAATCGTGACGAGAAAGATGGCCCCGTCCTTGCCTTCAATCAATACACACCTCAGGTTGGGCTCAAATTGGCTGAGTCGTTCAAAGCGCGGAACCTAAACAACGACGCTATCAACATGTATATGAAGGTCTGGTCGGCAAACATGGGCAACATCGAGGTCTCAGCTCCAGCGATTAAGTCTTGGATGCAGCTTTCATACGCCCGCAACAAGAAATCAGATGATCCGCGGGTAGTATCTGATCGCCAAGGTGCCTACAACGGAGGATGGAGATTTATTGATCTCACCGGACGCTTCAAAGACAAGATGACTCCTGACGAACTAAAAGTTTGGGAACAAGTCGAAGACCTAGTGAAAACCTACGAGGCAGATGCGAATGTGAAATCAATGGAGCAGATCAAAGCTGAAGAGGAGGCCGGGCGATAAGGAACGGATCACTGCCCAAACTCGAAACTAACTATATTATGAAAAAGTCAATCGTCTTCACAATCTCCGCCATAGTCCTTGGCTCGCTCAGTGCCGTTGCTGACTATCAAATCCCCGCGCTGCTTTCCAAACCTAACGGTGAAAACTTCCGGGCATGGATCTTGGGAGCCACTGATAAGCAAATCCGCTATAAAACTTCGGAGGTATCAACGGCATCTACCGATGCAAAGATCTCTGATTTCGCTACGGTTTACTTATATGAGCCGACTGAATTCTCTGACGCTGTCGATTTATTTGAGGCTGGAAAGTATGATGCTGCTAAAGAAAGCTTCGCTAAGTTAAAAAAAGTTCACGAGCCAATTTCACCTCTCAAGAATAATTTCCATACTCTGTCAGCTTACTATGAGTTAGAGGCGATGCGGAAGCTTGAGGAGTATAAGGAACTCATCGCCGCACTTGCGGAATTCCGTAAAGGACCACTCACCCGGGCGGACCATCTGCAGCAGCTCGAACTCTACGTCCTATGGGATGCCGTTCAAACAGAAGATTTTGATCGTGTTGCCCGCATTGGCGCAGAGCTAGAATCTGAAGATTTGCCAGGGTATCAAAGGGCTCAAGTCGCGTATTGCTACGCCGTTGCACTGAAGAACTTGAAAAAGGAGAAAGAGGCTCTTGAGCAGTGTCACATTGCCATGACGGCCGACGCGGGCGCATCTGCCATCATCGCCCAGAATGCTGCTATCTTGGCCCTAGAAATTCACATAGCGAATTCTGATGTCAAAATTGCGATGGATCTTTGGGGAACGAAAAATGAGGATAAAAACTCAGACGGTTATTCCCGCCTTATTGAAGCCGCTAATTTAGTAGCTCTCTATGACACCTACTTTAAGGAAAACAAGAACCTACCTTCCGAGCTAAAGAAGTTCTCAGAATTTAGCACTAAGAAGGAATCTTAAAATGCCATTACCGCGCTGACGCCAACTGTAGGCGAGCGCGAACCCGCCTTTCGCTGTAGACATGGATCTAGGGGCTAACAAAAATATGCCAATGGGTGCCCACGATGCATTCCCCCCCTCACATTTACGAAAGCCGAAAGCTGAAAGCTCTTCAAGCTGCAATTGGATCACAGATGGGTTCTACCTGCTTCTCAAGACTTTCTCCTAGGCATTGCTCCACGAATGACTGGATCTCATTAAACAGGATTTCACAATTTTTTGTCCACTTTGTTTGACCTCGCAAAATCGCGGCACTCTCTCTTATTCCAGTAATGTGGATTATACTCGCACCTGATTGCTTAAGTTCAGACAAATCGACGCGCAAACCCTCAAAAAAGGCTAGTTCGTAACCATTTCCCGCTTCTTCCGCCTTTTCTACTAAAGATACAGTGATAGGCGGTGCAATCACTACCAATTCGTCTGCGATCCTCTGACATCCGATTTTACTAAGCATTTTTCGAACACGGTCAAACAGGTCTTCAAGATGTAAGAGCTGAAGTGGGCAGCGCTGCTCTAAGTATAAGTCTATGCCTTGTCTGATCTCGCAATGCAGAGAAAACTCGCTCTGGTCTGCTGCGTGCGCAGCGCGGAGAATTGCGTCTTCAAGCCATACCGTATCATAATCAAGCACTTGATAAGGGCCGATTTGCAACGCCGGACGGTTGGCTAAGAATGAGATCATATCAGTGTGGTTCGGGGAGCTATCGAGCTAAAGTAACTAATATATCCGTTAACCAGCACGTCAAACATCAAACGTTTCGCTTATGAAAGCAATCTGATTATTCTTTGAAAAGGGACGCTTGGCCTCGATCACGAGCCACCCTTTTTGTGAGTGATTGAATTTCTGCGATGAACTCGCCTACGTTTTCGAACTGACGATATACCGATACATATCTAACATATGCTACAGGATCGATTTGATGTAACTTATCCATCACTTTCGCACCGATAGATGCGGAAGGGACTTCGTTCAGATGGTCTTTATGGAGCTCGGTAAGTATTTCAGAAACTGCGCGGTCCAGTTGTTCCATGGATACAGGCCGTTTTTCACAGGCCTTAATAAGACCGCCGACGAGTTTTTCGCGGTTTAGGGACTCTCTCGGTGCCATCGCGTTTTACCACCCTTAATTCTGTCCGTTCAATTTGCTCGTAGGTGGTATAGCGGTAGCCACATCGAAGACATTCACGCCGCCGCCTCGTAGTCGTTCCGTCTTTGGACGACCGTGAGTCTAAAACTTTGTCCTTCTGATATCTACATTGCACGCAGCGCATATTTTTATCAGATCTAAATTTTCAGTGACTCAATTGATGTTCTAGACGCGCTGGGCAATTTGTGCAGGATCTTCAGCTGCGCGTATTTTCTCTTCGGTTTCCTCACTCTCGCCTTTGGTTTGCTTAGGAACCTCTTGATCACCGTCAAGTTCGGGCTCGTAAGAAAACTCGACAAAGATAGGGAAATGATCTGAGCCAACATTGCTTAAACGTTCGACTTTACGGAGGCGAAAATGATCAGAAACAAAAATATGATCTAACGGCCACCTTGCGAACAGGTATTTCGCGTGAAAAGTATTAAAGAACCCGCGCCCAATACGTAGATCCAATAGCCCACTTGTCTTTTGGAAAAGCTTCGTTGTCCGCGACCATGCTACATCATTCATATCGCCAAGGACAACAGACGGCCCACCAAGTTCTCCTACCCTCTTACCGACGATGAGTAGTTCTGCATCCCTATCAGTTGAAGAAGTATCCTCATCTGGAAAAGGCGGCTTCGGGTGCAGTGCATGTAGCTGCACGGTGGAACCATCGGAAAGCTCAAAGGCCGTATGAATCGAAGGGATATTCTCCCGTATGATGTATTCAACCATTGGATCTTTGAGTGGAATCCTGGAACGCATAACCATCCCATAGGTATCCTCCTGCGGAAGCTCAATAGAGTGTGGTAACTGTTCTGAGATAGCACTCAACTTGCTCGTCCACCATGCATCGGTTTCTAAGCCGACGAAGATGTCTGGTTGATAATCCTTGATATGTTTTATAAGCCGCCCGTGCTCGCGATTATACATAAGCACATTAGAAACGAGAAAACGTATAGTAACCTCCCCAGTGCCGTCTTGTAATTCCTTTTTGTGAATCGGTGTATAGCGATGAATCCACCAAGCGAGAGATAATAGCGCTAGCCCTAGAAAGCCTATAATCACCCAATCACGAATGATTTCATCATCATTGAAACTAAAAAAGAACAGAGCGATCAAAACCGGCACACCAAGGCAGAAAAGTTGCAATCTTGGAAAATCCCAAATTCGGATCAACCATGTATCACTGCGTAAAAGGGGAAGAAAAGTGCCCATTGCCACAAACAGGGCAAGAATCTGCAATATCATTTCAAAAATCATCTGCGCCGATAGAATCCTAAATTGTTAGGAACGTCAAATACCGTGAAATTTAATGGGAAGAAGTGGTAGCTCGGAAGGTCTATGAGTGTAATTGCTCACTAACGCTCGCTAGGCAGTCGAACCCAGAAGATTCTCCACTGCGCTCCGAAAGGGTTCTCATCCCACCCCTAAGGGAATCAAGCTAGAGAAAGCAGAACACAGGTAGTAAGAAAGCTGTAATTCTGTATGTGGTGGTGACACGTTCTTGGAATAGCTCGGCTCGGATTGGAATAAAAGTGACTTCACCGGAGGCCTTGTCGCTCATTTTCCAAAAGGATGCCCGCTGGAATTTATAGATGGTGATTTCACCCACTTGCTGGCAGCGGTGAAAGACGGGAATTGCACGCACGCGGTTATTCCGTTCCTAAATACCAATGGGTTAGATGTTAGGCCCGCCCAGATAGCACTGGGACAAGAGTAGAGACTGGATTCGGATTGAGGGTTCCTACTCTCATCAGGTGAGACACAACCTAGTTGTTGCGCCGCATTTTCGTGAGCTAAAGAAGGTGATCTCCAAAGAGCAGGTTTTCCCCAATGTTCGGTTTGGCTAGGTCAATGGCGGGGGCTCATCCGCGAGGCGGCCTCCAGCACCTCCGCAGCATTGAGGGATTTGTTGGCGGCGCCAATTGAGCATCAACAAATTTCCGGCGTTATTTGCAACACTCTTGCTCACGAAGTTTATGGGGGTGAGATCATCCACTCCAAGATCGAAAATTCCCCAAATATCACGTTCTTTCTCTTGGTTACTGAAGCCACAGTTCCCATTGACCAAGAGCAGGTTCTTCTTTGTCTAACCTGTCCCACTGAGGAGTGCTATTGGCAAACCCTTAGCAGCTTCGCTGAGGCTAAGTTCCCTTTAAAGTTTTCCAGTATGCGAGGAGAATTTTCGGATGAAATGCCTTGCTTTTTGCAGTTCGAAAATAACGGAAGCCAGACGGATCTTGAGGCGCTTCTGAATCACAAGTATCGGCATCTGATCGGCTCCTACCCTACGAGAAGCAGTTTATCGGCTTGCATAAGCGAAATTTTCGACGAAGGTTATTGACGGAAATGCCGAGGGCTTGTAGCTCAAGGTGTCACACAACAACACGAATCCATGAGCAATCGTAGCCAACACTCTTTTGAAATTGCCCAGATGGGTAAGGTCTGGGTTGCCTCAATGTCAGTGTTGGGTATCTCCGTGATAGGAGCATCCCAGATAACTGCCATGCAGGCACTCTTTGACGCAGCCAGCACTCATTCTCTTGTAGAAGGTGCCGTCGAGCTTTCGGGTGAATCTTGCGAAGCCTGTAACTAGGAAATCTAGCGCGCTCTAAAATCGATTGCGCGAGTCGTTGCCGTGATTTCAACGGAAAAATCGCTTTATTCAAAGAACTTCACAGTCTGAGGGATGGAGGATCTGTGCAATATCCGTCAGAAAGGATCCCCCCCGAGGAAACGCCTACCGGACAAGCCAGAGTGACCCGAACTTAGCGGGAACCGATAAAACGCGCTGTATCGATGCCTCACCTTCTACCTCGGAGCGCAGGCGCACTTTATTACTTCGGAAAGTAATCCCAAGGAACCAGAAATAGTGTCAAGTCGGTGCTTTTTCATCTCATTCCGTGCAATTGCCTTCTCCCGTCAGAATTGCCGGAATCTCCATCCTTGGAGGGATATTCTGTGGTCCAAAGAGGTGATTTTTGATGAAATCGAACCACACCACCTTAGGTTTCGGAGGGTACAAGCGTCATTTTACCTTATGTAGCCGGGTGCGACAAAGGTTTAAAGAAAGCCACTTCTATATCAGCTCAAAAATTGAAAAAGAGGATTTTCCCGAAGTAGAGAACAGGTTCAAAATGAACTCTTTGGTATAAGTCAGACGCTACACTTTGGAGAGAACCCTTGAAGAATAAAAGGCGGAAGGGGTGGATTGCTTTTGCTTCGCTCCAGCTCTGCCGATTGTGCTGACGCAGAGAAATGATTCCTCGCTACCGCTTGCTCGGCCAAGCAAACCCTCGAAGATTCTCCGCTGCGCTCCGAAGGGTTCTCGTCCACCCCTTGAACGTGGGGGTGATGACAAAGATTTTTCAGGCGAGAACCAATTATGATGGTTCATTCGCCTGAGATGGCGGAGAGGGTCGGGATTGCTTACGCTTTGCTCCAGCTCTCCAGATGTGCGCTTGCGCGCAGGGGCGATGATTGCTCGCTAGCGCTTTGCTCGGGCAGGCGAACCCTCGAAGATTCCCCGCTGCGCTCCGAAGGATTCTCATCCCACCCCCAACTTTAAAGATCAAACACGACACCGGTTTAAATACTACGAAAGTTAAATTAACCGAATGGCGGAGGGGGTGGGATTGCTTACGCTTCGCTCCAGCTCTGCAGATTTACTAACGCAGAGAAATGATCTTTTTGCTCGCTAGCGCTGGGGGCTCAGCAATCGAACCCAGAAGATTACTCCGCTGCGCTCCAAAGAGTTCTCATCCCACCCCCAACTTTAAAGATCAAACACGATGAGGGGTTAATTATGCGGGAAGTTAGGAGTAACCAAATGGCGGAGGGGGTGGGATTCGAACCCACGGAACCTTTCGGCTCTCCAGTTTTCAAGACTGGCGCAATCGACCACTCTACCACCCCTCCGTGAAAGTAACTGTGTGGCAGCGGGCAATTTCTATGTGGGAATCAAAGGGGTTATTCAAGAAAATTCTTTAAGGAAGACAATGATGTTAGGCACCAATCAAGGGGGTTATTTTACCAATCTGTCCCGAGGCCCTCACGTTGCGCGAGCTCCTTTAGCTCGTCACGCATGGGCCATTCGTCGCAGCGCTCGCTAGTCTCGTGCCTGTTGCTTGCGCCTTTAAGTTTCATACACCCTGTGTTATCGCCTATTTTTCGAATGCTTTCGACTTCTGCAGATGTGAAGCGAACGTCGGGCATTTTACCGTATTCGCGAATTTTCGACTCGATGGAAACAGCACTGTCACCGGCTTCTTGGATGAAGGTTGGAACCACGCATTCTACAGGTTTCTGGCTTAAATTCCAAATACTTGCGAATTCTATTAAGCTCAACTTATAGCGATCGGCAAGCGGCCGCATTTTCTCCACTTTGTCCATGCCTTTGCCCACCCAGCCTTCTGGCCGGTAAGTCCGGTGATCGCCTGGTTTGAAGACATGATCGGGACCACCGAGATCGTCGTGAAAAACACCACCGTAATCTACCACGCGGGTCATTACTTTGATTTGTTTCTCGATGCATTTAGGCAGCAGTAAATTTGAGGGCCAAGGCTCAAGGGGGTTGAGAATTAGCATGGTCCAATCGATCACATCTCCAAAGTTTTCAAAAAAATCGAGGAGGTCGAGGGTAAATCCGTTGGCCGGCCCAGGGGCCATTCCGAGTTGTTTGGTGAGGCCAGCATGTTTCGCCGATTGCATTGCATCCCATACAGCCTTTGAGGTGTAGCCGTGCACATCTGGGTTGTGAAGCATCAGCAGATCGAAGTGATCTGTCTGACATCTTTGCAGGGAAGCTTTGGCAGCTCGTTGAACAAATTCTTCATATCCATCAGGGCCACGCAAATCTGGATCTGTAAATCGTGGATACCCTTGAGAGCCCTTTCTTTCCCCTTCATAGAAATCGTGGCCAATCATCCCGACCAAGGCGTAGGAGTCTCGGTCGATTCCGCCTAAAGCTTTGCCAAGCATTTCATCTGCCTTACCATTTCCATAGACATCCGAAGTGACGAATGTGCGTATGCCGGCTTCGTAGGCTTCTGTGATGCAACCGAGGTAGCGCTCTTCAGAGAGGGTTTCTCCAAAGTGCATAAAGCGCCCGCCACTCCAAGTTCCATAAGCTGTATTTGTAATTTCCATGTGTAAGGTTGGTGAGAATTTTCTTAATTTCGAGGGGGGTTAGTAGCAGTGCAAGCTGGAATCAAAGAGGCGATTTATCTCTCCTCCATACTACGTAAAAGCGCCAATTGATTGCGTGCCCGGGTGAGATTATGGCCGTCGTAGTCGCATCGGAAATAGAGATCGCCACCGAGGTAATCGGTAAGAAACCGTAAGGCGAGTTCATACGTGATTACTTTTGTGGAAATGGGAAGTAAGGCCTCTTCCGCAGGGGTTAGGAACTTCTTGGCTACTGAGAGGTAGCCTTCAGATAATGCATCTTTTATCTCCGCCCGCAGATATATTTTTGAAAGATCTTGTTCATCTTCCGGTGCATTCGCGGCTGCCGAGCGGATAAGGTCTCCGTAATCATAATGAACGAGTCCAGGCATCACGGTATCAAGATCGATCACTGTCGCAGCACGAGTTTTATCTATTGGGAACAAAACGTTAGATATCTTTGTATCGTTGTGGGTTATTCTCAAAGGCAGCGTAGCATCGGCAAGGCGAGTTTTTAAATATTCATATTCGAAAACTGTCTGTATTTCCTTTTGAGCTTTGTTGGAGCGGTGAAGGGGATCGGTTTCTAGGGTTCTCGAGAATTTCTTAAAATACGTGGGTGTATGATGAAAATTCGGGATCGTAGGTTGGAGAATATTGGGGTCTAGACTAGATAGCGAAGCTTGAAACTCACCGAAAGCTTGCCCGGCGCGGAAGGCCGTTTCAGGATCCGGGGCTTTCCCGAAGGTTCTTGAATTTTCAATGAAAGGGAAACAGCGCCAGATCTCGCCACTTGCCTCAGACAACCAAGCATCACCTTGCAGTGTCGGAATGAGTGTTAGTGCATTTTCCTGTCCTTGGGCGGCTAGGTGATTTGTCACAAGACGGATGTTCTCCATGACGGCCTTCGGATTTCTGAAGACATCTTGGTTCAGATTTTGTAAAATATAGCGATTTGCCACCGACGAGGTGCCGCACGTAAGGAGGTATGTCCGATTGATGATGCCCGTAGTGATCGGCTCATAGCTGATAAAATCACCTCCTAGGGCAAATTTCGAAGCAATCGTCTCAACTGACATCACTTGCATTCTAAAGCAGCTTCTTGAACTTAGTAAAGCTCTCCAAAGACCATCATTCCGCTGGCGGTCTGCAGGGTAGAGGTGACTATGACATCTACCGATTTACCGATATCGTCCGCTGATTTGTTTACGACGATCATGGTGCCATCTGGTAAAAATCCTACACCCTGGTGATCTTCTTTACCGTTTTTGACCAACGCGACCCGCACTTTTTCGCCGACAACGACTGATGGGCGCAAGGCGAGATCAAGTTCGTTAAGATTCAATACGGGAACTCCCTGAAGCTTCGCTACCTTCGTGAGACTATCGTCCGAGGTTAGGAGCCGGGCGGAAAAATACTTCGCAGTCTCGACAAGCCGGTTCTGAGTGCTCTGGATCTCCAAAGAAGTCCGTCCTTCGTGAATGGTGACTTGGGTATCGGGTGAAGTCTGCATGTTTTCGAGATTCGCCAGACCCCGTTCAGCTCGCTGCCGGGATATACCGCCGCTTTCACCCACCATGGTTTGGATTTCTTCCAAAACGTAATCAGCTACTACCAATCTTCCGCTTAGGAAACCGGAGCTCATCAGCCCGAGAATCCGCCCATCCATGATAGTTTCTGCATCGATGACGATGGGCTGGCCAGAGCTCGCGTCCTGCCTGAAGCGCACGTATGGAATAATAAATGCGAAATCATCGCGGTTGCTGCGCAGTGCTAGCATCGTCCCGATAAATCCAAGGCTTGCGAATAGGGTGATATCGAAGGCTAGCCTAAGAGCATCGATGAGGACCTCGCTATCGGACCGGGTTTCGAGGCGGTCCCTAAACGCTAATTCTAAAAGGGCTGAGACCTGCACCCGGGTAAGCAACCAAGCGCAAAACAAGCCTACACCAAGGCCAAAGGTAGCCGTTGAAAAACCTCGCAAGGTGAAGCCTTGCATCAATTTCTCGATGCCGATGAAGACAAACCCTACACCCAGCCCCAAGAGTAATCCTAAAGGTAGGGGAATCTCTATAGGCGTATCACGCGTGCTCAAGGCAATCGCCACGCCTGCCGCTTGGCATACTAGCACATAGACTAGCCGCGCTACATTTACGGAGGGGCTAGTCATTCAAATTCACCTCCGGCAGCTGCGCAGGCAGCCACAGGCCACTGTAATCGCAGCTTATTCTGCCTGCTCATCGGCTGTCGCTTTGATATCTGACAAAGCTGCGATGAAATCCCCTAAAACTTCCGCAGGCACCATGATCGTATCGCGGTTCCCACTTACATCTTCCGTAATTTTCACCACCATGCCCCGCGAATTCTGCTTCAGATCTAGGAAAAACGTCTTCCGATCTGATATAATCTTCTCTGTATGTAACAAGTCACTATCCACTTCTTCTCTTTCGTTATATTCCGCAAACAGCATTGTGACATGCGATTTCTTGTCAACCCATTTCCCCTCCCCATATTCAAACCTCTTCTAAGAAAGCATGCAAGATCTCATCCCCATTGACCGCCCCGCCCTCGTGCTCGCGCCAATGCAGGATGTCACAGATCTGCCATTCATGCGAGTCATCGCACGGCGGGCACCTCCAGATTGGTTCGTCACAGAATACTTCAGGGTGCATCCAGATTCTTGGTTAGATCGTTACATCCTCCGTTCTATCGAGGAAAATGCTACCGGAAAACCGATTTACGCACAGCTTATTGGACGCGATATCCCGAATCTCATCCGCACATGCAAAGAGTTAAGCACATACCCCATTGCCGGCATTGATCTGAACCTCGGCTGTCCAGCACCCGTCGTCTGTCGCAAAAACGCCGGCGGCGGGCTGTTGCGTGATCTTACTAAAATTGACAAAATCCTCAGAGCGCTCCGGCAGGTCATCACTCTCCACCTCACCGTGAAAACCCGTTTGGGCTACCACGCTACCGATGAATTTTCTGCTCTCTTGGATCTATTCGGCAGGCACTCATTGGATGGGCTCACGATTCATGGAAGAACAGTCGAAGATCGCTATAAAACGCCAGTTCACCCCTCAGCAGTCCGTAGCGCCGTCTCTGCAATGGATTGCCCAGTCATCGCCAATGGGAATATAGTGGATTTGGAAACAGCGAACGCCTACCTATCAAAAACCGGTGCAGCAGGTCTCATGATTGGCCGTGGCGCTATACGGAATCCGTGGCTTTTTCAGCAACTTCAGGCCACCATGTCTGGTGCACCCCTGCCGCAGCCAACCCACCGCGACCTCATGGCATATATCTTCGAGCTATCTGAAGAGCTAGCGCTCGAAGCGCCGAACTATGATCCAATCCTGCATATCCAGAGAATGAAAAAAACCCTTATTTACATTACGGACGGCCTTGAAGATGACTTCGTACAAGGCATCCGCAGGATGAAAACACCGGAGGAATTCAAACACCTTCGCCATGCATTTCTCGCACATGATGATCCCCTGCCAGCCCGGCCATCGCCGAGTTCTCGGATCTTCTGCGGCTTCGAAGAGCTAATCAAAGTCCCCTAAGTCACGTCATCACCAAAGCTCACCATCACAGTCCTGAAGAGAATTTTGGGGTTTTCTCTCAAAAAACCGCAGTTAAACCTCATTTATAGAGATCTAAAGGTAATTTCTATTATAAAACCTACTGCTTCACTGTGGATTCAACCGTTTTGTGACGAAATTAACACACGAATCTAACGGGAAACTCACTCGTTACCTGTGTTTACTTCGTCGTGGCACTGGAAATGCTCCCACCATTTCCGTCAGCCTCTCTTTTCTTCTCCGAACCGATGCATTCTCCACTTCAAGAAAGAACCCGACGCCTCCCCGGCTTTAGCTTGATCGAGCTGCTTGCGATTATGGCAATCATTTCGATTCTTCTGGTGGCGGCAGTTCCTATCTTCTCGAACTCATCTAATGCCGCCCGCCAAGCCTCTCGTGAGCTTGTCAAAGCTCACCTCCAGCAGGCACGCTCTCACGCAGTATCTACCGGCAGAGCCACTGCCGTCGCCATTCCCCAAATGGCCACTACAGATCTCGGTGCCAGAGCACTCGGGCTATTTGAAGTCCAGAAAAATCAGACCACCAATGAATTTGAAGTCGCGAAGGCCCTTGATGCCTCAGGCAATCCTACTGCTAGCGATTCACCGCCCATCCAAAGATGGGAAACTTTACCCGGTAACTTCTCATTTATCCAAGCGGCAGAGATAAATGCAGCCGCCAGCTCATCTACCCTTATGGATACAACAGCGGATCTGGATACGAATTTCCGCCAGCAAATAAGCTGCCATGCCATCGTTTTTGGACCTAGCGGCCAGATCGTCTACCCAGTTAATAACCCGCCCATTCGCATCGCCTTTGCGCAAACTACTCGCCGTGGCAACCAGATCGTAGTCACTCAAAACAACGACGATCAGCCGATCTTTGAAATGCTTGAGGTAAATCGTCTCACAGGCCGCACCCGGGAGGTCAGACCATGAGAATTTCTCGTAAAAATCGAGTCACTTCCGCCAAGTCAGCGATGACTCTCATGGAAGTAGTCATCGCCATCGGCATCGTCGGCTTCGTGGTCCCCATCATTCTCACAGCCACCGCCTCCACCACTAGCTCCCGCCTCAGCGCCGAGGCCGATACTCGCTCTGCATGGCTCGCTGAAGAGGTGCAACAAAATCTCATCGCACATTGGAATAGTAGAGAGCTGATCAGCCCTACGCCCTCCGGAGTCACAATACCTTCAACCCCTTTCGGCCCCATCTCCTCACCCGTTGTTTTCACCTACGATGCCAATGGGAATCTTCTAGCAGTGGATAATAGCACAGATCCCGAGCAAGCCAGCACCGTCCAAAATGCTGTCTACCAAGTCGCCGTCACCGCCGAGGCTCCTCCGACTCAAGTCATTCCACAGCCACCCGCACCCACGAATCTCATCTTCCTACGCATCCGCGTTCTTCATCCTGCGAAATCGACTTCGGGCAACCGGAGCGACCTCCGCTACAACGTATTAACCACCCGTGAAGGCACCCTGTGAACACATGCAGTGTCAAAACAAAGCCCCGCTTTGTTAGGGGCTTCTCCATGGTTGAGCTACTTGTAGCCATGGCCATCACATCACTCATCATGATCGCGCTATTCTCACTCGTAGGCACCACCTCGGATAGCTACACACGCACCCAGCGCGCAGTAAATACAGTATCCCAAGCCCGCGCCTTCATGCAGTTTTTTGAAGGAGAAATCTCTACCAAACTTCCCTCCTTACCCCTGCTCCACGAAGCATCTTCTGGTCTAGCAGATTCAGACCGCCTCGCATTTGTCCGGGTTCTAACCAACGACGAGCAAACGGCCTTCACAAGCACAGGTGACCCTGGTGACCTCGGCACAGTGATCTACTATGTCGGTTTCCTTAGCAACCCTGTCACACCCGCCCTTTTCCGCGAGATCCTTGGCCCGGCAGCCACTCAAACCAATATCATTAACTCCGCTCCCGCATCACCCCCGGCAGGAAATGTGAACAATGGTGAGCTTCTCATCCCAAATCTCCTGAGCTTCAAAGCCCAGCCAAAGTATTACAATGCTGCAGGCAACCTCCAAACCTGGGCCGCAGGCAGCCCCGCAGAGCCCGCGCTTATTGAGTTGAGCATCCGCTTCATCGATGACTCCTCTGCCCAACGCTACAAAACGCAGGCTGCATGGACCACCCTCGCCACCTCAACAAATCCAACGGACGCCGAGCGCCAAATCATCCAAGAATTCCGGCGGACCATCATGCTTGGAAACTAAAAGCACCCCATAGAAAAATGAAAACCATCTCCAACGAAGCCTATGCTAAGCAGGTCCTCCAATAGTCATCCCGCGCACCAGTCATGAGTTCGGAAGTCTCCTCGAACTCTCGAAGCGGCACTGCGCATCTTAATCAATAATCATCCTCGATACGAACGAAGTTTCCGAACTCATGCGCCCGGAGCCGGACAAAGACATGGGCGGTTGGATCGCCAAACGCAAAACCCTCAGCCTCGCAGTGACCGCGATCACACCCACCGAGATTTACTGGGAATCACATGTCTTCCTTAAAGGAAACGAAGGAAACGCCGTGGCGCACTTAAACCCCATTTCGCAGCTTTTGTTCGTAACAGATTCTCCCTTCCCGATGAATACGCAGCGGAAATTTGCATTGAGCCGCTTCACCCCGCGTGGCGATACGGATCAAGACATCGGTGTTCAGCACGTCACTAGCATGCAATGGCCTCGTTGATTTGCCAAATCGCCTGTTCTTAGCGGATGATGATCCTGGTCCATCATTCTACTTCAATCGAAGTGATAGGAACAGTAATGCTACCTTTGTCCATTTCCACCCAAGTGAGAACGGGTGCGGCGAACGTCTCCTCATCAAGGCGGACGACGACCACCCAGTCACCCAGCGGCATGGAGGCTGCGCGGGGAATCTTGCCGATGATGCGGTTCTTGGTGTTGGCGACGGTCAGGTCAAGTGTGATTCCCGGGAAACCTCCTTTTTCCAGATATACAATTTCGCTGACTTCTCCCGGTTTCATAGTGACCACGACCGGCTCCTGCTTGAAGGGGAGTGCGGCTCTCACCACCCCGTCTGGCAGTGCGTTGACGAAACGGATTCGGGACTTTTTGGATGAATCGCTCTCATCGCGAGAACGACCTTCCAAGGTAAGCAGATGATGGGGATGCTGCCCTCCGCCGGAGCTGATGAGACCGACGCTGCCTTTCGCGTCAAGTATGAAGCTGTCTGTGGCGATCATTTTGTTGGTGCGTTCTGCTACCACTTCTGTTGACCAGTTTCCAGCCGGCCATTTCACGAAGCCTGATCCACGACCCGAAGGAAGGCGGCGCATGGCAGGAAAACCTCTAATTACAAGTCTGCAAGAACCACGTTCAATACCAAGATTGAGCCAGAATATCTGGCTCTCCACTTCGTCCCATCTGACTTGATCGGGATCAAAACTGCCTGGAGGTGGAACGTTTCTCTCCGAGATGACCCTTATGCCCGCTGTCAGCTCGTCGGGGATCACGACGGATTCGGAGCTGATCTCGCAATACGAATCCCGGTCTCGCATGATCGCGAGACTCGGTTTGCCATCCTCCCCGAGAGAAACGATGGCAAGGTAGGGGCCTTGGGCGGAGTCGGTCTCCAAAGTAAAATCCACTTCTCCTTCGAAACCTTCGCTATCGGCAAGGGAAACTGTCCATCGCGCCGTGTCTTCCGGCACCCAGAACCCTTTTCCGAAGATCGCTTTCTGTTTGGTTTCCGGCAAACTCATCATAGTGCCGGGCATCGCGTTGAGGACAAACAGGTTTCCTTGCGGACTTTCCAATCCAAAGGTCCGGCTCTGAATATTACCATCGTCATCCGAAACGCTCACGATGGTGATCTTCTGAGTATCGGTAATTTCCAGCTCGAAGGTAGGCCCGGGATTCTTTCTCGTGCCGATCTGGAAATGATGGAGGCCTGGCGGGACTGTCCCCCATGGGGTGGCTTTTCCAGCTGGCATCTTGCGGTAGGCGATTTTCCCGTTAATCGCCATGTCCACCATTCCGGCATTGATCGTGCCAAGATGGATCCACCTGACGGAAGCGGCGGCTAGACAAAGATCACCGGTCAGGAAGATAAAGAGGAGGGTAAGGAGGACTTTTTTACAATGAGCGCACATACAGTATTTCAGGTTTCACGGATTCCAATTCGCCCGTAGCGGGATCCCAGTTACATTCGAAAAAAATGACCTTTTCCTGCATTCTGCGCCCAAGGATCTGCCCGGTGGGTGAAAGGACCTCTCCCGCCGAGACGATACGGTAGCAGTGGCTGCGGGTAGTAACCAAACTAACACTACGCATCATCGCTTCCTCTCTAGCGGCATCGGAGCGGTTCACGATCCCGAGATTGCCGGGGGCACTGCTCTCCGTGCCGTTGTATGAGCTGCTCTTGTTCCAGCTTTCCATCTCGCTGAGCTGGCCAGGCGAATATAAAGGAAGCGCGTCCTTCCAAGTGTCGACCGTTGTGCCATCCGGACGCGTGCCGCCCTTGGTAAGCCGACTTTTTAACTCAGCCGCCACGGTATCAAACTTGAATCCGGTGGCTCTTGCCGGATCGCCAAGACCGAGATCGGGAAGGTCCATGACCAGCTCGTGGTTGGTCTTGGTCGCAGAGGTAAAAACAAACTTCTTTTGGCAGTTCAGATTGACCCTTCCCTCCCACTCTAGTCCGCCGAACTCGTCGTTGGTCATTGTGGCTCCGTCACCTTCAACCGTGAAAAGCCCCATGATGTTCCATGGTTTCGCATCCAGATGATCGGCAGCCGTAGTGCCGCTGGTAGTGGCCCTACCACGCTGCCCGATTGCGAGTGTGCCTCCGCCCCTAAAAGGAGACACCACGCCCTTGTTGAAAGGGCCATTGTTGCTTCCTCTTCCGCTAGGGTGAGTCCACGAGGGGTCGAAGACACGACCCAGCTCTGCCGGTGAGCGCATGGGCCCGTTTTTGATGCGGGTAACACCCTGCAAGGGGCTGTTGATCGATTGCAGATACGGCCTGTCCAGCCAGTAGTTGAAATCTTGGTAATTCTCCCCGTTGATCCCGTTATTCACGAATCCCATCTTCCCAGGTTTGTTACTCGCCCAGTCTTTTTCGGCATTGAAGCTTTCAAGTCCTCCGGCGAAATAGCTCCGTAAGGTCGTAAGCCTTGGATCATTCATCCGGTTTCCTAGCGATGCGCCCTTGTTTCCCGGGCCTGCGGATACGACACCATCGGTAGGGGCTTCGGTCATTTGTAGGTAGCCGGTAGCTTGGAGCCACTCCCCGGTTCCCGCCTTCAAAAGCACATATGCCCCCCGCTGATGTCCGTCCGGCTGATCGTCAGTCGTGCCCGGACCACCTTGCCTGAAAGTGCTCCAAGTCGTACCGCGCTCTTCGAAGCTGTCACGCAGGTACGTGCGGGTGACATTAAACACCTTGATTTCATTCGGAGCGAAAGAGATGGGATTCCCGGAGTTCAGCGGGAACACGATTTCGGTCCTTTCCGGGATTGGTTCCGCACCTGACCCGCCGAACGTGAATCCTTGGATCTGCTGGATATAAGTCGCACGGATCTCGTAGCTTGTAGCTGGAACCGAGTTCTGATCCATGTTCCACAGCTCGAACCGATATGTCACAGGGATCTCGAAGCGATATCGTCCGGGTCCGGTGGTGGTCCGCGTGACGGAATTTTTGGCTTTGAAGTTGTCTTCTGCCCCGCGCGAGTTCCAAACGATCTGAACTTCGTTGATCCGGACCGTTCGGTCGGCACCGAAGTAGCTGGGGCGCGGGACACGTTGCATGAGATAAAGCTCGATATCGGCCGGGTCCGGATTTCCAAAATCCAGATCTTTGAGGGATTCCGGCTGGGTGGGGATGTTGTCGGGGTCGAGATAATCGATGAGGGAGGCGGCAATGGTGCGGAACTGCTCTTTCCGCAAATTCGAGGCAAAGGGATTCGCCGGATCGGGAGACTCGTAGTCAGGCTCTAGCGTACTTCCTCCAGTAACATCTGGCCAAAAGTTGAGGTTCCGTTTTTTGAAAAAGCCTTCCGCCCCATTGACCATCCACTCGGTCAAGCGCTCCACGCGCTCGTCCACGCCGCCACCGGTGAGGTGGCCAGTCCAGTTTAGGTTCCGTTTCCGGCCGCCTTCTGAGGGGGAGCTGGAAGCCATTTTTCTCTGCAGCTCCCGCCTCGGCATGGCTGGGGGCGAAGGCGAGGACATCGTAACCGCGGCTGAAGGCGGTGGATGCGAATGAAAGCTCTTTGGGGTATCTTGTTTCGTCCAAAGATGTCCTCGCAGAAGCTGCAGTGCGCCAGAATCCTTGAGCTTCCTTCTCAGCAGCTACTAGTTTTCCTGCCTCGAAGAACGGAATCTCGGCCGGACTGATACCGTCCTCCCGATCCTTGGTCCCGATCTTCGTGACATCGAGACGGGAGGTTTCGTCATCGACCCAGACGGCGAAACGCGTTCTCCGTCCAGCGGAATCCGTTCCCAGATCCCGCCAGCGGGCAAGACAAACACCGTTCATTTCTCCCAAAGCGAAATTCTCGTTAAAATCGAACACGTCCACACTCTTAGCCTGGAAATCAGCGAGCAAGACATCGGGATCGCCATCGCTGGTTCCTAGCCATTCGGTATTGGCTGCCTCGAGAAACGGGTTGCCTCCGGTGGTCCCGATGTCGAACTCCGGCCTCCCGGCGGTAAGCGCGAGGAGGGATCCGCGAGAGACGGGTGTCGGAGGATTCTCCTCAGCTCCGGCATGGTAGCTCCAAGTGGTGAATGCGGCACCACCTACGTCAGTACGTTTCAGGAACCCCGTGATCTGACTGACGGCTAGCTCCTTCCCTGCTTCCATAGCGAACTCTGCTCGTGCCAGATCTGAGTAGGACCGTGCGGTTTTCCTCTCTAAGGACATGACGGTAAGCATGCCGACGAGGAGTAACATGAGGCCGGCCACTGCGATGATGCACATGGGAAGGGCGAAGCCCTGCCGACGGGTTGGGAGGTCCCAGAATATTTGATATATGTTCATTGGGCCAGTGTGATGGTTCTAGTAAATATTCGGATTCTAGATCTTACCTAAGCGAGGGGGACGGTAGCGGTTCTATCCCATTCCTCTTTCGTTTTGGAACCCTGGGGGGAGGAGTCGTCGATAAAGCGGATAGTGAGCTGGAGAACATAAGGATTCGGGTTCTCTCTCTGGCATTACCCACTTCGAAAGCAACTCGCGGCGGACGTCTTTGGCTAACCAAGCGGAGCGCATATTTGCCTCCGCGCTAAGTCGAGAAGAGGTGGTAAAGGCGGTAGCCATGAGAATGATGGACAATATAAAGCCAACAATTCCGATGGCATTGACAACTTCCATAAAAGTCATCCCACCACGTTCCCGATCGCCGCCCCCTGCGGCTGATGATTTATTGGGTAAAATCTTCATGGATCTACTTCTTCGGCGCGGATCTTGATCGTTGATTTCGAGGAACATGTATCGGCCTAAAGGGACAATCGAGACAGGTGAGTGACACTCCAGCATTTCAAGTGCCACGACCAAGTAAATACAGAAATGTTCCTTCTAGTTTATCTTTTTTTGTTTGGAGAAACCGTCACGAAACTCTTTAAGCGTTCTAGCACGGTGTTTTGAGAGGGACCGAATTCACAACAAATTCACAAAGCCCAAATTCACAAAGCCAGGCTTTTTGACAAGATAGATTCTCCAAAGAGTTGGGCAGCGTCCTTTATGAGCAAGTTCAATTACAAGGTATCAGAGAAATTGTGAGAGTATTTTTCTGAGGTATGCGGCTAATGGAACGCGAGTCTTTAGCTCGCCCCGAGGCACTGAGCCGAAGCACTGGGGCGGGCTGAAGACCCGCGGTCCGTTCTGCTGTTGAGCTGTTTTGACTTGGGTGAACGGGGTTATGACTCGAATTCTCCGAACAGTTGGGCGGTGACCTTTTTGGAGCCAGTTCAAGTGCAAGGTGTCCGAGAAATTGTGAGAGTATTATTTTGAGGTATGCGGCTAATGGAACGCGAGTCTTCAGCTCGCCCCGAAGCACTAAGCCGAAGCACTGGGGCGGGCTGAAGGCCCGCGGTCCGTTCCGCTGCTGCGCTGCTTTGTTTTGTGTGAACGAGGTTAGCAATCGGATTCTCCGAAGAGTTGGGCGGCGACTTTTTTGAGCAAGTTCAATTATAAGGTATCAGAGAAATTGTGAAAGTATCATTCTGAGGTATGCGGCTAAGGGAACGCGAGTCTTCAGCTCGCCCCGAAGCACTGAGCCGAAGCACTGGGGCGGGCTGAAGGCCCGCGGTCCGTTCCGCTGCTGTGATGCTTTGACGTGAGTGAACGGGGTTATGACTCGAATTCTCCGAACAGTTAAGCGGTGACCTTTTTGGAGCCAGTTCAAGTACAAGGTGTCCGAGAAATTGTGAGAGTATTATTTTAAGGTATGCGGCTAATGGAACGCGAGTCTTCAGCTCGCCCCGAAGCACTAAGCCGAAGCACTGGGGCGGGCTGAAGGCCCGCGGTCCGTTCTGCTGTTGAGCTGTTTTGACTTGAGTGAACGGCGTTAGGAATCGGATTCTCCGAACAGAACTGAATGGCGGTGCATTTTTCTCCTTTGATTCAAGTGAATTAAAATAAGAGCTGTTGAATACTTGAGAAATTCTAAGGCAGGACTGCAAATTCATATATTTGCGCTCAGAACGTTGATCTTTGGAGATGGTTCTGTATAAGTTTTGCTAATTTAGCGGAAAAACAGTCATTTTTGATTGCTTTCTTACGGAGTTTCGTCAACTTTGCGTCAACAACCGCAATTTTTATGGCAACTGATACAATGGATGGTGCGCAGGCGCTTATCAAAACTCTCGATGATCTCGGTATCGAATATATCTTCGGATACTCAGGAGGGGCAGCGATCCCGATTTTTGACGCGCTAGAAACCGTAAAGACGAAGATGAAATTCATCCTCGTGCGGCATGAGCAAGGTGCGGTGCACATGGCAGATGGTTATGCGCGGGCAACGGGTAGGCCAGCTGCAGTTCTAGTGACTTCGGGGCCCGGTGCTGGGAATACTGTTACGGGTCTAATGACGGCGATGATGGATTCTGTGCCGATGATTGTGATTTGCGGTCAGACAGTGACTTGGATGCTTGGTAAGGATGCCTTCCAAGAGGCAGATATTTTTGGAATTACGATTCCCGTGGTGAAGCACAACTGGCTAGTCCGCGAGACCAATGCCCTCCCGCGAATCGCCAGAGAGGCCTATCACATTGCGACAACGGGACGGCCAGGACCGGTGCTGATCGATATTCCGAAAGACATTTCACAGGGGCCTTTCTCGGGTGATATGAAGCCGGACTTCCAACTCCCGGGTTACAATCCCGAAAAGGATTTCGATATAGATAATTCTCAAGTGAAAGCTGCGGCTGCACTCATCGCAAATGCACAGCGCCCGGTAATTTTGGCGGGTCAGGGCTGTATGATTGCCCGTGCAGATAAGGAACTGATGCACCTTGCTGAAACTCTCGATTGCCCGGTGGCCTCCACTCTTCTGGGTAAAGGCGTTTTCCCGGAAAACCATCCACTTTCCCTAGGAATGCTGGGCATGCACGGTACCGCGTATGCGAATAAGGCAATGATTGAGTGCGATTTACTTATCAATATTGGCTCACGTTTTGACGATCGAATCATTGGTCAGCCCGATAAATTCTGCCAGGCCGCGAAGATTATACATATTGATATTGATCCCGCAGAGGCAGGCAAGATGATCCGGCCAGATGTGATGATCGTAGGTGATGCGAAGGCGGCTGTAGCAGAAATCAACGAGATGATCGCACCAGTAAAGCACCCTGAATGGAACGGGAAACTTGATGCCTATCGGAAAAAATTCCCACTTGGCTATAAGAAGCAAGGCGGTTTGCGGATGCAACAAGTAATTGATGAGTTATATCATCTTACAAATGGTGAGGCGATCGTGTCCACAGACGTAGGCCAACATCAGATGTGGGCAGCGCAGTTTTATAAGAACCATGAGTCTTTTCATTGGTTGTCCTCCGGTGGGGCAGGGACTATGGGCTTTGGATTTCCGGCAGCTATCGGGGCGCAACTTGCCTGCCCTGAGAAAACTGTGATCTCCATTTCCGGCGATGGTGGATTCCAAATGACTTTGTTTGAGTTAGCGACTGCCGCCATCCACAAGCTACCAGTGAAAATCGTGGTCTTGAACAATCACTATCTAGGCATGGTGCGGCAGTGGCAGGAACTTTTTTATGAAGACCGGACTTCTGGTGTGGATTTGATAGGAAACCCAGACTTTTGCAAATTGGCAGCGGCCTACGGGATACCCTCCGTGCATATCAAGCGCCCGGCTGATGTAACCAAGCAACTAACGAAAGCTCTCGAATACAATGAGGGGCCGATCTTGATTCATGCTGAGTGCGTGAAAACAGATAACGTATTCCCAATGATTCCTGCAGGTGCTGCCCTTGAAGATATGATTACAGAAGCACCGAAGGCGAAAATGGCGAAGCCTGTGGGCTCCACTTGATCTTAGCTATCTATTCATAATCAATTTCTATATAACTCGATGATTACGACTACTGACACACCCGTTCCTGTGAATCTCTCAGGATCCGGCCATACCTTATCTGTTTTAGTGAACAACTCGCCGGGCGTCCTGATGCGCATCTGCCAAGTTTTCTCTCGGCGGGCGTTTAACATTGATTCTTTAGTTGTCTCGCAAGGTAGAGACCCGTCCTTTTCGCGGATGACGATTGGTGTTTCTGGTGAGTCTTCTGGCCTTCATCAAATCATCATGCAGGTGGGCAAACTTATCGATGTCATCCATTGCTTCGAGCACACGAGCAATGACTCGGTGACGAAAGAGATGATACTAATTAAAATTCTTTGTGCATCGGAAGATCGCTCAGCGGCCCTCCAGATTACCGAGCACTTTGGTGGAAAAACGGTAGATCTTACGCCAAACTCCATGGTTGTGATGATCACTGGCGATAGCCCGAAGCTCGATGCAGCTGTAACAATGTTTTCTCAATATGAAATCATAGAAACTGTGCGCACAGGTAAGGTAGTAATGGCCCGTGGCGAGCAGGCAACCTAATCTTTCTTAACCTTCGTAGGCGGCGTCCAGTCTGGAAACTCTGTTTTTAACTGAGCCGCATACTTTTCTGACTCTTTTGTTTTTCCCTGCTCAGCAAGCACCTGACTGTAGTTGTAAATAGCAAGTGGCTTCAGAACTTCGTCTTCTTGGAATTGAATCACTGAGAGGTAATCAGCGGCAGCCCTCCCAAATTCTTTCTCGGAGCGATAGAGGTCCCCGGAAACAATTCTCAATCCCGCTGCTGTTCTGCCTTGTGGGCGCAGATCGGAGGCCTGGTTAGCCGCTTCACGAGCCGCTTTAAAATCTTCAAGCATGACGTGTGCACGAGCCCGATCTAGCTGAGAATCAGCCTTCCACATGGGTGCGTCTTCTACCTCGAGAACATTTTTGATGGCTGTTAGGGCAGCCTTTGGTTCGCCAATTTCCAGTTGGGCTTTTCCAAGGTAGCGCCAAACCTCTTTCGGCGTTGTTCGTGGTTCGCTTTCATTGGCAATGGTGGCTAGCGATTGAGCAGCCACTTCAAAGTTACCCGCATTGAATGATTGCATGCCAGACCACTGCAAAGCTTGGTCTGGCACATCTGTGACATACCCTTGCTGAATGGCTTGCTTGATTTCGGCGGCCAGCTCCTTTGGGTTTTGCTCAGCAAAATATGCCAAGATCATCAATAAACCTGCATGCTTTTGATATGCTTTTGGACGTAACTCACGTGCTTTTTCCAAGAAGGTAAGAGCCTCCTTCGGCTTATCCGTTTTCACTAAACCCCAGCCAATCCAATAGTTTGCCTCGGCTTTCAGGTTGTCTGTAAGATCTGCAACGTTGACAATAAGAGCGCGGTACCGGACCAGCATGTTCTCGATATTGCCATCTTTCCGTTGCGTCCGGGCAGATTCTAACCACGCTAACGACGCCAGATCTGACGGTGCCTTTTTATCCGTAGTGAGCTTATCAAAGTCGACAATTGCGCGAGCGGATTCGCCGACTTCTACGTATGATTTCCCGCGTTTTACGAGGGCAGGATAGATTCGCTCGTCATCAGGATAGCCAGTGATAAATGCAGTTAGCGAGCGGATCGCCCCTTGGTGATCGCCCGCTTCGGCCAAGCACCAGCCCCTTTGGTATAGGAAACCCGGGCGGTTTGCCTCGTAAAGGAGGCTGGAATCGATCTTTGAGTAAGTCTTTGCAGCTTCTTCGATATTACCTTCGGCAAAAAGCGTTTCCGCTTTCATGAGACGCACTGTGTGAATGCGCGTATCGTTTTTATGTTGTTTTCCGTAAATTTCCAAGAAGGCATCGACCTGATCGACCACATGCCTCCCCTCAACTTGGAAAAAGCAGTTTAAACGGTAGAACGCCGCTTGAAAGGCGAGCTCGTTATCGGGTTTTACCAAGCGCTCGACCTCGCGAAAAAGTTCCATGGCCCGGGTCGGTTGATTCAATTTCATCATGGCCCGCGCGGCAATAAGTAAGCGCAGAGCCTCCTGTTCACCTTCCGCCTTTGTGGAGCTTTGCTTAAAAATCTCGAGAACTTTAGCGAAGTCGCCGCTTTTGTAGTAGTTCTCCATCAGCGCAGTTTGCGCATCGGGGCGGAATTCATCCATGCCCGGAGTGGCCATGATAAACTGAAGATATCTTAAAGCGACATCGGTGCGGTCGAGTTTCGTAGCGATTATAGCTGCCTGCAATGCGCCTTCACCGCGGTATTTTGCGGGCGCTTTCCGGTTTGCAAGGTCCTCGAAAACTTCTAAAGCCTCCTGAAGTTTCCCTGCTTTCATGGTGAGTTTACCAATGGCGAGACTTGCTTGATCACGGAAAGCACCACCTGCTGGGTCCTCAACCACACGTTTGTAAGCAGCAATGGCTTCTCGATCCCGGCCTAAAAGCCGGTAGCAGTTTGCGGCAAATAAATTGCCTTTCGGGCGGTCTCCAGCGCGTGCAGCATTTTGTGCAAATCGCTCGAAAAGTGGTGCGGCAAAGGCATACTCACGTTTGTTGTAATGATCTGCTGCGACTGTATAGGCTGCTGCGGCCGCGTATTTCCCATTTGGATGACGGTTCATCAAAGTGGCGAATGTCCGCTTTGCCGTATCGATCTGCCCCGCTTGATAATAGCTACTTCCTAGATACCAGCGTGCTGCCTCTGCATTCGGATGAGAGGGAAATTCCTTGATGTAATCTTCGAAAATCTCCGCAGTTCTTATATACAGTTGCTGCCTAGATTGTAAATCTACAGCTGCCTGCGCACTATCGTAGACATTTTTACCTCGGATGAAGAAATCCGTGCCTGCATCTGGCAATAGATCTTCTTCCACTCGTTCTGCACGTAGGGGTGCGCCTTGTCCAACTACATACGAGGGTTGAAAAACGAGTATGAGCGCTGCGAAGGCAGGTAGCGAAGAATAGGGGAGACTTGGCATTTTTCCAAAAAGAGGGAGATAGTAGTTACTGGCTGGGAAGGGGACGTTGCGTGGCGAAGGAGATATTCCATATACCCGCCTTTTGGCAGGTATCAATCACTTCAACGATTCTTTGGTAGGCCACGCCCCCGTCGCCTCGGATTCTCACGGGTTGATTTTTAAATTCTGAAGCTATCGGTGCTAGTTTCTCTAGTAGTTCCGGGAGGTCTACGGTAACGCCTTCTACGCGGATTCGATTATCCGTCATGACGTTGATTACGATTTCCCCTCGTTGGCGTTCAGGATCAGCACCTTCCTGGGCCGTTGGGACAGAAACATTCAGCTCAGTTTCAGAGCGGGTGAATTGCCAAGTGACGATGAAAAATATCAGTAGAAGAAATACGATATCGATCATCGGCGCCAGTTGCATGCTGGCAGATTCGGGTTGGCGGCTTGAAAACTTCATATTGCCATCACTTAGATACCATGAAGATCTGGGCGATCCCCTTCGAGAGGTGAGGGGACGGGCCGGGCGTAATCTTCCCGCACTCGCTCGCCAGAAGGATTGCCACCCCTGCGTTCTGCCATTGGCTGGTGCTCCACTTGAGTATGTAAAAGGGCCATCAAATGCGTAGAAGCAGCCTCGAGCTCGGCAATATACTTTTGCACGCGACCTCGAAAGAGAGAGTAGAAAACGAGCGCCGGTATGCCGATAGAAAGACCAGCCGCAGTAGTGATCAAAGCTTCAGAAACGCCCTCCGCCAGCTCCATCTGCTTCACTCCCGCAAAGTCCGAGATTTGTAAGAAAGATTTAATCATACCGAGCACCGTGCCCAACAGACCTACCATAGGCGCAATCGAGCCGATGTCCGCCAGATACGTGATGCGGGAAGATAGCAAACCTGCCTGCCGAGATCCCTCTGCTTCTGCTACTTCCCGGACCTCTCCGAAGGATGCGGATGGATATTTCGTGAAAAAATCCAAAGTCTTCTGTGTCACCCGGGCCATAGATTCGTTTTGACGATGGCAGTAAGCGGCCAAGCCCAGATAATCCCGTTGCCGGATCATAGCCTCCGCCGCATTCATAAACCTATCGCTCACTACCGCGTTACGCCGGATTGTGAGCAAATAGAGAAGAATCAAGACGACTGCGATGACTGAAATTAGCGCAAGGGGAAACATCATGATCCCGCCAGCATCTATGATTTCTAGGAAATTTGTTTCAGTAGGGACATTCTCGGCAGGCACTTCACCTTCAGCCTCTTGCGCTACCAGTGGAACACTCAAAAGGAAAAATAAGGAGATCAGATGTGTGAGGGACTTCATCAAAGCGCAAATATACTATCGGACACAAGTGGCTTGGCAAGCGCACACGCATGGCCTCTGAATCTGCTAAAACGATACAATTTCGAGGATGCACCTATAAAATTGGAGAAAGCAGGCGAGAAATCCGGGAGGCGAGTCGAAAATGAAATGCTTTCTCTGAGTAAGAAGTGGCTTTTACTTCTTTTGAATCATCTATGTCGTCCTTGAGCATATTTTCTACTTTCGCGCCGAAAGCGGCATCGCGGATGACTAAAGTTATTTCGAAATTCAGACGGAAGGAACGGTTATCCATATTGGCTGAGCCAATCAGTGAAACATCGTCATCGATGAGCATGACCTTTTGATGCATAAAGCCGTTTTGGTGGCGGAAAGTGCGGATTCCTACGGCTTCCATTTCGGTTAGATAAGAAAAGGAGGAATAGTGTATGAGCTTACTATCGGTCTCTTCTGGGATGATAATTCTAACATCCACCCCACGCAGAGAAGCTAGTTTCAGAGCAGAGAGGATTTGTTCATCTGGCACAAAGTATGGTGAGGCGATCCAGAGGCGCTCTTCCGCACTATTTATGGCCGCAAGAAAGGCGAGGCCGCAAGTATCTACAACATCAGCCGGGCCACTTGGAAGGCATAAAACATCCGTATCACCTGCTTCTGCCAAGCCCGGCCGCCAATTTAAGTCTTCAAGAGACTCGTCCGAAACCCAATACCAATCTTCGGCGAAAGGCACCTGCAGAGATACTGCCGCAGGGCCGGTAACGCGTAAATGGGTATCGCGCCAAGGCGACTTTTCTTCGTCCTTACCCAGATATTCATCACCTATGTTCAGCCCGCCGGTGAAGCCTACTTTACCATCAACCACGAGAATTTTCCGGTGATTTCGGAAATTGATCTGAAATTTTCTACCATCACCTTGGCTGGTAGTGAATGGCCGCACTTCGACGCCCGCAGCCCGGAGATCCTTATCAAATTGATCATCTAACAAAATACTACCCACCTCATCATACATAAGGCGGACAGCGACGCCTGCTTTCGCTTTGCGGATGAGGGCTTCCTTGAACTGATTTCCAATATCATCGGCGCGGATAATATAGAATTGAAACAATATATAGTCTTCCGCCTCTTCGATGGCTTTCAACATTGCCGCGTATGTATCTTTGCCATCAATGAGGAGCTCAACGCGATTGCCATTTGTGAATGACATATCAGCCAGTGCGACGAGGCTCTTGCCTAACTTATCATTTTGCTCCTCGATGAGCTTATCTCTTCTCAAAGTATCGCCAAAAAGCTGTTTCACCGGTTTGAATTTTTCCTTATTCGAGCGCCGCGCGATGGTGTAACCTTGGAATTCGGAATGCCCGAAGGTCCAGTAAGCTGGCACCGCTACGAAAGGGAAAAGATTTAGAGAAATAGCCCATGCCACGGCGCCTTGAGGCGTCCGGTTTTGCATAATTGCCTCTACTGAGCTGAGGCCTCCAGCAATGTGAGCGATGACAAAGAGGCCCGCGATAAGGCGCTTTCGATGCAGCCGATAGTAAACTCGAAGTTTGTTGAATTTCTTGCGTTTTGGCTTCTCAGCTTTTTCCTCTCCGTCACTCACTCAGCGAGAGAGACTTTATAATGGCCATGACGGCAAGGGATTTCTCCAAAGGGCCGGTCATGATTCTGCAGCTGACATCGCACATTTTAGGCCATCGAGGGCTGCCGATACAATGCCGCCCGCATAGCCAGCACCCTCGCCACAGGGGTAGAGACCGCTTATTTCTGGGTGCTGCAGGGTTACAGGATCTCGGGGTATGCGCAGAGGTGAGGAGGTGCGTGTCTCAAAACCTAACAAAAGTGCCTCAGACGAGGCGTAGCCGGGTATCTGCCTATCAAATAAATGTAAACCTTTGCGTATGCGGGAAGTGACAGATTTTGGCAGAAGATTATGAAGAGGTGCGGAATTTAACCCCGGGAAATACGATGTTTCCGGCAAAGAGGAAGAGACGTTTCCATCTAGATAATCGGCCACGCGTTGCGCAGGAGCAACTTGCCCTCCGCCCTTATTTCCACCAGCTGCCTTGGCGGTTTCCTCCAAGTTTTCCTGATATTGAATGCCAGCTAGAATGCCATACTTAGGGATGAGGTGAGCTATATCCTCGGGCTCGATGGTGGTCACCAGACCAGAATTGGCGAAGGGCGAGTCACGGCGGGAAAGCGACATTCCATTCACTACAACTTGCGAATCTGAAGTCGACGCTGGCACCACCCAGCCTCCCGGGCACATGCAAAAGGAGTGCACGCCCCGGTCATTAATTTTAGTAGCCAGCCGATAGCGGGCAGCGGGTAGCAGCTTGGGCCGTTCAGCACCTTCGGGAATGTTATACTGACACCTATCGATAAAGGGCTGGCGGTGCTCGATGCGAAAACCAATTGCAAACGGTTTATGCTCCATCAATATATCATTTTGAGCGAGCATTTGATATATATCTCGCGCGGAATGGCCGGTTGCCAAAATTGTAGCACTCCCGAGAAATTCCCGGCCATCCACAGTGCGGACACCGTGAACTTTTTGCTTTGAAATGAGAAGTTGATCTACCTTCGTCTGAAAATGCACTTCGCCGCCATGTTGAAGAATTGTTTCCCTCATCGCCTTGACTACATTGGGTAGCAGATTCGAGCCTATGTGAGGATGCGCATCAATTCGAATCCGAGGTGGAGCACCATGGGCAACGAGAACTTTGTAAACTTCGGCTACGGGCCCCCGCTTCGTAGCGCGTGTATATAATTTCCCATCGGAAAACGTGCCGGCCCCGCCTTCGCCAAAGCAGTAATTCGAGTCTTCGATAACACGGCCTTCTCTAAGGATGGGTGCTAAATCGAAGCGGCGGGCAGAGGCATCTTTACCGCGCTCTAGTAGAATAGGCTGCACCCCAAGTTCTAGGCATTTCAGGGCTGCAAATAGGCCAGCAGGTCCAGCACCAATGATTAGGATCCGTTTTGGATTGGGCGGTAGGGCATCGCACATCCAAGCCACTGGCTCTTCATCAGGTAGAGGCTCATCAATACCGATTTCCAGCCGGAGCTGCACTTTCACTTGCCGCTGCCGGGCATCGATAGAGTGCTTGCGCAGACGAAGCTCTGTAATTCGATCAGTGCTTACCCCAAGCTTCTCGGAGGCAGCCTTCTTCCACTCATTTTTATCCTCAGAAAGGCCAAGGGGTAAAACAAGATCGAGTGTGTGAACCATAGTGAGTTTTACCTTAGCGAGCAGCCTTATGAATGGCCAAAAGTTTCAGCAAAATACCTTCAATTTGTTCGAGGGGAATTTGATTGGGGCCATCCGAAAGGGCATTTGCAGGATCTGAATGCACCTCCATGAAAAGGCCTTCAAGTCCTGTCGCCACAGCTGCTCTAGCAAGAACTGGCGCTAATTCACCATCACCACCCGTTGCACCACCAAGACCGCCTGGCCTTTGGACAGAATGAGTGGCATCAAAAATCACCGGAATGCCTTCCTGACGCATCAAATAGAGCGAGCGCATATCTACAACTAAATTGTTGTAGCCAAATGTCGTTCCGCGCTCGGTGATAAGGAAATTTTCACAACCAAAGCTACGCATTTTCCCAGCTATGTTTACGCAATCCAGAGGTGCAAGAAACTGGCCTTTCTTGACATTGATAGCCCTACCCGTTTTGGCGGCGGCTTCTAAAAGATCTGTTTGGCGGCATAGAAACGCGGGAATCTGTAGTAGATCGACGTGGTTGGCAGCGATTTCTGCTTGCTCTGCAGTATGAATATCAGTCGTTACAGGAACGTTTAGCTCCCGAGATATTTCGCCGAGAATTCGGCAGCCCTCGGTAATGCCAGGACCGCGAAATGAATCGACGGATGTTCGATTTGCTTTATCAAATGATGCTTTGAAAATAAAAGGAATCTTCGTGCGCTCAGCAATGGCTTTCAGCGCGCGCGCCATTGCCCAAGCGAAGTCTTCGTTTTCAAGAGCACATGGCCCGAGGATGAAAAATGGGGTCTCGCCGCCCACGGGCACACTGGCGATCTCGAATGGTTGGAACAAATTCATGATTCTGATGTCTCACTATTGTCTAGAGCGGTTCTATAAAGTGGAAGAAGGTTCTTTAAGGCCATTTCGAGTAGCTTTTGCTCATGATCAGTGAGATTATTTGCCGTTTTTGCTTTGAGCATATTCAGCGAGTCGATCACGGATTTAGCAGCCCTTAGATTGATCGATTTTTTTCCAGTAGCTGGGACCGGGATTTGCCCAAGAAAAAGCCCAGCGTTCTGCGCTTGCAGTAAAACAAAGTCGTTGAACCGTTGATCGGCCTCGGGAGTGGATGGCATGGTGGGAGGATTCATCCATAAGCTTCGTCCGGCAAGAATCGAATTTTCAGTAGAGAACGTCAACGATCAGCAAGCTTGAAACCTGTCATGAGTGCCATGAGCCAAACAGGCATAACTCTTAGGTATATCTATCCACTATCCTCACTCTGTTAGGTAAGTATGAGGGGTTGGCCTCTTTGTTATGCATCGGCGTTTGTGTCGAAACTGTCATGTGACTTTTTTGTAGCGAAAATAAAATAGGGTTCTCGCAGTTTCCTGATGTTTTGGTGGTGGATTGTAACTGGGGATACGACTTCGCCTGCAGTCTGAAACTTCAACTACTAATATCACTATGAAACGTATTCTGCTGCCTCTTTCGGCGACTCTTCTTGCGGTTTCACCGCTCCATGCTGTGACTCTTCACGGAATAACAACTGCGAATCAACTCGTTAGCTTTGATTCAGCAAATCCTTCTACCTTCACGTCTACGGTCTCTGTATCGGGACTTGTGCAAGCAGACGGCACCACGCCCGACCCACTCGCTTACATTGCCAATTTATCTTACAATCCCCAAAGCGGTTCGTTCTTTGGAGTAGATAGTAATGCGAATATCTATAGCCTCTCAATCACTGGGGCGGCCACCTTACTTAATAATACTTTTGCCCCCGGTGGATTTGCTGCTGGTATGGCATATGACACGTTTACGGCGGGGTTTCTCTATGCCGATGATTCCGCAGAAAGTTATAATATTTCCACTGCTGGTGTTGTCTCGCAAAACGCGAATCTTTTCTATGGAATTGGCGATGCAAACGAAGGGAGCACTCCGTTTATCTCTGGAGTTGGTATAGATTCGGATTTTGGATTGCTCTACTACTTAGATAGTGCGCTTGGCACCCTTGCCACTGGAGTCGACCCTGTAAGCGGTGAAATTTTCACGATTGGCTCACTAAACACCAGTTTTACTGACTTCGGCGGAATCACAGTTGATTTTGATGGAAATATTTGGGGTGCACTCTCTTCCGATGGCCTAAACAGCGAGCTATTCAGCATCGACTCAACTACTGGCGCAGCCACCTCGCAGGGCGCTCTTTCCGCAGGTCTATACACCGTCGCAATTCCAGAACCATCGAGTGCCCTTCTCGCTCTCGCTTCGTCACTTCTCCTTCTGCGCCGCCGTCGCGCCTAACTACCCTCTCCCAAAAAATCGAAACAACACACATATGAAATATCCGATCCAAATCCTTACAGGGTTAGTCCTGATTAGCCCCTTGTTTGCTCAGGGTTTCAAGACATCTGAGCCACCTTATCTACTGGCCAAAGCCGGTTCCGACTTCGCGTTCGAGCCTGTTCTCACTACGGGAGACATGGTTCCACTCACGGGAGCCCCGGCCACACAATATGCTTTTGCAGGTATTCCCGATGCTATGGGATTCTACAAAGATTCCGTAAGTGGCCAGAACATCCTATTTGTGGCCCATGAGATGCCAAGTTCCGTGCAGTCAACACCGATTATGGGTGAGCCAACATTTCGTGGCGCCTTTGTTTCACGTTATAATGTTGCAGGCGATGGCGGAATCTTAGATGGCGCTGTGGCACACAAAGAGCTATTTTTCGCAAATACATTTGCAGCAGCAGAGCCTCCCCGCGGTGGTTCCGGCCCTGCGTTCACACGCTTTTGCTCAGGCGCATTCGCTGGCCGTTCGGAAGGGATGGACAGGCCGCTTTTCTTCACCAATGAGGAATCCGGTTCAGGTAACTACGATTCAGCGGGGTCCCAGTCGGTAGTGATTGCCGACGGTAGAATGCATACTCTCCCAGATCTTGGCCGCCTTCCACGTGAGACAACTCGGGTGCAGCCGCGCCGTGATAGCCGCACAGTCATCATTTCTACTGAAGATGGCGGAAGCCCTTCCTACGTCTACATGTATGTGGGTAAAAAGCAGCGCCGCTCTTCCAGTGCGCTCGATAAGAACGGCCTCACAGGAGGTAAAAATTACGTTCTTTGCGCAAATGGAGCTCAGGAAAACTCAGGAACTTTCACTTCGGGCACGATTGCAATGAGATGGGTAGAAATTCCAGGAGCAGAGTCCTTAACAGCATCGCAGCTTGCCTCCGCTGCAGATGACGCTGGTGCCTTCGGTTTCGTCCGTGTGGAAGATGCGGAGTTCGATCCATTGCAGCCTACACGGTCCCTATTTCTTGCTACCACTGGAGGAAGCGGCCCGAACAGACTTGGTCGCCTATATGAGGTGAACCTTAATCCGGTAAATCCAGTAGCGAATGGTAGCATGACGATTGTCTACAATGCGGATGAAATTGTAACTCCCGGCGGAGTTTACGCAGGTGCAGCCACAGGTGAACTTGATGGCGCAGGCGCGACTGGAAGCCTTGGTAACTACACCGACGGCGATATCAACAATGGTGTCGATTTCCCAGTGAGCATCGATAACATCGCGATTTCTGGTCAGTTCATCGTAATTTGCGAAGATACGAACAGCCCTGCGAATGCTGTTTATTCGAAATACGGCCGCGATTCAGGTCTATGGACGCTCGACCGCAATAACGGCAATGCGGCCAAGCTGCAGAGCACCTTCAACTATGCCGCCATTGAGGCACGCGATGGTTTACCATCCGATTTCTTCGACGCTGGCCGCTTTGAATCATCAGGTGTTATCAATGCAGAAGAATTCTTCGGCCCGGGCTCATTCATCATCAATGTGCAAGGCCACAATCAGACGAGAAATGGTGTCACCTCAGGGCGCACCAACGCACCGAATGGCAGCGGCGGCACTTTATCCGCTACCCAGTTCCGTTCTGCATACGTTGAAGATGGGCAGGTGCTGATCATGCGTCCTGCTGCGAATTAATTGTCTGTCAACAAACTGGCCGGGTCCGATCCCCGGCCAGTTTTCTTCGTTTATATCCTATATTTTTATGCCTATACCACGCATACATCCGCTTGCTGCAATGCTTTGGCTTGTAGCCGTTGCGATAGGCATAGCGGGGTTGTATGGCCACCTTTGGGCACTACCTTGTGCCGGTTTTCTCATCTTGTTCGCTGGCTTGCTTTCTGGCGGCCTCGCAATCTCTCTGCCTGTAGCGGCTGCCACCTCGGGGTGGTGGCTCTACCAATTCTTCTCTGATAAAAACTCCTCACCGGAGATTCCAGTAAGCTTCGCCGTAATAGCCACAGTGCTAGGGATAGCCGCAGCCTTCCTCTCGATACTTACGAATCATAAAGAACAAACTTCCTCGGGAAAAGTTTGTGCAAAGCTCTGTCATATCGTCGTAGTGAGCTATTTCATTGCCGCTGGCTTCTTGTTCTCTGATAGATTCCTCACTGCTCCGATTGTTCCCGTTTTTGCAACTGCCTTGGCTATTTTCACAGTTGTTCTCATTTTCGAAATTTTATCCAAGCTACTTTCTCGAGTTTACACTCCAAGACAATATTGGCCTGACCTTTCTCACCCAGGAGCGTTCTTTTTCTATCGATGGCTAGGTCCTGAATGGCGCGATTGTTTACCAAGGCGCAAAGATAAAGAAGATGAATTCTCCCTGAAGCTCTCCGAGATGTGGATGGGGCCTATTGTTAAACGTTCTCTGCCTTGGCTGGTGTTAGCTGTGGCTGCTCTCGTTTTTCTGGGAACAAGTATGCACGAGATTAGCCCAAGATTTCACGGCGTGCGCCATACTTTCGGGAAGTGGGGGGATACATCGCTCTCGCCAGGGGTGCACCTTTCATTTCCAGCACCTTTTGGAGGGATCAAGCACGTGGATACAGGTAGTATTTACGAGATTGTCCTTGGCTTCCGTTCTGATTCTGGGAAGCCTATTTTATGGGAGCGCGCCCATTACGAGGGAGAAACTATGTCTCTAGTAGGTAATGGTGATGATTTCCTTTCCATTTCAGTTCCAACGCATTACCGCATCAGTGATCCAGCTGACTATTTGCGCTCTAGCATGGATGTGCAGACTCTTATCAAAGATCTTGGGGAGCGTATTCTTCTGCGTCTCACTCTTCCGCTTTCCGCCGCTGAAATTATGACAACTGCTCGCGAGCCGCTGCGTGCAGATTTTCAGAAAATGCTCCAGCAGGAACTCGATGCAGAGAACTCGGGGATAGAAATCGTGGCAGTATTTTTTCGAGACATTCACCCGCCCGTAGAAGTCGCACCGTTCTTCCAAGCTGTAGTCTCAGCGATGGAGGATAAAGAAGCGTATATTTATGCAGGCGAGGCTTACCATGGGGATGTGACGGCCCGTGCACGCGGGACTTCAGCGTCTATTTTGCATCGCTCAAAAAGTTCAGCAGAAGGCCGTTTGATGCGCGTGAAGGGCGATGCAGAGCGGTTTACAACTTTAGCTAATAGTCGGGCAAAATCACCTGCTCTCTACGATCTAAAAGAGGGTTTCGAAGTTTTCGATAAGAGTCTGGGAGGGGCGAAGAAAGTAGTTGTAGATGAAAAATTCCGTACCCAGATGCCTACTACTTTGGATATGCGCCGGGTGCTCAATCCTGATTTTGTAAACAGTGCGCCTCCGGCTCCCCAATCGCTCATCCCTTCGCCTTCGAAGCGCTTAGACGACTTTGATCGTAGTATCGAGGGCTACCTCCGAATGGATCGGGGTGAGTTGCCAGCTGTCAATCACTCATCCCCAAATCCTGATAACCTTTTGGAAAATTCCTCGCAATGAGCACCGATACTGAATCGACCCCTGCGGCTACGAGCAAGCTGCCCTACCTACGCATTTTCACGATTTTAGGAGTGGGCCTCGCCGTTCTTATTTCCACCTGTGCTTTCATCGTTAACGAAACAGAATCCGCCATTGTCCTACGCGTGGGTAAGCCTGTGAGGACGATTCTCTCGCCAGGCATGTATCTGAAGTTGCCCGTTCCATTTGATCGTGTCGTCCGCTTAGATCGCCGGCTCCAGCATGCTGATATCCGCCTTTCTGAAACTCTTACGATGGACCAGCGCAACATTATCGTGCCTATGTTCTTCACTTGGCGCATTGAAGAGCCTCTGCGCTTTCACACTTCTGTCCGAGACGTTGCAACGGCAAATCAAAAGCTCGATACTGTCATCACAAGTGCGCGTAATTCTGTTCTAGGCCGTCACGAATTTGTTGATCTTGTTGGGTCCGATGCCGGCAGCAGCTCCCTCAATACAATCGAAGAAGAAATTCTGGCCCTAGCTGCCATCAGTGCAGAGAACGACTTGGGAATCCGACTCATTTCGTGTGGAATCACCAGTATACAGCTTCCCGAGGCGAACACAGAATCCGTCTTTCGGCGCATGCGAGCTGAGCGCCAGCGAGAGGCAACGCGGTTCCGTGCTGAGGGCCGTGCCAAAGCGGATGAGATGAAAGCCGAGGCGGATCGTGAAAGTTCTTTCATGATCTCGGAAGCGCGTGCGGAGGCAGAAAAGCTGCGCGGAAAAGCTGAGGCGGAAGCGGCTGCCATCTATGCCGAGGCCCATTCCGCAGACCCGGGGTTTTACCGCTTTTTGCGAGAGCTCCAGAGTCTGCGCACAGTGGTTGATAAGAATACTACGCTCGTCCTCGATACATCGGTAGCGCCACTTCATTGGCTGAAATCCATCGAATCGGAAGGTGAAAGTTCCCCGCTCAAACCACCAGCCAGGCGTCCTGAGCCAGACTCGAATCAAGAGACTATTCCTGAAAGACGCAATCTCACTGGCATGCCCTTCCCAGCGTCCGAAGCGGTGCAATCTGAGTAATTTTTCTGAGTATGAAATCGATCCGCACGGAAGGCCGCGCACTACAGGCTGTCTTAGTTCTCCTCAAGCATCTCACCGCGCATGCTCGGTGGGTGTTTGCCATCTTGTTGGTCCTTTATGCTGTTTCGGGCATACGCAGCATAGCCCCGCAAGAGCAGGCTTTAGTTCTCCGCTTTGGGAAACTTCAGCCGAAAGTGCATCGTCCCGGCTTGCTAATTGGGCTGCCTGAGCCTTTCGATAAGGTCCTCCGTTTCGATACTCAAAAGGATTTTTCCATCCCTTCTGGATAAATGGAGTCTTTTAGGAAATAAAATTAGTGATCCTGATGAAGCCGTGGAACTGACGGATGCGGAACTCACAGAAGCTGTCCAACAATCAGTGAACGGCGGTGCTGCTATGCCCCGCTATGAAGTGCCGGCAGATGCTACGTTGGATCCTGTCCGCCACGGCTATAGCATCACCTCGGATTTCAATATCATCCAAGGGCGGTTTTCTCTGCGATACCGGATTTCTGCGCCTTTCTTATATGCATCCGCCGGCGCAGATGTGATAAAGCTGTTAGAAGACCTTGCCTACCGAGCTATTAGTGCGGAACTAGCCAGCCAGCCTATTGATGAGAGCCTTACCTCAGGCCGGAGAGATCTAGCGACTCGCGCGGCTACATCTGTCCAAGAACAAGCCGACCACCTTAGGCTAGGCATACGAGTTACTAGCCTAGACGTTATCGAACTATCTCCACCATCGCAAGTTCTCGCGTCCTTTGAAGATGTAGCCAATGCGCGCTTGTATGGGAAAACTATGTTTGAAAACTCACGGCAATACCGTGAACAAGCCATCGCAAAAAGCGGCGGGGAAGCTTCTGCAGTGCACTCCCGCGCGGGTTCTCACGGCCAGAAACTCACCTCGGAAGCTACTGGAGAAGCAGCAGCTTTCACGGCTCTTCTCACCGAATATCAGCGCGAGGGTGATTTGCTTTCTCGGCGCATTTTAAGGGAAACTCTTGATACCGTTATGAGTAATGTCCACTCCCGCACTTTACTTCCCGTAGAGCATGCCGCACCCACTCTTATAGTAGAGCCATCCCCAGAATACGCCCGATGATTGCTGAAGAAAACCTACGTTCTATTGACCGTGAAACGCGCTCTCGGCTCCTACTCCTCTTCATTGCGACTGCGCTCATGCTCGCCTTCGTGATTCTAGGATGGCTGCGTCCTGATCAGGTTTTAGTGAAAAATAGCTTCGCTTTGCTGGCCACTGTCATCGTAGCGTTCCCAATTGTCTCTGGATTGATCACTGCTATTCGTTCAACTGGTTTTGCAGCTACACAGTTTTACATGGATCAGTATGTAGTTCTCGCCCTTGCCGCTTGCCTTGCTACGGGAAAATATTTCACCGGCGGTGTTGTCGCCATTGTTTTATTGTTCGGCCAAATGATGGAAGAACGAACTACCTTAGGAGTAGAAACTGCGCTCGCTAAGCTTCGTGCACTCTCTCGGATGCGCGCCCGCCGTGTGCGCGGGGGCGTGGAAGAGGATGTGGAGGCTACTGAACTTTCAGTAGGTGATACCATTAGGATCCGCCCCGGAGAGGCTATTCCGGCCGATGCCACGATTCTTTCTGGCACAGCGATGATCGATCAATCCCGTATAACCGGTGAATCTGTGCCAGTGGAGGCTGTGCCGGGCGGAGATATTTTTGCGGGGACGGCGAATCTTAGCGGTCTTATCGAAGCACGGGTGACTGGCGCAGGCCAAGATACCGTCGTCGGGCGAGTGCAGGCCATCATTGAAGAAGCGAAGGAATCAGAGGCACCTATCATCTCGTTGGCAGAGGACTTCGCGCGCTATTATACCCCGCTCATTCTGCTCATAGCTTCCGCTGTCTTCCTTTTCACTCAAGAGATAGACCGCGCCATTGCGGTTCTTGTTGTGGCAATCCCCTGCGCATTTGTATTAGCAAGTCCTTCTGCTATGGTTTCAGCTATCGCGTCTGGCTCAAGGATCGGGCTCTTAATCAAAAGCGTCCGCCACCTAGAATCTGCGCGGATGGTGGATACTGTTGTGTTCGATAAAACCGGGACTCTCACCACCGGAAAACTCGATCTTGAGGACACTCTCGTGCACCTTGATGGCATGAGTTCTAAGGAGGCCCTGCAACTTGCGGCTTCACTCGAAAGCCAATCGAATCATCCCGTAGCGCGCGCAATCGCCGAGGCATGTGAGAAGGGCGTACCGTCTACCAGTCACGGAGTTTAACGAGCGATCTGGCCTTGGGCTTGAGGGAGTTGTTGCAGGTAAGAAGATACAAATTGGCAGGCCGTCATTTCTTAAAAATGCAGGTATCACCTTGGGAATTGTTCCCGAGGAACATACTCGGCACTCGCTTGTGTTATTGGCGGCAGACGGTGTCCACATAGCCACATTTTTCCTCGCAGATACCATCCGCCCAGAAGCGCGTGAGACGCTTGATCGCCTGCGCGATTTGGGAATCTCGGATTTTATTATGCTTACTGGCGATCGTGAGGAAGTGGCTAGGAATATTGCTGCCAGTATTGGAATCACGGATTTCCGGTCCAATTGTATGCCAGAGGACAAGCTCGCTCACATACGCGAGCTTCGTGCCGAAGGGCGAAAAGTGATGGTCGTCGGTGACGGGCTGAATGATGCCCCCGCCCTTGCCGAAGGTGATCTTGGAGTAGCCATGGGGGCGTTAGGAAACGATGTCACTGTCCACACTTCAGATGTAGCGCTGATGTCGAATGATCTCCGCCGCTTACCGGATTTATTGATGTTATCCTCGCGCACTGTGGGGACGATCAATCAGAACCTACTATGCGGATTTATCCTGATTATTGTTGCGATCACTTTGTCATCGATGGGTTTTGTAAACCCAATCGCAGCAGCGTTTTTCCATGAATTCAGTGCCTTTTTTGTGATTTTTAACAGTGCCCGTTTGTTGCGTTTCGATGGTATGACTGAGGTGAAAAAGGAGACCTTCCAAGCAGTCCCGGCAACTGCATGAAGGCGAAATACCTCGTGGCCCTTGGTGCAGCCGGACTGATTATTACTGCCATTTTCTTGTTGAGGGAGGAGAAATCCCCGCCGCTTTCACCGGAGCCCATCCTTCATCGGAAAATAGCGCGTGAGGTCTTCCAGCCGTCAACATATCGGCCGCCAGATAAGATTACTCCAAGATCTGCAGGCGTCCGGGAAGGTGTTAAACCTACTGATTTTCCCCAGCTGTTACGCACACAGATTGCTAAGGGAGATATGGACGCTATCCAAGTTACTGCATATTCTTGGTATGAGAAAGATCCCGCCGCAGCTCGGGCATGGCTCGAATCTCAAGAAACCTTCGCAGATCTCCAGCCTGCCATCGGTTATATTGCGTCACGCATCGCAGAAACTGGCGATACTACCAATGCCCTTAAATGGTCTGCTCTCATAGAGAATCAGGACCTCCGTAATGAGACTGCGCTTTCAATCTACGTCGCTGCTTTGGCCCAGCAAAAGATAACAATTGAAGAAATTCCCGAGACTGCATTGCCTCCCGCACTTTATGAAGCGCTCGTTTCTGGTGCTGCCGGAGATTGAGAGGCTGAAAGTGTGCAACCTATGAAAATTATTTGCCTGCAATAGGATTCTCCAAGCCGATTTCCCGCACGAAAAAGTCTGGTTTGAGTTCTGCAAGTGGCTCCCGCAACTTCTCTACCTCCTCGGCTGTGCCATGAACTTCGAGGCGAATGAGCTCAGAGATTTCCAGAAATTTCTCTAAAAGGTCTCCTACATTTTCTAAGTGGGCGAGAATTCCGGCAGAGCCCACGTAGGCCTCGCGGCAAAACGCTATATCCTCGTTTCTAAAAAAGTCGTAATAAACACAGGAAGGTTCTGCAGCGGTCCTCTCGACAAATGCAGGCATAAGGCTTAGGAAATCTTCGGTTTTACCCTCATGAATTTTAAAATAAGGGGCGAGAGTGACGGCCTGTGATGTATTTTGCATACATATTCAATCAACGAGGCACAGCAGAACGGCAAGAGAAATACTCATAACAATGCGCCGATACGGCCTTGTTTCTTTACTTTACCCACTTCGGTTTCATTCACTCCAGCGCGATGTTTACTCTCCGTCTTGTCTTTATCTTCTGCATATCGCTCATCGGCGGCCACGGGCAAGATGGGGCACCACTTGTTCTACCAAGTAATGACCTAGACACGCCAGTAGATCTCATCACGCCTGTGCCTCCACCAGTAGATCTCATCGCGCCTGTGGAGGCCCCAGAAATTTCAAATGACCTGCTCGCCGAAGAACCCGTTTTACCTGAGAACCTAAAAATTGATAACAAGGGCGGCTCTATCGAAGGGAACCCGACTGATGGGATTACCCTCGGAGGGCCAGTGCACGTCCAAGGTGATAACGGTTTAGAAATTTTCTCAAATCGTGCCGAAATCGATTTGAAGGAAAAATCTGTCACTTTCATGGAGGAGGTTTCCGTTTATCAGGGGAATACTTTGCAACGTGGCGACAAGGCCGTTTACTACTATGAACAACGTAGGTTAGATGCTTCTGGTATGCGGATCTCAGCAGGCCCCATCCTATTGGAGGCAGGAAAGTTTGAAGGCATTTCCGATGGTGAGAGAACGATATTTATTGGCCAAAATGCAGGAATTACCGGGCACGATGTGGAGAATCCTAACTATTGGGTCAGGGCAGATACGACAACTGTTTATCCGGGCGATCGAGTGACTTTCGATAACGTCCGCCTTTATGCCGGCGGTGTTCCTATTTTTTATCTGCCGTATCTTAGCCAGCCGTTGGACTCACAACTAGGTTATCATTTTGTGCCCGGAGCGCGCTCAAATTGGGGGCCGTATCTCCTTAATACCTATGGAATTATGCTCGGTGGCGAGCCGAATCCAGTGACGGGTGAGAAAGAGAATCAGTGGTTGTTATCCCAATGGCGTTTTGACTTACGGGCTAGCCGTGGTGCTGCGGTAGGTGTGGATTTGATTGATACTTTGGAGCAACACCGCAGTGAAATTTCTGGACTGAGTCTCTATTACGCCCATGACCTAGACCCAAGGGAATCGAGAAACGGAATCCAGCGTGGCTCTGTCACTTCAGATCGCTATCAGGCTCAGCTTCGCTATCGTGAGCCGTTGGAACTTGAGCCTGATGCAGCATGGAGGATTGATACAAATCTCACTCTCCTCTCAGATCAATTCTACTTAGAAGACTTTGCGCCAAGGACTTACCGATCTAACCCAGCTCCAGATAACACAGTCGGCATTTTTCGGAACGATGGCGACTCACTACTTTCGCTCTACGGCAGGTTCCGGATGAATGATTTTTACCGCACCGATACGCAGTCACCACTTCTTGCTTATGACCAGGTTAAGAAACCATTTTTGCACCCCTCTATATTGCATGAAGGCCAGACTTCCTACGCAGTTCGCGGTAGTCAGGCTTCGGACCTTAATAAGAGAAGTATTATCAATCCACTTCTTACACTACCGGCAAATGATCCGTCTATCCCCGGCCTACTGAATCAACTCAACCGTTACGAGCGCCGCCTCGTCCAGCGGCTCCGCTCTCTTCCTCCGGGCGATCCACGGGCCGGAGCTATCCGGAGCCAGCTTTTTGATAGTGGCTTTAATCGCTTTCATACAAACCATACTTTATCGCTGCCGCTCCAGTATGAAGATTGGTTTACCTTTACGCCGCGGATTGGGGCCGCCTACACAAGCTACTCATCTGTTGAAGGCCCAGTCGATTCCGATGCACGTTTCATCACTCATGCGGGTGCTGAGAGTGCGGTAAAATTCTCAAGAAACTACGGGAATTATAACAACTGCGCTTGGGGCCTCGATGGCCTGCTCCATGTCGTCCAGCCTTATACTAACTGGTCTTACGTTTCCGCAGATGAGCTAGAACAGGATTTTCCTCAAATTGATCGACTCACTTTTACAACCAGGCCTCGGTCCTTAGATCCATCTCGTAACACCGCCATCGACGATTTTCGGAATTGGAATATTTTACGGATCGGTGCCCGCAATCAACTGCTCACTCGGCGCGATAATCAGACGCACGATTGGCTTTTTCTAGATACGTATATTGATCGGTATTTTGTAGATCCAGAATTTGATCGAGAGTGGTCGAATTTGTATAACGATTTACGCTGGCAGCCTTTGCCATGGTTAGGCCTAGATGTTGAGACTCAGTTCCCGATCATATCAGATGGTTCTGGCTTCGCGGAGTTTAATTCGCGAGCCCGTTTTATGCCAACCCGGGATATCGAGCTATCAGTTGCTTACAGGCACCTGAACGATCACCCCGTCTTGCTTGATTCGGACCGAGTAGAGCTGGGCACCTACATTAGGCTTAGTGAAAACTGGGGAATCGGCTCAAAGCATATCTACGAGCTCGATGATAGCCGCCTAGAACTGCAGCAATACACAGTGCATCACGATTTTGGGAACTGGGTGGCCTCAGCCGGTTTCACCTCAAGAGACAACAGGCTTCAGGACGAATATGGGTTCATCTTTAGCCTTACTTTGAAAGATTTATCTGCGCTTTCCTTGCCATTTAGCATCGACGCGCAATAGTCGCCACTTATGTCTATTACCGCCCCCGACTTACTACTCGCGCTGGAGCAGCGCTATGCGACGAAAGTTTTCGATTCTACAAAAAAAATCCCGGGCGATGTCTGGGCGGCAATTGAAGCCTCCTTAGCTCTCACCCCGTCTTCCTTCGGCTTACAACCATGGAAATTCATAGTTGTCGATTCCGCAGAGCTAAGGGAAAAATTAGTAGGTGCCTCTTGGGGCCAGAAACAAGTAAAAGATGCTTCTCATTTCGTAGTTCTGACTGCGCGGACCGATCTCCAGCCAGAGGATATTGAGCGGTGGATGAAGCGTCTTTCCCAAGTGCAGGGAGTATCTGTGGATGATCTCAGCGGATTCTCTGGTGTCATCGAAACTTTCACCGGGAAGATGGATCAGGAAGCGAAACAGGCTTGGAACATCCGCCAAGTATACATCGCACTTGGCCAGCTCATGGCATCCGCAGCTCTCTTAGGCATAGACACCTGCCCCATGGAGGGCATTTCAGCCGCAGATTACGATGATATTCTAAGCCTAAACAACAGCGGCTACACCACTGCAGTCGCCTGCGCCATCGGCTACCGTTCAGCTGAAGACTCCTCTGCGACAAAGAAAAAAGCTCGTTACGCCAAAGACCAAGTCATCGCGCATATCTAGTTATGTAATTTCTCGAAAGATATGTCTGTTCTCTGTTATGTGCATATCACATATAACATAGGAAATCTGTCATACCCTTCTTAGCACTACTCCGCCGATAAGTAGGCCAAAGCCACCTAAGACAAAATAATGGGCAATATCTTGATAAACTTTCGTGTCTGGTAAGTTGTTCCGGATGGTGTTCTTTCCCAAAGAACGAAGTGCGAGAAGGCTAGGCTCTGGCTCTGATGATAACCGATATTCAGCAGGGTAGGTTCGTTGCCAGTTTAAGGTCTTCATGATCGAGTGATCGGGATCACGCACACTCAGATCCACTCGTTCTTTTCCATTCAAATTCACTAAAGCCTCGTATTTACCAACACCAGTTTGTCGGACTTCCGATTCTACTTCTGCGCCCGTCTCATCAATCCCTTTAATATCCCATTTGACCTTATTGATGAGGCGATCAGCTAGATCACGACGGGTCAGATTTACTCGCCAAACGTCTCCTGAGGTTTCGCCAAACGCAGTTAGACCAGTCGATTGTTCCTTGCGGATGATTCCTCGGAAAATTTGCGCCCAGAACGAGCCTGCATTTCCCCAATCCAACCACTCACTACCCCATTTGTCTGTTAGGTCTGATGTCCAACTCAGTCCGTTGCCAAGACCGTAGCGACAAACAGCCAATAGGGGATCTCCTGTTTCGGCAGCCAGCAGAAGTGTGGCAGTTGGCTTTGGCTGAGTCATCACATAGCCGAGCACAAAGGGCAAATCACTATCTTCATACCCAGCAAGAATCGGATGCTCCGCAGTCACATGCGCACCAAAGAGATCCTCCTTTATCGCAGATCGGGACGCCTGCATCGTCTCTTTCGTAAATATTTGAGGCATATTTGCAGGATCATCCGTTTCATAGTAACGGCCACCCCCTTCATCCGCGATGAGTTGCATAATTTCTTTAGCTGCTCCATTGCCTAGAGCAACACTGGAGACCGTCATCCCTTGACTGCGCATGTCGCGGACGAGGCCTGAGAAATCATTTTGAGGCGTCTGCCCATCCGAAAGAACGATCATGTGCTTTACCTTTGCACTCGCATTTTGCAAAAGCGCCTTACCTTCCACCATCCCGGGAAACGCATCAGTCCCGCCATCCGCCTGAAGAGAATCAATAGCCCCAAGAACTGTCCCTCGATCCGATGCACCAGTCATAGGTAGAATTGTGCGTGGAGAACTATCAAAGCCTACTACGGCTATCTGATCCTGTGCGCCTAGTAGTTCAGCCGCAGCCTTTGCGGAGGCACGTGCAAGTTGGATAGGTGCCCCACTCATAGATCCGCTCTTATCGATCACCAGAACCATCGCCAGACTTGGCTTTTGCTTCTCTTTTTCGTAACGAGATGTCAAAGGAAGTGCCTCCTCGATAGGCGTCCGGAAATACCCCCCAAGTCCGAAGGAATTTTCGGAGCCGAGCATTGCCAATCCACCACCAAAGTCCGACACATAGCGTTTGAGAAGCTCCATTTGCGTCGCTTCAATGGAAGTTGCGGGAACATCTGCTAGCACAATGGCGTCGAATGCCAGCATGTCCGCTATCGAATCTGGAAGTCCACGTGCACCCCGAAGTTCTAAATTAAGCCCCTGCTTGCGCATCAGGCGGGCTAATGGCCGCATCTTTTTTTCATCCGTGTGGAGCACTAAGATACGAGGCTCACCTTTTACTGTTATTGTAGTAGAAACCTGATTGTTAATCGGAAACCAATCCCGTTCTGGCAAAATTTCTGCCTCCCAGCGCGTCTCACCAGATGAAGTCATAGGAACATCCACGAGCACTTCTGTATCTTCAGAAGCAATTAGTGAAACAGGAGTGGACGCCACCGCTACACCTCTATGCAAAACCCTTGCCGTGGCGCGCATATCCTCGTTCGCCCGTATTTTTAGTGCCATTCTCACGATTTCTCCTTGGTAGGCCACCGTGGTTGTAGGTTGCAAGGAAACTAACGCAGCCTCAGGTTTGCTGAGACCATCAATTCTCTCGAAGTAAATCTCAACTCCCTCCTTCACCAAAATATCTAGGGCTTCTTTTACACCTGAGGAAGTAGGGGACCCATCCGAGAAAATTATCAAACGGCGAGCCATCTCTGAATCAAATAGTAGCCTCGAACTTAGGAGAGCCTCAGTCAATCGGGTAGCATCTCGGACACTAGAATCAGCAGTGCCACCAAAAGCCGCATCTGCTATCTCTCGTAACGATGTGAGCTCTGAAACCTTCAGCTTATTGCTAAAAGTCAAAACCGTGGACCGATCTGACGCCCTTAGTGAGTTCTTTGACTCTTCAATCTTCTCGACACTGGATTTGATCGCTTCTGGATCAATCGATTCAGAAACATCGACGAGGTAGATTACATGCAGATCGTCACTACTGGAAAGCCAGTAAGGCCTACACAAAGCAAGTATCAAGCAAACGATCCCTGCGGCGCGTAACCCATGCGCCAGCCATTTTCGCATTGGAGTCCTATCGACCAAAGATCTCCGCCAAGTCAGAAAGCCAGCAAGGACGCATAAGCCCAAGAGCCAGAGAGGAGTAAAAGTCGAGAATTGCACAATAGGGATTACTTGATCGGAGTGAGAGTTATTATCATTACATAAAGTCCAATAGCCGGAAGCGCTCTATACTTCTGTGCTTTCATCCGACCTTCCGGCGTTGGTAAAGTATTTCTTCTGTGCCCAAAACCAATATAGCTCCAAGTAGGAACCAAGAGGCTAGAGGCCATCCTAACGCAGGAGGTAAAAATGTGCTGACTGGATTGCTCCCGATAGGACCAGACTCCCCAAGTGAGAAGATGCTAGCTCCCAAATGCCAAACTAGCGAATCCCTAGAGAACTTGTAGTTGCCAATGTTCTCGATAGGGAATGGAGACTGGAAGTCGAGCTCTGAAACAATGCCGTCCGATTGATGTGAGATGGTGCCTTTATTCTCAATTCCTGGAATATTTACTATATACCCAGTAGGTGAAGCCGCCGGGAACTGTGTTTCTCTACCTGTGAGAAGTATGGCTGCATCATGCACAAAGACTGGAAACCATGGGGAGAGAAAGAAATCATTCTGTGAAGGCTTGAAATTGAAGATTACAGCAGACCTGCCTTTGACAGCTACGGTATAGATTAGTGGAGTAGAATCCGGGTGTGCTAAAACAACGACAGCACCCTCCGGTGCTACTAACTTCCGCCCACCGCTGAAGGTAATTGCAGAAGTATTTACTCGGTTGAGCAACGGATGATTTGGCAGTAAAATCTCTGGTGTGCTAGCACTTAGCGGCGCACCGATTTCTTTCCAAAAAAGCGAACTATCGCCTTCATTGCCACTTGGCGCAAAAACGATGACGTTATCAGAGGCAGGGGCAATTCCTTCAGCTAGAGCCAGCTGTGCAGATAGATCTACGGGCTCGAAAAGTGAGTTTGCGCTCGAGAAGGCGGAAATCACTTGGTCGAAGAAAAAGCTATTCTCTGCTTCTAACTGAATGGGTATAGGTTGAGGCTCGTTCAGGCCTAAGAGAGCGATATCATCGGCCTCAAACGCATCGTCTACTAGAACTTTCACATGGTATGGCCCCGGCTGAAGGGAATTGATAGCGACCGATTCAGAACTCACTATCAACTCGCTACCTTTATTGAAGGCCGGTAAGGACATTGCGAAAAGTTGTATGAGAGTATCATCTTCCACAGACACAAGTTCTATTTCTACCTCACGCTTTTCCGGGAATGTAGAGGCTATAGAAACGAAAAGGGTAGCTGAATTCTCACCATCCCATGCGAGGTCCGCTGCCGTAATGCCAACGTTCGGTATTTCATTGCCAATTTGCACCAAGTCAATACCAGCAGGTAGTTCAAATGACTTTGAGCGCTGGTCTGTCAGGAATAAGATACGAGTTTGAGCCTTAGTTTCTATTGTCGCATCAGCTAATAAAGCAAGTGAATCCAAGGCTGCTGGATTCAGGGGTAGATCAGTCTGATCTATCTTTTCTACAGCGTCGCGAAGTGGTTTGGCACGGTTCGTCAGATTCGCATGATAAGCAAGTTCACTTGATATGCTGGCAACTGCGGCGCGCTGTGAACCACTCAAAGCACGGATCCATGCGAGGGCTTTGTCCTTAGCTAAATCCAAATGGGAACTACCTCCTTGTGTGGTCTGCATCGAAACTGAAGAGTCAATGACAATGAGCAAATCCGGGTCATCATCCCCACTGAACTTGGGTTTAGTAAGCGCCAATACTGCAGCCAAGAATGCCAGAGCCAGAAGTAGCAGTGATAGCAAATAGCGCAAACGCTGGAAAAGAGAAGTCGATGTTTTCTCCTGAATGATCGTCTGATATAGAAAGAACGTGTTTACCTGCAATCGCCTCGGTCTTGTGCGAATAAAGTAAACTGCTATGAGCGGCAACAGCGCAAATGCGGCCCAAAAGAACGTCGGTGTGCCAAAATTCATGCGACGAGTCCCCCTTTCCTCAACATAGACTGTATGACGAACTCGAAGGGAACGTCAGACGTAGTAGCTGCCATACCGATTCCCCGCTTTGCGCACTCTATTTTCAGACCTTCATTCCATTCTTCAACCGCCTTTCGATATAGTTTCACTTCCTTCTCTGTCACAGTCACACGTTGCTTGGCAGATGTTTCTACACATTCAAGCTCCAGATCTCCTAAATGCGGACTTTCAAGATCTGCAGGGTCATGCACTTGTAAAGAAAACACATCATGGCCAGACCATTGCAAAAACTTGAGGCCCTCCGTGTAACCAGCTGGGAAAAGAAAATCTGAAATAACAAGAACTACACCTTTACGTCGGTGTCTGGCCTGAAATGACTTCGCACAGCTCGTAAAGTCGGTATCACTTCCATAGGTTTCTACAGCTTCAAGATCTCGTAAAAATGAGAATACCTGACTCCGGCTCCGGGCAGACTCGATAACCGTAGTTAGGTGATCCGCCAAACCATGAACTACTACACGGTCCATTCCATTTAAAGCTATATAACCAAGGGCCGCAGCCAACTTCTTAGCATAGGCAAATTTACTTTCCATGGAGCGGCTACTATCTAACAAAATATAAACATTCGTATCTTCTTCGACTTCGAATAATTTGATTAATAGCTCCTCGGTTTTAGCGTAGATCTTCCAATCGATAGCTCGGTAGTCATCGCCTGGATTATACTGAGCATAATCAGCAAACGTGATGCCTGTTCCTCTACGCTGGGTCCGTCTTTCCGCTTGCAAGGAACCTCTGAGAACACGGCGAGCCAGCAGGTTGAGTGCTTCCAACTGCTTAATGAATGAGGGATCTGTAAGAGTATCGTCCAAAGGATCTGTTGCTATTGAGTCTTTGCAATTTGGATAGCACTTCGAACAAGATCATCTGTGCAAATGCCTTCAGCCTCGCCCTCAAAAGATAAGATCAACCGATGTCGTAGAGCAGGCAAAGCCACTATATCGATATCTTCCTTTGCTATATGATGGCGGCCGTCCAATAAGGCGCGAGCTCGAGCTGCGGCTAACATCGCTTGGCCAGCCCGCGGCGATGCACCATGGCGGACATACTTCTTAATAGGCTCTGCAGATTGATCACTAGGGTGAGTGCCGCGCACCACCTTTACTAGGTAGTCCTGCACTTCCGGAGCAATGGGAACCTCCCTCAATGTTTGACCCATCTTCATGATATCTGCTCCATGTGCTACTGCCTCTACCTTGGGCCGCGAGTTTCCACCCGTCCGATCAAGAATTTGTTTAAACTCTTCATGAGATGGCAAACCGACCTGTAGCTTGAAAAAGAACCGATCCAACTGTGCTTCTGGTAATGGGTAAGTCCCGTCATTCTCGATAGGATTTTGTGTGGCCATTACAAAGAAAGGCAGGTCGAGTGAGTGTGTTTTGTTTGCTACTGTAACCCGCTTTTCTTGCATGGTTTCCAAGAGTGCCGATTGAGTTTTCGGAGTAGCGCGGTTGATTTCATCCGCCAAAAGCATGTTACAAAAAACCGGACCGGGCTGGAAGACGAGTTCGCGTGATCCTTCACGGTCCATAAGAATCTGAGTTCCTACAACATCTGATGGCAGTAGGTCGGGCGTGAATTGGATTCGTTTGAAATCAACATCGATGGCCTGCGCTAAAGTATTAATGAGTGACGTCTTGCCAAGTCCTGGCACGCCCTCAAGTAGAACATGCCCACCGCAGCAGATCGCTATGAGAACATCATCAATAATCTCTTGTTGACCTACTATGAACGTAGAAACGGCATCTCTTATAGATTTGAATGTAGCTGTAAAGTGATCTGGATCTGACATATTGTAGAGTAGAAAGGAGCGTTTTTCTCAATTGGAAGGGGTGTCGTTTTGTGCAGCTTGGAGGTTCTGAAGGTAGTTCCTTACTCCCAGCTTTAAAGTTTCGGGAATATCGTCACGCTGGACGAAGGCTTCTGATTGACGCTTGAAATCTCTTTGTTTCGAAACGCCGCGTCGGGATGAGGTCGCTGTTCCAGACTCAGCATCCTCAATGGAGCTCAGTGAAGGACCCTCTCCGTGTATTCCTTTCAGCTGTGCTAATGAACCGTTTTCCTGAGAATTATCGCGCTCTTTACGCTCTGACCACGACGAGCCACTTCCAGGAGGCTTGCCGCCTTGCCCTGCTCTCTGCGACATACCTTGTGCGTAGGATTGACTCTGGTTCAGTGCGTCCCGAAGCGTTTGCAATCTGCTCCGTGCTCTGCGCTTGGCGTGCATGCCCTTCATATGCTTACCAATCTTACCTTTCCATTCCTCCATATCGTCCCAGGCTTGTCCGTCCCATGCTGCATCAGGATCAAATTCCATCTCCTCCAACTTAGCATCTGCAGCATCGGCAGCGGCATCTAGTTCTGCTAACATGTCCTCTAATCCCTCGCCGGCCCCGCCTTTTCCTCCACCCTCACCGCCAGCGCCCCCCGCACCGCCAGCGCCGCCGGCACCCCCGCCACCGGCTGCCACGCGCGCTGCTTGTCTTTGCTTGCCAGCTGCAGCCATACGTTTACTAGTCGCACGGAACTTTGCTAACTTCTCTTTCGCCTCGGCCAACTCTTCTTTCTTAGCTTTTTGATTCCCTTTCAGCTTTTCCTTATCAGGCTTTTTCGTGGAAAGTTTATCAAGTAGTTCTGCTGCTTTTTTCAGCTCTTTATCAGTGAGTTGCTTACCGATCTTACGCGCCTCGGTGTCCTCTCGCTTTGGCGAGTTCTTGACCAGCGAGCTTTACAGTTTCTTCATCGCGCTTTTGCTCCAACGCCTGCGAGGATTCTCTGACTTTTTTCTGAATGCGCGCAAATTGGCGAGCGATTTCTGATCTATCGCTATCATGATCGATGGCTTTTACCATTTCTCGAAACTCATCGAGTTTGAGACCTTCGATTTCATCCTCACTATCCGCGGCTTTCTCCAGCTCATCGAAGAGCTTTTCAAGGTCCTCTTTCGTTTCACCCACCCTTATCTGCATCTCATTGGCAGCTTCTTCTGCGGCTAAAACATCCTCGGAAGCAGGCCAAATACAAAGGACGAAGGCGGCGGCTGTAAGGCAGCCTGCTACCACTGCGGCTTTTACCGGGAAAGCTTCATGTATTGTCGAAGCATCGCAACTTTCGAGTCGAGGCTGCAGCCAATTCCATTGCAGCTTAGTCGCATTGCTATCCACCCCTTCGTTCGCCAAATATGCTGCGGTAACTGCGCCGTCTTTAAGGCGGAAATGCTCATCAATGACGGCAAGTGCCTCACCCTTTTGCATGCGACTACGCTGGTAGAGTCGCCAAATAGAAAGGGTAGCGATTGCCAGTAAAATAATAGGTAAGATAAGGGGAACTGCAAAACCTCTCCCTACCCAGAACAGAGAGCAAACTATAAGAAGTATAGTTGCAACGATAGTAACATAAATTACTATTTTGCGGACGCGAAATTGGTCATATCTAGATGCAACGAGATCAGCTAGTTGGTTGATCTCGTTCCTAGTAGTCATCCTATGAATTTAAGTTTGTGAAGTTAATCTGCTGATTCTTCCAGTTTCTTGCCAACTTCCTCGTATCTCTTTCTGAACCAATTGGCCACATCTTCCTTTGGAATGTTGCTATAAACTTCTTTTGCTTCGTTGAATCTCTCTTGGGAGATTAATACATTTGCGAGCCTACTGCGTAAACTCGCACGAAAGACTTTCCACTCAGGAGTCTCATTCGCTTCTATGGCCTGTGAATAAGCTGTTCTGGCTTCCTCTAAATTATCATCTTCCAAAGCCTTAGCACCTTTGTAGTAAAGAAGAGCAGGAACTACTTCCGGTAAAGTATCCTTCTGGCATATCTTCTGCGATAGCTAAGTAATCTTCTTTCAGGTCTTTCTTATCTCCGAGATTAAAGACCCAATCGGAAGAAGTTCCAAAATAAGTCTTCATTTCCGGACGGGTAATGGAAGCTAAGATGAAGCTTCTCCTAGCATCCGCAAAGCCGTCCGACTTCCAATCAAGGTGTAAACGACCGATATCACCGAGGAAAAAATAACCCTTCGGTTTGTCAAAAGTATTGCTTGCCCCTTTGTATTTCTTGAGTTCGCTGCGGAGCTTCTGAAATCTTTCTGGTTCACCATTCCAATGAGCTATGAATTGCGCATGAGCAAGGAACGACCTAGTACCATAAAAGTTGTTTTGGAGGTGTGTATCGGTTATAAATACAAAATCTTCAAAGATCTCGAACGAATCGGCAAATACCTCCGTTTTATCGAGGTGTATAGCCTCGGCAATCCATAATGGAGAAGATCGTAGAATCCTGTCAAAGAATTGAGGTAACGCTTCCACCCTTGAAATGCCCTTGGTCTCGAATTGCATTCTACAAGCCTTAGCAACGTCACGAAGTGGCTTCACATTGCCGTGTAGCCATTCTGCATAGGCAGCTTGACGAAAGATTGCAGACTCAGCTGGCGCCACGAGTCTTCCGGGGGCAGGATCAGAATAGCTTCCTGCACGATCTTGCCATTCTGAGAGAGAGCGCTGCAAATCTAAGCCTGCTGTATGGGCCACTAACTCTTCACGCAGTTCGATAGAAGCGAGATGTGAATCACGAGTGATTGTTGATAAAATTTCGGTGCGCAGCAACTCTTGCTCAGGAATGGCGGTGCGGTATGCCTTTGCTGCACTTATCTCGCGTTCGACAATGGTTTCTGAAGGTTTTTCTGATTCTGCCGCCACTGGACATTCCAAAAGTTGCGCTTCCAGCCGCAGGAAAGCGAGGGGCTCAACGTTCTCATGCTCTTTAAATTCCTTTAGGCGCTTCTCAAAAGTAGCGGAGAAAGGTGGTAGGTCCTTACGGCTTTTTCTGTAGATACGGTTGGTGGGATTCAGTAAAGCAACAGCCAGATCAAAATTACCTGAAAGGATGAGGCGAGAGATAGAAGGCAAATCTCCCTCGAGTTCCGAGTGCGCTGCATTCAGCAACCTTCTTGCAACGGTATAATCTTCTAGCTTCGCAGCGGCATTGAACAGTTCTTTTGCGGATTCTCCGGCGATGGGGCTATGTCCGCCCTTGCTTGGTGCATTTGCATTGGCCCAAAACGTGTCGTTTATACTCTGTAAGGTAGCGAGAGTCTCGAGATCATCGGAGAGCCGATTGACCATCGTGACTGTATCTATGCCAAGTGGATTTACTACACTCCGTTCAGTAGTAGCGTAGTCTGTGAACACTTTTGCTACAGCATTGGTGATAGTTTGGTTTCTTATAATGTCTGGTTGCTCGTGAACCACAGTTAATAACTGCATACGAGTGATTGATGGTAGATTAGTATCACTTAATAAGCTGACTAGATGATCGGTTGTTTGTTGTCGGTTCGCATCATTTTCTTTGTTCCAGTTTGAGACTGTTATAGTTGAGGAGTGTAGTTGCCTTACAGCTTCGTCAAGGCCCTCCATATCATTGAGCCTTCCACGCTCCCCGTGTTTGTCGGTGATATTCTTTAGTCTATTATTGCTTGTTTGATGGAGGAACACAGCTAGCAAAGCAGTTTTGCGCATATCTTCGTCCAGCGTCATCGCCCACTTATAAGGCGGAAGCCACGCATCGCGCTTTTTCTCCTTTGGTGAAGGATTTTGGTCTTGGATGCGTTTGCCGATTATTGCGAGCAGGGGCAACTTTGAGCTTCGTGTTGAGAAGCTGAAGCGGCTTGCCTCAGGGCTTGCTACGATTGCTTGGTAAAAGCGTAAGGCTAGTGCAGGATCAGTAACCATCGGGCTTTCATCATCAGAAAGAAAATCAGCAAAAGCTTCGTCACGCTGACTTATACTGAGTTGATTCGAAGTGTAGCGGGAAAATGTTCCGCCGTTGCCTAGTGAGGCTGTAAAACGTCTCTCACATTCTAAGAAAACTTGAACAGCTTTCTCTAGGTCCAATGGCAGAATCTCTATTATCACCTCCTTCATCTCACGAAAGGAATGTTCTCTGTTGCTTTGGTTAGTTGAAGATGATGCCAAAAATCCATCTGCCTTTGCGGTGATCTCTTTCAAGCGCTCGCTATTGGCTGCTTGAGTTTTCTTCCGGAACTCATCAGGTAGGTTCTTTACAGCTTCTGAGGGTAGCCAAGTTGCATAGTAAGAAAGTGAAAGCATTTTCTCGCTGTCGAGTTTAGCGAGAACTGGGCGTATGAGTTCGAACGCCTCTCCCGTGAGTTTCTGCCGTTCTCTGCCCTCCGATAACGCAGCGGCCGAGACTAGGGTACCAAAAGTCTGCGGTTTGATTTTTTTAAGGTGATCGCGAAGTTTGTCATCGGAGAAATTAAGTCTCAAATGCTCGGACACAGTTTGGTTCAACAACTTCTCATCTTTAGTAAGACTAAAGTTCCCAGGCCCCTGATAGTCTACTTTCATTGATAATACTGGATAGGCACGCCAAGTTTCAAGATCGTCTAGTAGACCTAAACTATCGAGCTGCTTCGCTGCTTCCTCAGCAGATTGAAATTGTTCTTCTCCAAATAAATTTCTCAGAGAATTCCCGTTCTCAGAGATAGGTATACCATGTTTATGAAACACGGAGAGCAGATGCAGGTAGTTCACGCTTTCATCTGCAAACGATTCGGCGATTTCTGTAATCATCCTACAAGATTGATAAAGCTCTTGGGCCTCAGCTGAAGTTGCAGACCAATCTACACCTTTAGGAAGATATAACTTACCAATCTGTTTTACAGCGGTATCAAGGTTAGCTTCATTACGTGCGAACAACGCGGCCCGTAGCATTGACTCGATAATTGCCTGATCTGCTCCTCCGGTGGATCTATATCGATTCAGTTTTATATCTTTGGCTGCTATTTTCTGAGCCTCTTTCGATAGTAGATCGAAGGCTTTAGGGAGACGTGACATGTGGATGACAGCTGCAGTACGAAGTGTCTGATACTTGAGACTATTTGTTCCAGAGAATACTTCGGACTGCACTAACGCAGGAATGCCACTCTTCTGCTTTAGGTTTGTGATTTGTTCGAAACGATCTGTGAACTTTGCATCCTTTTCTCGGAGAGCTTGAATAAAACTAGTTGGGAAGAGCTCAGATATTTGGTCAATCTCAGTCAAACGTTTCCCGAGGTATCTTCCTGACGAAGCACTAGCTAGGTCACCATAGGATGAACTACTGCCTTGATTAGGGGTGGTCAGAATAAATGGATCTGTGTTAGAGATCAATTTACTTTCATCGGAGCTACTGAGCAAAAGGGTTTTCAGAGCCGCATCTTTTTCGGGAATTGATAGGTCCCATGCTCTTGAAGATAACAGTAAACGAAAACCTGCTTCAGAGATGGCCGGATGTTGCAGCATCCCATCAATAAGTTTTTTTAAGCTATCTCTATAGGTTATGTAATTTTGTTTCTCTAATTGCTTCGCACTCAGAGAATCATCTAGGCCGGGTAAATCCCCTCCTGGGCCATCCTCAAAGTATGTTTTTCCGTAATAAGCGATCCAAGTGAGGTTCGCGTTGTTTAGCTCTTCTGCCTCTGTAGCGGCCAGCCATGCTGCTACCGTAGTAAAAAATTGTATATTAGGCTCTGAATTTTCTGTATTCTGAAGTCTGCCGGCTTGCTCAGTGCATGTGACGACAAAGTCTGAGGAGGTTGCGCTTTCTGTGAGTAGTTTGATGGCAGTTTCAAGGTCATCAGGAGGAAGCTGGAAAGCCAAGCGGGTTGAGACCTTCGCGTCGCTAGGCCGCTCTTTATGAAGCTCCCTTAGCGCTACAAGGGCTTCCTCAGTGCGCCCAAAGTCTGAAAGTACATCGATATGCTGAATCCTTTTGGTCAGTGATTTTGACGAACCCGGATCTACAGATTTAATAAGAGCGTTTACAACATCATCGCTCAACGCTTGGCGTAGTTGTTCTAAATCATAACTCGTCTGGTGATTGTTTCTGTAAGCTTGTTTATAAACTAATAATGCTTCGCGAGCTGCCGCATCAATCTTGTCATCACTTATGAATTTCTTTAGCTTTTGAAGAGAGCCAGATGAGGAGTTGTTAGAACTACGGACAGCCGCAGGCCCAATTTGCGATCCGCCACCCATTGGCTGTTTGATAGAAGGAGGGGTGAACCGTTCTACAAGGTCTTCAAGACCTAGATTCTCAGCAATTTTTACGTAGTTGAGTTGGCTTTGATGGCCTACCTGCTGACGAAGTTGAAGAAGGATAGGGCGTAATGTATCGGCGAAAGCCTTCGAATCCTTTGGATCCATCTTCAGAGCTATTCCTATTGAATGGATATTAAAGAGCGTTGTTAGGTTACTGTCCCTAAGGTAAGCGCCCCTTGCGCCGACGAAACTTTCGAAAGCGCTTTTATAGTTCTCATTTCCTAGTTCAGCTACGGCCTTTAGCTGCAAGAAGTCCCATTCTTCTCTGTCCGTTGGAGTTAGTTTGGTTGCAGCGGCTACTGCCGCAGAATCGTCTGCCTGCAAAGCTAGCCAGAGTCTTAGAGAAGGCGAGGATACATCTGATAGTAGCGGCAATACTTTCACAAACGGATTTGACTCTTGGGCATCTTGTATCCCTGCATAACCAAAGAATGCGTTGACTATGCTAGGAGATAATCCTTCAAGGTTTAACGACGATAGCTCAGGCAATTTTGAAACCATTTCGCCACCACCCCAAAGGTTATAACCTTGATTTTGCACCATATACTGCATCTGCTGCTTGAGCATTTCTGCTAGGGGTGTGAGCTCTATTTTCTCGTCATTTCGATATCGGGTATTTTCTGCGTTGAGGGCTGCGATGATATCAGGCGCCTCGCCCAATCTTGCAGCTATCGCTAGTTCGATTCCGCGCGTTTTAGCAGGATCATCGAGCTTAGAAACGTCAGCATTTCTCAAAATTTCCCCAAGTGCCTGCCGAACTATGTCTGGGAGAACTAGGGAAGAATTTGACGAAAAGTAGCCGAGTGCGTGATAGAACATCTCTTCGGCTGCGTTTAATTCGTCGGACGATATCCCTGCGCGGAATGCAGAGAGGAAGCTTTGCTGCGCAGTCTCATCATCTGCCTTCTGCTCTAGAAGGTAAGCCCAAGCGCTCATGGCTAGTTCAGGCCTCAAGTCGTCATTTTGAAGCAAACTTTCTCGTAGTATTTCCGGATCTAAAGGTTGTGAGTTATTATACTGATTATATAGTAAAGCCAACTCGAGAATGCCAGGGGCTGTGGGGTGCTTTGCAAAAATATTGGCTATTTCTTGGCGGCCAGAATTCATACTATCGACATAGTCCACTAGGAAACCAGTATCTCGCAGGCTGCCCGAGTCCAAGATTCTGTCTATTTCTGGCTTTAGATTGCTGTTAGCAGCGGAAATTTTAGCGAGATGTATGAGAGAGAGGCTACGGGCTTTTTCTGGAGTATCTGGCAGGATGAATCCACTTACAAAACTTAGGCCATTAGTTGCGGTGATAGACCTACCAGAGTTTTGATTCCTTTCATGTGCGGTAGCTGCATAGATATCGACATTTAGAATAAGCAGGTTTTTTACGTTTTCTGAATAATTAGCTAAGTAGAAAGGTTCTGGGGATTCGACGGCTGGTGGCTGAATGAGCTCTCCAGTAGCGTCAAGGAGTTGTTTAAAAATAGGTAATGCTTCTGATTCACGCCCATCCTGTTTCAGGAGAAGAGCTAGTAAGTAATTGCTTCTCCAGTCACCGCCCTGCGGCAAAGATTCTTGAATATAGTAAATTGCCTCCTCGTAGAGACTGGCGCCGGCTAACGATGCTGCACTTGCTTCAACCGCACGTGGATCAATCGCTCCTTTCTTGCTGGCAATCGAGCGAAGCACTCGCATGCCTTTCGTCGTCTGGCCTTGACGCAAATATGCCTGCGCTAGGGCACTTGGGATTCGATCCGACTTGTCAGATTTAATTGGCTCTTCAAGAATCGCAATGACTCGATCTAGGTTTCCACTTTGTTCTTCGATAGCTGCGATTTGTAAGCGCAAGTCGATATTTCCCGGCTGCAGACGCATTGCTTCGAGAAGTAAATTCCTGCGCTTGTCTTCATCTCGCATCGCGCGAGCGAGTTCAGCGAGCGCTAAGATAGGCCCGGTTGATTTACGATTTGAGCGCGCACGACTGCGAAGTTTCTCTTCCAACTCGCTAGCAGTCCCACTGGTTACGGCAAGATCTGCCAATTGTGAAGCCCAGCGGACTTGTTCGGTAGGGCTAACAGATTCATCATAGAGGCTCCAATAGACAGCAACAGCATCATTCGTCCGGCCGCTCATCTGATATTGACTCGCTAACATGGCCGGGAGATCACTGTCCCCCTCAAAACGGCTAATAGCCTGACGCGTGATACGAATCGCCTCTTCCGTTTTTCCAGATTTCTCCAGCAGCCGGATCCCAGTTATCCAAGCAGATTTGTCGCCAGGCGAGGTTTGTTGCCAGCGGGTGACCGTCTCAAGTGCTGCATCTGCTTTTCCAGCGCGCTGTTGCAGTTCTGAGAGGTCTTTGAAGAAGCTAGCCTTACGCCCCTCATCTTCATCCTGCAGTTTCGTGAGAACGCCGATGGCTTCGTCAAATGCGCCTCGTCGGTCAAGGATGCCGGCATGGAAACGGATTAAGAGAGGATTCTCTTGTTCAGTCAGTAAGGAATCCACGGCACCGTAATCAGCTTGAAGCTCAGCTAGACCAGCTTGAAGCGCTCGTTCGGCGACTGATGGGTCAGAAATCTCACCAAGTTGCTTCCTCCATTTTTGACTTTCCTTCGCCGTAGTGATCGTGCGCAAAGCTAAGCCCATATGATCATCAAGCTCTCCAGAACGCTCTGCTAGACGCACTAATTTCACTGCCAAGGGCGTTACTTCGGAAGACTTATCAGCAGCTGTAGCTGTCTGAATGATCGAAGTTAAAAAACGCATTTCCGTAGGAAATTCTGCTGCCCGTGCAGCGAGTATTTCGTAGGCTACGCTGGGTTCGCGTAGAGCATTGATGGACGATGCGGAGCGAAGAAGGGTTTCTAAGTCGCCATCGTTTGCTAGCTTTTTAAGTAAGGTGAGCGCTTCTGCAGAACGAGCGGTGCGTGCGTATTCTGCTGCGAGAGTTTGGCTTGGTAAAGGGCTAGCTCCGTCTGCGGCTGCCAGCTCTTTTAGTATAGTTTCCCCTTGTGCAGAAAGATCATACTGCAGGAAAAGATTAGCAATACGCAATGAGGTGCTTTCATCTTTACCGAAGATGGAGCGCGCTTTGTTAAGGTTCTCCTCGATTGCCTTTTTGTTTTCTGTGTAATAATGAATCGAGGCTAGTTGAATAAGGAGCTCAGCATCGTTTGGGCTGTTCTTGAGTATTGTTTCAAGTTCTTGAATCGCATCTTCATAACGCTCGCTTTCGGTCAGCAGGCGTATGAATTCTTCACGGAGATCACGTTCGCCAGGCGATCTTTTTAGGACTTCACGGAAGCGTCCAATTGCCTGATCCGTCTCGCCCTGAGCTGCTTCGAGTTTTGCAAGTTTTCGATGAATGAGTAGACGTTGTGGATTTTCTTCAGCGAGCTTACTTAGGACAGTCTGCAGATCATTTATGCGATCTTGCTTAGTATAAAGGCTCTCGATCTGCGCAAGAATTTCTCCTTCAAGCCATGAGCCTTCGCCTACATTTGCCAGCGTTTTGCTATAGGTTTGAATGGCTTCGTCGTGCTGATTGTTAGCAGCAAGAAGATCTCCTTTGCGTAAGGTTCGTAGTGTTTTCTTATAAGGGTCAGACGTTTGCTGGATTAGCTTGTCAGAGTAGATGAGGGCCTGCTTATGCTCACCATCAGAGGCAGCACTTTCTAATAAGTCCTCAAGCAGGTCTTCGTCACCGGGCCGGCTGGCTAGTAGATCGTCCCAAGCGCGGATCGCTTCCTCTGGTTTACCTTCTTTGATGTATGACTTACCAATTAGTTTTGCTGCCTCACCGGAGCGCGTGTCTTCCTTTGATTTTGAGATGATTTTCAGGTCTTTACGGGCAGCATCGAATGCGAGTTGCCGGAGATAGATTTTGGCCCGTTCGAGGCGTAAGGAGTTGTCATCGGGAAGTGCTTCGATGGCTTTTGTAAGAGTGATGAGTGCTATATCAGCACTTTCGCGGCGGACTTGATATCGGGCAAGAAGCGCCAAATCCTCCCCACCATTCTCCTCAGCACGTTCTTTTAAGAAGGTTTCTAAAGTTTCCAGAGGTGCTTCATCCAGCCAAGCGTTTATAAAGCGCTGGTACAGGGTTTCGTTATCCGTCCTTTTCAGAAGAGCTTGATGATACTTTACCGCAGCTTCCGGGGGAAGGGGTGCGGCAGCTAAGCTGAAGCACGTAGCCAGTAAGATAAGAGAAAGCTGTATAAAGTATTTCATAAGGAAAAATGAATTCGGGGCATTGAACCTATATTTTGAAGGCAAGTCGCTACATAATATTTTTCTGTGACCAACTGCAGAGAGAAGCGAATTAAAATTCGGGCATGTGTAAACTCGTCTGTCCCATCGTGAAAAGCTGAATCATGAAATTTGGAGAAATTCACATTTTTGTTCTAGTGAACATCATTTTACTCTTGTCATTCATGTTCGGCTGCGCATGTTTCGAACATGGCAAGTAAGACAGCATCCGATTCCCCAGCAGAAGACAAAGCTAAGGAAGCACGTAGGCGGAATTTGGATTTAGCGATTTCTCAGATACATAAGGAATTTGGAGAAGCGGCGATTATGCGGTTGGGAGATGAGCACTGTGTCGATGTGGATGTCATTCCAACGGGCAATCTGTTGATTGACCGTGCCTTGGGCGTGGGTGGCTTTCCGCGGGGCCGGATTGTAGAGGTTTTTGGGCCAGAATCTTCGGGTAAAACGACTCTCACGCTGACTGCCATTGCGCAGGCGCAGAAGCGAGGAGGGCTTGCGGCGTTTATCGACGTGGAGCATGCCCTAGATCCTCAATATGCCCGTAAGCTGGGTGTGAATCTTGATGATTTGTTGGTTTCTCAGCCGTCATCAGGTGAGGAGGCGTTGCAGATTTGTGAAGCATTGGTGCGTTCCAACGCTGTGGATGTAGTAGTCCTCGACTCCGTGGCTGCTCTCGTAACGAGACAAGAATTGGATGGCGAAATCGGCGATTCGACGGTTGGTGCTCAGGCTCGACTGATGAGTGCTGCGATGCGGAAACTCACGTCGTTTATCTCAAAAGCGAAGACTGTATGTATTTTTACAAACCAGATCCGTGAGAAGATTGGCGTGATGTTCGGTAGTCCGGAAACTACTCCGGGTGGCCGGGCGTTGAAGTTTTTCTCGTCGGTGCGGATTGATATACGGCGGATTGGCGCGATCAAAGCCTCAGATGGCAGCACCATCGGCAACCGGACGCGGATCAAGGTAGTGAAGAACAAAGTGGCTCCTCCGTTTACCGAAGCTGAATTCGATATTATGTTCTCAGAAGGAATTTCATCTGTTGGATCATTGTTGGATCTCGCTCTGGAGATGGAAATTGTCCAAAAACGCGGCTCGTGGTTCTCATATGATGGCGCGCAGCTAGCACAAGGGCGGGATGCGGCGAAAGATGCACTTAAAGATGATCAAGAATTGTATGATACGATTGAGGCGCGGGTGAAGGAAGGTCTTGAGGAGCTAAAGACGAAAAAGAAGAAGTGAGGGGAAAGGAGTGAGGCGGAAGGCGGAAGCGGGAAGTCTTATGAGTTTGCCTATGCCGATTGAGGAGTGAGGAATGATTTGTGTTCAGTTGAAGAAAGGGGGTTGTGGGGGAGACGGGGTAGGCGGGTGGTTTGTTATTGGTTCGAGTTGGTAAGATTCGGTGACTTGCGCATTGCCAAGTGGAGGGGGATTTAGGGAAATGATGGCTTAATGGAGGTCGAGGGAGGGAATAAAAAAGCACAACGCCAAGTCGATACAGACGAGGACAAGGGTTTATGGGGTCGTGAGGTGTCAAACTGGATGCCTACGATGGGTCGGTTTGGGCGCTTGGGGAAAAAGTCTGCACGGCAAGTTGGCGCATTGGTGGATGCCTTTGCGGCTTTTGCCACTCTAGATGATGTTCTAAGTGCTACGGAGGCGGATTTAATTTTGGATATGCTACGGAATGCATTTCCGGAAGTAGATCATAGTTGGCTAAGTCGGAGGCTGCGGCGCGCCGTCCGGAATCCCAAGCCATTACAGGGGATTGCATCAGACTTGCGGCGGGGCCTAGGTGATACGGATAAGTTATCTATTGGTTTACAGCTCTATACTTTGGTAGATGCCTCGGGGAGGTCGGATCGGAGCCGGGCGAGTTTTGAGATTTTCATGCGTCGCCTAGGCAAGCCGGAGCTTGGGGCGGCGATTTTGTTTGAGATGCGGGGAGATGGTAAGGACCCAGCAGCTGAGGATTTACCATTTGAGAGGTTAATCTTTGGAACGGGTGATGCGGATGTGCGGCTGCCGCCAGCGGCGGGGGCACAAGAATTTCGGATTTATCGGACTGGGGATCTAATGCTTTTGCGCAACACGGGGCCGGTGCCGCTGTGGCTGCGGGGAAAATCTTTGTCTACCGGTGCTTTCATGCGGGTGAGAGAACGGCAGGAGATCGTGATTCCGGGGTGGCTGTTAACCTATGATGACCTGCGGTTTTTCCTTGATGTGCGGAAGATGGGGAGCATGCCGGCTCTTTATTTAGCATCTGGCGAGGACGGTTTGATTGCTGAGAGAGGCAGATCTAGGGCAAGTGAGCTGCGGGTGCGCTTTGGTCCGGAGGCGGAAGTGGAAGTTTTGACTAGGACGGAGCTGCATGTGGGAAGTCGTGGCCATCTAAAGAAGGGAGATGTAATCCGTTGCCGGAATCATGAGCGGATCGGTGGTTATTCCGGGTATAGCCTTACGATTAATGAGCTGAGGAAGCGGGCGTTACAGGCGGGGCGGCGGTTTCGGCTAGCATCAGAAAAGCAAGAATATTTGGTTTCCAATGATGCGGGAGCGCTTGGCAGTGGGGATCTTTTGTTGGGGGCGAAATTAGCGCCACGGACGGTTCTTTTCATCCGATATGATGTTGAGAATGCCAAGGGAGATTTGGAAGTTATGGAGTCCGGGGGGACTGTTTTGGTCGATGCCTTGCCGATCCGCCAGAGGGCGACTTTGCAGGATGGCTCGTTGATACGGCTTTCCGGGAGTCAGGCGGTGCGCTGCAGATTCTCAGAGGGTTTTTTGGATGAGGAGCGCACGCAGATCGAATCGCTTGAGGTGAAGGCGATGAACCACGATTTCGGGAAAAATAATCGTGCTCTTGATCAAATTCAGTTTGAGATAAATCGCGGAGAGATGCTTTGTATCATTGGGCCAAGTGGTAGTGGTAAAAGCACTTTGTTAGCGGTGTTATCTGGCCAGCGGCGGCCAACTCGTGGGCGGGTAAACTTGAATGGTGTTTCACTTTATGAGCACCGGGAAAAGCTGGTTCCGTTTCTTGCTTACATGCCGCAGGAGGAGGCCTTGAACCCGCAACTGACCGTCCGTGAGCATCTGCGGCACGGTGTGATGATGAGGCGGCCGGGCCTCCGGGTGGCAGAGCATGAGCGGCGGGTGGATAGTATGATTGCAGAACTCGGGCTGCAACGGATAGCGCGGCGGCGGGTGGGGGCACAGGGCGAGAAGACAATATCGGGGGGCGAGCGGAGTCGGCTAAACTTGGGCGTTGATCTCGGTAGCAGGGCGGAGGTGTTCCTTTTCGACGAACCGATTTCGGGGCTTTCTTCAAAAGATTCTGAGCATGTAGCGGAAACTCTTAGGGCACTTGCGCGGGAGAAAATCGTGATTGCGTCCTTGCACCGGCCAGGGGCGAGTGTTTTGAGGCTGTTTGATAAGGTTTTGCTGTTAGACGGAGGGGGTAAGGTTGCATACTTTGGCACACCAGCTTCGATGGTGGCCTATTTCCGGGAGGCCTGTATAGACCTTGAAATTTCTCACCCTTCGATGGATGCGAAAACGCCATTGGGTGCGGATTTTGTTTTTGATGTGCTAGAAACTCCGGCCAGCACGATTGGTGCAGGAGGCGCCTCAGGATCCGCAAGGCGGTTTCCCCCTACCTTTTGGCAGGAGCGCTACGAAAGCCTTTCGCTTCTCCGTTCCCTACAAAAAGACAACGTCCGCCCGAGCAGATTAGGCGAGTTCAAGAAGGGCGATCGACTTCCGGTGCCGCCGACACCTACGCGCAGGTGGCGCGCGGTTTTATTGGTTTTTGCGACTCATTTTGAGCGCTCTTTACTCTCTAAGCTGAGAAACCGGGGCACTATGTATAGCATATTCCTTGAGGCCCCGATTCTGGCAGCTTTGATAGCAATCACGTTAAGGTCCTCGCCCACGGGTAAGTATGAATTTGCATCAGCTTTGCATATTCCTGCTTATATATTTTTGAGTGTTACAGTGGCGATGTTCTTAGGCCTTACAAACTCGGCCACAGAGATTCTACGTGACCGCGCGGTCTTACGTAGGGAGAGAAACTGCCAGCCGGGGGGGCTTTCTTATGTAAGCGCAAAGTTACTAGCGCTAGGCCTCGTCTCATCACTGCAGTGCTTTACCTATCTGCTAGTAAGCAATCATTTTTTGGAGATTGAAGGTGTTTTAATGCATCACTGGGTCTGGATGACTTTGACGGCGATTACTGGGACGGCGATGGCTTTACTTATATCTTCTTTAGTAAAAACTGAGCGGGCGGCCCTTACGATGGTGCCACTTCTGCTGGTGCCGCAGATGCTTTTGGCGGGTGCTTTGATCCCGTTCAAAGAAATGAACCGCGGCCTATTTAATGATGTAAAATCAGAGCGGGATTCTGGGGGTGTGCCCGTCCCGGCTATGGTGATGCCTTTGAGATATGCTTTTGAGGGGATGGTTATTGCTCAGGCGACGCGGAATCCCTTTCGAGCGCGAGCGCATCCAGATGCAAGAGCGTATCGAGAACGCGAGGGATAAAGGAGATACGCTGAGCGAGAGGGAAATTGAGCGTTTTGAAATGGTAAAGGAAGGTCTGCGGCGGCTGCTGGCATCCGGGGCAAGGAGCGAGCCGGAGGCGCGGCTGCTGGTGGAACGGATCCGGCGGATGGTGGATGAGGGAACGCCGATTGAAGTGGCCAGTATGCAAGTTTGGCCTGAGGGGGAAGATGTCGTCCCGACTTATCAATTTTTTGTAAACGAGAGAGTCGATCTCTTAGTCCGGGAGGCAGAAACGTTTCGGAATGACTATCGGAATGTGAAGCAGAAGCATGTTTTCTTGGCATTGGAAAAGCCGATCCCGTTCTACGAGGAGGTGAAACAGCTAATTACTGGTGAGGAGCCAACAACTCTAGCTACCTACGAGGAGACCGAAGCTTCTCAGGCGAAGGGGCGTGTGGAGACGATCAAGTTCTGCACATGGGTTCTCTTATTCGTAACCTTGGCGTGCTCTCTTATTACTGCCTTCATAGTAGGTAGGCAAAACAGGGCGGTGAAGTAGTGGAATCTTATCCGCTGAGGTTAATCCGCTAAGTTCTCGCGGACTTTGTTGGGCAAATCAGCAGTCTCGAGCCATTTATTCGCAGCTTGAGCATCATTCCGTTGCCAGATTTCGATAAGTCGGGTGTAGCTGCGCACTTGGCGACGTTCTTCACCCATGTTCCCTACTTGGTTGATGGCGAGTTCTGGATTTCTTTCGAAGGTGGACCAGATGAAGCGCCGGATGGTGCCATCATCACGGACTTCTGGGTATTGATTCATCAGAGCTGCCGCCTCTACTGGATCACTCTGGGCCTGGATTCTTACTAAGCCGCTTAGGGCGCGCCTTTGTGCCTCTCCGGGTGCCATTTTCTCGAATGAGGAAAGTGCTGCGGGAGCATCTATCTTTGCCCATTCTTCGTAAACTTCGTCTACGCTGCGTGTGGATGTATCGCCAAGGTTGGCGAGTAACCAAGTGGCGGTTTCTGCGGGGTTTTGCTTAGCCATTTCTTCGGCGAAACGACCGATTGCTCCGTCACGCAGCTGTTCATCGGTGAGATTCGCGATCCATGCTTTCGCCTCATCCGGCCCGAGTTGTAAGACGTGTGGCATCATTGCGGCTAGGGCCTCGCCACGCTCGCGGCTGAAGGGCATATCTTCGAGAATGGCGGTGGCACGGGCAGGATCTGTCGCTGCGAGGCCGCGGATGATTCCACTAATGTATGGATTGGCGCCCTCGCCATCGTGATTGGCAGTGGCCCAGCGGAGAGCAGCTTCGGGATCGCGACTAGCCCATGCACTTAAGACGGTGTCAGTGGCAGCCTGATCCGCATCGCTTTCTTTCATGTGCGTAAGTGCCGCTACAGGATCGAGCTCAGCCCAAGCAGAAAGAAGCATGTTGTATTCGCCATTTGTTGGATCTGAGAGCCCCAAGCTTTGGAAGTGCTCTACGGCTTGCTGAAATTCGCGTAGTTCTAGGGTATCGATCCAAGCGAGCATGGCCCGGCTGCGTTGTAAGGCATTGCCGCTTCGCGCGATATCCTCCATCTCAGCAAGACGGGCTTCGAGACTCCTTGTAGATGAAGTTTGGGTGCTTTGAAGTGGGCGCTTGCCATTTTTTGTCTGCGCTTCTTGGTTTTGTGCCGCTCCTTCGCCAGCTAACATGGATTCCGTTTTGCGGAGTAAATAGTCTGCCTTGGTATCTTGGCTGTTATCGTTCGTCCGTTTTCCTAAGAAAAAGCCACCTAAGCCAAAAACGATGCAGCTGAGGGCTAGAATTAGGATGTTAGTATTCATGAGTTTTCAAAAGAATAGATGAAAACCCAAAATCTGCAATACCAACAAATGACAGACCATGCGGCCTGTCTGCAACCTAACTAGGTTGTTTGCAGTTTAGGAATCGAGGATAGCAGACGTTTTGTATACTCGTTCTGCGGAGAATGAAATACGTCTTCTGCATCGCCCGTTTCGACGATTTTACCTTGATACATAACAGCTATGCGATCCGCAATGTAATGCACTACGCCTAGATCGTGAGATATGAAAATTAGTGTGAGGCCTAAGTCTGCTTGTAACTTTTTAAGTAAGTTAAGAATTTGAGATTGGATGGAGACGTCGAGCGCGGACACTGGTTCATCAGCGATGATGAGGGCGGGTTCTGGTGCGAGTGCCCGGGCGATGGCGATTCGTTGGCGTTGCCCTCCTGAAAATTCGTGGGGGTAGCGCTTTAGTTGGCTTGGATCGAGTCCGACGAGGGACATGAGTTCTCTGACTCGTGTCTGCAACTTTGCGGTTTTTAGATCTTTGTGACGCTGCCGGACCGCTTCAGCAATGATCGAAAAGACGGTCATGCGGGGGTTTAGCGAAGCGTAAGGATCTTGGAAGATCATTTGGAAGTCTAGGCGGCGTTTACGGACCTCGCTCATCGAAAGTTGGCTATAATTCTCGCCTCTGAGGATGATGGAGCCAGAAGTCGGCGGAATCAGCTGCATGATAAGTCGTGATAACGTCGATTTTCCGCAACCAGACTCGCCGACGAGGCCAAGGATTTCACCTTCAGTAACTTCAAGATCCACGCCGTTGACGGCTCGAATTGTCTCAATCTTTGAGTGTAGTAACCCGCCAGACTTTTTCACAAAGTGTTTATTTAGATTTTGTAGCGATAAGTAAGGCACGTGTGGAAGTGAAGCATTGTGATGAGCGCCCCGCAATCCGCATTGTCTGGGCTACGATAAGAAATCAGTTTTTGTGCGTGGCTTTTCTTTTGGAGTGTTTGACGAAAAGACTAGTTAGGATGCTGAGAAGGACGATGAGGCCGGCCCCAATTTTCCATGTGTTGAAAGATGTTTCTGAAGGGAGGTCCTTCTCGCGTTGCGGCTTCGTCTCAGAAGAGCCTTGTGACTTTGGGATATTTTCTAGACTACGATCAGGCGGTGAGTTTGCACCGTCAGGCTTTTCAGGTGCTTCGGCTGGGGTAAAGATGAGTGGGCCATCTTCACGCAATATCAGCTGAAACTCTTCTTTTTCTAAAGCGCCGCCGAATGACCTAAGATCGTTCGCCTTGGTGATGTTGAAGATATTTGATTGGTCAGTAGGTTGAAACTGAATCGATGAATGCCTTGCAGATAGGTAGGAACGGACATCGGGTGATATTTTCACGTCTTCTCCGTAGCCTATGGGTTGGTAGTCGTCCGAGCCTTCAACATGATATATATATCGGACTCCTGAAGTTTGTGTTTTGATGATGAGTTGTCCGTCTATTTGGGAAATAGAGTCAAACTCATCTAGGTTTTGGGCATGCAGAAGTGTTGCCAGAGAAACTAGGAGAAGGTATATGAAAATTCTCATGGCCGGGGGCCGAACTGATTCCTGTGTTGGCTTCCCGGATTAGCCCAATCGCGCTCTGGGCGGACTTGTATGGATGTATCGAGTTCTACTTTCCGAGCTCTGATTTCATTATCCCCGTAACTTGCGTAGCCAGCGAAAGATTGGCTCATACGATAGGTATCTGCGCTGCAGGTGCACGAGGCCATGCCCGTTAAAGTGCTTTCAGAAGCATCTGCTACGTCATCGCCATCTCTATCAGTTTTGTTACGAGTTAGGTTATAGAGTGTGAGGTGATAAAGCTCATGCTGGACTGTCTCGGCTACGCATTGGATGCCCTCTCCCTTTGCCGGTGACAGTCAGACGGCCGTAACTTCGAGGTGGGGATGAGCCAGGAACTGTAATATTGCTTATGTATTCTTCAGGCCCGGAATTGGTGGCAGCAGCAAGGTTTCCGAGACGTAATTTTGTATCGAATCCGGGATATACGTAACCGTAGATAAAATCATCAGTTCCATCGAAGATGGCATCTTGTGGTATCCCACAGACGTTTCCTTCCCGCCAGTATTGGAACCAGTTTGGCGTTTTTGAGGAGCCGGCGTTTGGGTAATTTGATGCAGATTTTGCAAAGAAGACTTCGAAGCTCTGATTACTAAGTTCAATTCCTTCGTAGCGCAAACGAGCTAGTTTTTTCCCGAAATCAGCACTTTTCTTAGGTAAATTTGTATATTTAACTCTAGCTGTAGCGAGGTTGCCATTGAAGGTGGGTTTGCCGTTTGGGTTTGCCGAATTCCATTGAATATTTGAATCTCCGATTGGATCGACTTCAAAGTTAAACTTATTTTTGAGTGTGGAGGACATACCGCCAGCTCCTTGCAAGTTGACTTCCAATGTTACTTCCAGAACCCCCGGTTTTGCGCTACTGAAAGTAAACTCATTTTGGCCTCTTCCAGAATCTTGTGGTTGACTTACAGGATCGCCAGCAGGGGTGACAAATTCCAGAGGGTTTAGAAGGACAGCTTTATATTCGGACGAAGTTTTGAGTTTAGCGGAGCATAGGATTTGCCCTTTTGCATTGATTTGCTCTGCTTTGAATTCTGTCCATGGCGTTTCGGCGAATAATTGATTCAACAGGATAGTAGCGCCATTGATCCATAGTTTATCACCGGGGGCTACGATTGCGAGGCCTGCGGCGTTCATATCGATGATGACCGGCATGGGCATTGTCTCCCATCGTCCAGAGCGGAAAACTGAGGTGGAAGAAGCTGTGCTATCGAGGGGGTTTATCGTAGTTATGAGCTCCCGGCCTTTGGGATCTGTGGTGAGAGCAATGACTGATCCGGGAGGAGTCAATTGGTTATGCACTGTGAAAGTATTGTTTCGATTTATGAGGACTTTGCCTGTGCGGGTAATGTTTGGTGCATACGAAAAGGTATTGAACCCTTCTAATGTAGGGCTCTGAAAAGAAGATGTGTTCAAATTGAGATTCGGTGCGGTGATGAAGCTCGATAGAATGGTTTGATTATTATCTAAAGTGCGCTCAGCGACTGAGTTTTGACTGAACCTCGCGGTGACGATTCGGGTGATAGATGATTGGTTGGGATAAGTGCCGAAGATGGTTGGTGCTGAGGACGCCGAGGCCCAAGTTAGCGATATATTATGACTTCTGGTTGGTGCGCTTGAGAAAGTTTGCGTCAAAAGCGCTGCCTTATACATTGTGCCATCGTCTTTGAGGCTGAGATTAGCGTTTTGGGAGAGAGTTATGCTTTCTCCGGTGCCGGGTGCGAAATCTGGCAAACTTGTCCAGGTAGGTGGGAAGTTTGTTCCGTTCCAAAAGTGCGGCGTCCTCTCGGCGAGAGTGAGTTCAGGCTCGCGGACTATTTGTCCGGCGTTGTTGAGGACTGCGCGAATGATGGGAGTTGAGCTTCCGGCAGGAACGGAGCCGAGAGAACGCATATTTAGGTCCATAACTACGTAGCGGGGCAAAGTTGATTTGGGCCAATCAATTTTGTTTTCCGTAGGTGAGGCATCTAGTGCGTTGGCGAGGCCATCGGCATCGAGATCTGATAGCGAGGCACCATTGACGGCTTGGACACCGGCCGTGAGAGCGCCGCGATTGGTGATTATGGTTCCAGGAAATCTGGCATTCGGGCCATTGCGCGGGTTGATTGTGCCGTTGTCTAGTGGGTTGATGCCGTGAGCGACTTCCCAGCCGTCAGGTAGGGTGTCGTTGTCACTGTCAGGATTATCAGGATCGGTGAGATATGCTGTAATTTCATCCCAATTGCTTAGGGCATCGCGATCTAGATCTGCGCGTTTTGCGCCCTCGAGATCCGCTACATTTCCATCGTCATAGTATTGCAGGCGGAAGAAATCTTGTTGGTCTAGGGGGGTGTTTGCGAGTTGGTGAGGAGCTGGCCCGAAACGAATCTCAGGCACATAGGTCCAAGCTTTCAGATTCGGTGATTTTTGGGCGAAATAGATACGATGTGGGCTCCCTTGCCATTGAGGTGACCACTGACCGCCCGGGGTTGTTACAATCTCAGGTGATTTCTGAGCTGGCTGCTCGGCAAAGGTAGCTTGTAGAAGCAGTGCGAAGCTAGATGCGATGAGGGTTGAATGATTCACGGTAAAAATTTGATTTCACCTCAAAAAGCTAAGGATCTAGTGCTTGAGAATAGCGGAAATTTTGATGAAAGCAATCCGTTAAGTGCCTTGCGCAGCGTGCTGTGCCGGGCGGGATCGTGAGGAGACTTTGTTCGTTCCGTTTTCGATTTAGCTGGGACTTGGAGGGGTTTATTTTTCGAGAGCTTCGGTGAGTGCAGGGTGCCGTAGAAGGCTGCTGTAGTGGCCCTCTTTGGCTAAATCGATGAGCTCTGGATGCTCGTTGATGAGGGCGATAAGTTTTGGCTGATCCGACGCTGGGGGTGCTTCCTTGTTTTGAAATTTTGCGATGATGGCTTTGGCGGCTTCGATATGGTCCGAGCCAGCTGAGGGATCGAATTTTGCGATGAGTTCTGGAGATATGACGGAGGAGAGGGCTTTTTTGAGACGGGAGGGGACGGTGGTGTTTTCCTCGGCTTGGGTGCCGTTTTCAGCGAAATCTTCGACTTCATTGACGGCGCCGAAGTGGTTTAGTGCGAGGGCACCGATGAGGCAGATGGCGGCGGCGGGAATAAGTGTGGCAAAGAGGCGGAAGACGAGCTGGAAGGTGGAGCGAGGAGCATTTTCCTCGGCCAGTCTTGGTATGGGAGAGCGGAAAAAACCGATGATTTTCCGGAGGATGACGTAGGTGAGGACGAAGCCGACGATGGGGATGGCGGTGGTGAGCAGAGGCGATGGATTTTCAGTCCACTGCAGAGTAAGGGCCGGGGCTTCATTCCAGAGCCAAAATCCGACGAGGCCGCTGACAATGAGGAGAGCAGTGTTTATAAAAGTGCGGGCGATGCCGCGAAGAAACATGTAGATAACGCAGCAGCCGAATGTGATGAGGACGGCGGTGCCGAGGGAAATTTCCGGGAGGGAATCCATGGTGTTGTAGGGGAGGGCTAGGAGGCAGTTGCGTTGGTGCGCTGGCGGAGGATGTGATCTGTGAGCACGAGTGTGGCCATGGCCTCGACGATGGGAACGGCGCGCGGGAGGACGCAGGCATCGTGACGGCCTTTTCCTTGGAGTGTGGCTGCTTCACCTGCGGCGGTGACGGTGTCTTGGGTGGCTGCGATGGTGGCAGTGGGTTTGAAAGCGATGCGAAATTGGATGTCTTCTCCATTGGAAATGCCGCCTTGGACACCGCCGGAGCGATTCGAGCTGGTGCGGATTTTTCCTTCACGCATTTCGAAGGGATCGTTGTGTTCTCTGCCAGTTAGGAGGGTTCCTTGGAAGCCGGAGCCGATTTCAAAGCCTTTGGTGGCCGGTATGGAGAGCATGGCGCGGGCGAGTTCTGCCTCGAGTTTATCGAAGATCGGCTCGCCAAGGCCGGGAGGGCAATTTCTGATAACGCATTCGATAATCCCGCCTACAGAATTTCCGTCAGAACGAATTTTTTTGATGTGGTCGATCATGGCATCGACTGCACTGGGATCGCCCGTGCGGACGATGTTTGATTCTATGTCTGCTGCTGTGACTTTTGCTGGATCTACGTTTGCCTGGATATGTTGGATGGTGCTTACCCACGCGAGTATTTCGAGGCCGGGGGCGAGCTGATGAAGCACTTGCTTGCCGATGGCGGCGGCGGCGACGCGGGCAATGGTCTCGCGGGCAGATGCACGGCCACCGCCAGAAGGGCGCGCGGATGCCGTATTTTGCATCGTAAGTAAAATCTGCGTGGGAAGGGCGGTAGGTATCCGTCATTTCCTTATAAGCAGATGGCCGTTGATCGGTATTGCGGACCATGATTGAGATGGGCGTGCCGAGGGTGAGGCCATCGTGGATGCCGGAGAGAATTTCTGCGGTGTCTGCCTCCTTTCTTGGGGTGACGATTTCCGATTGACCGGGCCGCCGCCTATCTAGCTCATGCTGAATTTGCTCTTTGGAAACTGGGATGCGCGGGGGGCAGCCATCAATGAGGACGCCTACTGCGCCGCCGTGCGATTCTCCATAGGTGTGGATGCGGAATGAGTGGCCAAAGGTGGATGACATAAAGGGAGTGTAGGCGGGAAAATCTAAACGTCCAAGTGCTTGGAAAGCTTGAACGGCATTAGAAATGCAAGTTTAGCGCGGGGTGAGGGGGGCTGTATCTCAAGGCAGGTGAGCGAGCCTTTGCGGACTTCGATGGAATTTCCGACGGTGCCAAGGCAGTGCTGAATGAGCTGGGATAAATCTGGCTCGTGGCCGACTAACATCACACGCTGGAAGTCATGATACGCGGCTAATTCAGCAAGCGCGGTCTCTGGAGCCATGCCGCAGGCCAGCCAAGGTTCGGTAATAGGCCCGGGTAGATGGGCGGCGCGGGTGAATTCGTTAGCCGTCTGAAGTGTGCGGGTGAGGGGGCTGCTGATTACGAGATCTGGCAGCATTTTTGAAGATTTTAAGATCCGCGCGGCATTTTCTGCCTGCAGTTTTCCTTTTTCGACGAGTTCACGGTTAAAATCTGAGCCATCTGAAGCGCGATCCTCGGCTTTTCCGTGGCGGAGGAGTAGAAGTTCCATGGCGGGCAGATTGTAGTTTTTTTAGGAAATCCGAGGGGTCACATGGTCATTCCACCATCTACGGCGAGGACTTGGCCGGTGATGTAACGGGCTGCAGGACTTGCTAGGAAGGCTACTGTTTCGGCGATGTCGAAGGTTGTACCAAAGCTGGCCATAGGAATTTTCCCGATGATGGCTTGTTTTACGTCATCCGAGAGCTTATCCGTCATATCTGTGGTGATGAAACCAGGTGCGATAGCATTGCAGGTGACGGCGCGGCCAGCTAGCTCGCGGGCAACGGCTTTGGTGAAGCCGATTAGGCCGGCTTTACTCGCGGAGTAATTGGCTTGGCCGGCGTTTCCAATGAGGCCAATGACAGAGGCGATGTTGATGATCCGCGAGTTTTCCCCTTTCATGAGAGGCCGCATAAACGCTTTTACGGTATTGAAGGCACCTTTGAGATTTGTGTCTAAAACAGCGTCCCAATCCTCTTCTTTCATACGCATGAGGAGGCCGTCTTTGGTGATTCCTGCGTTATTTACCAAGATATTTACCGGGCCTAGTTCTTCGCCTATAGTTTTTGCGAGCTCAAGGACGGCATTGTGATCTGCGATGTCTACCGGGTAGGCTTTGCAGGAATCTTTGAACTCGCCATTGATTTCCTCGGCGGCTTTTCCACAACTCCCGGGGCTACGACTCACAACAGCTACTTTTGCGCCTTGAGCGGCGAAATTCCGCGCAATGTCTTGGCCAATCCCTCTTCCGGCTCCGGTGACGACGATGATTTTATCTTGAAATAGCATAGACTCAGGAAATTTCTGTGTGGAGGAGTTTGGTATAGCGAGCGAGGGCGGTCGAGTATTTCTCCGCAAGATCTTGATTTGGTAAAATCGTGGAGTTTGGGGCAGCTTTGCAGAAGGCATTTTGGAGCTCTGCAAGGTCGTTTCCAGCAGCGGTGGCGGCGATGAGGGCGGCCCCGAGGGCTGCAGAGTTATTGATTTGGAAGCGCTCGACGGGTGCTTGGAAGACATCGGCAACGATCTGAGCGATGCCATCATTCTGTGCGGCACCACCTGTGAGGCGAATCGCTGTGGGTGCGATTCCCAGCCACTGTGAGTGCAGCTGCATGTTTAGAAATTGTCCCTCGAGAAGGGAGCGGATGCGAGTGGAAGGTGTTTCATCGCTGTGGAAATCGTAAGTCGGCTCGGTGAAATCGAATCTTGGAGTAATTTCAGAAGAGTAGAAGGGCAGGGTGATGTTCTGGCCTGCAGAGGCTACTGTTTCAGCGAGAGCGTCTTTATCGAATGCTCTCCAATCGACGGCGAGTTCGTCGCGGAGGGCCTCGCGGGCGAGTGAGCCATTGCGGAAACAAATCAGCGACATGAAGCCGCCTGCGGGATTTCCAAAAACGTGGCCGTAGCCCTCGGGATCTGTTTTTGGTTTAGGCATTGCCGCGAAAAATGTGTCGCTGGTGCCCAGTGAAATTACGACTTGGCCCGGTGTGGTGGCGCCCATTCCGACAAGGGAGGCGGGATTGTCTCCTGTGAAAGGACTTACTTGGCATGAGTTCGCGAAGCCGTATTTCTCGGAGAAATATGCGGAGATAGGGGCCTTATGGTCTAAGCAGGCAGAAGGATTTGGGAGCTTTGCTTCGAGTGCAGGTGCAGTGGCGTCTAGAAGCTTCGGATCCCAAGTGAGTGTGGCGAGGTTGAGCAGATTCATGCCTGCGCCATCGCCATGGTCGATTGGCATCGATTTCCCGGCGAAGATGGAGGCTATAAATGAGCTGACTAGGTGGATGACGCTAGTTTTTTTATAGGCATCAGGTTGGTTTTTGTGAAACTTACGAATTTGCGGGCCTGTGAAGCGTTCGATGGGGATGGAGCCACTGCGCGCGCAAACTTCGTCAGCGCCGCCAAGGGCCTGGGCGATTTCTGCGCATTCGGCTGGAGTTGAGGTATCCATCCAGATCGGTGAGGTCGGGCGGGCTAGCACGTCCTTTAGCTGTGCGGAAAGGGGAGTGCTTGGGGAAAGCGCCCGCAGGGTTTCCTCAAAATTTCCACCTAGGTAGACAGAGCCATGTTGCTGCCCGGAACCAGCGATGTGGGTGATTCTTGACAGATCAAACACATCGGCAAGCTGGCGGCATAGCAGATCTAGGGCATCGAGCCACATGAGTGGATCTGAATGCACCTCTCCGTTTGCCCCGCCGGGTATAAATCCGCTGGGAGCCTGATATTGCGGCAGATCTTGGCCAAAATTCACGGAGCAACTTGCTACGACTTCGCCTTTATCAACGTCCAAGACGATGGCGCTGAGAGATTGGGTGGAGGAATCAATACCAAGAAACATGTCGGAAGGTTTTGGGAAAGTGGCATGGGTTCAAGTTCCAAACAAAGATTGATGAATATTTTCTTCTATCACCGGGGCTGCGGGATGTTTTTAGTGATATAGTGTTAGGCCGTAAAATCAGTGCTGTGGGCGGTAGATCAAGGATTTAGGTGATTTTTAACGCCATTGCGTGAGGGATTGGGCGAGCGTGTGCGCGGGTTGGCACGGGGCTTGCTTCCCCGCCCTCCGCTGCTCTCGCTTCTACACAACTTGCGGGACATAGCAGCGAATTATCCGACAACTACGACCAACATGATCAGACGACATCCAAACAAATTGCGAGCCCTGGCCCTAGCGGCAGTGGCTTGCTTCGCAGTGCCACTCATGCCAACGACCGCTCTCGGTCAGGACGATGTAGCTCCCGTTCTTACCGAAGAAGTAGCCGTAGCTGAAGTAGAGGCTGAAGAGCCAGCTTCCGGAAGCGCCGAAGAGTATCAAGCTCTTATAGACGGCTACAATGCGGTAGATGAAGAAGGCAACGTGACTGACATCTCGTCTGCATTCGATTTCTTCACAGTTTCCATGCTCTGGACGGTAATCGCTGCTGCAATGGTCTTCATGATGCACCTCGGATTCTCAACTCTTGAGGCCGGCCTTTGCCAGCAAAAGAACGTAGTGAACATTTTGTTCAAAAACGTATTCATCATCTGCATCGGTCTCCTTACTTATGCGCTAATTGGCTTCAATACGCATTATCCTGGGGATTTTAATGGTTTCTTCAGCATTGGTGGTCCGATTGGGGATCTCAACGAAGGGAATAGCAAAACGTACGCATACGGTGGCCTCGGGCTAGCTATGACCGGTTATGGTGACTTCATCTTCCAAGCAATGTTCGCAGCAACAGCGGCTACGATCGTTTCCGGGGCAGTAGCTGAGCGTGTTAAGCTACCAAGCTTCATGATCTTCGCTACGATTCTTGTAGCTATTGGTTACACAGTAGCTGGTTCATGGCACTGGGGCGGTGGTTTCCTTGCGAACCTTGACGTTCCATTTAAAGACTTTGCTGGTTCTACAGTAGTTCACGGCTTCGGCGGTGCAGCTGCTCTTGCATGTGTTCTCCTTCTTGGCGCACGTCGTGGTAAATACACGAAAGATGGTGTCAAGCCAATCCTCGGACATAGCCAGCCACTCGCGGCGATCGGTGTGTTTCTTCTCTTCTTCGGATGGTTTGGATTCAACGGAGGTTCTGTTCTGTCCGCTGACCCGGGTCCATTAGGTCTTGTATTCACAACTACTGCTCTAGCAGCAGCAGCTGGTGGCCTTACATCGATCTTTACATCATGGATCGCGATCAAAAAGCCAGACCTCTCAATGGCTCTTAACGGTATCCTTGGCGGTCTTGTTAGTATTACCGCTGCGGCAGATGTAGTCTCCGTAATGGGTGCTATCCTTGCTGGCGCTATCGGTGGTGTCATCGTGGTGCTCTCCATCCTCTTCTTCGATAAGATCAAAGTGGACGATCCAGTTGGTGCCATCTCGGTCCACGGAGTTTGTGGAATTTGGGGAACGCTTGCGGTATGGGTATTTGGCGACAAAGCTGAGTTCAGCCTTGTTTCTCAGATCATTGGTATCGCCGCAGTCTACATCTTCGCATTTGTATTCTCAATCATAGTGTTTGGTATTATCAAACTGATCATGGGAGTGCGTGTAGATGCACAGGAGGAAGAAGAAGGCCTCGATATTGCTGAGCACGGTTCGCCAGCTTATACAGATAGCCACGCTTAATATTTACTAAAAGTTAGCTCGATGCGGGCGGCTCCTTTACGGGAGTCGCCCGTTTTCGTTTGTCACAAGGAGGCTGGTGACACATAGGTGGTGAGGATGAGACGGCAGATGATACGGCTGGGTTTGGCGATTCTACTGGTGCTCGCTACGATTTTTGCGGTGTGGCTGTGGTCTGCTGATTATTCGTCGGGTCCAGATGAGGAGGCCCGGATGAAGGTTAAGGCAGTGCAGGTAACTGCGGATGAATCGTTTTACTGGGTAGAGATTCACCTGAAGCGGGTGGGGGAGGAAGAGCATGATTTGCGCAAGCCAGTGCGGCTTTTGGTGGGTGACAAAGGGGTGCATGAGCCAGCGGATACCACCTTTGCGGGAAATCCCGGGGAGGGCTTTACCGAAATTTGGTTTAAATTCTGGTTAAGTGACGATGAATTGGAAAGTCCTATGAAGTTACAGATCAATGATGGGGAACTTTCAATTAAGCAAAACATAGGCATTCCAGAGCTCGGGGAAGATGGGCGGGCGGTGTTTCGGACAGATCAATGGGATAAGTCATGGCTTGGCTTTTAATCGACAATTCGAACACCCGGACAAAGTTTCGGTTAGGCGATCAAGAAGGGCTTTCGGGCACCACACGGGTTTGCCAGACGGAGGACATTGCAGATGAAAAACTGAGTGAGGTGTTAGAGGGATTTCATTTCACCCATGTAGCTATCGCCTCTGTAGTCCCAGATAAGGCTGCTCTGTTACAGGGGTATTTTCAGGGTAAAGAGGTTAAGCTCCACGAAATTAGCTACAAAAGCCCTTTGGGATACGAGTTCGGTGTGGAGCGGTCAGATCAGATTGGAGCGGATCGATTGGTGAATGCGGTCGCTCTTATGGAAACAGGGCGCTTTCCTAGTGTTGTCGTTGATTTCGGGACGGCGGTGACCTTTTCGGTCCTTTCGGCAGAAAAAACTTTTTTGGGTGGTGTGATAGCCCCGGGGATGGGTCTGATGGCAGCTTCGCTGAGTCGAGATACAGCGCAGCTTCCGAGGATTTCCCTCGATTGGTCTGGGCAAGTGCTTGGGCACACGACTGTCCAAGCGATACAAACTGGCGTGGCAGTAGGACAAAGAGGAATGGTCAGAGAGGTATTGAACGCCATTTCTCAAGAGATTGAGCAGCGCCCTTATGTAGTGGCTACCGGAGGTGGTGCGCGCTTTGTGGCGGAGGAAATGGATGAATTTGATGCTGTGGATGAGGACTTCACCTTGGAGGGAATCCGTTTGGTAGCAGCGCGAGTGTTTCAGTAAATTTGTAGCTAACTGGTTTTCTTGTAGATATTTCGCCGCTGCTTCATTACGGAAGACAGCGTTCATGAGCAATTTCCCCTTAGCTATCGGCATCGATTTTGGCGGCACCAGTGTAAAGACTGGAGTGGTGCGCGAGGGTGAGATTATTGATCACGCCCCGCCGATAGCTACGCAGGATTTCGCCACCCCAGCGGATTTGATTCAAACCTTGGTCCGTGCCGTAGATGATTTACGGCGTAGGCATTCCGGAATTTTGGCAGTAGGGATTGGAATGCCTGGCTTTGTAGATTTTGAAAAAGGGGTAGTGCTCAATTTAACGAACGTGCGCGGGTGGCAGGATATACCTTTGCGGGATATTCTAGAAAAGCAGATCGGCCTTCCAGTTTCAGCAGATAACGATGCAAACTGTATGGCATACGCCGAGTGGAAACTAGGTTCTGGGAAAGGCTACGATCACCTTATTTGCGTGGCGCTCGGCACCGGTGTTGGCGGAGGTATTATAGCGAATGGGGCGATGGTGCGTGGCGGGAACTACGGCGCTGGAGAAATTGGCCAGACCTCTATCGACTACCAAGGGCGCCAAGGGCATTATGGGAATTTGGGCGCTTTGGAGGATTATATTGGCAATAACGAGATCGCCCAAGACGCCATGCTCGCTTACAAGGCGGCCGGAGTCACGAAGGGCATGGAAGATTGCACCCCTGCGGTTTTGGCAGAAGCAGCAAGGCACGGTGATGAAATTGCCTTAGGACGCTGGCGTGAGATCGGAAAAATGCTGGCGACTTCAATGATGAATACCTGTTGGCTGCTAAACCCGGAAGCTCTCGTTATCGGCGGGGGAGTGGCAAGGGCAGGGGACCTACTGTTCGCGCCCTTCCGCGAGCACTTACTTCGGCAGCTTTCAGGCCCATTTCGGCAAAACTTAGCCATCCTCCCTGCCGCCTTCGGTCATGAGGCAGGAACGGTAGGTGCTGCTGCGATGGCATTGGAACGGTGTAGCGATACCGTGTGGGGCAGTCCTAATTTCCCTGAAAAGCGTTAGCGAAGTATGAATTCCTCTATTTGGAGAAGATAATTCTGCTTAGATAGGTAAGCTTCCTACCGAGCGCCCGTAGTCACAAGCATCGTATTTGCAGTACCTACGACGCTTGAGACAGATCAACAAACAGATGAGGCCGTAGAAATACTGAAAATAGATGTGCTGGTGCTCGTAAGGATCAAGCCTAAGCTGCGCGAAGAACTGTTAGACGCGTCCGAGACTTGCGCGATGAGCGGCTAGACCTTCGCTCTGCGGCATGTGATAAAGGTGCAGACATTCGCATCGTGGATTCAGAAGCGGCGCAGGAACCGGGGTGATTACAAGGACGAGGTGAGGCGCAGCGAGTTGCGTATGCCCGCGAAATTCCGCACCCGATCCAAATCCCCTATCAGATTGAAACGGAGCTACGCGCCTAGCACGCAGGCCCCGCCGAGTGAGAACGAGTCCGTCACTGGCAATGCCTTCCCATTTACCGAAGACTCGGCAAAACCCTTTGGAAAATCAAAGCAAAACGAACCGCCCTTCCCAAAAGCCTCTTGCACGAGCCTCTTGGAAAAAACCATCAACTACGCCCTCGGCCAGTGGCCCAAACTCAAAACTTGCTTCATAAATGGAAGACTTGAGATTGATAATAACCTGATAGAAAACGGCACCCGCCCGACAAAACTCGGAGCCAAGAACTGGTTGCTTATGGGCAGCGTAGAAGCAGGGCAAAGCAACGCCATCTGGTATACCCTAATCGAAAGCTGCCGTCGCCGGAAAGTTGATCCGTGGAAATATCTGGTCTGGATCTTCGAAGAACTACCTAAAACAAAGGTCACCGCCGAGAGCTTCGGCACCCACACCCCCAAGGCCTATGCCAAAAGCCTGAGAAAACTGCGCATCAGTAAAACAGCGTAGTCATAAACGTCGTAAGTCCCCTACATACGTAATTTACGTCAAGAGGCGCTTGGTAAGACGCTTACAGATATCTCACATAATGATTCGCTAACATTTTTCACAGAGCTATTTGCACCGTGAGATCGGACCTCGAACAATTGGTGTTATGAGTAGGGACGCCTCGCTGAGTTGTCCGACAAATCGGTAGCACTTCACCTTGGCGTTTTGTCTGAACTGCAACGGCCTCACATCAAATAAGCCTTCTCCTCCCTAACTAATGGCCACCCTCAAATCCCTAACACTCCTCAACCCATCTCCCGCCGCCATCCCTCTCCCCCGCATTCGCCACGCACCATCCTTTACCTTCAGCTCCAATGGAGCGTCGACATACCAGCATAGCTATGACCAATGACACAAAAACCAATCTTCAGCTCCGATGGAGCGTCAGGATACCAGCATAGTCCGCAGAGCTATGACCCAAACAAAAACCTAATCTTCAGCTCCGATGGAGCGTCGACATACCAGCATATTCCGCAGGGCTATGACTCTAACAAAAAACAAATTCTAAGGTCTGAAAGACCGACGGATCTTGACCGGCTACAACGCTTTGCCCAAACCCATGCGGTTCAACTTGAAATAGACCTCCCCTCCCTAACTAACATCCACCCTCAAATCCCTAACACTCCACAACACACCTGCCGCCGCCTTTCCGCTCCCCCGCATTCGCCGCGCACCATCCTTCCTCTTCTCTGAAAACCTCTCCCGAGCATTCGCAAACGCCTCATCAACAAAGCTCTTACTCCCAATCACCGCCCCGTCCGTAAAGTATCTTACACGACAGTGCAACATCCTCGCCATCCCCAAATCCGGCAACACCGTCTCATTATCCTTCGAAGCCAACATCTCTGCCGTATTCATCGTCACCGCCTTCTGTTTGCTCAACCGTCGCGCGCCCACTTTTCCTCCCTAACGCCAGCCCCATCGCCCTCCGATAAATCCGCGAAACCTCCTTCCATCTCTCCGCATCAAACCCTTCCCCTTTGTGCGCCATACAAGCCCGCACCAAACCCTCCCTCGCCTTCTTTCCATTCCCCTTCTTTCCCCCTCCTATCGCCTCCCCGTAACTACTCCATCGATAATCCGCCGGATCGCTGCACATCCCCGCCCGCACCGGATTGAGATCAATATACGCTGCCATCGTCCTCGCCGCCTGACCGCTCTCTACGATTACGCTTTTAAACCGATCTTCCCACAACGTCCCAGAGCGCGAGTGCTTGCGATTAAACCACTTCGTAAAACGCTCCAGCAGCGATTTCATAAACTCACTCAAATCATGCATTCGCCTCGTATAGCGACTCCGAATCTGTTCCACACGCTCGGCCGCATCAGTCCGCGCCCTCTTCAGTTCCTCCTCCCGAGTCAACACCGCCCCCGTCTCATCCACAGGTGCCAGCTCAAACTCCCCACGCTCCCGCACCGCCCCAGCCTCCTCCAGTTCCGCCACGATCGCTGCCACCTTAGCCTCGCCGTAGAAAACGCCCAATCGCTCAAATAATACCGTGTCCGTGATCCCACTCTCAGGAACCGGCGTCACCTCCAACAGGATATGGAAGTGATTAGACATCAAACAGTAAGAAAGCACTCGGCAACCAGTAAACCTCTCGCACATACGCATCAACATCCGGAAATGCTCCCGCTCCTCCTCTCCCAACAAAAAGCTCTGCCCCACCACCCGTCCACATGCGTGATAAATCTCCGGCTTCACCAACGAATTCTTCCAAGGTGCGATCCAGCGTCTGCGGTTGTTCCTACTCATCTGCCCCCACCCTACCCATCCCGATCACCACTGCAATTCAATTCTCGTCAAAAAGCCTGGCTTCTTGAACTAATGGCTTCTTGAACTACTTGCGTGCCGGACTACTGCACACGGAGATATTTCAAGTAACGCTTCCAAATGAAAATTTTCACGTATGCTATCAACCTTCTTACGGCGTTGGAAAGTCGGGGAATGTATGAGAAAGCCGAGAGGGCAGTTTACCAACGCACCGCCAGAAGCAATATCGATAATAAAAGATTCGTGACGAATGAGCTAACCAACGCCTTAAAGCACCGCAAAGTAGTTTCCGAAAAAGACCTTATCTGTTAAATGGAGTTTACTATTAAGAAGTTGTGGAAGAAACCTAAGCCTTAAAGTCTCGTAAATATGCAAGAAACGCGTCCCACTTATCATCTCGCCTCAAGTGCGAATATTGATTTTCTTCCGGGTCTCATCTCTTTGCTAGAGAGCATTGCGATTAGTACTCCGTCTGATGCAGCAATACATTACACGGTTCTTAGTGATGAGTTGCCCCAGGATACACTTTCGCGGCTAGAACAGGCTTTTGATGCGAAGAATACATCACGAACAGTATCTGTGATAGAAATGTCAGAAGTCGATTTTTCAAAATTCTACGCATACTTGAAATATGAAACAAAAGCGAATTACTATCGTTTGAAACTTCCAGAGCTCCTAGATGTCGAGGATGTGATTTACAGTTGATAGTGATGTCTTAATGTTCAGGGATGTTACTAAATTGTTCGAAATCTGTCGGTCTAAAGAAGAACCTGTTGGCGCAGTGGTTGATTGCAGTTTTCAGAAAATCTCTGCCGATACTTCATGGTTATCTCAGTTGACAGAAGGAAGAGAAAAATTTGCCCTACTTCAACACTGGGGTCATGTATATGAGACTTTCTCATAGAGATTTGCGGACGTTGCATCAAAAGGTAGAAGAGGCTTTGAAAACTGCGGAGAAGCCGTTTGCATTCGCTGATCAAACAATCTTGAATTATGTCTTAAGAAGAAAGTTCTTCCGACTCGATGAATGCAATAATATCATGACTCGCAGAAATAAGAAAATGTTATCTTGGAATGCAAAGGAGAACCTTCATTTCGTTTGTGCTCCCAAACCTTTTCAGACCACTGCTACACCTATGAGGTTCTTTATCCGCGATTCCATCTATCATATGTTTACGGAAGATGATGTTTCACTACGTGTTTTGGAAGAACGTTATTTTTCTAAGAAGAACTGGTTTAGGAATTTCAGGAAAATCTATTTGTATAAATACATCAGACCTAAAAGGTATGAACGGAGAAAAGCGGTGATTGTATCGAAAAGTGAATATCTGTTTTTTAAGGGGCGTGTCCAAGATTTACTAGCTAAACGTAGATTGGCTTTCTCTCATACCTAGCTGGGGGAACTCGAAACAGCTCACCCCAGTAATGCGCTAAGCCACCGTAAAGTTTTAGAAAATGCCTTTATGAGGAACTACGATACACACCTAGACTTTGAATATTTAAAGAATCATATCTCCATTTCACAGGCATACCCTCCTCTGGTTGGGAAATCTTCTACTGCCTCACTTGTGCGGCCACAGAATTACAGCCGCGAGAAAACGAGCGCTAGCAAGAAACGATAACACTTCCGTTCACTCAAAGTTGTCAAGTGGGTGAGATGAAAGGCCGATAACTGCTTTACGGATAGGAGGGTTACACCCAGTGTATCAAATCAATCACTAATAAGTGATAAGAGAAACTTAGACCTCATAGCTCTGCAAATATGCAAGAATCTACTCCAACCTATCATCTCGCTTCTAGTGCAGATATTAATTTTCTTCAAGGCCTCCTCTCTTTGTTGGAAAGCATAGCTATTAGCACTCCGCCCGAGGCTGCTATCCACTTTACAGTATTAAGCGACAATTTGCCCCAAGATGCATTTCCATTGATGGAGAAAGCCTTCGGTGTAGCGAACACATCGCGTTCCATATCTGTGATAGAAATGTCATCTGTTGATTTTTCGGAATTCGAATCTTATTTAGCTTACGAAACCAAAGCGACTTATTTCCGGCTAAAGCTTCCTGATCTCTTAAAGGCGGAGGATGTATTTTACAGTTGATAGTGATGTCTTAATATTCAGGGACATTACTAAGCTATATGAAATTTGTCGATCTCGGAAAGAACCTGTTAGTGCAGTTATTGACTGCAACTTTAAAAAGATCTCCGCTGATACTTCATGGCTTTCCCAGCTTGCGGAGGAAGAAAAGGACTTACCTTACTTCAACTGTGGGATCATGTATATGCGACTTTCTCATGAAGTTATTCAGACGCTATTTAAGAAAGTTGAAGAAGCCATCAAAACTGCAGAGAAGCCGTTTGCCTGCGCCGATCAAACGATATTAAACTATGTCTTAAGGGGAAAATTTCACCGCCTCGATAACGGCTACAACTTGATGAACCGCAGAAATAGGAAAATGTTAGGTTGGAATGGAGACGAGAACATTCATTACATTTCTGCTCCCAAGCCTTTTCAAAGCACCGCTACAGCTATGAGGTTTTTTATCCGTGATACCATCTATCATATGTTTAGGAGGGATGAAGTTTCACTACGTGCTTTGGAAGAACGTTATTTTTGTAAGGGAAACTGGTTAAGAAACTTTCGAAAGATTGTATTGTATAAATACATAAAGCCTGAAAAATATGCGCGAAGAAAACAGATGATTGTATCGAGGAGAGACTACCTTCGTTTTAAGAATCGTGTCCAAGATTTGCTATCCAAACGTAGAGCGGCTTCTTCTGATGTTTAACTAAGAAGGCTTGAATCATGATCCTATAAAGTCATAATGCGGACCTATTTGGCAGGTTAGGCAATCTCTGACTCACTGGACGTTTTTGATCGTGAAAGGTGGTTGGTCTATAGATTCCCCCGTTTTCAGGCCGCATAATTTTAGGAACAACGGACTTTCTGGGCTTAGCAGGGTGATTTCTTCGCTTCCAACTGTGATGTCCAAACCTCCAGAGGCAGGTGCGAGATAAAAGCTCACTTTTTCTTTGGTGCTTCGATTCAAGACTTCGACTAGTGCCCCAGCGTCGATACGATCGCTCGGCTCAAAGGCTTTCACGCGAAGTTTTTCGAAGATTTGCAAAGTAGCAGCAAGTTCCTTCACGTGCTTCGCTTGGCCGGTGGCTAGATATGATTCTTCCAGGCTGCGAGTGTCGTATTTGCTTTCTGCCTTGGAGCCGGGATCGGTAGCTGCAGCATGCGCATCCATCGCCGCCCGCGCTAAGCGGTCCAAGCTCGCGCGCAGGTGATTTCTTATCTCCTCAATCAGTAGTTCCTTCATAGTGGGGCAGGGATTTGGAATATGGCTACACGCGGCGGATTTGCCAGAGAAACTGACCGGACGGACTATGGGCGCGTTTGGGTAAAAATATGTTGTCGAACTTTGGCGTAAGTGCAGGCTTGACCTAGGCCTGTGGTCTATTCAGCTTGTCCGCCCCGTCGCTGCCGAGGTGGCAGAACGACGCGGAAAACGAACTCACTGATAGATAAGGTATGGCCGCAAAGATTTATACAAACGAAGACGCGAATCTCTCTTTACTCAAAGATAAGACACTCGCAGTGATTGGATTTGGCTCACAAGGGCATGCCCACGCTCTGAATTTGAAGGACAGCGGAATGAAAGTTGTCATTGGGTTATATGAGAAATCGAAATCTCGGGAAGTAGCGAAGGATCTCGGCTTTGAAGTTATGACAACTGCAGATGCTGTGAAAGCTGCAGATGTGATCTTTGTTGCCACACCTGATACCGTCATTCCCGCGGTTTACAATGAGGACATCGCACCAAACTTGGAGAAAGGGAAAACGCTTCTATTCTCCCACGGTTTCGCAGTTCATTTTAAAACCATCGAAGTTCCGGACAACATAGACGTAATTTTGGTGGCCCCGAAAGGCCCTGGCCACACGGTCCGCTCGCAATTTGTAGATGGGAAAGGCGTTCCAGGATTGATCGCAGTGCATCAAGATGTTTCCGGGCATGCGAAAGATACTGCGCTTGCTTGGGCGGGTGGCGTTGGCTGCGCGCGGGCAGGGGTTTTTGAAACAAATTTCCGTGAGGAGACAGTTACCGATCTCTTTGGTGAGCAGGTAGTGCTTTGTGGTGGCGCTTCAGCACTTGTGAAAGCTGGCTTTGAGGTGCTCGTGGAAGCTGGTTATCAGCCAGAAATGGCTTACTTTGAGTGCTTGCATGAGTTGAAACTCATTGTTGATCTCATGAACGAGTCCGGCATCGCGGGCATGCGTTTCTCGATTTCCGAAACAGCTGAGTACGGCGATGTATCAGTAGGGCCGAAAATCATCGATGCATCTGTGAAAGAACGCATGGTCAAACAGTTGGAGATCATTGAAAGCGGCAAATTCGCGGAAGAGTGGACAAAAGAATACGAAAGCGGATGCAAAAACTTCGATAAACTCCGCAAGGAAGGTGAGGAGCATCAAATCGAACAAGTCGGCACAAAATTACGCTCCACAATGAGTTGGATCAAGCAGACGAAGCTTGAGAAAGGCGCTAGCCAAGCTAGCTACATTTCTTCATCGAAGTAGTTCAGCCAGAAATCTATACGGAAAGGCCACCCGATGCAGGGTGGCCTTTTCATTATCTAGTAGCTGGTAGCCAGACTTGTGCGCCAACACTACGCTTCTCGTGAGTCTTGAAAAATCCATTGAGTCCTCGCCGGGCTTCTAGATTCTCAATTGCTGGCCCTGCTTTTGGATAGCGCCAGCGGAAGCCTGTTTCTTGCAGACGCTGCGGAACGGCCCATCTGCTTTTCGTGACCAATTCCGTCTCGGTATCCATAAAAGCAGCTCCCATTTCTAGCATCCACTTAGCCGTAGGGAAACCGATTGGTATGCCGGCGGTCTCGCGGAAGTAGCGAGTCCACTCCGCATTGGTAGGGAAGTGGGGCGCGGTAATATTTACGATTCCTTCAAAGAATGGGTCCCGTGCGATGTGATCAACGGCGCGCAGGAGGTCTTCTATATGTATCCAACTTACTTTTTGTGTTCCTTGGCCCATCGTGCCACCAAGCAACCTTTTTGTGATTTTAGTCGTCAAGTCGTAGACGGTTTCTGGCTCATTTGCTAGAACCATACCGGTGCGCAACGCTACTTTGCGAGTTTCCGGCGGTATGTTTGTCTCGAAAAAAGCATCTTCCCAAGCAGCAGCAACTTCACACGAGAAACCGGTGCCTCGAGTTCCATGCCATTCGCTCTGCGGCTCATCCTCTGCGTGACGATACCAAGTAGCGGTGCTCGAATTCATCCATAATTTTGGCGGAGCTTTGCAATTGGCAATTGCTTTGCCAATCGCACGGGTGCTATCCATACGACTCTCTAAAATTGCCTTTTTGTTCTCCGGTGTGTATCGGCAGTTTACCGATTTGCCAGCAAGGTTAATGACAAGCTCAGCACCCTCTAACGCCAAAGCCCACGGGCCCTGTGTTTTGCCGTCCCATTCGAGGAACATGCCATCGCCACTCCAGCCTTCTCGATTCCGAGCAACCGCGACAACTTCGCGGCCAGTGCGGGCAAAGTGACGACACATATACCGACCAAGAAAGCCATTTGCGCCAAATATAACAACTGTGGGATTCATAATAAGTTAGTTTAAAGATGAATATTTATCCGAGAATTTTAGTAGCGAGCTGAAGTGCTAAACCATGCTTCATCGAGGCCACTCGATCCGACATCTTTGAAGCTAACCCCACAAATTCGCCAAGATCTTTTACTTGTTCATGGAAAGCCTTAGCCTCTGCACCTTTCATTCCTTTTGTGTCCTCTGCGCACTTATTTAATAGTGCTAACGCAGGTTCAATTTCCCTGCGCTTCCGCTCACGGGCCACGATAGTGAAAATCTGCCAGACGTCCTTTTCCGCTTCGTAGTAGTCGCGGCGGTCTCCCCTTATTACAATCATGCGGATCAGACCCCAGTTTACGAGTTCCTTTAAATTCGTGTGGGCATTTCCTCTGCTTACTTCAAGTGCGTTCATCACCTCATCTGTGCATAAGGCACGAGGAGATGTCATAAGTAGCGCATGAATTTGAGCCATTGTGCGATTGATGCCCCATTGCGTTCCTAAGGCACCCCATTGAGCAATAAACTCATCGCGAGCCTCTTCAAGCCGATCTGCCGTAGCGTTCATAATTTTCAGTCTATACTGAAAGAATAGGATCGCAAGAAAATCCTGAATAAAATGTGTGTGTTGCGGCACAATAAAAAAAACCGCTTCCTAGCACACTGCTAGAAAGCGGTTTTCTTAAACTGTTTCTCTAAGTGGCGCTCTTAAAGAGAAGCTTTGAGAGAATCGAACTTACTGCGCTTTTTCTCGAGCTCGTTTTCGAGTTTTTCAATCTCTTGGCCAAGGCTCACCATTGCGGTGAGTTTGTTTTGGGTACTGTTTTTGCTAACAGCCTTTTTCGCTTTTGGTGCCTTACTAGAGCCTTTTAACCAAGTTGAGATAGTGAGTTGTGATATGCCGAACTTCTTCGAAGCTGAGCTTTGGCCACCGCGGCCGTTGCTTGCATTATAATCTTCGACAAAGGCTACGATTTTACTTTTCTCCTCGGGAGTGTAACGTTTACCGCGAACGGTTTCTTTCTTTGATGTACTCATTGCGCGAGCAACTTACGTATCCGCATACCTCTAGCAAGAACTTTTCATACTAGAAGTGATATATTTTTTGACTAAGCGATATTAGATAACAGCTTTGTGATTTCATCAAAGGAAGTTGCGAAGTAGCTGGCACCGTCTTTTACTTTCTCGCGAGCTACTACACCTCCGAATGCGATCATTTGATCTACGTCTGGCTTAGTTTCTAAATCTGATATACCATCGCCTATCATCATAGTTTTAGCTGGCAACATGGCAGCCTTCCAGTCCTTGATAATTTGGTTTTTGCCAAGATTCCGCGTGTTAGGGTGATCTTTTCCAAAATCGATATACTCGCCGTTGTCGTCAAAGTATAATGGTACAGCCTCAACATCATCGATTTCTAGGTAGCTAGCGAGGGGAAGGATCGCAGGTGCAAACCCACCCGAGATGACGATAGGTATCCAACCTTGCCTTTTGGCTTGTGCAATAAATGGCACTACTCCGGGGACGATGGTTTCCAAGTATCTATTTGCTACTTTTGCAACGAGCTCGCGGCTTGGTTTAATGATATCCATGCGCTTTTGGAAGACTTCATTGAGAGGTATCTCGCCATTCATTGCGGAATTTGTCAGAGAAACTACTTTGGCATAGGTCTTTGGGTCCGAAAGTCGTGCCATTTCATCGATCCCTTCGATGCTGGATAAGGTAGAATCGCAATCTATAAAAAGAAGTTTTGGTCCAGTTTTGCTCAGGGGTAGTATCTTTACATTTGTTCCTTCTTCAATTTGGTCAAACAATTCGCAGAGATCATTATTCCTTAGGCGGATGCACCCTTGGCTTTTTGCCTGGCCAATTTCGGCTTCATGGTTTGTGCCATGAATATATATGAATCGGTCGAAAGTGTTCTTGTTTTCTGGATCTGTGCCCTGCAGGCGTAGGATCCGCGTTAAGATGGCGTCTTGAGGGGAAGCTTTCTCAGGATTCCATTTTCCCACAGGTTCTCTACCTATAAATTGCGTATATATGGGGAGATCTTTACCAATTTTATGGCTAATGGTGAAATTGCCGGTCGGGGTGCGGTTGCTGCTAGGTGCAAACCCCATTCCTTTACGGGCAGATGATATAGGGTATTTGGCTTTATCTACGCCATCTGAGAACAAAGTTAGCGTTTGATCGTCTAGTGATATTTCAAGGAAAGTTTTGGAGGTCATTGCGATGGTTCGAATACGGTTAGAGCATTATGTCCGCCCATTCCGTGAGCAAGTTTGAAGATAGGACCGGTGACTGGTTTGGATTTTCTAGGTAAACTCCAGCCGAGCGGATTTGTGAGATAGCTTGGGTTAGGTGGCAGCATTCCGCTTTCCATAAATCGTAGGAGGACTGCACTTTCTATCAATCCACTGGCCCCGATGGTATGCCCTAGGTATGGCTTTAGGAGATGAAAAGTGAGGTCTTTTTGGTCTTGGAAGATCGTCCCCTCGGCACGCGCTTGAATTTTTGTTCCGGTGGAATGAGGGCAAATTGCGGTAGGAGAGCCAGTTTTTTCATACGCTTTTTGGAGGAGTATATGGCTGCGCCCGCCGTCTTTTGGGATGCCCACAGGGTCCTTCCCATCTGAGTTATTGGCTCCATAGGTGAAACGCACTTTGCCAGTTGCTTTTCTCTCTAAAGCAACTGCTGCAGCACCTTCGGATGGGATAAATCCATCTGCTTCTTTTGAGAATGGGTCCAGAAGCGGTTTTGATGAAAGCAGGCCAGACTGAGTATAGTTTTCAAGAAGAAGTGGGACAAGCGGTAGATCGACGGCGATGACTAATGCACGGTCCGCTAAGTCTGCATCAATGATCAATTTTGCTAAGATGAGGGCGTCAAGTCCCGCAGCGCAACCGCTGGCGACTAGATGATTTGGCCCAAGTATTTGATGCACGATGGAGATAGCGGAGGCTGGCTCGCTATGGATGGTATTGCTGGCTGCCATCAGGCGGAAGGGCCTACGCCCGGGCCATTCACCAAGCCAGCCTGAAGCGTTACCACGGCTGGTTCCTACTATAAGTGCAGTATCGCTAAGGTCGCGATGGGTCCATTTCGTTTGTTCTAGAGCATCACCAGCCACGTGTAAGGCTGCCATGGATGCGGGGCTCCATTTTCTATGGGTGAGCAAGTGACGCGGTTTGATCCAACCTGCTGGCTGATCTGCGAAGGGACTATCTGCTCCGAGGATTTCCGAGAGCCGAGGGAAGCTCTGGCCACCACCAAGAATAGATTCGCAATGCATGTCCACGTTGTGCCCGAGATGAGACAATGCACCGATTCCTGCTATGGAAAGACCTTGTTTGATTCCCTGCGGTAACAAGCGAGCCGAAGACAGCAATAAGGAAATGCGAAAATGGCTGCATTTCGTCCTTTTTCCTCGTCGAGGCATTGCGCATACAGTGCACGAAGATGAAGTCGGTTTTAGAAACGATCACCGGTGGGGCGGCGTATTTGGAGAAGAAGGGGATTGAGGAAGGGAGAAGGAATATGGAACACCTTCTAGCCCATGTGCTGGGCTGTGACCGTTTGCAGCTGTATACCCAATTTGACAGGCCGCTGCAGGAAGAAGAATTGGTGCCGTTGCGTGAGAACCTCCAGAAACGAGGGGAGGGAGTGCCTTTGCAGCATATTCTGGGGGAAGTTTGGTTTTATGGCAGAAGCTTTTTATGCGATTCGAGAGGATTGATACCTAGGCCGGAAACAGAAGAGCTTGCTGAAATGGTATTGAGTCGTATGCCTCAGAAAGCGCTGCGTGTGCTGGACATGGGTTGCGGATCTGGAGTGCTAGGATTGAGCATTTGTGCGGAAAGGCCGGAGAGTGACGTGATGCTCTCCGATATTTCTACCGAAGCTTTAGCTTTGGCCGGGGAAAATGCTGTGAGATTAGGGCTTACCAATTGTGACTTTGTAGAAAGTGATCTATTTCAAAATATCGAAGGTAGGTACGATGTGATTGTGGCCAATTTACCATATGTAGCAGAAGGGGAGGCGAAGGGCATCTCTAAAGAGGTAAGCCATGATCCAGAGTTAGCACTTTATTCAGGACTGGAGGGCCTAGATTTGCTACGGAAGTTTATACCTGAAGCTGTCCATCATCTTTCAGCGGGTGGGATGGTGGCTTTGGAGATTGGCTACGATCAAGCGGAACGGGTGAAAGAAATGCTAACTACTGCAAATTATAAGGCTATAACTGTAGAGAAGGATTTGTCCGGTGTGCCTCGTTTCCCGTTTGGGTGGGTATGATCGCAGTTTCTTCAAAATTCGAATAACAATCCTTGGTGATCATTTTGCTCCGCCTTAGCAGACGGAACTTCAATGTGCTTTGCAAAGCCTTGAATGGCAAATTGCTCCCAGTCTTCGAACGGTGGTGCGGAGCTAGGATCCTGCGAGACAAAGGAGCGGTGGAGACCTTCGGTAAAAAATCTCCAACGGTTCTGTAGACTTTTGTGGGGAAGTTCAGGAAGAGGTTTTTGGAGGCTGTCTTGGTATTGGGAATTGATCAATTGGAGATTCGAAGCGAGCTTGGAAGCTGTCTTCTCAATTTCGTAGAAATAAGCTTTTCCGACTAATTGCATATATGTGCTGAGTTCCATTTCAATGGTTTCAGCTGCTGGAATGACGGCACGGATATACGTCGAAATGCAATTTTGGACTGAGATTTCTTTGTGGTTCTCGCCAAGTTGATCTGCCCGAATCTGGCATAACGGATGTAGGATTCGTAGAGAAATGATATCGAAGAGAGCTTCGCGACTGCCAAAATGGTAGTTGATAGATGCGACGTTAGATTTTGCAGCACCTGTGACATCGCGCACAGAAACCGTCTCGAACCCTTTTCTTATAATGAGCTCTTGAGTGGTTTCTATAAGTTTTCGTTTAAGGCCAGTTTTTGGGAACTCCTGCACATGCACGTTTGAAAGCCAATAGGGACGGGGGCAGATGTCAATCACACCTTCCTTGGGCGAACAAAGAAAGTCCGCTAAGCCGTTTTTACGTGGGCCCTTGCGCGGGTCAGTAGGCAGCGGTATGAAGTATTATGTTCAAAAGATTGCTCCTTCTCGTATCGCTCCTACCGTCACTTGCCATGGCAGATGATTTAATGAAAATTCCGTTTGAGGACGCGAAAGGTGAAGTTACAAGCCTTTCCGCCTTCGAGGGAAAGGTGATACTGGTAGTAAATGTCGCTTCCAAATGTGGATACACGAAACAGTATGCAGAACTTGAGAAGCTTTACCAAGAAAGGCAAGAGGACCAATTTGTAATTATAGGATTCCCCTGCAATGACTTTGGCGGGCAAGAACCGGGGAAGATAGAGGAAATACTTAGCTTTTGCCGGACTGAGTATGGTGTCACATTTCCCATCATGAGTAAGATCCATGTGGTAGGGAGTAATCAGCATCCACTCTACGCTGCAGGTACTGAGCGAGAATGCTCCACTCGAGGGCGAAATCGAATGGAATTTTGAGAAAATTTTAATAGGGAAAGATGGCAAACCGATTGTCAAATTTGGATCAGCTGTAGCGCCAAGAGGTGAAGAACTGACGGCTGCGATTCATACGGCTCTAACAGAATAACCAGTAATAAATTTTCTGGAGAAAATGAATTTTCAGAGTAGTTTTGGGTCGTAATGAAAACAATACTATCGACTAAGAGAATTATTTTATTTAGCTTATCTTCACTTTGCCTTTTCGGGATTTCTTCATGTCTTCCGTTAGCAGCAGGTGCGGCGGCCGGTTATGTAGCTCATGATGAGGGATACCGTGTTGATAACCCTATTAAGAAGGTTTACTAAGCATTAGATACTTACAACAAAGGCAAAGTGTTAAGGCACTTTGCCTTTAATCTGCCGTGTTTACTCCTCTAAAGGGGGACGAGTGATCAATGTGACGTCTTTCTTCTTCTCAGAAGGGCTCGACTTCAGTTTTGACGCATCTGGAAGGGCTAGCATGTCGTCTGGAAGTCTCAGTCCATCATTTTTCTGCTGCGGAAGTTCAGCAGTGGCCGCTGCTGTCGTTTCCTCGCTGGCAGCTGGCGTTGGTTCAGGCTTTGCAGAGGGTTTCGCTCTATAATTTTCAGCGGAGAAGTTCTCTACGGCCGGAGTTTGGCTTTTATCAGCACAGGCTTGCGCGAGGAAGGCGATTGCTCCTAATGCGCACAAGTTTGAGAAGATCTGCTTCATCTAGATTCGATTGGCGGCACGGGACTCAACTTGTCAGGGCCGGTGTAAAGGGTGAGGGGACGGTAAAGTCGATTGTTTTTCAGCTGTTCCAAGACATGCGCCGTCCACCCAGATGTGCGTGAGATGGCGAATATTGGAGTGAAAAGGTCTGTGGGAATACCTAGTGAGTAATAGACAGTAGCGGAGTAGAAATCGACATTGGCCTCGAGCTTTTTGCGCTCGCGCATGATTTCGGCAATCCTTTCAGACATTTTGATCCACTTTGGCTCGCCGAGTTCTTCAGTGAGTTGAATGGCTAGGCGGCGAAGGTGTGGTGCACGCGGATCGAGAACTTTGTAAACTCGATGGCCGATTCCCATGATCTTTTCTTTGCGCTCTAGCTTCCCTTCTACCCAAGAATCTACTTTATCGAGGTCTCCGATTTCCTGAAGCATATGGATGACGCCTTCGTTGGCCCCGCCGTGAAGTGGACCTTTCAGTGTGCCGATAGCGGCAGTAACTGCGGAATACATATCAGAAAGTGTGGCGACGGTTACACGGGCAGAAAACGTAGATGCGTTCATTCCGTGATCTGCATGAAGGATAAGGGCAACGTCAAGAATGCGGGCGGCCGTATCGCTAGGGGCTTCACCGTTTACGAGATAAAGAAAGTGCTCAGCCTCGCTCAGGTCTTCCCGAATTTCTGGAAGGTCGAGGCCGTTTCGAAAGCGGTGGTAGGCAGCTACGATGGTGGATGTTTTGGCACAAAGGGACAGTGCGATGGCAGAATTGGCCTCAATATCGGGTTCGCCAATGGTAGCGCGCTCATCGTAAAGACCCAACATGGACACTGCGGTGCGCAGGATATCCATTGGCGAAGCGTTATTCGGGGCAGCTTTCAGAAAATCGATGACTTGCTCTGGGAGATTGCGATCTTTCCGCAGAATTTGGGAGAAGCTTTCTAGTTCATCTTTCTTAGGCAAACGGCTGTGATGGAGGAGGAAAATGACTTCCTCGTAGCAGCAATGCTCTACGAGATCATCAATGTGGTAACCTGCGTAACTAAGTTCACCGATATTTCCGATGACGTTGCTAAGTGAAGATTCGTTGGCGATGACCCCTTCAAGGCCGCGAGCATATTCAGACATAGTAGATAATAGGGAAATGGATGTGAAAAACTATGAGGAAGAAAGCGGTTTGAGTGCCAGCGTGCAAGGGAGAATCGTGAAGGCTTGAAGGTTCATGCACGATTAACGGTTATTGATGGAGCCTATAGATCTCTGGGCTAACATTCGGAGCTCTGGATCAGCGGAATTACTCAATTTCCTTAAATGGGGGAGGGCGTTTGAGGTGCCTACCTCACCGAGAAGCCGGATGGAGGAGCGCACGAGTGGCGGCTCGTCAGAATCAAGCTTTGCGATAAGGGCAGGCTCGATACCGGAGCCAAATCGCGCCAAGTATTTATCCCAAATAACGGGAGTCTGCGTCCATAAATCAATCATGATCACGGCACCATCTGGTGACGCACCTAGTGCGACGAGTTCACCAAGTGGCTCTGGTATGGGCTCTCCAGCATCGATTTTCCTCCGGACAACTTTTACGGCAGCTTCACTTGCTGGCCTTATATCTTCAGACCATGTAAGAAGGGCCGTCGAGAGATCATCGTAAAAATCCACACCGGGCTTCTCCATCAGACTTAGGAGTAATTTCGTGATATCGCCCTGATAGATGATAGGTTCTGTGCTTGAAAACCGCTCGACAGCACGCTGAACGCGATCCATATCGATGCTGCGCAGCTCGGCCATGTTGAGCTCATAATAGGCGGGATCGTTTTTGTCATTTAGCTTATCCGCAGAGCCGGCGACAAACTGCTCATTATTCACGCGAACTACGATGACACCGATTTCTGCGTGGGTTTCTTCAATATCGCCCAAGGAAGCAGCGACTTCGGTAACCTTTTCAAAGGGCAGAGCTACCTCGGTGAGGATGATAAGATAATGCCCATCATCACGGGGGTAGGGATGCGATGATGGCCCGGCGCTAGCCCCGCGGATGAGATAGTCACGGGCGGTATACATATTTCTCGGAACTATATTCGTCAGGTAAATTCCATATGCGCTTTTCTCCGAATTATTTGCTTCCAAACGCTCGATTTCATCTTCCAACGGCTTTGTGCCGAAACGCTCGCGAAATTTTGCAAGGGGATTTACCTCAGGCTCCCGAAGGGCAGTGAGCTCTTCGAAATCGTCGGGTCTTTCCGTCGTAATCTCAGGCACAGCGGATTTTTCTAAGAAGAATGGCAGGGAAAGCAGCCCTGTAGAGAGTGCGATGGATAGGAATACTGCCTTTATGCGGTTACGCCGATTTGCGTAGATCATTAAGCACGAGCCTACGATTGCGACGAAGCCGAAGATACTCAGTTGTTTGGTAAGTGGCATTGCGCTAAAGGCAGCATCTGGCCCACTCGAAACGACATAAACGAGGGCACAGGCAAACATGAGCAAGACACCTACTACTCCAGCAATCGTGCGTTGAGGAGAGGAAGAGCCTATGCCTTGTTTGTTATCAAATTCTTGATAACGCATGGTCTGAAGTCCTTCGGGAACTGCGGAAATCGAGAGGGGAACGCGCTGGAAATGCTCTAACTTCGCTGCCTTTCGCTCGCCAGGATAAAATCGTTTCGTCGTTACGATGACTTCATCAGTAATTCTAAAATGCGATTCACAGCTGCCGCACTCAACCATCCGATCTTTGAGATCAGTGGAAATGCTGAACTTTTGCCTACAATCTGGGCAGCGGATATTTAGCGTTTCAGACTTATCGGATTCTTCTGCCATCTGCCCGTGACGGTGAATGAATCAAGCTATCTTTGCAACCCCGACTTCGCCGAAACCACAGCCGAAACTCAAGGAAAAGAGCGATGTAAACCGTCCGAAGTGCCAATAAGCAGATACAAAAAGGGTGGAAAACTTGTGTTCTCCACCCTTTCTACAAAAACGGCTCTGGAAGAGGTCTTGATTCTTGCTTTAGGCAAGTGCCATGAGCTTTTCCTTAAGTTGTTCTTTAGTAACTTGGCTGCCAACAATTTGGTCCTTCACTTCTCCATTCTTAAAGAAAAGGAGTAGGGGAATGGACTTCACGTTGTATTTTACAGCGAGATTTTGTGCGTGGTCGACATTGACTTTGCCGACCTTTGCTTTTCCTTCGGTCTCGCTTGAAACTTGGTCGAGGATCGGCGTGATCATTTTACAAGGACCACACCATTCCGCCCAGAAATCGACGAGAACGGGTTGATCTGAGTCGATGACTTCGGCTTGAAAATTGTCTTCTGTGAGAGTTGTTGCCATGGGGAGAAACTGGAACTAGATCTGCCTTACGTCAAGGGCGGATGCGCAGTGGCCGTAGACTGTTTAAAATTGGCGGTGTGAGCTTACGCTCTTTAGCCTATTTATTTTACCCGGCTGGTAGGTTCGCGCCGAGATATGCGAGGTAGAGTACAGCGCCTGCGATGAGTGTATTGATAAGTCCGATAATCATGAGATTTACTTCAGAAAGGTGTTAAAAAAAGGGTTCAATCAAGAAGCTGTGTCCAATCGCCGGGACGTTCTGCATCTTCTACGCTAATCCATGTATTTGCGACTTTGAGCTGAAGGCCAAGGACTACTAAAGCTGCGATGAGCCCCACTCCAGCAAGGATTTTCGAGAAGGTGCCTACGCCGGACTCTGCTTCTTCTTCCTCGATGGTGCTGAGGGTAGCCTTCTTTGTGATGGCCGCACCGGTAGGCGTGGTGAGAGCTTTTGTAGGAGGGGCAAGTGCTACGGTTGCCTTTGGAAGGCCTACGGTAGCTGCTCCGCTGCCGGGAGGAGTATTTGCCGTTTTGAGTGCTATCGTTGGCGCGCCGACTGGTGCGTTTGAGGTAGCAAGTTTGATGGTGGGTGCGCCGCTTGGTGCTGGAGGTGCTCCTGCAGTTTTCAGCGGAGCGGTAGGGGCAGGCTGAGTGGCTTTAGGCGCGGAAGGTGGGGTGCCAGTAGGTGGAACAGTGGCCGAAGGAGGCTTTGGAGTAGTAGGCGTTGGCGGTGCCGCCGGTGCCGGTTTTGGCGCTACAGGAGGGCGGGATGGCGCTTTCGAAGGTGATGAGCTCGGTAGGGAAGCTGCAGGTACGGCCGGAGGTGCGTCAGCGGCTTTCAATGTTACACGGACAGTCTCTTTTTTGAGAGGCACGCTTGATGTCTGCTTGGAGGGGGTTTTATTTTCGTTTTCGCTCATGCGCTGAATGTTCCTTACTTAGGAGGTTCAGTAAATCGGCAATCGACTTTGCTGTCAAACATGCATCCTGAATTTTAAAATTTCTTTGTCACAGCCGTTTCAAGGAGGAGGGCAAGTCGGTTTACACATTAGGAGGTGATCCGTTCAAACATCCAAAAGAGGCCTGCGAGGGTGATGAGAATTGAGCCGCCAGTGCGGATCTGACTTGTCCATCGACGGAAAGGCCAAATGAGGATGAATGCGCATAGCAGCACGGTGATTTGTGCTAGTTCTACGCCGAAGTTAAAACCCACGAGGGGGAGGGTGAGCTGCATTCCGGAAACACCATCTAATTTCTCACCGAGCACACCCGCAAAGCCAAGGCCATGCAGCAAGCCGAAAGTGAAGATCACGACCAAGCGAGAAGGCCGGAGTTGTTTCATGAAAAGATTTTCAATTCCGATGTAGGCAATGCTGGCGGCAATGAGGATTTCTACCAAAAGCGAGGGTAGGGTAATGATTTCAAAGATCGCGAGCGCCAGCGTGATGCTGTGGGCAGTAGTGAATAGAAGTGACTGGATGAGTAGCGGCTTCCATTTCGGAACGAGAAGAAATAAGCCGATGATAAATAATAGATGATCCAACCCTAAGGGAATGACGTGCCGATATCCAGAGATGAGCCAACTTATGGATTGGGCGCCTCTACCAGCCGTCACTGCGCCTTCAGTGGGAGTGCCAGCGAGGGTGTTTTCTTTCGTCAAAAGGGTGCCAGACGTCCCGGAGGAGATGCTGAGGAGGCCTACATCTTCTCCTTCATCGATGACGATGATGAGTTCTGAGTCGAGATCGTCATGCCAGAGTGTTTTGAGTTCCCCAGCCCCCTTCTGGATGGGGGTGCTAATCACTGCCTTCATTAGCGCCCAGCCGCCAAGCTCCGGCGCAAGTATCAAAGGCGATTTCTCAAATTCCGGAAAACGGATACTCCACGAAAGCGTTTCACCTGCGAATGTTAGCTCAAGTAGTTCGCGCAGCATCTTTTCGGCAGCTTCTGTGATGCGTTTTTGCTCCGCCAAGGGTGCAGCCATAATATCATCGCGAAATAAAGGCGGCGCGCCTTCAACTCCACGCGATTCGGGCATCATATAAGCAATATCTAGAAAGCCTTCCAGCCTCCACTGCCCATCTGTCTGCAGAAACTCCAGCTCTACCGAATCAATTTGATGCGCCTCCAAGCGTGATGAACAAAAAAAGCATATTAATAGGCTGAGGCAGAGAATGAGTGGACGGATCGTCATTTTAGAATGGGTAAGTTATCGATTTCCTCGTGAATTCAGGCTACAGCGGAAATTCACCGTCATCGTCCACTCCGTGCCAGCCCAACTTTGCGAAAGCTTGGAAAATTCGGTCAATCGGCTCGCCGCTACCCTCGTCATCCCCATGTTCCACGGTGGCAGAGCTCGAAAGTCCATTGTGAGACTCTATACTGATTACCGTCTGGTAACCATCCAGATAGATCCAATCTCCCCAAGTTTTTGTTTCTAGGCGCGCGGACAAATTCTGCTTTTTAAGGGCACCTAAGACCTCTTTCAGAGTCGAGGGTTCGCCCGCATCGGTGACTTCTAACAATGTTTCCATACGCAGACTGCAGAATTTCAGCCGGAAATGCCCTATCCCAGCCACTCACGGACCGTAGCAATATCATTGCGCATGGCTTCAATCGTTCTCTCAACAACGTTTTCGCCCCTCACATATTCGATGTGGATGGAGATTGGGACGTCCTTTGGAAGGAGCTCTGAAACAAGTTTTCCAGATTCAGATTTCACACAACCTTCGCCAATTGGGCATGGCTGCCAGCTGCGTCCCTCGAGTTTGTAATCTTTGTAAAATACTGCGCCGATGTGTGGCAGAGCGCGGCGGAAGTTTAGCTGCCAAGCATTTGCTCCTTCCACCGTCGCATGGGCGAAATCGAAGGCTAAACCTAGATGGGCTGGGTCGATGTCTTCGAGAATTTCAAGCATATCCCAGATAGGCCCACCTACGTAATTGCTGCCCCGGTGGTTTTGATAAAGCCCCTGCATTCCTGTCTCTTTATTGAGCGCGGCCAGATCTGTCAGCTGCGCTTTAAAATTGGCCATCTGAGGCTTGATTGGTTTTGAAAGATCATAACGCAAATGCTCGGTGCGATACTTTTTAATCCCTGCCTTGGCCGCCGCGCGAAGTTGTTCCTCTGCTAGACCTTCGGAATCAACTTTACCGATACTCGACGCCATGATGAGCACCCGCATGTCTTTTGCTGCCAGAGCTTGGGAAAATGCAGGTAGCTCTTTCGCAATGTTTTTCGGCTCGATAGCGCCGCCCTTGCGCAAAGGGGCCTCCAAGCCAGCAACGGTCAGTGGCGCAATTGCTGCCGCTAGCTCATCGTATTTGAGATCTTCGAGAAATTTTGTAAAAACTGCAATTTCCCGTTCTCCTGAATCTTTGCTAGGCGCAGCGTGGCCAGCCGTCATGAAACCCAAACTCGCCAACGAAACTCCACCTACAAATGCTCTACGATTCATAAGTAACGAGATTAGTTAGCTCCCCACCTATGTCAAAACTGGAATCAACCTTTTGAACAGCCCTAAACAAAGAAAGTTAGACCGGAAGTAGCCTAAAACACTTTTGCGTTCGGTTCTGCCTCGCGGAAAAAAGTGCCGCCAGGAAAACGCGGCAAAAATGGACAAACTACCGTTGCTCCGATCAAGGCCTGGCGGGGTTCGCTTGCCAAATCTCCACGATCCCTGACAGCGCGGCAAGACAAACGCCACCGTCAGTATGAATCAAGGTAAAAATAGGCCGCGCTACGATGTTTCCCAAGCCCTCGCGCGGAGTGCTTCTGCAGCAGCGCGCGCTTCTGCCTCCTTCTTACTCTTTCCCTTGCCTGCAGCCAAAAGCTTCTCCTGCCAATGCACTTCAGCTTGAAATACCCGCCGATGATCCGGGCCACTCTGCCCGATAATTTTATAAATTGGGGCTGTCGGATGAATCGCTTGAAGGCATTCTTGGAGCTCTCCCTTCGGATTTCGCTCTTCCGGACTCTCGATCATCCCTTCGATTTCACCTTCAAACAGACGCATGATCAACGCCTTCGCAGGCGGCTGCCCGGAGTCTAAATAAATCGCTCCGATCAATGACTCAAAAGCATCCGCCAAAGTGGAAAGCCGCCGCCGCCCTCCCGTCGCCTCCTCGCCTTTCCCCAACAATACATAATCCCCTAAATGCACCATCATCGCAAACCGGGCAAGAGCTCGGCGCGATACTACACGGGACCGTAGCTTCGTCAGATCGCCCTCCGGCGCGTCAGGAAAAAGCTCGAAAAGCACTTCCGTCACCACCAGTTGAAGGACGGCATCTCCTAGAAATTCTAGCCGCTGATTATCGAAATGAGGCCGCTGAGACTCATAGGCAAGACTGGGATGGGTAAGCGCCTCGGCCAGAAGGAACGAGTTACGGAATTTGTATTGAATCCGGCTTTCCAGTGATTGCATCAAGGCGTTCTAAGGGTAGCACTTCTTTCTCCGTGCCCGGCAACCTTGCAGAAATCGGAGAAAAAGGTGGGGTGATCGACGGGGCTCGAACCCGCGACAACCAGAATCACAATCTGGGGCTCTACCAACTGAGCTACGACCACCATTTCATTGGCGGATGAATCTTTTATAGAAACCCGCAACCTATGGGAAGCGAAAAGTTTTCAGGAAAACTTGGGAAGAAATTCTCAACGGCAAATCGCTGCAAGAAAGAGTCGGATATTGTAGAGCTTGGAGAGCCAAGTAATAATCTTTGGAGGTTACATTCATTCTCATCCCTCCAGTAAACCTCGGTTCTCTAAGTATAGTGGTTTCCTATCTTCCTAACAGCGCCCGTCCGAGAAAAAGTGAAACAGCTTTTCTCATAAATCCCTACCCATTTTGCAGAGGAGTCGGTCTCTAAACATACATGCAAGCTCAAGTAGTCACCCGCACAAAAACCTACTACAAACACCCTTTGTTCACCAAGAAGTAACTACAATGTATCACCTCGTGTTGCGCCAATGAAAGATGACACCGGAGAGGGCTAGGTCGTTGCGACAAGTATCATGACACTCGGGACTTGGTTTGGTTCTGTTGTTTTTTGGGCTTCTTTGCAAGCTTTTGGCTCGATTTAAGAGGCGTTGGGACGGAGGGAGCCGCGGCGACCGGAGGCACAACGCCTCTTAAATCGGCCGATCCGGGGATGCCCTCAGCCCTGCTTGGTTCCTCTGTTGTTTCTTCCGCCCACGTCCCCAGTTCGGCCCGTTCCTCTTCAATCCGATCTACCCGTTTCATAATCACCACCAGCTTTTCCTCAATACTTCCGGCCAAGTCTATCGGGTCGAGTTCCCGCTGCTTTCTTCGCAGTTCACGCTTGGTTTTTTCCGCAACTTTCGTGCAATCGAGCAGCCGCTGACAAGGGGTGCGGGGTGCGTCATATTTCTTTTTCACACGACTGCCTTCACGGGTCTTTTCTACTAGTTTCATAGTAGGTGTGAAATAGTTTCGCAACGGCAGCCAGGCGTTTTCGTAGAGGTCTTTGACCAGAGCTTTCAGTTCGATCTCACCGTAGCGTCCGTAGCCGAGGAGCTGGCGGACGTGGGTAAAGTTCTTCTGCTCTACATGAGCCTGATCGTTCTTTTTATACGGGCGGGATGGAGTCCATTTTGGCGGTCTGTTTCGGGTGAGGAGATAGTTCTCCAGAACGGAGTTTAAAAATTCACTGCCGTTGTCGCAATCAAAGCCGAGGAGCTCAAAGTGCATTCTTTTCTCAATGTTTTTAAGGCCTGCGCGGACTTCAGAACCACTATTCCCCCACAACGCACCCAGCTCAGTCCAGCCAGTATGAAGATCGGTAAGGGTCAGACTCCAAAGGAATTCCGCACTGCTGCTGCCTCCTCCATGGCTCACTGTATCGGCCTCCATCCAGCCGGGTCTGTCCACTTCCTGTGGCCCGCACTGAACCGGAATGAGGGTTTTGAGACGATGGCTGGTGCGTCCGGTTTTTCGCCCGAGCCTGCCTTTTTCTCCACCTATCCGATGGGGCTTGGTAATGCGCTCGAGCGTGCGTGCGCTGTAGCCGACAATCCGCTCTTGCAGCACTTTGGAAAGCTTGCCGTTGTGCTTCTGGTAGCTGCCCAACCAACCGGGCAGGGTAGCTTTGAGGCGCACGCCACAGGGTTGTTCGCTGAGTTTCCAGATGGCGACAATAACCTCGCTCTCAGACTTACCATAGGTGGGTTTTGAGCCTCGCTTCTTGGCGTGGTTTCCGAGGCTGACCTGGCCGTTGAGCGCTTTGATCGTGTGCTTGCGATTCCAGCCGAAAGTATCGCTCACCTCATCAATCATTCGGCTTTTTCCCGCTCGGTTTCGTGACGGATATCTCGCTCTGCTGCTTTCTAAATATTCTCTTCTACTTTGCTCACACATGATTCCAGATAATGTTTTCATCCGGTGTCATTCTTTCTGGCGCAACGACCTCTACCACTCCCGTTTTTACGGTTCCCCCGGTGTCATTCTACTTGGCGCAATGCGCGCTGCGCTACGATTCATCTTACGGACGATTAGCCAAGCACTCTGTCATAGCCGATGCATGAGAACGGAAATGCTGATATTCACTTTACGGACATAAGAATCTGAGCGGAAGTAAAGTGTCTCGCTTCACACACAAACTCGGTTCATTGGCGAACGTCATAGGAATGGCGCGCCGGTGTCAACTCCCAAAATAAACATACGGCTTCCTAGGCGTCGCCATCTCCGACTTGTTCTGCCTCTTTTTGATTCTCTCGGCTTACAACTCGCTCTGGATGCTCTGCCTGATGTCGCCGCGCTGCCTCTCCGATCGCACGAATGTTGAAGCCGTATTCTGCGGCATTCTCGTGCTTGAGCCGACGAACCTCCTCAAGCAGAGATTCTTCAAGGGATCTAGTCGGGTTCGTAGTTGTCATGATCTGCGATAAGTTCTTCTGGGGTGCAGATTACCGGAATTTCGATCCCGTGTCGAGCAAGCCGTTCCCTGATTCGTCTTCTGTTGTGAGGATTGGCTATGTGGGTGCAGTTCCATGTGAGCAGGAAATCCATTTGGTGAACTCCGGCACAGGCTACGTGGTAGGCATCATCTGCAACCCGCGGAGGAATAATTCCCGATGCCAAGATGTCTTCAGCAATCTCGATAACTCGCTCACTGATGTCGAGCAGAGGAATGCCGTCAAGAAACTCTTGCCGTCTCGCTGCCACCACTGGGTCACCCCGCCGCGTCTCATCCAATACAATTTGTGATGCGAAAAGCTCATATTGGGAGCGCTGCGTGTCCCACCAATCGACGGTCAGTTGTTGACGTGCTGCCAACACAAGATCTCGAGGTCTGCGTCCCGTGTAGTAGCTCGGGATCGTGGTCTCGATATAAACGGATTTCATTGCGGCTCGAAACTAGGTGAAAGCCACGAACCCGTCAACCCGCCCAAACTTTCTTGTAGAACGTCATAGGAATGGCGCGCCGGTGTCAAGCTCCAAATTAATCAGACGGCTTCCTCGGCGTCGCCATCTCCGTCTTGTTCGCCCTCTTCGGGCTTCTAGCGGCCACAAATGCCGGAAAGCTAGAAGCACTGAGCCGAACCCAAGCCAATGCATCGGAAGTGTGAAGCTGAAATCGATCTTACGGACGAGAACCCGAGCACCCAGCCAAAGCCAATGCTCAAGAACGCTACGCTACGATTCACCTTACGGACGATTAGTTAAGCACTCTGTCCAAGCCGATGCAAGAGAACGCTGCGCTACGATTCATCTTACGGTCGATTAGCCAAACACTCTGTCCAAGCCAATGTATGAGAACGGAAACGCTGATATTCACCCTACGGACATAAGAATCTGAGCGGAAGTAAAGTGTCTCGCTTCACACACAAACTCGGTTCATTGGCGAACGTTAAAGGAGAGCTGCGCCGGTGAAAACTTCAAATTTAATCAGACAGCGGGTCGGCGTCAGCTCCTCCGCCTTGTTAGGGTTCTTCATTTTGTTAGCCGAAGGTTGCAGGCTTATCGTAAGCTTCCTTAATACGGCGATCCATCCCCGCAAGCCGCTTCTGCAATGCCTCCTTCTCTGCCTGTTGCCTTTTGGATTGTGCGATGCCGATCAGGTTGCCGATTGCGCTGATCGCAAGACCGCCAAAGGTCAGACAGCCACTAACGATATCGAGCTTGCCCAGCGAGAGTCCGTAACTAGCTCCAGCCACCGCAATGAGGAAACCGCCCCAAGTGGTGACGCTCTTCCAGAACCCAAGGGTCTTGATCTTCATTTGCTGTTGGTATGCTTCATATTCGCAGGAGTTGTGACGCTTGGTGTATACATGATCTGTGGAGTTGGCGGGCGGTGGCTATCAACGAAAATTTCTTCCCCTAACGTCATAGGAATGGCGCGCCGGTGTCAACTTCCAAATTAATCAGACGGCTTCCTCGGCGTCGCCATCTCCGCCTTGTTCGGCTTCTTTTTGAATTCGATGCAAACGATCTTGTGTTCGTGCGGAATTATTGCGACATCTCCGAGATTACAAGCAACGTCAAAGACTGTTGCTTCTGTGATCAATAGGGCTGTTTTTGTCTTTGGATCTTCTTCGCTACGCTCCTTGGAAACGACGTTCTTAATGACGCCAATGAGCCTGAAGCTATCGCCTTCCGGCTCAATTCTCACAGAGAACGAATCATCGAATTCCTCGTCGACCGCTATACCGGATTCGCTCAAAAATTCCTTGTTGTTGATGGCGTATTGACTGTGCTTGCTTGCTTTGATTACTATTGTCGGAAATGGGAGAAATTTGGCGTTACCCCGCAAAGAGAGATCCCGCATCAAAACTTGATACTCATCGATAGAAATCGGACCAGAGGGAATGTCCATCTTCTTGAGTTCAGGAGAAGTGACAATCTTCGGGGTCAGACTAAAGTAGTCGGGAGTCGCTTGCGTGATTGAGTTAGCGAGGAAGATTATTGATAGTGCGATTGCTTGAGTCTTCATTTCTTGGCCGAACGTTATAGGAATGGCGCGCCGGTGTCAATGTCCAAAATAAACATACGGCTTCCTCGGCGTCGCCATCTCCGCCTTGTTCGCCCTCTTCGGGCTTATAGCGGCCACAAATGTCGGAAAGCTAGAAGCACTGAGCTCCAACCTTAGCCAATGCATCGGAGGTGTGAAGCTGAAATTGATCTTACGGACGAAAACCCGAGCACCCAGCCAAAGCCAATGCTCAAGAACGCTACGCTACGATTCATCTTACGGACGATTAACCAAGCACTCATGCCTAGCCGATGCAAGAGAACGCTGCGCTACGATTCATCTTAAGGTCATAAACCCAAGCACTCTGTCCAAGCCGATGGATGAGAACAGAAACGCTGATATTCACCCTACGGACATAAGAGTCTGAGCGGAAGTAAAGCGTCTCGCTTCACACACAAACTCGGTTTCTTGGCGAACGTCATAGGAATGGCGCGCCGGTGTCAACTCCCAAAATAAACATACGGCTTCCTCGGCGTTGCCATCTCCGTCTTGTTCGCCCTCTTCGGGCTTCTAGCGGCCACAAACGACGGAAAGCTAGAAGCACTGCAACCTTAGCCAATGCATCGGAAGTGTGAAGCTGAAATCAATCTTACGGACGAAAACCCAAGCACCCAGTTAAAGCCAATGCTTAAGAACGCTGCGCTACGATTCATCTTACGGACGATTAGCCAAGCACTCTGTCATAGCCGATGCATGAGAACGGAAACGCTGATACTCGCTCTACGGACATGAGAATCTGAGCGGAAGTAAAGTGTCTCGCTTCACACACAAACTCGGTTCATTGGCGAACGTCATAGGAATGGCGCGCCGGGGTCAAGCCCAAATTTAATCAGACGGCTTCCTCGGCGTCGCCATCTCCGCCTTGTTCTGCTTGTCTTTGTTTCGCTTTGGCACGGACTGTAGTTCTAGGTTCTTTGCTTGGCATTTGCATATTAGCTCCAAAACTTCGATATGACAAAATATGCGAAGCCGACCGTAACAAGGAGAATCCAGGCGATCTTGATTCGGTGAAAAACTCTCGTACGTTGATAGCACTTATCGCACCATGAACCGGTATATGGAACCGCCCCGGGAAAATGTCTTGTATGTCCCTGTGCGCCGCATCGCTCACAGACACCACAGTAGCCGGACTCGATAGAATGCTCTTCACGAAAGGCATCGTCTAAGGATTCGCAGTAGCATCCGCGTTCATTCATTTCTTTGCAGAACGTCATAGGAATGGCGCGCCGGTGTCAAGCTCAAAATTAATCAGACGGCTTCCTCGGCGTCGCCATCTCCGCCTTGTTCTGCCTCTTCATTATTACAGGTCAGTCTCCGAAATCGGAATAATCTTCATCAGGCTGCGCTGCAAACCAATCTTCAAAGCTTTGTTGGCGTGGATGGGAATCACTACCCGCTCGATGCGCCCTGCCTTAGTGTAGATATGATGGCTACCATTGATTCGCGCGAGAGTCCATCCCTGACCTTCTGCCAACTTAGCCATACGCCTCCCGCTAACGACCTTCATATGGCCATCTCCAAAACCTCATGTGCCGACGACAAATCTGTCTCGCCCGCTAGCAACCAGCCTTCTACAGCTTCACGAAGATTCGACTCTAACTCAACGCGACTGTCGCCTTGGGTTACGCATCCGGGTAAAGCTGGGACTTCCGCCCAGAAACCGCCCTCTTCGGAGGTGTGGATAATTGCTTCGATCTTCATAGGGAATATCTTAGCTCTGCCGCGGGTTGGTGACAAGCCGAGTTTTCTTTGCAGAACGTCATAGGAATGGCGCGCCGGTGTCAAGCTCCAAATTAATCAGACGGCTTCCTCGGCGTCGCCATCTCCGCCTTGTTCGCCCTCTTCGAGCTTCTAGCGGCCACAAATGTCGGAAAGCTAGAAGCACTGAGCTGCAACCTTAGCCAATGCATCGGAGGTGTGAAGCTGAAATTGATCTTACGGACGAAAACCCGAGCACCCAGCCAAAGCCAATGCTTAAGAACGCTGCGCTACGATTCATCTTACGGACAATTAGCCAAGCACTCTGTCCAAGCCGATGTATGAGAACGGAAACGCTGATCTTCACCCTACGGACATAAGAATCTGAGCGGAAGTAAAGTGTCTCGCTTCACACACAAACTCGGTTCATTGGCGAACGTTAGAGTAATGGCGACCCGGGGGAAAGACCAAAATTAATCAGACTGCGGTTCGGGGTCGCCATCTACGCCTTGTTCTCTATCTTTATCACCAAAATACCCTACCAGCCCGATGCAAGGATCTTCAGGAGAATCTAGTCGATAGCAAGGAGCGAAACCCGAGCCGGAAGCCCCGATAACGACCTCCGCTCCGATCTTTCGGGCCGAGAAACGCCGCAGCGAATGAAAGCGATCATAGAACCCCAGCTGACATTAACCCAAAGCAAAAGTGGAGCACAGAGCCCACTAAAGCAACGGGAGATAGCACCTCCTTATCAACCGAGATTCTTTAGAGAACGTCAAAGGAATGGCGCGCCGGTGTCAAGCTCCAAATTAATCAGATGGCTTCCTCGGCGTCGCCATCTCCGCCTTGTTCGCCCTCTTCGGGCTTCTAGCGGCCACAAATGACGGAAAGCAGGAAGCACTGAGCCGCAACCCAAGCCACTGCATCGGAAGTGTGAAGCTGAAATCAATCTTACGGACGAAAACCCAAGCACTCATCCAAAGCCAAAGCCAATGCTCAAGAACGCTACGCTACTATTGATCTTACGGTCGATTAGCCAAGCACTCTGTCCAAGCCAATGCACGAGAACGGAAACGCTGATATTCACCCTACGGACATAAGAATCTGAGCGGAAGTAAAGTGTCTCGCTTCACACACAAACTCGATTCATTGGCGAACGCCATAGGAATGGCGCGCCCGGAAACCTCACAACCAACTAGACAACTATGACTACACCCACTACTGACACCTCACAGAAGGCTTCCTCAGCGTCGCCATCTCCGACTTGTTATGTTTCGGTCTTAGATGTTGCGTCAGGAAGCCGTATGTTCTGGTTCGACCGGGAAGATGACCGCGCGTTGTTCTGCGATAAGCGCCGGGAATCTCATACGCTATCGGACAAATCTAGCAAAGGCGGAACGCGGGAATTGATCGTCGATCCTGACTTGCTCGCGGACTTCACGGCGTTGCCTTTCGAGGATGAATCATTCCCCCTCGTGGTCTTCGATCCTCCGCACCTGATCAGAGCCGGAAAGAATAGCTGGCTGGCGAAAAAATACGGAAAGCTGGAAGACGACTGGAAAGAGCATCTACGCCAAGGCTTCGCGGAATGCTTCCGGGTGCTCGCACCATTCGGAACGCTCGTCTTCAAGTGGAACGAAAACGACGTTCCCGTCTCGCAGATTCTTGCGCTCACGCCAGAGCGGCCGCTATTCGGCAACCGCTGTGGCAAGCTAAACAAATCCCACTGGCTCGTATTTCAGAAACATAACGTCATAGGAATGGCGCGCCGGTGTCAACTTCCAAATTAATCAGACGGCTTCTCCGGCGTCGCCATCTCCGCCTTGTTCGCCCTCTTCGGGCTTATAGCGGCCACAAATGTCGGAAAGCTAGAAGCACTGAGCTGCAACCTTAGCCAATGCATCGGAGGTGTGAAGCTGAAATTGATCTTACGGACGAAAACCCGAGCACCCAGCCAAAGCCAATGCTCAAGAACGCTACGCTACGATTCATCTTCCGGACGATTAACCAAGCACTCATGCCTAGCCGATGCAAGAGAACGCTGCGCTACGATTCATCTTAAGGTCATAAACCCAAGCACTCTGTCCAAGCCGATGGATGAGAACAGAAACGCTGATATTCATCCTACGGACATAAGAGTCTGAGCGGAAGTAAAGCGTCTCGCTTCACACACAAACTCGGTTCCTTGGCGAACGTCAAAGGAATGGCGCGCCGGTGTAAAGCTCGAATTTAATCAGACGGCTTCCTCGGCGTCGCCATCTCCGCCTTGTTCTGCTTGTTTTTGGTTCTCATCCTTTGCGCTCAATGGTCAGCCTACTCAATGCGGGAAATAACTAGTCCAGCTACAATGCAAATGAGCCCAAGAGTTAGCCACGACCCGACGAATGTGTAGAATCGAATGGGCATCTTATCACGACTCACTTCATAGAGGTTGCCCCAGAATGCTCCACGGCGTAGGCCAACTAATCCTGTGCTCATGAATGCAACACCCAGTGCGGTGATTAGTAGCCCGCTAGTCATGGTGATGCAGTGTCTTCATTTCTTTGCAGAACGTCATAGGAATGGCGCGCCGGTGTCAAGCTCCAAACTAATCAGACGGCTTCCTCGGCGTCGCCATCTCCGACTTGTTCTGCCTCTTTTTGTATTCTGGCAAAGTGCTGAATTACTGTCGAACGGAAGTAGAAATAGTAGACGCCGAAGGAAATCGTGGCCAGAGCGATTGTGGCGAGTAGAATAACCGGCACATCTTCATAATCTGGCTGAATAAAACCCGAAAGTCCGACTGCTGCTAGTCCGGCCATGAGCATGTGTCGAACCCAAGGCCTACCACCAAAAATAAGGGTTGCAAGAATGGAGAGGCCGATTCCAAGACAAACCATCTCTAGTCCATGACCATCGTTCCAGAGTTCTCGACGAGATATTGGTGCGCCAGCTTCGTCCGTCCAGCCCGGCAGAAATGGAATGATCGCGGATACACAACCAATGATCCAGAAGACGATGGTTAGCATCTTGAGCCCCTCGGGCATTGCCTTGAGACGCTTCCAGATGGCTATCGCTTGCGTCTTCATTTCCTTGCAGAACGTTTAAGGAATGGCGCGCCGGTGTCAATATCCAAAATAAACATGCGGCTTCCTCGGCGTCGCCATCTCCGTCTTGTTCGCCCTCTTCAGGCTTCTAGCGGCCACAAATGCCGGAAAGCTAGAAGCACTGAGCCGTAACCCAAGCCAATGCATCGGAAGTGTGAAGCTGAAATCGATCTTACGGACGAGAACCCGAGCACCCAGCCAAAGCCAATGCTCAAGAACGCTACGCTACGATTCACCTTACGGACGATTAGTTAAGCACTCTGTCCAAGCCGATGCAAGAGAACGCTGCGCTACGATTCATCTTACGGTCGATTAGCCAAGCACTCTGTCCAAGCCAATGTATGAGAACGGAAACGCTGATCTTCACCCTACGGACATAAGAATCTGAGCGGAAGTAAAGCGTCTCGCTTCACACACAAACTCGGTTCATTGGCGAACGTCATAGGAATGGCGCGCCGGTGTCAACTCCCAAAAATAAACATACGGCTTCCTCGGCGTCGCCATCTCCGTCTTGTTCGCCCTCTTCGGGCTTCTAGCGGCCACAAATTTCGGAAAGCTAGAAGCACTGAGCCGCAACCCCAGCCAATGCATCGGAAGTGTGAAGCTGAAATCAATCTTACGGACGAAAACCCAAGCACCCAGTTAAAGCCAATGCTTAAGAACGCTGCGCTACGATTCATCTTACGGACAATTAGCCAAGCACTCTGTCATAGCCGATGCATGAGAACGGAAACGCTGATCTTCACCCTACGGACATAAGAATCTGAGCGGAAGTAAAGTGTCTCGCTTCACACACAAACTTGGTTCATTGGCGAACGTTAGAGGAATGGCGCGCCGGTGTCAATATCCAATTTAATCAGAAGGCTTCCTCGGCGTCGCCATCTCCGCCTTGTTAGCATTCTTCTATTTTTGGATTACGTGATCGACCTGAATAGTCAGGCTTGACGCGCCAGCCTCGAGCACAGGGAATGGATCTCCAAGAGTTGCTAAAAAAAGACCCGATGACGAACGAATCTCTATACTCCGTGGACTTCTCGCCTGTCTTGACTGTAATGCGAGCACCGATTTGATAAGTTACGGTAATACCTTGATCTCCTTCGCTAAGGTTAATCTCAATTGTTCGACTCGGATTCACTAGATCTGCTAAGAATCTTCTACTACTACCACGAAGAATTACGTCGAGCTGATCAGATGTCCCCATGGAGCCATTCACGGTTATCGTGTAGTTACGCGATAGCTCCGATTGCTGCGTAGTGTCGGAGCTACGCTCGGCACGAACGACAGGCGGACGTTGTGGTTCTGCTTGACTTCCAAGTGCGGTCGCAAGGACTGCGCAAATTATCAGTGTATGTGTTTTCATTGGTTCTTTTTTCTTTGCTAACGTCAAAGGAATGGCGCGCCGGGGTCAACTCCCAATTTAATCAGACGGCTTCCTCGGCGTCGCCATCTCCGACTTGTTCGGTTTCTTGTTTTTGCTTTGTAAGAGTCTTGGTATGGATTCGTCCTGACTTAGATTAATTCTATCGTTGTAGTTCACTATTCCTTCGTTCTCTGTACCATTGGTTGAATCCTTATTTAGTATTCTTATGGACAAGCCACAACTTTGAAGCACACGATAGAATACATATGGAGCAATGATGGCTGCATATGCGAGTCCTGTCAACTTTACGTAGAAAGGGAAAGAGTCCGGGATGAGATACACCGGAATCATGGCGATAACTACAATCAAACCTGCGATAAATAGCCGGAACAAGATTTCGGCTCCTCTGCCCCACTGTTCGAGATTTGTCATAGTGTGTTGTGCCAGATCTTCATTTCTTTACCGAACGTTATAGGAATGGCGCGCCGGTGTCAATGTCCAAAATAAACATACGGCTTCCTCGGCGTCGCCATCTCCGTCTTGTTCGCCCTCTTCGGGCTTCTAGCGGCCGCAAATTTCGGAAAGCTAGAAGCACTGAGCCGCAACCCAAGCCACTGCATCGGAAGTGTGAAGCTGAAATCAATCTTACGGACGAAAACCCGAGCACCCAGTTAAAGCCAATGCTTAAGAACGCAGCGCTACGATACATCTCTCGGCTATAAACCCAAGCACCCTAACCAAGCCAATGCACGAGAACGGAAATGCTGATATTCACTTTACGGACATAAGAATCTGAGCGGAAGTAAAGTGTCTCGCTTCACACACAAACTTGGTTCATTGGCGAACGTCATAGGAATGGCGCGCCGGTGTCAATATCCAAAATAAACATACGGCTTCCTCGGCGTCGCCATCTCCGCCTTGTTCGCCCTCTTCGAGCTTCTAGCGGCCACAAATGTCAGAAAGCCAGAAGCACTGAGCCGCAACCCCAGCCAATGCATCGGAAGTGTGAGGCAGAAATCAATCTTATGGACGAGAACCCGAGCACCCAGTTAAAGCCAATGCTTAAGAACGCAGCGCTACGATACACCTCTCGGCTATAAACCCAAGCACCCTAACCAAGCCAATGCACGAGAACGGAAACGCTGATCTTCACCCTACGGACATAAGAATCTGAGCGGAAGTAAAGTGTCTCGCTTCACACACAAACTCGGTTTCTTGGCGAACGTCAAAGGAATGGCGCGCCGGTGTCAACTTGCAATCTAATCAGAAGGCTTCCTCGGCGTCGCCATCTCCGCCTTGTTCGCCCTCTTCGGGCTTCTAGCGGCCACAAATGACGGAAAGCTAGAAGCACTGCAACCTTAGCCAATGCATCGGAAGTGTGAAGCTGAAATCAATCTTACGGACGAAAACCCGAGCACCCAGCCAAAGCCAATGCTCAAGAACGCTACGCTACGATTCATCTTACGGACGATTAACCAAGCACTCATGCCTAGCCGATGCAAGAGAACACTGCGCTACGATTCATCTTAAGGTCATAAACCCAAGCACTCTGTCCAAGCCGATGTATGAGAACAGAAACGCTGATATTCACCCTACGGACATAAGAATCTGAGCGGAAGTAAAGCGTCTCGCTTCGCACACAAACTTGGTTCATTGGCGAACGTCATAGGAATGGCGCGCCGGTGTCAACTCCCAAAAATAAACATACGGCTTCCTCGGCGTCGCCATCTCCGACTTGTTCGCCCTCTTCGGGCTTTTAGCGGCCACAAATGTCGGAAAGCTAGAAGCACTAAGCCGCAACCCCAGCCAATGCATCGGAAGTGTGAGGCAGAAATCGATCTTATGGACGAGAACCCGAGCACCCAGCCAAAGCCACTGCTCAAGAACGCTACGCTACGATTCAACTTACGGACGATTAGCTAAGCACTCTGTCCAAGCCAATGTAAGAGAACGCTGCGCTACGATTCATCTTACGGTCGATTAGCCAAGCACTCTGTCCAAGCCGATGTATGAGAACAGAAACGCTGATATTCACCCTACGGACATAAGAATCTGAGCGGAAGTAAAGTGTCTCGCTTCACACACAAACTCGGATCCTTGGCGAACGTAATAGGAATGGCGCGCCGAGGTCAACTCCCAATTTAATCAGACGGCTTTCCTCGGCGTCGCCATCTCCGCCTTGTTCGGTTGTTGCTTGATTGTAATGCGTTTAGATCTCAGCGACCGCCAGAATCCCTCTACCGAGGCGAGCAGCTCGAAGCACAAGCTTCCGTAGTAGTTCCGTGAACTCTGTGTATGAAGCATGGATTGTGTTCACGCTGGAATCTTGGCTGTCTATGCAAGGATTAAACCACGATTCGCTTCTTCGTAGTGGGAATGATTCCTTCTTGTTGCAGGCAATCGAATGAATCATATAGCTGAAAGAATAAACTCGGGCAAGCGCATCCAGCTCTTTGCAGTGCTGCGGCGAAATCGCCAACGAAAGGCCAGCAGAGCGTAACGATCCCATCTCTTCAGGCAATTGAAACATCAGGTTCGGCGTAGTCGCGGCACTAACCCAAGGGGCGAGGAATGGTAAATAGAGTGCATCATAATGAGCCATTAAGTCAGCGGGTAAGAGTGTCCGCATCTGTGAGTAAGTCTCTCCAAACTCATACCAGACCCAGGACGCGCCGACCATAGGATTACACGGGTCTAGATCTCGATCCCAGATTGATGACTTCATCTCAAGGTGGTCATTCAGGAACGAAGATGAAGCACTGCTGAGTTGATCATGATCTCCAGAGATCTTGAGATTCGTAAGGCGCTGCGACACACCATCGGCTTCAAACTGACCAACAAAGTGATCCCAATCGACTATCAGCAGTTTGAAATTGTTCATTTGTTCGAATGGATGAGTATCTTCTATTTCTTACCGAACGTTTAAGGAATGGCGCGCCGGTGTCAAGCTCTAAATCAATCAGACGGGTTCCTCGGCGTCGCCATCTCCGACTTGTTCACCTTCTTCGAATTTCTATCAGCCACAAATTACGGAAAGCCAGAAGCACTGAGCCGCAACCTTAGCCAATGCACCGGAAGTATGAAGCTGAAATAAATCTAAAGGACGAAAACCCAAGCACTCTGTTCAAGCCAATGCTTGAGAAGTGTGAAGCTGAAAACAATCTTGCGGACGAAAACCCAAGCACTCTGTTCAAGCCAATGCATGAGAACGCTACGCTACGATACATCTCTCGGCTATAAACCCCAGCACTCTGACCTAGCCAATGCGTGAGAACGGAAACGCTGACCTTCACTCTGTGGACAGAAGAATCCTCCCTCAACCAAAGCCGACTCGGAAACCCCTACCTAGTCTTCCGGTGAACGTTTAAGGAATGGCGCGCCGTTGTCAAGCTCCAAATTAATCAGACGGCTTCCTCGGCGTCGCCATCTCCGACTTGTTCACCTTCTTCGAGCTTCTAACGGCCACAAATTACGGAAAGTCAGAAGCCCTGAGCCGCAACCCCAGCCAATGCTTGAGAAGTGTGAAGTTGAAATCGACCTTGCGGACGAAAACCCAAGCACTCTGTTCAAGCCATTGCATCGGAAGTGTGAAGCTGAAAACAACCTTGCGGCCGAAAACCCAGGCACCTTAATCGAGCCAATGCATGAGAACGGAAACGCTGACTTTCACCTTGTGGACAAGAGAATCCTCCCTCAACCAAAGCCGACTTGGAAATCGCTACCTAGTCTTCCGGTGAACGTCATAGGAATGGCGCGCCGGGGTAAACTCCCGATTTAATCAGACGGCTTCCTCGGCGTCGCCATCTCCGCCTTGTTCTCCTTCTTTGTCTTCTAGAATGCCCGGGAATTCGTCGCCATACTTGTCTTGTAACTCCAAGAAAGTGTTAATCGCATTCTCGTATCGTTGTTTGTCGTGGTCTTCGATAGTTGACCTTGCAAACGTGCGCGAGGTAGGGAGTTCTGCCTCTGTCACATCTAAGACTGATATCCGAATCTCGTCGCCCACGCAAAGTATCTGATGTTCTGTCCAGCGGAAGTGTTCGTCATCCGCATTCGCACGTCCCGTCAGACCGCCCACGGAGAGGAAAATGTCTGGAGCATCATCGGAATCGTTGCGTGGTCTGGAAAGGTCTCCAAGCTTCCCAACGGCGTTCACTATGGAATTAAGCACGCAGAGATCTTCCGCCCCAGCAATGCAAAGCTGCTTCCCATTAAGCGTTGTTTTCAGAGCTATCATTTCTTTGGAGAACGTCATAGGAATGGCGCGCCGGGGTCAAGTCCCGATTTAATCAGACGGCTTCCTCGGCGTCGCCATCTCCGACTTGTTCGCTTTTCGGTTTTGAGAGGGTTATATCGCCTAGAAGGACAGGAATCAATAGTCCAAGAATCAGGGTGATACCTAAGCAATGAACGACCCCTTCTGCAAGGTCGAGCCAACTGCTCTGAGAAAGCGGGGGCATCACCAAATAACCGACGAAGGCACCCACGCAAATCCCCGTGGCCAAACCGATACGTAACGGATTCCGCTTCTTATCTCTTCGCATCTCCATAACGACTCCGTAAAATATGAGAGGAAGACCCAAAACCATCGTGGCTAGAAAAACGTAGAGCACGTAGTCCATCGCAACGTGTTGAATCCTTGAGTCGCTTAGTCGAATGTAATCGCTATCCTTATTGGAGTGGAAGATGTCGCAAACTAAGGTGAAGATCGCGACAATCATCGGAATCGGGAGCAACGTCCGAATGAATATTCTTAGAATGCTGCAATTCATTTCTTAGCGAACGTTTAAGGAATGGCGCGCCGGTGTCAACTTCCAAATTAATCAGAGGGCTTCCTCGGCGTCGCCATCTCCGCCTTGTTCGCCCTCTTCGAGCTTCTAGCCGCCACAAATGAAGGAAAGCTAGAAGCACTGAGCCGCAACCCAAGCCACTGCATCGGAAGTGTGAGGCAGAAATCAATCTTATGGACGAGAACCCGAGTACCCAGTTAAAGCCAATGCTTAAGAACGCAGCGCTACGATACATCTCTCGGCTATAAACCCAAGCACTCATGTCAAGCCGATGCAAGAGAACGCTGCGCTACGATTCATCTCAAGGTCATAAACCCAAGCACTCTGTCCAAGCCGATGCATGAGAACGGAAACGCTGATACTCGCTTTACGGACATAAGAATCTGAGCGGAAGTAAAGTGTCTCGCTTCACACACAAACTCGGTTCCTTGGCGAACGTCATAGGAATGGCGCGCCGGGGTCAAGTCCCGATTTAATCAGACGGCTTCCTCGGCGTCGCCATCTCCGCCTTGTTCGCTTTCTTTATTATTTTGTTGGTCGATGAACCAGAAAAGCATTCCTAGTGCCGGGAATATTAGCAGTGCCCAGAAGTAGTCCGAAGCATTAGAAGTTATAGTCGGAGGCCACGAAGCCAGGATAGGTAGTTCGGTAAAGTGTGCGTAGAGAAGGAAAGCTAATGTAGCTAAAAACGCCACGGAAAGGAGAATGTGAAGGCCGCGAAGAGCTCTAAGATTTGTCTTCACGCGCCACAATATCGGCACAGTCGCCAAGATACTGATCGCACATGCCAAGGCAACTGCGATACCTACGAAGCTCCAGCCTGTTGCGAATGGTGTTAGAATCATCCAAGTACTACAGCCCGCAGCGCTCCCGAGTAAACCTCCGAGATTCCAAGATAAGCCATGTTGTTGGTGTGTCTTCATTCCTTTAGCGAACGTCTAAGGAATGGCGCGCCGGTGTCAACTTCCAAATTAATCAGACGGGTTCCTCGGCGTCGCCATCTCCGACTTGTTCGATTTCTTTTTTATTCGGAGGATTTAGCTTCGACCCCGCGTTCTTCGTCGGTTGGAGATAACGGATTTACGCTGCCCCCGTGAATCTTTGTCACTACACCCGACTCTATAGTAAGTATGTCTCCCCAGACTTGGACTGTAACCAGCTTCCCGACGTAACTTCTCAACCTCGCTTCATACAGCTTACGATTCTCTACAACAAAAGCCGGGTGTCCATACGGTTGAGTTAAAACTGCATGATCTGCCTTCAACCCTGTAATATTCCCAATTCGAATGTCTCCCGAAACGATCAGTGCAAATCCAGTCCGTGTCTTTCTAACTTCGTGAACGAGTGCTTCTCGTATCTCCACGCTTGGCATGCCTCCGAAGAGAGTCTGAGCGTGCGCAACAAAAAGTGCGATGAGTATTAGCAATATCTTCATTTCTTTATCGAACGTTATAGGAATGGCGCGCCGGTGAAAAGCTCCAAATTAATCAGACGGGTTCCTCGGCGTCGCCATCTCCGACTTGTTCACCTTCTTCGAATTTCTAGCGGCCACAACTGACGGAAAGCCACAAGCACCGAGCCGCAACCTTAGCCAATGCTTGAGAAGTGTGAAGCTGAAATAAATCTAAAGGACGAAAAACCAAGCACTCTGTTCAAGCCAATGCATCGGAAGTGTGAAGCTGAAAACAATCTTGTGGACGGATACCCAAGCACTCTGTTCAAGCCAATGCATGAGAACGCTACGCTACGATACATCTTTCGGCTATGAACCCAAGCACCCTAAGCGAGCCAATGCATGAGAACGGAAACGCTGACTTTCACCCTGTGGACAAGAGAATCCTCCCTCAACCAAAGCCGACTCGGAAATCGCTAACTAGTCTTCGGGTGAACGTCAAAGGAATGGCGCGCCGGTGTCAATGTCCAAAATAAACATACGGCTTCCTCGGCGTCGCCATCTCCGCCTTGTTCGCCCTCTTCGGGCTTCTAGCAGCCACAAATGTCGGAAAGCTAGAAGCACTGAGCCGCAACCCCAGCCAATGCATCGGAAGTGTGAGGCAGAAATCAATCTTATGGACGAAAACCCGAGCACCCAGTTAAAGCCAATGCTTAAGAACGCTGCGCTACGATTCATCTCTCAGCTATAAACCCAAGCACTCATCCAAAGCCGACGCACGAGAACGCTGCGCTATTATACATCTCTCGGCTATAAACCCAAGCACCCTAACCAAGCCATTGCACGAGAACGGAAACGCTGATATCCACCCTACGAACATAAGAATCTGAGCGGAAGTAAAGCGTCTCGCTTCACACACAAACTCGGTTCATTGGCGAACGTTTAAGGAATGGCGCGCCGGTGTCTAGTTGCAAATTAATCAGACGGCTTCCTCGGCGTCGCCATCTCCGACTTGTTCTGTTTCTTTGTTACATTGATCGGCGTGTTAATCCAAGCGCTAATCCTATTGTAAAGGAGCACTTGGATGAATTCGTAACCGAGATACATGGATACAAGAGCTCCGAAACTTGGCATGTCACGACAAATTAACGCCCAGGAAATCGTAATACCTAGGTAAATCACCGCCCACGCAATTACACGATTTTCGATTGGATCCCAGCACCATGAGACTGCCCAAAGAACACCCGTAATGAGGCCAATGATCAGAGCAACATTCCATCCACCCCATGAGATCGTTGTAAATAGATACAGGCCGAATGCTATGGCTGCGATAATCACGAATCGCACCGCTGCTGCGATGAGACTCCTTGGTCTGACAGGCTTTGAAAAGCCCTGTGTTATGTCGCGGCTCATTTCTTACAGAACGTCATAGGAATGGCGCGCCGGTGTAAAGCCCAAATTTAATCAGACGGCTTCCTCGGCGTCGCCATCTCCGACTTGTTCTGCCTCTTCGTTCTATCAACCAAGCCATACGAACGCGTGAAGTGCTGCACCAAGGATCAACCAACATGCTCCGACAGTTATTGATGTCGAAATCTTCCGCTGTGGCACGGCGCTAAGGATAACACCAGCCGAAGTAAATAGGAGAACTCCCGGAATACCTAAGAATAAAACCCCAACGGCGGTCAACCCCTCGTCATCTTTGCTCAAGACCCATTCGTCATTCGAAACCAGGGTTGGGTCTCTCACGTGTCGTTCAAGCATGTCTTTATATCTATACGCCGCTGCTGGTCGAATACTAGCCCAGCTCGATACAATTGCTATTGCGCCAATTAGGAGCATCAACCAGCGGATAGCTCTAGTCTTCATTTCTTGCAGAACGTCATAGGAATGGCGCGCCGGTGTCAAGCTCCAAACTAATCAGACGGCTTCCTCGGCGTCGCCATCTCCGACTTGTTCTGCCTCTTTTTGTATTCTGGCAAAGTGCTGAATTACTGTCGAACGGAAGTAGAAATAGTAGACGCCGAAGGAAATCGTGGCCAGAGCGATTGTGGCGAGTAGAATAACCGGCACATCTTCATAATCTGGCTGAATAAAACCCGAAAGTCCGACTGCTGCTAGTCCGGCCATGAGCATGTGTCGAACCCAAGGCCTACCACCAAAAATAAGGGTTGCAAGAATGGAGAGGCCGATTCCAAGACAAACCATCTCTAGTCCATGACCATCGTTCCAGAGTTCTCGACGAGATATTGGTGCGCCAGCTTCGTCCGTCCAGCCCGGCAGAAATGGAATGATCGCGGATACACAACCAATGATCCAGAAGACGATGGTTAGCATCTTGAGCCCCTCGGGCATTGCCTTGAGACGCTTCCAGATGGCTATCGCTTGCGTCTTCATTTCCTTGCAGAACGTCATAGGAATGGCGCGCCGGGATCAACTTCCAAAAATAATCAGACGGCTTCCTCGGCGTCGCCATCTCCGCCTTGTTCTCCTTCTTTTGTTCTAGTGTTAGGACGGAATGGAAAAACGACTGTCTGCACAATCTGGCACTCTAAATCCACAAAATGGAAATGCCAATCTTCCTCGCCACGCTCCATGTCCTTGAGTGCAGAAACACAATAGGGACAGTCCTGGTAGGACGAATCCAATCTCGACTTGGCCTCGGTGATCGCCCACGCCAGTTCTGAGCGTTCGTGCGGTGTTAGTAGGCCAACTCCTTCGTCTTCAAAATGTTGTCGGTCGAATGGGTGCACAACAGTTGCTCCTGTAGTGACAAAGCCAATATGCTGCTTGTGCTTATCGGCGTTCGCCTTGAACGGATGGAGATTCGTAAAGGCTATTGAAGGCTGGTCTAAACCCCATCGCTCGTAATCAGATGCCTCTTCCATTACTTCTTCCACGAAACCAACGCAGACGCCTTCGTTCCACCAAACCAGATCGCCTTCGCAAATCGTCTTCGGCGGTAGACCGTTAGAGTATTGCTCTGGGTATTTCATTTCTTGGAGAACGCTTAAGGAATGGCGCGCCGGTGTCAACTCCCAATTTAATCAGACGGCTTCCTCGGCGTCGCCATCTCCGCCTTGTTCGCCCTCTTCAGGCTTCTATCGGCCACAAATGGCGGAAAGCTAGAAACACTAAGCTGCAACCTTAGCCAATGGTTGAGAAGTGTGAAGCTGAAATCTATCTTACGGACGAAAACCCGAGCACCCAGTTAAAGCTAATGCTTAACAACGCAGCGCTACGATACATCTCTCGCCTATGAACCCAAGCACTCATCCAAAGCCGATGCACGAGAACGCTGCGCTACGATTCATCTTACGGACGGATTAGCCAAGCACTCTGTCATAGCCGATGCATGAGAACGGAAACGCTGATCTTCACCCTACGGACATAAGAATCTGAGCGGAAGTAAAGTGTCTCGCTTCACACACAAACTTGGTTCCTTGGCGAACGTCATAGGAATGGCGCGCCGGTGTCAAGATCCGAATTTAATCAGACGGCTTCCTCGGCGTCGCCATCTCCGTCTTGTTCGCCCTCTTCGGGCTTCTAGCGGCCACAAATTTCGGAAAGCTAGAAGCACTGAGCTGCAACCCTAGCCAATGCATCGGAAATGTGAAGCTGAAATCGATGTTATGGACGAGAACCCGAGCACCCAGCCAAAGCCAATGCTCAAGAACGCTACGCTACGATTCATCTTACGGACGATTAGCTAAGCACTCTGTCCAAGCCAATGTAAGAGAACGCTGCGCTCCGATTCATTCTACGGACGAATAGCCAAGCACTCTACCCAAGCCAATGTATGAGAACGGAAACGCTGATCTTCACCCTACGGACGTAAGAATCTGAGCGGAAGCAAAGTGTCTTGCTTCACAAACAAACTCGGTTCTTTGGCGAACGTTAGAGGAATGGCGCGCCGCTGAGAAGCTCGAATTTAATCAGACGGCTTCCTCGGCGTCGCCATCTCCGCCTTGTTCGTCTTGTTTTTCATACCGTGCAGCCTTGGTAGAGATCGATTATTGGCTGGAGACGATTGATCTGTGTCTCAGTCAACGACGGATCAACAAACAGTCCGTGGCCTAGTGTGTGGCGATATCCAGTCTCGACCATCGCTATGTCGGGATCTTCATGGTGAGACTTATCCCACCTGAACTCTCCGGGAATAATTCGGCGGAAGATCTCCCAGAAAAAGTCATCAAGTCGTACGGGAAGCTCAGGATGTACCTCAATCTCCGGCTGATTCTCAATATCCTGTTTATGGATCATGTAGGCATATGCGCCCGCGAATCCATCTGCGACTGCAACGCCCGCGCTCAGCTGAGAAGCAGCTTCGGCGAATAGCTGGCAACTCGGAGAAGCTGGAAGAGTCAAAAGGTATGCTTCAGCCAATAGCTTTGAGGGAGTGACATCACGATCAAAAATGATCCCAAATATCTCGTCGCCACACTCGGTGAAATGATTGTGAATCTGCTGAATACAGCGTTGAAATGCTGCGTTCTTGTCCTTCCCCCGTGTGATACTGACCAAAAATTGATCCCCTGGACTATGAGTTTGGCACAATAGATCTTCCTTCACCAATGCGTTCACTCCCGCATCTCCAGTATTGATCGTCCACTTAATCTCGCAATCTCTCGGAAGGTTGAATTTCTGGCGAATTTCGATAAGTGCTACCGCAGGATGGGAAATGTCCGAGCAAATGTAAACGCCATAGAGCAAGCACTTCTCGCCATCGAGGTAAACCTGAGATTCATCGACGAACGCGATCTTCATTTCTTTGACGAACGTCATAGGAATGGCGCGCCGGTGTCAACTCCCAAAAATAAACATACGGCTTCCTCGGCGTCGCCATCTCCGTCTTGTTCGCCCTCTTCAGGCTTCTATCGGCCACAAATGACGGAAAGCTAGAAGCACTGAGCCACAACCTTAGCCAATGGTTGAGAAGTGTGAAGCTGAAATCGATCTTACGGACGAAAACCCGAGCACCCAGCCAAAGCCAATGCTCAAGAACGCTGCGCTATGATACATCTTAAAGCTATAAACCCAAGCACTCATGCCAAGCCGATGCAAGAGAACGCTGCGCTACGATTCATCTTACGGTCGATTAGCCAAGCGCTCTGTCCAAGCCAATGTATGAGAACGGAAACGCTGATCTTCACCCTACGGACATAAGAATCTGAGCGGAAGTAAAGTGTCTCGCTTCACACACAAACTCGGTTCCTTGGCGAACGTTATAGGAATGGCGCGCCGGGGTCAACTTCCAAAAATAAACATACGGCTTCCTCGGCGTCGCCATCTCCGTCTTGTTCTACCTCTTTTCTTCCAAATGGCCCCGACTGCCCGATTCAAGAACGATCTCGAAGACTCTGTAGAACCCGAGCCGATGCATGTGAGCGAAGACTCTACAAAACCCAAGCCAATGCATGCGAACGAAGACTCTGCGAAACCCCAGCAGATGCACGCGAGCGAAGAATCAGCAAAACCCGAGTCGGTGCATACGAACGAAAAATCAGCAAAACCCGAGCCAGTGCATACGAACGAAGACTTTGCGAAACCCCAGCCACGACTCGGAACTATCTGGATAATGAGCGTTAGTAACTTCTTGTAGAACGTCATAGGAATGGCGCGCCGGTGTCAACTTCCAAAATAAATCAGACGGCTTCCTCGGCGTCGCCATCTCCGACTTGTTCGCATTTTTGGTTGAGCACGTCCGCAAGCTCGCAGCACGCGGAGACTAGAAACATGTCCTGAACAAACTGAAGCCTCTTGATGCTTCGGCTAGCAAGCCAGCATAACGCAGATGCAACAAGAATTACGCTAACCAACAAATGTAGCTCATACTCAGGCATAGCCTTCTTTGCGGAGTAATACAATATCAGGAAACCACATGCGATATGTCCAGCATCGGGGTGAAGCCTCAAAGCTCTCGTCACAAGATCTCTGTCGCACTCACTAGTTCCGTATGAGTAGCGACGCAAACGTAGGACTAAACTTTTGGCTGTGTCATTATCCATCTTATTTTCTTTTGCGAACGTCATAGGAATGGCGCGCCGGTGTCAAGCTCCAAACTAATCAGACGGCTTCCTCGGCGTCGCCATCTCCGACTTGTTCTGCCTCTTTGTTTTATTCGGTCTGAGTGTCAGAGGCATGCTGTGGTTATAGCTAGGACAGGTTTGGTTGGGTCGCAACCACCTTCGACTTCCTGAAGTGAATCAGTGCCAGAACTGGAAATACTATGGGGATGCAGAAAGAGAGAATTAGCCAGACAGGAACTTCCCAACCTCGACCTTTGCTTAGAATTGCGCGGGCAGCCAGAACGAACGGACCAATAATGATCAAGCTGTTGACTGCTTGAGCCAAGAAGAACGGCCAATGAACGCCGAGGTGTTGGGTTATTTCGGCAGTGGTTATTGTCATGTCTTCATTTCTTGCAGAACGCCAAAGGAATGGCGCGCCGGGAAGGAGGTGCAGAATGATCAGACGGCTTCAACGGCGTCGCCATCTCCGACTTGTTCAGCCTCTTTCGTTGTCGCAACTGCGGGCAAGATCAGTTATCGCGGGCGACCTCTACGCCGAAGGGAAAATTGAACGACACGAATGCTTTCGGCTCGAAATGGATGCTTTCTTAGGCACTGACACCGGACGAATCAAATACGTAAAATGAAGGACTTAGATAAAATCATCAAACAACTAGCAACGTTGCAGCGTGCCGAAAATCAGGCGCAAAGACTGCGCGTCTCCACCCTGATAGATGTCGGCCAATCAATGCGAAAGCATCGCGAACACGCAAAGGTATCACTCCGGGAGCTAGCACGCCGTCTCGGATGCTCCGCGCCGTTCCTGTCCGATATGGAGCTCGGGCGACGCAAATATTCAATTGAGTGGTGCCGCAAAACTTTTGCTTTGCTGAACGTCTAAGGAATGGCGCGCCGGTGTCAACTTCCAAATTAATCAGACGGGTTCCTCGGCGTCGCCATCTCCGACTTGTTCGATTTCTTTTTTATTCGGAGGATTTAGCTTCGACCCCGCGTTCTTCGTCGGTTGGAGATAACGGATTTACGCTGCCCCCGTGAATCTTTGTCACTACACCCGACTCTATAGTAAGTATGTCTCCCCAGACTTGGACTGTAACCAGCTTCCCGACGTAACTTCTCAACCTCGCTTCATACAGCTTACGATTCTCTACAACAAAAGCCGGGTGTCCATACGGTTGAGTTAAAACTGCATGATCTGCCTTCAACCCTGTAATATTCCCAATTCGAATGTCTCCCGAAACGATCAGTGCAAATCCAGTCCGTGTCTTTCTAACTTCGTGAACGAGTGCTTCTCGTATCTCCACGCTTGGCATGCCTCCGAAGAGAGTCTGAGCGTGCGCAACAAAAAGTGCGATGAGTATTAGCAATATCTTCATTTCTTTATCGAACGTTATAGGAATGGCGCGCCGGTGTCAACTCCCAAAATAAACATACGGCTTCCTCGGCGTCGCCATCTCCGCCTTGTTCGCCCTCTTCAGGCTTCTATCGGCCACAAATGACGGAAAGCTAGAAACACTAAGCTGCAACCTTAGCCAATGGTTGAGAAGTGTGAAGCTGAAATCTATCTTACGGACGAAAACCCAAGCACTCATTCAAAGCCGATGCACGAGAACGCTGCGCTACGATTCATCTCTCGGCTATAAACCCAAGCACTCATCCAAAGCCGATGCAAGAGAACGCTGCGCTACGATTCATCTTACGTACGATTAGCCAAGCACCCTAACCAAGCCATTGCACGAGAACGGAAACGCTGATATCCACCCTACGGACATAAGAATCTGAGCGGAAGTAAAGTGTCTCGCTTCACACACAAACTCGGTTCATTGGCGAACGTTATAGGAATGGCGCGCCGGTGTCAACTCCCAAATTAATCAGACGGCTTCCTCGGCGTCGCCATCTCCGCCTTGTTCGCCCTTTTCGGGCTTCTAGCGGCCACGAATGTCGGAAAGCTAGAAGCACTGAGCTGCAACCTTAGCCAATGGTTGAGAAGTGTGAAGCTGAAGTCGATCTTACGGACGAAAACCCGAGCACCCATCCAAAGCCAATGCTCAAGAACGCTACGCTACGATTCATCTTACGGACGATTAACCAAGCACTCATGCCTAGCCGATGCAAGAGAACGCTGCGCTACGATTCATCTTAAGGTCATAAACCCAAGCACTCTGTCCAAGCCGATGTATGAGAACAGAAACGATGATATTCACCCTACGGACATAAGAATCTGAGCGAAAGTAAAGTGTCTCGCTTCACACACAAACTCGGTTCATTGGCGAACGTTTAAGGAATGGCGCGCCGTTGTCAAGCTCCAAATTAATCAGACGGCTTCCTCGGCGTCGCCATCTCCGACTTGTTCACCTTCTTCGAGCTTCTAACGGCCACAAATTACGGAAAGTCAGAAGCCCTGAGCCGCAACCCCAGCCAATGCTTGAGAAGTGTGAAGTTGAAATCGACCTTGCGGACGAAAACCCAAGCACTCTGTTCAAGCCATTGCATCGGAAGTGTGAAGCTGAAAACAACCTTGCGGCCGAAAACCCAGGCACCTTAATCGAGCCAATGCATGAGAACGGAAACGCTGACTTTCACCTTGTGGACAAGAGAATCCTCCCTCAACCAAAGCCGACTTGGAAATCGCTACCTAGTCTTCCGGTGAACGTTATAGGAATGGCGCGCCGGTGTCAATGTCCAAAATAAACATACGGCTTCCTCGGCGTCGCCATCTCCGTCTTGTTCGCCCTCTTCGGGCTTCTAGCGGCCGCAAATTTCGGAAAGCTAGAAGCACTGAGCCGCAACCCAAGCCACTGCATCGGAAGTGTGAAGCTGAAATCAATCTTACGGACGAAAACCCGAGCACCCAGTTAAAGCCAATGCTTAAGAACGCAGCGCTACGATACATCTCTCGGCTATAAACCCAAGCACCCTAACCAAGCCAATGCACGAGAACGGAAATGCTGATATTCACTTTACGGACATAAGAATCTGAGCGGAAGTAAAGTGTCTCGCTTCACACACAAACTTGGTTCATTGGCGAACGTCATAGGAATGGCGCGCCGGTGTCAATGTCCAAAATAAACATACGGCTTCCTCGGCGTCGCCATCTCCGTCTTGTTCGCCCTCTTCGGGCTTCTAGCGGCCACAAATGACGGAAAGCTAGAAGCACTGAGCCGCAACCCCAGCCAATGCATCGGAAGTGTGAAGCTGAAATCAATCTTACGGACGAAAACCCAAGCACCCAGTTAAAGCCAATGCTTAAGAACGCTGCGCTACGATTCATCTTAAGGTCATAAACCCAAGCACTCTGTCCAAGCCGATGTATGAGAACAGAAACGCTGGTATTCACCCTACGGACATAAGAATCTGAGCGGAAGTAAAGTGTCTCGCTTCACACACAAACTCGGTTCATTGGCGAACGTCATAGGAATGGCGCGCCGGGGTCAACTCCCAATTTAATCAAACGGCTTCCTCGGCGTCGCCATCTCCGACTTGTTCTACTTCTTTTCGTTGTTCGTAAGTGCGTGTTTGATCGCTTCAAGAGGAACCAGAATATCTGAGGAGATCACTGCTCCATCGCCTTCTGGACGTATTATTACGAACTTCATGGTCTTATCCAGCTCGAAATGCCCCGTCTCCATTAGGATTGAACTGCCGCTGCCTTGGTAATCGTTGGTTCGCTCATAGACGAGAGTTGGCTTCTTGGGAAACATCGAGGAGTTCCAAAGTTGTCCTAATCTGCTGCGGTCTCCCAGTATTACTTCGCTGACCTTCGCGCCCTCGGGGAGCTTGAAGCTACAGATCGCAACGGTCTGTGCCTCTCCGATTGTATTTACAACCGCTCTGACCATTCGTGCTGTATTATCGCTCTGTTGCGCCTCTTCAGCGCGTGTCGTCTGTGGCATCGAAAGAATGCCCGCGACTACGAGGATCATTGCAGTGATAGTCTTCATTTCTTTGTAGAACGTCAAAGGAATGGCGCGCCGGTGTCAATGTCCAAAATAAACATACGGCTTCCTCGGCGTCGCCATCTCCGCCTTGTTCGCCCTCTTCGGGCTTCTAGCAGCCACAAATGTCGGAAAGCTAGAAGCACTGAGCCGCAACCCCAGCCAATGCATCGGAAGTGTGAGGCAGAAATCAATCTTATGGACGAAAACCCGAGCACCCAGTTAAAGCCAATGCTTAAGAACGCTGCGCTACGATTCATCTCTCAGCTATAAACCCAAGCACTCATCCAAAGCCGACGCACGAGAACGCTGCGCTATTATACATCTCTCGGCTATAAACCCAAGCACCCTAACCAAGCCATTGCACGAGAACGGAAACGCTGATATCCACCCTACGAACATAAGAATCTGAGCGGAAGTAAAGCGTCTCGCTTCACACACAAACTCGGTTCATTGGCGAACGTTTAAGGAATGGCGCGCCGGTGTCTAGTTGCAAATTAATCAGACGGCTTCCTCGGCGTCGCCATCTCCGACTTGTTCTGTTTCTTTGTTACATTGATCGGCGTGTTAATCCAAGCGCTAATCCTATTGTAAAGGAGCACTTGGATGAATTCGTAACCGAGATACATGGATACAAGAGCTCCGAAACTTGGCATGTCACGACAAATTAACGCCCAGGAAATCGTAATACCTAGGTAAATCACCGCCCACGCAATTACACGATTTTCGATTGGATCCCAGCACCATGAGACTGCCCAAAGAACACCCGTAATGAGGCCAATGATCAGAGCAACATTCCATCCACCCCATGAGATCGTTGTAAATAGATACAGGCCGAATGCTATGGCTGCGATAATCACGAATCGCACCGCTGCTGCGATGAGACTCCTTGGTCTGACAGGCTTTGAAAAGCCCTGTGTTATGTCGCGGCTCATTTCTTACAGAACGTTATAGGAATGGCGCGCCGGTGAAAAGCTCCAAATTAATCAGACGGGTTCCTCGGCGTCGCCATCTCCGACTTGTTCACCTTCTTCGAATTTCTAGCGGCCACAACTGACGGAAAGCCACAAGCACCGAGCCGCAACCTTAGCCAATGCTTGAGAAGTGTGAAGCTGAAATAAATCTAAAGGACGAAAAACCAAGCACTCTGTTCAAGCCAATGCATCGGAAGTGTGAAGCTGAAAACAATCTTGTGGACGGATACCCAAGCACTCTGTTCAAGCCAATGCATGAGAACGCTACGCTACGATACATCTTTCGGCTATGAACCCAAGCACCCTAAGCGAGCCAATGCATGAGAACGGAAACGCTGACTTTCACCCTGTGGACAAGAGAATCCTCCCTCAACCAAAGCCGACTCGGAAATCGCTAACTAGTCTTCGGGTGAACGTCAAAGGAATGGCGCGCCGGTGTCAACTTGCAATCTAATCAGAAGGCTTCCTCGGCGTCGCCATCTCCGCCTTGTTCGCCCTCTTCGGGCTTCTAGCGGCCACAAATGACGGAAAGCTAGAAGCACTGCAACCTTAGCCAATGCATCGGAAGTGTGAAGCTGAAATCAATCTTACGGACGAAAACCCGAGCACCCAGCCAAAGCCAATGCTCAAGAACGCTACGCTACGATTCATCTTACGGACGATTAACCAAGCACTCATGCCTAGCCGATGCAAGAGAACACTGCGCTACGATTCATCTTAAGGTCATAAACCCAAGCACTCTGTCCAAGCCGATGTATGAGAACAGAAACGCTGATATTCACCCTACGGACATAAGAATCTGAGCGGAAGTAAAGCGTCTCGCTTCGCACACAAACTTGGTTCATTGGCGAACGTCATAGGAATGGCGCGCCGGTGTCAACTCCCAAAATTAAACATACGGCTTCCTCGGCGTCGCCATCTCCGCCTTGTTCGCCCTCTTCGGGCTTCTAGCGGCCACAAATGAAGTAAAGCTAGAAGCACTGAGCCGCAACCCCAGTCAATGCATCGGAAGTGTGAGGCTGAAATCAATCTTACGGACGAAAACCCGAGCACCCAGTTAAAGCCAATGCTTAAGAACGCAGCGCTACGATACATCTCTCGGCTATAAACCCAAGCACCCTAACCAAGCCAATGCACGAGAACGGAAACGCTGATATTCACCCTACGGACATAAGAATCTGAGCGGAAGTAAAGTGTCTCGCTTCACACACAAACTCGATTCATTGGCGAACGCCATAGGAATGGCGCGCCCGGAAACCTCACAACCAACTAGACAACTATGACTACACCCACTACTGACACCTCACAGAAGGCTTCCTCAGCGTCGCCATCTCCGACTTGTTATGTTTCGGTCTTAGATGTTGCGTCAGGAAGCCGTATGTTCTGGTTCGACCGGGAAGATGACCGCGCGTTGTTCTGCGATAAGCGCCGGGAATCTCATACGCTATCGGACAAATCTAGCAAAGGCGGAACGCGGGAATTGATCGTCGATCCTGACTTGCTCGCGGACTTCACGGCGTTGCCTTTCGAGGATGAATCATTCCCCCTCGTGGTCTTCGATCCTCCGCACCTGATCAGAGCCGGAAAGAATAGCTGGCTGGCGAAAAAATACGGAAAGCTGGAAGACGACTGGAAAGAGCATCTACGCCAAGGCTTCGCGGAATGCTTCCGGGTGCTCGCACCATTCGGAACGCTCGTCTTCAAGTGGAACGAAAACGACGTTCCCGTCTCGCAGATTCTTGCGCTCACGCCAGAGCGGCCGCTATTCGGCAACCGCTGTGGCAAGCTAAACAAATCCCACTGGCTCGTATTTCAGAAACATAACGTCATAGGAATGGCGCGCCGGTGTCAAGCTCCAAATTAATCAGATGGCTTCCTCGGCGTCGCCATCTCCGCCTTGTTCGCCCTCTTCGGGCTTCTAACGGCCACAAATGTCGGAAAGCTAGAAGCACTGAGCCGCAACCCAAGCCACTGCATCGGAAGTGTGAAGCTGAAATCGATCTTATGGACGAGAACCCGAGCACCCAGCCAAAGCCAATGCTCAAGAACGCTACGCTACTATTGATCTTACGGTCGATTAGCCAAGCACTCTGTCCAAGCCAATGCACGAGAACGGAAACGCTGATATTCACCCTACGGACATAAGAATCTGAGCGGAAGTAAAGTGTCTCGCTTCACACACAAACTCGATTCATTGGCGAACGTTAGAGGAATGGCGGCGCCGGGGTGAAGCTAAATTTAATCAGAATGCTTCCTCGGCGTCGCCATTTCCGCCTTGTTCGCTTTCTTCATTGTTGATTTTGGTGGCCAGTTCTTAAACGCCCATGGAAGACCGACAGTGCAAAGGTAGGCTATAATTGGTATGCAAAGCAGGAATATTACGAATCTAACTAGGTCGCCATCTGTGAAATCCCCGATCGGTGACATCGAAACATAGTTCTCCGAATGGGTCGGTCGCTCGAAACTAACCACCTTCCAGATTCCCCTAAGGACATAGCCACCAGTAGTCACAACATATGCACCCCAGATTGGCATGTAGAAGCCTGAAGACTTTCGAGTAAAGTAGAGCGGAGCAAGCAATAGGCCAGCAACGAGCAAGAAAAGGGCGAAGAATATGAGAGTTGCCACGGTGATCTTGTTTCTTTAGCGAACGTCATAGGAATGGCGCGCCGGGGTCAACTCCCAATTTAATCAGACGGCTTCCTCGGCGTCGCCATCTCCGACTTGTTCGCTTGGTTTTTTGTTCCGTTGAGTAGGTCGTCGAAGCTGTCATCGCGCGGCCGCTTCCAACGGTCTAGCAGTCTCTGGAAATCTGCTAAAGCCATATCACTATGCCGAATAGAAACTTCCTGCTGCGTCGTCATTACAAGCTTTGCGCCCGGGTTATCCTCCAGAGAATATCCGAGATTCCGAAATATTACGCTAACGTAGAAATCTAGCTCCTTCTCCTTACTCACGAATGTCGATGCAGATGGAATGGGCGCGACTTGTCCCCCAACGGCCTTCCAACCTTGCTTACCAATTCGTTCTTTCGCAGCACTAAACGCTTGGGCTTCATGGGCGAGCGATCTCATGGCCACTATTCCATCTTCGCCGTCATTGGTGATCCCAAATGACTGTTCAGCGAAAGCTTCTTCGGGCGGCTTCTCTTGGCAGCAAGAGATCCCAGCGCAGAGTAGCAAAACTATGATGTATCGAAACATAAATTTCTTTAGCGAACGTTATAGGAATGGCGCGCCGGTGTCAACTCCCAAAAATAAACATACGGCTTCCTCGGCGTTGCCATCTCCGTCTTGTTCGCCCTCTTCGGGCTTCTAGCGGCCACAAATGACGGAAAGCTAGAAGCACTAAGCTGCAACCTTAGCCAATGGTTGAGAAGTGTGAAGCTGAAATCTATCTTACGGACGAAAACCCAAGCACTCATTCAAAGCCGATGCACGAGAACGCTGCGCTATGATACATCTCAAGGCTATAAACCCAAGCACACTAACCAAGCCAATGCTAGAGAACGCTGCGCTACGATTCATCTTACGGACGGATTAGCCAAGCACTCTGTCCAAGCCGATGTATGAGAACGGAAACGCTGATATCCACCCTACGAACATAAGAATCTGAGCTGAAGTAAAGTGTCTCGCTTCACACACAAACTTGGTTCCTTGGCGAACGTCATAGGAATGGCGCGCCGGTGTCAGGCTCCAATTTGATCAGACGGCTTCCTCGGCGTCGCCATCTCCGACTTGTTCGCCCTCTTCAGGCTTCTATCGGCCACAAATGACGGAAAGCTAGAAACACTAAGCTGCAACCTTAGCCAATGGTTGAGAAGTGTGAAGCTGAAATCTATCTTACGGACGAAAACCCAAGCACTCATTCAAAGCCGATGCACGAGAACGCTGCGCTATGATACATCTTAAAGCTATAAACCCAAGCACTCTGTCCAAGCCAATGTAAGAGAACGCTGCGCTACGATTCATCTTACGGTCGATTAGCCAAGCACTCTGTCCAAGCCAATGTATGAGAACGGAAACGCTGATCTTCACCCTACGGACATAAGAATCTGAGCGGAAGTAAAGCGTCTCGCTTCACACACAAACTAGGTTCCTTGGCGAACGTCATAGGAATGGCGCGCCGGTGTCAACTCCCAATTTGATCAGACGGCTTCCTCGGCGTCGCCATCTCCGACTTGTTCTCCCTCTTGTTGTTTTCGATTAGCCTGGTGATCGCCGCCGAAGAAACTCCGATTAGCAAGCCGAACGGAACCAAAATCCAGCTCAACATACCTGCAACCATCAATCCGATCTTCAATGGCGAACCGAATCCGTAGGAATGACTCCCATAGCCAGCAAACCATGCTGTGAACTGATAGAAGAGAGGCACGAAAAGAATCGGTGAAAAGAATCCGAGAATCATCCATTGCTGAATTCGCGGCTTTGTAAGTGCCAACGTAAAAATGAGCCAGACAAGCCCTACTGCGAGTGCGGCTACCGCCCCGACACCATCAACCGCAGAACTCTCGGTGAAAGCGTTGAGGGAATATCCGTATCGCGCAATGTATGGAGCAATGAGGAATGCCAAGAAGGCTGCGACAGCTACCACCGAAATATGCCGAAACAGGGTCTTCATTTCTTGGAGAACGCCTAGGAATGGCACCCCGCAAAGGTGCTGAACCCAAACCAGAATGCGGGACGGGGTTGCCATCTCCGACTTGTTCTCCCTCTTCCGACCTAATCTAAAAGACACAAAATAAATGGAATGCCTCAAATGCGAAGATCTTGGATCTGGCTATCGATGGTGCCACGAAAAAAAGGAAATGCGCTACGGAATGTGCATGGCCTGCCCTCCAATAAAAATACTCACGAACAATGAAAAATCTACCACCACCAGTCCCGCCCGAAGAAATCATCCGAAGAATCCGGGCGGCAGATAAATCTAAAAAAGTTCAAGCTGATAAATACTACCAGTTGTTAATGCTCCGAATGAAAATCGATCTTCGATTCTCGTGGTTCTCTGCCGCCGTGCTTCTGGCTCTTGCGATTGGCTCGCTACTATTCAGTCAGCCAGCTTGGGCAATCTGCGCCGCCCTAGGAATGATGATGACTGCATTCACGATTCGCAGCCAGGGCAAGCTGATTGATGAGTTCGAAGCAGAAAAAGCCGAAGAGGATCTAAAAGCTGCGAACAATAATTCTTTGGAGAACGTCACAGGAATGGCGCGCCGGTGTAAAGCTCAAATTTAATCAGACGGCTTCCTCGGCGTCGCCATCTCCGACTTGTTGAACAGAGCCGCTGTGCGGCGGTTCTTCTTTGCGGAGTTGAAAGGTTGGACGTAAGCGGCCATGATGTTTTCTGTCATGAAAAAAAGACAACACACTTACATCCGCCGCTTGGTATAAAGACTATAGCTCCTTCGTCCAGCTCAAAGGTCTGCGCGAGCGCTCAGTAAAAACCTACCTCGGCTGGGCCTCCCAGCTCGCCGATCACTACCCGCGCATCGCGCTTCTGGATCTCGACAGCCGCCAGGTTCTCGCCTTCCTCGCCCACCTTCACAACGAGCGCAAACTCTCCGGTTCCACCCTCAACCAGGCCGTCTGCGCGCTGCGAACCTTCTACCGCGACCACCTCGGAAAGTCCTGGAAGATCTGGGGCAAGATCAAGATTCGGCGCGAGGAACCACTGCCCCACATCCTCACCCGCCAGGAGGTCGCCAAACTCTTGGCCACCTTCCGCGACAACCGCTACAAGGCCTACTTCACCCTCGTCTACCACTGCGGCCTAAGGATGAGCGAAGCCCTCCACATCCGCCCCAAGGACATCGACAGCCGCCGCAACATCCTGAGGATCAAACACACCAAAGGCGGCAAGCCGCGCGAAGTCCCTTTGAACCCAGCCCTCATCATCCGGCTGCGCAGGTTTTGGAAGTGGCACGGCAACCTCCACTGGCTCTTCCCGGCATCTGGACGCGGCTGGAAGGGCTCGTGCATCCCGCTCAAAGACGCCCTTCACAATGGCCAAAAGCCCATGTCAGCCAGCAGTGTACAGGCCGCCATGAGGATAGCCAAGCACGAGAGCGGCCTCATGAAGCACCATGAAAAAGTGTGCATCCACACCCTCCGCCACAGCTACGCGACCCACATGTTAGAGGCGGGAACCAGCGTGCGCCAAGTCGCCGCCTACCTAGGCCACACCACCCTCAAGCCCACCATGGTTTACCTCCACCTCACCGAGGTCAGCGAGGAAAAAGCCCGGGCAGCCCTCGCCACCCTGCCCGGAATCTAGCGGAGGAAAAACCGTGTCCCTGGATCTGGCAGACATCCTCGCGGAGCATTGGGCGGACTACGCCCGTGCCCACCGCAAACACCTCTGCGCCGCCCATTACCGGGCGGTGGCACGCGTCCTCGCGTGCCGCACCCCCGCGCTGGGCGGGCGGCTCTACCGCTGCGAAGGCTGCAAGAAGCCCCACTTCGCCTACCACAGCTGCAACCACCGCAGCTGCACCCAATGCGGATCACACGGGCAGGCGGAGTGGACTTCCCGGCAGGAAGCCAAACTACTGCCAGTCCCATACTTCATGGTCACCTTCACATTACCATCCGAGCTACGCCAGGCCTGCCTCGCCCATCCCCGGGAAATGTACGGCCTCATCCTCAAGACCAGCGCCGCAGCCCTGCGCGACGTGATCCATACTAAAACCAAAGGCGCTCAGGCCGGCTTCACCAGCGTCCTGCATACCTGGGGTCGCCAGCTCCAGCACCATCCCCACGTCCACTGCATCGTTCCTGCATTGGCATGGCATCCTACAGAGAAACGCGTCATCCGCCCCGGCGCAGAGGGCTTCCTCGTCCACTACCACCCCCTCGCCAAGCGCTTCTGTAACCTCCTACGCCACGCCCTCCAAAACGATCACCCCGATATTTTTAGAGACCTCTCCCTTGCCGCTAAAAAATCACTCCAGCCCCAGACTACATGGAACGTGCAGCTCCAACACGTCGGTGCGGGGAAAACCGCCATCCGATATTTAGCACGCTACGTGAAGCGTAGTGCCATTGGAGCGAAGCGCATCATCGGCTATGACAAACGCGGCAACATCCGCATCTACTGGACTTCAAGTATCACGGGAAAAACCGCCATCATGGCACTCACTCCGGCCGAGTTCATACGCCGCTGGCTGCTCCACGTTCTACCCAAAGGTTTTGCGCGGGTGCGCCACTACGGCTTTGCCAGTGCTGCGGCCATCAGGACAAACCGTACCATCCGCCTCCACCTCGGGGCAGAGCTTGATCCGGTTCCAAAACTCCCGGAACTGGAGCCATTTGCCTGCCCCTGCTGCGGCGCCCACCTCACCTTCCTGCGCGAACTCGCCCCCATCCATCTCCTGCGCGGCCCACCCGCCAAACGATCCAAAGCCGCATGACCCACACATCACGTTTCAAGAACAACACATCGTCACAAGCCATGTGCAAAGAACGTGCGCTTAGAAACCCGGCAAACCGCCCCCGGAACCTGTTGGAGACCCACATCTATCCCACAAACCGGCCGCTGGGAAAAAACCTCACCACCTCCCTTGGCCAATCGCCGTGCGATAGGCCAAGGAGTTCCCGCATACCAGACAGTAGCCCGTCGCGCAACCGCCCCGCCCCCGTAGGACCTTTAATCCACGGGCATAAATCGGAAACGCATAAGGCAAGAGCGCAGCCCCGCTAGTTCCAGCCTGGGTCCGTCCAACAACCGATAGCCTTCGAGGTTCCGCTGCGCTTCACTCAAAGCTATCTTAGGGGTTCTGCTTCTTTTTATTCGGTATCTGGAGAACTTCAGACACTAGACCGCGATCAAATGAATGAGTGTATTCACCGGATGGTTCAGCTCGCGAAAATGCATACGAATAGACTCCACTGTTCCACTTGATTGGCTTCTCCTTCTGCATCCGAGATCCCAGAGTAATTCTCACGCGCGATTCTGTAAAAAGTGTAGCTTCCGATGAACAGTCTGGTTGGGCTCCGCGAAAAGTAATGGTAAGTTGCGTCGCTACCGAGATAGCTCCACAGAGTATGCTTGGCACTTCTCTTCTCAACCGTCTCCTTAAATTCTGATTCGGAGTCAAGAAGCATCCATCTCTTCTCGTAGTTGTTGTGAGGATTAGTAACGCACCCGACCAACGCCACGAGGATAATCCCGACTTGAAGAGTCCACGAGCTAAGCAATCGGTTATGGTGCATTTCTTGCAGAACGCCCTAGGAATGGCGCGCTCGGAAACCACGCAACCAACCAAACAACTATGACTACCCCAAATACCGACACCTCACAAACGGCTTCCTCAGCGTCGCCATCTCCGACTTGTTGAACAGAGCCGCTGTGCGGCGGTTCTTCTTTGCGGAGTTGAAAGGTTGGACGTAAGCGGCCATGATGTTTTCTGTCATGAAAAAAAGACAACACACTTACATCCGCCGCTTGGTATAAAGACTATAGCTCCTTCGTCCAGCTCAAAGGTCTGCGCGAGCGCTCAGTAAAAACCTACCTCGGCTGGGCCTCCCAGCTCGCCGATCACTACCCGCGCATCGCGCTTCTGGATCTCGACAGCCGCCAGGTTCTCGCCTTCCTCGCCCACCTTCACAACGAGCGCAAACTCTCCGGTTCCACCCTCAACCAGGCCGTCTGCGCGCTGCGAACCTTCTACCGCGACCACCTCGGAAAGTCCTGGAAGATCTGGGGCAAGATCAAGATTCGGCGCGAGGAACCACTGCCCCACATCCTCACCCGCCAGGAGGTCGCCAAACTCTTGGCCACCTTCCGCGACAACCGCTACAAGGCCTACTTCACCCTCGTCTACCACTGCGGCCTAAGGATGAGCGAAGCCCTCCACATCCGCCCCAAGGACATCGACAGCCGCCGCAACATCCTGAGGATCAAACACACCAAAGGCGGCAAGCCGCGCGAAGTCCCTTTGAACCCAGCCCTCATCATCCGGCTGCGCAGGTTTTGGAAGTGGCACGGCAACCTCCACTGGCTCTTCCCGGCATCTGGACGCGGCTGGAAGGGCTCGTGCATCCCGCTCAAAGACGCCCTTCACAATGGCCAAAAGCCCATGTCAGCCAGCAGTGTACAGGCCGCCATGAGGATAGCCAAGCACGAGAGCGGCCTCATGAAGCACCATGAAAAAGTGTGCATCCACACCCTCCGCCACAGCTACGCGACCCACATGTTAGAGGCGGGAACCAGCGTGCGCCAAGTCGCCGCCTACCTAGGCCACACCACCCTCAAGCCCACCATGGTTTACCTCCACCTCACCGAGGTCAGCGAGGAAAAAGCCCGGGCAGCCCTCGCCACCCTGCCCGGAATCTAGCGGAGGAAAAACCGTGTCCCTGGATCTGGCAGACATCCTCGCGGAGCATTGGGCGGACTACGCCCGTGCCCACCGCAAACACCTCTGCGCCGCCCATTACCGGGCGGTGGCACGCGTCCTCGCGTGCCGCACCCCCGCGCTGGGCGGGCGGCTCTACCGCTGCGAAGGCTGCAAGAAGCCCCACTTCGCCTACCACAGCTGCAACCACCGCAGCTGCACCCAATGCGGATCACACGGGCAGGCGGAGTGGACTTCCCGGCAGGAAGCCAAACTACTGCCAGTCCCATACTTCATGGTCACCTTCACATTACCATCCGAGCTACGCCAGGCCTGCCTCGCCCATCCCCGGGAAATGTACGGCCTCATCCTCAAGACCAGCGCCGCAGCCCTGCGCGACGTGATCCATACTAAAACCAAAGGCGCTCAGGCCGGCTTCACCAGCGTCCTGCATACCTGGGGTCGCCAGCTCCAGCACCATCCCCACGTCCACTGCATCGTTCCTGCATTGGCATGGCATCCTACAGAGAAACGCGTCATCCGCCCCGGCGCAGAGGGCTTCCTCGTCCACTACCACCCCCTCGCCAAGCGCTTCTGTAACCTCCTACGCCACGCCCTCCAAAACGATCACCCCGATATTTTTAGAGACCTCTCCCTTGCCGCTAAAAAATCACTCCAGCCCCAGACTACATGGAACGTGCAGCTCCAACACGTCGGTGCGGGGAAAACCGCCATCCGATATTTAGCACGCTACGTGAAGCGTAGTGCCATTGGAGCGAAGCGCATCATCGGCTATGACAAACGCGGCAACATCCGCATCTACTGGACTTCAAGTATCACGGGAAAAACCGCCATCATGGCACTCACTCCGGCCGAGTTCATACGCCGCTGGCTGCTCCACGTTCTACCCAAAGGTTTTGCGCGGGTGCGCCACTACGGCTTTGCCAGTGCTGCGGCCATCAGGACAAACCGTACCATCCGCCTCCACCTCGGGGCAGAGCTTGATCCGGTTCCAAAACTCCCGGAACTGGAGCCATTTGCCTGCCCCTGCTGCGGCGCCCACCTCACCTTCCTGCGCGAACTCGCCCCCATCCATCTCCTGCGCGGCCCACCCGCCAAACGATCCAAAGCCGCATGACCCACACATCACGTTTCAAGAACAACACATCGTCACAAGCCATGTGCAAAGAACGTGCGCTTAGAAACCCGGCAAACCGCCCCCGGAACCTGTTGGAGACCCACATCTATCCCACAAACCGGCCGCTGGGAAAAAACCTCACCACCTCCCTTGGCCAATCGCCGTGCGATAGGCCAAGGAGTTCCCGCATACCAGACAGTAGCCCGTCGCGCAACCGCCCCGCCCCCGTAGGACCTTTAATCCACGGGCATAAATCGGAAACGCATAAGGCAAGAGCGCAGCCCCGCTAGTTCCAGCCTGGGTCCGTCCAACAACCGATAGCCTTCGAGGTTCCGCTGCGCTTCACTCAAAGCTATCTTAGGGGTTCGCCCTCTTCAGGCTTCTAGCGGCCACAAATTTCGGAAAGCTAGAAGCACTGAGCCGCAACCCCAGCCAATGCATCGGAAGTGTGAAGCTGAAATCAATCTTACGGACGAAAACCCAAGCACCCAGTTAAAGCCAATGCTTAAGAACGCTGCGCTACGATACATCTCTCGGCTATAAACCCAAGCACCCTAACCAAGCCAATGCACGAGAACGGAAACGCTGATCTTCACCCTACGGACATAAGAATCTGAGCGGAAGTAAAGTGTCTCGCTTCACACACAAACTCGGTTCATTGGCGAACGTCATAGGAATGGCGCGCCGGTGTCAATGTCCAAATTAAACATACGGCTTCCTCGGCGTCGCCATCTCCGCCTTGTTCGCATTCTTCTTATGCAAAGGCTTGTGCTTGTTCTTCGATCTTTTGTGCCGCTGATCGATTGAGCCATGTAAGCCCACCAAAAATTAGGCCACAAATCGCGAGCATCATTAGAAACGCCGTGTATGAAGTGCCTTGTCCTGGCAGAGCCGTAATCATAACGCCCGTAAGAACTGGTGCAAGATACCAGAGTGGCACTGTCCGCAATAGCCTAGCCTGCGTAAGAAAAGCTTCGTTCCAGAATGCCGAATCGGTCTCGGGATGAATCCTTATCGCACGGTAGCCAATCACGTATGACCACAAGATCCCCATAACAAATCCAAGGGATGCAATGATCAGAATCGTTCCGAAATATTGGGGCGTCCCGGGTGATATTGTGAGCATCTGATAGGCGAAGACTCCTATGAGTATGACTCCGACGATTGACTCTCGGACGGCACGCTTAAATGTGTTCCGGACTAGTTCTGCGATTATTTTTGGTTTATTCATTTGCGGGTGTGGTTGGTGGAGATTTCTTTGCGAACGTCATAGGAATGGCGCGCCGGGGTCAAGCTCAAATTTAATCAGACGGCTTCCTCGGCGTCGCCATCTCCGACTTGTTCTCCTTGTTGTTGTCTTCGATTATAGCTTCCTTGAGCTCGAAAAGGAGATCTACGAAAGCATCCACTCTCTTCTTCATGCCAAGGCGCTTCCCCGAGTCCCATGTGTTCGGATTCAATTCGCACAAGGTAGTCGCGGAGTTCGGTTCGCGGCATTGCCTGCATGACACTTGTGAATACGTGGGGCAGATAGTTCTGATACTCATCCCGCGCCCAGGCAGAAGTGCTGACGCCGATTGGATCCCAAATGTAGTAGAGCGCCTCATCAATCCGACGGTAGAGGCGCATCTGATCATCTGGTAGCCTTTGTCCCATGGTCTTAATTTTCTTGGAGAACAGTTTATTAGATTGGTGGGAAATTAAATAAGTGGAGTCACTGTGTGGGTTTATTCAATTTTTGGTTTTTGTGGGGGGTGTTGGCTTTTTAGATTGATTAGGTGGGAAGAATATCAGGTTGTGGGGGGATGGCAAGTTGTAGTAGGGAGGAGTTTTTTAGGTTGTTTCAGGATTTGCTGGCGAAAGAAAGGGTTCCAGAGAAGGTGCGGCCTTACTATCATAAGCATTTGGAGCGTTGGGGTTTGGCGTTTCGGCGACGGCCTGTGGGGTTGGCAAAGCAGGATTTTCTTGATGAGTATTTAATTCAATTAAGTCACACTGCAGGGGTGAGGACGATTGAGGTCCGTCAGACGGCGGAGGTGGTGCGGCTAGCGCACGAAGTTCTTTTGCGCGAGGATTGGGCGCGGTTGGTGGATTGGAATGGATACCGGGCGGTGTATAGGAGAGACTCTTTTGAGAGTCAGGGAGAGGTGGTTGCAGAAACTCTAGACAAGTTGCGCGACGTTTGGGCGGCAAAGGGTTTTCCAGAAGAAAATGTGGATAGTTTGGCGGCGCTGGTGCGACGTTTGCGGGAGGGGAATTACGCGTTACGGACGGAGGAGAATTATTTGCAGTGGGTGGTGAGGCTTATGATACATGCTGAGTGCGAGGTAGGCCTTCCAGGGGTGGCGGAGGCGGAGAGGTTTTTGAGCAATCTGGCGGTTGAGGGCGGGGTGGTGATGGGGACGCAGAAGCAGGCGCTAAACGCGCTGGTGTTCTACCTGAAACGGGTGAGGGGTTTCCAGCAGGTAGATTTGAGAAATTTCCGAAAAGCTAAGGAGAGTCAAAAGCTGCCAGTGGTGCTGAGTAAGGTGGAGGTGCAGCGTTTGCTCGAAACTGCGGAGGCGGAGGGGCGACGGGGTGGGCTGATGCAGACTTATGCGCTGATGTTACAGGTGATGTATGCGTCAGGGCTGCGGGTGATGGAGTGCGCTAGGCTGCGGGTGAAAGACATCGATTTTGACAACGGGTATCTGATCGTGAGGCAGGGCAAGGGCAATAAGGATAGGAGGGTTCCGCTTGCGAGGCGGCTGGTAGAGCCTCTGCAGGAGCATTTGGTGAATATACATGTTATCTATGAGCAGGACAGAGCTGCGAATCTAGACGGTGTTTTTATGCCGGGGGCGTTTGATCGGAAGTCACCGAATGCGGGGAAGGATTGGCTGTGGTTCTGGCTTTTTCCCTCGCCGAAGCTTTCTGTGGATCCACGAGTGAATCGGGTGCGGCGGCATCATGTGCATGAGAATGGGGTGCAGCGGTCGATGAAACGGCTTTCCTACGAGGCGAAGATAGACAAGCGGGTTACGTGTCATGTTTTGCGACATTCCTTCGCTACTCATTTGCTAGAAATGGGGCGTGACATCCGGACGGTTCAGGAGCTGCTGGGGCATGAGAGTGTGCAAACGACGATGATTTACACGCATGTGCTGAACGATCCAGATCGGAAGAGTGGGAGTCCGCTGGATGAGCTTTGATGATGGTTTTCCGGGAGGGGAATGGGTGCGCTAGAGATTGTCAGGGACTGGGTTCGTTCTTTGGTTTCCTAGGATGAAATTGCTGCTCCTGCAGTTTTGTGATGCCAATGTGACGGGACGCTACCGCCCTTGGTTGCATCAGGCGGTAGCCCGATAACCTTGGTCCTCGATTTACGAATTAGACTTTTCTACCAGCAGGGAGGTGTGGTGTCATTATAAAAAGCAAACATAGCGCTGGCGGACTTGGTGGTATCGTGGCGCTCCTTCGGAGCTGATGTATCCGGCGGTCTTTCAGACCTTGCGGTGGTTTTGGTGATGAACATAGCCCTAGCGGACTATGCTGGTATGTGGACGCTCCTTGCATTCTCGGCGGCTTCAGACCTTGCGATGGTTTTGGTGATATGAACATAGCCCTAGCGGACTATGCTGGTATGTGGACGCTCCTCTGGAACTAATATATGGGGCGGCCTTACAGACCTTGCGATGGTTTTGGTGATGTAGACATAGCCCTAGCGGACTATGCTGGTATGTGGACGCTCCTCTGGAACTAATATATGGGGCGGTCTTTCAGACCTTGCGATGGTTTTGGTGATATGAACATAGCCCTAGCGGACTATGCTGGTATGGTGTCGCTTTTTTGGATGTGATGTATCCGGCGGTCTTTCAGACCTTGCGGTGGTTTTGGTGATATGAACATAGCCCTAGCGGACTATGCTGGTATCGTGTTGCTCCTTTGGAGCTTAAGAGATGTAGACATAGCCTTGGCGGACTATTCTGGTATGTGGACGATCCTTTGGAGCTAATTTATCCGTCGGTCTTACAGACCTTGCGATGGTTTTGGTGATGTGAACATAGCCCTAGCGGACTATGCTTGTATCGTGTCGCTCCTTCGGAGCTGGAGAGTGAGCGGCGGCTGGGGAAAATGACGTTAGCGTGTGAAAAGCTGAAACGTGGGGTGAGGCGTTTAGGTGAGTTGGGTTTCGGCTAGGTATTTGTAGGTGCCGCCGGATTGGTAGAGTTGTTCGTGGGTGCCTTTTTCTAGGAGTTCGCCTTTGGCGAGGACGATGATTTGATCGGCGTGGCGGACGGTGGAGAGTCGGTGGGCGATGACGAGGGAAGTGCGGCCTTTCATAAGCCTTTCTAGGGCTTCGTTTACGAGGCGTTCGGATTCGCTATCGAGGGCGGAGGTTGCTTCGTCGAGGAGGAGGATTTTAGGATCGGCTAGGATGGCGCGTGCGATGGCGATGCGTTGGCGCTGGCCGCCGGACAGTTTTGTGCCGCGTGGGCCGACGATGGTTTGGTATTGATCTGGGAGTTCTTCGATGAAGCTGTGGGCGTTGGCGAGTCTAGCGGCTTCGATGATTTCTGGGTGTTCGGCTCCGGGTTTTCCGTAGGAGATGTTTTCCAAGATGGTGCCACCGAAGAGTAGGACTTCTTGGGGGACGATTGCGATTTGGGAACGGATGGCTTGGAGGGCGATTTGATTGGCATTGAGGCCGTCAAATGTGATTTCGCCAGAGTCGGGGTGGTTGAAGCCGAGTATGAGGGAGAAGAGGGTGCTTTTTCCAGCGCCGGAAGGGCCTACGATGGCGGTGCGTTTTCCTTCGGGAAACTCGATGGTGAGGTTTTTTAGGACGGGGATATCTGGGCGGGAGGGGTAGGTGAAATTTACGTCTTGGAGGCTAAGTGCCCCTGAGATTTTTACGTTGGGATCGCCATTGGATCGTTCTCCGGGGATGTCGAGAATTTCGCGGAGGCGCTGGGTGGCGCCGGCGGTTTGCTGGAGTTGGGAGACAATTTCTGGGAAGGAGCCGAGGGATGCGCCGACGAAGATGGAGAACAGGATGAAGGAGGAGAAATTCGTCCATGAAATATCGCCGGTAGCATACATGCGTGCACCGTACCAAATGACGAAGGCGATGGTGCCGAACAGGACAAAGATGATGAACGAAAGGAAGGCGGCACGGGCGCGGGCGCCGCGGAGGGTGACTGCGAGGAAGGCGGCTAGGGAGGAATCGTAGCGGGCGCGTTCTGTGCTTTCGTTGGTGAAAGCTTTTACGTCAGCGATGTTTTGGACGGATTCTTCGATGACGGTGGAGGCTTCTGCGAGGGATTCTTGGGCGGCTTTTGAGTGGTTTCTGACTTTCCGGCCAAAGAATGCGATGAGTAGGACGACGATGGGTATGCAGCCGAGCATGACGACGGATAGCTTCCATGATGCGATGAAGATGAAGATGAGGCCGCCGATGAGGATGACGGTTTGTCGGACGGCCTGGGGGACGGTGGTGAGTAGGGTATCGCGGACGAGTGTGAGATCTGCTGAGACGCGGTTTGAGAGGGAGCCAGCGCGCTGGTCTTGGAAGTAGGGTATGGGTAGTTTTAGGAGGTGGGTGTAGAGGTCTTTGCGGAGACGGTTTAACGCGGATTCACCAGCTTTGATGAAGCCTTGGACGCGGAAGAAGGCGATGGTGGCTTGTAAGAAGAGGACAGCGAGGAGTTTCCAGACGATGTCGTTGATATTGGCGATGATGTCTGCGGCAGGGACTTCCTTTTGGAGGGCATCGGCGGGGTTTCCGATGAGTTCTTTGAGGAAGTAGGGGAAGGCGAGGGCAAGGCCTGCGGTGACGAATAGTGCGAGAAGTGAGGGGATAAATATGCGTTTTTCCTTGAGTAGGTAGGAGAGGATCCAGCGACTGGAGGAGATGGTAGAGGTTTGCTTGTCAGCGCTGGGCATGGGTGGAAGGGGAAACTATACACGTTGCCGCGTCAATCGTAGGGTGAGGTGATGTTTCTGCGCTGCGGGAGCTAAATGGTTTTGAAAAGAAGTCTTGCGCTGCATCTGATGATTCGCTACATGACCTACTTGTTAACCCATTACGGATCACTTTGTCTTCCTTACATAATTTCACGGTACGATTTCTTTTCGTGGCAGTCCTGCTGGCGGGTCAGTTGCTGCAAGCGCAGCTGAGTCCTTCCCAGAGAGATGATATAGGTCTGACGTCATTGCAAACTAGGCTGGGGGGTGGGGCTCCTACTGGCGCTGGTATTTCGGTATCACAGGTTGAGGCGCGATTGAACCCGCCTGCGGAAGGGGAGACGGCTGCACCAGCGATTTACCGACCCGATGCTACATTATTTCCGGGGAAAAACTTTCAGTATCCCTCGGGTGGAAGTGCTGTGTCATCTGGGCATGCGACGACGGTGGGAGAGTATTTCTACGGGGCGTCCTCGGCGGCACCGGGCATAGGGGTGGCTCCAAACCGGATTAGCGTTTACGATGCAGCGAATTTCCTAGGGGGAGGATTTCTACGGACTACGCAAAGCGGGGTTTTGCCGCTAGTAGAGACGAATGATGTGCAGAATCATAGCTGGGTGGGTGATGTTTCAGATCCGGCAGTGAATATTGAGGCGGTCCGGCGGTTGGATTTTGCCATTCAGAGGGATGATTTTGTGGCGACGATAGGTTTAAACAATGGTAGTGGAACGGTAGTCCCAACTTTGTTGGCGGGGGCATATAATGGGATTACGGTGGGGCGTTCTGACGGGGAGCATAGCCGGGGTGGGACGATGCTGGATGGGGGATTTCGCACGCGACCTGATATTGTGGTGCCGACGAATGCGACTAGCTGGGGAGCGCCAACGGTGGGGGGTGCGGCGAGTTTGCTTTTACAGAGTGCGCGGACTACGCCTGGAAGCGGCAATGCGGCGCGTTCATTTGTGGTAAAATCTTTGCTGATGACGGGGGCTTCGCGGGAGGAGTCTGAGTTTACACGGGCGTGGGCGAATACCTCGTCAAATCCGTTAGATGTGGTGTATGGGGCAGGGGAATTGGATATCGACCGAAGCCATCAGATTCTCGAAGCTGGTGAGCAAAATGCGGCAAGTGCGTCTGTCGTGGGTGCGACGGGCTGGGATGAGGGGCAGGCGAATGCTACTGTGCCGCAGACGTATTTTTTCGATTTGCCGGCTGGCAGTTCGAGCTTTCAGCTGGCGGCGAGTTTGGTGTGGAATCGCACGATTACGGCGGCGAACGGCGGGACAGGTGCGAATCCGGATTTTACTTTCAATCCTAGTTTGGCAGATCTGAATTTGCGGCTGTATCAGGTGACAGGTTTTACGCTGGGCACAGAATTGGCGGCGAGCTTGAGCAATACTGAAAACGTGGAGCTGATAGAGGCGAAGGGGTTATCTGCAGGGCGGTATGCTTGGCAGGTTTCCTCGGATACAAATGGCACGGAGTATGGGCTTTCGTGGATTACGGGTGAATTTTCAGCGATTCCTGAACCCTCGACATGGCTGTTTGTGTTAGGTGGGTCGGTTCTAATGCTGAGCCGGAGAGTGCGTGGGTGTGGAAACTGATCGCGGAGGTTTATTTCATAGTTGTGGAATGAATTACACATTCGTCACGGGCAATGCTTGCCAAGGCGGGCTATGAAGTGAGAATCTCGCTTTACCACGAGTGAAAAGCTATTTCCTAAGACGTCTACTACTGATCCCGGCGACTTTGTTGGGGATTACGTTTCTCGTTTTTGGGATTACGCGGGTGGTTCCGGGTGGGCCATTGGATCGGATGCTACAACAGGCTTCTGGCGGAGGTGAGGGTGATGGTGCTAGCCGGCAGGCCTCGAATGAGGCGAGTGGCGGGCTGAGTGACGAGCAGATGGAGGAGCTGGAGGAGCAGTTCGGCCTCGATAAATCCGCGCCGGTTGCATATTTGCAATGGCTGGGAGTTTTACCGAGGGAGGTGCAGATTTCGAAGGGTGAATTTGGGAATGTTGACTCAGATACGATTGGTGGGTTGGAGGAAGATTCGGAGAATACTGCGATTGCGGTATTGAAGGGTGATGGGCGGTTTGTGAGGGTGGTGAAGGAAGGTGAGGAGGTAATTTCGGCAAAATATCGGGCTGATGGGGGTGATGTAGCAGATGATGGGTGGGCGCTGAGATTTGAGAATGAGGGGGTGCGGCAGGAGCGATTTCGAAAGCGGAATATTGGCAATCCGGAAGTCCCGTCTTATCCGCCGCGGGTAGTTTTGTTTCGGACGCAATTCGATGGGCTTTTGCAGGGAAATCTTGGGCGTTCTACGGTATATAATGACCCGGTGTGGGAGATGATTTTGGCGCGGGTGCCGGTGGCCGCTTATTTTGGGTTCTTGACGGCATTTTTCACGTATGCGATTTGTCTGCCATTGGGGGTTTTGAAGGCTTTGAAGCACCGGACATTTATAGATAGTGCGAGCTCGATTTTAATTTTCATTGGGTATTCGATCCCGGGCTTTGCTTTGGGTGCGATTCTGCTGGTGCATTTGGGTGCGAGAATGGATTTATTTCCGCTGTTTGGTTTCACGAGTCCCGACTTCGCTGAGATGAATGCATGGGAGAAGGCGAAGGACCTTGCGCATCATACGGTTTTGCCGCTTTTGTGTTACTTGGTGGGTTCCTTTGCGATGCTGACGATGCTAACGAAGAACAATTTGATGGATCAGCTTTCGGCAGATTATGTGCGGACTGCGGTGGCGAAGGGTGCTAATTTCCGGAAGGCAGTTTTCGGGCATGCGTTTCGTAATTCGATGATACCGGTGGCGACAAGCGCGGGGGGGCTGATAAGTGTTTTTGTAAGTGGATCGATTTTGGTGGAAACTGTATTTGATATACAGGGTTTTGGTTTATTGCAGTATCAGGCGATCATTGCGCGAGATGTCCCGGTGGTGATGGGGACGTTGACGGTTGCGGCGTTTTTGTTGTTATTGGGGAACGTGATTTCTGATTTTATCGTTTCGCTGGTGGATCCGAGGATCAAATTCAAATGAACGGTCGGGTTATAGGATTTTTACTCGCGTTGCTTGGGGGGCTGGCGGTTTTTGGGGAGTTGCGGGAAATCGATTTCCCGACTGCGCGGTGGTTTTTTGATGTGAGTCGGGAGGTTCCGTTATTGAAGGGGGGTGTGGGTGGCGGGAGTTTCCTTTGGTTTGGCTGGCTGAGTGCTGTAGTTTTGATGGGGGCAGGAGTTTATCTGGTGGTGAAATCGTTCGGACGGGGTCCGGGAAATCCTGTTACGTTGCGCAGAATCAGGAGGTTTAAAGCAATTCAGCGTGGTTATTGGTCGCTAATTATTTTGATGTTTTTGGCGGGTTTGGCGGCGCTGGATCAGGTGATTGTGGGGAAAGAGGCTTTGGCAGTCCGCTATGACGGGAAGTGGTCGTTTCCTGCATTTACGCCACAACCCTATCAGGGTAAAGATTTTGGAATTGAGGGAGAGCTTTCGGAGGCGCCGGTGAACTATCGGAAGTTAAAGAAAGATTTCGAAGATGGTTCTGAGGAGTCAGACGATAAGGTTTTTCTGCCATTGATTCCATTTGGTTCGACGGATGATACTCTGAAGCCACGTTCTCGGGCGTTGGTGCAGCGGCAAGGGCTGTTTTATGAGGATGGAAATCGGAAGCCATACTTTGGTTTGGCGGCGCGTTATCATGATTTACTCGAAGGCCGCATTTACCAAAGATTTACCTTACGCAGGGGTGTTTACAGTGGTGCGGTGGACGGCTGGAATGAAGAGGGAGAGCGGGTGTATAGTGCTGAGTATGAGGGCGGAAAAAAGGTGAAGGAGAAGTATAGTGGGGAGGGTGCGCTGGAAGATTTCTTAGATTTGCCGGCGAGTGAGCTGAGGGCGGTAAAATATCATCCCGCGCCACCCGTTCCGGAAGAGGGGAATTTCCTAGGGACTACGTCTCAGGGATATGATGTTGTAGCTTATTTATATGGAGGGCTTCAGGTAAACTTCAAAGCTGCTATTATATTTTTGCCGGTGGTGTATTTGGTTGGGATCACTTTGGGAATGTTGATGGGGTATCTAGGAGGGTGGTTTGACCTTATATTTGATCGGTTAATCGAGATTTTTTCCAATATGCCATTTTTGTTCGTCGTTATCATATTCTCCAGCATGGTCCCGGAGAAATTTAAGGGTCTGCCTGTTATTTTGACCATCCTGATTCTGTTTGGTTGGATGGGGATTACAGCGCTGATGCGGACGGCTGCCTACCGCGATAAGGAGCGAGATTACATCGCGGCGGCGAGGGTGCTGGGAGCTGGCACTCCGCGTATTATTTTTCGACATTTATTACCAAATACGGTGGCGATTATTGTTACTTTGGTTCCTTTTACGACATCTTCGCTGATTTCGTCGCTCACGGCGTTGGATTATCTGGGATTTGGGCTTCCGCCGGAGTATGCAACGTGGGGGAGATTGTTAAGTGATGGGCTTTCGAACCTTTCAGCGCCGTGGTTGGTATCGTCGACTTTTGTGGTCTTGGTGGGCCTTTTAGTGCTGATCACATTTATTGGAGAGGCAGTGCGGGAGGCCTTTGATCCGAAGAAACATAGTTATTATCGCTGATGAGAAAATCTTATATATATCTCTTCGTTGCTGCCGCCCTTTTTGTGTTTGCAGGGTGTAAGCAGCAGCAGGCTGAGCTGCAGCGCACGTCAGGATTTGAAGAGTTTATACCGCGCTACAATTCGTATATTCGTAGTTGGTTGACGGAACAAAAGAAGGCCACAGAAGAGAAGATTTTGGAGGCGCAAGGAAGATTAGTCGAGGCAGAAGGGGAAGATCGGGAGGCAATCGAGCGGAATCTGGCGAATCTGCAGAGGGAGGCAGAGAAATGGGAATTTCGGTTGAGTCTGGATGGTTATTTCCGCTTTGGTTCTGTTGATGAACTGCCAATGGATTTGGTATGGGAGAACGGTAGTGAGCACGAAGAGATAGGTGACCCGCGCGCTAAAAAGGGCGGAACATTTAGGAATTTCATGCTGTCATTTCCACCAACCCTGAGGCCGTTTGGTGATAATTCGAACAATGGTTTCCGTGGGGTTCTTTATGACAATATAGATATGCCGTTAGTGGGTTTGCATCCCAAAACGATGGATATGATCCCGGGAATCGCGAAGGAGTGGGCCGTATCTTCGGATGGGCGCACGGTGTTTTTCCGGATCGATGAAGCTGCGCGTTATTCAGACGGTGAGCCAGTGGTGGCGAAGGATTTTCTCTATGGATCTTATATCAGAATTTCTGATGATATTGTAAATTCGTATGCGAAGCAGTATTATCGTGAGAACATAGCGGCGGTTGTGGCATATGATGATTATACTCTATCGGTATCCGTCCCAGAAGCGCAGATCTATGCGCCGGCAATTGTGGGTAGCCTGAGCCCTTCGCCGCCGCACTTTTACAAAGATTATGGGCCTGATTTTACGGAGCGTTATCAATGGAAGTTTCCTCCGACTACTGGTGCTTATGAGGTAAAGGATGAAGATTTAGTCAAAGGGGTATCGGTGACGCAAACACGGGTTAAGGATTGGTGGGCAAAGGATCGGAAGTATTATAGGTATCGCTTCAATCCAGACCGGATCCAACATATCGTTGTGCGAGATGAGTCGAAGGCGTTTGAGTTATTTCGTGCCGGGGAGTTAGATACGTTTAATATAACGCGGCCGGAGTATTGGTATGAGAAATCGGAGATGGATCCTGTATTTAAAGGATATATCGAGAGATATACTTTTTATAATCAATATCCTGCATTGCCACGGGGGTTATATTTGAACGTAAGCCAGCCATTGTTGGATGATTTAGACATCCGAATCGGGATTCAGCACTCGATGAATTGGCAGAAGGTGATTGATGTGATTTACCGTGGGGATTACCGGCGGTTAGATGTATTTAACCAAGGGTATCTTCTGTTTAGTGATCCAACGATCAAGGCAAGGCCGTATTCGATCAGTGCAGCTCGCGCAGCTTTCGCGAAGGCTGGCTTTACCAAGCAGGGGAGGGACGGGATTTTACGACGGGAGGACGGGAAGCGGCTATCGATTTCGGTGACTTATCCAGCGATACCTATATTGGACCGGATGTTGGCGATTGTGAGGGAGGATGCGCGTGCGTGTGGATTTGAGCTGAGGCTAGATTCTGCTGAGCCGACGGTTTCTTACCGAAAAGCGATGCAGAAGCAGCACGAGATGACGTTTACAGCATGGGGGATTACGCCACCCACACCGGATTTTCAGCAATTTCTGCACTCGACGAATGCGAGAGATGAGCGGGGTAATTTGAAGATGCAAACGAACAACTTATTTGTTTGGGGGCGTGAAGATACGGATCTTTTATCGGAGAAAGTTCGATTTGCGCGGAGTGAGGAGGAGTTACGAAATGCTGCATTCCGGCTACAAAAGATTATCCATGAGGAGGCAATTTTCGTCCCGGCGTTTACTGTGGATTTCTCACGGATTGGCAGTTGGCGGTGGGTGCGGTGGCCAGACTCTGAGGAGACAAAATTCAGCCCACCAGTGGTATATGATCCACTTGAGTCGTTTACGTATTGGATAGACGAGGGCGTGAAGGAAGAGACTTTGGATGCGAAGCGGAGCGGTGAAACGTTTCCTGAGGTGAATCGTATTATCGATGAGTATCGAGATGGAGTGGATGTAACTATCCAGACCCCGGAGGAGGAGGTGCAATGAGTTCTGAAAACCTTTTAGAGGTGGATCAATTGATCACTTCGTTTGATACGGAAAAGGGACTGTTGCGGGCGGTGGATCAGGTTTCCTTTAAAATTCCTAAGAGGAAAACTGTAGGTATAGTAGGAGAATCTGGGTGCGGGAAGAGTGTGACTGCCATGTCAATTGTGCGACTTTTACCGCAGCCTGCCGGAAAGATTCTAGGTGGAGAAGTGCGTTTCAAAGGGGAGGATCTTTTGCATGTGAGTGATAAGCGCATGCAGCAGGTGCGGGGTGGAGAGATTGGGCTAATTTTTCAAGAGCCGATGTCTGCGCTGAATCCTGTGCATAGGATAGGGCGGCAGGTGACAGAAGTTTTCCGGTTGCATACAAAGATGAGCAAGAAAGATGCTTGGGATGCGGGAACGGAGATGTTGGATTTGTTGCGTATACCTTCTCCGGAGAAGCGGATGATGGATTATCCGCATCATCTTTCAGGCGGGATGCGCCAGCGGGTTGTGATTGCTTTGGCGTTAGCCTGTAAGCCAGATTTGTTGATAGCGGATGAGCCAACTACGGCGCTTGATGTGACGGTGCAGGCGCAAATATTGGATTTACTTGGAGGACTGAAGGAGGAAATGGGTATGTCTGTCATGTTAATCACGCATGACTTGGGTGTTATTGCAGAGACGTGCGATGAGGTGGTAGTGATGTATGCGGGCCGGGTGGTGGAGAGTGCGCCGGTGCAAGAAATTTTTGAGAATCCGCAGCATGCATATACGCGTGCTCTTTTGCGTTCTGTGCCAAAGTTAGATACGCCGTCGAAATCGGAGCTGCCAACGATCCCGGGGACAGTGGCGGGTCTGGCGGAGTATACGCATGGTTGTCGGTTTTGCCAGCGGCTGGGCAGGATGCCAAAAGTGGGGAGAGAGCGCCCGAAATTTGAAGAGATCGAGCCGGGGCACTGGCTGGAGATATGCGAGGAGTGTGCAGACTTATGAGTGCTGCTACTATGTTACAAGTAGAAGATCTACGGATGCATTTTCCTGTGAGGGCAGGTTTGTTCCTTAAACAAGTAGCGGCTGTTAAGGCTGTGGATGGAGTTTCACTTCATCTTGATGCAGGAGAAACGTTAGGGCTGGTAGGCGAGTCTGGGTGTGGGAAATCAACGCTCGGGAAATCTTTGGTGCGCTTATTAGAGCCAACATCGGGCACAATCACTTTCGATGGGCAAGATATTACAAGGCTTAGTCAGAAGGGCGATTCGTCCATTGAGACGTGATTTTCAGATGATTTTCCAAGATCCGGCGGAGTCCTTGGATGGCCGGATGAACGTGCGCTCGTTGGTAGAGGAACCCTTCCGCATTCAGGGGATGGGAAGTAGTGTGGAGCGCAGGAAATGGGTGGATGACCTACTTGATACTGTAGGGCTATCGAGAGCAGCTGCGGAAAGGTATCCGTTCGAATTTTCAGGGGGGCAGCGGCAGCGGATAGGTATCGCGCGGGCACTAGCCTTGAAGCCGCGATGGCTAGTTTGTGATGAGCCAGTTTCTGCCCTCGATGTATCAGTGCAATCGCAGATACTTAATCTCTTAGTAGATTTACAGAAGGAGTTTGAGTTATCTTATCTCTTCATCGCTCATGATTTATCTGTTGTGAAGCATATCAGCGACCGAGTAGCAGTTATGTATTTGGGAAAAATTGTAGAGCTGGCAAAATCGGAGGTGATTTATAAGAGACCAAAACATGCGTACACGAAGGCTCTGCTATCAGCTATACCCTCTATAGACCCTACGGTGCGACGCGAAAAGGTTTTGCTGGAAGGAGATGTGCCATCGCCCATTGATCCGCCACCGGGAAGTGCGTTCGGCCATCGTATAGGGCACAAGCGATATGATGAAACGGTAGGAATGGATTTAGGTCTACAAGAGATTGAGCCAGGGCACTGGGTGGCAGCGGATCCATGTTGTCTAGAAGATGCAGACTGGGAGAAACTACGTTCTTAGTGGTTACGAGTTGACTAAAGTTCTGAAATAAATTTTCGGATAGTTTGAAGCGTCCAATCTTCATTTTCCCAAGGCACACGGTGGCCGGAAGTTTCGGCGAGAGCAACTTGGGAATTGGGTATGATTTTGGTGGCTCGCAAAGCTATTTCTGAGAATTTTCTGTCGTTTGCGCCTGCGATCCAGAGGGTGGGGATTGCAATGTCCGGGAGGCGTTCCCATAGGCTTTTTTGTGCACCGAGAGACCAATCTATGAAGCTTCTCGCAATTTCCCGCCTGCGTTGCATGAGGCGTTTATCCTCTCTTTCATCTCGGATCTGGTCTTTAAGAACTGGCTGGGCGTTCCACTCGCTCAGGAAGTCTGTCCATTTTGCGGTGAGTGCTTTTGTGGCCCAAGTGGTATCAGCACGCCTCCTTTCTGATATCTCATAGTCATCTTGTAGACCGGGATGTGCGGATATGATGATAGCTGCATCCCAAGGGCCGTTCTGTAATATGGAATGTAAGGCGAGGCGGCCGCCCATGGAGTATCCTATGAGCACTTTTCTAGTATTCTGCCGATTTTCTCCGGCGGCTTCTGCGTTTAATTGCGATGCGAAATTGCTTAGAGAAACACTTTCACATTGGAGGAAGCGCCAGAGATCGACGGCCCGTGTAGCGATGCCATGTTTCGCCAGTCTGTCACAAAAGCTTCGCCAATCTGAAGCTGCACCTACTGCTCCATGTAAGCACCAACATTCGATAGGTGTTTGCCCTGCATCTGTATCAAGCTGCGTGAGTTTTGCAGCAGCTTTCTTCTCATCAGTTTCCTTGGTGAACTGGATCATTTGATTTTCAGTTTCTCAAGGTAAGGTTCTAAGTGATCTAGATAGGGTTCTATATATTGGTTATCTGTAAGCATACCTGCAAGCGAAAGGCTGATAGCAACAACTGCGACCAAAAGAAGGGTGATCACCAACCAGTAGATTATGGCAAGAAACCAACCGACACCGTCTTGCTCGTCGTGAATGGCATATCCCTGTGGACAGGCGAAAAGGCGGTAACCTAACCAAAGATTCAACAAGGGGACGAAGAGTCCGAGAAACCATAGTCTACTCATGTGTAAGTTTCTTAGGCGACTGAAGGTGGCCGTAATAGCGATCAGGAAAGGTATAATGAAAGAGGCAGCGACAATTTTTCGTAACAGTTCAGGTTCAATTTCCCCCACTATATAATTTGCTAGGAACGTTGTGGTTACCCACCAAAGCGCGGGGAAGATAAGCATTACGAAGAAGTAGCCTTGGCGATTTGTTCCACCGGGCTGAATGGCTTCGGCAGGCACCTCTGTCGAAGGTTGGGTGCTTTGTGGTGGGTGAGGCCGTGATGATGTAGGTGGTATTGGATGGGCTGGTGCGGATCCTTCGTTTCGTTGAAATAAGCCAGAAAGCTCACCAGCGGGGATCCAATCATCCATTCCCTCTGACCAGACCTTGTCGAGTCTGGGATCGATTTCAGCGGCTGACGTTTTGGCTTTGAGTTCGTCGAGAGAGAAGGGGCCGGTTTGCATGCCCTCATGGATGAGAAACCATTGTTTGCCCATTGCTGCGTCTACCATGCATATGAGTTAGCAGTGAGTTGATTTATTGTCAATCGGTGGTGGATTCATGCTTCAGGTAAAGGATGATTGCAAGGTAGTCATCAAGCATCTTAGCGTTCGTGTTTTAGTTCCGCATTCCCAGAGAAAGCAAGTTGGGTGAGGCAGTTGCGACATCGGCCAAAGGGTAGCTCAAACTTGGTGGCAAAAAGGTGTTACCACAAGTTGTCATAGTATTTTTCCCCTAGAATGTATTGGCGGACGATTGGTAAACTCTACTCGGTTTTAATGAAAAGAACCTTCTTCCTAGAGAGTTTATCCATGAGCGAAAGCTGACCCTACAGTAGAAATGGGGCGGCATTGTTGATACCGATAGTATTTGATGGGGGGATGTAAGGGGATTGGCTGTCTAAGCGCTTAAGTTTTGTGGGAGCGGAAAGACTTAGGCTTCTTGGGGGTTGCGGAGTGGGGGAGTCCCTTGCATGCTCATGGGGATGCCGCTGGTGAACGTTTTACCTGATATACTGGCCAGCCAAGTTGCTGCCGGTGAGGTAGTTGAGCGCCCAGCTAGTGTCGTGAAAGAGCTTGTTGAGAACAGCATCGACGCGGGTGCGCGGGAAGTTGTAGTGGATATTGAAAGGGGTGGCGTGGGGCTTATAAGAGTCTCAGATGATGGCTCAGGAATGGCTCGTGAAGATGCTTTGCTCTCGCTGGAACGCCATGCCACTAGTAAGTTGAAAACCTCCGCCGATTTAGCAAATATCGTTACGCTGGGGTTTAGAGGAGAAGCGGTTCCAAGCATCGCAAGTGTATCGCGGTTCCGAATCCTTACAAATAGGCGCGAAGATTCTAACGGAACTGAGATTCTTGTGGAGGGAGGGAAGATCATAGATGTCCGGGATGCGGGAGGTGCGCCCGGAACGATTATAGAAGCGCGGGCGCTATTTTATAATATGCCAGCGAGGCGGAAATTTATGCGTGCAGAGACGACGGAAGCGGCCCATGTGGAGCAGCAGCTTCGCCTGCATGCTTTAGCTGCGCCTGAGGTTCGATTTCGATTAAGGAAAGACAACAAGGTGTCATTCGATTTTCCAGGGGTTACCAACGCAATCGACAGGGTGCGTCAAATGATCGGTAACGACCTCGGTAGTGAGCTACTCAGTTTACCAGTGACTTCTGAGCGCTCAACGAAAGTTCGTGGTTTTATTTTGCAGGCGAAGCACGCGCGCAAGGGACGGCGGCATCAACATATTTTTCTAAATGGTAGGCCTATAGAGGATGCAGCGATTGCGAGGGGTTTAGCTGATGGATTTCGAGGTCGATTGCAAGAGGGCATGCAACCTGCGGCTTGGATCTGGTTAGAAATGGATCCAAAATTAGTGGATGTAAATGTGCACCCCGGGAAGAAGGAGGTGCGATTCCATAGGCCCTATGAAGTCCGTGATCTCGTAGCGAAGGCAGTAGAAAGATGTTTGAAGCCACCAGCGAAAGCTACTAGGAATATACCAGCACTACCTGATGCACCTACATCAGATTTCCGCGTCGAAGTTCCCCCTCCTGCCACCCGTCCAACCTTCCGGCCATTGCAAGATGAGTTTGTAGAAGATGAAGTGGTAAGTGAAAGTGCTTTGATAGGGCAGGTTCCGAGGTTTCGAACGATTGGTATTCTGCAGGAACGCTATGTGGTGCTCGAAAGTGCTGAGGGGCTTGTGCTGTTTGATCCACGAGCGGCTTGGGAGCGGATTCTGGTTGAGAAAATGGCCAAGGAGAGGAAGGCGGGGATGGAAACTCAGGCGTTGCTGGTTCCGATCCTCACAGAGCTTGATCCACGTGATTTGGACGTATTGCTTCAGGAGCGGATGGCTTTGTTGGAGGCTGGCCTGGAGATTGAGGCCTTCGGTGGAAACACTCTACAGGTAAGGAGTGTCCCGGCGTGCATTGATTTGCCAGATCCTCTGAGACTACTTGATGAGATCCTACAGGAAATTCTGCAAGGCACGGGCTCAGCTAACAAATTTACTTTTGATAGGTTAGCGCGGATTATTTGCGAGAAAGCTGCGAGTGGAATTGTCATACGTCTCGATCAAGCTCAGGGTTTGCTTGATAAATTATTTCAGTGTGATTTGCCTTACTGTGCTGCGGATGGGAGGCCTACATTGAGTGAGTTTAGCCGGAAAGATATAGACCGGCGCTTTGGAAATGGACGGAAGTGAGGTTTAGAAAGACTGTTAGTATAATAGTTTTTAAGCTTTTTTTAAAATTTTTCTGTTCTGCCTTGACCTTTAAGGCAAGTTACTCAGTATATGTAGGAATGTAATGGTCTATTGATTCATTCATAAAACCCAAACCCGTGAGAATCACCGTCATAGCTTTCTGCTTAGTGAACGTAAGTTTTGCCTACGTTGGGAAGGGAATGAATGTTGATTTGAGGGATCGGCTAGAATCAGCTCATGCGGATTTCCTTGATAATAGACGCTCGGCAATCAACTCGTTAGCTAATCCATTCTGGGTCCCTCGGGTGGCCAAAGTAGTAGCAGAGGATACGGATGAGGCTTTTCGCTCTGGTTCTTACTGGAAACGCAATGTAGTTACGACGGTGTTTTGGGTAGGGGAGTCGCCTACGGCAAATAACCCGACGCCAAATAACAAGAGCGCGTGGGATATACGATGGGAGGAAAACTACGGAGGGTATGATAATCCAAATGAAAGGAACGGGTATCATCCTAGAAATTTCACTCCTCAGCTAAATCCGTTTTATATAGCATTGCCATATAATGATATTGGTAAAGATTTCAGGCACCGGGCAGAGGCTTCAGAAGTAATACCATGGTTCTGGGAGGTTTATCAAGGGGAGGGTATATCTGTATGTAAAGGGAGGTGGGTTGCGATACATTTCGATGGAAAGATCTGCTATGCCCAATGGGAAGACGTTGGGCCATTTGAGACGGATCACTTTCAATATGTTTTCGGAAATGAGAATCCGCGAATGAACCGGAATCAGGGAGCTGGCTTAGATGTTAGTCCAGCGGTCCGCGATCATTTGAATTTAGGTAGTGGCCAACGAGTTGAGTGGAAATTTGTAGAAGACCACGAAGTGCCGCATGGACCATGGCGAAACTGGGGGAGTGAAGATGGCCTATTTTCCGGAGCGGAGGCCTTACCATCAGATTGATTATATTTCAAGTGTGATACAAACCCAAACAAACAATAACAATGAAAACGAAACTAAGGCATAGAGGATTCGTTGCGGGAATGATCCTCGCAGCAGCATTCGCATTTAACGCTTCGGCAGTTGCGCAAAGCAATTCTCCGTTGGGCCCCACGGGAGATATTAGCGCGTTCCCGACAATTGTGAAGACCGGCACGCACCCCACGATTACATGGGAAGTCCGACATCCAGCTCCGATTACAGATTCTGTGGTGATCTCGGAAGATGGAACGGTAACTACCAAGACAAAATTACGGGTAGACGTAAGAGTTCTTGGGGCATCGAGTCAATACACTGCAAAAAATGGGAAGCGTGAGTGGAAGATGACTGAAGCAGAGATTAAGACAAATACTACAAGCTGGAGTCGTTTCTTTCGAGGAATTCAGCCCGATGTAAATCCAACTCATGTTTATAGGACTTTCGAGGTAGAGGCGAACACCGTGATCGACTTTCGAAGTCGGAACCAAGCGGGAACAAACCCCAATGTGATGAATGGATGGTATTATTCTGGGAACGGTGGCTTCAATGTGTTGGCAATGGGAGACGGCGACTTGCCGCCGATTTGGAGCGGTAGTGCTTCCCAGCGCTCTCCAGCTAGTTTTATCCAACCTTATGTTGATAGCGAAGGGAAATTGGACTTAGGCCCACGTGACGTAATTATTTTCTACGAGCTAGGAGGGAATGCTAGATACTATGGAGACCGTGATACACAAGACCTCGTATTACTTGTTACTTTTAACGATGTAGAAGTCACTGACTAAACTAATCCACTTCCATACGAATGAAAACCCAAACCATAAGTATCCTAATTTTAAGTGTTGTCACTTTTTGTAACAGCTCGGCACAGGATCAAAAGGAAGTAAAATTTCGAACAAATGTATCGCACGATGATCTCGTGAAGGTGCAGAAGCGTCAGCTAGCCTCAGGTGGAGACCCCATTCATGGAGTAACCCCGATTTCTAAGGAGGAATTCAAGGAGATTGAGGCACCGGGGAATTTACTAGATCGCTCTGATTTTATTACTGCCAATGGTTTGGTGACCTTAGTGCCAAAGCGAGCGATCATCCATATTCCAGAGGCTTACAAAGGTAATTTGAATTCATCAGCTGAAGCGAAGCTCGTTTCGTGGTCCGATTTCTTGGTGGCGAACCGGGCTTGGATTGAAACTTATGAAGTTACCCGGCACCAAGCTGAAGGAAAGAACAAGATTGAAGCGGAGCAATGGGAAAGCTTTTCGGAGAGTAAGAAGATGGTCGTTGCCACACTACTTGGTGGGCCCATCTCCGTGCTCCCTTTGCAAGTTGCGAAAGCATCGACACTAACTGCTGAAGAACAATAGATACATTATAAATTTATGAAAAATATCATTCTATCTACAATTATCCTTTTGGGGAATAGCGCCTTAGCAGCTGATCCTCCGGTGTATCTGAACTTCATACGACAAACTCAATACCCATCAGGAACAGATCATGACACTTCTCACAACCTCCCAAATGCTGGTTCGGATAATTCAGATCAGCCAATTGATCCCGGTGGTGCCCGGTTTGAGTTGTGGACGGTGCGGCAAGATCCACGTAAGGCGTATTTACTGAATCACACGTATGTAAGTGCTTATACACCGATTGCTGAAGTGATGATCCGGACAGAAGATGTGAATGCGCCGGTTCCTAGAACTCGTGCGGATCGTCCTTTCTGGGTGGACGTGAGAGTTGACGGTCTCCGCAACGAGCCTGATGCGCCCGAAGCTGCTACTAAGATCAATTTTATCCGTAGTGTCCAAGAATACGGGCCGAATGGTGATGAAACGACGATTGATCGGAGTCAAGCGACAGAGATCTCACAGGCATATTTGGATGCAAATAGAACCTATAATTTCTCGTATGATTTGAGTTCAGTTCCCGGAAGTGATCTTACAAAACTTCGAGGTGAAGAGCGCTTCTCGGCATTCTCGCTTCAAGACGGAACTGCGCCACCTTCTCAGATTCATTCGGAAACTGTACAAGATCTGGCCAGTAGCTGACGGAAAAATTAATGGCATCGTAGATGGGCAGGAAGTGAAATACAAGTTTCCGCTAATCACTATCAACTTCAACGATGTATATCCCGGTGGGAGTGTATATGCACAAATTTATCCGGGCCCTCATGTTTTGGGCACTGAAGGCATCGTAGTTCCCGGCGCAGCATGGAATCCTAATTCGCTCAAGTCTGAATCCGGGCAGCTTCCAGTCGATCTAGACCAGATGGTAGAGGAGGATGGTATATGGACGCTCGAGCTTATCACTACGAGCCCTTTCGATAACATCGTTCTAGATCACGTCACTTTCCCAGTAGATCGAACAATCCGGGTGAATGCTTCGGTAACAACTATCGAATAGTAACCTAAGGGTTTTCCAAGTTCTTACGCATGTTCTCATTTCTATAAATAAGCGAAAACTTCGCCTGCCTTTTCTGTCTTAATAAATCCTCAACTTCCGTCCAAGCAAGAAGCATAATCATCCCTTGAATTGGTTCCTTATGAAACGACTGAGTCCGCGTAACAAATTTGTCCTTCACAGTCCGCTGTTGTTGGTTCGGTTGGAGCGCCCCGTATTCACGACTACTCACGCGTTTCAGTTCCAGGAACCGTTTACGAACTTCATCGGGCGAGATGTTAGGTTCCGCGTATTCGACAGTGAGTTCAAAAAGTCCACCATTGAGGAAATTTGCGTGAACGGAGGTGGCTTGGGAGTCCGGAAGACGTTCTCCGGGATTTTTGATCGTGAGGATTCTCAAAGCGGGGTTTCTACCGGGAGTAAGAACATTGAGATCCAAGGCATTGGCCGAGGCCCACTCGATAAGCATTTTGGGGCTGTCACCCCATTGCAGGCCAAAGGGCGGCTCAATCATTTGCTGGGCCTTCGTGGGGAGGCTGAGGGAGAGTGCGACGATGAAACAAAGCGCAGCCCCATGAAAAAACCGGCAGATGTGGATCAAAGGCGTATGCATAAGGGGACCTTCCCTTATCTACAGGGAGTTCACAAGCCGAGAGCTGCGAAGGTTCGTAAAGGCTTTGCGCTTATCGAAGCGACTTTGGCTATGAGTTTGCTTTCTGTTGTGGGAATTATACTGCTGACGTTATCTCTGAACATAGTCTACCCGCGCCAGTACTCGCTGCAGCAGGTTCTTTCAGATGCCTATATCACCTTTGAGCGCGCGCGAGCTGAGCGCATTCCGTTTGAGACACTTACCGGTGATGCGTCGCCTTGGCCTGTGTTTCCTGCAGTTGCTACCGAGGAAGTTGTGATTGGTAGGTTGCCGGGCGGAAGAGAGGTGCGGGGGGAGGTGACGAGGACTCGGATGGCAGATGAAAATAACTATCCAGCGGATGGAGATGCTAATAGTACAGGCACGGTAGCTAGCAACCCGGCGGCGATGAAAATCTGGCGTGTTCAGAGCATACTGAAATACTCTATCTCGCAGCGCACTTACGTGAAATCTCGAACCATAGTCAGAGCGCAATGAAAGGTTCTAAAAGATATAGAAAGCGCGGTTTTACCCTGTTAGAGCTTTCATTGGCAATGGGAGTAGGGATGGCAATCAGTGCTATGTCACTCACTCTCTTTAACCAACAGGTGGCGTTTCTTAGAATTTTTAGGGCGCAGAGCTTTCTAAATGAGGAGGCACCAATGATTAGTAATCATGTCTCCAAATTATTATTGAATGCTGAACGTTTCCGGCTGCATGCATCGCTCAATGATGCCTTATCCGGCAATAATCCACGTCTGACAGACTCACCAGTGATGGTGCTGAACTTTCGCGAGCCAAATGGGAGTGTGCGGGCTGGTATATTGTCATTTGAGGATCGTGGAGATGGGGATGCGCTTTACTACTATGTCGTCCCTACTTCAGGAGTATTGAACACACCGCAATGGGCAGTTACGAATAAGGCAACGGAAGTTTCGTTTTTTATGGAAGCAGGTATCATACGAATCCGACTCTCAGGGCCGGCGGGTGAGGAAATTACATTTTCTGGAGCTATGGAATAGGAATATATTATGAAAGTATCACGTAAGACAAAGAAACAGCCGAGTGGCTGGGTTTCACTGTTAGCAGTAATCACAGTTTCGATATCTATGCTTACGATTATGCTTTTTGCCTATGAGAGGGCCATTAACTCGCATGGAGTTCTCGCTGACATTCAGATACAAACAGATTATCGTGAAAAGGAGTCTACGATTTTGCGATCGATTGTAGCCATCACACCGAATCGCGCAATACGAGCCATGCAGGATGGCTCCTTTACTGTGACAGACCAAAGCAACAACCCGTTGTCATTTGAGAACATCTTTACCGATGCTTTAATACAATCAAATGCTCGGCAATCGATATCCCCGAGCTAACTACTGCACTGAATGTGCCGCAATTATTTTCCGGAAATACAGGCGATTCTGGCTTGAGCGATCCTGCGAGGATTTTCACTTCAGTAGCAGGTAACAATGCTTTTGTTTCGGCGGGACTGAATAGGGATCTTGGCGCTACATATCCACCATCACTAAGTGTTACTGGAGGCCTAAATATTGATAATATCTACCCGCTGATTTCACGTAATAAAGTATATGGAAATCATGCAGCAGGGAGGGTGGGGCTGTCTACTGACACATATGAGGATTTCAACATTATACCGTATCCTGCTATTAATTTTGGTTATTCAAGACCGGGTGAACCTTTTGTGGCGAAGAGGAACTGGTGGGCGTTTAATATGAACCTCGCTAGCCATGACGGGGGACTCACAAACGTGGCGCAATATCAGCGAGAGTTTGTCCTCTCAATTTATGAGATCCCATCTCAGCTGCCAGTTTCTGCGAGTTCGTTTATGGCTCTTGGGAGACACGGGACGGGTGAAAATTGGGAGAATATTGCTATTGAGGGCAATATCTTTGCGGGTAGAGCGTTGGTCGAAGGAGATACGGAGTTACCGGGCTTGGCGAGCCGCCGGGGATTTGATTTAGCAGCAGAAGCATCGGTGGGTGGGGAAAGATTTAACGGAGATCCGTTCCTACCGGGCGTGCGTGAGACTTTCAGGCTGACCAACGGGGAATTTTATCCGGTATCACTTTCAGTCGGAAAGTGGTATGGCGGCGTTTGTGCCAATCAATCGAGGTGCGGATTTTTTTGATCGTTTTGCGCATTTCAATGAGACGGTAACGATTTCGCCAACGAGGTGGAACGACTATTCTGTAGGTGCTTTGCAGTGTGCGATGACGCTGGATATTGTAGAGACTGTTAGCGTGGCGGATCAAACGCCGACGAGGCTTCGCTTTACCTATTTACAAGGCGGTCTACGAAGGACAATGAATTTTGAGCTTGCTCCGAATGTTGTATCAAACCTTCAAACGGGCTTTATTAGGGCGGTAGGCGAGAACAACTCAGCGACCTTTGCGGAGCCAGTGGACGTTGCTTACGGTGAGGATGGCAGTTATTTTTATAAGAAAAATATTTTAGGAGAGATCCGTTTTGACAATGATACATTTGGGGATCCTATTTATGGGACTTACAAGTATGGTTATTGGCGGCCTCGGGCACCCTTTGAGGTGAAATCCTTACCTTTACCTTCCGGGCAAAAGTGCATCGCAATTTATCCTGAAAGATTCTCTAGATTCTTGAGTTCGATTGGTGCAGATGGGCCAGCGGTGAACAATTCAATCGTTGTGAATGTAGATTATCCGGGGAGCGCAAATTTGAGCAGACCATCGATACCATGCACTGATAACGATTTTGGAGTGGTGTTACAGGAGTGTGGGGATCTAACGGCTTTTACTGAAGGATTTTCTTTAGTGACAAACCTCCGATTGTATATTGCGGATAATTTCAATATTGTCGAGACCACAGCGCCGGACGGTTACATTCCACCAAATGGCAGGTCATTTTTTCCTCCCTCTTCATTGTTTTCTCCGGAGAAGAGGTATGGATTTGATTTTGACCCCTATTTTATCGAGGTAAACGGGCAGGTGGGATCTGTGGCGAGTGAGAATGTGGTGACGCCGATCCGCCCTATGGATGCGACAGGCGTGAGTGGAACCGAGATGACAGCGAATCGCATTCGTATGAACTTATCGAGCATCCGTCATCCAGTCGAATTACCGCCGATTTTCATGATGAACTGGCTTGTGGTGATGGAGGAGAGGCGAGCTGAATTCAGTAATTGACCTACTGAGTTAGCTGTGGGGCTCTGTGGAGTTAGCAGTGCGCGAGTCTTTTTAAAACACCCGGAAAAGTAAGGGTGGTACATGAGGACGGGATCGAACCGCCGACCGACCCGGTGTAAACGGGTTGCTCTACCGCTGAGCTACTCATGCGTTGCTTGGGTAGAGAGCTTTTAGTGGAAATTAGGTTAGGTGCAAGGTCAAAATGCATTTTCTGAGGGCGCGGCAAGTAAGCCAACGAAGGGCGCATTAGATTTGCACAATTTAGGGTGAATCTAGCCAATAAGTCCTTGTTTACCTAGCATGGATTTCAGACTCTTCTGCTGCCATATGTCAGAACCCCAGAACGAGCCACAAAAAGCCCAAACGAATGTAGGTGCGGAGCAGGAATACAATGCCGGCCAGATTGATAAGTTAGAAGGTCTTGAGGCGGTCCGGAAGCGTCCCGGAATGTATATTGGGGATCCTGATGCACGAGGGTTGCATCATTGTGTTTTCGAGGTTTTGGACAATTCGATCGATGAGCATCTGGCGGGTTATTGTTCAAAAATCAAGATCGCTATTCATGTAGATGGTTCCATTTCGGTGGGTGATAACGGGCGTGGTATTCCGGTGGATATGCATCCAAAATTTGGTATTCCTGCAGTGGAGTTGGTGCTGACAAATCTTCATGCGGGTGGAAAATTTGGGCAGGGGGCGTATAAATATTCCGGCGGGCTTCATGGAGTGGGTGCTAAGTGCGTGAATGCGCTTTCAGATTGGTTCCGGGCAGATATTACGCGGGGTGGGAAGGTGCATCGCATCGCCTTCGAGCGTGGTAAAACAACAGAACCGCTGCATGTAGTTGGCGAGGCTGACCCTTCGAAAACAGGCACATCTATCACGTTTTTCCCTGATGCTACAATTTTCGTCGATACGATAGAGTTCGAGTTTGATCGGCTAGCCACTCGTTTGCGGGAGTTAGCGTTTTTAAATCCGGGTTTAACCATCGAGCTTGAGGATGAACGGCCTGAATCGGCGAAAAAGACTACCTTTTACTACAAAGATGGAATTGTAGAATTTGTCGCGCAGCTTTGTGAGAATAAAAATGTAGTTCACGAGCATCCTGTTGTCATTGAGGGCAAACGTGAGATCGATATTGATTACGACGGCAAGCAGACGAAGGAGGATGTATTTACAGATGTGGTTTTTCAATACAATGACTCCTACCAAGATCAGATTCTATGCTTTGCGAATAGTATTCCGAATACAGATGGAGGGACGCACCTTACGGGGTTCCGCACGGCTTTGACTCGGGCGATCAATGCTTACGCGAAGGGCAATAAGATTCTGAAAGATAAGGATCCTGCACTTTCTGGCGACGATGTCCGCGAAGGTCTGGTTTGTGTCATTTCGGTAAAAATGCCGAGTCCGCGCTTTTCCTCGCAGACGAAAGGTAAGCTAGTGAACTCGGAGATTGAGGGAGTTGTCTCATCCATCGTTTATGAGGGCTTGAACTCCTATTTTGAGGAAAATCCAGCTTTGGCGAAGAAGATCATTGAGAAATCAGTGAACGCAGCTCGCGCACGTGAGGCAGCGCGGAAAGCCCGTGAAACTGTGCGAAAATCTGCCTTATCTGGTGGCGGTTTGCCCGGCAAACTCGCGGATTGCTCGGAGCGCGATCCTTCAAAATCTGAGCTTTATATTGTGGAGGGTGATTCTGCGGGAGGTTCTGCGAAGCAGGGGCGCGACCGGCGGACTCAGGCAATTCTTCCTCTCCGCGGTAAAGTGATTAATGTGGAGAAAGCACGACTCCACCGCGCTCTGCAGAACAAAGAAATCCAATCTATGATTACTGCTATTGGCGCAGGAATCGGCGAGGGTGACCAAGACGGCGCTTTTAAGCTAGAAAAGGTCCGCTACCACAAGATCGTTATCATGACGGACGCCGATGTAGATGGTTCACACATCCGCACATTGTTGCTTACGTTTTTCTGCCGTCATATGCCAGAACTTGTGCGGAAAGGGTATCTCTACATTGCGCAACCACCGCTTTATTTGGTTACCCGGAAAAAGCGTTCTGAGTATGTCCAAGATAATGATGAGTTGAACAAAATTTTGATCGATCTTGGAGCAGGTGAGGTGACCTTGCGGACCTTTGATCAATCGAGAGAGTTCTCTGCGGATGAGCTCAGAGGTATTTTAGAAAACCTTTCTTCGTTATCCCGTTTTCAAAAGGCAATCGAGGGCAATGGAGGTAACTTTGAGGAATATCTGAATGCGCGGCGCGAGGACGGCCATCTGCCGGACTACATGGTGCGGATCCGCGAAGGGAATCAGGAGTCGGTCCTATATTTTGAGGACGAAAAAGCTCTTTCTGTATATGCGGCTGAAAACCGAGATCTAGGCCTCTTTGACGAGCAGCTAACGGATGAGGAGCTTTCAGAAATTACAGGCCCCTCGCGGCGTGCGGTGCTCCATGAGCTTCATGAATCTCATGCGATTGCGAAGATTTTTTCTCGATTGAATGAGCTCGGTATTGATACGAAAGTCTTTTACTCGCTGGATACTCCGATTTTTGAGATTGTGGAGGGTGAAGGTGAGAAGGTATCAGTTACTCCTATATTCGTAGTATCTGAAATTCTTGGTAAAGTCTTAGAAATTTCAGCAAAAGGTGTGCAGATTAAGCGCTTCAAGGGGTTAGGTGAAATGAATGCCAAGCAGCTATTTGCTACCACCATGGACCCCGAAAGCAGGCAGTTTCTACGCGTCCGCCTCGACGAAGATAACTTTGTGGAAGCTGATAAAATGTTCGACGTGCTCATGGGTGACATCGTTGAGCCAAGGAAACGCTTTATCGAAGACAATGCCCTTAACGTCCGCAATCTTGATGTTTAGATTGTCTGCGGCCCCACGCATTTTGTTAACTCAACCTCTCAGCATTTTTTACTAACGCCCTTCAGCGCGCCTAATCTATTTTTCTATGTCTACAGATTCTATTAAGCCTATCAACGTCGCTGACGAGCTCTCGCAATCGTTTCTTGAGTATTCGATGTCCGTCATCATTTCGCGCGCGCTTCCGGATGTGCGTGATGGATTTAAGCCTTCGCAAAGGCGAGTTCTGTATGCGATGCGGCAGCTCGGCGTTACCCCTTCGAAATCGCATGTAAAGTGCGCGAAGATTGTTGGAGAAACGATGGGTAACTACCATCCACACGGTGATTCTTCGATTTATTCGACGCTGGTAAATATGGGGCAGCCGTGGTCTATGCGGGAGCTGATCGTCGACGGACAAGGAAATTTCGGTTCTGTCGAGGGAGATGCAGCGGCCTCGATGCGATATACTGAGGCGCGCCTTCATCCTTTGGGGATGGCGATGATGGACGACCTTGATAAAGACACTGTCGATTTTGTTCCGAACTACGATGGGACTTTGCAGGAGCCGTCAGTGCTTCCCTCAGCGTTCCCAAATTTCCTGGTGAATGGTGGAACAGGTATCGCAGTGGGGATGGCGACAAATCTTGCTCCACATAACCTTGGCGAGGTCATTGACGGCATTTGCGCGATGATTAACAACCCGAACATCGATCTGCCCGGTTTGATGGAACATATCAAGGGCCCTGATTTTCCAGTTTCCTGTGAGGTGCGTGGGATTCGTGGGATTGAAGATTATTTCCGCACCGGGCGCGGTTCCATGCGCCTGCGGGGGAAATTAGAGATCGAGGAGAACGAGAACGGCAAAGCGATGATCATCATCCGAGAAGTTCCTCACGGCGTGAATCGGGCGACTTTGCAGACACGAATTGCGGAGCTTGTGAATGAGAAGACGCTTACGGGTATTTCTGGAATGCGTGATCTTTCCGATGAGGAAACGCGCATCGAAATCGAGCTCAAGCGCGATGCGCGGCCTCAGGTAGTGGTGAACTTACTTTTCAAGCTGACAGCTTTGGAGACTTCGTTCAGTGTGAATATGCTGGCGATTCATGAAAAGCGGCCGAAGCAACTTTCTCTGAAAGAAGCGATCGACTGCTATATTGAGCACCGGCGTGAAGTAGTGATCCGCCGGACTCGGTTCTTGTTAGGAAAAGCGGAGGAGCGTGCGGAACTACTAGAAGCATACTTGCTAGCTCTTGGGCACCTTGATGATTTCATCAAAATTATACGTGACTCAAAGAACCGCGATGAAGCAAGAAGCCGTTTAGCAGAATATAAGTTTACGACTGCGACTGCTGAGGGACTCGGAATTCTGCTACGTTCTCAAGCTGCGATCCAAGGTGACTCTTATGTTTTTTCAGAGCGCCAAGTAAATGCAATTCTTGATCTGCGTCTCTATCAACTTACGGGTATGGAGCGCGATAAAGTGAAGGGCGAATACGATGGTATCTTGGTGGAAATCAAGGACCTGATGGATATTTTGGCGCGTGAAGAAAGGGTGCTCACAATTATCAAAGATGAGCTGCAGGCTATCAAAGCAAAGTATGCAACACCTCGTAGATGTCCAATCGTTGCGGAAGTGGGTGAGGTAGCTATGGAGGATCTCATAGCGAATGATGCGATGATTGTTACGCTTTCACATCGTGGTTATATTAAGCGCACTCCAGCGACAGAATATCGCCTTCAAGGCCGTGGAGGTAAGGGGCTAAAAGGGATGGAAACGAAAGCTACTGCGAAAGACGTAGTTGATGACTTTGTGGAGCATCTGTTTTCTGTGCAGGCGCATGATTACTTACTGTTTTTTACTAACACTGGCCGGTTGTATGTGGAGCGCGTCTATGAATTACCTGAAGGATCGAGGACATCGGTTGGTAGAAGTATAAAAAATGTTTTAGACCTCCAGCCGGAGGAAAGCATTGCTGCGATGTTACGTCTTGAGCGCACGATTGATGACGATGGGAATGATATCACATTCCGCGAGGATGCAGGATATGTGTTTTTTGCTACTCGGACAGGCAAGGTGAAGAAAACAGCTCTAAATGAATTTCGGAATTATAGAAGAGCAGGAACAAAGGCGATTAAGTTGGAAGACGGTAATGAACTCATCGGGAGCACTCTTACGTCTGGAGATCAAGATATTGTTTTGGTAACTCATGAGGGGATCAGTCTGAGATTTTCTGAGCAAGATACCCGGCCGCTGGGACGGACCTCGCAGGGCGTGATGGGCATACGTCCAAGGGAAGGGGATTATGTAGTTGGTCTGGCTAAGGTTACAGAAGAGTGCACTTTGCTAGTGGCCTCTGAAAACGGCCTCGGGAAGCGGACTTCGTTTGAGGAATATCGGAAGCAATCACGCGGCGGGAAAGGCATTATCACGATGAAGGTTACCGAGAAAACGGGACCTCTCGTCGGTGCCCTCGCCGTGACAGAAGAGCATGAGCTAATGCTGATGACTTCCACGGGCCAATCGATCCGCATCCGAGTCTATGAAGTCCGGACGACCGGACGAAATGCGCAAGGAGTGAAGCTTTTGTCCCTGAAGAAAAACGAGAAGTTACAGGATATTTCTCTAGTGATTCCGGATGGTGAGGATGCAGAAGGCCTAGATGGTGACTTGGAGGTAGAAAGTTCTGCTGAGCCTATTGAGGACTCGCCATCGGAGACGTAGCCTTCAGAGTATGTTCCGCAGCACCGAAGGTTGTGTAGTCGTTTGGGGTGCAGGTCAGGACGATGATTTGTAAACCTCGCGTTGCAGCGAGGTCTAACATCCGCTGCATAGCTTTGATACGATTTGCATCTGTGTAAGCGAAAGCGTCGTCGAAGAGTATGGGCAGAGTTCCTTGATGATCTGCGGCTAAGATTTCTGCGAGTGCTAGGCGCGCGGCGGCGGCTACCTGTTCTTTGGCTCCGCCGCTGAGTGCTGAAAAGTTGCAGCGAGTTTGGCCCGGTCTGGAAATATCAAAACTGTCGAGTCCGCCATGATTAGAGGTGATATGTATTTCTGCACCTAGCCCGAAGAGACATTGTAGATAGCCGTTGATCCGTTCTGCCAAAGGTTCGGCAAGTGAGCGGTCTATCGATTCACGAGACTCGGAGAATAGGTTATGTAATTTCTGCAGAGCTAGGGCATGGCGCTCCTCAGTGATAGGCTTCCTGTGCGGCGGTAAAATGCGCCCTGCTTCAGATCGGCTTCAGGGTCTTGGGCGCCATCGAGAGTAAGTTGATGACGCGCTAAGAGTAAGCGCTCTGAGGCACTATGTTTTCTTTGGTTTTGCTGTTCTAATGTGTGCTTGAATCGAATAAATCAGCTTCGAGAAGGTCTGGGAAAGTTCGAGCAGGGCACGGCGCGCATTGTCTTGTGCGGTCTTTGCGTCTTTTAGATTGGCTTCGCTTTTTAGAATAGCTTGCTGCCGCGTAGGGCCATCACCATGGGTTTCCTCAAGAACTTGTAAAATCGTCTTCTGCTGACTAAGTGTGTCTTGAGCATTCTGAAATTGCTTTTGGGCAGCGGTGCGTTTGTCGCTTATCTCCTTTAGCTTCTTACTACTGCTGGTGTGGTATTCGTGAGCTTCTGTTTTTATTAGCTTCGGCGGCTGAGCAGCTTCTCGCGGACCTCAGTTTGTAGCAATTGGGCGGCTTCGTAAGACGTGGGAGGTTGTTGGGGAACGGTAAGTTGGGCAGTTCTGCGTTCGATTTCTGACTGGGTAATTTCGACTTCCTGGGCGGCGCGGGAAATTTCCTCAGTAAGTGCCTCACCACCGAGAGATTGGATTGCGTCTTCAAGACGTTGGATTTTTTGCCCTAGGGTTTGGGGCGTTGCCGAAGGACGGAAATGGCATGTTCTTGGTCGCGGAGTGTTAGACGAGAGAGTGCAGCTTGATAGTCGCTGGCTTTTTTATCGCGCAAAAGATGTGCCTCCGAAAGCGAAGTGCCTCCGCCGGGACGGATGCTGATCCGAGTGTTTTTGCCGACCGTTAGTTCTGCAGCATCGGTGAGTATTTTTGTAGTTTTGGGTTCTAAAACTTCACCATCGATGGTGATGAGTTCTGAAGATTCTACCAGTTCTATGCCAGTGGCCATGGCCTCGAGCTTCACTTCTGCTTGGGCATGGTCTTGGTGAAGTTGCCGGATAGATTCTACATCTGCCGCATTGATGACAGGTAGAGGTGTTAGTTTTTCGTGGGCTTCGGAAAGCTCGGAGCGAAGTGTCTTCGCCTTCCCGGCCTTTTTTTGTAGTTGTGATAGGATTTCACTTTTTTGATAAAGTGAGCTTGTTGTGAATGCGTATTCATACTGCAGACGAGACTCACGAGATTCTTGGACGGCGGTTTGGAGCTGCTTTTCAGCTGCTTTTGCGGTGGCCGAGCATTCAGTTTCTGCTAGTGTAGCATCTTCCAGAGCTTTCTTCGCAGGTGACAAGTCCTCCTGCGCGCGCTGAATTTTTAACTGAATATCTACAATTTTTTTATCGGATTCCTGGAATTGCTTTAGGCGGTCTGTGGCTGTTTCAAGATCTTGCCGACGGGAGGTTTCTTCTTTCTTTAGCTCGGCAACTTTCCGGAGAGCTATCTCAGTTTGTTCGAGACTTTTGCGAAGTTCTGGAATGTTTGCGTCAGATTCTTTGATTTCTTTTTCTGCTGAGGTATATTCGGAGGCCGCTTGTGGAGGCGCTGAGCGCCTTCATTTGCTTTTGTAAGTGTGGCCTGGGCTTCTTCGACGCGTTTCGCAGCAAGATCCAGAGTTGAGCCAGTCCGGAGTTTTCCGGTGCCGGTATATAGTTCATCGTAACGATTTGCGATTTTTTCTGCAGCTGCTTGATCAGCAGTTGATTGCATTACGGCGGCAATTCCTTCCTTTTGAAGGCGTTGCACGAGGGTGTCTTTGTGCTCTCGTGTGTGTAAGGAAGGGTCTTCGCCAGAGCTTCCTTGCCATACCCATAAATGTGCCCAATAGCTAAGAAGTTGGTTGGCAGTTGAGCGTCCGGTCTGATTCTTGAAGCCTAGGATCTCTGCTAACTTTTCTTCAGCCTCGGTATCGCGGAGGGTGTTTTGGCCAGATTCTGTAAGTTTCGTGCTCCCTTTGGATGCGCCGGCGAAGGATTTCAGAAGATGCCATGAGGAGCCGTTCGCCTCGAAGGTGAGTTCTACTTCTGGGGAGCCTTGATGCGTGTCAGATTGCATCTCGCGTTGCAGATTACCGCCTGTTTTCGCTTTTAGAAATAGGCCTCGGTGGATTGCTTCGGCGAGGGTGCTCTTCCCAGCTTCGTTATCACCGCCGATTAGATTCCGTGAAGCATCGAAGGTTAGATGTGCTTCTTTGTGGAGCCTGTAATTGCGGACTTTGAGCTCGGTGAAACGCATATTTTTCTAAGAAATTGCTGAGTAAAGCTCGCGGAGGGCGAGGTGAGTCACGGCTTCATCAAGTTCTGAGCTGCTTTCCAGATCGGTGATGAGTTTCGTGGCCACGGAAGAGATGAGAGGGTCTTCTGCCCGCTGGGTGAGCGCTGCAAGTTCATCAGGTGATGGAGCGATACGGATTTTTGAGTAGAGTTTCAGGCGGATGAGGCGTGAATTGAGCGATTCCAGAAGTTCGTCTAGGTTCTCTGAAGCAGCTATGCCTAGTGAGCCTTCCAAGGTTAGGTGTAGTAGTGTGACATCGCTTTGGTTTCCGAGTAGTTCATCGAGTTTTTCATTGAAGATTTTGAAGCTTTCGTCATCAGAAAAGCGGAAGTGTAGGTGCTTCCATAGAAGGGAGGAACTATTGATTCGCTGGACTTCCGGTAAGGTATTGCGGGCGGCCTTTACGATGAGGATGTTTCCCGGGTCGTTATCTTCGCCTTTTGGGAAACGATCAATTTCTGGGGTGCCAGAATACCATGCTTTATCGTTTATTTGTTTGGTGCCATGCCAATCACCTAGGGCAAAGTAATCGATCTCGTTTTCCGGTAAGGTTTTGAGGTCGATAAAATTGATGACTGAAGACTCGCTGTCCTCATCGTCTTGGCTTGCTGAAAAGCCTTGAATTGTGCCGTGGGCAAGAAGGATGCGAGGCAGTGAAGGGTGTATCGCGTCCTCGGTAAAGGCGGAACGGATCCAGCTTGTTGGATCGCTCGATTCGTGCCGACGGAGGAGTGGTGCAGGCAGGATGACGGCGGAATCCAAGTTAAGTGGCTTTGAGGAGGTGAGTATCTCTAAATTAGGCGCTAACTGTGATTTTTCACGGAGGAAAAATTCTTGCTCCCATATTGTTCCGGGGCCGCCGTGATCGTGATTTCCAGGAATGACTATAACGGGTATTTGGAGAAACCCGATAGCAGCGCAGGCCGCAGATACGGTGGATCTAGTAGCTTTCGAAGAATCAAAGAGGTCACCTGCGACGAGGACAAAGGAGACGTTATGCTCAGTGATGTGTTGTTTTAGATTACGGATGCTTTGGATGCGTTCCTGCTGGAGGCGATTGCGTTTCGCTACATCTTGGACCGAGGCGAAGGGCTTTCCTAATTGCCAGTCTGCGGTATGAAGAAATGTGACGGACATGCGAAGGCGATTTAGCTGAGTATCCTTTTTGCCTCCGCTAGTTCGATCTCGAAGCTGGGGGTGCGGAAGCGTTCAGGGACGAGAGCAGGGTAGCTACTTGTGGATGCAGCGATGAGCGATTGGGCATGGCGTTTGGTAACGATGCCTTTTGAGGCGGACCATGTTTCGAGCACTTCTGGGACTGTGATGGATGGTTGCTCCCGGCGGGCGCTTTTCACCTCGCGAATCAAGAAATCGAGATCGCGATTTGAATACCATGATGTTTCATTGAGAACGGTTTCAATTTCTTGCGGATCAAGTGGGATACCTCTGCTGGCAAACATGGATATGAAGAACTCTTTTCGTTCTTCTCCTTCCAGATCGAAGATTGGGATTTGCTTGGGCGCGCGGCTTAAGACATCGGGGTCTAGAAGATCGGGACGTGTGGTCATAAGGCACCAAACGACTTTTGAGAGCAATGCTTTATCTGACATCATTTTGATGATGTTAGCCATCAGGCGTTTTTCAGTCTCGTGAGTATCGCCAGAATGAATGCTTCCGAAAGCGGCGTGTGCTTCATCGACGAGGATGGCGACTTTTCCGTAGATTTCTACGTAACGGCGCACCATTTCGAATAGGCGGTCTGTGCCGCCGAAATCAGAAGAGCGTATTTGCGATAATTCGATGACGGTGCGGCCAGAATCGGCAGCATGAGCTTCTACGTTAAAGGTTTTACCAACTCCGTTAGGTCCGGAGACGACAAAGGCAGAGATGGCGGTGTCTGTGGTCTCACAATCTTGAAACACCCTTTGGATTGCTTCACGGGCGCCGTTGTAGCCGCATAGATCAGCATCACCATGCTGTGGTTTCTTGATGGTGACGACTCCATCGAGCTGTGCCTTCAGGATTTCGTTAAGCACTTCTGTTACTGCCTTCTTAGTAATTAGGTCTTTCGTCCGCGCGGAGTGCTCAAGAAGGGAAGAAATGGCACTGAGGCTGAGGCCGGCTGAGTTTTCACAAAAATCTGCCTGTGATGTTTCGAAAGCAGGTGCTGAGGCATCTGGTTGACTCTCTAAAACTTTAGATATACTAGATACGTAGTGAATACGAGTTTCTAGGTTGGGGTAACCTACTTCTATAGATTGTGAAAGGGGTAGTGATAGGATGCGGGAGTTCAGCTCAGAGCGATTCTCAGCGATGAGAATGGTGACGTGGCTGCCGTTTTCGTAAGCAGGATCTGTGAGCCAACTCAACAAGGTGGCGAGGCGACTGCGATCAAGCTCTGAGAGTTTTCCAAAGTCTCCTGGAGGGAAAAAGGCACCAGCGAGGCGGATGATAGTGCAAAGTGGGCGGGTATTGCTGCCGCTCTGGGTGAAGCGGTGGGCGAGTTCTGCCATTTCGCGGAGCAGGACGAGGGCTGCGCCTGGTCTCTGTTTTGTGCGCTCAAGAAGTTGGTGGGGGGAGGGCGTTTGCCTTGTATTGCTGCGCTTTCGTGTGCCGCGTGTGAGCATTTCTGCGCCGAAATCGAGCAGACCACCGAGGGATTCAGCAGGGTCTTTCACAAGTTCTGCCAAGGGATCTTGAGACCAGCCTATTTCGTTGAAGAAGGAGGTGCGCTGTTGGGAATTGTAGAAGCCAACGCCTAGCGATAGATCGAGACGGACCATTGTGAAGTGACCGCCGAATGATTGGCAAAGGCGTTCCTCAAGGGGCGAGTAGGAGACGCCATCGCGATCGGGAAATTTATCTGCAACATTGCCCGTGAGTGCGAAAACGCGCTTCCCGCGAGATTTCACGCCCTCGACGAGTTGTTCCATGAAAGCTGGGGTGGGACCAGCTGTATTGGGGACTTCAGGCAAGGGCTTAGATAGGTAAGTAGTGATTTCCTATGCCTTTAGTTCGCCTTCGTTATCAGTTGTAGGGGTGTCGGAGGCACTTTCGGGGGTGTCTGCGGCAAGCATTTCGTCGAGGAGATCGAGGCCTGCTTGTTCGGCTACTGTTGCTTCGAGTTCTGTCTCAATCGAAGAGGCAGAAGCGCCTTCGAGATCGGATTTGATCTTTGCCCGCTGTTTCATTTGGGCGACTTTATTGGTTACCGTGCTGATGGCGGAGCGGTCTTGGGAGGATTCTAGGCCGCTGAGGCGGTCCATTAGGTCTGAGGTAGTTTTTGCGTCTACGTAGTCTGCGATGGCTTGTGCCTTTTGGTCATCGAGGGCTTTGATTTCGCGCTGGCGTTTTGCGAGTTGAGTTTTGAGTTGGTCGAGGCGTGCTTGGCGCTCTTTGAGTTCGGGCTCAACGCGGGTTTGAAGCTCGTCTTCGGTTTTCACCTTTGCTTGGTAGTCAACGAAGGCGCGTTGCCATTTCATTACATCGGGATCTGCCTGGGCGGCTTCGCGGGAAAGGCCTTTTGAGGTGAGGACTTTCTGTAGCTGTAGCTTTGCGGCATCGCGCATTTTGATGGCGGCATCTTCACGCTCAAGGCTTTCTTCTAGGCGGTCTTTGCTGGACTCGACATTTGCTGCGAGTTGGGAGACGGCGTTGATAAAATCGGCGTGATCTTTGATTTCTTTGTCCTTCTGCATGTCGAAGGCCATGCCGACGCCTTCTGCGGAGCTGGTAAAAGTTTCCTCGGCAGCTTTGTTTACTTTGCCCCCTGCGTAGAGCCATTTGAAGGAAAGGAAACGGCTAATTGCTTTAATGAGTCCCATGGTGTTTGTATTTGTTTATGCTTTCGGAGAGGTTTCGTTATCGACGTCTCGCAGAAAATTTTGGAGGTTTTCCTCTGCAGATTCCGCATTGGCCACGGCATTAAACAGACGAGCAGCGGCGTTGTCGCTATTTTTATCTAAGGAGAGGTTATCGCGGCCTGCCTCGGACATGAGTGCGTTCATGAGAGCGGCTTCCAATTCATTGGAGCGGGCGATGCAGGTGTCACGTTGGTGACAGAGATCTTGGTAGCGCTGTATTTGGATGGTGTGCGCTTCAATTTTTGAGGTGAGGGCAGAATTTTCCGGGTTAATAGCTTCTAATTCCGCAAGCCAATCTTGTTTTTCGGCACGTAGTTTACTGATTTCGATGTGGGAGAGGGCGGTGTGTATATCAGCGGCGCGGCGGAGATGTTCAATTCCGGCAGTGCGAGCGCTTTCGGCGAGGGTGAGGCGTTGATTGGTATGTTCACCGCTATTTTGAGAAATACGTTTTTCGAGGAAATTTGTATATTTCAGATAGGCGTCGGAGAGTTCGCGGGCTTCCTTTGCACCGTCTGGGAAATGAATTTCGTCACAGAGGTTGGCTAGTTCTTCTAGGGCAGTATTTCGGTTTTGCTTTAGCTGTGAGATGAGTTTTTTGACATGTTTTCGGGTGAGGGTTTCTCCGCGGATCCACATGTTATAGACGAAGGCAGCGAGTCCTGCGACGCCGAGGGTGAAGGCGGCAAAAACGCCGAGCGCACCGAATCCGAAAGCGACTGTTAGGAGTAGTGCTCCGGCGGCCATGGCTAGGGGGATGATGGTGAAGGGCGATTGGATGCACTGATTTCGGACGGCGCGGAAGATGGCTTCCTCATCTTTCAGGTCTTCCAAAGTGACTGGTTTTTCCTTCGTAAACTTCATTCTTGACGAGCCTCAAAGGGCTTTACAGGCCGCCGCGTTCTACGAGAATGGCTTCGACCCTGGGGACGCGGCTGCGGTAAGCCCGCGAGCGGATGTTTTCGCCGGGGCGTGGGGCTGGGGGGGTGGCGGAACCCATGCCCTCGATGAGTAAGCGATCTTTGTCGAAACTGTGTTTTTCGATGAGGCGGTTTGCGACAGTTTGAGCTCTTAGGTTGGAGAGTTTTTGTTTTGTTTCTGAATCGCGGCCGCCGGTGTGGCCACGGATGATGACGCGGTGATTCGGGTAATTGACGGCGAGGAGGCGAGCTAGTTTATCGACTTCTTGAGGGCCGCCGGCATCGAATGTTGCTTTTGAGCGGAAGCGAATGGGCCGGACTTGCAGAGTGGCAAGTTGTTTGAGGTTTTTCCAGCCTTCTGGGGAAAGTGGTGAGAAGTCTATATCGTCGCGGTTGCCTTTTCCAAGTTCTCGCGGCGCGGTATCGCGGAGTGCTTGGAGGACGCTGGAGGATACTAAGCGGTAGGGATCGCTAACTGCGGAGGTTTTGATACGGCCGATATCTGCGAGGACTTCGGTGCAGGAGAGGATGGTGTCGATGACACCTTCTTGGGCGGTTTGTGGTGAATTTTCTACTGAGATTCCGAACTGGGATTGGAAGTTGTCATGAAGATCGAGCCAGTCGATTTTCCGTGAATTGACGATCATTTCTACAGTTTTTGAATCGATGTTTGCCCATCGAGCCATATCTTTAGTGCGTTCTGGGGCGTTGCGCCGGTAGTATTCGAGAGAGCGGAAGTAGGCTTTGAAGTAGCGGACGACATCGCCTTTGCGCTTTGCGAGGACGTTTTTGTTTACGACGAAATAGTCTACGATGTAGCCGGAAAATTTATCTGAGCCCCAGATGTATTTGAGGTTCGGGTTTTGCTGGAGGGAGCGTGAGAGCTCTGGCTCCCACAGGACGAAAACATCGCCTTGGCCGTTCATGGCACGTTTGTAGACTTCTGCGGAAGATGAGGTGGGCTGGCGCCAATTTGCTTTGCGATTTGGCGCGGCTTCGTCGGCGCTGCGAAGCTCGAATAGATCGAGATCTTTGACGGTGATTTCTACGAGAAATTCGCTGGGGCTTTCGCCTGTGTAGACCCATTGGAGAGAGGAGTCATTGAGGGAGGAGACTTCACCGCTGGGGATTTTACTTTCGAGGGCAACGATGCCGTCACCTCCATTGGAATTGGCGATCCCCGCTACGATGACACCGGGGAAATCCACGCGGCTGCCATGGAGGAGATATTCTGCAGCCGGGATGGTGATGATGTCGTATTCTCCGCTTTTGAGCTTTTGCACACGTTCGGAGATGGCGGCTCCGTCATCAATCCATTTGATGCCTAGGCCTTGGCGGGCGGCTTCTTTCCGGGTTTGTTTGGCGGCAGCGAAAAAGTAGCCGAGGTAGCTATCGCCAGCGATGATGAGGGAAGATTTCACCTTTGCATCGGTGATGCTTTGCTCAAATTTCTCAGCTTCTGCTTTTTCGGCAGCTGCTTGGCGGTCTTTTAGAGATGGCCCGATGGCGAACCATGCTCCAGCGATCAATGCACAGACTCCAAAAAGTAGGATTGCAATTTTTGAAGACGTATTCATGAACGCGGTGGAATCTCCGGGAAGATTTTACAGATCGAGCGAGACGCTGTCATCGAGTTCCGCAAGGGTTTCTTCCATGGCGTTTAGCAGTTCCTTTTCGTCGTTAGCTGTGAAGTATGCTTCGGAAAATTGCCGGAGAGGGTGGGAATCTTGGATACGGAAACCGATGGTGTAGATAGGGACATGGTAGGCATTTGCGTAGCCAATTGCGCTGCGAAATTCTTGGGCGTCACTGGCGGCGCCATCGGTGACTACGATGAGGCGGATGTCTCCGTAGCGGAGTTGTTTTTGGAATTGCTGGATGAGGGATTTGGTGCCGATGCGGATTGCAGCGCCGAGGGGGGTGCCACCACCAGCGTCGACTTGGTCGATGCTGGCGATTACGGCCTCGCGTTGTTCTGCTCCTTTTCCAAGGCCGACGATTTCTTTTCCTGAGCGGCGCTCGGAATCGAAGACGGCGAGGCCGATATTTAGGTCTTCGGGAGCATTTTGGACAAAGGCGATGGCGGCGCGCTTTGCTTGGGCGAGGGGCTTGCCCATCATGCTGCCGCTGCCATCAAATACGATGTAGGCGTTGGAGGTGGGATCCATGGTAGAGCCAGCAGGGCTGGTGTTTTCAATGGGATCGCCCGTTAGTGGCCCACCAACTTGGCTGGCGATGATTTTTTCAGTTTCCTCGGTGTATGCTTGGACTTGCTCAGAAGGTGAGCGTTGATCGCAGGAGCAAACTACGAGGGTGGCGGCGGCGAGGAGGAGACGGATCGTCAGGAGAAATTTCATGAGTTAGGAGTGGGATGGGTTAGAAATCGATTTCTACGTCATCGCCTACTTCTAGAACTTCGAGGCGCTCAAGGATCATTACGCCACGGCGGTTTTCAGCGCGTTTTTGCGGGGTATCTGCGTTTTTAAATACAGGTGCGGTGGAGCCACGGCCGATGGCCACGATGCGGTTTTCATCCATGGACAGGCCTTTGCTGCGGCAGTATTCTACGAAGGCGTTGCGCAGGGCTTCAGCACGTTCTGCGGATTTTGTTTTGAGTGAACGCTCTAGAAGGGTTGCTGTTTGTGCGGTAGGGGGTGAGGACATTTTTAAAACCCCTTGGATCTTTCCGAGTAGGGCTTTGTCATTTTTTTCCAAGCCCTCACGTAGGCGCATGAGGAGATAACCATCGGCATGGGCTTCGATGATCATGGTGGTGCCAGCGTAGGTATCTACGAGTTTCATTGCTTGCTCGAAGTAGTTTTGGAGGTTGGCATCGGCGGCATCGAAGCTGTCTTGATTGGCAGCGAAGGGGACGGCGTAATCAAAAAGTGCGGTATCGCGCTCGTCCATTTCAGGATTTTCTAGGAGAAATTCTTCGATTTTTTGCTGAGCTTGTTCGGGTGAGTTGAAGACAGATTTGGTAACATTTAGGACATCTACGTATTTGAGGCCGGCCCCGAGGGCGGCCCAATCCCATGCGGCGGAATTGATTTCAAATTTTCCGATGCCGCGGCCAGCTTTGTCGAAGGCGACCAAGGTTTCTTCGGTGAGGGTGGCGAGGCTCCGCGTGGTGCCTTTGCCTGTGAAGAAGGCGACGTTGCCCGAGTGGCCTGCAAGTTCTGCTTCTGAGAGCATGCCCTCGGTGTCTGCGATCAGATCTGCATCTCCGAGCAAGAGCTCTGCGGAAGCGGCGATGAGCCTTTTATACTCTGGGCTATCGGTGCTGAGATCACGGAGCTTCTCTTCTGCTTTCAGGAGGCCTTTAACGAAGTTTTCCACGCTTGATTTGTTGGCATCGAAGTAGTCTTTTCGGACAGCGTAGACATCGGGGATGATGCGGTTTGCTTGTTTTGTCGTGAACAGGATTTTTGCTCCGGCAACGGCGTAGTCACCGCTGGTAAGTGCAGCGGCGTCAGGTGAAATGACCCAGACGGCATCAATTTTATCATCAGCTTCGAAGACTTCTGGGGGCGAGACGAGTTTATCGCCAGTGCCATCTAGGGGTGCTGCAAGTTCTGGAAGGTAGGAGAATGTAACATCTCCGGGATCTACGCCCGCGTCTTGGAGGACTTTTATGGCGGGGTGTTCATGGGGGCCGTAGAGCTGCACGGCGATGGATTTTATGTCTTTAATGGAGCGGATGCGATCTCGTACGACGAGGCAATCTCCGCCATTACTCCAAGAGAGCTGGTAGATTACGACGAGATCTGTGCCGGCTTTTTGAAACGCTTTGCGGGCTTGAAGAACCATTGGAAGGGTGCCGCGCAGGTAAGGGGAGGACCCATTTAGGCAATTTTTTACTTGGGCTGGGAAGTTGTCTTCACGGTAAAGTTCTACATCGGGTAGGGTGCCATCCATGACAGCAAGCTGAGTGGCAACATCTGCGCCCCAAGCGATTACGGGGACTTTATTACTATCTGAGACGGGTTTGAGCGAAGTTTCGGTAACTGCTTCGAGAGGTTGATAGGAGAGAAAGTCGGCTTCTTGCGCCTGCGCATTGCCGAGGCAAAGTGCTAGGGTGATGGCAGTGATAAGTGATCTTCGGGGTGTCGTTTCCATTTTTCGAAGGAAGGATGACAGGATGAGGAGGTAGCGTCCAATCCCAAAAACTAATTTACAAAAAACGTATGTTAGGGGTGGATTGGTATTTCAAAGTTGAAGGTTGGAAGTTAGGGGTAAGGAATGGAAGACGAAGTGGTAAAGCCGTGTTCAGAGGCAGCGGAGCGCCCTGGGGTGGAGGATACAAAGAAGTTCAGCAATTTCCTGAAGACTTGGATTGTGAAGCTTAGTGATGATGAGAAGACGTTGCGTGAGGCGTACGAAAGTTTGATGTCGATAGGGAATTCGCAGGATGAAGTTCCTTTAATTGTGAAGCTTACGGAGAATCCTAAGTTTCATTTTGGAGGTTTCGGATTTTTTAAAGGACGAGTGACTTTGGAGCAGCATGATTATATACATATTCTACTCGGAAGGGGGCTTACGCTTATTGATGAAGCATTTGTCCTTGGATTTACTATGGGTTCTACGGACCGGGTGTCTACGCGTGAGCAAAGTCTCTTTGGTTTTATTAATAAGGTGCTGTATCCGAGGCCTTATCGTTTCAGGGAGGGTGGGATGAAGGTTTTCCGGGACGCGGTTGCTTTGGCGTATGTATCGGACTGTTTGCCACTGGAGGAAGTGGATTTTGAGCCGCTGTTAGATTTCCCTTTGAGGAAAGTTAGGCAGGAAGTGGGGCTGGAAGTGGATTTGCTGGAGGCTTACTACCGAATAGAGGCGAACAGATATCCAGACAGCGAGCCGAGTCAGAGGCTGGTTGTAGGGTGAAAGCGCTGGTAAAACAGGATGGGACGAGTTGAGCGTTCTTCTGAAGGATTGACTTTGCACGCTGGGTTCCGGACGGTGGGGGTATGGACTGCAAGGTACAAATCGGTCATTTTAGGTGCGCTAGTATCTTGCGGCGTGCTGATTGCGGGGCCGCAGGTTGAAATTGAGGATCTGAAGGGAAGGACTTTAAGTGCTGAGTTAATCTCGGTGGGGGAGACGAGTGCGGAGCTTAAGAAGAGCGTGCGTGAGCCGGCGTTCACGGTGGAGTTTTCTTTATTAACTGAGGAATCCATTCAGATGCTCAAAGAGACGGCGGAGGCAATGCCGGTGGTCTACCCAAGGTTTGAGGCGGATGTGGTAGTTAGTAAACGGAGGAAAACGGCGGGTGGGAGTTGGTATATGAAATCGATGACCATTGGCGGGAAGGTGATTGTGACCAACCAGAGTATGAGGCGCGATTTCCCGCCTACGAAGGGGAGATTGGTATTTATTGGGCAAGATCAGCGCCTTGAGAGTATTTATCAGATTTTATCGGTGAATAAATTTGATGTTTCTCCGGCGGCAGGAAGGGAGCAGGAAATCGTCTTGAAAGAATTCGTCACGAAGTATGACGGGGATAACAAAGGGAGAGGGAATATTGGGGGGTTTAAGTATGATGGCTATCTCCTGATTTTATATGATGAGGACAAACGAGTTGTTTTTCACAAGACGTTGAGTGGTTCGATTTCAAAGGCAATCGATGAGGATCCTAGGCTTCCGGAGCGTTTTCTGGATATGAAGGTGCTGACGCGTCTGTCCGAGAAGATGGTGCCTCTCCCTCCGACTTTGGGGACGCAATGAGAGCTATTGCATCATTGCAGATTGCTTGTTTTGATGAATGCAAAGGGCAATACCGGGTATAGTGGAGGCCCGCAATCGTTGTGTTTCTCTTCGGTTAAAAGATGGCACGAGTCCTGCAATTGATTCGTCATCATGCACCCCATCATTCTTAGTAAATCAGCAAACCGCCGTTGTCATTTTTCAAAAGCACGTGCCGCTATCTGCAGTGCATTTGTAGCTATAGGATTCGCAGCAATATCGATCCCAGCCTGTGGGACTATGGCTGGAGCGGGCGAAGACGTTGAGACTACGGGCGAGATCACTCAAGATGCTGCGCGCCAATAACACGATTTCCCTGTTTACGATTTATCGGGCTGCTGAGGCGAGATTCTCCACTGCAGCCTGATAAGTCGCCAAACTTTCGCTCGGATTCAGCTGATAGGCGGATCCGAGCTTTTTTATGGCGAATTCGTAGCGACCTTGAGAGACGGCGAGCTCGGCGTGGTAGGTTAAGGCTTGATAGGCGAATTTGGGAATGAGTTGAGCGCGTTCGAGGTAGATCTCAGCAAGGGTGGCTTTTGCGTTTTGGACATGATCTGTGGCGAGTGCGAGGAGGGCGCGGCCGTTGAGTGGATCAGTTTCTAGTTGTGCGGTGAGGATACGGCGACCTTCGGCAGGATCACGTTGGGAATTTAACAAGAAAACGCCATTGATGGTGGAGAGTTCTTCGGTAAGGGGTTCCGAGATTTTTTCGTATACTTTGTCAAAAAGATCCCACTGTTTTTCACCGAGGGCGGTTTCTAGGAAGCTAGAAATGGCGGAATTGGAGGGGTAATTCTCTGGGTCTTTGAAGGCGGTATCCGCTGCTTGGGAAGTGCGATCTAGGCGATTATTTCTGAGGTGCAACTCTGCTAGAAGCAAGGTTTCCGATGGTGAGAGAATGCCTAGGCGGAATGGTAGCTCTAAAGTTTTGCTCGCGGACTCGGTATTTTCGTTTTTAAGGTAAAAATTTGCGAGGAGGCTGCTGTAGCCGACTTCGGTTGGGCGTTTTGCGACTACCTCTTCCATGAGCTGGATGGCTTCAGTGATGGAGTCTAGGTGATAGAGGCATTGGGCGATGCCGGCAGACCAATCGGGTGAGTCCGGCTCAGTCACTTGGGCAATCCGGTATGCTTGAAGTGCGCTTGCGTAGTTATTTCCGGCTAAGTGAAGATAGCCTAGCAGTCCATAAGTGCTACCTGCGGAATCGCCAAGGCGGATGGCTTCAAGGATGGATTCTCGTGCGTCATTTGGGCGGTCTGCGCGGAGATAGGCTTGTGCGAGATTGCGATGGGCGCGGCGGAAAGAGGGGTATTGTTTGAGGGCGCTTTGGTAGGCAGTGATTGCCTTATCAAGGTTGCCTAATTCGAAGTGAATATTGCCAAGGTTGAAGGTGAGGGCGGCGGATTTCTTGGTTAGGGAACTTTTCTCAAGGAGGGCAAGGGCACTTTTCCTCTCTCCTTTTATCATCAATTCCTGCACTTTCACGAGGAGGGCGCGTTCTTCCGTGGTGACTGAGGGTTCTATGCGTGCCTCGATGCGGTAGGAGCCGTTAAATTGCTTTAGGAAGGCGGGACTTTTCCAGTAGGATGTGGAAAGCGGTAATGGCTCAATAGCGGAAAGCTGGCTACTATACGATACCCATAGTAAGAGGGCGAGGCAGCTTTTCATGGGAAAGCGGAGTAGAAGCGGAAGTTTCATTTCTTGATGGTGATGGGCCAGTTCATGATTACTTTGACGGGGCGGCCGTTTTTGGTGGGTGTGGTAAATCGGGCTCCTGAAGCCACACGGCGTGCTTGGCTGACGAGATCTGGATGGGTGCTTGAGACTGTGCGCTGAATACGGACGGCTCCTGAGGTAAGTATCTCGATTCGTAGGACTACTGTGCCTCTAGTAATTCCGCGTCGGGCCAAGCTTGAGGGGAACTTTGCGGAGCCGTGGCGGATGGGGCGGGGCTTGCTATCTAGCTCACTGGGGCTGTAATGGGACTTTGGCGGAGCTTTGTAGGTGGTTTTTTTTGGTGTTATTTTCGCTTTAACAGAGGCCGTGGATTTTTTTGGAGAAGCCTTTGTCACTTTCGTAGCTTTTGGTTTTGCAGGTAGTCGGGGCGGGGCGATGTCGGTGAAAAAGTTTTCGACGGGGGCTGAGAGTTCCATGGGAGCCTGAGCTACGGGGATGGCAGTAAGTGAGAGATCTAGGCTAGGTATGGCGGAAGTGATGGCCGGTGGCGGAGTCACCTCGGCGGGTGTATCCGATTCCGGCGGTGCAGGTGGAGGAGGTGGGGGGGTGTAGATGACAGTTTCGATAGGACGGACCTTGAGGGGTGTATCTGTAGGTGCTTTTGTCCAGGTGCTGGCGAGACTGAGGATGAGCAAGACGCAGCAGGAGGCGAGAATGCCAGCGAGGATGATGCGTAAGTTCATGGGGGTTGGGGACACGGGGCTAGGGTTAGCGTTCGGTGGCTAAGGAGACGCTTTTGGCACCTGCGAGTTTCGCGGAGTCGATGACAGAGACGGTAGATTGTGTGGGCGTAGCCTCGTCAGCACGTATAATGATGGGTGTGGAATCGTCTGATTCTAGGAGGGCAGCCACTACGGTGCGCACGCCGTCTTGGCCGATTTCCCTTCCGCCTTGCCAAACTTGAGAATCGGCTGTGATGGCGATGAGGATTGCTTGTTTATCGAGGTCTGCGGTGCTGGCGGCGCGGGGTTTTGAGACTTCGATGCCGGTTTCCTCGACAAAGACGGTGGTTACGATGAAGAAGATGAGGAGCAGAAATACGATGTCGATCAAAGGTGAGATATCGATGCTGCTGGAGCCTTCAGTGGAAGGGGAGTGTTGGAAGCGCCTCATGGTGCGGGGGGTGTGGCCGGATACGCGGCAAGGTGCATTTGCCGATGGAAGTTTAGGTGGGCTGTCTCGAAAGAGCGTTTCAGCAAAGCGAGAAGGCAGGCGGCGGGGAGGGCGACAACGAGACCTGCTTGGGTGGTAACCAGAGCGCGCGAGATGCCGCTAGAGATTGTATCCAAAGGGGCATTGGATGCTGAGGCTAGGCCGGAAAAGGTGATGAGCATGCCAGCGACGGTGCCGAGAAGGCCAAGGAGTGGGGCGATGCCTATGAGTATGCCAACGAAGGGCAGGCGGCGAGATATGGCGGTCAGCTGTTCTGGGCCGAGGGGGGAGGCATTGGCTTTGATTGGCTCATTCACTATACTTTTAGTAGCTGCGAGCAGCCTCCAGATTTGGAATAGGGAAGCGTAGATGATGGTGGAGAGCACGAGGAGGGCGTAGATGGTGAGGCCGCCGTCGTTCAGAATTTCTCGGATGGATTCGATCATACTACGGACGGGTTGGGGGGCTTGGGTTTGCTAAACCATTGATAAATATGAGGCCGAGGCGTTCGGTTGTTTGGGTGAAACCTTGAGCGCGGCGGGAAAGGTAGGCATGCAGGATGAGGGCGGGGATGGCGACGACGAGGCCGAATAGGGTGGTGATGAGGGCCTCGGAGATGCCGCCGGCGAGAGGTTTGGGATCGCCAGAACCGAAGAGTGTGATGAGATTGAAGGTGGTGATCATTCCGGAGACGGTGCCGAGGAGTCCGATGAGGGGTGCAGTGGCGGCGGTGATGGCGATGACAGGGAGGAGGGTGCCGGCTTTTAATTTCACCTCCATGAGCTGCTCGTAGAGTACTTCTTCGAGGACGGGTTGTGGTTTATCAGAGTGCTCGATGAGTTTTTGAATGACAGGGCTGGCGGGGTGATTTTTTGCGGCAGCAAGTTGTTGTGCTTCTTGTCTTTCGGCGTGTTGAAGATGGGAGAGAATCTTATTGAGCCATGGGATATTTGGCTCGCGGTATTTTAGGAAGGTGAAGAGTTTGATGCAGCCGCAAAGCAAGGATGCGAGGGCGAGGAAGATGATAGGCCAGATCCAGAGGCCGCCTTTCTGTAAAAGCTGGAGGGGGCCGCCATTGATTTCTGCTAGATCGCGGGCATCGCCGCCGGTTAGATCGACTTTTTGGGTGGATTCTTGGGAGTTGAAGAGCTTGGTTAAGGCGGCTGTTTCGCTGGGGAGAAATTTCGGATAGTTACCAGTTGTGGAAGGTATTACGTCACCACCGATTTCCTTATTGTCTGCGAGGAAGAAGGTGACTGGGCCAAAGGATGCAAAGGTGCCATTGAGGAGGTTGCCGGAAGGATCGATGGCCTTGCCGGGGGCGGTGGAGCCGCCGAGGGCGGCACTGAGATGGATGATTGAGGTGTCTAGGATGGAAATTTCTGAGGAACTTGTATTCAGTTTGGGAAGGCCGGGGGGGGCTTGAGTGTTGGTTTTGAGTGCGTGTTCCTTGAGCAGGCTGGCGATGTATTGGGCATCTTGACGCAGGGTAGATGCCTCGGTTTCGAGTTGCTGGAGGTTTTGCTTTCGGTCTTGCTCGGAGAGCCTGGCGATGCGGGCTAGGCGTCTTTTTTGTGCAAGTTCTTGTTCGATTTTTTGAAATTCCGCAGCTAGTTCGGGTTTTTCAGAAGCGATGGTAGCGCGTGTTTTCTCTAGGGTTTCGAGACTTTCGAGAAGGTCGGATTTCGCAGTTTCTAAGGCTTTGGAGACTGAGGTTTCCTGCGCACTAGACCAAAGGGAGGTGAAGAAAAAACAGAGGAATGTGAGACGAAGGAGCATGGGATTTTGATTGAAGCCTATTGTTCGCGGAGCGTGAGAGGGAGGTCGAGCAGGGCTGGGGGCTGCTTTTCTTCGTAGATGGCGAAGGCTTTTTCGATTTCTGGTCGGTTTTTCGGTGTTGGAATCCAAGTCCAGCCTTCGCTAGTCGGATGGCCGGTGCCTGCGAGGGTATTGCTCCCGAGGTAGAAGGCTTGGCCGAGGCCGAGGTAGAGAATTTTTACAGACTTCCCGGCGCTGAATTCTTCTTTAGTAGTGATTTTCCGATTGAAGTCATAAATTTTATCGAGGGCGGCAATTGTGGTCTGAAGGGTGTCGCGGGGATTTGGTGTAGGTTGGGTTTCTAGGGCTGCGAGGATTTCTTGAATCTCATGTTGGAGTGGTTTAGGGAGCTTTTTTAGAAGGTTTTTGAGCTGGGGGAGGTTCTTGTTTAGGCTGGCGAGGGCTTTGGTTCGTGCCGTTTTGAGTTCGGAAATTTCCTGTTCTAGGTTTTGGATGGTTTCAGCGTAAGCGGGGGCAGAGGTGCCGCTGTTTGCTAGTTCTTCGTTGAGTAAGGTGAGTTCTTTCTGGTGCAGGATGAGGAGTTTCTCCATAGATGCTTTCTCAGCTTTCCACGCAAGCCGTTCTTTCGACTCAAGTGTTTGGGTATCGACGACTTTGGAGATGGTTGCACGCAGGACGGCGGTTTCGCTCTCAGAATCTTGTGCAACGAGATTCGGTACGAGGACGAGTAGACTGATGATCGATCGGAACATATATGCTTGTGGGTGATTCATCGGAGGCTTTAGGGCCTTTGATGAGGAACTTCTAGCAAGGTTCAGGTGAAAACCGATGGGGTCAAACTTCAAAGTCGGGTTTGGAAAGGCAATATTGACACAAATATTAGAATTCGTGTGTTTTGACCCGTAGTAGGGGTGGGGTGTTGGTGGCGTTTTCTTTGGCAGTTTTAGGGATGGAGTGGTAATTAAGAGTTGATGTCCGGCACGTTTGACGGGGAGAGGATGAACCTGTGCGGACAGGTAATTGGTCTGAGACAACTTTGGATGATGACCTTCAGATCCGACGGTCTTTCAGACCTTGGGATATGCTTTGATATTCGTCATAGCCCTGCGGACTATGCTGGTATCTAGGCGCTCCTTCGGAGCTGGGAGGGTGGAGTTCGGACGGCCTTGCAGGCCTTAGATTATGCTTTGATATTTGTCATAGCCCTGCGGACTATGCTGGTATCGTGGTGCTCCTTCGGAGCTGGTATCTGGGCGCTCCTTCGGAGCTGGTATCTAGGCGCGCCTTTGGGGCTGGGGGTTGTTTAGAAATCGCGTGTTTTTACCCGTAGTAGGGGGGGTGTGTTGGTCACATTTTCTTTGGAGCGGAAGGCGTGGACGAGGCCGGCGCGGGCAGTTTCATCGGTTTCACGAAAGATGAGGAAGGTGAGGAGTTGATTTGTGTCATTTCGGATAAAATCAATGAGGGCGCTTCCATGGATTTTACAGGTGCCGTTTTGCACACCTTGAGAGATCTTGAAAGTTCCTAGGGGAATAGTTTGATTTGGATTTGGGGAGGTGAGGTCGTTCAGGGAAGGAATCGAGTGCGGGGGTAGTTTGCCAAGTGAGGGTCTTCTCGTTCCATTGGTCTGCGTTTTCGGAGGTGAGGCCGTAGATGGTGAAGGTGCTATCTGGGACGAGGGAGGCGAAGCCGAGATCGCTAGCCTCGATGTGGAGGACAAGTTCTGCTTCTTGGATGTCTTCGTTGGATAGATCTGAGATATCGAAGCCGAGGACGCCGACGCGGACGAGGTGGGGCTGTATGCTAGTGTATTTTACGCGGAAAAATGGTTCTGCGCCGTAGCGGTTTTCATTTTCGCCGGAGGTGACGAAGGTGTCTTGGCCTTTGCCAAAGGAAGTGGGAATGTTGAGCCAGCCGTCTTCTTGGATGGTGGAGGATTCTGGCTGCCAGCGGGTGGGCTCGGAGGTGTTTTCGAGTGGTTCTTTCTTTGTAGCGAGGAGGCCGCGATCGAGGCTTTTACCTTCTGTGACGAGAACCATTTCGTCTTCACCTTTGTGGCCGACTTCGACGAGGCCTTCGAGCACTTGGACGAGGTATTGGCCATTTTCATCTGTCGAGAGGCCGAAGCGGGTGCCGAGATCGACGACTTTGGCAGATTTCGTGTCGATGGTGAAGCCGATGGCGGTTTCTGGGACATCTGCGACGAGGGTGCCGCTGACAAGGCGAGCATTCATTTCATCGAGGATCTCGAGAGTGGCGGGCGCTTCTAGGGATACCTCTGCGCCACTATCAAAAACGACGGTTGCGAGGCCTTCGACGAGCTCTAGTTTACCGGCGGCCATACGGCTTCCTTGGGCGGTGGGGAGGGTGGATGAGGCCCATTTGCAGTGAGTGGCGCTGGTGAGGGTGGCGACGGTTTCGGGACGATTCTGACCGGTATTTTGGACGATTTGGAAGATGAGTAGGCCTAGGAATAGGCAGGCAGCGGCAGCGAGTGAGATAATGGGGACGATGTTGCGGGGCGGTGCGTTGAGTGCGGGCTGTTCCTGCATTTCTGCGAGGAGGCGTGGGTCTCGTTGGATTTCTGCGTTGATGAGCAGTGAGTTGGCCATGAGGCGCTTCAAAGCGGGTGTGGCGGTGAGGAGTGTGGCGAATTCACTCTCTTCTGTGGGGGAAAGTGGGCGGTCTCTAGATACCTCGAGAAGGTAGAGGAAGCGTGCGCGAGTGGCCTGGTGGGAAGATTTCATGTAATTTAATTTTGAATTTTAAGGCGTCCTTCGATGCAGTCGACGAGCGAGAGGCGGAGGCGGCTTAGAGCGCGGTAGACGGCGGCCGGGGTGGTATTGATTTGCTCGGCGATGGCATCGACTCCGAGTTCCTCATCGTAGCGGAGGAGCATCATGCGGCGGTGCTCATCTTTGAGGTTGTTTAGGCAATTTTGTAGGGCTTGGCGGCGTTGTGCTTGTTGATCGGTGATTTCGGAGATTTCCTCGCCGAGAGATTCGAGCATTTCGTCACTGAGGGGTAGGTGCTGTTTTTTGCGTTTCCGGCGGTAGGTCAGGATTTGGTGAAAGGCAATTTTCCGCGCCCAAGCGATGAAATTGGTGCCAATTTCAAAATCGGAGAACGAGCGCCACATGATCATTTTCGTTTGTTGAAGGATGTCATCGGCGTCTGCTTGGTGTGGGACTAGGCCATATACGTAGAGGGAAAGCGGGCGATCGTGTGTGGAAAGCAGCTGAAGGAATTCAGTGCTTTGATCGTGAGGTTCCGAAGGCTTCGTCATGGTTCTGCTTACCTACAAGAGGCGGAAAAGTAAAAATTTCGGACAATTTTTTACGTTTTCTGTCCAAAAAATGAGTTTATCTGCCTTATAATGGTAGAAAGCCCTATTTTTACCTATGTCTTTGTTTCGATCCATTATTTTCATTTCTTTGAGTCTCCCGTTGCCGCTTATGGCAGATTCTGGCATGTCGGAGGCTGAGAAGATTAAGTTTTTTGAAATGCGCGTCCGGCCTGTTTTGGCGCAGAATTGCTATAAGTGCCATGGTGAAGAGAAGCAGAAGAGTGGTCTGCGTTTAGATAATATAGGTTATATTCTGAGGGGTAGTGAAGGGGGAGAGGTTTTGGTGCCGGGGAATGCCGATGAATCGCATTTGTATAATGTGATTACTTATGAGGATCCAGATTATCAGATGCCGCCGAAGGATAACAAGCTCCCCGACAACCAGATTCAGGATATTAAGCGGTGGATTAATATGGGTGCTCCGTGGCCGAAGGCGGAGATTATTAAGACGGCGAAGAAAGGGGAGTTCTCTGAGGAAGAGCGTGCTTGGTGGTCATTCCAACCATTGAAGGAGGCGACACCACCGGCGGTGGATGGGAAAGTGGGTGAAGTGGCGAATGACGTTGATAAGTTTATTCTGGCTAAGCTTTCGGAGGTGGGCTTGAAGCAGGCACCTGAGGCGGAGGAAACGGAATTGGTAAGGCGTTTATTTTTCAATCTTCATGGCATTCCGCCAAGTCCGGAGCGGCTTCAGGCTTATTTGGACGACGAGGATCCAGAGAAATATGCGAAGCTAGTGGAGCAGCTTTTGGATTCGCCGAGGTATGGGGAACGCTGGGGGCAGCATTGGCTAGATTTGGCACGCTATGCGGAGTCTGATGGATACCGGCAGGATGGTTACCGGCCTGATGCGTGGCCGTATCGTGATTATGTGATCAACTCGCTGAACGACGATAAGCCGTACGATCAGTTTGTGCGCGAGCAGTTGGCAGGAGATGAAATTGCTCCTGAAGATCCGGACGTTCTTGTGGCGACTGGTTACTTGAGGCATGGGATTTATGAATGGAATCAGGCGGATGCGGAGGGCCAGCGCGAGATCATCGAGACAGAACTGGCCGATGTGACAGGTGAGTTGTTTTTGGGGATGAGTGTGGGTTGTGCGAAGTGCCATGACCACAAGTTTGATCCGATTTTACAGAAAGATTACTATAGGATGCGCTCGTTCTTTGCACCGATGCAATGGCGGGATGATCTTCCGTTGGCTACGAAAGAAGCACAGGAGGCGCACGCGAAGGCGATGGCAGAGTGGGAAGCGGAATCGGAAGCTGCGCGACTTGCATGGGATGCTGCATCTGCGACAGCGCTGGAAGAGGGGCGTGCTAAGGCTTTGGCGTATTTCCCTGAGGAAGTGCAGGATATGATGGCAAAGGCGGAAGATGAGCGGACTCCATATGAGAAACAAATTGCGTATCTTGTGGAGCGGCGGATGGAAGTAGAGGAGGGCCGGGCGATTAAGAAGATCAAAGGTGACTCCGAGGAATTTAAGGCACTGAAGCCTTATTTGGACCGTAAGCCGAAGGATTTACAAAAAGCATTTGTAGCGACTGACGTGGGAGTTGAGGCACCGCCGACGATGATGGAGTCGCGGAAAGGCGAGCTTTTGATCGAGCCAGGTTTCCTTAGTATTTTGGCTCCAGATGATTTGGAGATTGAGCCTATGGAGGAGAAAAATTCCACGGGACGCAGGTTGGCGTTGGCGAATTGGATTACGAGCCCAGATAACCCGCTTTCTACGCGGGTGATTGTGAATCGCATTTGGCAGGCGCATTTTGGGCGTGGTTTATCGGTTCATACGAGTGATTTTGGGAAATTGGGTGAGCAGCCGACACACCCAGAACTCTTGGATTGGCTGACTTTAGGATTTATCGAGAATGGATGGAGTTTGAAATGGCTCCACCGGAAGATTGTAAATTCTGCTACTTACAAGCAGTCCTCGATGGTGATATCCACTGAGCTTACGAACAAAGTAGATCCAGAGAATAAGTTGCTCTGGAGAATGGCGCCACAGCGTTTGGATGCGGAACAGGCGCGTGATACACTACTGTTGTTAGGTGGTGAGCTGAAGGAAAAAGGCGGTGGGCCTGCGGCGGACTCGCGGGAGCCTGTTCCTTCTATATACACGCGGAAGAAACGTAATAGTCCGGATGAGTTTTTGTCACGATTCGATGCGCCTCCTGGTTTCCAGAGTGTTGCGAAGCGTGAGAGGACAAACACTCCGCTACAGAGCTTGCTAATGATCAATGGTCAATGGCCATTGCAGAGAGCGAAAACGATTGCGGCAACTATGGTGAAGTTGAACCCAGACGATGATCTGGAAACATTATCACGCAAAGCATTCAAGACTGTGTATGGGCGGAAGCCGACCGATCAAGAAGTGGCGGCATCTACAAAATTTCTACGTGAGCAGAAGGAACTGATCGAGTCTGAGAAGGTGAAGACAGCAGAGGTAGCGATTCAGAAATCGAGCCCGGTGGTTGCGAGTTCCGACTATTTCCCGGCACCAATTGAAGGGCTTAGTGAGGCGATCCGGTTTACCGAAAATACACCTTATGCAAAGTTGAAGGTTTATAAAGAAGGTGTGGAGGAATTGGATTTCACGCTGAGTGCTACAGTGAATCTTGACTCCATTTATAACAATGGCGCGGTGCGGACGATTGCCTCGCGGTGGGATAGTGAATCAGGAAGTTACGGCTGGAGCGTGGGAGTTACAGGGGCAAAGTCACGGGTTGAGCCCTGTGTTCTGATCGTTCAGGCAGTGGGTGGGGATTTCCAAGCTGCCCTTACCTCGGAAGTGATTAATTCCGGGATCAAGATCGAGCCGAAGCGCCCGTATGAAATTACGGTTCAATTTTCGACGAAGACGCTTCCCGGAAATGACTATGGCGGAAATGTAACGTTTACAGTGAAGGACCTTAGTGAGCCGGAGAAAGCTGCGCAGACAGTTCAGATCGCACACTCATTGGGATCTGAATATGTGAATGACGAGTTTCCTATTGTGATTGGCGGGCGGTCTGGAAAGGTTGGCCATCAATGGTCTGGAGTGATGCGGAGCATTTCCATCGCTAACGGCAATCAGACTGACGAGAACGAGATTATTTCCCTTACTGCAGCCGATTTGCAGAAATCTGGAGAGCAGGTTGTGAAGTGGATCGTCCCAAAAAATCTTGCTGGAAAATCGGAGAGCCCGAGCGAAGTTGAAGCATTGGGAGATCTTTTCCACGCACTTATTAATTCAAACGAGTTTCTATATTTACCATGAATGCATTACCACATTACGAGCAGTTAACATCACGCCGCGATTTCCTGAAAAGGGGGGGTGCGGGCTTTGGTGCAGTAGCTTTAGCGGGCATGTTGGGTGATTCTCAAGTGATGGCAGCTTTGGGCAACCATGGCTCTTCGATCAATCCGCTTACACCGAAGCTGCCACAGCTACCGGGGACGGCGAAACGGGTAATTTTCCTCTTTATGGAAGGTGGGCCGAGCCACTTGGACCTATGTGATCCGAAGCCTTTACTCAATGAGCTATCTGGCTCGCCTTTGCCGGAGAGTTTCGGCAAGGTGATTACTGCGATGGGTGAGGCAGGCTCGCCCATCATGGGAACGAAGCGAACTTTTAAGCAGCATGGTGAGAGCGGTCAGTGGTTTTCTGACTGGCTTCCACATATGGCGGAGATGGCTGATGATTGGTGTGTGATCAAATCTTGTGTGGCAGATGGGATCAACCATGCAGGTGGTGTTTGCCAGATGAATACAGGTTCTATCATTGGAGGTAGGCCCTCGCTGGGAAGTTGGGTGAGTTATGGGCTAGGCTCTGAGAATCAGAATTTACCGGCCTTTGTGGTGATGAAGGATACGGATGCACAGGTGGTGAATGGTGTGCGGAACTGGGGCAGCGGATTTATGCCTGCGGTGTATCAAGGAACTTTGTTGGATGATGGGCCTACGCCGTTTGCCAATCTGTTTACACCGAAGGGTGTGAGCAAAAAACGGCAGAAAGGTAAGCTCGATTATCTCGATCAGTTGAACCAAGCGCATTTGAAAGGGCGGGAGGAGAACACGGAGCTGGATGCGAAAATAAAGAGTATGGAATTGGCTTTCCGGATGCAGGCCACGGCTCCTGAGACAGTGGATCTATCCTTAGAAACCGAGGCCACGAAATCGATGTATGGAATGGATGAGAAGCATACTGAGAACTTTGGGCGGATGTGCCTGCAGGCGCGCCGGATGGCGGAACGCGGGGTGCGGTTTATCCAATTGTATCACGGTGCGGGGAGCAAATGGGACTCACATTCAGATTTGGAGGGGAATCACGCTCGCTTGTGTGCGGAGACTGACAAGCCGGTGGCAGGGCTGCTGAAAGATTTGAAACAACGTGGGTTACTAGAGGATACTTTGGTGATTTGGGGTGGAGAATTTGGGAGGACGCCGATGTCTGAGAAAGGTGATGGACGCGACCATAACCCGACAGGATTTTCGATGATGTGGGCCGGTGGTGGCGTGCAGGGTGGTCAATCGATTGGGGAAACTGACGAGCTAGGCCTACGTGCTGTGAAAGATAAGCTGCATGTGCACGATTTACACTCGACGATTATGTATTTGCTGGGTGTGGACCATACGAAGATGATCTTTAATAACAAAGGGCGTCCGGAGCGGATTGATCAGAACGAGGGGCATGCTTTCAAAGGCATTACTGGATTGGGTTGAACGTTGCGAGATCAGACGGGGTGGTGATTTTGGGGTTGGGCGAGGTGGACTCGACGAGTTTCACCCGCCCGCCGTGTGCTTCGATGGCAGAGGTTTCGTCGGTGACTTCGATGCCTTCCTTCAGAATGTAAGCGTAGGCGGATTGGATAAGATCTGTCCGGAAGATTTGTGGAGTTTCCATGAACCAGAGGTGATCGCGTGAGACTTGGGATTGTGTGAAATCTGAGGAGTCACTGCGTTTGAGTGTTTCCGTGACGCGGCGTGCGAGGGATGCCGCACCGTGAGTTTTTGCAGCTTGGATGGTGCGGTTCAGGTCTTGTTGGGAGATGAGGGGGCGGGCGGCGTCGTGAATGGCGACGAGGTTTGTATCAGCGGGGACGGCGGCGAGTCCATTTGATACGGAAAGGTGGCGGGCGGTGCCGCCGTCGATGCGAGTTACGGGTTTTTGGAAGGGGCCAGTTTCCGAGATAATTTGGAAGCGTGCGGGTGGGCAGATTACTAGAATATCAGTAATAGACGGGTTATCGAGAAAGGCTTGGAGGGTGTGTAGGAGGATGGGTTTGCCATTTAGATGGGCTGCGAGTTTATCGAAGCCCATGCGTTGGCTGCTGCCAGCGGCTACTATGATGGCAGTGGTTTTCATAGTAAGGGAGGAAGGTGAGTGCACTTCTTCTTGTTTAAAGAAGCTTTTTGCGCAGGGTATCGGTGACTTGTTTTGGGTTGGGCTTTGTGGGAGCGGCTTTCATGACTTTCCCGGTGAGGAAGTTGATGAGCTTTTCGTTGCCTGCGCGGATGGCGGAGACTTCATCAGGATTTTCGGTTATGACTTGATCGACTAGGGAATCAAGTTCTCCGCTGGAGCTGGCTTTGAAGCCTTTTTCTGCGACGATGGCTGAGACGTCTTTTTCGGGTGTTTCTAGTAGTGCGGCGAGGACTTCGGTGGCTTGGCCGGTAGAAAGCGTGTCAGTGAAGGTGAGGGTAGTGATTTCTTGGAATTTCTCTGGTGAGATGGGTGATGACTCGATGTTGAGGCCAGATTGATTGAGGGAGCCGGCGTAGGTATTGAGTATGAAATTGGCGAGTTTCTGGGGCTTTGGCGCATCTTTGACGATTTGTTCGAAGAGGGCTGCGCTGGCTTTGTCGGCAGAGAGTTCTGAGGCGGAAGTTTGATTGAGTTTATAGGTTTCTATAAAGCGCTCGATCTTCGCAAGACGGGGTTCTGGGACGAGTGGGCGGACGGCGTCAAGCAGCGGTGCGGTGGCGATGGGGAGAAGGTCCGGGCAGGGGAAGTAGCGGTAATCGTGCGCGTCTTCTTTGGTGCGCATCATTTGGGTTTCGCCTAGTTCATCATTCCAGCGGCGGGTGGATTGGATTTGAGCGATGCCCATGCCGAGTTCTTCAGTTTGGCGATCGATCTCGTAGTAGATAGCGCGGCGGATGGCGGAGAAGGAGTTGAGGTTTTTTAGTTCTACTTTGGCACCTAGGGGATCGGATTCTTTTTCGCGGAGGGAGATGTTTACGTCGCAGCGGAGGTTGCCTTTTTCGAGGTCGGCATCTGATGTATCGCATTCTTGGAGGACCATTTGTAGTGAGCGGAGGTAGGCGAAGGCTTCTTCTGCAGATTCGAGATCGGGCTCGGTAACGATTTCCATGAGAGGTGTTCCGGCGCGATTGAAATCGATGAGGGTAGTGGTGGCTAGGTGGGTGGATTTAGCGACGTCTTCTTCTAGGTGGATGCGGTTGAGGCGGACGATTTTGTTGGGTGTTTTGATGTTTTTGCGGGCATCTGTTGGGTAGCAGTCATCAAAGAGAGGAACTCCGCCACCGAGGCAGAGGGGGAAATCCATCTGGGTGGTTTGGTAGTTTTTCGGCATATCTGGGTAGAAGTAATTTTTTCTATCCCAGCGGGAGAATTCTGGTGAATCGCAGCCGAGGGCGAGGCCGGTGAGGAGGGTTTTCTCGATGGCGCGGCGATTTAGAGTTGGTAGGGCGCCGGGGTAGCCGAGGCAGGTGGGGCAGGTGTTTGTGTTGGGTTCGTCGCCGAAGGATGTGCGGCAGGCGCAGAACATTTTTGTGACGGTGTTTACCTGCGCGTGGACTTCGAGGCCGATGGTGACGAGGAGGGGCATGGGGAGAAAAATCTGAGAATCTGAAATTCGGGCGGTTTTGAGTTTGCTAATGCCGAGTGATCAGTGAGTGGAGGAAGGTGGGGGGGGGTTAGGCTAGGGTTTCGATACGGAAGACTACGGGGGTGGAGTTGATGCAGTCTAGGGATTCGATTTCGGCGAGGGCTTTTGTGAGTTTGCCGAAGGTAGTGGAATGGAGGAGGAAGACCATGTCTACAAATTCGGCGTCGGGGTTTTGGGAGTCGACAGGGGAATGTGTGCCGGAGATGCCGATTTCGTGGGAGGCTAGGACGTTGGCGATGGCGGCGACTACGCCAATTTTATCGGTGACGTCGAAGCGGACGTAGTAGGAGGTGGTGGTTTCCTCGATGGGGACGAGTTTTCCAGAGGACCGGTAAGGGAGAAATCCGCGGTTGCGGCTGCCGGGTGCGACGATGCGGGCGGCTTCGACGAGGTCTGCGACGACGGAGGAGGCGGTGGGGCCTTGGCCGGCACCGGCTCCGTAGAATAGTGATTGGCCGGCGGCGTCTGCGTCTACGGCGACGGCGTTGAAGACTCCATTGACGGCGGCAAGGATGTGATTTCTGGTGATGAAAGAGGGTTGGACGCGGATTTCCACAGAGCCGCAATCGCGCTCGCGGACGATGGCGAGGAGCTTGATGACGTAGCCTAGGGATTTTGCGAAGGCGATATCGGTAGGGCGGACTTGCTCGATACCGGAGACGTGGACTTCTGTGGGATCTATGGGGAATCCGTAAGCGAGGGTGGCGAGGAGGATGGCTTTGTGGGCGGCGTCCCAGCCATTGACGTCGAGGGCGGGATCTGCTTCTGCGTAGCCTAAGTCTTGAGCTTCTTGGAGGGCTTCTGGGTAATCGATGCCCCGAAGGGTCATTTGCTCGAGGATGTAGTTCGATGTGCCGTTGATGATGCCGGTGAACGAGTGGATTTGGTTACCAACGAAGGAGTCTTGGATGGTTTTTACGATGGGGATGCCCCCGGCGATGGCGGCCTCGAAGAAGATGGGTGTTTCCATTTTCCGTGAGATGGCGAAAAGCTCGATCCCGCGCTCGGCGAGGAGGGCTTTGTTGCCGGTGACGACAGGTTTTTTCGCTAAAAGGGCTGCTGCGAGGATTTCGAAGGCATCGGTGGTGCCGCCGATGAGTTCTACAACGATGTTTACTGAGGGGTCGTTGACGAGCTCGCGCCAGTCTGTGGTGAGCATTTCTTTGGGGACCGCGGAACGGATGGCGCGAGTTTTTTTAAGGTCGCGGACGAGAATTTTTTGGATTCCAAGGGTGACGCCGTTGCCGGTGCGCTCGGCGATGAGGTCTCCATTTTTCTCGATGGTGTTCCACACTCCAGAGCCGACGGTGCCAAAGCCCGCAAGACCTATCCCTAATTTCTTCAAATCGCTCACGGGCGCAGGCTAGGCGGCTATGGAGGAACTACAAAGTGAAAATTGCAGAGGGCAGGTGCTTTGTGCGGAGTTAGCGGCAGAGGGGGCGGGCGAGATCGAGGATATCGGAGGGTAGTTTGTATTTTTGATCGGCTACTTGGTCTACAGGAAGGCTGCTGTAGGTGCCATTTTTGAAAGCCATGATGGAGTTTGTTTCTCCGGCTTCGAGGGCGTCAACGGCGGCGATGGCGAATTTGTAGGCCATTACGCGGTCGTAGACGGTGGGTGAGCCGCCCCTTTGGACGTGACCGAGGGTGGTGAGGCGGGCTTCCATGCCTATGGAATCGTTGATGAAGCGGGTGACGTATTCTGCCATATTGGTGCCTTCAGCGACGACGGCGATGACGTAGCCACGGCCGTTTGCGATTTCGCCTTTGATGCGTGTTCCGATGCTATCGAGATCGTAATCAATTTCTGGGATGAGGCAGATTTCTGCGCCAGAGGAGAGGGCGGTGGTAGCGGCCAGGTATCCGCAATGGCGGCCCATGACTTCTACGACGAAGGCGCGGGAGAAGGAGGATGCGGTATCACGGATGGAGTCAATGGAGTGGCGGATGACGTTGAGCGCGGTATCGACTCCTAGGCAGTAATCGGTGCCGGCGATGTCGTTATCAATGGTGGCGGGGATGCCAGCGAAGGAGATTTTGAAATCAGAGTAAAATTGGTTGAGTGCGCGGAACGAGCCATCACCGCCGATGACGACGAGTTTTTGGATATTTTCTTTTTGGAGGTTTGCGAAGGCTTTTTGGCGCACTTCGTAGTCAAAGAATTCAGGAGAGCGTGAGGAGCGGAGGAGGGTGCCGCCTTTGTGCATCATTCCGGATAGGAGATGATTTTCTGCGCGGACAATTTTACCGGCGACGAGGCCTTTGAGTCCATCATAGACGAGGTAGGGCTGGTAGCCGCAAGTTTCTGCATATTTTGCGGCGCAGCTGACGGCAGGGTTCATGCCAGCGGAGTCACCGCCGGAAGTCATGATGGCTAGGCCTTGTTTTGGGGAAGAAGTCATATGAGGGTGCGCAGGTGTGCTAAGCAATTTCGGTGCCGGGTGGCGCATCCTTTACAGACCTCTGTATTCTTTTGCCAAGCGTTTTGCTGTGGCGATGGTGTTGCGGTGGAGTTTGGCAGTGAATTCTGGTTGCCGATTGTAGCCGCCGCCGTAGAGAATGGCAACGGGGATACGGTTTTGGATCATGGCGCGGAGAAGTGTTTCATCGCGGATTTGGATTTCTTTGAGGGACAGGTGCATTTGGCCGAAGCGGTCATTGCGGTGGTTATCTGCGCCTGAAATCCAGATGATCAAGTCGGGTGAAAAGGCGTCGAGGGCGCTGGCGAGGGTATGGAAAAGCTGCTGAAGATACATGCCGCCCTCGACGTAACGGACGGTTTCTACATCATGGGTGGAGGCGACTTTTTTGGTCGGATAATTTTTACCTACGTGGATGGAGTAGGTGTAGACATTGGGATCATTAGCCAAGAGTGAGGCGGTGCCATTGCCTTGATGGGCATCGGTATCGACTACCATAATCTTGATGCCGGGTTGCCTATCTTGGAGATCGCGGATGGCAATGGCGATGTCGTTGAACACGCAATAGCCTTCGCCGTGCTCGCGGAATGCGTGATGTGTGCCGCCTGCGAGGCATACGCCGATGCCTTCTTCGAGGGCGGCATGGCAGGCGAGGCGTGTAGCTTCGACTTCGGTGGCAGAGCGAGAGAAGAGATTGGGTGATGCGGGTAGGCCGAGGAGGAGGAGCTCTTTCCGATCGAGAGCAGCGGATTGAATTTTTCCTATATAATCTTTCTCGTGAACTCGGAGAATACGATGAAAATCAGTAGAGGTGACTTCGGTAATTTCCTCGGGCCGCAGAATCTTTTCGCTTAGTAGCATGTCTTTGGAGACCCGAAATTTATCCATGGGGAAGGGGTGGCCAGCGGGGAGGGCCATCTCGAAGGAGGAGGAATAGAAGCAACGCATGGAGTGGAGCTTAGGATTTCTTAAGTAAAATTCAAGGAAGTCTCCTGTTAGGTGAGTTTTGGATGTCAATGAGGCATCTTTGGCCTTTCCGAAGCGGAATCTGGCAGGCTAGGGTGCGGGCGTGTTTCAGATCGTTTTCAATGAGATCAGTGCGGCCGAGATTTCGGCATTAGGGACTTTGGAGCAGTTAGAGCTTTTGGAGGAGTTTCGTGTGACGGAGGCTGATTTGGAGCGCTCGAAGGACGGGACGTTTGGGAAGATTGAGAGGGATGGGCATGTTTTTTATCGTTTTCGGGCGAAGGATTACCGGTTTTATTTTGAGGTGAAGGAGGGGGCAGTGGTGGTGCATCGGGTGTTACATAAGGGGACGTTCTCGGATTTCTTGTATCGTGCGAACATGCCTTTGGGCGAGGATGAGGCTTTGGCGGGCTCTAAGCATTTTTGGAAACTGATCGATGAGGGGCGCAATGCGAGGCGGGTGTGAGTGATGGGGAAATTAGTGCAGATTTCTTTCAAGGTGATCCGGTGGCATGTGCGCGGGAGCTGATTGGGAGTGTGCTTTATTGGAGGGGGTGTAGCGGGCGGATTGTAGAGACAGAGGCGTATCGGACGGTGGGGGACGAGGCATGTCATACGTTTTTCCGGCCCTCGGTGAGGAAATTTGTGGAAGGATGTCGGCCGGGAGATGCTTATGTGTATTTAAATTACGGTGTGCATCTGCTGCTAAACATTGTGGTGAAGGGTGGGGGGTATGAAGGCTTTGTATTGATCCGCGCGCTGGAGCCTCTGGAGGGTATTGGGGCTATGCGTGAGAGGCGTGGGGGTAAGGAGGATCGGCTGCTGACGAGTGGGCCGGGGCGGCTCACGCAGGCGCTGGGTGTGACGAAGCAGGAGCACGGTTTGCATTTTCTCGGCAGGCCAGATACTGGAATTATGTGCGGAGTGGCGGGCGAGATTCTGGAAGGTCCGCGGATAGGAATTTCCAAGGCAAAAGAGCTACCTTGGAGGTATGGGGAGAGAGGTTCGCAGTGCTTGAGCAAGCCATTTGCGGTGCAGGGTAACTTGCCATAATGAAAGCTGCAGGGCGATCAGGTTAGGACGCTCTGCACAGCAAATTTAGTCAATGACAGCACGAGAGGCACAAACTTTACGATTCGAGGCGAGTAGTATGATTGAAGCGCTGATATCGCTCCGTAAAGATACAGAGACAAATTGACGCAGTCTACAATTGTTGATTCATGGCTAGAACCCGGCGTTACTTAGACTTTAAAAACGCCGCCGAGGTCGTTCAACTTTTCAAATTTGGAAAGATTCTTTTGAAAAAGCAACGGCTTCAAACAATCAAACTTTTTCTCGGATCAGACAAGACCTACGCTGAGGTGGCGGATATCGTTAGAAGACACCCTAACCGCGTGAAGCTGTGGGCGAACGTGTTTCGAGAAGGAGGATTCGGTAAACTCCTTGTGCGCGGTAGTAGCTCGGGAAGGAAAACGTTGATGGCTGCCACTTTTCAAGATGCCCTTCTTGAAAAACTTATAGGTAAAACATCCCGCACCATTCTCGCCGAGCAACTCAAAGGGCTTGATTTGCCTGCCGGAAAGGAAATTAGCCTCTGGGTTTAAGGATTAAGATGGAGGTGCGCTATGGTCTCCATCCGCTTCTATGCAAAATGTGGTCGCATGTCGGCACCCGTGTGGGCGCCCCAATGCAACGAAGACTTGATGGGGATACTCTTTTTGGAGCGTTCGAGATGAAGGGAGCTGGGGGTGTATTTCATTACACCGATAGGGTTGGAAAAGAATTTGATGCCGAGTTTTTAAAGCGAATCTCAGAAAGTGCGGCCAAGAAGATCCATGTGTTAATTGAAGACGGTGCAGGCTTCCGTCATAAGCAGGGTCAAAGTGTGGAGGACAAGCTTCCAATTAACGTTCGAGTCACCATTCTTTCGCCCTACAGTCCTGAATTAGAAACGGTTGAAAAACTCTGGGACGCGGTAAAAGGCCGGATTTGTAATATGAATTGGAAAAGCCTAGAGGATCTTGAAGAGCGCCTGACTAATTTGCTGCGCAGTTGGTGGGAGAGAAATGAGGGATTCGGATCGTTGGTAACTGGCAGCTACCTACTCACAGAACGAAACGTTACACGGAAATTCGGTAAGTCTCTTTTATTATGCTATGCGATACAACTCGACCGCTCTTGTTGAAGCAACCACTTTCCGCAGCCAATCCGCAGTCACGAATTGATTAAATAAAAAAAGGCAAAATTTGTCTTGTCAATTTTTCTCTATTTCTGTAGAACTTATGGCCTAACAAAATACTATGAAATTCTCCTCCCTAATACAACGCATGCCGCTTGTCAGCTTGCTTTTTTGTGGCGCAATCCAAAGTGCCTCAGCCGCCGTTATTGTTCAATACCGGATGGGTCAAGCAGGTGCACAGGTCGCGAATTCTGTGACTGCTAGTAATCTCACTGCAGGTGTTCGAGCGACAACGAATTTCAGCTATAACTTTGGTTCTGGATTTCCTAATGCGCCAGTACTTCAATTAGGCAGCAGCGACGGCACGACTACGGTGAACACTGCTGCTGCGCAAGACCGTGGACAAAACGTATTTTTTGACCTAACAGTACTACCAGGCATAACGAACTTCGCGCTCACAACTTTCAGCCTAGATGGAGCTAAAAACGGCAGTGAAGCCCGCGCTCTTGGAATTGGTTATCAAATCAACACCGGAACTGGATTTGGACCTCGCGTCGATTTTGTGAATAATATCGGCCTTACTACTGAAAGACCTTCAATCGCCCCGTTCAGTTTCAGTTTAGCTGGTGAGGCTCCTCTGCAGTCGCTTGCTGCTGGAAACACGGTCAGGTTTCTTGTAGCACAAGATAATCGCTTCTCGGTCTCGCTTGATAATATAACAGTTGAGGGAATTCCTGAGCCGGGGACGAGTGCTCTTTTACTCGGCAGCATGGCAATGTTGTTTCTCCGTCGCAGAAGATCTTAAGTTCATCTGATAAATTTCTAGAAAACCTTGATTCCTTTGCGGGACTCAAGGTTTTTATGTTTGAGTTTAGAGAATGCGGGTGGCGGTTGTTATAAAATTTAAGCTTTTTGCAGGTATGGGGAATGCTTGCAAGCGAGCTGGTTTTTGTTAGATCTTAGAGGTTTGTGTAAATCTTTCTAAAGTTGCTTGGAAATTTCTGGGAATTGCGGATCGGCACTAAGTATTTCCCACAAATAAATTCACTCGGTTATTGATTCCAATAACTGAGCTGGAATGAAAAGGTTGTGGGTTCCTTCCCCATCCTTACCAAGTGGCCAAGCCGATATGGTCCTCTAGAACTCATCTCGTGATTTACCTCAAACCATGAACTAACAGTTTTTCTGACAGAGATTGTTAGGAGATTTCCGGTGTATCCTTTCTGGCCTCCAATCTTTGGGGGGTGATTATAAGGATAAACAAAAGCAGCTATTTTGTAGGCTCAGCCCGCTATCGTGGCCCTGATGAACAAATCCGCCCGCATTAACTATCCTCTGACCCCAGCGTACCTTCACTGGCAATACTGAGATTGATAAGTTTCGCTAGAGCCTCAACCAAGGTTAAATTTCGGCTTGGGCACGATCTCCGGGAGGTGATGCGGATGGGGATGGAGTCTCGAATGGTATGGAGTGGCTGTATCAGAGAGATCCTTTTATGGCGGATGCACGGGAGTTGTTTGAACCAGTAGGCTCGGGCGTTAGTTTGCCACTTTATGTGCGTGTATTGGAGTGGGCAGATCCTGTTTTAAGAGGTGGTGTTGATTTGCCAGGAGAGGCTGTTTTCACCTTACAGAATGGAGTTTGGGCAAGTAGTGATCCTACTCTCGAGATTGTGGAAGATGCTGCTACTGGTATGCATACAATCCGCATAGTGGATGGTAGTGCAACTCCGCGATTCTTCTTCGCCCGCGGAATGATTTATAAGTAAAGCTTACAAGCTTGCAGAGTTCCAAACGACTTTGTGATAGCGCCAGCCGTCAGAGGTCTTTTGCCAAGAGATTGTGACTTCATAGGTGCCATCTGCGGGACGGCTGCTAGGTAGTTGTAGAAGTGCTTTTACTAATACATCCACCTCGGCACTTTCATTGCTGATTTTTACGTCACGGAAGGATAGAATTTCAAATTGAGATTCGGAGGCGTTGCGACAGATATAGGAGAAACCCGATTCGATATCCATTTTATCGAAATCGCCAACGGCCCTGGGTATTTCATCGGATTTGATTGTGATACGGGGGGCGAGGAGGGCGTTCATGGAAAAGACTTTGGCTTGTCGGATGGCGATTCCAGTGCCTGGGTTGATTGACATGATTTCGAAGATGCGTTCGGTTTTTCGCTCGATGATATTTTCTGTCGAGAAATACCAGAAGGGCGATTGGGATGAGGACGAGGGCAATCGCAAGGTAAGGTAGGTAACGTTTCATGGGTTCTTTTCTGGGTTTACGAAGATCCGGACATCGGCATTTTTTGTTCCGAGGAGGTGTTGGGCCCGTCGGAGGGCATCCCGGGTAGAGATGTTTGGGTTAGAAGGCATGGTGAGGAAGATATTGCTTTCTCCCTGTTTGCGATCTGCGCCTTGTTGGAGTGTTTCGAGGATACCGGAGCGTTTTAGGACTTTGTAAACGTCTTTTGTGGCCCCGGAAATCAGTAGGTATCTGTCTTGGCGGCGCAAAGATTTCACAAGATCCTCGAGGGCCATGACGCTTGTGGCGTCTAGGTGGCGGGCATTTCTGAGGCGGAGGATGATTACTTTGATTGCGGGATCTACGGTGGTGCGCTGGATTTGTGTGCGGAAGATTTCGGAAGCGCCGAAAAAGAGATCACCCTCGACGTGCACAATGGAGATGGCAGGTATTTCGCGGGCGTTATTGCCGTCCTTTTCGCGGAGTTCTCCAGTTTCATTAAACTCGTATTCAGTGAGGTGTGGTCGGCTAGCTTTTCTAAGAAAGAGGGTGATGGAGATGGCTACGCCGATGAAGATAGCGACGTGGAGTGGGGCGAGAAGTGTGGAGAGGAAAGTGAAAAGGATAACTGCGGCATCATCTGAGGTGGAGCGGAGGCAGATGCGGATTTGGTGCACATTGAAGAGAGAAAATGATATAGCAATGACGAGGGCGGCGAGGGCAGCCCGGGGGATGTAATTGAGTAGGTTGAGCCCAGTGGTCTCTGACCATGCGATCATGGCGACAAGGATGAGAGAGAAGATTCCGGTAAAAACAGGAGCTGCGCGAGTCATCGCGCCAGAGCGGAAATTAAGGATTGAGCGTGTGAGTGAGCCTGAAGCGGGCATACCACCGGCGAGGGCCGAGCTTACATTTGCTACGCCTATGGAAAGCATGTCTTGGTTTACATCAACACGATCACCGGTCTGCGAAGAGATTGATTTCCCCATCAGAGTGTTTTCAAGGGTAGCGAGGAAGGCGATGGCCATGGCTAGGCCGAACATGGTGGAGATATCAGTGAAGATGCTGGGGTGAAAGAGATCGGGCGCGGAAGGGACGAGCTGGGCAAAGCTGAATGTGCTGAAAACGGATTGATCTGCGAAGGGTCCGATGCGCAGCTGAATCAGCGGGCCAAAGATGGCGGAGCCGAATGCGAGGGCGATGGAAAATGCGGGCCAAGTAGGGCGCCAGCGACGGCAAGCGAGATAGATGAGATAGGTGGCGATGCCGATGGATAGGGGCACCCAATCTGTTTTGTGGACAGTGCGAAGCAACTCGGCTGCGAGGCCGAAAAAGGTGGCAGTTTTCTCTGGATCAATGAATGGGGTGACTCCTAGAAGCGGCTTGAGCTGATTTCCGATAATCAGGACGGCAGCCCCGGCCATATAGCCTACGAGAACGCTGCGGGAGATGTATTGAATGAGATCAGCTACTTTCAAGAGAGCGCCGATGATGGATATCCCCCCAACCATGAGGACAAGAAGTGGAAGGAGATCTGCTTGGCGGTCCTTCAGCTCCGGGTTGAGCGCAAAAAAGCTAAACAGCATGAAGGCTGTAGCGTTGGTTGGGCCAAGGACGTTGAAACGTGAGCTAGCAAAAAACGGCGCGACGAGTGCGGCGATGGCACTGCTAATCACACCGTAGATGATATCAAGTCCGGCGATTGCAGCATAGGCAATGGCTTGGGGCAGGGCGAGAAGGGTGACATTCATTGCGGCGCGCAGATCGCCGCGAAATTGCCTAGCGGAGTAATCTTTGATAGGCCCCACGGAAGGGGAAAATCTCAGACGGCCACTGATGAAGAAGCTATGTGTTTGACGTAGGCCCTTCTTAATCGCTATGCCAAAATTCATAAAGGATGTGCTTCAAGCTTTAGCGGTATTTCGCCCGATGAAAAAGGTAGATGCCGATGGCGGCGCAGAAGAAGTTGGGTGCCCATAGTGCAATGGTAGCACCCAAGTCTGTTTTAAATTCTTCAGCTAGGACAGTGAAAAGGAAGTAGGCCATGCCGATGAGAAGACTTACAACGAGGCCAGTGGAAGTATCCCTGCGCCGACTTTTCAAGCCCAATGGAACAGCGACGAAGGCGAAGGAGAGGCAAGCGAGTGAGAAGGAGTAACGCTTTGTGATTTCTGCGCGAAAGCTCACTTGTTTGTCTTTTTTGAGTTCTGGATTTGCTTTCAAAAAAGTAACAATTTCGTTATTCGTCATTGCGTTGCTTTTAATTTTCTTGTTCCGCGAAGAGCCGAAGTCGAAGAGCCAAGGCTCAGCTTCACCGGCGAAGGCGAGATCAGATGTGCCGTCTTTGTTTTGGGTTTCGATGAAGGTATCGATTAATTTTAGACGTAATTGTTTTTTGATGTCATCGACTACTAGAGTTACACTACCAGCGTGCACGTAGCCCTCGACTTCTGCGGGGGTGCCGTCATCTGAGGGTGATAGTTGGTAGAGATGAAAGCCTTTGAGTGAATCACCCTCGCGTTTTTCGATGAAGACTTTTTGGTTTTTAAAGCGTGACTGAACGATGCCGGGCTCAAGAAGTGATCTGGGATCGCGTTTTACCTGCTCAAAGATCATTTCTGTGATGGATGCTTTGGCGGATGGAACGATGTTTATGTTAATCCAGAGGCACATGGCAGAAAGTAGAGCGCCGATGGCGAAAACGGGTAAGGCGAGGCGGAAAAGACTGATGCCAGCAACGCGGAAGCCAGTGATTTCATGATCGCCGGACATTCTGCCGAACACAAGGAGGACTGCGGTGAGGAAGCCCCATGGTATGGTGAACATGAGGCTGAAGGGGAGGACATTGATGACAAAACGCAGCACAACACCGAGAGGGGCGCGTTGTTCAACGAGAAGGGGGCGAGCTTCTTTGAAAAGAGTTCCCATCACGAGGACAAGACTCAGAACAAAAACCGCATAGATGGTGCCAAGCAGGATTTGTTTGGCAATATATCGGTCTGAAATCCGCATACGGTAGCGTCTGGAATGGTGAGTTAATATTCAAACTTCAAATTCACGATAACGGGGCAAGAAGGGGTAGAATATGGCTATTTTTATCAAAATCTGTTCATCAGACGCTAAGAAATTTGTTTGCGAGGGTCTGATGGAAGGGGAATGGTCTGCGGATGCAGGCTGTGCTGATTATAGAAACATCTACGGACCGTGGTTCGGTGGCATTGGCCAAGGATCGGGGAATCGTTGAAGAATTTTCGTTTACGAGTGATCGTCGGCACAATGCTTTGCTGTTCGAGCCGCTGAGTGAGCTGATAGAATCTATGGGCTGTGTGAATTTTGACGCAGTTTTCGTAGGGACGGGGCCGGGAAGTTATAGCGGGACGCGGGTAGGAATTGCTGCAGCGCAGGGCGCGGCTTTGATCACTGGTTGTAAAGCGGTGGGCATCCCATCAGTTCTCGCAACTGCGGAGGCTTGTGAAAAGGAAGCTTGTCTGTGCGTGGGCGATGCACGGCGGGGTGCTTTTTGGTCGGCAATGATAGATGGTGGGGCTTTAGAAAGTGGCCCTGACCTTACGGATGAGGTAGGCATTAGCTCAGCTATCGAAAGAGCGGAAGAGGGCGGCAGGAAAGTTTTTTGTATGGAGGAAATTCGAGGAAAAGAAGTTGTACGCGCTTATCCTACCGCGAGCGGGCTGTGGGAAGCTTGGAACACGGCCTCTCCACAAACCCGTGTGCAGTGGGCCGGCTGTGTAGCGCAACCGATTTACCTAAAGCCCCCGCATATTACGCCTGCGAAGAACAAGGTGCTTACGTAATGGTTACAATTCTTTTTCCTTACATTCTGAAGTCTTCGCCCAGATAGTATTTCTTAGCGATGGGGTCATCGACAAGTTGTTTGGAATCGCCTTCTAGAATGACGCGGCCGTCGTGGATTAGGAAGGCGCGGTCTGTGATGGATAAGGTTTCGCGGACTGAGTGATCTGTAATGAGTATGGCAAGACCATCGCGCTCTCGGAGTTCTTTGACGATGCGTTGAATGTCTTCGACTGCGATGGGATCGATACCGGCAAAAGGCTCATCGAGCATCAATACTTTAGGATCAGAGCAAAGAGATCTAGCTATGGCGAGTCGCCGCTTTTCCCCTCCAGATAGGGTGATGGCTAGGTTTTTGGAGAGTTTTGTTATTTTAAATCGTTCGAGTAGCTCCTCGGCGCGTTCGATACGATTTGCTTTGTTCAGGTTCTTTCGGGTTTCAAGAATTGCTAACAAATTTTCCATAACTGTGAGCTTCCGGAAGACAGATTCTTCTTGTGGTAGATAGCCTAAGCCAAGTTTCGCCCGCTTATGCATGGGTAACTTTGATATATCATTGCCATTGAAATATACTGCGCCTTCATCGGCGGGTATAAGGCCTGCGATCATGTAGAACGATGTTGTTTTCCCAGCGCCGTTAGGCCCGAGGAGCCCGACGATTTCTCTTGGTTCTACCGTCACGCAGACGCCATCAACGACGGCGCGGCCGTTATATGTTTTCCGCAGTCCTTGGGCGGATAGAATTGATGTATCCTCATTCTTGGGAGGCTTAGTAGGTGCCTGCACGGCGGTGCTTCGGCGTTCTTTCTTAGCCATTGCCTTATTCACCTTGAAGGTTGAGCTGGCCTCCCATTTCCCAATTACCGCGAGTTGTAAATGAGCCGTCATTCGAAAGCCGGAGAGAAAGGTTTGCCTCCTTAGCCCGGGCATAGAACTTGCCTTGCCTTACCCACGGAAAGCCGTCGCTTATGATCATTTCATTTTTCGGAATATTATATGAAAGCACAGCGCCGCTGGCCTCGACGGGTGCTTTCCCATCAACACTTTTTTGTAAGATTTTGACTGCCCCGGTTGCTAGCAATCTCTGCACATCTCCAAAATTGCCGGCGATGCTCTTGTCTGGCTTTTCCTTGGCTTTCTCGGCAGCGGGCTTTGAGAAGAAAATTTTCACCTGATCAGCACCGGTTAAATCGAAGCGCGGATCTTTTACTTGGACATTGCCGATGTATACGAGGACGCCTTCGTCAGCATCGAAATACATGCCATCTGCGCATTCGATGATGGTTGTTTGTGGGTCTTTTTCAATTTCTAACGGTGCAGCGGCGGGAGGGGCAGGGCTCGATTTTGTTGCTTTGATCTCGAGCTTTGTGTCCGCAATGAAGGACTCGGCTGCTTCGGAGGCATTATTTCCAGCTTCAATTTCTTGTTTTAAGGCGCTGTCTGAAGTTGTGGTCTTGATTTGCAGCGTTTCGCCTTGGGGGCTTGCTAGTTGTTGAATTTCCTGCAGCTCTTCAGCGGTAATATCTGCTGGCCTGTCGGCGAAGATCAGTGAAGAGGCGGCGATACTCGAAAGCACAGCTGGGGCGATGATTTTTGTATTCATGGAAGTGGCTTCGGATGGGGTGAGTTTGGTTGTGACGGGGCCACGCAGAAAGCCCTCGCCGTTTGTGAATCGGTAAGCGAGGCCACTGCCTGCGGCGTAGAGTTGCGGACCTTTGAGGGTGACAGGCTTCTCAGCAGTCAATATGGAAGTTTTTTGGTTGAAGATCACCCTCGCCATTTCTATTTCGGCTTTTAGGCTTCGGTCTTCTTCGAAAAATCGGATGACGACATCTTTTCCCTCGACGTTGTTTTTGGAGATGAGTGTAAGCGTTTTGGCTTGTAAATCACCGACAAGGCTGCGTTGCGCATTGTAGCGTGGCAGGAGGACTTTTTTGAGGACGCTGCCTTCTGGGAGCAGGGTGATGGGTGATCTTGGGTCGATAGCCGGAGGCTCTGCAGCAACAAGCATAGCAGACATGGAGAGCATGATGAGGAGTGTGGATATATGCGGCATCGGCAAAGGCTTGTCCCGCGGAAGGGTAGTTCATTCGGTAGATGGGACAATCGGAAAGTTTTTCATTTATATCCGGCGATAAAACAAATATCAGGCGTGTCATTTAGAAGGCTGGAAAAATCACTGGGCTTGCAGTTTCGTTAAGGCGTGCGGAAAGTGGCGGGTATGAAACCAAAGGTAGGCGAAAAAGCACCTGACTTCACCGCACGGGCAGTGCATGCGGAAGGTGAGGATTCGGTCTCCTTACAGAGTCTTGCCGGGCAGCGCTTCGTTCTCTATTTTTATCCGAAGGATCATACGCCCGGGTGCACCATTCAGGCCTGTTCTCTGCGGGAGAAGTGGGGAGAGTTTGAGGGAAAAGTGAAGGTGTTTGGGGTGAGTGGGGATGATGCAGAAAGTCATTTGGGTTTCATAAAGAAGAGGCGATTGCCCTTTGGACTGATAGCAGACACAGACAAAGATTTGGCGAAAGCATTTGGGGTATGGGTTGAGAAATCTATATTTGGCAGGAAGTTTATGAGTATGGAGAGAAGTTCATTTTTGATTGGGCGAAGTGGATTGATAGAAGCAGTTTTGGAGAAAGTGTCTCCCATCAGCCACACGGCGAAGTTATTGGCGGTTATAAAATGACGATGGTGCGAACTGGATCGAGTTTTCCGCGCTGGGCGGCAATTTGCGCGATTGCGGCGATGGCTTTGTTGTTGACGTTAGGCTTGGCGCTCACGGGGATTTCCGGGAACTTGGATAGCTTGCTGCTCAGATTATTTTTACCCGATGGATTGGACCGCCCAACGGGTGATATTGGTCCAATTTTGCTTTGGGTCATAGCAGCTGGAGTAGCCTTTATATTACCAACCTTACTATTGTATCTTCAGGTAAGTTGGCAACGTGTAAGCATCTTTGTTGCTACTTTAGTTCTTACTATTCTATGGGTTCCGGTGCTTATTTTAGCTGCTATGAAACCTGAGATGTCTATTATTATAGCTACGGTGACGTGGTCTGGCTGCTGCGCCATTTTTTATGCAGGATCTCAGTTAGATGTAAGTGAGCATCCGGAGAGAATTAGCAAACCTGCCACACCAGCCGGTGGTGCTAATTTATCAACAACTAACGACGAAAACCTTGGCGCGCGCTGATTTTCCAGAACCTGTTAAAGCACTAATACTTGAGCTGAAACGGCTGCCAAGTATCGGGCCGCGCAGTGCGGAGAGAATCGCAGTTTGGATTTTACAGAATAAAAAAGCAGAGCCGAAAGCGTTGGCTCAGGCACTGATTGGGGCTCATGCGGAAGTGCTTCTTTGCGAGAACTGCGGGTTTTTCGCTACGAAAGAGCGGTGTGATGTTTGTGATGATGATAGGAGGGATGATACTATTCTTTGCGTTGTGGAGCAGGCTACTGATGTTTTGCCGATTGAGCGTTCTGGAGCTTTCAAGGGGAGATATCATTGCTTAGGAGGCAGGCTTTCCCCGTTGGATCGAGTGGCCCCAGAGGATCTGAATATTCACAGTCTTCTAAATCGCTTAGAGAAAAAAATGGGTGAAACAGAAGTCATTTTGGCGCTAGGTGCGGATGTGGAAGGCGAGGCTACCTCGAATTATTTAGCTGAGCTTATGCGGAATCTGCCGGTGAAGGTGACGCGGATTGCGCAAGGACTGCCCGCAGGTGGTGGCTTAGAGCATGCGGACGAGCTGACCTTGATACGCGCTCTGCAGGGAAGGCGAGATTTTTAGGGATTGAGTGCTGGACGATTATTTTTCAGTTCAGGAGATCGTTTTTGTAATAAAGCTTTGATGCTACCGTAGCGCGGGGTAGGTATCCCGGCGCATGACGCCACTTCTTTATCTAACACTTGTCCTTGTCTTAGGAGTTGCCGCGCAATGGTTCGCTTGGCGTTTCAAATTGCCTTCGATTTTGCTGCTTCTTGGGTTCGGTTTCGCACTGGGGCAGTTTTCAGGGGTAAAAATCGATGTATATCTTGCCGCTGTCGATGATGGACATGGCGGCTTTTTGCTTTCGGCGGTGGGCCTTTTGGTAGCGATTATTCTGTTTGAGGGGGGATTGACGCTAAAATTCAGGGAACTGAAGGAATCTGGCTTGCCGATTTTGCGGCTATGCACGGTGGCGGTTGCGTTATCTTTCGCTTTGACCACGGTGTTTATGATCATTGCTTTAGGCTATGACATCCGGCTCGCGGCTTTGATCGGGGCGATTCTTACGGTGACGGGCCCCACGGTGATTGCACCGCTTCTGCGGCATGTAAATCCTACGAGAAAAATGTCGTCCATTGTGAAATGGGAGGGCATTGTGGTAGATCCTATTGGGGCGATTCTTGCGGTGCTCGTGTTCAAGATTGCGGTGGCTGGGGATCTTGCATCGGCTCAGGCAGAGACGGTGAAGGCGATTTTGATCATGTTCGCCGTGGGTGTGATTGGTGCTCTGATTCTTGCGAAGGGTGTGGAATTGTTACTGCGGAATCACCTTGTTCCGGACTATTTGCAGCCCGTCTTTTTGCTAGCGGTAGTGGCGATGGCTTTTACCGCCTCGAATATGGTGGAAAAGGAGGCGGGATTGCTGACGGTGACTGTTTTAGGGATCGCTTTGGCAAATCAGCGGACGGTTTCAGTGCGGCATATTCTAGAGTTTAAGGAAAACCTGCGAATCCTGATTATCTCGATTTTATTCATCGTGCTCTCGGGCCGGATTTCAGCGGAAGATCTGAGTGGTGCCTTGATCAAAGGCCTGTATTTGATTTGTTTTGTGGTCTTTATCGGGCGGCCGCTGTCGGTATTTGCCGGGCTGATGTTCTCGAAGCGGACGACGATGAAGGAGCGGACGTTTTTGGCATTTTTGGCACCTCGAGGAATTGTCGCAGCGGCTGTGACATCGATTTTTGCTTTGGAATTTGAGGGAGCAGCGGTGGCAGGTAGTTTTGGCCCAGAGCTCTCTCCGGTGATCGCTGCGCAATCGCGGGAGCTGGTGGCTTTGGTGTTTTTGGTGATTGTAGGAACTGTCTTGGTGTATGGACTTTTAGCCTCGCCCCTGGCGCGGAAGCTGGGTTTGGCGGCTAAGAATGTGACGGGCATACTATTCGCCGGGGCGGATCCATGGGCCCGGAAGGCAGCTGAAATTTTGCATGAGGATGGGCACAGGGTGATGCTGCTGGATACGAACTTCGACAATGTTTCTACGGCCCGGATGCTGGGTGTGGAGGCGCAGCGGGCAAATATTTTATCAGATTTTGCGGAAGAGGAGTTGGACTTGAACGGGATTGGCACATTGATCGCGGCGACGCCAAATGATGAGGTAAATTTAATGGCGGCGCAGCGGTTTATCCATCAGTTTGGCAGGGCTGGGGTATGGCAAGTGGCGCCGCAGGAGCGTGAGGGGCATCACCGGAAGTCGATTGCGAACGAAATCCGTAGCCAGACGGCGTTTACTCATCGGCCGAGTCACAGCTTACTTTCGAAGATTGTTACTGAGGGTGGGGAGATGAAAAAGTCACAGATGACGGAGGTGTTCGATTACGAGAGATTCCGGGAAACGTATCCGAGTGGGATTGTGATGTTTCTGAGTGATGCGAAGGGCTTGCGAGTGGCACCGGCGGATTTAGAGAAGGTGCCGACGGGGACAAATGTTTACGCTCTGATCCCGAAAGATGAGCTACCAGCGGTGCCAGCGGCGTAGTGTGCTGGCTACTTTTTCTTATCGAGAGGCTGGCCGGCAATGCGGGAAAATTCTTGTCGGAAAGCAGTATTCGCAGCGATGAGCTCAGCATGGGCAGTGGCCACTTCTTGGTATTTCTCGAAAGCGTCGCGGCTTCTCATTGCCCGAGTTAGGCCTCGAACTGCGGATGTGAGACTCCGGCCTTTTTCTATCAAGTCCCGATCGCGAATATCCGCGTAGCGCTCTAGGCCATTTAGCTGAGTGCGCGCGCTGTCATAGGCGGCCTCCAGCTTTCTTAGGATATTTTGATTGTTTATGCCGATCTGCTGTTGGGCGAGGGGGTGAATGGGATCTACGGCGAGCCAGACCTCGGAGGCTAGGATTTCCCGGGAGGGAGTGCGGGGACGTGCGCCGGAGCCTTGCAAAGCGAGCATTCTTGCTGAGGCGTGGTAGGGAGCTTCAGCGGCAATTTCCTCTAGACGCTGGCGGACAAAGCGGTTGGCAAGGTAGGCACCTAAAGTGACGTCAGGGGCACGGTCTTGGATGGCAGCGAATTTTGCGAGGACAGCGGCTAGTTCTGGCGGAGGTTCTGCTGCGCAAAACCGGAGCATGTCTTGGGCATTTGAAGCGATGAGGACCTCGTATTTCAGGAAAAACTCAGGATTTTCGAATGCTAGGAGTGCTTGCAGATGCTCGGCGGCGGCAGCTGGGACGACGAGCCGCCCCCCTTTGCCCTTTGTGAGTGTTGAAAGCCTGCGCCAGAAGTAATCTGGGAGTGAGACGTTACCTTTTCCGTCAATTTTTCCTATGAGCGTAGCATCGAGTGGTATGCCGTTTAGGGACGCGCTAGTCAGAACGAAGGCGGGGCCGGTAAGATCGTCATGGTTCTTGACATTGCCGAAAACTTGTCGCTCTTTTGCGAAAAAAGTGAGTTTCGTATTTTGGGGGATAGCGGTTTTGGTGGCGTTGAGTGCGTTGATGACGACGTCGGAAACGCTTTGATGCATCGCCTGTTGCTTCCCGCCCATCAGGGTAAAAGCTTCTTGCTGATCGGCGGCAGGGGTGGCGGTGATAAAGATTGGGCGTAGAGTGATAGGTGACTGGCCTGGGGTTTTTCCGAAAAGAACGGTATTTAGAGTCGTTTTAATGAATTTTTCGTTCAGTGGCTTCACTGGCGCAGTTTCTGTAGGTGCAATATCAGAGAAAGGATCTGCGACAGCCACCGCCTCGGCGGGTTTCTTTTCGGCAGGGGCCGGTTCTTGGAAATCGGCTAAAGGTGCTACCCATTCACTCCAATCCCCGCGCTCAGCCTTGCGCAACATTTCAGCATTTGGGTGCTTTGGATCTAAAAATGCAGCGGAATCCGAGATGAGGTTGGCGAGGATATTTCCGTTTTCGCCGGCTTCTGCAGAGGCAAGCCAGCCATGGAGGTGCCAGATTTGTGCACGGGAGCGGCGTTGAATTGCATCAGGCACCTTTTCGAGTTGTTTGCCGGATGTAAGCGCAACGATATGGCTGCGTGCTTTAATATTTGCAGGATCAAGGGCGATTGCGAGGGCTAAGGATTGCGCAGCAGCGCGGCGTAGGGCGGCGTTTTGGAGAGGAACATTGGCTGGCAAGGTGCTTAGGCTATCCGAGAGCCCTTTTATCGAATCTATGTCGATAGGGAGTTTATCGATACGAAACGGCAAAGGTCCGGTGGAAGGGGCAACGAAAGGCCCGCCAAGACAGGTGCCGAGAGCCAAAAGTAGAACGGCGCAGACTTTTACGATAGGGGAAAGATTGCGCATATTGAGTGCCTAAGCGTGTCATTTTTACGAAATCCGGCAAGAGAACATTGCAGATAAGCGCGATTTGTTCTCAAATTGTTTTATATGGAAGGAAGAAAAACGGAACTCACTACGCGCGAGGAGGTAATGTTTTTCGATACAGACTGCGGAGGTGTGGTGCACAATATTGCCTATTTACGGATGATTGAGACTTGCCGGACTCGTCTGGCTGCGCAGTTAGGAATGGATTTGGCAAGAATGGCTTCTACTGCGATTTACCCAGTAGTCGTCCGGACGGAAATCGACTATCTAAAGCCTGCGAAGCTGGGAGATTGGTTGAAAATCCGGGGGACGTTGGGGGAAGTTTCGCGGGCGAGGTTCTGGTGTCACTTTGAAATGGTCCGTGAGGCCGATGAGGTGCTTTTGATCACCTCGAGGCAATGCTGGCCTTAGTGAGGATGCCGGAGGGTAAACCAATGCGAGTCACTTTTCAGACACCGGGTTAATCTTCCACTTCGATGCTAGCAGGATCCCAATCGATCTCTGGGTAGCTCATATTCAGTTTTTTAAGGTATCGATCATAATCCGTGCAACGACTAGATTCCGATACCATTTACGATCTGAAGGGACGATATACCAAGGCGCCTCGTCAGTGGATGTTTTCGAGAGAACCTCCTCATAGGTTTTCATGAAATCTTTCCAAAGTGCGCGATCTTTGAGGTCATCTGGATTGAATTTCCAGTGCTTATCAGGGTTTTCTAAGCGGCTTTCAAGGCGCTCTTTCTGCTCCTCCTTAGAGATGTGAAGGAAGATTTTTACGATGGTAGTGCCTTCTTCAGCGAGCATGCGCTCAAACTCGACGATGTGCCGAAAACGCCGTTTCCAGGTTTTGTCTGGCGCTAAATTCTTCACTTTCACGGCTACGATATCCTCGTAATGGCTGCGGTTGAAGATGACTAATTGGCCATTACGTGGTACTTTTTGTGTACGCGCCATAGGAAATCGTGCGCCAGTTCTTCTTCGCTAGGTTTCTTGAATGGCTGCACATCTACGCCTTGCGGGTCGATTCGTGAGAAAACGTGACGCACACAACCGTCTTTACCGCCCGTGTCCATGGCTTGGATGACGACGAGAATCCGGTGTTTATTTTGGGCGTAAACAAGTTTTTGAAGCTCCTGAAGCTCATCCTGAAGTTTATCAAAATCTGCCCAGCTCTCCTCTTTCCCACCGTCCTCGAAAAGAAATTTCTCGCCTGGGTCAATCTTGTTCAGATCCACATCTGATCCTGGCTTCACCACATATCTTTCTAAGGCTCCATGAACTGGCATACCTACTTTATCCTCTTTGGCGCGTCAGATGACAAGCGGTGATTCACGGGATCTCGAAGCTAGGGCCGCGCTTTCGGTTTCATCTTAGTTTTCACAGCAATTCCACAATCGCAGCCACCTCCGCACGATGTTTTGAGGCGGCTTTTGCGCATTTTCATCACAAAAATTCCGAGTGTGATCAGAACGCAGGTAAGGGCTGCGATGGTTTGCCAATCTGCGAACATTTTCAGGAAAATCCTAGGAGTTTACCGATTTGAAAGACAGCGAGTGAGGCGAGATAGGCAAAGGCTGTCATGAAAACGAACTGCCCGATGGCCCATTTCCAAGAACCTGCTTCATTCGCGACGACGGCGGTTGTGGGCAGGCACTGCAGGGCATAAATGAAAAATACGAGCAAGGAAATCAGTGTCAGAGGAGTGAACAAGGGGCGACCATCCGGCCACGTGGCTGCTTCGATTTTTCTCATCAGAATGCTATTTGTCTCTGCCTCGTCATCGCTTTCCTCAACGCTAAATATGACCGCAAGTGAGGAGACAAGGACCTCGCGCGCGGCGAATGAAGTGAGAATCGCGGTGCCGATGCGGCCATCGAACCCTAAAGGCTCTACAACTGGCTCGATGTATTGGCCGATGTGTCCCATGGCACTTTGCGCGAGGGCTTCTGTGGGATCGTCCGAATCTGCTTTTGGATAAGTGACGAGCGCCCAGAGCAGAATCGAGAGCCCAAGTATCAAAGTTCCTGCTTTCCGGATGAAAGACCAAGCGCGCTCGAAGACGTGGCGGAAAATGTAGTTCCACTGCGGCGTGCGGTAAGGCGGAAGCTCGAGTAGAAACTGATTTCCCGCTTGGTCTGGACCTAGCTTGACGCGCAGAAGCCGTGCTGTGATGAGTGCCGTCACAGTGCCTAGAGCATAAATCCCGAACAAGATAAGTGCTTGAAGCCACGGGCCTCCTTGGCCGTGTAGCAGCAATGGAATGATTAAGAAATATACTGGAAGGCGCGCCGAGCAGCTCATCCATGGCGCTACGAATATTGTCACCAGACGCTCTTTGGCAGAATGAATCGTCCGGGTAGCGATGACGCCGGGAATTGCGCAGGCATAGGAGCTGAAAAGCGGGAGGAACGCCTTTCCGGAAAGGCCTGCCTTAGCCATCACACCATCCATCAAGTAGGCGGCGCGCGCCATGTAGCCACTGCTTTCGAGTAGGCCGATGAACAAGAATAGCAGAACGATTTGCGGAAGAAATACGAGGACTCCGCCGACACCTGCTATCACTCCGTCGACGAGTAACGATTGGAAATCGCCCTCTGGGATAAGTGTTTCTACCCACCCGCCAAAAGCGCCAAGTGCGCCGTCGATGAGATCCATCGGTATGGAGGCGAAGGAAAAGATGGACCAAAATACGGCGAACATGATGAGCAGAAATGCTACCCAGCCCCAGATTGGGTGCAGTAGCACGCTATCGAGCCGGTCTGAGAGATTCCGGCGGCCAGCATCTGGGCGGGTAGCAACGAGTTCACAAAGAGATGCTATATATTTCCTGCGCGCTTCGTCAGAGGCTGGGGCCGCTACGTTGTCATCCTCTAGCCAAGCGGCTGTGGAGGCAGGTGGGAAGGGCAGGCGTATGGATTGTTTTAGCTCGATAATGCCTTTTCCCGCATTGGCCTGCATCGGGATGACGGGTATGCCAAGTTCTTCGGAAAGCGCTGCGGGATCAAGCCGAAGGCCGCTTTTCTCCGCTACATCCACCATATTCAGCGCGAGCACGCAGGGATGGCCAAGCTCGATCACTTGCAGAGCTAGCTGCAAGTGGCGCTCCAGATTTGAGGCATCAACGACACATACAGTGAGATCTGGTTGGGAGTGATCTTTGTGTTTCCCGTTTAAGACAGAAATCGCGATTTCCTCGTCTTTTGAGCCACTTTGTAGCGAGTAGCACCCCGGTAGGTCCAAGACTCTCAGCTGCAAGCCATGCGGTGTATAAGCTGTGCCTTCATCTACCTCGACGGTGACGCCTGAATAGTTACCAACCTGTTTGTTTTTGCCGGTTAAGGCGTTAAAGAGCGTAGTTTTCCCCGAATTGGGATTCCCAATCAATGAAATCGTTTTTGCCGGTGCAGACATTAGCGAACTTACGCGGCGGGGCACTTAGTGGATTGGGGAAACCAAGACTTGCTCAGCAAGTTCTCGGCTGATGGCCATCTTCGCGCCGCAGACGGTGCAGAGAAGATTCCGGCCATTGGTGAGCTTGCGGAGCTGCATTTGCTCGCAAAATCCAAGATCGCGCAAGCGCTCACAAGCAGGCCCTTCGAGGCTTTGGATGCGCACATCACAATGCGTTCCAATCTGGTTGAGCGTCATAGATCTCTGCGAGGAGGCGATAGCGGACATCGCGGGGAATCTGAGCTAATTGAGATGCGTTTGCAATAAGTTTGTGAGAGAAAAACAATTTTCGCAACTGAGCCTCATTCAAAATGATATTCTTTCCCGCGGACAACGACGTTTGGGGGCACTCGCTTATTTTCAAAGAAATCGTAGCCAATCTTGAGATTTTTCCAGAAATTTTCCCACTTATGTCCGCGCACCTGTCTCATCCGCGCGGAGTCCATTCGGAAGGGGAAAATATGCACACGGAAGTAGGCTTGGCCGTTTTTGTGCGCAGCGTCACACAGCTGATAGATTTCTTCGATTTTCTCATCCGTCATCGCAAGGCAGCCGATGGAGACATTCGAGCCATGGATCATGATATAGGATCCTGTCCGGCCGTGGGCGCGATCGTATTTATTAGGAAATCCAATATTGAAAGCGAGATGGTAGGCGCTGTTCGGGTTCATCATGTTTGGCGGGACGAAGTAGAAGCCCTCGGGGACTTGGAGATCGCCCTCGGCGAGTTTTGGCCCGAGTTTGCCACTGGCAGCAGCGATTCGATAGGTGCGGAAGAGCTGAAATTTACCTGTTTCCGGGCTTTTTAGAAACAATTCAAGCTCACGCTCTTGTTTAAAAGCGCGGATGAAAACGGGAGCGCCAGGTGCTAAACCAGCCTGAATCAGGGCCTCAGCGGTGCTCGCCGAGGTCTCACCGCGAACGGTTTTTCCGCAGGATGCGAGGCAAAGGACGGCAAGGCTAAGGTATCGTAGAAGGTGGCGGCGCACGAGGGCCTCAAATTACGCACATCACTGAATTTTTCTAGAAATTTCCTTTTTGGACCTTTCTAAGGGAGGCTTTCGGCGCATAGTTCTCCGCGATGGATCTATTTTCTGATCTCCCTGAAAAGACTACAAAGGCGCTCTCTGTGACGCAATTGGTCCGGAAGATGAAGCGCGCAATCGAGGCGGGGGTGGGGAAATTATGGATCGAGGGTGAAGTCTCAAATCTGCGGAAACAATCGAGCGGGCATTGGTATTTCTCGTTAAAAGACGATTCTGCGCAGATTCAGTGCGCGATGTTTGGCGCGCGTAACAAGGAGGGCTCGGAATTTCTGAGCGATGGCACTTTGGTCAAGGCTTACGCAGATGCCACGGTTTATGCGGCGCGGGGTCAGCTGCAGCTCGTGGTGGAGCGGGCAGAATTGGCGGGGCAGGGCGGCTTGCAGGCGAAGTTTGAGGCGCTGAAGCAGAAACTCAAACTAGAGGGCCTCTTCGATCAAGCGCGTAAAAAAAGCCTCCCGCGCTTTCCCCAAACGATCGGGCTCATCACTTCACCCACGGGAGCTGCCCTCCAAGATATGCGCAATGTTTTGCAGCGCCGAGCTCCGTGGGTGCAGCTCGTTCTATATCCCGTGCGCGTGCAGGGCCGGGGGAGCGAACGCGAACTTGCACGGGCGATCCAGCGCTTGAACCAGCCAGATGCCTATAATCTTCCTGCCTGCGACGTTTTGATAGTAGGGCGGGGTGGTGGGTCCATTGAGGATCTCTGGTGCTTTAACGAAGAGTTGCTAGCTCGGGCGATTTTCGACTCTGAAATTCCGATCATCTCCGCCGTGGGCCACGAAATAGACTTCACCATCGCTGATTTCGTGGCCGATGTCCGCGCCCCAACTCCAAGTGCGGCCGCCGAGCTTGCCGTGCCAGATGCGGTAGAACTTCAGGCACGGGTTCTTGGGGTAAAATCGCGTTTGCGGCAAACTTTACAGAATTCCCTGCGCGAGCCCTTACAGCAGATTGATCGGCTTTCCGCACAAGTCTCACATGTTATAGAGCGAGGATTTCAGCAGAAATCACAGATATTCCGAGAGTTATCACTGCGGCATAGTGCGTTACATCCGCGGCAGATCGTTGCGCGTAAGCAGGAAAACATTGAAGCACTTCAGAAAGAGGTCCGCCGAGTAACCGAACGCCGCCTCCAGATTCAAAGGGAGCGGATTTCACGTTTGCAATCGATGGTCCGCACTCTTGGGCCAGAATCTGCCTTCAAACGAGGCTTTTCCATCACTTTGCAGCAAGATGGCGGCTTGTTGCGCTCCGCTTCGCAAATCAAAGAGGGCGATACCCTTGTTACGAAGCTGCTTGACGGAGAAGTTTCCTCAAAGGTTCAATCGCCAACTGTTTAATTTTGATATGCCAGCAGATCTCTCCCCCCAAATTCCCGCTGCACTCTATATACTAGGCTGCAGTCTAGCCGCGCTTCTTCTTGTCATCATCCTTCTGCTGCTGCGCATTACCAGTAGATTGGATAGCCTTTCCTATCGGCGCAGCGAGCGCCCTGCTTCTCAAAAGCCCACTCAAACTGAAAATCCTTCGCCACCGCCCACCGAGGTAGAGCCGGGCACGCATTTTGACGAATTTCTAAGTGAAGACCCGCAGCGCCGTGCCCTTTCCAAAAAAGAGCAGTCCAAAGCCTACCGCAAATGGCGCGATGACAAGGGCCTGAACTGGATTGCACCGCTAGGAAATTAGCAATTTTTCCTAGCGCCTACAGCCATGTGAGGTAAGGTGGCTGCAAGATCATGAACTTCACCCTAAAAGTCTGGCGTCAGACCGGTCCGCGGTCCAAAGGCAGCATTCATACCTACCCCGCCGAAGGCATTCCTGAAGAAGCCTCTTTCCTTGAAATGCTCGATATCGTTAATGAGCGCATCATAGGCGATGGCGATGATCCGATTCATTTTGATCACGATTGCCGCGAGGGCATCTGTGGCTCGTGTGACCTCACAATCAACGGCATCCCGCATTCGAAAGAACGGGGCATCACCACCTGCCAAGTGCACATGCGGAAATTCCGCGAAGGGGATACCTTATGGATCGAGCCCTTCCGTGCTGATCCATTTCCGATTATCAAAGATCTCATCGTAGATCGCTCTTCTTTTGACCGCATTATTGCAGCAGGCGGTTACGTTGATATTCGCACTGGCTCGGCGGTTGATGCGAATTCGATCCCGGTGCCGAAGGAGGAGGCTGATGACGCCTTCGATGCTGCGGCCTGCATCGGTTGTGGTGCGTGTGTCGCAGCTTGCCCAAACGCTTCTGCCATGTTGTTTACCGCCGCTAAAGTCTCTCACTTAGGGCACCTCCCGCAAGGCCAGCCCGAGCGTAAGAAGCGCGCCCTTTCGATGGTCCGGCAAATGGATGCCGAAGGTTTTGGAAACTGCACGAATCACTACGAATGTGAAGCCGCTTGCCCGAAGGAAATTTCCGTCGATCACATAGCGCGCATGAACCGTGACTACGGGAAAGGTGTCTTAGAAGAGCAATTCGCTTGATAAGACCATCCTTGTCGTCGGAGTTTCTCGCCCACCCTCCTCACTGCCAAAAACGCTGAAGTAGGTTTCTGCTTTTTGGCGTTCCGTTGTGGGTTTCCCTATGCCAGCATCGTCTCAGCAATGATGCTCCGCTACCTAAGTATACTTTTCCTTACCAGCGTCCTGCTTTCTTGCCAAAAAGAAAGCCAAGTCGAGCGCGCTACGCGGGATGGCATCCTTTTACTCGGGAACTCGTCGGACCCGAAAAGTTTCGATCCCCAAGTCGTTTCCGGAGTCCTTGAGAGCAATATCAACCGGGCCCTGTTCGAGGGTCTTGTCCAGTTTCACCCCACGGAGGACCTAGCAGCACCGGGTGGCGTAGCCGAGTCATTGCAGCCTGATGAGACCTCCACAGTGTGGGCGGTGAAGCTGCGTCCCGGTTTAAAATGGTCAGATGGGCACCCGCTTACAGCCGAGGATTTTGCCTTTTCTTATGAACGCATTCTCACTCCAGAACTCGGCGCGAAGTATTCAGAAATGCTCTACTTTATGAAGGGCGCTGAGGATTTTAATAAGGGTGTTACAGAGAATTTTAGAAATGTCGGCATACAGGTTTTGGATCCTCTCACCTTCGAAATCACCCTCCGCGGGCCGACACCGTTTTTTCCAGAAATACTCAAGCACTACACTTGGTATCCTGTGCCAAAACATTCAGTTCTAAGATATGGAACCATCGGACAACGGGGCAACGAATGGTCGAAACCGGAAAACCTCGTCAGCAACGGGCCGTTCCGGATGAAATCTTTCCGCCGTAACGACCACATCGAAGTCGAGCGGAACCCGCATTACTGGGATGCGGAGAATCTTTCCTTGAACGGCATACGTTTTCTGCCGATCTCAAACATTTTCACCGAAGCTCGGATGTTCCGTGATGGGCAGCTCCACGTCACTTATACAGCCGCCCCGGAAGTCGTTGATCTGATGAAGGAAATCAATCCGCAGGCCCTCCGGCAAGAGCCTTACCTTGGGACAGCTTTGTATCGATTCAATACAACCCGCAGCCCACTTACCGATGTAAGAGTCCGGCGTGCGCTGAGCCTAGCGATTGATCGAGAAGCCCTTTGCAACAACGTCTTTCGTGGCTTCACACCTGCCTACGCAATGACGCCACCCACGAGCGATTACACCCCGCCGGAAGGTGCGCGTTTCGATGCGGAGGCTGCCAAACGACTTCTTTCCGAAGCTGGTTTTCCAGAGGGCGAAGGTTTTCCGCGGTTGAAACTCCTGATCGCCTCACGTGAAACGGCAGCCACCCTCGCCACCGCCGTCCAAGCTATGTGGCGGGAGCACCTAGGTGTAGAAGTAGAAATAGAAAACAAGGAATGGACTGCGTATATCGTCGCTGTTCAAGGCCTTGATTACGATATTGCAGCCGGCGGGTGGATTGGCGACTACATTGATCCTCTAACATTCTTAGAAATGTGGACTCCTGGAAATGGGAATAACAATACCGGATGGGCCAGCGAGGAATTTGCTAACAGTTTAGGTAAGTCTTTTGCCGCGAAGGTGCCTTCTGAGCGATATAAACATCTCCGGGCTGCCGAGACGATCCTTTTGAAAGATGCGCCGATTGCTCCGCTTGCATGGTGGGGTAAAAATTATCTTATCGATCCTGCAGTAAAAGGCTGGGAGCCGCTGCTGCTGGACAATCATCCCTACACCGCCGTCAGCCTCGTCCCACAAGAGGATGAAACGCTTCAAAACAACTAGTCATGCTGAAGCTGCTATTCTACAGATTTCTTCAAGGACTCCTCACACTTTTTGTCCTCGTAACACTAACGTTCTTCCTAGTGCGCCTCATGCCCGGAAGCCCATATACTGAGGAAAAAGCCGTCCCAGAACACATTCTAGCAGAGCTCAAAGCTTCTACCGGACTAGACCAACCTTGGCCCGTCCAATATCTCCTATATTTCCGAAATTTGATTTTTGACCAAGATCTTGGGCCATTGATTCGGAAAGACGGCGTCGGTGTGTTCGATATCATTAAAGATTCCTTTCCTGTGTCGATGGTCCTTGGTGTCACCTCCATGGGAATTGCCTTGCTCGTCGGCATACCGGCAGGAATCATCGCTGCCGTTAAGAAAAATACAGCATGGGATTTCTCGGCCCTCGCCTTCGCCATGATCGGGATCTGCCTACCGAGTTTTGTCATTGGCCCCTTGCTCGCTGTTTTCGTGGGCCTTCAGCTAAATACTATCAACGTAGCAGGCTGGAGTTCCTCATGGGATTGGGTTCTTCCAGCTGTCACTCTTGGGTTGATAAATGCGGCCTACCTCGCACGCTTATCTCGTGGCGGCATGTTAGATGTGCTCAACCAAGACTACATCCGCACCGCCAAGGCCAAAGGAGTGCCGGGCCATACAATCATCCTGAAACACGCACTCCGCGGCGGCCTCATTCCGGCCGTAGCCTTCATCGGCCCCGCGTTCGCAGCTATGATCTCGGGCTCGTTCGTCATCGAAACGATCTTCCAAATCCCCGGCATGGGCCAGCACTTCGTAAATGCCGCGACTGACCGCGAGTTCTTCCTTATCCAAGGCCTCGTCCTCTTTTATGGATTCCTCATCGTAGCCGCCAACCTCCTAGCAGATCTACTCCAGGTAGCCCTTAACCCCCGCCTCCGCTAACCTAGGCCCGAGATTAAGACGCAGACAGAGAAGATTATGAACTCTCTGCCAAATCAGTTTCCCTTTTACCTTCGAAATATTATGAAGAACCCGTCGCGAAGAACAGATCAGATCTTCAAGGCGATACTGTGCGTATGTGTTTCCGCAGTGTTGATGTTCGCTGCTACTTGGGTAATTGGGTGGGAATACGCTCCATTCGCGATGCTGGTAGCTGGAGCAATTGCAATCGTGCCAATGTTCCACTTTGCCATGTATTGGCCGTTTAGGGACAATGACTAGTCGACCGAGACGGTGCCGAGCATACACTCTTCCGCCATACTTGTGGAACTCAATCGAATACAATAACTCTAACTAAGTTGAACTAACGCAACGTACTCAAACAAGTTGGAGAACACAACGAGGAAGCCGCATGTTTCGTTTTTGACTTTGAGTCCTGCACGCCTAGACGGAGAGTCAGTTCACAACGCATTTTTTGACCGTAGATTTAAGAACAATGAAGGCTAGATATTTTGAGGAAACAGACACTCTTTATTTTGAGCTTCGTGCCACCGAAGTTACCGATACTCGTGATCTCGATGAAGATACGATTTTGGATTACGATGCAGAAGGGAAGGTAGTGGGAATCACTCTGGAACACGCAAAGTTGAGAGTTGGAGGCGAGAAAGTGGAGTTTGAGATGGTTTTTGCATAAGATATCATAGGAGAACGAGTTGGCGGAGGCTCTGTGAGGTGCCAATTGACTTCTACACGTGTTGATTGAGTAGAAGCCGTTTTGTGCAGGCGGTTATATCCGGCGGTCTTTCAGACCTTGCGGTGATTTTGTGTATGTAAACATAGCCCTAGCGGACTATGCTGGTATCATGTCGCTCCTTCGGAGCTGATATATGCGGCGGCTTTTCAGACCTTGCGATGATTTTGTGTATGTAAACATAGCCCTAGCGGACTATGCTGGTATCGTATCGCTCCTTCGGAGCTGAAGAGTGAACCTAGCCCTAGTGAACTATGCTGGTATGCGGGCGCTCCTTCGGAGCTGAAGAGTGAACCTAACCCTAGTGGACTATAAGGGGCGAAGATGGGGATGCTGGAAGGTAGTTTTACTACTAATTAAGTAGTAGTTTTTGAGGCGTGGGGTTTTAGACGCGGACGCGTTCGACTTTTGCGCCTAGGGTGAGGAGTTTTTCGTCGATGTGCTCGTAGCCGCGGTCGATGTGGTAGAGGCGTGAGATTTCGGTAGAGCCTTTTGCGGTGAGGGCAGCTAGGACGAGGGCGGCGGATGCGCGGAGGTCGCTGGCCATGACAGGTGCGGCGGAGAGTTTTGCGACTCCTTTGACGATTGCGGTTCCGTTGTCGACTTTGATATCGGCACCCATTCGTTTTAGCTCTGCACAATGCATGAAGCGCTGTGGGAAGATGGTGTCTTTGATGACGCTGATGCCTGGGGTGGTGGCTAGCAGTGCGGTCATTTGTGCCTGCATATCGGTGGGGTAGCCGGGGTAGGGGGCGGTTTTGATCTCGACGCCCTTTAGGTTTTCTCCTCGCTGGATGAAGCAGCTTGTGCCGGCTTCGTTGAACTCGACGGAGTGGCCAGAGCGTGTGATTGCTTCTGTTATGACTTTGAGGTGACCTTTGTTCACCCGATTTAAGGTCACTCCCTCGCCAGCTAAGGCGGCGGCGGCCATAAAGGTGCCGGCCTCAATCCGATCTGGGATCACGGTATGTTCTACGCCGTGGAGTTCATCAACTCCCTCGATGACAATCCGGCGGGTGCCTGCGCCACTGATTTTAGCGCCCATGGCGTTGAGGAAATTTGCGAGGTCAATTACTTCGGGCTCGGCGGCGGCGGACTCGATGACTGTGGTGCCTTTGGCGAGTGTGGCGGCCATCATGACGTTATCGGTGCCAAGGACGGTGGGGCCGCTCTCGCCGCGGAGATCCATCTCGGCACCTACGAGGCCGTTAGGAGCTGTGAGGGTTATATTTCCGCCTTCGAATTCGATTTTCGCCCCAAGAGCTTCCATTCCTTTCAGATGTAGATCGACTGGCCTATCGCCAATGACGCAACCGCCGGGTAGTGAGACGACAGCCCGGCCTTTGCGTGCTAGTAGGGGGCCCATGACGCAGATGGATGCGCGCATTCTCCGGACGAGTTCATAGGGTGCCTCGTCGGCAATTTCGGTGCAGGCGATGCGGACGGTGCCGGAGGATCTTTCTACATCTGCGCCGAGGGCAGAGAGAATTTGGATCATATAATTGGTGTCCGAGACATCTGGGACACGGCGTATGATGCAGTCTTTGCCGGTGAGGATGGCGGCAGCGAGAATGGGAAGGGAGGCATTTTTAGAGCCAGAGATATTGATGGCTCCTTTGAGAGTGGAGCCGCCGTGGACGATGAGTTTATCCATGAATGACGAGTTTTTTAAAGATGCTAGATGAAATGCGCGGGCGGCGAGCTTTTCAAACAGCCGGGGGAGTGGGAAGCCTGATCGTGAAAAAACTCAGGGATTAAGCAGACATTGGCAACTTTTTAAGGCGTTGCTTGAGGTCTTTGATGGCTTTCATGAAGATTTGGTGAGCTTCTGCAGCACCGGAGTAGGGTGCGAAGTAGCTGGCAGTCTGGCCATCCGAGCCGCCTTTGGTAGACATCCAATAGAGGTGATCTGAGCTCTGCAGGCGCCCCCATGTCTTGATGAGGCTCTCATCTTGTGAGGCGAGAACGAGGTCTTCGATTTCATGGAGCGCGTTGAGGGCTTCTTTTTGCATGTCATTTCCCGTCCACGCTGTGAGATCCCGCTCTGCATCGGACCAAGAGGTGACTTTTGGGCAGTCGTATTCTTTTTTCGCGCTATAAATGGATACAGCCTCGGAAGGTGTAACCCATTGTGCGCCGGCGTTGACGAGGATTTCAGGGACTTTTTCCCAAAAATTATAGATACCATTTTCCGCTTTTTGATGCTCACCGATGGATTCGTAATCCATGAAAAGGTTTACGATATCGCCGGGAGATTGACCTACCCATGCGGTGAATTTTTCCCATGTGAGAGGGTAGCCACCCCAAGCGGGATCGGAGAAACGGAAGGCGAGATCGTTAGAGAGCTCGTGATTTCTGAGAAGTGTTTTGATACGTGCGGTATCTGGGGCGCGATAGACGTAGTTGGGGGAATTTTCCCAAACGAAGCCGGGAGTGCCCTCGGCGATTACGCCTTCAAAACCAAGTGTTTCGGCTTTTGCGGCGATGGAGTTGTTATAAATTAGCTCGGAGTTTCGGAAGACGCGAGGGCGCACAGAGAAGCAATCTTCCATGAGGTCTAGGTGCAGATCTACTTGGCGTTCAAATTCTTTCCCTGAGTAGACGAAAGATAGGGAGTGGTAATAGGTTTCGGCGAGGATTTCGACACCACCGGAGGCGATGAGTTCTTGGAAGGATTCGAGGACATCGGGCCGGAATTTACGAAATTGCTCAATGGCTGTGCCGGTGATGGAGAGGGCCATGCGGAAGAGGCCTTTGCTCTCGCGGATGCGTTTCAGGAACATCCGATTGGCAGGGAGGTAGCATTTATCGGCTACGCGGTTGAGGATTTGGCGGTTTAGCTCATCATCTTCGTAAGGGGGGGTTAGGGCATGTCCGGAGCCCTGTTTTGGATTCAATCGATGAGGCTGATGCACCTGAAAATATAGACAAACGTCTGGCATGAGTAGTGAGGGATTTTAAAATATGAAAGCGTTGCGGGAGGGAATTTTTGGGGGGGAGCTGGGGCCTAGCTTTTGGCCATGCATTAGACCGCTCGGGTGGAGCAAGGCGTAGGCCAATTTCCAATTCAGGAGGGTAGGACGAGTAAATCGTTTGATGTATTCATATTAGCGATATCAATACGATTCATTCTGGGCGGATTGTTCAGGAAATTGCAGGGTAGGCTGCATGTTATCGTGCAGCAAGGACTTGCTTGCAATGAGCTGGAACTTGGGGAGTGTAGATATATGGCTGAGATACGTATTGAGCGCGATTCGATGGGGGAGCTGGCGGTGCCTGCGGATGCTTTGTTTGGGGCTTCGACGCAGCGGGCGGTGGTAAATTTCCCGATTTCAGGGCAGGTGATGGATCCTGCGATTGTGCATGCTTATGGTTTGATTAAAGAGGCGGCGGCGGAGGCAAATGGGCAGTTAGGGGAGTTGCCGAAGGATCTGGCGAGGGTGATTGCGCAATTTAGCCGTGAAATTTCTGAGGGTAAGCATGATGCACATTTCCCGGTAGATGTGTATCAGACGGGCTCTGGGACTTCTACGAACATGAATGCCAATGAGGTGATTGCCACGCTTTGTCGGGATTCTGGGCACGAGGCGCATCCAAATGATCATGTGAATCTCGGGCAATCTTCAAACGATACGTTTCCGACTGCGCTGCACGTTTCTGCTTGCTTGCAGCTTCGTGATTCTTTGCTGCCGGCGTTGGAGAAGTTGTGCGAGTCTTTGCGGCGGAAAGCAGAGGAGTTTCATCCGGTGTTGAAGATTGGCCGGACGCATTTGATGGATGCGGTGCCTATGCGGCTGGGTCAGGAATTTTCTGGGTATGCAATGCAGGCGGAACGGGGGATGGACCGATGTCACAAGGCGATCAAGGCACTATTGGAGTTACCGCTGGGCGGCACGGCGATTGGCACGGGGCTGAACCGGCATGCAAATTTCCCGGAGGCGGCGATCGCGCATTTGAGTGAGCGGACGGGGCTGGAATTTCATACGGCAGAGAATGCTTTTGAGGCACAGGCGGGGAAGGATGCTTTGGTGGAGGTGCACGGGCAGCTGAATGCGATTGCGACATCGCTTTTCAAAGTGGCGAATGATATACGGTTGTTGGGCTCTGGGCCGCGGTGCTCGATTGGTGAAATCAACTTACCGGCGATCCAGCCGGGGTCGTCAATTATGCCGGGGAAGGTCAATCCTGTTTTATGTGAGGCTTTGACGATGGTTTGCGCGCGGGTTTTTGGGAATCAGACGACGGTGACGGTTTGCGGGGCAAATGGGCAGTTTGAGCTGAATACGTTTATGCCTTTGATGGGGCAGGCGGTGTTAGAATCGGTGCGATTGCTCGCGGCGGCTGCGGATGTTTTTGCTGAGAAATGCGTGGATGGGCTTTCGGCAAATCGCGAGCGCTGTGAGGAGCTTATCGAAGTTTCGCTCTCGATGGTGACTTCTCTGGTGCCGCTAATCGGTTATGAAACTTCGGCGGCTATTGCCAAAGAATCGATGAAGACAGGGCGGACGGTGAGGGAGCTTTGCGAAGAGAGGATTGATACGTTGGGGATCAGCAAGGGGCAGCTTTCGGCGGCGCTTGACCCTGCGAATATGGCGGACGGGAAGAAAGAATAGTTCGCCCAAAGCGATATTCATTGTCGGTGAGTGGGTGGTCCTATACGTAACGGGCGGAAAGAATGAAATACCCTACCCGATTTCAGCAAAAAACGCTTTGGAGCGCTCTGACAGGGCTGGCTATTCTTGTGTTAGGTTCGCTTTTGGTGGGGCTTGTCTGGTTGGTTGGTCAGATTTTTGGTTTTCTGCAGCCGGTGCTTGTGCCGATTGTGGTAGCGGGAATTATTGCCTATGTTCTTGATCCGGTGGTCCGCTTTTTCGAAGGGCGAGGGTTGTCTAGGCTTTGGGCGGTAATTGTTGTTTTTCTTGCGACTCTTGCAGCTATTACTTTGCTGTTTTTCTCAATTTTGCCAGGCATTCAGAAGGGGGGGGCAGCAGTCACGGATTTATTTAAAAAGGACGTTGCTGTGGAAGATGTGGCAAGCGCTACGGGGGCGGCGATGGCTAGTATGGCGGATCCTGAAGGGGATGAGGAAGTCAGAGATGTTTTAGAGAGTGAAGGAGGTAACCTAACCATCGACCTCGAAGCTAAAGGCGAGCCAGATCTGGCCCCGGCGCTGGCACGTTCAATCTATGATTTAAGGATAAATAATAAGGACGGCCCGATCGGTTGGGCACTGACTGAGACGACGGATGGGGGCGAGCCGATTGCCTATGCGAATGGTGCAAGCCCACCTGAGAAACTTGATTTTTTCTGGCGCACGCGGGCGGGTAGGATGCTGGATGAATACAAAGGTGAGATTTTCGAGACGGGCAAAAGGTGGCTATCTGTGGGTTCTACGAAAATCTTTGGGTTTCTGGGTTTGATTTTAGGGATGATTATGGTGCCTATTTACCTGTTTTTCTTTTTAAAGGATTCGGTATCGATCAAGGGGCACTGGCACGAGTATGTGCCTTTGCGGGCTTCACGGTTTAAGACGGAACTCGTGTCTACTCTTCAGGAAATCAATGGGTATCTTGTCTCGTTCTTCCGTGGTCAGGTGGTTGTGGGCGTGATTGACGGGATTTTGGTGGGAATTGCGCTGCTGTTTTTTGGGCTGCCTTATGCGTTATTGATTGGTGTGTTTATGGCGATTTTGGGCATTATTCCTTACATTGGGAATATTCTGTGCCTGATTCCGGCCTGTATTATCGCTTACTTGCATGCGCAGACGGTGCAAACTCCGTTCAATCTCGAGCCTTGGCCGTATGTAGGGTGTGTGGTGCTTATTTTTGCTAGCGTGCAGCAGATTAATTCGCTTTTCACAGCTCCGAAAATTGTCGGGGATAGTGTGGGGTTACATCCGCTAACGGTGATTTTTTCGATGTTGTTCTGGTCGCTAGTGCTTGGTGGATTTGTAGGTGCGTTACTGGCAGTGCCGCTTTCTGCTGCTATCAAAGTGATTTTCGGCAGATATTTTTGGGAGCGTAAAAAGCGTGAGGAACAAGCTGCGGGCTTTGTGCCGTAGGGTGCGGCCGGTGGTGAGTTTCTATGAAAGTCCTGTTTATCTAGTGTGAAATATTAACTTTCTGGAAAGACATTGTATCCGTGCGGTGGTAGACATGGGCAGATGGTTGAGGACGAAGAAGACAAGAAAGCGAACGAGCAGGGTGATGAAGCGATCCAGAAAGCCTATGCAGCAACTCGCAAAAGCCTGATTGCTCGTTTGGAGAATTGGGAGGATCAGCGCACGTGGGATGAATTTTATAAAACGTATTGGAAGTTGATTTACTCTGTGGCTCTGAAGGCAGGACTTCGGCAGGAGGAGGCTTTCGATTGTGTGCAGGAAACGGTTTTATCGATTGCCAAGCAGAGCAAGAAGAAGCTTTACGACCCTGAGCAGGGTTCATTCAAAACTTGGCTGATGAACATGACGCGCTGGCGTATCAATGACCAATTCCGTAAGCGGAAGAAGGATACTGCGATGGTGGGCGGGGCATATGACGATGAGCGTAAAACAGCAGTGATCGATAGGATTGAGGATCCTAATGGTGATGTGCTTACGCGGCTTTGGGATACAGAGTGGAAGAAAGGGATTGCGGATGTGGCGCTTGCAAAGGTGAAGGCGCAGGTTTCCCCGAAGCAGTATCAGATTTTCGATTATTATGTGGTGCGGGAATGGGATGCGGGGAAGGTGCAAGCGAAATTGAACGTGAGTATGGCGCAGGTTTATTTGGCGAAGCACCGCGTGGGTGCCGTGCTGAAGAAGGAGCTGGCCCTCCTTGAAGAGCAGTCGGACTAATTTCCAAGCGCCGTTTCACCGCGATAACGAATGCCACGACCTAAGCGAAATCACCCTAATATACCGGATCACGAGGTGCTCCGTAAGATCGGAGGTGGATCTTATGGTGAAGTGTGGATGGCGCGGGGTGTGACGGGTGCTTTGAGGGCGGTGAAAGTGGTCTGGCGGGAGGATTTTGAAGATGAGCGGACATTCGAGAGGGAGTTTGAGGGTGTTCTGAAGTTCGAGCCTATCTCGCGGGATCACCCTGGCTTGGTAAACATTTTGCATGTGGGCCGCAGTCCTGATGAGAAGAGTTTTTACTATTATGTGATGGAGTTGGGTGATGATGTGCACTCTGGCCAAGATATTAACCCGGTAGAGTATGAGGCGCGGACTTTGCGCGCGGATGGCACAGTAGGGGTACGCTTGGATACGGGTCTTTGCATCGATGTTGGTTTGCGCTTGGCGGAGGCGCTTGAGCATCTGCACGAGCGAGATTTGGCCCACCGCGATGTGAAGCCGTCCAATGTCATTTTCGTGAATGGTAAGGCGAAGTTGGCAGATATTGGTTTGGTGGCTGCGCGTGGGCAACGGACTTTTGTAGGCACGGAGGGTTTTGTGCCACCGGAAGGGCCGGGCTCCGCGCAGGCAGATGTCTATTCGTTGGGCAAAGTTCTTTACGAAATTGCTACGGGGATGGACCGCCTGGATTTTCCGGAGCTGCCTGATGAGCTACCAACGGGGCTGGAGAGAAGGCGCTGGCTGGAGCTAAATCGCATTGTCTGTGATGTTTGTGAGCCACGGATGAGTAAGCGGAAATTAGCAAGCGCAGGGGATTTGGCGGCCGCATTGCGCGCCTTGCAAAAGGGGAAACGTAGGCGCCGCCGCGGAGTTTCCATACTTGCCACGGCGGGGCTACTCTCCGCTTTTGTTACGTGGATGCTTTGGCAATCGATTGATGAGCAGCCTTGGTTTCCTTGGAATAAAATTTCGGAAGTGGCTGAAGCTGATGATCTGGGTTTATTGCGTGTGGTAACTACGCCAGAGGGGGCGGAAGTTTTCACTTCGGACGGGGCTTTGATTGGAATTACTCCAACGTCGACGATACGGGCTGAGGTGGGTAGTGAGGTGAAGTATGTGATCCGCAAAAAGGGTTACCGGGCATTGGAGTTGGCGGCTACGATTACTCAGGAAGCTACGGAGGAGCCGTTGTTATTGTTTGGTGAATTACTGAATTTTTCGCCGCCGGTGAAGGGTGAAACGTGGCCGGACCAGAGGGGTGTAACATATTTACCGGAGGGGGATAGTCATGTGAGTGCGGATTACGTGAGCAAAAGGGATTGGGAGGAGTTTTTAGCATCATCGAAGAGGCCACCTGAGGCGGTGGAGTATTCTAAGTTTTCGCAAAAAGGGGAGTCAACAGAGATTGTTTTGGCGCAGCAGCCAGATATCATCGCTTTTGCGGATTGGCTGCGGGGCAATGGGATACGAGACGGTTTCCTGACGAACGATAATGAGGTTTTTGGACAGGTAGATCAGTCCTTTGATAGATCTGCGTTAAGCGAACGTGCGCGGCGGGAGAACTTGAGGCCGTTCCGGATCGTTGTTCGCGAGTATTCTTACGGAGGTGCGCAGCTGACGAGTGATCCACCGGGTGCGGATATCTATATGAACGGGCAGTTTGTGGGAAACACGAAAGATACTGCGTTGATCCCAAAGGTGCGCCCTGGGCCGACGGAGTTTTTACTCATTCTAGAGGGTTACAAGCCGCTGACAATTTTTGCTGATATCGTCGCGGGGAAAAATTTGCCCTTGGAGGCGGTTTTAGAGAAGAACGAGGGCGTTATTTTTGGGAGCCCGTGGACAAATAGTTTGGGTATGGATCTTGTCCCCGTCGGGCAGGGGCTGATGGCATCTGTGTATGAAACAAGGATTGCTGAGTATGAAGCTTTCACTAGGGACTCAAGGTATCAGCGACCGTCAAGGCCGGATTCCCAGCAAGATACGAATCATCCGGTAGTGAATGTTTCACGGCAAGATGCTGAATATTTTTGCGAGTGGCTGACCCGTAAGGAGCAGGAGAATGAGCGCATCGCACAGACGCACCGCTATCGGTTGCCAACTGATGAGGAGTGGAGTCGCCTAGCGGGCTTGGAGGTGGAGGTGGGTGATGGGCCGGGCCAGCGAGATGCAAATAAGCCTAAGCTTTATCCCTGGGGTCGGTTCTGGCCGCCGCCCCAGAATTTTGCAAATTACGCGGATGTGACGGCCGCGCAGCTGCCGGGGGTGACGCCTGCGCGGATGATTGCCGATTATGAGGACGGGTTTACTAGGACGGCGCCGGTTGGGAGTTTCTCAGCGAACCCAAGCGGGCTTTTCGATGTGAGTGGAAATGTCCACGAGTGGGTATCGGATAGCATCCAAACAACTGCCGCGAATTCGCTCGGGGTGGTCCGTGGGGGTGGCTGGAATACGTATTTACAGGAGAATCTACTTATAGGATGGAGAAATCCAGTGCCAGCGGAAGCCTACAGCGAATATTATGGCTTTCGTGTAGTTCTAGCAAAAATTCCGTTTCGGACTCGCCCGGAGTCGATGTTAGAGGAATAAACTACGATTTTTTCTACCAATTGAATGACTCTAAGGTGGCCATCGTGCGTTCAGCGGATACTTTGCCTCGTGTTTCACAAAAAATTGTTCATTTTATCTGCAGTTTCAATGGCGCTGTTCCTACCAGTCCGGGCAGGTCAAGTCGAGGCTGAGAGGATCAAGCGCAGTTTCCAGCTTTCGGCACAAAAGTTTGAGCTAGAGGCGAAGATCGCTGCGAGTTCTGGTGAAGCGATTGCCGAAGGAAAGCGGCCAGATGGCATGGCCGCCGCGAAGGCTCTTTGGCAGCAAATTGCACCGGCACTGAAGGAAAAATGGACGATACCTTACTCAGCGTTTTTCCTAAACCTTACTCAGATGATGTCGGCGGAAGATGCGAGTGGGACGCCACAACAGGCATTTTTGAAGGAACGTGAGCGCATAGTCGATGCCATCGGAAAATACCATTTGGATGCACCTGGCATTGAGCCTTTTTGCGCCGCATTGCTTGGTAGTGGCGATCCTAATGCTCTCGCGATTCTAGAAGATATTGCGCAAGACCACCCTTCCGAGTCAGTCCAAGGAGTTTCAGCACTTTGCGCAGCTTTGATGTTGAAAAACTTAGGTGATTCACCTGAAATTATGCGGAAGCGGTTGGATTATCTACGGCACGCGATCATTCATAGTGCGGATCAGATGATTGGCGCTCGCAGTGTGGCAGATATCGCCACAGACGAGCTGTATATTATCCGATTTCTCACTAAAGACCGTGTCGCGCCGGACTTGAAAGGTAACGATGTAGGTGGCCGCGCAGTAAGTCTCTCGGATTTTCGTGGGCGCATCGTGGTGCTGCTTTTCTGGGATGCGCGGACTTCGGAGACGGATCGAGTAATTGAGCTTACCAATCGGTTGGTTGAGAAATTTGCGGATCAGCCAGTGAGTATTTTGGGCGTTACGCCCGAAGATTTGCAAAGAATCCGGACATTGCAGGGCGAGGGAGAAATTAAGTGGAACAATATTTACGATCCCGCAGAAAAGCTAGCAGGTGAGTACCGAATATCCTCTCGTCCGGCTGTCCTAGTTTTGGACAAAGAGGGAGTGATTCAGTATACTGGCCTGCCTGGTTCTTTCGTTGAGTTGACGGTAGATGCTTTGTTGAACCCGGAGTGATCTTTGTAAATCCCTAGATGTGGGCACAAAAAAAGCACCCGAAATAGGTGCTTTAGTGAACAAAAATGGCGGCGTGTCTTACTTTACGCCCTTTTTCGAGAGGCGAGTGCCTTTCGTAGCGCCTTGGCGCGCTTTGAATTTTGGATTGCTTTTGCAGATCACATAGTTAGTGCCTTTTCTGCTAACGATTTGGCAATCAGAATGGCGGCGTTTCGCGGAGGCAAGGGATGATAGAACTCTCATGATCAGAAATTATTAAAATGAACGATCTCCATTCCGGAGACGGGGCGCAGAAAGTAATCACTTTTCACCGTCTGTAAAGGCAATTTTTGAAAGTTGCTTGCAGTTGCTAGGGTGGGGGAGTTGATCCTTGATATCAACAAGTGCTCAGGGAAGGCCATAGGTGTCATTTTGAATGGAAGGAAGAAGCGTGTTTCTACAGGAAATTTAAAAATTACCTTCCATGTAATGATTTCCCTCAAACGTGAGACCAGAGTAGCCTAGGGCATGTCGTTTGAAAAATTCTCGCTGGCTCCAGGTATTTTAAAAGCTGTGCGTAAGGCCGGGTATGAGCTGCCTTCACCGATTCAACAGGTCGCTATCCCGAAAATTCAGAAGGGCGGGGATTTGATTGCAATTGCACAAACGGGAACGGGTAAAACAGCTGCCTTTCTGCTGCCGATTCTTGACCGACTTGTGAAGTTAAAGGCAGCTAATGAATCTTCAGGGACTCAGGTGTTGATAATGGTTCCTACGAGGGAATTAGCTGTGCAGATTGTGCAGAACGCAGAGTCTTACGGCAGGCATTATCAGTTTCGCTGTGTTGCGATTTTTGGTGGAGTGGAGGAGAAAGCGCAGTTACGCGCGTTGCGAAAAGAGGCGCACATCGTCGTGGCGACGCCGGGCAGGCTTATTGACTTAATGGAGCGTTTTCACTCCCAATTTCGGAATCTAAAGGTGCTGGTTCTTGATGAGGCGGATCGGATGCTTCACATGGGCTTTTTGCCAGATATTGAAAAGGTAGTTGGCGAGCTTCCCAGACGGCGACAAAGCCTAATGTTTTCAGCTACATTTCCAAAGCCTGTGGAAGCCCTTGCGCAAAAATTTCTTCACAAGCCCGAGCGTGTGCAGGTGGGGCGGAAGGAAGATCCTGCGGAAGGCATTACCCAAGTGGTTTACGAAGTGGCGCCACATTTAAAGAACGCCCTCCTACTTGCCCTGCTACAGAGTGAAGATTTGATGCGGGTTTTGGTTTTCGTCCGGATGAAGGATGGGGCAAACCGTTTGACTGATTTCTTAAAAAAAGCGCGTGTAAATGTTTCTCGGCTGCATTCCAGCCGCTCACAGGAGCAGCGATTGGCAGCTTTAGAGCAATTCAGGACGGGAAAAATCCGTGTTCTAATAGCCACTGATATTGTGGCGCGCGGAATCGATATCGAAGGTATATCTCATGTAATCAATTTCGATTTTCCAGTGAATCCTGAGGACTATGTGCATCGGGTGGGGCGGACAGCAAGAGCTGGGGCATCCGGGCAAGCGATCAGTCTAGTGCCGCGAGGTGACATGAACCTACTAGGAATTACGGAGATGGCTATTGGCGAGAGAATACCGCGTAAACGTCTGCGCGGTTTTGACTACAAAGCACAACCTACCAAAGGGGAACTAGGAATACCGCCTGCGAAAAAGGATTGGCGGAAAAGGACACGTGAGCGGACTGCCAAGAAAGCTGTGAAGCGAGTGCGCAAGTGACTTTTGAGAGATACCTTCTGGACACGAGGCCGTTTCTTTCATAGGTTATACATTGTGAAAACCCTACTCTCACTTGTAAGTATTACCTTGGTATGCTGTGGCCCCATGGCAGATAGCGGAGCTTCAGCAATTGGCCCAACCGTGCGCGAGCTGCCTGCTGACAACTTCAAACAGTTTATTAGCCAGCCGGGAGCGCTGAATGTTGTAAGTTTTTACGCACCTTGGTGTAAACCATGCCAGATGGTGGAGCCGAATTTAAAAGCATCGGTGCGTGCTTCACCTAGTGTGGTGCGATTAGGAACGGTGAACGTGGAGAACGCTATAGGTCTGCTAGACTCTGAAAAGGTCAAAGGCATTCCGGATGTGCGGTTTTACGTAAATGGTGTGATGGTAGATAAGTTCCGAGGTGCGGTCGATCGTTCCCGGATCGATAAAATCATCGCTAAGCATCAGAACGTTTCACCATGAAAAAATCGTGTGAGTGCCATCTGGGTCTTTACTAAGATCCTAGTAATTCCTTCAGCATATTGGCATCGAGTTTCCCAATAATATCTGCATCAGATAGTATACCATCTGCTAGGCTTAGCCTTTTCCTGCTGCATCTGGTGAATGCGTTCTTCCACGGTTTCTTGACAAAGGATTTTATGAACGAAAACGGGTTTATCTTGGCCGATTCGGTAGGCGCGATCTGTTGCTTGCGCCTCTGCCGCAGGGTTCCACCAAGGATCAAAGTGAATGACGGTATCCGCTGCAGTAAGGTTTAGGCCGGTTCCACCTGCCTTTAACGATATGAGGAAGACGGGATAAGCTCCTGTTTGAAATTCAGTTACAAGTTTTCCTCGATCCTTTGAGCCACCGGTAAGCTTAAGATAAGCATAGCGTTTATCTATGAGGTGTTCTTCTATAAGTGATAGCATACTTGTGAATTGCGAGAATATTAAAATCCTACGCCCCTCACTGACAAGTGTCTCAAGTAGGTCTTTCAGGAAGTTTAACTTAGCAGAAGTTTTCACACCATCGGCGAAGTCAGGGGGCAGGAGGCGTGGATCGCAACAAATTTGCCGCAGCTTCAACAAGGCATCTAGAAACACAATTTGAGATTGCTCGATACCCCGTGCAGCGATGGCTTCTCGCACGCGCTTATCCATCGTAGCGCGGACAGTTTCATAAAGATCTTTTTGATCTGAGTGCAGCTCTACAAGGTGCACAAGAATTGTTTTTGGTGGTAGCTCGGTAGCTACTTGGTCTTTGGTGCGCCTGAGGATTAGAGGTGCAATTCGTTTTTTAAGTAGGGCATTCTTTTCGGTATTCCCCTCTTCTTCGATGGGTTTGCGGAACACTTTTTGGAAGGTATCGCTTGTGCCTAGATATCCGGGGATGAGGAAATGGAAGAGGCTCCACAGCTCGCCCAGATGATATTCAACCGGTGTTCCAGATAAGCACAGCCGATGCCTAGCCTGCAGTCTACAAGCTGCTTTGGCTACCTTTGCCTTTGGGTTCTTAATGTATTGTGCCTCGTCAAGTATGACTAAGTGAAAGGTAGTGGCTTCAAGCTTTTCTATATCTCGCTGAAGGAGTGCAAAAGATGTAATAATGAGGTCTGCATACGGTATGGAGCGATAGTCCTTTCTTCCTATCAGATCCATTGAGCACTAACACTTTGAGGCTTGGGGCGAATTTGATTGCCTCCGCACGCCAGTTTGGCACTACGGACGTAGGAGCTACTACTAAGGAAGGTTTTCCGGAGGTTTCTCCGAATCTTCTCCGCAAGTAGATGAGCTAGCGTCTGCATCGTTTTCCCGAGGCCCATATCATCGGCGAGGATGCCATGAAGTCCGTGGCGGGCGAGAAATTGCATCCATTGAAAGCCAGATTTCTGGTAGTCCCTCAAGGTAGCACGTATGCCGGGCGGTGTCTCCAGAGCCTGGAGGCTGGAGAATGATTCAAGCCGTTTGCGCAGTTTTTTTATGCCTACCGGTGCATCAATTCCAAGATTTTCTAACTCGGAAAGCGCAGCTGCATCCAATGCATGAACGCGCGCTTTTCCAAAAAATTTAGGGTCTACCAAAGCAGATAGATGATGTAGAATTCTGCGGACTCTACCGCTGGGTAGCTTTAACGCATCGCCATTCGAAAGCGGCGCATAGATGAAGCCATGGTTGGGCCTGTCTAAGGTTTCTTCTAGGAAGTCCTGCTTTAGGAGGCCTGCAAGAATTGGCATGAGATCATAGCGTTTTCCTTCCACATCGAAGCCTACAGATAAGCTAAACCAACCCCCGTCTGAAAAGTCACCGGAGTAGGGTTCTTCAACATCGGGTTCCTCAGTAACACTAGGATCGAGGCTAGTTTGCCAATTCTCGGGAGCGGCGTCGTGCACGTTGTGGCCCACGGCTTCTTCAAAATTTATGCGCCAGCCGAGGCTCTCCAATTCTGGGGCTAATTCACCACGAAACTGATGCCAGAATGCGTCAATCGGTATGCGGCTTGGATCAGGAAACCATTTGTCTTTCTCCGCATCCATCTTGGCTGTGCGGCTCTTCATATTTAGGAGGAAACGCCATGCGGGATTCGAATGAAGAGATGAAAGGCCAGTCTCACGAAGCTCGCGGATAGCACGTAACTCGGCGGGAGTTTTACCACCTTCACCAGCAGCTGCTAGTGGCCTACTATCTTTGCCGTAGGTTACGGTAGCCTCAGCATATATCCAGTTCTCAGGTTTTTTTTCACCCAGAGACTGGAGAAGTAATTTGCTGGAGCGATCAACCTCACCCTTCTTAACGCTCAGCGAGAAAATAGGTTCAGGAGCGTCGCTAATTGTCTTTTTAAAAAGTGCAGTCTTGCCTTTCAGCTCGATAGCTAGGGCTCCTGCGGCACTTCTACCAAATAGGCGATCTAAATTCTTCTCGCGAGCGAGTTTTCCAACTACCGCAAATCCATGCTCACAAAATGCGCCAGTTTGGCATAGGCATGTGGTTTCAAATCCGAAGGTGGCACCTTCTGGCCAAAATGCTCCGTTCACTTGCTCCCCAGAAACGACTCCGCTGAAGCAGATTTCACCCTCACCATCTTCTAAGTCTAGCGATTTTACACGTGGAGTGAGTCTTGTCCCCAACGGCCGGACTTCCTCTTCAAATCTCTCCACCCAAGCACCCTCAATCAGGAAGTCGCGGAGGTTCTGTAGATTTCGCACGGAGATTTTTTACTTAGTAGACTTGTGCCTGTTTGTCATCAGCTACTAGGAGATCCAAAGCCTTTCCGGCGGCAACCATGCCGAAGCTGGCAGTTACATGAGTGGCAGTGCCATAGCCGCCTTCACAGCTGAGGCGCATATCTGCATTGTCTGCGCGCTCGCAAGACACCTCGCCCATTTTGTTCGGGAAAACGGGTGCTTCATCAGAGAAAATTGCTGTGATATTCATGGGAGTGGGCCGCGAGTTCATAGGCACTTTTGGAAATCCGTGGAGTTTCCGTAGAGTTTTGCGAAGCTGGTGGAGTAGCGGATCTTTCCCAGAAAATGCGAGGTCCGCCACTTGGATACGAGTGGCATCGCGCCTACCACCCGCTGCCCCGCAAGTAATCACTGGAGTATCCCTGCGGTGACATTCAGAAAGCAAGAGCGCCTTGTGTTTTACAGAGTCAATTGCGTCGATGAGCACATCAATTTCTCCAGTGAAGACTTCTTCCACGGTGCGTTCAGTAAAGAATTTTTCAATCACCTCGATTTTGCAATTTGGATGAATCGCACGAACGCGCTCGGCCATAGCCATAGTTTTTTGTTTACCGAATTGGCCGTCCATAGCGTGTAACTGGCGGTTTACGTTTGTTATGCAGATTTCATCGAGATCCACGAGGCGAATCGTGCCTATACCTGAGCGAGCGAGTGCTTCGACAGCCCAAGAACCAACGCCGCCTATGCCCACCACAGTGACTTTCGCCTCACTAAATTTTTTCAGCGCGCTCACGCCGTAGAGCCTAGCAATACCGCCAAATCTACCCGTTGTCTCGTTTGCCTGCATGCGCCCGCATGTTTCTTAGGTTCCGCGCTGGCTGGCAAGTGCGCATCTGGGCGAAATGCCCTTCTTGACCCAAGCATGATCGCTCGGCAACTTGTCGTCCCGAAATTCTTATCACGTTAGGCGATCCTGCGGGTATCGGCCCAGAGGTTATCGACGCAGCTTTGGTGGAAGGAAATTTCCCGCCTGAATTCCAATTTCGAGTCGTTGGGGATCGGGCAGGGGCCATACTTGGAGAGCCAAGTCCGGCGACTGCAAGGGCATCGCTACGTGCTTTAGAGGAGGCAGCGCATCTTTTGCAAACTACGAATGCAGTGGGGGTAGTCACGGGCCCGGTTTCAAAAGAAGGCCTGCAGGCAGTTGGCTTCACTTACCCAGGGCAGACAGAATTTTTCGCAAATGTTTGGGGAAAATCAGAGGCCGGCATGTTATTGACAGGTCCCACACTCACCGTGGGCGTGGCCACGATTCATATTCCTCTGGCAGCAGTTCCCGCAGCTTTGACTAGCGAGGAAATCGTAAAAATAGGCAAACTGACCGCCAGTTTTCTCAAGAAACGCGGTATATTTATGCCGGATATTGCTGTCTGCGGGCTTAATCCTCATGCCGGTGAGAACGGGACATTTGGGAATGAAGAGCAAACCGTAATTTTCCCAGCCATCACTGAACTCAACGAGCTGAGTATAGCTAATTTCTCCGGCCCACATGTTCCAGACGCGATATTTCGTGATGCGGCGCAAGGGAAATATCACGCAGTCTTAGCCATGTATCACGACCAAGGGTTGATTCCTCTAAAACTTTTAGATTTCGATGAGGCAGTGAACGTTACGCTTGGTTTGCCAAAGGTGCGGACCTCGCCGGATCACGGAACAGCTTTCGGGATCGCTGGAAAAGGTATCGCTAGCCCAAAATCGATGATCGCTGCTATTCGTCTGGCTTGTGAGTTGGCCTGAAGCACTAGGATCCCGTGGGTTTCCCTCGATAAAATGATGCGAAGGCTACGGTGCAGACCGTGATGATAGCCGCCAAAACCCACCAGAATGTATCCCATCCTTGGCCATTTTCATCAACGCAAAAATCCCGTAGCCAGCCGCAGAAAAAGGCACCGATCAAAGGCCCAAGTCCGGATTGCATAAGGCCCAACATGCCTTGTGCTCGACTGCGCAGGCCCAGCTCTACTCGCCGACTTAGGTAAACTTGGGCCGTCACGAAATACAAGGTGAAGCACAAACCATGCAGCGCTACCCCGGCAAAATGCCAAAATATCACGCCCGTGTGTCCTGCTAATCCACTGAGGCCAAAGCGCAGCGCAGAAAGACCCAAGCCCCAAAGAAGCATCGTTTTTAACCGATATTTCACCATCATTGCGCCAAGGAAAAGCATCGCTATCACTTCGCTCCATTGCCCCACCGTCATCGAAGCAGTCGGTGTGAGATCACCCAGCGCACTAAATAACTCAGGCGAATACATATAAAATGCCACCAGCGGTATAGAGTAGAGACCAGTTATTAGAAAAAGAACCGCGTGATTCCGTGTTTTGAACAAAACGAAGCCACCCAAACCTAGCGCGCTCCGCCAGGTTCTTCCAATGCCCAAAGGAGGAGTGTTGGGCAGGAAAACCCCGCCCAATCCGCCTATAATTCGGGCTGCACCAGCTGCATAAGCCGTTGCAGGGCTAGCATCTGCGCGCAGGACGTAACTTGTGATAAACCCAGCGGCAATCCAACCTAAAGTGGCACCGAGCCGGGCTAGAGGATACTGCCGCTCGCTATTCGTGAGATTTGTAAGGCCAATTGTCGCCAAGAGCCCCCAAGTAGGCCCGGAACTAATCGCATAAACTGCCAAACCAGTTAGAAACCACCAAGGGCCGAGCCCAATATGTAGAGCGCCGAAGGCAAAAATCAGCATGGCCCCGCTCATCAAAGAGCACCAACCAAACAAGCGTTGCGCGGCCATCTTTTCGTCGGCAATTGCACCGCCAATCACTGGTGAGACAATGGAGCAGGCCGGTACCACGGCGAATGCCAATGGAATCCATGCGCCGAGGCCCTCTGCCTTCAGAATGTTCGTCAGCGCAGGGGATCCAAAAGCCTGGCCCCATCCCGTGAAAAAAGAACACAAAACATAGAAGGGGGAATTTGCCACTTTTCTCACCTGCCACTTCCATGCCCCGTGCATAACCTGCCTGCTGGCATTGGCAAGATTGTGCAGACGCTTTTAGCTATTAAAATTCCTAGGGCAGACTCAAGAGTTCCCCTCATCAAGTATGATTTTCGCACAGCGATCCGCCTCAGCTAATGGTGGCTGCCCTTTTCCCGTAAAATATCCCTCTTCCTTCAGTTTCTCCAATCCCCGGCTCACCCTCATCTCTACCCGCTTTCTAGGCATTTCGAGGAGCTGCACCCGGGCCCCGCTACTAAAGCCTCGTAGATCATCGATACGGAATCTTCCGTTACGTAGATTTCAGAAATTTCTTTAAGCCGTTCCTGCAGCCATCCCTCAGGCAAGTCTCTATGCGGCGCGAATTTACAAAGCTCGATTTCCCGTTGTGTCTCTTGCAAAAATCCTTCGGGTGTTCGGCGTGAATCTGCTATTATAAGGCCTGAGCCTATGGACTTTAGCTGCGCCAAAAGCTGCTTCGTGTCCCATCCGTAAGAACTCGAGGGCCCTCCAATTAGAGCTAGTTTGCCTGATCGATTGCCAGTGGTCGGCAAAATTCTGTTGAGGGCTCCGAAGGATCGAATCACGTGTGGCTTGGATTTCCCCCCTTTAAAATCATGGTGAGGGATAATGCACCAAGTGAAGCATTTCGTAGGCAAGGTAGGCTTCATCAGCACAATACTTTTTACCTTTAAACGCCTCGCTGCATAGAGTAACGGCCAATGAGTCCGGTGCCCGGCCGCAATGAGGAATTCTGGTGGGCCGTGGTTTTCAGAAACTTTCTGAATCGCTTTTGCAGTGCGGAAGATCCCCTCAGCCGCCACATAATTTATTTTACCGCCTGCGGTTCTCTGAAATGCTTCAGCCAGCCCGCGCGATTGATTTTCATGGCCCGGTTTACCATCGCCGATGATAATATAGTGCGACTCTTGATGTGGCATCCGCACAAATCGTAAGCAAACCGGGAGAAACAAAAGCCAATCTACAACGACAGTAGAGAAAGCTCGTAAATGACGTATTTCGTGTTTTATTAGTAAGAGCTATGCGTTTTTTTACATTACTTTACTTGATCTGCCTGTTATGGCCTGCATCGGCCTTTTCACAGCAGCCCGCGCTACTTGAGGCTGATGATATCAAAGAATTCGAGACTCTCTCAGAGCCACGCCAAAAGCTCCTCAACTTTGCTATCGAAACTGGAACAAAAATGAAAGGCTTACCCTATAAATTTGGCGGAAACGGGCCGCAGGATGGAGGATTTGATTGCTCAGGGGCGATGAATTACATTTTGCGGGAGATGGGCTTGGAGCCGCCGCGTACCTCTTCGGCACAATATCTTTGGATCAAAGAAAACGGCAAAATTCATGGCGTGCCGAAAGAAGCTAGAGACCTTGAGCATGAAAGTTTCGATGCGCTGCGGCCCGGTGATCTCGTATTTTGGAGTGGCACCTACGTCCCTACAGATAACCGGAAAACCAAAGTTACTCACGTAGCTATTTTCTTGGGTTACGAGAAGAAAGATGGCCGCCCTGTCATGATGAATGCTACTAGCGGCCGGTCTTACCGAGGCAAGAAAGGTGATGGATTTGGCGTGTATGATTTCCGAGTTCCACGTGCTACTTCTAAATCGCGCATTCTCGGTTACGGCACGCCTCCCGGCATCGCTGAACTAGAAGCTGCGTCTGAAGCTACGGCGGAAGATAAGAGCGAAACGGAGTAGCCGCCTCAGTTCATCATGCTAGCCTCGCCTCAATGAAGTTAGTGAAACTCTTGGCAAATCTTGGTTACGGCTCGCGCCGTGAAGTAGAGAAATTACTACGTGCGGGCATGGTCACCACTTCAGCGGGCACTGTTCTCGGACCGAAGGATTCACCTAGCTTTGATGAAATACTTTTCTCGGATGAGGCACTAGATCGCCAGTCGCCTCTCAATATTATCATGAACAAGCCCACAGGATTTACCTGTAGCACGACTGATCTTGGCGATACAGTCTATGACCTATTGCCTCATCGATTTTCAAAAAGAAATCCGAGTATTAATCCCGTTGGCCGCCTTGATAAGGATACCTCTGGAATGTTGCTTCTTACTGATGATGGGAAATTTCTACATCGAGTGATCCATCCGAAGTCAAATTGTCTGAAAGTGTATGATGTGGTGCTGGATCGGCCACTTTCGGGTGAAGAAGGAACAGTTTTTGGGTCCGGAGAACTTGTTCTTGAAAGCGATGCGAAGCCCCTACTGCCCGCGGGTTTCGAAAAGATCGATGAGCGTAGAGCCAAAATTATTTTGCATGAAGGCCGCTACCATCAAGTTAGGAGGATGTTTGCCGCAGTGGGAAATCATGTAGTTTCTCTAAGAAGGATATCGATAGGTGGCCTGTCACTTCCAGATGATCTGAAGGAAGGTGAATGGCGGTTTCTTGAGGCTTCTGAAGTAGAATCGCTATTCGCCGGTCCATAGGATTTGACCATGCCGATCTCTTGTTTAGACTCTGCCCTTTCCAACAACCAATCACATAAAAATATGTCAATCCAAGTAGGCCAAAAAGCTCCTGATTTCACACTCGTAACAAAAACTGCCGACGGCCCAGAGTTGGTCAAGCTCTCTGATATCATCGGAAAGTCCAACATTGTGCTTCTCTTCGTACCAATGGCCTTCACCAGTGTATGCACCGACGAGCTTTGTGACATTTCGAAGGGACTGAGCGAGTATAGCGATCTCGATGCAAAAGTGTATGGGATCTCTGGAGATAGTCCTTTTGCGCAAGAAATCTGGGCTCAGAAAGAAGGTATCGATTTCCCACTTCTTAGCGATTACGAGCACGAAGTCGCTAAGGCGTACGGCATTGCCTACGAACAATTTCTTCCGGACGCAAACCTGATCATGGGTGGTGTAGCCAAACGATCGGCCTTTCTCATCGACAAAGAAGGAATTGTGAAATTCGCAGATGTAAAAGAGCATCCAAAGGATTTACCTGACTTTGCTGCGCTCAAGTCCGCTTTGGGAGCAATTTAGGCACTTTTTTGAGAAAAGATTCAGAAAGACATTTACATTTCGGCAGAAAAATAGTCTAACAGGGGCGTTCACTATCAGAGATTGAGGTTGAGTCTTCCGGGGGGAAAGTTCAGCTATGCTCTGAATAGTGAGGCAAATGCAAGGCGCGGATCCGCAAGGAACTCCGCGCCTTCGCTTTTTTTTGCGCCCAGCGCTCGAAGTCTAGCGTTAGGCGGTGGGTAGTAGGCGGAGGGCTGGCTTTTAGGCCTCGCCTCTTTTCTTAGCATAATCCTACATCAAATATCCACTCTCAGATCTCGCGCTACCCATAACATTCCCTCAGCGGCCCTCCCTCTGCCACGCATCTTGCGCGCGCCGTCTTTCCGCTTGGCTGAAAACCGGTGTTTTGCTTCCAAAAACCTCTCGTTTACAAAGTTTTTACTACCTAACACGGCACCGTCGCTGAAATAACGTATACGGTGTCTTAGCATATCGCTGAACTCCAAGTCTTTCAGGGCTTTCTGTTGCTCCCCTGACCTTACTACTTTCGTCTGCACCGTCTCACTTGACTTTCGCTGTAAAGCCATTCCCAGAAGTCGGCGATATCTCCTCGAAACCTCTTTCCACTGCGCCGGATCGATTTCTTCCTCGGAATGTGCATCTTGAATTGCTCGTATCAGCCCAGTCCGTGCCTTCTTACCATTTCCTCTCCGGCCGCCACCCACAGCTTCGCCATAACTACTCCAGCGATATCGTGCAGGATCATCCACAATCCCAGCCCTCACCGGATTTAAATCAATGTAAGCTGACATCGTCCGTGTAGCCAAACCGCTTTCCACAATTACACTTTTGAACCGCTCCTCCCACAACGTTCCCTTACGCGAGTGTTTGCGGTTGAACCACCGAGTGAAACGAATCAGCAAACCCTTCATAAATTCGCTCAGATCATTCATCCTATAGGTGTAACGCTTATGAATCTGGGCTACCCGCGAATGCCCTACCGCTTCAACATCTTCGTTGCCGGAAGCTAACTCAATGCCTGAAATCTCCGTTTCTTCCTTCCGAGCCTGATCTAATTCAGAAGCTACTTCGGCTACATAGGCATCGTCATAAAGCGCCCGGAGCCGACCCAATAAATCATGATCCGAAAGCCCCCGAACTGGGCTCGTAGGCACTTCTAGCAACAAATGAAAGTGATTGGACATCACACAGTAAGAAAGTATCCGGCAGCCACTAAAATTCTCATACATCCTCATAAACATCCGAAACGCCTCCCGTTCCTCATCCCCAAACACGAACTGCCGATTCACCACCCGACTCATACAGTGATACTTTGCACTCCCAGAAGCAAATCGCCTCCCATCTACAACCCATCTCGTCTTACGCATCTCCCCTTCTAGCCACTGGATTCAAACATACAAGCCATTCTTCACAAAATATCTGACACTTTGTAAAATTCAGAGAGATTCAGAGAGATTCGGAGAGTATAAGTGGCTATTCTTTGGATCGGAAGAGGCGGGTCATAACGCAGCATTGATCTACACGCTGGTAGAAAACTGCCGCAGACACGGAGTTCCGGTTGAGGTCTGCCTGCGCGAAGTTCTCACCCGCCTCTCCGGACTAACAAATTCAAAAACCATCGCCAGCCTTACCCCGGCAAGAATCGCCGCCATCCGCCGCGCCGCCATCCGCCGCGCCAAATCCGCCGCGCCAAATTCGCAGGAGCCTGAAGCAGGACTCATTTTCTCCGCTTACGATTGAACATGTTTGGTTGCAATTCTCTTTGCCATATTGTTGTGCGTCACCCAGATATTCCTTCTGAGCTTTTAAGCTTTTTTCTCTGATTTTCCTGGCTTTGGGGCTGGTATCGCTGCTTCTTTCGGCTTCGGTGAATCAAACCGTCTGGTGCTCAAGGACCACTGTAGTGTGGCTCTTGTCGGCCAGATTTTGACTATTTCGCTAAGGTGACCGGCACGTTTGGTGCGAGGAGTTTCGACCACTTTTTGTTATAGCCGTGGACTTTTTTGGTGACTTTTCCAGTTTGGTCGATGAGGGGTAGGCTTTGGTTTGCCCAGTGGAAGATTCCGCCTTTGAGATTGCGAACGTTATTGTAACCGGCGAGGTTTAGTTTTTCGCCAATTTTTTCGCTGCGGTAACCAATCGAACAATAAACCACGATCTCAGCGTTTTTAGGGATCTTTTTGACGGATTGGAGGGCAAAGTTTTTGTAGCCGATCCATATTGCTTTAGAGATGTGGCTGACGGCAAATTCTTCTTTGCTACGAGTGTCTAGGAGGATGATTTGTTCTCCACTGACCAGTTGTTCGCTGGTAATTAGTGGGATTGTCCCTGAAAGATGTTTTTTGGCTGCCTTTTCTAGAGGTGAACCTAGCGTTGTGGCTGCAGTGAGTGAGGAAAATATGATGAGGCGTAGACAGATCATATTTTTAGTTCGAATAGACGTCTAACGCTTAGTCTCGGCGGCCGAGGAGCATGGAGGCGTAGTAGATGAGCATAGCGATGGAGCTGATTGCGGCTACGACATAGGTCATGGCAGCCCAGAAGAGAGCGTTTTTTGCTTTTTCATGTTCCATGGAGGAAGAAACGCCGGAGTTTTCTAGCCATGCTAGGGCGCGGTTGCTGGCATCGAACTCAACTGGGAGGGTCACTACGGAAAACAGAGTGGTGATGGCAAATAGGCCGACCCATGCGTAGAGCATGATTGGGTTATTGAAGAAACCTGAGGCAAGTATGCTAACTAGGAGAAGGATGTTCAGGCTTTTCCCGGCGAACTGGACGGCTGGGACCATTTTCGAGCGCATGGTAAGCCAGGCGTAGGCGGTTTTATGCTGGATGGCATGGCCGCACTCGTGAGCTGCTACCGCTGCTGCGGCGATATTGTTCATGGCATACACGGATTCGCTTAGATTTACCGTCTTGGTGCGGGGGTCGTAATGATCTGTGAGTTTACCGGCTGTGCTGATGACTTTTACGTCACTGCAGCCGCTTTCTCGGAGCATGGTTTCAGCGATTTGGGCGCCAGTGAAACGGATGGGAGTTTGAGAATGCTCGGCAAAGCGGCGCTTCAAGGTGCTACTGACGATCCAGCTGGCCAGAGCAGATGCGACGAAAAGGATGACAAGGGTGGGTGAAAAACCCATGATGAAAGCTTGTGGCAATTGAAAGAAGATTTCCGCGCTCATGTGGTGAAGTTAGATATACTTTGGCTCGTCGCAAGTGAAAGCGGAGGGATTTGATCGATTTGTTCACTCAATTTACGAGAGATAGGGTTTCAGTGGGATTTAGGACAAAATTCTATTCAGTCAGTGAGACATGCGTTTCTTTGAAGGCGAAGCTTGTATGGAATTTACCGTGATTAAATTTTCTACAACATGAGAGGCATGCGGCGGCTCTTTTTATTTTGCGAACACGTTGAAATCCGATGCCGCATGAGGGGCAGGTGTAGCAAAAGTTTTTACGCAGGGTGCGCTTTTTGAGTGGCAAGTTATGGGTGACACTTGCGTCGGGAATTTCGAGTTGATGGCAGGTTGCTCGCCATTCGGGGCCGTGGGGTTTAATTTTCCGCCCATAAATTTCGTAGGCGATGATGTGTGCTAGTTCGTGCCTGAGGGTATGATCTACTTCGTTTTCAGAAATTTCTCGAAGTTTTGGATTGAGTTGTATTTCACCGGACGGCCAAAACGCGCGCCCTGCGGTGGATCGCATTCTAGAGTTCCAGGTAACTTGAACTTTTTTTGCGAGTTTTCGCAGGCTGAGGTCGGCCAACTGCTTGCGGCACCAATCCGTTTTTTGCTGATCTACTATCACGAAGGTCTCGAAGAAAAAATATAGCGTTGAGCTACTTACTCTGAGTAGTTTGAGCGAATTCTCGGAAAATTGTTTCGATGTAAGGGACACCCGCGTAATCCTCGGCCAACCTTTCTGCCTTACGGCTTTGGTCTGGGTAGGCGAGGCCCTGTTGGTTGTCACCGGGGTTCAGGATCAGCTCTTTCGTGGCGAACTTTTGTATTTCCTCGAGGCCTTCCGTAAACCTGACGTTCTTGGAGTCGGCGGCCAGCTCCTGAATGAGTCCATCGACGATTTTGGAGTTTTGACCGGTGATTTCATAAGTATCGCGTAGCATGATGGCTAACTGATATGCGAGGTGGGGTATTTCCTCTTTAAGCTCGTTGATCCAATCGATGGTAGCGGCTTCAAAATCCAAGCGTTCGTCAGAAAACGCAGTTTCGGATTCGTTTTCTTCTAGAAACCGAGCATGGAGCCATGCGAGGCCTTCGTGAAATGACCGTGATTTCTTGGGACCGCTATGAAAGCCTGGGTAGGGACGATAAACGGCATCTTTTCCTAACTCTTTCGCAGCTGCTGCACTATGGTATCGATTGTAATCGCGGGCGCCACCCATGATGAAATGGTGGCCACCTCTCACCGAGACTTCACCCGGAATGTAGCCGATGAAGGGCATTGTGCCTGCGCCTTTGTGTTCTGCAAAATTCCAAAAGCTCATGGCGCCACCGCCTGAGCCGCCAGTGAAATAAACTCGATCTGAATCAATCCATGAGTAGTCCTTGAGAGCGGCCAGATTGTTTCCCGCATGTTCTAGGTTTGGAGCGCCATGAGAACTGTTGCTCGATTCTTTACTAGCGACCATCACCCACCCGAATCTTTCACAACCCTCAACATAAGCTTTCATTTTTCCGGGGTCGCCACCACCGGATCCATTATAGTGTAGGAGAGGTGCCGGGCGGCCCTTTTTAAGGGATTTCGGAACGTAGATATAATAGTTTGAAGCCCCCTTCGATGAGATAGGTCCTTCAATCTTACCAAGTTCATAGGGCACATCATCTTGAGAAATTGGAGCGACGTTGCTGCGTAGGGGTTCCCCTTCTTTTGGAACTACAATGCCGAAATGGTCGAGGATAAATGCTTGATCTGACTCAATCAATTTCTCCAGTGGCACCTGTATTTTATTACCGCTGTTTAGTAAGAGAGTTACCTCTATAGGAGTGGCAGCTATGGCTTTTGCTTCAGTTTCATGGCCACCGGTTGCTTGCCACTTCCTCAACTCGGTGGGTGCTGCGGACGCGAAGGAAACGCAAAGTAGAGAGGTGATTAAGAAGTGCTTCATCGGATAGTAGGCTTGGCTGTTAAAAAAATGTGGGCAAGCAACAAATCGATTCTCATCGCCCAATTCAGTATAGATGACAGTTTGTTTTGTTTGCTAATTTTGCTGTTGGTTAGCAGTTTGCTGGTGATGAAATGTTTTCGGTTCATTTTAATGGTGATCTCATGCGGTGTTTTGTGGGTGCAAGGGCAGGATGCTGAGCCGAAGGTGGCTGCACAGTTTATGATGCCGCTGGACATTCCGGATGATGGGGTGCGGGTGTCGGTGTTAGGGTATCACGACTTTTCGGGGTCGGAACCGGAGACGGCGATGCGCATAGGGGTGGAGAAATTCCGCAAGCAGATGCAAACGCTAAAGGACTTGGACATACCGGTGATCTCGATGGCGGATTTCGTTGCATGGAAGGATGAGGGGAAGGCGATTCCTGAAAGATCGGTCGTGATTACGATCGATGATGGATGGAAATCAGTATATACGGATGCATTTCCTGTGTTGAAGGAGTTTGGGTATCCATTTACGATTTACTTATATAAAGATTATGTGGATGGGGGTGGGAAGGCACTTACTACAGATATGATTTTGGAGATGATGCAGAATGGGGCGACGATAGGTTGCCATTCGGCGTCTCATCCCTATCCGCAGACGGTCAAGAAGAACCGGCGCAAGGGAAGAGAGGCATTTCAGGGCTTTTTGGAGGTAGAAATGGGGCAATCGAAGAGATTTTTAGAACAGACATTTCGTGTCCCCGTGAAGACGTATGCGTATCCGGGAGGTTTTTTTACGGAGGAGATGGTTAAGAGCGCTCCTGAGTTTGGCTATAGTCATTTGTTCACTGTGCAGCCGGGGAAGGTTAAGCGTTCGCTACCAAACGGCATACTTCCGAGATATATCATTTTGGGGAATTATGATCGTATTTTTGAGTTCGCCACCACCTTCCGGGCTAAAGGTGGGGTGAACAGTGGCGCGGTAGGGGCTGGGGGTGTGAGTCAGGTGCGGGAGATGGCATATCCGGTGGAGCCTATGCCGGGGGCGTTGATCAATCAGAGGCGTCCAGAAATCCGAGTAAATTTTTCGGCAGCGGAAGATATAGACGTGGCTACCTTGGAGATGCAAGTGGCGGGTTTCGGTAAGGTGCCAGCTACGTATTCAAATGAGGAGAAGGTATTTTCGTGGAAGGTAAATCGGCGCCTGCGGCATAAGACTTGTGAAGTGATTGTGCGCTGGAAGGATACTTCGGGCAAAGCGGTGGACAAGCCGCTGCGGTGGACGTTTCGGATTGATCAGGGAGCTGCGTACCTGCCGGACGAGTAAAGCCGCTGCGTTGGGATTTTAGACGCGTGGTGTGACATTGGCATTGAGCTTCTAGGAGTTCCTTCTAGGCTGCGCCATGTTCTCAGCTCTCAGTGATAGCCTTGATAAGACGTTTCGGGACCTCCGGGGCGTTGGAAAAATTTCGGAGAAAAACATTACCGATGCGCTGCGCGATATACGGATTGCTCTGTTAGAGGCGGACGTAGAATTTGGCGTGGCGAAGGCACTGATCGCGCGGATTAAAGATGCTTCGATGGGCGAGAGTGTCTTAAAATCGATCAAGCCGGGTGAGCAGATTGTAAAGTTATTCCAAGATGAGCTCACGCGGGTTTTGGGTGGTGATAATGTGCCTTTGGATTTGAATCCACCGGCGCGAATTTTAATGGTGGGGCTGAATGGAGCGGGGAAAACGACGACTTCTGCGAAGCTGGCGCGGCGGCTGAAGAAGGATGGGCGGCGGCCGCTGTTGGTGGCGTGTGATTTGTATCGACCGGCGGCAATTGAGCAGCTGCAGACTTTGGGTGGGCAGGTAGATGTGCCGGTATTTGCTCCGGAAGCGGGAGAGAGTGATTTACTAAAAGTGGCGAAGGAAGCGATTGCGTATGGTGAGAGCACGGGGGCCACAGTTTTGATTTTCGATACAGCGGGACGGCAGGAGATTGATGAAAAGTTAATCAAAGAGCTTAAGAAGCTGAACGATTTCATTAAGCCGAAGGAGACTTTGCTGGTGGCGGATGCGGCTACGGGGCAGATGGCGGTTTCGGTGGCGACGCACTTTGATGATGCGGTGGGTATTACTGGAATTGTGCTGACGAAGCTGGATGGTGATGCGCGGGGTGGGGCGGCGTTATCGATGCGTGAGGTTACTGGAAAGCCGATCAAATACGCGGGTGAGGGGGAGAAGCTGGATCAGCTGATGGAGTTTCACCCCTCGCGGATGGCGGATCGGATTTTAGGGATGGGAGACATCGTCAGCATGGTGGAGAACGTGGCTGACAAGGTGAATGAGGAGGATGCGATGCGCTCGATGAAGCGAATGCAGAGCGGAAAGTTTGATTTCAACGATTTCCTTGAGCAGATGAGAATGATTCAGAATTTGGGACCGCTTGAGGGTTTGCTGGGGATGATGCCTGGATTCAATAAGATTAAGAAGCAGCTGCCTGCGGGAGCTTTGGATAGTAGTAAATTGAAGCGGACAGAGGCGATTGTGCTTTCTATGACACCGTATGAGAGATCGCGTCCGGAGATTATCAAAGCCTCGCGCAGGCAAAGGATTGCGGCGGGCTCTGGATCGAGTATGATGCAGGTGAATCAGCTAATTAAGCAGTTTGGCGAGATGCGCAAGATGATGAAAAACCCTGGGAAAATGAAGAATCTGATGAAGCAGATGGGTAGTGCGGGGGGCATGGGAGATATGATGAAAGGGATGGGCGGAAAAGGCGGGAAATTTCCGTTTTAGCGCTTTGGGGGAGAGTTCAATCGAGCTCGGTGAAAATTTCGGCTCCTTTGATTTCTAGACTGGTCCACGGTTGGCGAGGGCTGGCAAGGGCGTAGGTGAGGAGTGAGGGTGAGATGCCCGTTGGGCCGGGATTGTGCAGGGAATCGACGAAGGCGGAGGGGCTGATACGATTCATCGGAAACGAGGTGTAGCCGGAGCCGATATCTACGCCATCGCTTTTTCGTATTTCAAGGTGGAGGTGGGCTGGGTAGTAGCCATTTGCGGTGCCGACGGTGCCGATTTTTGATGAGCGTGGGATGAGATCACCGTATGTCACGTCAATTGAATCAAGGTGGGCATACATGGATTGGACAGTTTCCCCGGAATCGAGCTGATGCGCGAGGATGACAATTTTTCCCCAGCCAGGAGATGGCTCGCCGGTGTAGACGACGAGGCCATCGCTGGCGGCGAAAACGGGATCGCCGAGGTCGGTATTCATGCCACCGATGCCATTTAGGTCGTCGCCAGTATGGTGGCCGCCACGGCGCTGGTTATCCTCCCAAAAGCGTTGTGCATTGTAGACAAGGGCCCCATTTTCGCCGCCCATGGGGGTATCGAAAGTGGTTGCGAGGGGGATCTGATTGGCTTCCCACGGTGAGAGTAGGTGAAAGCGCATGTCCGGGTGGCCTTCGGCAGGCATATCGAAGGGAGTATTGAACTTTTGGTAGCCTTGGAGTTCGGTTTCAGGGACTGCCGTCTGCGAGCTACGCCAAACGGTTAGGCCGATGAGGCTGGAAACAAGAAGAAGGAGTATTAAGATTCTGTAGGGCTTCACAATGGAAGTTGCGTTTAAAAAACTGCACTCGTTTTATGGATGGGCTTGTGCGGTGAGCAGATTTTTGATGAGGGCAGGGCCTTGGTAGACGAAGGAGGTGTAGACTTGGATGAGGTCTGCGCCGAGTGCTAATTTTTCGCTCACGTCTTCTGCGGTAGAGATTCCGCCTACTCCGATGATAGGGATTTTTTTAGAAAACACTGAGGCGAAGGCGGCAAGGGTTTGGTCTGATTTTTCTTTCACAGGGCGCCCGGAGAGGCCGCCAGCTTGTTGGGCATGGGGGTGATTTTCTACGGTTTTCCGGTCCAAGGTGGTGTTGGTGGCGATAAGGCCGTCGAGGCCGCCGTCGAGAAAAGTTTGTGCGAGTTGTGTGATTTCTTCGTCGCTGAGATCGGGGGCTACTTTGAAGAGTATGGGTACGGTCTTTCCGTGTTTTTCTGCTAACTTTCCTTGGCTGGCCTTTAGGGTTTCTAAGAGGCGGGCGGAGGAATCGGCAGCTTGGAGCTCGCGCAGGCCGGGGGTATTGGGTGAGGATAGATTTACGGCAATGTAATCTGCTACAGGGTAGGCTTTTTCGAGGCAGGCGAGGTAATCGGCGGCTGCGTTTTCGTTGGGGGTGTCTTTGTTTTTGCCGATGTTGAAGCCGATGGGGCCTTGGAAAGATTTTGATTTGCGGACATTTTCGACGCCTATATCGATGCCGGGGTTGTTGAAGCCCATGCGATTGATGATTGCTTCGTGCGGGATGAGGCGGAAAAGGCGGGGTTGGGCATTTCCGCTTTGTGGGCGTGGGGTAATGGTGCCGATTTCTATGAAGCCGAAGCCGAGGTGGCCAAGTGCGTCGATGGTGTTGCCTTCTTTATCTAGGCCGGCGGCAAGGCCGATGCGGTTTGGGAAGTTGAGGCCGAGGAGTTGGATCGGTTGGGAGGGGGTGGGTAGCGATCGGTTGGATTTTAAGAGGCCCGTTTTTTCTGCGAGCCGAAGGGAGGCCATGCTGATGTGGTGCGCTTTTTCGGCGTCTAAGGAGAAAAGAACTTTTCTAGCAAGCGGGTAGGCGGCTTCGATCACGGGGAAAGGGTATGCTTGTTTGTGTGTTCCATGCAAATGAGGAAGTGATGCTCAGTGGGCGGCGAGCCAGTTTTTGCCGGTGCCGTATTCTACGCCAATGGGGACATTGTTAGGGAGGGGAAGCGCGGTTTCCATGACATGGAGGATTTTTGGGACGAGTTCGGTTTCCTCGTCGGGATGGAGATCGAAAACGAGTTCATCGTGCACTTGGAGTAGCATTTTTGTTTTATAACCTTTTTTGCTGAGTAGTGCCTCAATTTTGATCATGGCGAGTTTGATCATATCGGCAGAGGTGCCTTGGATAGGCATATTAATGGCGGCGCGTTCGGCATTTGAGCGCAGGCCGCCGTTATCGGATCTTAGGTCCGGGTAATATTTGCGGCGGCCGGAGAGAGTTTCCGCGTAACCTTTCTCGCGAGCTTCCTCGATGGTGTCGTCCATGTATTTTTTGATGGCGGGATATTCTCTGAAATACGCGTCGATGATTTCTGCGGCATTTGTGCGAGGGATGGAAAGGCGTTGCGAGAGGCCAAAAGCGGATATGCCGTAGATGATGCCGAAATTGACCATTTTAGCGCCAGAGCGCATTTCTTTGGTGACTTCTTCTTGGGTGACGCCGTGGACTTTTGCGGCGGTGATGGTGTGGATATCTGCGCCGTCTTGGAAGGCGGAAATCATTGTGGGATCGCAGGAAAGTGCGGCCATCACGCGAAGCTCGATTTGGGAGTAATCGCAAGCGAGGAGCAGGCAGTTTTTGCGGGGGACGAAGGCTTGGCGGATTTTGCGGCCAATTTCTGAGCGGACGGGGATGTTTTGGAGGTTGGGATCAGATGAGGCGAGGCGGCCGGTTGCGGCGAGGAGCTGATGGTAATGGGTGTGTATGCGCTCGGTTTCTGGGGCTACGTGTGTGGGAAGGGCGTCAAGGTAGGTGGATTTAAGCTTGGAGGCTTCCCGGAAGCTGAGGATATCGCCGATGACGGGATGGCTACCTTGGAGTGTGGATAGGGTTTGCTCGTCGGTTTTGTATTGGCCGGTTTTGGTTTTCTTTGGTTTATCAGAAAGCTGGAGGTGATCGAAAAGGAATTCCCCAAGCTGTTTTGGGGAGGCGATATTGAAGGGTGAGTCAGAGAAAGACTGGATGTTTTCCTCGTATTTCTGGATGGATAGTTGGAGATCAGCACCGATGGATTCGAGGCTGGACTCGTCGATGGCGATTCCCTCCATTTCCATACTGACGAGGACGGGCAGGAGGGGGGCCTCAATGTTGTGATAAATGTTTTCTTGGCCGGATTCTTGAAGAAGCGGGCGAAGTTTTTGGGAAAGTTGGTAGGTGACGTCTGCGTCTTCTGCTGCGTATTCGGCAAGGGCATCGAGGGGAATGGCCTCCATATCGAGCTCATCAGATTTTTTGGATTTCTTAGCAGAGAATTCGAAGAGATCGCCTTCATTGGTGTCTTTTGAATGCGCAGAATTTGCGGCAACATCAGCGAGTTTCACGGGGGTGTAGCTGAGGTGGATTTCCGCAAGATAGTCCATGGAGTGTCGGCGTTCTGGGGCGACGAGGGCATCTGCGAGCATGGTATCGAAGAATGGGCCGGTGACCTCTATGCCGTGTGCATGAAGGATGGAGAGATCGTATTTCAGGTTATGGCCGATCTTTTCGGCGGGGGCGATGAGGGCGGTTTTTATGGAGGGTAGCATGCTTTCCTCGAAAGGGAGGTAGTAGCCTTCGTGCGCTTTCCATGAGAAGGCGATTCCAAGGAGCTTCGCGGAATGGCGGTTTAAGGAGGTGGTTTCGATATCGAAGCAAAAGCTCTCTTTGGTAGAAAGGTCTTTGAAGAATTTCTTCTGGAGTGCGGGGGTGTTTAGGAGGGTGTAGGTGTGGGGGACTTCACGGATTGTTTTGAAGGTTTCTTGGATGGTGGGCGTGGCAGCTTCGGTAGGTATTTCGATTTCTTCTCCCCAAAGGCGTTTACTGAGGGTGCGGAATTCAAATTCGGTGAAAAGCTCTTTGAGGGCATCGTCATCGCGCTTTGAGAGGATAAGTTCTTCCCACGAGACCTCGATGGGGCAGTCGGTGATGATGGTCGCGAGTTCTTTGGAAAGAATGGCTTGGTCTGCATTTCCCTCGACGTTTTCCTTTTGCTTGCCTTTGAGTTTATCGGTGTTTTTAAGGAGATTTTCGGTGGAGCCAAATTGTTTGATAAGTTTCTGGGCAGTTTTTGGGCCGATTCCGGGGATTCCCGGGATGTTATCGGAGGCATCGCCCATGAGGCCGAGGAGATCGATGATTTGGTGGGCTTCGGCGACGCCCCAGATGCTTTCTAGTTCGGGCATGCCGAGGATTTGGTATTCGCTGCCCTTGCGGCCGGGTTTCCACATGAAAGTCTTTGGGGAAATAAGTTGGGCAAAATCTTTGTCTGGCGTGACCATGTAGGACTCGAAGCCCTCGGGCTCGGCCCGTTTTACTAGGGTGCCGATGAGATCGTCAGCTTCGAAGCCATCGAGCTCGAGCACGGGGATGGCAAAGGCGCGGCAGAGAGATTTCACGTGGGGGATAGCGGCTGCGATATCCTCGGGCATATCATCACGTTGTGCTTTGTAGGCTGGGTATTTCTTGTGGCGTGCAGTGGGTGCGGAGGTATCGAAGGCAACGCCGATGTGGGTGGGTTTTTCTTTCTCGAGGATGGAGAGGAGGGTATTGATAAAGCCGTAGAGCGCGGAGGTATTGACGCCTTTGGAATTGCGGATGGGGTTAGTGATCAGGGCAAAGTGCGCCCGATAGATCAAGGCCATGCCATCGAGAAGAAAAAGGCGTTTCATGGGCGCAATAGAACGCATTTCTGGCCGGGCTGAAACCAGAAAGATTTCCGTAGCGGGCGCTACTTCATCGTAAAATCGAGGAGCTTCCCAAGGCGATCGCGCATTTGCGAGCGCGGGACGATGGCATCGATGAGGCCGTGGGAGAGCATGAACTCGGCGGTTTGAAAGCCGGGTGGGAGGTTTTGATGGGTCGTCTCTTTGACTACGCGGGGTCCGGCAAAGCCGATCATGCAATTTGGCTCGGCAATATTGATATCGCCGATGGTGGCGAATGAGGCGGTGACGCCACCGGTGGTGGGGTGAGTGAGGACAGAGATGTAGGGCAGGTGGGCTTCTGAGAGGCGGGCAAGGGCGCCGCAGGTTTTCGCCATTTGCATGAGGGACAGCATGCCTTCCTGCATGCGGGCGCCGGAGGAGGCGGAGATGATGATCATACCGCGCTTTTCGGCAATGGCTGCCTCGATGGCGCGGGTAATTTTTTCACCTACAACTGAGCCCATGGAGCCTGCGAAGAATTTGAAATCCATCACTGCGATCATGGCAGGCTTGTCGTGGATATTGAGGCGGCCGGTGATGACGGCATCGTTCATTCCGGTTTTCTCGCGGAGTGCTGCGATTTTTGTTTCGTAGCCTTTGAAGCCGAGAGGATTTCCTGAAAAGAGGTCAGATTCGGTTTGCTCGAAGGTATTGGGATCAGCAAGCATCTGGATGCGATCCATGGAATCCATCATGAAATGGTGGCCACATTCCGGGCAAACGTGCTGATTTTGCTTTAGTTCGAGGGTGTGGACCATCGCGCCACATTCAGGGCATTTCACCCAAAGTCCTTCGGGCATATCATCACGCTTTTGCTGGCTGCGGAGGAGTGGTTTTTTAAAAATGCCCATGGAAGTATAAGAAACGCGGAAGTGTTTGGGGATGATACCTATCCATTTCCGGACAAACAACCTCGATTTCGCCTGAAAGACGAGATGGTAGCGAGCTGCGGCGAAAATGGGGGATCAATTGGAGGTTCTGTGAGTGTTGACCCGGAGAAAACAGCTTGCTAGCTTCCGCGCCCGCTATGAGCTCTGCCCCGAATTACAAAGACACGCTGACCCTACCTCAGACGAGCTTTCCCATGCGTGGAGATCTTGTGAAAAACGAGCCGAAACGCTTGGATGCATGGGAGAAAAAAGGGCTGTATGAGAGAATTGTGGGCGCGCGCAAGGCGGCGGGGGCGCCGGATTTCATCCTTCATGATGGGCCGCCATTTGCGAACGGGGATGTGCATATGGGCACTGCGTTGAATAAGTTATTGAAGGATATGGTAGTGAAATCGAAGACCATGGCTGGTTTTCATGCGCCATTTGTGCCGGGGTGGGATTGTCACGGGCTGCCTATTGAATTTAAGGTGGTGAAGCAGGCGGCGGGTTTGGAGCCTGCCGAAATCCGGCGTCGCTGTACCGAGTTTGCGGCAGGTTTCATTGATATTCAGAGGGCTTCCTTCAAGCGATTGGGCGTTTTTGGGGATTGGCAGAATCCATATTTGACGATGGATCCGGGGTATGAGGCGAATGTTTTACGAGTGTTTGCGAAGTTGGTGGAAAGCGGAGCGATTTACCAATCTAAGAAGCCTGTGCAGTGGTCGTATGGGGCGCAAACGGCGCTGGCGGAGGCGGAGGTGGAGTATGCGGATAAGGTTTCATTCGCGATTTTCGTAAAATTCGAGATTACGGAGGGTCCGGAGGTTTTGGCGGGGGCGGCGATCCCGATTTGGACGACGACGCCGTGGACTTTACCGGCGAACTTGGGGATCGCCCTGCATCCTGAGTTCAAGTATGTAGTGGGTGATTTTTCGAAGGATGGGGAGGAAGCACGGTTTGTCGTTGCGGAGGATTTGATTGAGGCGTTTTCGGAGAAAACGGGGTGTTCTTTGGTGCGCCGGGTGCATGAGTTGAAGGGCAAAGAGCTGGAGGGTGCGGAGGCGCAACATCCATTTTTAGACCGGAGTTCGAAGGTGATTTTGGCGAATTTTGTGACGAAGGATGCTGGCACAGGTGCGGTGCACATTGCGCCGGGGCATGGGGCGGATGACTATGTGGCGGGGCAGCAAAATGGGCTGGGTGTGCTCTCGCCAGTGGATGATTTGGGGCAATTTACGGAGGAAGTTGGCTTGTCAGAATTAGTCGGCCAGCATGTTTTTAAATCGAACAAGCGCATTATTGAGATTTTGGAAGAGGGCGGGAAACTACTTGGGCAGGAGGAGTATCGACATTCGTATCCGCATTGTTGGCGATCCAAAACCCCGATTATTTTTCGGGCGGTAGAGCAATTTTTCATTTCCTTGTCGGATCTGCGGGGGAAAGCGCTGGAGGAGATTGATAAGGCGAAATGGCTGCCAGCGTGGGGGCGGAATCGTATGTATGGGACGGTGGAGTCGCGGCCGGATTGGTGCATTTCTAGGCAGCGGACTTGGGGTGTGCCGGTGCCAGTGTTTTTCGATGAGAAAAATCAGGCAATTTTGACCCCTGAGCTAGCTCGTAAGGTGGCGGATTTAGTGGAAAAGGAGGGGACGAATGTGTGGTTTGAAAGCACAGATGATGAGCTGGCAGCGAAGTTAGGTCTTCCGGCGGGTTTGAAAAAAGGGAAAGATACGTTGGATGTTTGGATTGATTCTGGGTGCTCGCACGCAGCGGTTTTGGATACGCATACAGAGCTCCATTGCCCGGCGGATTTATATTTGGAGGCGACAGATCAGCATCGTGGGTGGTTCCAGAGTTCACTGATGCTTTCGACGGCTTTCCGGGGTCATGCGCCTTATAAAACTGTGATGACTCATGGGTTTGTGGTGGATAAGGATACGGGGAAGAAGACTTCGAAATCCGATGATAAGAAGAAGGGGAAGCCAACGGATGCCGCGCATTTCTACAATCAATATGGGGCGGATATTGTTCGTTTATGGGTTTCGAGTGTGGATTGGCAGAATGAGGTGCCGTTTGGCGAGGATTTGTTCAAGCAGGTGGCAGAGCCTTACCGGCGTTTGCGGAATACTTTGCGGATTCTTTTAGGGAATTTGGATGGGTATAAAGCGGAGAACCATTCGCTGGAGCGCGGGGAGATGACTTTGCTGGACGAGTGGATTCTGGAGCGTTTGCATGTGGTGACAGCGGAATGTTTGGCAGGTTATGAGTCTTTTGAGTTCCGTAAGGTGTTTAATGCGATCAATCATTTCTGCAGCACGGATCTTTCTGCGAGTTACATCGATGCGCTGAAGGACCGGATGTATTGCGATGCGGTGGACTCGCCAAGGCGGCAGGCCTCGCAGGCTGCGATGCATGAGATTTTCACGACGATTACACGTTTGCTAGCGCCTATTTTGGCTTTCACGGCAGATGAGGCATGGGAGCACGCGGAGTTTGGAAAGGGGAGCGTGCATGAGCAGGATTTCCCGGTGCCGCATGCGGATTTTGCGCCGGGCGAGGCGAGTCAAAAGGTTGAGCGGCTGGGGCAGATCAAAGCGGTGATACAGGCTGCGATTGAGGAAAAAGTGCAGGCGAAGGAGTTTAGTCGAAATAACGAGGCTGCGGTGAAATTGACGCTTCCAGAAGGTGATGCGCATTTGCGGGAGATGTTGGAGGACAGGGTGTTTGCAACGGAGTTTTTCATCATTGCAGAGCTAAAAGTTGTCGACGGAGGTGAGTTGGGAGCGGTAGCGAGGAAAACCGAGCTGCCATTGTGTCCGCGCTGTCGGAAGCATGAGCCGCTGCTGGAATCTGGGTTATGCGCGCGTTGTAATGCGGTGGTGAATGAATCTTGATCTTAAATTTGTATGACACTTCCAAAGCTTTTGCTATTTCTCACATTGCCCCTCTACATTTTGGATCAGGCGACGAAAGCGTGGACTGTGGCGAATTTTTCGGAGCCGGTGGAGGGTAGGTTTAGTTCTTACGATCTGCCGTGGAAGATCATTCCGGATTGGTTCCATTGGATTCGGGTGCACAACCAAGGGGTGGCTTTTGGGATTGGCAATGGGACGGACTGGGCACCGATTGTTTTTTTGTTCATACCGATTGTGGCGATGTTTGTGATTTGGTTTTTCTGGAAGAAGGGAGCTTTTACGCATTGGCTTTCGAAGTTGGCGGTAGCGCTGCTTATCTGTGGGATTTTGGGGAATTTGACGGATCGGTTGGTGCAGGGATTTCTATTAGAACGGGTGCAGGATAGTTCTTTCATTCATCGGTTGGCATCGGGGTATGTGGTGGATTTTATTTCAGTGAAACTGCCGTATTATGAGAAGATTTCGCCAAGGAGTGGTGGTTGGTGGCCGACGTTTAATGTGGCGGATTCTTGCATTTGTATTGCGGCATTTTGTTTGTTTATCGGTGGGATTAAGGAGGAGCAGGCGAAGGATGCTGCGAAGGCGAAGGCGGCTTGATGGGAAAAGGGTAGATGTGTGAAGGCGCTTGATTTTCTAGGTGGGCTGTAGGATGGCTGAGTGATGGATTACGGGGCGGCGATTGAGTGGCTTTTTGGGACGCAGCAGTTTGGGATTAAGCTGGGGCTGGAGGGCCGCGGCAGTTGCTGAAGGAGTTTTTAGCGTATCCCAAGCATGGGGTGAAAGTGGCGCATGTGGCGGGGACGAATGGGAAGGGCTCTACCTGTGCAATGATGGAGCGGGTGGCACGGGCGTGTGGGCAGCGGACGGGGCTTTTTACCTCGCCGCATTTGATTGATTATCGGGAGCGTATGCAGGTGTCAGGGGAGATGATCTCTGAGCAGCGTTGTGCGGAATTGTTGACTGAGGTGCGGGCAGTGGCTGAGGGGATGGAAACGCATCCGACGTTTTTTGAGATTACTTTGGCAGTAGCGATGAGGTGGTTTCGGGAGAGAAATTGCGAGCTGATCATTTTGGAAACGGGGATGGGTGGGCGGCTAGATGCGACTACTGCGGTGCCGGCGGATGTGTGCGTGGTGACAAAGATCGGGCTGGATCATACGCAGTGGCTGGGGGAGACGCTGGGTGAGATTGCGCGGGAGAAGGCGGGTATTTTTTTGGAAGGAGTTCCGGCATTTTCATGTCCGCAGGAGGGTGAGGTGGAGGGGGTTTTGGAGAAGGAGGCGAATGAGCGGAGGTGTGATTTGGAGTTTATTCGGCAGCCGTTGGAGGGTTATGGAATTCAGCTAGCAGGTGCGCATCAGCGGTGGAACGCGGCGCTTGGTTTGGCGGCGTTGCATTCGTTAGGGGTGCGGCTGGGGCATGAGGCGGTAGCCGAGGGTTTGCAGAAAGTTTCATGGCCCGGGCGGTTTGAGAGAATTTCCGCAGGAGGCTGTGAGGTGATTTTAGATGGAGCGCACAATCCGCAGGCGGCGGCGGTTTTGCGTGCGACTTGGGAAAGTGTGATTCGGGAGAGGAGGGGGACGTTGATTTTTGGGGCAGTGGAATCGAAGGATGTGTCTGGGGTTTATCGGGAGCTTTGTGGGCTGACGGAGCGGGTTTTGTTTTGTAAGGTTGGGACGATGAGGGGCTTGCCGGCAGTTGAGTTGATGAAGGTTTTGCCTGAGGGTGAGAGGGAGGCTGGGATGGGATTTTCAACTGCGGAGGAGGCGTTAAGGGAGGGGCTGAGGTATGTGGGGCCGGTGCTTGTGGCGGGGTCGCTGTTTTTAGTCGGGGAGGTGCGTGCCATCTTGATGGGTAGGAAATTTCTTGCGAGTGGGCAGTGAGATGCGCATAGCATGGAGTGTGCTACGCTGAGGTTATGGAGGGTAAAACAAGGAATGAGGGTTTCATGCTAGAAGCCGTCCAATTAGCGAGGGCGGGGATGAAAGGCGGGGAGGGGGGGCCATTCGGAGCGGTAATTGTGCGAGGTGGGGAGGTAATTGGTGAGGGCTGGAATCGGGTTTTGGCAACGAATGATCCGACGGCGCATGGTGAGGTGGTGGCCATTCGCGATGCCTGTAAGAAGATCGGTCAATTTTCTTTGGAGGGGAGTGAGATTTTCACTACGGGTCAGCCGTGCCCTATGTGTTTGGGAGCTATTTATTGGGCAAGGATTGGCAAGATTCATTTTGGCTTTGATATCGCAGATGCAGCGCGCATTGGCTTCGATGATTCTGAGTTTTTCCGGCAGATGACCTTGGAATCAGCTGCTAGGACTGTGCCGGAAGGTCAGGTAGGAAAGGGGGCCGCGCTGGAGTTACTAGAGGAATATTTAGCCATGCCTGAGCGGCAGGGGTATTAGGGGGGAGGCGGGCTGATTTGCTAGGGCTCGCTTGGCAGTCGAAACCCTAGAGATTCTCCGCTGCGCTCCGAAGGGGTTTTCATACTTGAGGCGATTTCCCCCCCCTATACCACTGCGCTTAATGAAAGAGGTCTTCCAAATATCCGTTTAACATTTTGTTCTGAGGGTAGGTAACTGCCAGTTACTAGCGAGCCGAATCCCTTATTTCGTTTCACAACAACTGCGCCGCCCATCAGACACAAGCTCTTAGAGTTCCTCGAAAGTTGTCCAATATACTCTACAAATACGGTCTGTAACTCCTTTCCAGAGTTTTTCAATTGGGTTTAAGTGAAGGACGAACGCACTGAAAAACGCGATCTTATCCTTACTCAGCTCGAAGCCCGCTTCTCCCGTCAGTCCTCCTCCGAAGAACTCTTTACCATCCGGTTTGAAATCAGGAACGATTTTGACGGCCCAATGCCCAATGCCCAATGCCCAATGCCGCCCCAACGGGGCAATCCAACGTAGCCTAGGGCAACGCCCTAGGAACTTCACCCCCACAAATCCCAAAAGCCCCAAAGGGGCGATCTAAATCTCCCGATGCCCCAGTCACTCTCCAATATCTACATTCACCTGATTTTCTCCACCAAAGATCGTAGGCCCTTGATTCACGACTCTGTCCGCGACTCTCTCCATGCCTATTTGGCAACCATCCTCAAAAATCTGGAATCCACCCCCATCCTCATTAATTCCGTCGAAGACCATGTTCATATCCTGTTCAAACTGGCCCGCACCATAACAATTGCCAAGGTCACTGAAGATTTGAAACGCGACTCCTCGAAGTGGATCAAAACTCAGGATCCCAGTTTGAAGAAATTTGCTTGGCAGGCTGGCTACGGAGCATTTTCAGTAAGCGAATCAAATGCTGGACAAGTTGCGAACTACATCAAATGCCAGCAAGAACACCACCGGATAACGACTTTCAAAGAGGAATTTCGGTCGTTTCTCCAAAAGAACAAGATTGATTATGATGAGAGATATTTGTGGGATTAGGTCGCCCTTTTAGGGCTGACGATTTATGGCACTTTGGAGTCCTAGGGCGTTGCCCTAGGCTTCGTTGGTTTAGCCCTTTGGGCATGTTGCTGAAGTTCGTTGGATATCCTGTTAGATCGCCCTGTTAGGGCTGGCGATTCATTGCGCGTTGGAGTCCTAGGGCGTTGCCTGTGGGCTGCGTTGGTGGAGCCCTTTGGGCATGTTGCTGAAGTTCGTTGGATATTCTGTTAGGTCGCCCTTTCAGGGCTCGCGATTGATTGTGCGTTGGAGACCTAGGGCGTTGCCCTAGGCTTCGTTGGTATAGCCCTTTGGACATATCTTCCCAACCCACGCCGCATGTTCCCACGGCATGTTCCCACGGCATGTTCCCACGGCATGTTCCCACGGCATGTTCCCACGGCATGTTCCCACCGCATGTTCCCACCGCATGTTCCAACCCCGCCATTTTTGCTGCCCCAATGGGGCTATCCAACGTAGCCTAGGGCAACGCTCTAGGAAACCCGTCCCGCCCATCTCCGGAGCCCCAAAGGGGCGGCCTAACATGTTGCCCAACCCCAGGCCTTCCGGTCGTATTAGGTCGCCCTTTTAGGGCTTGTATTTTATGGCACGTCGGAGACCCAGGGCGCTGCCCGTGGGCTTCGTTGGTGGAGCCCTTTGGGCATATCTTCCCAACCCACGCTGCATGTTCGCAACCGCATGTTCGCAACCGCATGTTTGCAACCGCATGTTTGCAACCGCATGTTCCCACCGCATATCCCAACTCCGCCATTTTTCCTGCCCCAAAGGGGGCTACCCAACGTAGCCTAGGGCAACGCCCTAGGAAACCCGTCCCGCCCATCCCCGGAGCCCCAAAGGGGCGGCCTAATTTGTTGCCCAACCCCAGGCCTTCCGGTCGTATTAGGTCGCCCTTTCAGGGCTGGCAATTCATTGCGCGTTGGAGTCCTAGGGCGTTGCCCTAGGCTTCGTTAGAGTAGCCCTTTGGGCATGCCGATGAACTACGCTGCATATCCTATTGGGTCGCTCTTTCAGGGCTGGTATTTTATGGCACGTCGGAGACCCAGGGCGCTGCCCGTGGGCTACGGTAGGATACCCCTTCGGGGTTTTGTCCCTAGCTTGAATGGTGGAAGACGCTGAAGGGGTGAATCGTGCGGGAAGTTATGCCGAATCAACTGGCGGAACGGGAGGGATTGCTTGCGCTGACGCTCCAGCTCTGCGGGGTGCGCTGGCGCGGTGGGAATGATTTGCTTGCTAGCGCTCGCTTGGCAGTCGAACCCTAAGATTCTCCGCTGCGCTCCGAAGGGGTTCTCATCCCTCCCTACCTTGAATGGTGGAAGAAGCTGAAAGGGTGGATCGTGCGGAAAGTCATGCCAAACGAATTGGCGGAACGGGAGGGATTGCTTGCGCTGACGCTCCAGCTCTGCGGGGTGCGCTGGCGCGGTGGGAATGATTTGCTTGCTAGCGCTCGCTTGGCAGTCGAACCCTTGAAGATTGCTTCGCAAGGGGTTCTCATCCCTCCCTACCTTGAATGGTTGATGAAGCTGAAAGGGTGGATCGTGCGGAAAGTCATGCCAAACGAATTGGCGGAACGGGAGGGATTGCTTGCGCTGACGCTCCAGCTCTGCGGGGTGCGCTGGCGCGGTGGGAATGATTTGCTTGCTAGCGCTCGCTGGCAGTCGAACCCTTGAAGATTGCTTCGCAAGGGGTTCTCATCCCTCCCTACCTTGAATGGTTGATGAAGCTGAAAGGGTGGATCGTGCGGAAAGTCATGCCAAACGAATTGGCGGAACGGGAGGGATTCGAACCCTCGGTAGAGTCACCCCTACGCACCCTTAGCAAGGGTGTGCTTTAGACCACTCAGCCACCGTTCCGGGTTTTGTAGTGGGTCGACTTGTTTTGAAACATGATGGGAGAGTTTGGTCAAGAAATCTGTGAGGGGAGTATGAATTTTTATTTTGTGAAGTTCCTAAAATTCGAAGGCGCTTCCAGTGCGCTAGAAATGCGGAAATTCATTGAGAGGGGTATAGATGCAAAACACTTGCATTTAGCGACTAATGCAACCAGACTGCGTTTATGTCTCTTGGTTCAGGTTCGGTTTTAACGGAGCGAAATGGGATTCGACGCGATATTGAGGATGCTTTGCGCCAACAGATGTTTTTTTGGGGGATGGATGTGTCTCATAGTTCAGGCAATCAATTTGTGAAGCAGGGGTTTAGGAGATATGCTTCGGAGGGGCTTACGGGGACGAGTTGTTATTCGTTTGCCTGGCGGGGAGGCCATGTGGAACTGCATGGGGCATGCGCCGGGTGGTATGGAGCGGATGGGGGATTTCATTATGAACGCACGAGTGGTAGGACTTCATATTGGGGGAGCTCGAGTTTGCCTGTTCCGGGGCATGTTTGTCCGTCCAGTTTGGCGCGCTTTGATACGGTGACGGATTGGAACTTATTCTTACCTTTTCTTGAGTGGTGGCTCAGTTTTGAACGAGCGATTTTAGATAATAATGGTGCGAGCTACCGGAATCAATGCTATCGAAAGTATAAGACTTTGCCAAAATCGAAAGCTTGGTTGGTGCCGTCGCAGGGTTACCTTTGGCTTGAGACTTTGAGTAAAGACTATCAACATACGCCTCGTGCCAAACGTTTCGTGCAGTCCCTTGCCAAGGAATGCTAGATACTTTTGAGCAATTCACTCGATAAAACTATGATTTCATCTTCCGTTAGCGCGCCCACGCAGGCTGCAGCACAGGATCAACAGAATGCGGATCGCTTTGGAGTGATTGCGTCTGTTTTATGTGCGATTCATTGTGCTTTGGCGCCTATTTTTCTTATTTTTATGCCGGCATTTGGGAAGATATGGGCCCATCCGGCATCGCATTGGCTCGTTGCATTAATCGTAGTTCCGGTAGCTGCAGTGATGATGTATCGCGGTTACGAGAGGCATGGGAAAAAATGGGTAGCTGCTTTGGGAGGGTTCGGTATTTTTTTCATTATAGTCGGAGCTGTTTTGCCGTATGTGGAAGGTGAAGGATTTTTGAAAGGCTTGTCAGTGCCCACTCCATTCGCGGCGGAGGAGGTGCATCAACATGTTGAGGATGATTGCTGCCCCTCGGCGGTAGCGGTGAATGACAAGGCAGTGCTGATGATTCCACCTGCGTCTATTGTTACGACACTGGGTGGGCTGGCGCTTATCATCGCGCATATGGCGAATCTTTGTGCGTGCCGTGGTTGTAGGAAGGACGCCGGAAGCTGTGGATAGAAACGAAAAAACTTCGCCAGCTAGATAGCCGACGAAGTTTTGAGTAAGGAATCAGGTTTGATTCCGGTAAGGCGGTTTAGCCTTCGCATTGGCAGGTATCGCTGCAGCAGCCAGCGCCGTCTTTATGGCCTTGGGCACAAGTTTCACTGCAGAAGTCTTTGCCATCTAGGGCAACGTGATGACCGTCTCTTACTTCACATTTACAATCGGGGCAGGCACATGTTGTTTGTTCGTTCTTCATAACGATGGATATATGAACACACGCTCATGTATTTGGCAATTGTTTTTTTGGGAGTTTTGGGAAATTGTTGTAAATGGCAGGCGCGGTTGAAAAGTTAGATTCTGATAGTGGGCTTTGCTGTAACCATTCACACGGTCCAAATTTATCTCCGGAGCCTTTGGAAATCCCGGAGGCACAGAGGATGGCGGAGTTTTTCACAGTTCTGGGAGATCCGACTCGGTTGCGTTTGGTTTCAATTTTGGCGGAGGATGAGTTTTGTGTGTGTGATCTGGCAGAGAGGTTGGGAATGACTGAAAGTGCGACCTCTCATCAGTTGCGAGCTCTGCGGGCAGCACGTCTGGTGGAATATCGGAAGAGGGGGAGGCAGGTATTTTATCGGCTTCACGATCATCATGTGATGGAGCTTTATCAGACAGTCCGGGAGCATTTAGCGGAGTAAGGGTGGCTGCCCCAAGGTTCTATTGTGCGAACTCGACCTTCACCCGCATATAGCCTTTTTCTGAACCCCCATTTGAAATTTGGTGCCAAGACTCGATCTTCTCCCACTCTTGATTAAGCGGGGTTTGCGGGCCTGTGTAGGCGGAAACGGTCTCAGATCCGTTTGCAATCCACGAATTGGCAGATAGATCAGCTGAGAATTGAGGGGTGTAGGTAAGTGGATTTGTTAATTGCAGGGCTTTTCTTCGCGGATAGCTTATTACAAAGAAAGTGCCGTTGGCGTTCTTTACGATCTTCGCTTTCGGAGGGCCTAGTCCACCAGCCAGAGATACTGCACCGCCATTCGGATCTGTTCCAAAGGCGTATTCGATTATATTTGTTACTCCATCTGAATCAGGATCAGCCTGCATGCCGACGATAGTGGCGTCTTCTATCTCGCTGGCTTCGAAATTTAAGCATTGCCAATACGCGACGGGACCTACGGCGAAGGTTATCTTCTCGATCGGGCTCGTGCCTGTTGGGTTGGTAGCGCCGGGACCTAGAAATGCTGAGGCACTGATTTCAATACGATAGATGCCGGTGGCGCCGAACGTCCAGTTGACATGATTGTGTCCGCTGGCGGCAAAGATGTAGGAATTGACGGGCTGGCCGTTCGAAGTGGAGGCCCAAATACTTGGTGAGTTAAAATTACCACTCCACATAGAAAATTTGGGGGATTCCAAGCCATCGTGGAAGACGTTTCCGATAGCTACAGTGATCCAAGGGCGTGCGAGATTCTGAGGTTGGGGTAGTCGTGAGTCTGTTTCGAAATATTGGCCAAAACTCGATTCCTGTTGATTATTCCGGAAGCCGGGATAGGCCTCGCCAATTCCTGGATTGCTTGCTAAAGCATACCAAATTGGATTGCCTTGAGATACACCAGTAAATTGAAGGTTCGAACCCTGAGTAACCCGCGCGCCGGAATTCGCTGGCTGTGTCGGATTGTAAGGTTTGTCGGAGATCGCTAAAAACGCCTCATTTGGGAGATATAATCCGGTATCTGCATCTATTTTTAGCTCCCATTTCTGTGCTGTTGGGTTCCATGTCCATAGGTTATCTAGGTGACCGTCTACAGGAATCATGCCGGCCTGTATGGAGCAGGGGATTACGTGATATAAGATTGAGATTAGTATAGTTTTATTCATTGTAATAGTTGATCCTAGCTGGGAGGTGCTGCGATGTTTTCACCATTTGCGACGCGCGTTTTGAGGGCGCCTGCACGGTGGCTTTCTACGGAACCATCTACATATAGAATATTTGTAGTGCCTAGTGTATCGTCGCTTTCAGATCCGTTAAAACGATTTGGTGAGATATCCCGTTTAACGTTGTTCCATGAGAACCACTGGCTGGAGTGCACATGGTCCTCGCCGGGTCCGTATGGAGGGCTGTTATCTGAAATGAAAGCCAGCGGTGTGTTGGTTGGGTCTGTTATGACTGAAAGTCGGTTGAAGGCAGGTCCCAAGACGTTGCCAAAAGGATCAGTAGGGGGTGAGGTCAAGTAACCGTTCAGAACAAAACTGGTGCCACGCTGTTCGAGGCGTTCTGCCATGTTTGGATCTGCTGGACAGATTCGGGTTTCATCAAAGTTATTCAGAAACTCCTCCAGCTGATAAATCCAAGCAGCTTGGATATCTTGGTTTGTAGTATGCGTTGTAGCGGGGAGAACACCATTGTTATCGGCGGCATACATGTTTACGCCTATCCCGATGTTCCGCATGTTAGACATGCAGCTAGCTTCCTTGGCTTTGTCGAGCCCGCGTCGCACGGCAGTGGTCGCGATTGTGCTTAGAATCCCAACGATCGCGATAGTAACAAGTAATTCAACAAGAGTAAATCCTTGGTGAGGTCGAGAGTTAGGAACGTTCCATGCATGTGTCTATCGCCCTAGCTCAGCAATTGCAAATATTTTGCGTTTTTTATTGCAAAATATTTGCATTAACCAATAAGTAATTCCCGACATGAAAAAAACAACTACCACCCTAGCTTTGTCCTTCGTTCTGTTAGCGAACCCCATGTTCGCCGCCACATTTCTAATAAACGGCCCATATGACGCGCCAGCGTTCGAATATGAGGACGGGGCTTTTGAAGCCGAGATCCATGATGAGACAGCGGATGTGGCTCTCGATCCCGATACTCATATTTTCCAAATCAACCAGCTTTCTACTACTACGTTTCAAAACGAGCTTTACTTCTGGATACCTACCGACGAGGCGGCAGCAGCGAACAACAACGTCCCCTACGTAGGTATTGGTCTTGAGGAGCTTTCCTCGGATGATTGGGTCGATGGGACAGTCGAGATATCGCTAAATTCGATGAACTACACGGGTCCTGCGGGCTCTGCGCAGTTTGTCCTATGGTCGAGCGGAGGCCCGACGGGTGATATCCTCCGGTTGGATTCAGATTCATTGACGGGAAATACAATTACGTCCGGAGCTGGTAGTCATATCCACTACAACTGGGGATTTTCTGAGGAAGGCACTTATGAGCTGAACTTTGGAATCTCAGGAACCCATGTAGATGATGGCTTTAAAGATGCCAACCAGACCTATACGTTTCAGGTCGTTCCAGAGCCATCATCATTTTTACTTGGTGCTGTTTCCCTAAGCTTGTTATTTATCCGTAGACGCTAACGTTTGAGGTTATCTAAAACGCTATCTGTTTTGCGACGTCAGTTGCGGAGGTAGCGTTTTACGGTGAAGTGCTCGTGAGTTTCGATGGTTTCCTGTTGAGGAAATTCATCCTCGAAGGGTGCTAGGTAGGTATCGCCGGGGTAAGTTTGATGGACATGGCTGACGAGCCATTCGTTGATTTGGCTGGCGAGGGCTTTGTAGATTTCCGCCCCGCCGATGACAAAATGCTGGCCGACTAGTTTGGAAATTTCTGCGAGGTCGTGGAGGACTTCGACATTTGTTTGTTCCCAAGATGTATCGCGGGTGAGGACGATGTTTTTGCGTTTTGGGAGGGGTTTGCCGATGGATTCGAAGGTTTTGCGGCCCATGATGATCGGGTGGCCGAGAGTGGTTTTTTTGAAGAAGGCGAGATCTTCAGGTAGGTGCCACGGGAGGGTTCCATTGGCGCCGATCACGCGGTTCGGCGCCATGGCGACTACAGCTGTTAGGTGTGGCATAGGTTTTTTGGTAGCAGGTTAAACGGCGATGGGTGCTTTGATAGCTGGGTGGGGAAGGTAATTTTCCAGAGAGATATCGTCGAAGGTGAAATCGTTAATTTCGGTGATGTTGGGATTGAGCTTTAGTGAGGGGAGGGGGCGTGGTTCTCGTTTGAGTTGCTCGCGGGCTTGGTTGAGGTGATTTTGGTAGAGGTGTAGGTCTCCGAAGGTGTGGATGAACTCGCGAGGCTCGAACTGGCAAACTTGAGCGACTAGGTGGGTGAGTAGGGCGTAGGAGGCGATGTTGAAGGGAACGCCGAGGAAGAGATCTGCGCTGCGTTGATAGAGCTGGCAGCTGAGGCCGGGTTTTTCGTTGCCTTTCGGTGAGTGAACGTAGAATTGGAAGAGTAGATGGCAGGGAGGGAGTGCCATTTTTGGGACATCGGCGACGTTCCATGCCGAGACTATGTGACGGCGAGAGTCAGGATTCGTGCGTAGGCCGGTGATGAGGTTTGCGATTTGGTCGGTGAATTCACCATCGGCTTGGCCTTGCCATTTGCGCCATTGTTTTCCGTAGACTGGGCCTAAGTCGCCATTTTCATCTGCCCATTCGTCCCAGATAGTGACTTTGTTTTCTTTGAGGTATTGCAGATTTGTTTCGCCTTTGAGGAACCATAGAAGCTCGTGGATGATGGAGCGGAGGTGGAGTTTTTTGGTTGTTAGGCATGGGAAGCCAGCCCGGAGATCGTAGCGTGATTGGCGGCCAAAAACGGAGAGCGTGCCGGTGCCTGTGCGGTCTTGGCGGGCCTCGCCATTCTCGAGGACGTCATTGAGAAGGGCGTGATAGGCTTCCATAGCGGTGAGCTTCTATGGGTTTCGATGAAATCTCAAGTAGGATGCTTACAAAGGAGAGGGAATGCTTTGGCGGGCGGAAAAAAGGCGAGTCTCCGTGAATCCAGCTTGTTGTGCGAGGGTGGTGGCTTTAGGGAAGTCCCTGGCGATTTCGGTAGGTGCGTGGGCGTCGGAAGAGATGACGAGGCCGATGCCAGCGGAGGCGGCGAGTGAGAGGAACTGCGGGGATGGGTAGGCTTCCGCGCATGGTTTGTGCCAGCCAGCGGTGTTGAGCTCGATGGTGCCTTTGGCGTCGGCGATGGCTTGGATGGCAGGCTCGTAGTAACGTGCGAGATCGCCCTTCTGGGATATACGCGAATTTTTTGACAAGATCTGGGTGGCCGAGGATGTCGAAGAGGCCGCTCTTTGCCATTTCTGTGTAAGTTTTCCAGTAATGTTTCCAAACCGCAGCGACATCGGCTTCTCCCCATTTTCCGAGCCATTTTGGGTTATCGAAATCCCAATCGTCTAGGTAATGAACGGAGCCGATGAGGTAATCCCAAGGATGGATTGCGGATAATTTTTCGATGTGTGGCTGGCAGCCGTCTAGCCAGTCACATTCAAGGCCGCTGCGGATTTTGAGTTGATTGCCGGCAGCTATTTTTGCGTTATCGATCCATTCTAGGTAGTTTGGGAGTTCACTTTCGAGCATGCGCCAGTCGTCAAAGGGTTCTGGCAGGCAGGGTGCGTGATCGGAGATTCCATATTCGGCAAGGCCGCTGGCGATGGCGGAGGCTACGTATTGCTCCGGAGTGCCGGTGGCATGTCTGCTGAGAGGTGTGTGCGTATGATAATCGGCGCGCATGGCTTGTAAGTAGTTGTTTCCGGTGGAAGTAACAAACTTTCACGGAGCTTCCCGGAAAATACGAGTAGCGCATGGCAGCTCTTGCTTCCGCGTGAAGATCAGGCATAGCCTTGTGTTTCTGAGATGAATCCAAAGTCGCTTACAAAATATCGCCCGTTTCCGGCTGTGCATATTCCAGATCGCACGTGGCCGGACAAGACCATTCATCGCGCTCCTATGTGGTGTTCGGTGGATTTGCGCGATGGCAACCAAGCGCTCCCGCAGCCGATGTCGATTGAGGAGAAATTGGAATTTTTTGAGCTTTTGGTGCGGATAGGATTCAAAGAGATTGAAATTGGATTTCCCTCAGCGGCGGATACGGAATTTCAGTTTTGTAGGCGCTTGATTGAGGAGGATCGGATTCCGGAGGATGTTACGATACAGATTTTGGTGCAGACGCGAGAGAAGCTGATTCGAAGGAGTTTCGAGGCGATTGATGGGGCGCGGCGGGTGATTGTGCATATTTATAACTCGACTTCGCCGTTGCAGCGCGAGATCACCTTTTCGGGGGCGAGCTGTGAGTCGATCAAGGAGATCGCGATTGAGGGGACGAGGCTCGTAAAAGAATTGGCGGAGACGGCGGGGGAAACTGAGATTGTGCTGCAGTATTCGCCGGAATCATTTTCTGATACTGAATTGGATTTCTCGAAAGAGGTTTGCAATGCGGTGATAGGAGTTTGGGAACCGAGCCCGGACCGGAAGATGATTGTGAATTTACCGGATACGGTGCAGTGGACGACGCCTAATGTGCATGCGGATATGATTGAGTGGATGGGGCGGCACTTGGATCGGCGGGATTCGATTTCGATTTCCCTGCATACACATAATGATAGGGGGACGGGCATTGCGGCGACTGAGCTGGGCCTGATGGCGGGGGCGGACAGGGTGGAGGGCACGCTTTTTGGGAATGGAGAGCGGACGGGAAATTTGGATCTTGTGACTCTTGCGCTAAATATGAACAGCCATGGAATTTCCACGGGATTGGATTTCTCTGCGCTGAACGATATCCGGTTAAAATATGAGAAATTCACGCGTTTGGCAGTTCCTGAGCGGCAACCTTATGCGGGGGAGTTGGTGTTTACGGCATTTTCTGGGAGCCATCAGGATGCGATCAAAAAGGGGTTGGACCGGAGGAGGCAGGTGGAGGGGCCTGATTGGGAAATACCTTGGGGCGTGCCGTATTTAACGATCGATCCGCAGGATATCGGGCGGTCTTATGAGGCACTTATCCGTATTAATTCTCAATCTGGGAAGGGTGGGGTGGCGTATGTATTGGATCGCGAGCACGGCTTTGATTTGCCGAAATCGATGCATCCTATTGTCGGGAAATTTATTTACGATTTAGCGGATGCACAGGGCGGAGAGCTGGATGTAGACCAGATCCGCGAGGCGTTTTTAGAGCATTTTGTGAACGTGGAGAGTCATTTGAGGTTGGTGAGGTATTCGTTGGTGAGTGTGCCGGAGTCTGGAGATGTGCGCTGTGAGGCAAGTGTGGAGCTGGATGGGGAAATGCATGAGGTGAGGGGTGAGGGGAACGGGCCTATCAATTCCTTCGTGCATGCTTTGGGGACAGTGGGTATGAAGGATTTCCGGGTTACAGATTATCGCTCGCATGCGGTGCAGGGAGGCTCGGATGCGAGTGCGGCAGCGTATGTGCAACTAGAGCATGAAGATGGGAGGCTCTTATGGGGCACGGGGGTGGACTCTTCTATTGAAAAGGCTGGTTTAAAGGCTTTGGTGACGGGTTGGAACTTGATGCGAGAGAAGTGCGTATAAGGCGGCTTGCTGAATTTTCACTTCCATAGATAGTAAGCATACCATGGCGTTTTCGAATCAATCTTATCCAGATGCAGGCGGCGGTATGATGGGCAATCTCACTCCGGTAGTGAAGTGGATACTCATCGCGAATATTGCCATTTACTTCGGCGATTCATTGTTTTTCAGCGATAGGATTAGGGAATTTGGGGCATTTTCGATCGGTAGTGCATTGCAGGGCGGGCGCCTGTGGGAGTTTGTTACTTTTCAGTTTCTGCATGGTAGTGTGGGCCATGTGTTATTTAATTCGATAGGGCTGTTCTTCTTCGGTCCGTGGATGGAAAGGTGGTGGGGGCAACGGAAATTTCTCTGGTTTTATTTGTTGTCGGGAGTGGGTGGGGCGGCTTTTTTCACTATTTTGGTATATATGGGGATCCTGCCGCGCGATGATGAATTCTCGAGTTTAGTGGGGGCTTCCGCAGGGCTTTATGGAATTCTCGTGGGAGTGGCCGTGATCGCTCCCTCGCTACGGGTTTCGTTGCTTTTTCCGCCGGTAACGCTTTCGATGAGGACGCTGGCTCTGATATTGTTAGGTATCTCTGTAGCCTCCGTTCTCTTTACCTTTGGGGGTAATGAAGGGGGGGAGGCGGGGCATTTGGGCGGGGCTATTGTTGGATTTCTTTTAGTAAGATTTTGGGGTCAGGAAGGGATTACTTTTAGGGCGAGTGCAGGTAAACCGCGCGATGACATAGCGCCGAAGATTCGCCCGAGGACGATGGTGGATCTGCGCACGGAGGACCGGATTGACGAAATTCTTGATAAGATTTCCAGTGAGGGTTTTCAGAGTCTGACAGACGAAGAGCGGGAGCTTTTACAAAAATCTTCGCAGAAAGATAAATGAAGTGATGACTGACGAGGAAATTCTAAACGCTGGCGGTGCAGAGGTGCAGATGGAGAGGTTGCTGGCGATTATGCATCGCTTGCGGGCGCCGGGTGGGTGCTCATGGGATGCGGAACAAACGCATGATTCGCTCGTTACAAATTTAGTTGAGGAGGCTTACGAGACGATCGATGCGATCCAGCGGAGAGATGATGCGGATTTGACGGAGGAGTTAGGAGATTTGCTGCTTCAGGTTGTCTTTCATAGTGAGATTGCGAAGCAGGAGGGTCGCTTTGACTTCGCGGCAGTTGCTCGAGGGATTTCTGAGAAGATGATCCGTCGGCATCCGCATGTGTTTGAGAGTGCAGATGCTAAGAACCCAGAGGAAGTGCTGCTACAATGGGATGAAATCAAGCGGCAGGAGAAAGGCGAAAAGGATGTGCCGCATCTGCATGGGACGGGGAAGGGCTTACCTGCACTGATAAGGGCGGCGAAATTGCAGAAGAAAGCAGCCAAGGTGGGGTTTGATTGGCCGGATTGTGAGGGGGTAATTGCTAAAATTCGTGAAGAGCTTTTAGAGGTAGAAGAAGCACTTGATCGTGGTGTAGTTGCTGATACCGAAGAGGAGATAGGGGATCTGTTGTTTTCGGTTGTGAATTTGGCAAGAGTTCAAGGGATGGATCCGGAGGTTTTGCTGGCCGGGACGAATCAGAAATTCGAGAGGAGATTTGGTGAGATGGAACTACGTTTGAGGGAAAAGCAAAGAGCCCTTATCGATGCATCTTTAGAAGAAATGGAAGCTGAGTGGATCGAAGCGAAAGCCAGTGAAGGGTAGGGGGGTGCCTGGGAAAATGTCGCGGCCAACGCAGGTGCTTGCGGCGTTGACCGCGTCACGATTGGTCGCTTTGGAAAAGACAGCCAAAAGCGGTTGCCCGCCGTGACAGAGCATTTAAACAAAGGAGACTACCAAGCCCAGCCGATCCTACGGGTCGAAAACCCGAAAGCCGGAAGCAAGGAATGGAAGCGCAGCGGACATAGAGTTCCCGGAGGGGAGCCTCGCGAGGGGTGAGCGATAGCGAATCAAACACGCCCGTTAGGCATCCCCACCGTGATAGGCGAGGTGCACCGAGTTTGAACAAAAGGGGATGCAATCCCCTTATCCGTAAGCGAAGGAAACACTGCCCCTGATGAGAACTCGCGGAGGCTGCGGCGGCGACGGTAATCTTGCCGGATGTCCATTCCATCCGTTCCCCAGCCATGGCGCGTCGCCGACGCGACTTTTATCGAAGTCAGACTCCGCCAGCCCTCCGACAGACAGTTGCGCGTCGAGTTCGGTTGCGGCTTGCGCCTTGTCATCACCGATGTCAGCCAAGTTCCCGTTGCCGCCTTGCTCATCGAAACTCTCCGCGCCGGAAAGGAGGTGTTACAATGATCGGTTTCCCCTCCGCCGTGCGCATCCATCTCGCCCTGGAACCCCACGACATGCGAAAGTCCTTCAACGGCCTAGCCGTCATCGCCTCCGCCTTGGTCGAGCGCGGACTGGAAGGCGGTGCGCTTTTTGCCTTCACCAACAAGCGCCGCAACCGCCTCAAAATCCTATACTACGACCGCACAGGGGTCTGCGTGCTGATGAAGCGTCTGGAAAAAGGAACGTTCTCGTGGCCATCCGCAACCAAGACGAAGGGGTCGGTCTTGTCGCTCGCTCCAGAAGCCCTGCAGCTCCTGTTCGACGGCATCGACCTGCGCGGCGCGGAGATGCGACCGTGGTATGAAAGGGACTGATTTTTTATTCCTGATAAATACTGTAAAGCTAGTAATTGGCTTATTCCCTGCTATTATAAACGCATCGAAACGCCTGAACAAACCATTGCCCGGCAAGCGTTTGAGATCGAAGCTCTCAAGGAGGCCAACCGTCTTCTCGAAGCCAAGCTCGACCACCTCATCCGCCGCCTCTTCGGATCGAAAAGTGAAAAGATAGACCCCGCCCAACTCGAGCTGCTCTTCAAGGACATGCCGGGAAAGCCGGAAGCCTCCCCCGGCGAGGCCGCACCGGAGGAGGCCGCATCAAAAGGCGCTGAAGAGCCCAAGCCATTGAAAAAGCGCGGAGCCCACCGCTCACGCATTACTGGCCTGGAAAACCTCCCCATCGAAACCTGCGAGATCATTCCCGATCTTGTCGCCGCCGATCCTGATGCATTCGAACGCATCGGCGAGGAAGTCACCGAGCTGCTCGACATCACCCCGGCCAGATTTTTCAAACGCCACATCGTGCGTCCGAAGTTCCGCCGCAAAACCCAGCGCCAGCTTCCTCCCATCGTCGCACCCGCCCCGGCCACCCCGCTTATCGGCGGACTGCCCGCTCCCGGACTTCTCGCCCACCTGCTCGTCGGCAAATACATCGATCACCTCCCGCTCTACCGGCAGGAGAAAATTTTCCTCCGGCACGGCGTAAGCATCCCACGCGATCTCATCGTCCACTGGCTCCACAAATCCATCGACCTGCTCGAACCCGTCGCTCTTGCGGTCAAAGCCGAAACCCTCGCCTCCAGCTACCTTCAGGTTGATGAAACTCCCGTGCGATACCTCGTTCCGGGCAGCGGAAAAGCCTCGCGCGGATACATGTGGATCGCAAACGACCCGCAAGGCAGCCTCTTCTACCATTGGGGAGTCGGGCGGGGTTGCGGGCAACTGATCGAAACCATAGGGAAAAAATTCTCCGGTGACATCCAGTGCGACGGCTACGTCGTCTACAAAACCTATGCCAAAATAAACCCGCTCGTGAAGCTCCTCGCCTGCCTCGCGCACATCCGCAGGAACTTTGTCGAAGTCCTCGACGCCGGACCCGATCCGGACGCGGCACAGATCCTTAGCCTCATCGGGGAACTATACGGCATCGAAGCAGACCTGCGTGCAACGGACGCAACACCGGCCCATCGCCACTCGCACCGCGCCCAACGCAGTGCCGCCATCGTCGGGCGCATCCGCGAAGTCATGGAAGCAACCCAAGCCAGACACCGCCCACAGAGTCTCATGGGAAAAGCTCTCTTCTACGGCCTCGGTCACTGGGCAAGTCTGGCAAGGTATCTTGAGGACGGGCGTTTTGAGATTGATAACAACCTCGCCGAGAACGCCGTGAGACCACTCAAGCTCGGAGCGAAAAACTGGCTCTTCTTTGGATCGGAACATGCCGGACACAACGCGGCGGTGATCTACACGCTCGTGGAAAACTGCCGGAGACATAGCATCCCGGTGGAAGAATACCTACGCGAACTTCTCACCCACCTCCCCGGCGAAACCGACCCGGAGATCATCGCCAGCCTTACCCCGGCACGCATGGCCGCGCTCCGCACCGAGAAATCCGCTGCCGCCTAGATCACGTCAAGGGGGCGGCGTTTCCTTCGCTTACCCTTATCCATATTTTCTTGGATATGGAGAAGGGCTTTGTAAGCCCTTTAGCGAAGGATCCAGCCACCATGCTAGGCGAGGTGCACCGAGTTTGAATAAAAGGGGATGCAATCCAAACGTGTTCGGCATCCCGAATGCTCCGGCGAGCAGTTCCTAATGTGACGGAACTGTCACTTGTACGATTTTCGAAAATGTGAATAATCCTTCCTGTTGAAGGAACGTAGATCTAGGCCCGATGAACTCACCCAGAAAGAGCTGGGCTTTTTCCGTCTGCACCGGGAGTTTCGCGAGCATCTCGCCGCCGCCAGCCTAGGTCGGATTCCGCACCCCAGCTTCGAGGACCCCCGCCGCCTTCTGGACATGGGCGACTATCTTGGCCTCATGCTCTTCGGACTGCTTAACCCCGTGGCCAACACGCTCCGGGGACTTTCTTTCGCTTCGCGCCTGCCAAAGGTCCGGCGCGAGATCTGCGCCAATCCCGTCAGCCTCGCGAGTTTCTCCGAAGCCCAGCACCTCGTCGATCCCGCCGTTCTGGAGAGAGTTTTCGAAAGTCTTTCGGAGGAAGTTCGCGCCCTCCACGGCACTTCGGTGGAGGGGAAATCCAAGGCGGTTCGCGAGTGGATGTCTCACGACGGCTCGGTCTGGTCCGCCCTTCCTCGCATGGCCTGGGCGCTTTACGGAGCGGGACGCGACGGCAAGGCTAACGGAGTGAAGCTGCACCTCTCCCTGCATGTCGGCGCGGATTGCCCGGCCAAAGCCTCGGTCTGCGAGGCGCGCGTCTGTGAGCGTGCGGAGTTGCGCGAGCGTCTGGAAGATGGCGGTGCCTACGTGGCCGACCGCTACTTCGGGATCGACTACGGCCTCTTCGACGAATTGCGTGCCAGAGGTTGCAGCTACTGCATCCGTATCCGGGAAGGCGCGGTCGTCGAGTATCTCGGTTCCATCCCCCTAGCAGCAGGAGATGCGGAGGCCGGAATCCTGCGGCAGGATCTCGTGCGCCTGGGGGGGCAACGCAAACAGAGCAAACCGTTGCGCCTAATCCAAGTGAGGGGAGTGACCGGGGAAATCCTTTTCATCGTTAGCAACCTGAAGGCGGAAACCATGTCTGCGGCCGATCTGGCGCTGCTCTATAAGCAGCGCTGGGGCATCGAATACTTCTTTCGTTGGGTGAAATGCGTGATGAGCTGCGGCCACTGGATGGCGGAGAGCCGCAACGGGGTGACCATCCAGATCTACCTAGCACTCATCGCCTCGCTGCTGCTCCAGTTGCAGTTGGGGAGGAGGCCGTTGAAACGCGTCTGGGAACTGATGCGATGGCACTCCATGGGAATGGCGGGTTCGGAGGAAGTCGCGCTGCAGCTCGATGCAATGGCGCGGGCAGAAGCCCGCGCAGAGGAGAAACGCATGGCAAGGGAGAAGTTTTTCAGAAGGAGCCTGAGATCAGACGCGTCAGCCCGGCTGAAAATCCTGGTGCGGAGGTGCGTACTGGAAGGTATTAAAAAGGAACAGGCGTCACCGAAATATTGATGGCCAAGGAACTTCCGTTCTGGAAAAACGGCGAAAACCACTAAAATCGGCGCAAGCATCCAACTTGCCGAACACGTTTGGATGCAATCCCCTTCTCCATATTTTCTTTGGTATGGAGAAGGGCTTTGTAAGCCCTTTAGCGAAGGATCCAGCCACCATGATAGGCGAGGTGCACCGAGTTTGAAAAAAAGGGGATGGAATCCCCTTCTCCATATATGCTAGAGTGGTGGGCTATTTCTTGCGGACGCAAGCGAGGGTAGAATCCTCGTGAGGTGAGGTTTATCTGGGAAGAAGTTGAAAAAAGGGTTTTGCCGTAGGAGGTTTGGGTAGAAGGAGATAGGGAGCGGTAGCTTGAAGGCCCGGCCCCCGGCTCCTGGATATCTCCCGTCGTGGGAAAGGGGCTTAGACCATTCCGAGTTTCATTTTGCCTTCTTCGGTGATCATGTCTTGGGTCCATGCGGGATCCCAGACGAGTTCTACGTTTGCTTCGTCGATGCCGTCTACGGTCATGATTTTTGATTGGGCGTCTGCAGCGATTACTGGGCCCATGCCGCAGCCGGGTGCGGTGAGGGTCATTTTCACCTGAACGACTTTTTTATCACCTACTTGGTCGATATTGCAGTCATAGACGAGGCCGAGGTTTACGATATCGACGGGGATTTCCGGGTCGTAAACGCCTTTTAGCTGGCTCCAGACTTGTTCTTCCAGAGGCGCATCTTTCAGGCGCACGGCGTCTTCGGTTTTTTTCTTTTCTTCTTCAGGATCGACGCCGAGGGCATCGGCATCCTGCGATGAGATGCGGGCGAGACCTTGTGAGGTGGCAACGGTGTAGGTGCCGCCGAGGCGCTGGGTGATAAATACTGCGGTGCCTGCCGGGATGGTCATTGCATCACCTGAGGGGATCTGGACGGCATTGACCTCGCGGGTGAGTTGAATTTCATCGTGCATGAGAGGAATTAGACATGTAGAGCGGCAATTCGCAAGGAGAGAAGGGCTTTGTGCGCCTCAGTAGGAATAAGGCAGTGACAATGGCCGCAGGTAGGAGTTACAGTTCGAGTAGAAGCATGTGGGAATTTGTTGAACAGCATTGGAGAGATGGAATTGAGATTCTAGTCTTAGCGTTCTTCATTTATCAGCTTTACAACGCTTTCAAGGCGACTCGTGGGGCACAGATTCTTGTTGGGCTAGGCTTGGTGCTGGTGGTTTTGGCGTTGGTGACCCAGACGTTTCAGTTTGAGGTGATTGGGTGGTTGATCACCCGTTCGGCAGCTGTGATTGCCTTTGCTCTTTTGGTCATTTTTCAACCAGAGCTGCGCAATGGGCTTGCGCGTCTTGGAAGTAGTAAATTCTTTTCTTTCTTTTCTTTTTCTAGCAAACGTCGGTTGGCTTTTGTGGAGAGATTGGCGGATGCGGTAGTGATATTATCGAAGAAACGTGTGGGGGCTTTGTTTGCGATTCAGAGGGATATTTCTTTGAAAGAGCAGCTGGAGACAGGGGTGATTTTGGATGCATATTTCACTCCGGAGTTGGCGATGAGTGTTTTTTACCCAAAATCTCCGCTGCACGATGGGGGGATGGTGATTGCGGATGACCGGGTGGCGGGCGCGGCCTGCGTATTTCCGGTTACTGAAAAAGAGATGAAGGATCGGTCTACAGGTCTACGCCATCGGGCAGCGATCGGGCTCACGGAGCGGACGGATGCGATTGCGGTAGTGGTGAGTGAGGAAACGGGGAGTATCTCGATTTGCGAAAATGGTAGTTTGCAGCGGAACCTAACTGAGGTGCAATTCCGCGAGAAAATCTCTGAGATTTTCATCTCTGGCCCATCTACCAACGAAAACGATCATGACGAAAAACTGGTTTCCGAAAATTCTGTGTCTTCTTCTCGCGATCGGAGTATGGTATCTCATTAAAACTCATCTTACCCGGCCGTTCAGTGAGCGGGAGGATATTTTTACAGGGCCGCCGCCGCGTGCGATCCCAGTGGAACTGAACGAGGAAGAGGAAGAGGAGATTCAGGCTTTGGAAGAAAGCCAATAGTCTTTGGTAGCAATCAGGCGGGCTGCGCGAGGGCTTCCTCGGTATGTAGTTGGGCGAGTGCCTCCTCAATGCGGGGATTGATCTTATGTTCCACAGTTTCTACGGCGACGCGGATGGCGTTTTGGATGGCGAGGTCAGTGGATGAGCCGTGAGCGATGATGACCACGCCATTTACGCCAAGAAGTGGGCTGCCGCCGTAAGTTTCATAGCTACTTTTCGCCTTCAGTGCTTTGAAAGCGCCCTTGGCCAGCACGGCGCCGGCCATACGAAGGGGCGATTCCTTGATTTCAGATTTTAGCCACTTAGAAACTGCCTTCGCGGTAGCCTCGACGCTTTTAAGGACAATGTTGCCGACAAAACCGTCGCACAGGACGATATCTAGGTCTGTTTCGAAGAGATCGTGTCCTTCAACGTTACCTACGAAGTTGATGCCGGGCGTGGCTTTTAGGCGTTTGAAAGTTTCTTTGGTAAAGGTGGTTCCTTTTTCGTCTTCCTCACCATTCGACATGAGGCCGATTTTTGGGTTTTTGACTCCGAGGACATAGCGGGCGTAGGCGGTGCCCATGATGGCATAGGCGACGAGGTGCTCGGGTTTCGATTCTGGATTTGCACCTGCGTCGAGAATGTTGCAGATCCCATGTTCATTGGGGAGTGGGGAGGCGATGCCTGCGCGGTCGACACCTTTTAAGCATCTGAGCTTCAAAGTGGCAGCGGCGACTGCGGCGCCGGTATTGCCAGCGGAGACGAAGGCATCTGCGGTGCCATCTTTGACCATGTCCATGGCGATGCTGATGGAGGAGAATTTTTTACGGCGGACGGATTTTGCACCCGGCTCCGCCATGCCAATGACTTCGGGTGCGTGGTAGATGCTGACTCGTGGGTCGCTTAGATTCAGAGAATGTGCAGCGGCCTCGCGTTTTAAAACTTCCTCATCACCTACGAGATAGAGGTGGGAGAGTTTTGGATAGTTTTTGAGAGCGGCAATGGCCCCGGCGATGTTCACACCGGGTGCTTTGTCTCCGCCCATGGCATCGAGTGCTACTTTCATGAATTGTGTGTTCGGAAATTTCTGTATCCTGAAAGATACAATGAAAAAGCCTCACATCTGGTGGGATGTGAGGTCGTGTATAAGTGGGTAGGGGCTAGAAGCTTTAGTAAACTTCCACTTCGAGGACTTTGCGCCCATTATACATGCCGCAGGATGGGCAGGCGATATGTGGGGGCTTAGTAGCGCCACAATCATTGCAATTACTGAAGATGGGTGCTTTCCAGCGATTTGCGCCACGGCGCATTTTCTGGCGGCTTTTTGACTGACGACGTTTTGGGACTGCCATGGTTCTAAGTTATTTAAGTTTGATCGTTCAGACCGGGAAGGTCGTTAAGGGCAGACCAGCGGTCATCGCCCTTGTTGCGGGGCGCAGGTGATAAATCATTTTCATCTGATTTGTCCACTGCTAAATAACGAGAATCTACTTCACAGGGTATTGGGACATCGCCCTCATCGCAGCGTGGGTTGATTGGGAACTCGAGAACAAGCTCTTCGCGAAGGTTTTGGGTGACGTCCATTTGCCCGGTGTTGCCGATTTCTATGGAGAGAGCAGCGGAGTCTAGGGCTATGGTTTGCTCGAATTTTTGTAAGGTTACGACGCAGGTAAATTCGAAGAGGGCGTTGAGGGAGCCGACGAGCAGCAATTCGCCCTCAAAGCGCTGGGCATGAAGATCGTAATGCAAAGGGCCAACGGCTTTGCCGTCTTTCTCGCGAAGATCGAAGATTTCTTCTGAGAGGGCACCTGAATATCTTTCGCCATCTTCGGGGAGGGAGGCTAAATCGATGATGAGGGCGGTTTTCATAGGGGAAAGTTTAGACATGAAATTTGCCACCGCAAGGTTGGCCGTTGCATTTGGCGCAGATGTGCTTGCTTTACTCAGATCTGGAAAGGCGGTTTAGGCCACGTTGGAGGAGCATGGTGTCTACGTTGGAAGAGATGAGTTCATCGAGGTAGATGGTAAAGTTTTCCTCAAAAAATTCGATGGAGTGGAGGTTGTCCTCATTGGGCTCGTTAAAAGCGGCGATGAGAGTGTTCATGCTATCGATGCGGACTCCATTGACTTTGGCGACGATGAGATTGCGGAGGGGCTCGTAGCCAATGGTTGCGGGGGTGGGGATGGAACCGCTCAGAAAAATGATCCGCTGGAGGTCTCCTTCATATTTTTCAGGGTTCTCGTAGGCATCAAGGAGGTTCAGCGGGGCGCGGGAGGTCCATTCTTTGCCATAGGCTTCGAGGACGGGCTTGGTGAGTTCTTGAAAAATGAAGCCGCCTTTGACGAGATAGTTGGGTGCTCGGTCAAACTGATAATCGGGGACGAGGCGATCGAATGGCTCTTCACGTGTTAGGGTAGCAGTGAGTTCGGTGAGCGCGCCATCGCGGAGAAGCGTGAGGTTGATTTCCTCGCCGATTGCTTTTTCTCCACGGACGAGGTGGCCCCAGAAAATTGAGCCGTAATTGGGATTTTCGTAGTAGCCGCGGCGGTCGATTTTGTGGCCATCAGCAGCGAGTAGGACATCGCCCTCTTTGATTTCTGCAAGGTCCGCCGCGCCGCCAGGGCGGACTTTGCTGACGTAGAGGCCGCCTTGCTCTGGGGTGAGCTGCAGGAAATTGCGGAATGAGGGATCTTCCGTTTGTGCGACAGAAATGCCTAGGGAGGGGAAGCCTGCGTAGCCGGTTTCAGTGATATTTTTGAGGAAATGCGAGATGACATCGATGGAGAGGACATTGCAGATTTGATCGTCCGAATCGTAGCTGAGGAGAACGCCTACGAGAGCTCGGTCTTGGATGACGGGAAGGGAGAAGCTGCTGGCGGCGCTTTGCATGGAGGCTTTTACCATGTAGGTGAGGAAGTTTTGGCCTGCGAGGAAGCTGGTTCCGGTATCGACGGCTTGAAGCGTGCCGCTGGTGACGAGGGTGGTGCCGTTGTCCTCGACTTGGACGATTTCCATGGAGTCACCGATGGAAGGTGGGGATGCGAGTTCTAACTTTATGGTGTTTTCAAAAAACTCTGCGCGCTTTTCGGGGGATTTCACTGTGAGGAGGGCAAGGTTTGCCTCGTAATCGACGGCGATGAGCTCGGCTTCGGTGGTTTCAGATCCATCCGGCAGTTCGAGCTCGAGGTAAGTGGCATCTGCAACCATTTCGGCAGTGGTGAGCACTTGGTCTGGGCCGACGACAGCGCCTAGGGAGCGCAGTTGTGAGGGTGGGTTTTTCTCCCATGGCTGGGCGGCATTCCATGATTGGCTGGTGGAGTTTACGCGGACTAAAGACTGGCTTACGGGAGCTTCTGTGGATTTTTCCGGCTGCTCTGCTTCGATGTTGGCTGGAGTAGAGGCGGTCTCTAGTGCGTCCTTTTCCTGGGTGGAATCGGGAGCTTCACTGCAAGAAAAGAGGAGGGCGGAGAAAAGGAGGGTGGTGAGAATTTTCATCAAGATGTAGAGAGAGATTGGGGGGTGTTATTTCAGGCCGAGGACGTCTTGCATGTCGTAGAGGCCGGGTGGTTTTCCTTGTAACCATAGAGCGGCACGGACGGCACCACTTGCGAAAGTCATGCGGGAAGATGCTTTATGTGTGAGTTCTACGCGCTCGCCATCGGCAGCAAACATGACGGTGTGATCGCCTACAACATCGCCGCCGCGCAGGGTGTGCATGCCAATTTCTTTAGGTTTGCGTGGTCCGATATTGCCAAGGCGACCGTGGGCGACGTCGCTTTTATAATTTGTATCGGTTTCCTCGTTAAGGATGTCGAGTAGGCGGCGTGCGGTGCCGGAGGGGGCATCGATTTTGTGGCGGTGATGCATTTCTGTGACTTCGATATCGAAGGTGTCTTGCTGGAGAATGCGTGCAGCGAGGCGGGTGAGGTGGAAAAGGGTATTTACGCCTACGGAGAAATTGGGGGCATGGACGATGGGTAGGGTTTCCGCAGTGCGGTGGATGGCGGCGAGTTCTGCATCGCTATGGCCGGTGGTGCCGATGATGAGGGGTTTCTGGTGCTGCAGCGCGGATTTTAGGAGGCCTTCGGTGAAGGAGTGGACGGTGAAATCGATGGTGCAATCGGCAGATTTTACGGCGGCATCAAGGTCCTCGCCGGCGTCGTGTGTGGCTCCTTGTGTGGTTTCGGGATTCGCTGCAGTAGCGTCTGCGACGGCTTGCCCCATGCGTCCGGAGCGGCCAGTGATTAGTATAGAAAGCATTGCGAGCAGATGATGGGGTGGGGTGGAGCGTTTGGAAACGGGAAATTTTCCGGGGGCTGCTTATGATTAGCGTTTTTGGCAGGTTTGGCACCAGAAGGTTGCGCGCTGGGCGAGGACTTTGTGGCGGATGGGTGCTTGGCAGGTGCGGCAGGGGAGGCCTTTGCGGCCATAGACAGAGAGGCTTTGTTTAAAATAGCCGGGCTGGCCATCGGATTTTATGAAATCGCGGAGGGTGGTGCCGCCTTGGGTGATGGATTCTTGCAAGACCTCACGGATGGCGGTGACGAGGCGGGCGGCTTTGGGCTTGGTGATTTTGCAGGCGGGGAGGAGGGGATGGATTTTACTGCGGAAGAGGCTTTCGGAAGCGTAGATATTGCCGACGCCTACGACGGTGGCGGCGTTCATGAGGGCTACTTTGATGGGGATATTGCGAGTTTTGAGGGATTTGTGGAGGTATTGGGGGGTAAACGCCTCGCCGAGGGGCTCCGGGCCGAGCTCGCGGAGGAGAGGATGGGTGGGAATTTCTGAGGCGGGCATGTGCATGCAGAGCCCGAAGCGGCGTGGATCGTGGTAGCGAAGTTGTAAGCCGTCTGCGAAGGTGATGGCGATGTGATCGTGTTTTCGCCAATCTTCGCTAGCGGGTAAGACGCGGAGGCTGCCGGACATGCCGAGGTGGATGAGTGTGGCGCTGGCGGTGGCTGTTTCTAGGATGAGGTATTTGGAACGGCGGGTGACTTCAGTGAAATGGGTGCCTTCGAGCTGGGTGAGTTCCGGGGTTACAGGCCAGCGGAGATCGAAGCGGCGGATGATGACCTCGGTGATCGTTTTGCCGATGATGAGGGGGCGTATGCCGAGTTTGGTGGTTTCGACTTCGGGGAGCTCAGGCATTTTGGGTGAAAATATCGAAGGTTGGGGATGGATTTCGGGGATGAGGGCTGCGAGGGTAGGGCGATGTCCGTGCGAGAAGAGTATCCGTGTTTTGTGGGGAGTGAGCCGATGATGACGGGGGAGCGCTTAGAGGTTTACGAGAAATTTTCCGGGAAAGTGCTTTCGCGTGTTTCGTTGGCGGGTGCGGATGAGATAGAACGGGGGATTTGCGCGGCTGTCGAGGCTGAGCGGGCGATGCGGGAGATGGCGCCGTATGAGCGGAGGGATGTTTTGAGTGCGTGTGCGGAGAGGTTTTCGGAAAAAGCGGAGGAACTGGCGGAAGTTTTGTGTTTGGAGGCGGGGAAGCCGATGAAGGCGAGTCGGGCGGAGGTGCAGCGGCTTATTGATACGTTTGAGATTGCGAGTAGGGAAGCGATGCGGGAGAGCGGTGGGGTATTGAATTTGGAGATGGGTGAGGCATCGAAGGGGTATCGGGGGATGTTTCGGCGGGTGCCGGTGGGGGTTTGCTCGTTTATTTCGCCCTTTAATTTTCCGTTGAATTTGGTGGCGCATAAAATTGCACCGGCGATAGCGGCTGGGTGCCCGTTCATTTTGAAGCCAGCGAGTAAGACTCCGTTGGGGGCGCTGATGATGGGAGAGATTTTAGCAGAGACTGCGCTGCCGAAGGGGGCGTTTTCAATTTTACCGAGTCATCGGGAGGCGGCGGAGGCATTTACGGTGGATGAGCGGGTGAGGTTACTGAGTTTCACGGGCTCGCCGGATGTGGGGTGGGATTTAAAGGCAAGGGCGGGGAAGAAGGAGGTAATTTTAGAGTTGGGTGGGAATGCGGCGGCGGTTGTGGATGAGACGGCGGATCTGGATTTAGCAGCGGAAAGGTTGGTGCTGGGCGCTTTTTACCAGAGCGGGCAGAGTTGTATTTCGGTGCAGCGGATTTATGTGCATGCGGATGTGGAGGGGGAGTTTTTGGAGAAACTTTTGGAGTTGGCGCAGGGTTTGAGAATGGGTGATCCGATGGATGAAGAGACGGATCTGGGGCCGATGATTTCCGAGGGTGAGGCGCAGCGGGTGGAGGAATGGATTGGGCAGGCGGTGGAGGCGGGTGGAAAGCTTTTGTGTGGTGGGAAGCGGGATGGGAGTTTTGTGGAGGCTACTCTGCTAAAAGATGTGCCAGAGGGAGAAGCGGTGATGGCGGAGGAGGTTTTCGGGCCGGTGGCCTGTGTGACGACCTTTGGAGATTTCGAGGAAGCGCTTAGAGAGGTGAATCGGAGCCGATTTGGTATTCACGCGGGTGTTTTTACGGCATCTTTGGAGCGGGCGATGATTGCTTGGGACGAGCTGGAGGTGGGCGGGGTTTTGATCAATGAAATGCCATCGTGGCGGGTGGATTCGATGCCGTATGGTGGGGTGAAGGATAGTGGAACGGGCCGGGAAGGGGTAAGGTATGCGATGGAGGACATGACAGAGATGAGGACTCTGACGATCCGTGCTTAGTTTAGGTATCGGTGGCCCTCACTGAGGTGCGTGCGCTTTTTTGCCGCGCGAGGAATTTTAGGAGGGGATAGGAGGTGAGGTAAATTAGGGGGATCAGAACGAGGGCAGAGAGGGCCCATGCTTCTAGGCCGTAGAGCATGGTGATGCCGAAGTCTTTCAGAAAGGCACGTGGCCCGGCTTTCATTTCAGAGATAAGTTCGGTGATGGATAGCGGGAGTAGCGGGACGTTATTGAGGTGCTGGCCGGCTTTTATGAATACGAGGACGAGTGCGAGCTGGAGTGGATAAGTGAGGGTTTTGAAGAGGTGGAGGACGGGTTGGTTGAGCTTGAAGAGGCAGCCTGCGGCGAAGCAGACGATGGAGGTGGAGCCAAGGATGGGATTGATGCCTAGAACGATGCCGAGGGTGATGGCCCACGCGAGTTTTCCCGGGCTTGCGCCTTTCCGGAGTTGGTTGCGTATGGGCTCCACCACCCAGCGCTTGAGTTTTGCTTTCCAAGTATGTGGCTGCGGATTGGGCACGGGAGAGGGTGTTTGGGGCGGAGCTTATTAGGATGGGTGTGAAATTCAATCTCAAGGCGGATTGGAATTTTTAGAATGAGCTTCGGGTGGATTCTGCGATTGCGTAGTTCGAGAGGCGGCGGCAAGCTAGGGTAGAGAGAGGTTCTTTAAGATCAGCATGAATAAATCGTCCGGTAAACCGTCAGAACAGCATAGCAGCGACGCTTCAGTCTCTGATCCTAGCGCGGTGGCAGACGAGGTGGCAGAAGATTTCCGCCTCGTGGCCCTCGCGCAAGGAGGAGATATGAACGCGTATGACGAGCTTGTTACAAGACACAGAGGAAAAGTTTACGCGATGATACGGAATATGGTCAAAAACGATGCGGATGCTTGGGATTTATCTCAGGAAGCCTTCATCAAGGCATGGAAGGCGTTGCCCCGCTTTGAGGCGCGGGCGCGGTTTTCTACATGGCTGTTTCGGATTTCTCACAATGTGGTCTATGACTGGGTGAGGAAGCGGAAGATTGAGAGTGCGGGAGAGCTGAATGACGAGATATTTGATCGGGATAAGATTGATGCATCAGCAAAGACGGCCCCGGCCTTTGTGGACACTCCGGATGATGCTTTGGCGAACCGGGAGCTGCGCGATACAATTGAGGAAGCGCTGGGGAAATTGAGCGTGGAGCACCGCGAAGTGGTGGTGCTGAAGGATGTGCAGGGGCTTTCGTATAAAGAGATTGCGGAGGTGATGGAATGCACGCTCGGGACAGTGATGAGTCGGCTTTATTATGCGCGGCAGAAACTACAAAACCTATTGAAAGATGAGTATGAATCCAGATGATACAATGATAGCGCTATGGCTAGATGATGAGCTTGCTGGCTCTGAATTGAAGGCGATGGAAGCGTGGGCTAAGGAGCAGCCGGAGCAGCTCGCAGAACGGGAAAATATTAGGAATTTCCGGGCGAAGATGGGTGCAAATCTTCCGAACGAGGTGGAATTGCCATTTGCGGATTTCTTTTCGAGTCGAGTGCGGCAGGGCATTGAGGAGCAGGAGAAGGAAGTGCTTACGGAAGAAGCGCGGGAGGAGACAAAGTGGAGTTTTTGGCGGTCGTGGATGATGCCGGTAGCTGCATGTTTGGGGATGATCGTGGCATTTTCAGTAGGCATGCAGACTGGTGGAGGTGAGGCTATTGCCGAGGTAAATTCCGAGCAGGTGCCTATCGTGTATACTCCTACCGCGGGGGTGGATGCGAAGTGGGTGGCGGGCACAGCGGGCGGCGGTAATGCGAATGTGATTTTACTTTCCGGGGTGGATGCAATTCCGGATTCGATGGATTTTTCTGAGACTGTATATATTCCAACGGCGAGTGAAGCGGACCGAACTGCGCTGCGAGCGGCTGGGCGTTCAGCGATTTACGCGAACTAGAACTTTAATAAAATTTTTATGAAATTCTTCGTATGCTTGGCAATTTTGCTTTGTGGACTTGTTTACGGGCAGGAAGATCCGGGCCGGGCGCAGATTGGTGAGTTGACGGCTACGGTATATTTCGCGACCGATGGCGACCCCTCTGAGGCGGGTGAAAATGCAAAAGCGGTCTCGGATTTGATTCAAAAACGTCTGCGCGCTGCCCCCAATATGGAATTTGCGCATTATCGGACGATGGGTGCGGATACCAAGCCAGTGTTCCGCAGTTATGAGAATTGGGCGGAGCCTCTGAAGCCATCTGATGAGATTTTGCTACGTTTCGAGACGAGTAGCCAGCCGCGGGCGGGTGAATTTTCAGTGGATTTGGAGCTTTGGCTGGCGAGGAAGAAGATTATGAAGACGGATTTGAAGTTTGAGGCGGATCGGCCTTTATTTGTTTTGGGGCCGGAATGGCGTGGAGGGCGGTTGATTGTGGCGGTATCGCTTGCGCCCGATTGATTTCCGGATTCTTATGATTTCATGAATAAGTTGTTCTTTATAAGCCTGCTGATGGTTGGGCACCTGTATGCGGGTGCTTTGAAGTTTGAGAGCGAAACGCAGCGGGTGAACGCGGCCTCGGATGCGAGGGTGGTGGATAGCACCTTTGCTTTCACGAATGTGAGTGATAAAACAGTCACGATCAAAAATGCAGATGCGGGTTGCACCTGCATGGGGGTGAAATTTGAGAAGAAGAAGAAGACGTATGCGCCGGGGGAGAGTGGGATTTTACATGCGAGATTTGAGGTTGGGAGTTTTCAGGGGGAGGTAGATAAGCCAATTCATATTTGGATGGAGGGGGATGCGGAGGAAAAGCCGTCTTACGTGGTGAATTTGAAGGTTTTTGTGCCGGTAATGATTGATGTGGAACCGAAATCGGTGCGGTGGGATTTAGGGGACACGGAGACGCAAATCATTAATGTGACGATGGACTATAAGAAGCCGATTCATGTGAAGAAAGTGGCGGCGAGTAATGAGGCATTTGCGACTGAGCTGGTGACATTGGAGAAGGGAAAGAAGTATCAAATCCGGGTGACTCCGAAGGCGGCGGATAAGCCGGGGCTGACGGTGATACGCATTGAGACGGATGCGGAGGTGAAACGGCAGCGGGTGCAGCAGGCATTTGGAGTGATGCGCACGCCGAAGTAGGTGGGATGCGGACGATTTTCCAGATGGCAGTGATAGCGGTTTTGACGGCCGTGGGAGCTGGTGTGAGCTGGATGGTAAATCCTTTTGAGGGCCCGGAGGAGGTCACCTGCAGCCCGGCAGAGCTAGAGGCAGATCAGGTTTGTGTGGCGGACGTGCCAGAAGGGGCGCTTTGGATTGATGCGCGGAGCCGGAGTGAGTGGGAGGCGAACGGAGTTGAGGGATCGATTTTATGGAATTTTGATCCTGAGGAGAATGCTGCGGCTATGGAAGCCGGGGCAGCGATGGGGCTGCTGGATGCACCAATGGCAGTGGTTTATTGTGGGAGTGAGGCCTGTGGGACGAGTAGGCAGGTAGCTGAGCTGGTGGGAAATTTGGGTTTAGGGAAAGAGGTGAGAGTTTTGTTTGGCGGTTGGGAAGCGCTCAGGGATTCCAGCTTAGTGAAATAATTTCAAGGGCTTCGAGGTAGGGTTTTTCGGGATTTTCCGATAGGTTCCATGCGATGCGGATTCTCGCAGGGATTGCTTGGCCGTAGGCGATGCCGGAACTCGCACTTTCTAGCAATTCACCGATGCTTGAATCTTTCGCAAAATAGGCTCTGCCAAGTTCCTTGCCGTCATCGCGGGCGAGAATTTTGAGGGTGAACTTACTATTTGCTGAGGGGATATCATCATAGCAGAAGGCTCCGGCGGAAATGATGACTTGGAACTCGGTAGGTTCTTGGGATGTTTTTCGGGCAAAGCGTTCAAAGCGGCCTCCGAAGGTATCCAAGAAAGGATCTACGACCACCTTGGGAGCTTCGTTACCGCGAGTTCTGACGAGTATGGTGTGTGGATCGATTTCATCATCATCACGCAGGAAGTTGACGTTGTAGTAATAGTCTACGATTTCCTGAGATGGGTGATTTTTGCGGATATCGATGGTGACTTTGGCGACTGCTGGAAGGGAAGTGTTTAGAACCGAATCGTTTAGTGATGCTGAATCGAGCTTAGATTCTAGAAGGGGCAGCCGGTCTTGCATGTTCTCCATGGCGAGAAAATCAGAAAGGACCTCTATGGCAGCGGCGCGGGGGTCTGTAACAACGGCCTCGGTGGTGACGAGCTGAGGCTCTTGAACGGCTGGATTTTGTGGTGTGAGTAGACTTGAAGCAGGATCTATTGGCTCTGGGATGGTCTCGGGCACTTCTTCCGAGGCATCAGTTTCGGGCACGGTTGCGGAAGGTTCGGAGACTTGCGGAGGCGAGACTGGGTCTGTTATTTTCTCTGGAGCGATCGGACTGGTAGTAACTGAAGTTTTCTTTTCGATAAAGGCTATCGCGCCAAAGAGTGTGCCGAACAGTGCGATTGTGATGATGGTAGGGGCGAGTTTTTGGAGTGAGGTTCGAGTTTTTTCAGCTGGCTGCTCATTGCCGATTGTTTGTTGTTTTGGTGATTTGCTTTGGTGTTTGTAGGGTTTTGTAGGCGGAGCTGGGATTTGCGAGGGGCGGGCCGTTTTTTTTGAAGGGTTATTGGCTTCCGCAGTAGGTAATTTTTGAGGGCTTGGGATTGCCTCGGGTGTAAGTTTCTTCGAGGCAGGCAGTGATAGTGCGCCTTGGACGAGTGCGGGAGTGGTATCACCGGTGGGTTCTTGGGGGCCTTGGATGACGGCTTTGCAGGTAGGGCACGGGCCCGAGGCGCTGGCTAATTCGGGTGGGACGGTAAGGCTGGCGCCGCAGGCAGGGCAGGGGAACGAGATGGAATCAGGAAAACTCACTTTGGTGGATGTAAGTGAGATGGCGCGATAGAGTCAATCGTGTAGGGTGAATCGTGGGGGGAATTTCTGGAAACAGAGCTTTGAGTCGGGACAACAAGAATGAGAGCAGGCGATATCTAACTGTTAAATATTTTACGGGACAAAGTGTAAAAGCTATGTGTAAAACGCTTTTGTATGAGCCCCCTACTTACATTATGCCACTATTAAGCAGACGTGATTTGATTGCCCGGATTACGGATGAGCTAGGTTTGCAAGGAAAGAACGTGACGCAGAAAGCTGTTCAAGATGTGTTTGAAGAGCTTTTCAGTCAGTTGGGCGAGGCTATGGCGCGGGGTGACCGTGTTATGGTGAGGGGATTTGGGACCTTCGAGGTGAAGGAGCGTAAGGAGAAGCTGGGTAGAAACCCGAAGTACCCTAAGGAAGAGTATGTGATTCCGGCATGTGCTTGTGTGAAGTTCCGCGTAGGAACGGAGCTGAAAAATAAGGTAGCTTCATCGCTGCAGGTGATCCGCGAGAGGACTGCGTAACTTGATTTTTTTTCAAGGTGATGAAACGCTGCGGGGTGACTACTTATATTTTTACACTGAGTTGTTTAGCTTTGCTCATACTTAGTAGCTGTGCTTCGCGACCTAGCGGCTACGAGGGTTATATGACTAGGAGCTATACAGTGCGCGGAGTGACATATTACCCGATGACGGTGGAGGAGGCTCTTAATTATACGGAAACTGGGACGTGCTCATGGTATGACGAGTCGAGTTGGTTCGGACTAAAGCGAGGGGATACTTCGTTAGGGGAGAAGGTGAAACGGCGTCATTTGATTGGCGCCCATAAGACGCTGCCATTGCCTGCGATGGTGAAGGTGACAAATTTACAGAATGGAAAGTCAGTAAAGTTGCGGATTAATGACCGCGGACCATTTATTGCGGGCAGGCATTTGGATGTGAGTCCACGGGCGGCAAAGAAGCTTGGGTTTTATGAAGAGGGCCTGACTGAGACGAAGCTTGAGGTTCTTTCAGTGGGCGATGGTGCTTACCGGAGGAAATCGAAGAGGGGGTTTCTCTGGTGGTAGATTTTTTGGAGTTTGGCAAAGCTGCGGTGAGGATGTAGCGGGGGCTTGTAGGCTGCGTAGGAAAGCTGCAAGTTTCATTGCGATGGCATGAAGGAACGGATTGATGAGCTAGAACAATGGGGGGCGGATGTGATTTTTGGTCGGGCTCGTGGTTTCCGAGCTACTCTGGCGCGGGGGCTGATGTCTGGGCTTTCTGGGATTTTCCGGATGCTGGTGCAGGGCCGTATTGCGCTTTTTCGGAATGGCTGGAAGCAGCAGGCGTTTCTCGGGGTGAAAGTGATTGCTATCGGTAATGTAACGGTGGGAGGGACGGGTAAGACGCCGGTGGTGGAGTTACTGGCAAGATCTTTGCAGGAAAGGGGGCGGAGGGTGGCCATTCTTTCGCGAGGGTATAAAAGTAAGAAGTTGGCCGCGCCTCAGGAATGGAGAACGGAGGACGGGCGTCTAGTGGAGCGGGCAGCGATGCCGAAGGTGGTTTCGGCAGGGGATGATTTATTGCTGGGCTCGAAGTTTGCAGGTGATGAGCCGTATATGTTGGCGAAGAATTTGCGAGGAGTTGCGGTGCTGGTGGACAAAGACCGAGTGAAGGGGGGACGCTTTGCGGTGAGTGAACTAGGTGTGGATACTTTGTTGCTGGACGATGGCATGCAGTATCTGAATTTGGCGCATTCGTTAGATATTGTGTTGGTAGATTCGAAAAGCCCGTTTGGGACAGGTTCGCTGCTGCCGAGGGGGACTTTACGTGAGCCGCCGAAGAATTTGAGGCGCGCAGCGTATATTCTTCTGACAAAATGTGAGGCTGCGGGCAATGAGGAGCTCATTGGGCGCATCCGAAAGTATAATCAGACGGCAGATGTCATTGAGTGTGCGCATGGGCCGGTTTACCTTGAGAATTTGCAAACGGGTGAGAGGCTGCCATTGGATTTTTTGGATGGAAAATGGGTGGGGGCGGTGAGTGCGATTGCGGTGCCAGAGAATTTCGAGAATTTACTGACGGCGTTGGGGGCGAAAGTTGAGATACGGCGGCGGTTTTCTGGATCATCATCGATTTGATCGGCGGGATATTGATCAATTTATGCAGCGCTGTGTGGAGCGCGCGATGGATATGATTGTGACGACGGAGAAGGATGCGGTGAGGTTCCCGGAGCCTACGGAGCTGAATTTACCGATTTATTTGCTCCGGATTGAGGTGCGTATTTTGGCAGGGAATAAGGAGTGGGATGATTTGCTCGATCAAATTTGTAAGCAACCGGAGGTGGAGGGGAGTTTTCTGAGGAATCTGGGTTTGAGGGATGTTTGATGAGGCAATTATGGAGGGAAAGCGATATTTCGACCTTGGCAGATTAGGGTGGTGGGTTAAAGCATGGGTGTGCTTACGCTTGGTATACTTGGTTCTGGTTCTGGATCGAACATGCAGGCGATTGTAGATGCCATTAACTCGGGAAAGCTGCAGGCACGTATTGCGGTGGTGTTTTCAGATGTGGCTGGTGCGTTTATATTGGAACGGGCGCGGCGTATGGGGATTCGGGCGGAGGTGATTGATTGTGGGGATTTCCGGAATAAGTTTCCGGAAGAGCGGCAGAAGGAAGTGGCAGAGAAGTTGCGTGAGGCAGGGGTGAATTTAGTTTGTTTAGCGGGATTTATGCGGATGGTGAAGCAGCCCTTTTTAGAGGTATTTCCAGCAGCGATTTTGAATGTCCATCCATCGCTTTTGCCTGATTTTCCGGGGACGCGGGCTTGGCAGCAAGCATTGGATGCAGGTGCGCCCGAGACGGGTGTGACGGTGCATGTGGTGGATGCGGGGATGGATACGGGGCCAATTTTAAGGCAAGAAGTGGTGCCTATTTATCCCTATGATAGTGCAGAAACGTTGCATACGCGCTTGCAGGTTGTTGAGCATCAGCTTTATCCGGAGGCAATCCGTGAATACGCAGGAGTTTTGGATTTATGAAGTTACCGGAATTAGCGCCGCTGCGTGCGCATTTATTAGAAACTGTCATTGGCTCTGAGGAGACTGTTGATTTATTACTAACGGCGATTTTGGCGGGCGGGCATGTTTTGTTAGAGGGTGCTCCTGGGGTCGGGAAAACTACTTTGGCGCATACTTTGGCAAACTCGGTGGGCGGGAGTTTCAAGCGAGTGCAATTCACGCCGGACTTATTGCCGTCTGATCTTCTGGGCTACAATCTGTATCGGCCAAACAGTGGAGAATTTGAGTTTATCAAGGGTCCAGTTTTCGCGAATTGTTTATTAGCAGATGAGATCAATCGGACCTCGCCGCGGGTGCAATCAGCGTTGTTAGAAAGCATGAATGAGGGGCGGACGACGATTGATGGGGTGACGCATGATCTGCCCAAGCCATTTTTGGTGATAGCTACTCAGAATGCGACGCATACGACGGGGACATTTCCTTTGCCGGAGCCGCAGCTGGATCGATTTCTAGTTTCGATGGAGATGGGCCTGCCGGACGTGGGGCAGCAAATTGAAATTTTAATGATGCAAGCGGGGGGTGATGTAGCTGCGGAGTCTTGTGAGCCGTTGCTGGTTTTAGAAGATGTGGAAGGTCTACAGAAACGGGTGCTCGGGGTAACGGTTGCACCGGCGGTGGCTGCTTATATTACGGATCTTTGCGAGGGGCTGAGGGATCTTGCGGGGTCACCTGAAAGTGTGTCGATCCGGGCGTCGATTGCACTTCTACGGGCTGCTCAGGCGAAGGCTTTGCTGGCAGGGGTTAGCGCGGTTTATCCAGAGCATGTGCAGGCTGTATTGCGCCCGGTGATGCGGCATCGAATTTTCTCAGAGCAGGGGTTGCATGCTGAGGATTTGATTGAGCGGGTGCGGACTTCTACTGCTTTCGCGTAGAGATCGGAGGCAGAAGGTAGATTTAATCCGTGGCGGGGGTAGCATCTGTTGCACTTTCTGCGGCAGCTCGCACGGCGGCATCTTCTTTCATAGCGGCTTCGACCTTTTTTCTGACTTCTTCGGCGACAGGATCGAGCGCTTTTTCTTCGTTAGCGGCTTCGGGCTCGGGGGGATCTTCCATTACAGGAATTTCATCGAGTGAAGGAGGGTTTGGAGTATTTAGAGCCGGTGCATCGGGATCTAGGATGGTAGGTAGAGCGCCATCAGGAGGTAGGCCAGTGGGATCTAGGATGGGGAGAGGCTCGATGGGGCCGCCATCTGGTAAGGGAGGGTAAACTTGATAGGCGCTGTCATCCAAAGGCAGCGCTTCATCGACAGGAGTGGTATCTGAGAGGCTATTTACCATTACGGTAGGGACGAAGCCGATGTCGCCGCTGTCTAGCTCGACTTTTACGACGTCTCTTTCTACGGAAACCACTTTCATGGCGGTGCCTTTATCGAGGAGTTTATCAGCGTCCTGATTGGATCCCGGCTTGTTGTTGTAGAAGGCGGTATTGGGGACTGTGGCAGTAACAAATTGACCGGGCTCAAGCTGGGCTTCTACTGTTTCTACCGTAGAGCGGGTGGATTGTCCGGGAATGATGAGGGGATCGAACGATGAGCTGGTCACAGGTGTGTTAACAGTCTCACAGGCCGGCATCGCGAGTAAAAGGGGGAGTAGCCCGAGGCGGAGGAAATGAGTCACCTACGGACTATGGCAGGACAAAGGCTTCTGGTCAATGGGTTTCATGCATGAAGGGGTTTCAATTTTTCAAGTTCACCATCGGATTTAGTCTTGGGTGGAAAGCATCAATCTTTGCGAGTGAGTTCTACGAAAACGTCTTCCAAGGTGGCCTCATGGCGGAAAAGCGAGCGTAATGGCCATGTATGCGTAGCGGCAAGTGAGTGTATGTCTTGGCGGGTATCTGAGCCAGATTCTGACCAGATGATGTAGCGGTGCCAGCCGTCTTCAAGCGGCTCCTCTGTTACTTTTCTCACAGAAGTTAGGTCTGTTAACAAAGGTAGGGCGAGGCCGGGGGGGATTTTAAGTTCGCATTGGACTCTTCCAGCGGCACGCATGTTCCCGATGAGATTTTGGGGTGTGTCGTTGGCTTTTATTTGGCCGTTATCGACGATGATCACGCGGTTCGCGATTAATTCTACTTCACTAAGTATATGAGTAGAAATGAGGACGGTGTGATGGTGGGAGAGTTCTTTAATGAGCTCGCGGATCTGGCGGATTTGGATGGGATCTAGGCCGTTTGTAGGCTCATCGAGGATGAGCAGTTCGGGCTGGTGGACGAGGGCATCGGCAAGGCCGACGCGCTGGCGGTAGCCTTTGGAGAGGGTTTTGATCATTTTCCGGCGGACTTCGGTAAGCCCACAGGTTTCGATGACATGGGAAACGCGTTGACGTGCTTCTGAGCCGGAGAGCCCTTTAATTTTGGCCCGGAAGCTCAGGTATTCTCGGACGCGCATATCATCGTAGAGCGGAACGTTTTCGGGCATGTAACCGATGCGTTTACGGGCTTCGATGGATTGGCGAAAGATATCGAACTCAGCGATGCTGGCGGCACCGCCGGAGGGTGGGAGGTAGCCGGTGAGCATGCGGATGGTGGTCGTTTTGCCGGCACCGTTAGGCCCGAGAAAACCTACGATTTCGCCTTTGGCGACGGAGAAGGAGATATCCTGCACAGCGAGGTGGCGGCCGTATCGTTTGGAGAGATTTGTAACTTCGATCATGCTGCGCTTTGGAGAAGATGTATATTTTCAGATGGGAATGGTTGACGCAAGCCCGTCATACCCTTAACTAATCCCGGTGCGATACCGTCGCGGTTCTGAATTTACCTCCGGCATGCCTATCGTGGATATAAAAGATCATGAATTCTTCGGTTTCACCTCGGCTTAATGCAGACTTATTGGATGAGAAATACGCGCAATGGTGTGATGAGCCAAGTTCGGTAGAGGCGACTTGGTCATCATTTTTTGAGGGCTTTGAGCTGGGCGCGGCTCAGGTGAAGAAGAAGGAAGAGGCTGGTGGGCAGCAAGCGGTGCAGGCGCAGGCAGCTGAGACGCCGCAGATGGCTGTGGATACAGATCCGGGAGATGTGGAGGATCTGGATTTTAACGGGAAAGTTGTGGGCTTGGTCTATAATTACCGGACTTTGGGGCATACGCAGGCGCAGATTAACCCGCTGGATGATGAGCCGGAGGTGAATCCCAGGCTTTCGCTCGATCAGTATAAATTTTCGGAAGGGGAGATGGGCCGCGAGGCTTCGAATCCATTTTTCTTTAATGGGGCGAAGATGAAGCTCGATAAGATGGTGAGTGCGTTGAAGGCGACGTATTCTGGGAAAATCGGCTTTGAGTTCATGCACATCCACAATACTACGGTGCGGCATTGGGTGCGTGAGCGAATTGAGCAGCACGGCTCGAGGGGTGCGGAGAAGAGCATGGATTTGCAGGTGAAATCTTTGCGGTGGTTGTTGGAGGCTGAGTCATTTGAGAATTTCCTCGCGAAGAAGTTTTTGGGAGAGAAGCGGTTTTCGCTTGAGGGAGGTGAGGGTGCGATGGTGGTGCTGAATGCGCTTTTGGAGAATTGCCCAAAGCAGGATGTTTTAGAGATTGAGATGGGTATGGCGCATCGTGGGCGCTTGAACGTGCTTGCGAATTTCGTGCGGAAATCGCTTACGACTCTGCTTTATGAATTTACGCCGAATTACGAGCCGGGCTTAGTGGCGGGCGATGGTGATGTGAAATATCACTTGGGGTATGAGAGCGTGCGCGAATTTCCAGAAGGGAATGTGCGGGTGAGTTTAGCAGCGAATCCGTCTCATTTGGAGGCTGTGAACCCTGTTGTAGAGGGTAAAGCGCGGGCGCGCCAGCGGGTGCTGGGGGATGATGGGGTTTCAACGGATAGGAAGCGTGTTTTACCGATTTTACTTCATGGTGATGCGGCGTTTGCTGGGCAGGGATCAGTGGCTGAGGTGTTAAATCTCTCGCAGTTACCTGGGTATCGGACGGGGGGGACGATTCATTTGATTATTAACAATCAGATTGGATTTACGACGATGCCGGCGGATGCGAGGTCATCTGCGTATGCGACGGATGTGGCGAAGATGATCGAGGCGCCGATTTTACATGTGAATGGTGAGGAGCCGATGGAGCTGTATTGGGCGGCAAAGTTTGCTTTAGAATTTCGGCAGAAATTTGGTCGGGATGTGATTATCGACATGTATTGTTACCGCCGCCAAGGGCACAATGAGGCAGATCAGGCGGCTTTTACCCAGCCACTGGTGGCGAAAGAAATTGCTGCGCGGGAGCCTTTTGGCCAGGTGTATAAGCGGTTTTTGGTAAAAGATGAGGTGCTCTCGCAAGACGATGCGGATGCTCTGGAAGAGGCGATTTGGGAGCGGCTGGAGGAGGGGCACCGGAAGATGGTGGAACTCAGCGAGGCGGGGGACCGGACGGTGTTTAGTGGATCGACAGCAGTTGCGCAGCCACCGTATTCCCACGATCAGGTGCCGACAGGCATTACCAAGGAGCGCTTGCAGCATATCGGTAAGGTACTGACATCAGCGCCGGAGGGTTTTGAATTGAATCCGACTTTGAAGAAGCGCTTTTTGCCTCGGCGGGTGGATGCGCTAGAGAAAGGTGGGCCGTTTGACTGGGCGTTTGCGGAGTCGCTGGCGTTTGGGGCGCTGCTTATGGAGGGTTCTCCGGTGAGGCTTTCTGGGCAAGATTGCCGGCGGGGAACGTTTTCACAGCGTCATGCGGTATTTTACGATTACAACACTCGGGAACGGCATATTCCGCTTCAGAATTTAGGTGAAGATCAGGGTAAGTTCTGTGTTTATAACTCGCTTCTTTCGGAATTTGCTGTGCTTGGCTTTGATTATGGATACTCGCTGTCTTATCCGAGCATGTTGCTTATGTGGGAGGCGCAATTTGGTGATTTCTCGAATGGGGCGCAGGTGATTATTGATCAATTTATCTCATCAGCTGAGTCGAAATGGCAGACACCATCTGATTTGGTGATGTTGTTACCACATGGGTATGAGGGGATGGGGCCCGAGCATTCTAGTGCGCGTTTGGAGCGGTTTTTGCAGCTTTGTGCTGAAGACAATTTGGTGGTGGGCAATTTTACGACGCCCGCAAATTATTTCCACGCTCTGCGCCGGCAGAAACATCGGAAATTCCGCAAACCGCTGATTTTGATGACGCCGAAGAGTTTGCTAGGACGGCCCGAGGCTGTATCTCAGGAGGAGGATTTCTTAGAAGGAACATGTTTCCAAGAGGTTTTGGGCGATCAGATGGTTTTCTCTGATACCGGAAGCGTGAAGCGTGTGATTTTTTGCTCCGGTAAGGTGTATTATGACTTGGTAGCGTATCGGAAAGAGAACGGAATTGAGGATGCGGCGCTGATTCGCATGGAGCAGCTCTATCCTTTCCATGGCGATATGGTTGCACGGATGAGCGGTATGTATCCAAATGCCTCAAGGTTCATCTGGTGCCAAGAAGAGCCTAAGAATATGGGTGCGTGGTTCTATATTGTTTCGCGGTTGGAGGAGGCCCTAGGCGTCCGGCCAATTTACGCGGGAAGGAAGCCGGGATCTAGCCCGGCAGCGGGATCAAAAGCGATGCATTACCGGGAGCAGAAGGCACTGCTGGAGAGAGCTTTCACATTATAAATTTTCATTTTATCTAACAATTTTATGGCTATCGACATTAAAGTGCCCGCAGCTGGTGAGTCTATTACATCAGCGAACATCGCACAATGGTATAAGAGCAGTGGCGATGCTGTAGCGAAGGGGGAAGCCTTGGTAAGTTTGGAGACGGACAAGGTATCTACGGAGCTAGAGGCGGAAGCTGACGGTATTCTAGAAATTACGGTGGGCGAAGGTGAGGAAGTCGCGATTGGGGCTGTGATTGGTAAAATCGAGGAGCAAGCGGCGGGCGGATCCGAAAAGACCGAACCTGCACCCAAAAAGGAGGAGAAGAAGCCTGAGGAGAAGAAACCTACAGAAGAATCTGGAGACCCAGTAGATGTAAAAGTTCCTGCAGCAGGTGAATCTATCACTTCAGCAAACGTTGCGGAATGGCGCAAAACTGATGGTGATTATGTAGAGAAAGGTGATATTTTGGTTACCTTAGAAACGGACAAGGTTTCCAATGAGCTTGAAGCTCCGGTGGCGGGCGTTCTCAAAATTTTCGTGCCAGAGGGTGAAGAAGTAGCGATTGGTAAGACGATTGCCAACATCACGCCGGGTGGTGGAGCGAAGGGAGCGGCCCCGACACCTGTCGCAGACTCTGAGGAGAAGGCTGACAAGCCAGAGGAAGATAGGCCGAAAGACAGGCCTGCACCTGAGACAGCGAAGGATCAGCCAAAGCCTAAGCCGGACTTATCTGTTGTGCCGAGTCCTCCGGCGAAGCAGGAGCGCAGTGCCGAATCTACGGATGGCCGGACAACGCGTAAGAAGATGTCGATGTTGCGCCGTAAAATCGCCACACATTTGGTGAATGCGCAGCAGACTGCGGCCATTTTAACCACGTTTAACGAGGTGGATATGACAGCTGTCATGGACTTACGGAAAAGCGTGCAGGAGGATTTCATTAAAAAACATGGGGTGAAACTCGGGTTTATGTCATTTTTCGTGAAAGCGGTCACTCAGGCTTTGAAGGATGTGCCATCGATCAACGGCCGTATCGACGGGACGGATGTGATTCAGAACCATTTTTACGATATCGGAGTAGCAATTGGCACAGAGAAGGGCCTGATTGTTCCAATTTTGAGAGATTGCGATCAAAAATCTTTCGCGGAAATTGAGAAGGGGATCATTGACTATGCGAACAAAGGTAAGGAAGGGAAGATCACGATTGAGGATTTGACTGGAGGGGTCTTTACGATTTCGAACGGTGGCACGTATGGTTCACTTTTGAGCACGCCGATTTTGAACCCGCCGCAGAGTGGTATTTTGGGTATGCATACGATTCAGAAACGCCCGGTAGCTATTGATAATCAGGTAGTGATCCGCCCAATGATGTATCTGGCGATGAGCTATGATCACAGGTTGGTGGATGGAAAAGAGGCGGTGACGTTCTTGATCCGGATTAAAGATGCTTTGGAAGCTCCTCATAGGCTTTTGTTAGATATTTAGTGCGAAAAGAGGCGCTCTTGAGCTTTGCTTGGCAGTGAAACAAACGTTTCGGATGCTGAGTGAGATAGGCGCGTAGCTTTTTGCGGCTTGTCGGGGCTAGTCAATTGGAGAAGCATCAGGGGCTGCGTATTGAGAAAATTCCTACCATATTACCGCCATCTTTTAGGTGTGAAAGGGCCTTTCGCCTTGGGGGTGTTTGCTGGTTTAGTTTATGCGGCGGCTTCTGGGGTAGGGTTGCCACTAATGATCAAGTTGGTTTTCCCCGTCCTTTTCAACGAAGGGGCCGGCGAGGCTACATGGTATACAGAATGGATTAATAGGACGCTTGGTGAAGTCTCCCGGAACGAGCTTTTGGTTTATACCTGCCTGTGGATTCCAGTTATTTTCCTAGTGAGGGCGGTTGCTGGTTTTGCGAATTCTTATTTGATCCAATACTCTGGCACACGAGTCATCGAATCGATCCAGAATGACCTATTTGGCAAGCTACAAACTTTGCCTTTGGCATTTTTCAAGCGAAACCGCTCGGGTGATCTTTTAGCCCGGCTGATGGGCGATACGCAGATGCTGCGGCAGGTGATTGCTCAGGCATCGAGTGATCTTATCAAGCAGCCAGCGACTTTGTTATTTGCTCTTGGGACGGTGGGGGTTCTGGCTTTCCGGGATCGAAGTTTCTTCATTGCGCTGATTTCTCTGATGACGGTGCCAATCTGCATTTTTTTGATACGGGCAGCAGGCAAGAAGTTGACAGTCCGGGCGCGGGCTTTGCAGCAGCGAGGAGGAGATCTTACGGCTTCTTTATCGGAAAGCCTACAATCGGCTCTGGAGATTCGAGCGTTCAATCTTCAAGAGGCGCAGACGCTGCGTTTTCGGAGCAGGATCCGAGAGATCCTGAAGCTAACGATGAAGGTGGTGAAGTATCGTCAGGCGATTTCGCCATCGATTGAGGTGGTGGCGTCGGCGGGTTTTGCGGCAGCTTTATATTTCGGCGTGAGGGCAGGTATGGATTTGCAGGGGTTTATGGTGCTATTCACGGCGCTTTTTATGTCGTATGAGCCGTTGAAAAAGCTGGGAGCCATCCACTCCCAGTTTCAGCAAGGTGAGGCATCAGTGGACCGCATTGAGTATATTTTGCATGCCCAAGATTCGATTCCAAATCCGCAGGATCCTGTTCCGTGCCCGGTGCCTAAAGATGGAATTGTATTTCACGACCTTACCTTCGCTTATGACGAGCGGCCGGTTTTGAGAAACATCAACGTGACGATTCCAGCAGGGCAAGTGGTGGCGCTTGTGGGCTCGAGCGGGGCAGGGAAGACGACTTTTGCGCATTTAGTGCCGCGATTTTACGATCCACAAGAGGGTGAAATTCGGTTAGACGGGGTTCCTTTAGGGAAGTTTCTAAAGCGTGATTTACGGGAACATATTGCGGTGGTGCCGCAGGGGCCTACTTTATTTTTGGGGACTTTGGAGGAAAATATTCGGATTGGGAAACCGGATGCCAACTTCGAGGAGGTTCAAAAGGCAGCGAAGAAAGCTTTTGCGGATGATTTTATTCAGAAATTTCCGGAGGGGTATCAGACACATGTGGGGGAGCGGGGTGATTTGTTATCAGGTGGCCAGCGGCAGCGGATTGCGATCGCCCGGGCGTTCTTAAAAGATGCTCCGATTCTTATTTTAGATGAGGCGACGAGTGCGTTGGATACGGAAAGTGAGTCGATGATTCAGCAGGCCTTGGGGGAGCTGGTGAAAGGGCGGACGACTTTGATTATAGCGCATCGCTTCAGCACGATCAAAATTGCTGACCGAATCTTAGTTTTTGAGAATGGTGAGATCATCAGTGATGGGAGTCATGCTGAATTGGAAGCGGGTGATCCGACGTATCGTGCGATGATGGGTAGTGAGCTGCGCTAGGGGTTTGCGGAGCGGAAAGTTAAGATAAGTAAAACAATCTTGCTCCTTGGCGGGGAGGTAGGGATGATCAGACGGAGAAAGCCCATGGCGAATCGACTAAATAGAAAGCGGAATCAGGTAGACCCTCCCTCGAGGTGGTCTGCTGAGATTTTCGGGTGTTGCTGGTTAGCGCTGGGGCTTATTTTATTGCTATCGCTGCTTTCGTATGCACCATCTGACCTTCCAGATTGGGGAGTGTTCGAGGCATTCTCGAGCCCTGATCCCTCGCGTGGGAGTAATTGGCTGGGACCTGCTGGGGGTATATTGGCTTTCGTCCAGATTTTGTTGTTTGGAGCTGCGGGTTGGATTTTTGCGCTGGGTTGTATTTGGTTTGGGGTGCTGAAGATTGCGTTTCGGGCAAGGATCTGGCCTGTGATTTCATTGGGGCTGGCAGTCACTTTGGTTTCTGGAGCGATTTGGCTGCATGCGGCGGATAGTATTTTCTTGGGTTGGGCAGCGCGGTGTGGGATTTCTGGTCCCGGCGGAGTGATTGGGAATGAGCTAGGCGGCGCGGTGCTTATGTCTGTCGCAGGGCGTGTAGGGACATTGCTGATTGCTTCGGTGTTGTATATTTTAGGTTTAATCTGGCTGACAGGGCAGAGGCCTTTTGCGTTTTTCAGAGAATGTACGCGGCTGATTCAAGATCGAATTTCGAGTTACAAGCGGAGCAAAACAGAGGCTGGCCAAGCTGAGGCGAAGGAGCGGAAGTTATTGCAGGAACGAGAGCGGCAGCGGGAGCAACGTAAAATAGGCCGAGAGATTACTAAGTTAAAGCAGGCTGAGGCGGAGAAGGATGCGCCGATTCAAAAAGAGCTGGATATTCGTGAGACACCTGCGCCGCAGATTATCGATTCATCGCAGCGGAGGAATGTGGGTCCTACTGCAGCGGGCGCACGCCCTTTTGAGCGGAAAACGCAGACTCATACCTCGCTTTCAGTGACGGGTTTCGAGGACTATGAGCTGCCGGGCTTTGATTTGCTAGACGCTGTGGAAGTGGAGGCAGAGGCGGCAAATCATGATGAGCTAATCGGTATACAGAAGACGATTGTCGATACTTTGAAGGCGTTTCAGATCGACGTGACTGCTGGTGATATTACAAAAGGGCCAACGATCACTCGCTATGAAATTTACCCATCTACTGGGCTTCGGGTGAGTCGAATTTCTCAGTTGGAAGCTGATTTGGCGCGTGCGACGAGGGCGGAGCGGATCAATATTTTAGCACCGATACCTGGTAAGGATACGGTGGGTATTGAGATCGCAAATTTGAACAAGGTCGCCGTTCCCCTGCATGAGCTTTTGCATGATCCTGAGTTCCGTTCGGCCAAGAAGAAGATTCCATTGGCGCTCGGTAAGGATGTTTATGGGAAAACGGTGATAGGGGATTTGGCAGCGATGCCACATTTGCTTGTGGCAGGTGCGACGGGGTCTGGAAAATCGGTTTGTATTAATTCGATTATTGCATCGATTTTATTTAAGTTTGGCCCCGATGAGCTGCGGTTTATCATGGTAGATCCAAAGGTGGTGGAGATGCAGATGTATAATAAGCTGCCGCATATGGTGGTGCCGGTGGTTACTGATCCGAAGAAAACGGTAGCGGCTTTGAAGTGGGTGGTGAATGAGATGGAGAAGCGCTATAAAGTTTTTGCCAAGATAGGAGTGCGGAATTTCGATGGGTTTAACAACCGGCCAAGAGAGGAAGCTACGCCGGAAGAGGAGATTCCGGAAGTAGAGGAGCCGGAGGTTGTTTTGGAGGATATTGAAGAGATTGCTACAGCTTTGGAAGATGGCGATTTAGGGCCGGAGGAAGACGAAGAGGAGCGGGAAATTGAAGAGGATGAAATTCCGGATCGCTTTCCATATATTGTGGTGCTGATTGATGAGTTAGCGGATCTTATGCAGACGGCACCGGCGGATGTAGAGATGTGCATTGCGCGGATTGCGCAGAAAGCGAGGGCGGCGGGTATACATTTAATTATTGCAACTCAAACACCGCGTGCGGATGTGGTTACTGGAATTATAAAAGCAAATATACCGAGCCGGATTGCTTTCCAAGTATCCTCAGCGTTGGATTCGCGGGTAATACTGGATACGAAGGGTGCTGATAAGTTGGTAGGAAAAGGAGATATGCTATATCTTCCTCCGGGCTCTGCGAAGCTGGAGCGTGCACAGGGTGCATTTGTATCTGATGAAGAGGTGGAGAGAATTGTAGAACATTGTGCTGGGCAGGCGAAACCGCGTTATGAAAAGGATATTCGCGAAACCATCGAAGCGGCCGGGAATGAAGATGGGGAGGAAATCTCTGATGCGGACGAGGAACTAATTATTAAATGCATCGAAGTGGTGAGGCAGGAGAAAAAGGCGAGCACCTCGCTTCTGCAGCGTCGGCTACGTCTGGGTTATACCCGTGCCGCGCGGATGGTGGATATATTAGAACAACGTGGCATTGTAGGTCCGGGCGAAGGAGCAAAGGCGCGGGAAGTGTTTCTTTAAATAATTTCCGGTAGATTTTTTTGATGTGAAAATGCTTTCATATTTGAGTAGTTCTCCGAGCGATGTCCTAGGAACAATTTTCGCACATACTTGAAGAGTGATTGACTCGGATTGCTTCTTTGTATGGAGGGCGGACAGATAGTTCTAGTCATTGAAAAATTGCTATTAGTATTTTAATTAAGAGTGTTCCTAGGGGACGAAAGGGAATGTAGGAATCGCCTTTGCCGCTTTGTTTTGGATGACCGGTGAGTCATTGCCGTATGAATCAGTTATGCGGCGCTAAGGTAACACAGAGGTGGCGATGCGACCGAGGGGTGGGACTAAGTCTGGCGTTCCAGTGACCTAGGACTTGTGATACAGCTACTACCGCCCTAACAAACGGCCCAAGAACGCTTGGCTTTGCTTTCTGCACGGTAAGCGAAGGAAACACTGCCCCTGATGAGAACTCGCGGAGGCTGCGGCGGCGACGGTAATCTTGCCGGATGTCCATTCCATCCGTTCCCCAGCCATGGCGCGTCGCCGACGCGACTTTTATCGAAGTCAGACTCCGCCAGCCCTCCGACAGACAGTTGCGCGTCGAGTTCGGTTGCGGCTTGCGCCTTGTCATCACCGATGTCAGCCAAGTTCCCGTTGCCGCCTTGCTCATCGAAACTCTCCGCGCCGGAAAGGAGGTGTTACAATGATCGGTTTCCCCTCCGCCGTGCGCATCCATCTCGCCCTGGAACCCCACGACATGCGAAAGTCCTTCAACGGCCTAGCCGTCATCGCCTCCGCCTTGGTCGAGCGCGGACTGGAAGGCGGTGCGCTTTTTGCCTTCACCAACAAGCGCCGCAACCGCCTCAAAATCCTATACTACGACCGCACAGGGGTCTGCGTGCTGATGAAGCGTCTGGAAAAAGGAACGTTCTCGTGGCCATCCGCAACCAAGACGAAGGGGTCGGTCTTGTCGCTCGCTCCAGAAGCCCTGCAGCTCCTGTTCGACGGCATCGACCTGCGCGGCGCGGAGATGCGACCGTGGTATGAAAGGGACTGATTTTTTATTCCTGATAAATACTGTAAAGCTAGTAATTGGCTTACTCCCTGCTATTGTAAACGCATCGAAACGCCTGAACAAACCATTGCCCGGCAAGCGTTTGAGATCGAAGCTCTCAAGGAGGCCAACCGTCTTCTCGAAGCCAAGCTCGACCACCTCATCCGCCGCCTCTTCGGATCGAAAAGTGAAAAGATAGACCCCGCCCAACTCGAGCTGCTCTTCAAGGACATGCCGGGAAAGCCGGAAGCCTCCCCCGGCGAGGCCGCACCGGAGGAGGCCGCATCAAAAGGCGCTGAAGAGCCCAAGCCATTGAAAAAGCGCGGAGCCCACCGCTCACGCATTACTGGCCTGGAAAACCTCCCCATCGAAACCTGCGAGATCATTCCCGATCTTGTCGCCGCCGATCCTGATGCATTCGAACGCATCGGCGAGGAAGTCACCGAGCTGCTCGACATCACCCCGGCCAGATTTTTCAAACGCCACATCGTGCGTCCGAAGTTCCGCCGCAAAACCCAGCGCCAGCTTCCTCCCATCGTCGCACCCGCCCCGGCCACCCCGCTTATCGGCGGACTGCCCGCTCCCGGACTTCTCGCCCACCTGCTCGTCGGCAAATACATCGATCACCTCCCGCTCTACCGGCAGGAGAAAATTTTCCTCCGGCACGGCGTAAGCATCCCACGCGATCTCATCGTCCACTGGCTCCACAAATCCATCGACCTGCTCGAACCCGTCGCTCTTGCGGTCAAAGCCGAAACCCTCGCCTCCAGCTACCTCCAGGTTGATGAAACTCCCGTGCGATACCTCGTTCCGGGCAGCGGAAAAGCCTCGCGCGGATACATGTGGATCGCAAACGACCCGCAAGGCAGCCTCTTCTACCATTGGGGAGTCGGGCGGGGTTGCGGGCAACTGATCGAAACCATAGGGAAAAAATTCTCCGGTGACATCCAGTGCGACGGCTACGTCGTCTACAAAACCTATGCCAAAATAAACCCGCTCGTGAAGCTCCTCGCCTGCCTCGCGCACATCCGCAGGAACTTTTTCGAAGTCCTCGACGCCGGACCCGATCCGGACGCGGCACAGATCCTTAGCCTCATCGGGGAACTATACGGCATCGAAGCAGACCTGCGTGCAACGGACGCAACACCGGCCCATCGCCACTCGCACCGCGCCCAACGCAGTGCCGCCATCGTCGGGCGCATCCGCGAAGTCATGGAAGCAACCCAAGCCAGACACCGCCCACAGAGTCTCATGGGAAAAGCTCTCTTCTACGGCCTCGGTCACTGGGCAAGTCTGGCAAGGTATCTTGAGGACGGGCGTTTTGAGATTGATAACAACCTCGCCGAGAACGCCGTGAGACCACTCAAGCTCGGAGCGAAAAACTGGCTCTTCTTTGGATCGGAACATGCCGGACACAACGCGGCGGTGATCTACACGCTCGTGGAAAACTGCCGGAGACATAGCATCCCGGTGGAAGAATACCTACGCGAACTTCTCACCCACCTCCCCGGCGAAACCGACCCGGAGATCATCGCCAGCCTTACCCCGGCACGCATGGCCGCGCTCCGCACCGAGAAATCCGCTGCCGCCTAGATCACGTCAAGGGGGCGGCGTTTCCTTCGCTTACTCTGCACGGCTACTGGGGTGCAGAGAACAGTAAGCGGAGGAAACGCTGCCCCTTATGAAATCTCGCGGCGGCACCCGCGCTGGCGGTAGTTTGGCGGAATGTCCACAACATCCATCCCCGAACCTTGGCGCGTTGCCGACGCCATCTTTGTTGAAATCGAAATTCACCGACCTTCCAACATGCAGATGCACGTCGAGTTCGCCTGCGGGCTGCGTCTTGTTAGCACCGACGCAAGCCAGGTGCCACTCGCAGCCAGCCTAATTGAAACCCTCCGCACAGGAAAGGACTCCTCCCAATGATCGGCTTCCCCTCCGGCGTGCGCGTCCATCTCGCCATCGAACCCCACGACATGCGCAAGTCCTTCAACGGACTTGCCGCCATCGCCTCGGTGCTGGTGGAACGCGGCCTAGAGAACGGCGCGCTTTTCGTCTTCACCAACAAACGCCGCAACCGCCTCAAAGTCCTCTACTACGACCGCACCGGGGTCTGCGTGCTGGCCAAGCGTTTGGAAAAGGGAACCTTCTCCTGGCCCCTTGCCTCCAAGGCCGGAGCCTCCGCCATGTCGCTTGCGCCCGAGGCTTTCCAGCTCCTTCTCGACGGCATCGACCTGCGTGGAGCGGAGATGAGGCCGTGGTATGAAAGGGACTGAAAAATCCTTCGTCAAAGTATTAGGAACCTAGTAGTTGGCGCGTTCCCTGCTTTATCCATCGCATCGAAACTCCGGAACAAACCATCGCCCGCCAGGCACTTGAGATCGAAGCGGCCAACGCGAAGATCGCCCTCCTCGAAGCCAAGCTCGACCACCTGATCCGCCGTCTCTTCGGAAGCAAAAGCGAGAAGATCGACCCCGCCCAGCTAGAGCTTTTGTTCAAGGACATGCCGGGAAAGTTGGAAGCCTCTCCCGGCGCGCCCGCACCGGAGGAGGCCGCACCAGACGCCGTTGAGACACTGGCTCTGAGGAAACGCGCCGCCTACCGTTCCCGCATCACCGGCCTGGAAAACCTCCCGGTGGAAACCACCGAAATCATCCCCGACCTGGTCGCCGCCGATCCGGAATCCTTCGAGCGCATCGGCGAAGAAACCACCGAACTGCTCGACATCACCCCGGCCAGGTTTTTCAGACGCCTTATCGTCCGCCCGAAGTTCCGCCGCAAGACGCGGCGGGACCTTCCTCCCGTCGTAGCCCCCGCGCCCGCCACCCCGCTTGTCGGAGGCCTGCCCGCCGCCGGGCTGCTCGCCCACCTGCTCGTTGGCAAATACATCGACCACCTCCCGCTCTACCGGCAGGAGAAAATTTTCCTCCGCCACGGCGTGGGCGTCCCACGGGATACCATCATCCACTGGCTCCACAAATCCATAGACCTGCTCGAACCCGTCGCCCTCGCCATCCGGGGCGAAACCCTCGCATCAGACTACCTCCAGGTTGACGAAACACCCGTTCGCTACCTCGTGCCCGGCAGCGGAAAAGCGTCGCGCGGATACCTGTGGGTTGCCAACGACCCGCAAGGCAGCCTCTTCTACCACTGGGGAATCGGGCGTGGATGCGACCAGCTTGTCGAAACCATAGGTGGAAAATTTTCCGGACACATCCAGTGCGACGGCTACACGGTTTACAAAACCTACGCCAAAGCCAATCCGCTCGTAAGCCTCATCGCCTGCCTCGCCCACATACGCAGGAACTTCGTCGAAGTGCTCGAAGCTGGCCCCGATCCCGATGCCGCACGGATCCTTAACCTCATCGGTAAGCTCTACGGAATGGAAAAAGACCTGCGCACAAGCGGAGCCAGTCCATCGCAACGCCAAAGCACCAGGGTCAAACGCAGCGCCCCGATGGTCGAAGCCATCCGCGCAGCCATGGAAGCCGCCACAGGCAAGCACCGCCCGAAAAGCCTAATGGGAAAAGCCTTGGGCTACGGACTCGGCCATTGGGAAGCATTGGCAAGGTATCTTGAAAACGGACGCTTCGAGATCGACAACAACCTCGTCGAGAACGCCGTTCGCCCCGTCAAACTGGGAGCGAAGAACTGGCTGTTCTTCGGATCGAAGGAGGCGGGTCATAACGCGGCAGTGATCTTCACCCTCGTAGAAAACTGCCGTCGCCATGATGTGCCGGTCGAAGCCTACCTGCGCGAACTCCTCACCCGCCTCCCGGGCCTGACCGATCCGGAAACCATCGCCAGCCTGACCCCGGCAAGAATCGCCGCCATCCGCCACGGAAAATCCGCCGCTGCATGAAGCCGGTCAAGTGGGTCGCGTTTCCTCCGCTTACAACTCCTCACCCGCCTCCCGGGCCTGACCGATCCGGAAACCATCGCCAGCCTGACCCCGGCAAGAATCGCCGCCATCCGCCACGGAAAATCCGCCGCTGCATGAAGCCGGTCAAGTGGGTCGCGTTTCCTCCGCTTACCCAAAGGAATCG
>CAWKHB010000007.1:0-22202 GCA_963849375.1 uncultured Verrucomicrobiae bacterium | reverse complement strand
GAAGTTGGCCCACGCGATCGCGGAGGTGGACGGTATGCTTTTCACAGGGGCGGCCGCAGTCTCTGTAATCTGTGCCGGAGGAGAGGAAGGTGCAAAAAACGCAATGCTCCATGTGAAACATGGGCATGTGCTGATGTAGGGTGAGCTCGAGCCAGTGGGGTGGAGTTTTGGTGATAAGATCGATGGCTTGAGAGATATTCAGATCATAGGAGATGGTGAGGCGATCTAGGTTTGCGTGTTCTTTGAGGATGATTTTCGGTGAGGGGGTGGCGGTGTTAAGTGAGAAATGCCAATTGCTGAGGAGGTCGGGTATGGTTTTTGAAGAACCGGAGGACGGCAACATCACGGAGGAGAGGCCGTGTGGGTTGGCGCGTTCAATGAGTTTTAGGTATCCGGTTTCGCCAGTTTTGATGATGCGGGGGGTGGCGAGGATGATTTTACTTTCGGTTCCGCGAGCGAGGTTTACGGCGTTATCGAGTCGACGGGGGTCTTCGAAATCGCAGTAGATGTGGGGAATTTTTGCTTCTAGGGCACTTTCCAGTTGTGGAAGGGTGCGGGTAAGGACGGAGAGGGACGCGATGGTTGGGGAGGGATTTCGGAGAGAGTGGGGTAAAGATTGGGTGTTGGGATGTTTGCTTTGAAATGGGCAGGGGTGTGTGATCTGGTGCTGGCTTCGATTTTTGCGATGGGTCGCGGCGGAGTTGGTTGAGGGCGGAGAGGGGGAGGTGGCAGTTGCCGATGAGTTAGTTGTCGAGGGAGGCTAGTTCGAAAGGGGTTTCTCCGAGGCGGGAAAGTTGTTTTTGGAGAGTTTCTGTGGTGAGAGGGTGTTTGGTGGCCTCGGTGAGGTGGATGGGGGTTTGTGCTGTGGATGGATTTTCCGAGTTTTTGGTGGTGGCTTGTGCTGTGAGGGCGGCCGGGCTGGCCGGTGATGGTGATGTGGAGTGGGGTTTTAGAAAGGGAAGGTTTGGCGTTTTTCCAAAATTTACGGATTTCGGAGTCCAGTGCGGGGTCGGCTGTTTTGTAGAGGGTGATGCCGGGGCGGATGCGTGACCAGTTGATGCTGGAGAAGGATTTGTGGAAGACGATGCGGTCGTTTTCGATTTTCCAGATGGAGGCACCTTGTTCGAGATCGCGGTTTTCGCCGGCGTCAAAGACAATGCCATCGCCTGCTTTGAGGGGTGGGGTTTGTGCGGAAGGTGGGGTGTCGAGGCGGATCCAGCCATTTTGTGCTTCGGTGATGGTGCCGAGGAAGGGGCCACGTTTTTTGCCAAATTTCCCGTGTGTTAGGTAGGGGTGATCGGTGCCTGCTAGCCAGCCGGTGGTGAGGCCGCGGGAGAAGGTCATTTCGAGCTCGTAGCGGTCTTGAGGGGTGGAGGTGGGGGCAGGATTCGGCTGAGGTTCGAGGGCTGCGTCGATGGCTTTTCGGTAGACGCGGGTGACGGCAGCGACGTATTCGGGGGTTTTGAGGCGGCCTTCGATTTTAAAGCTGACAACGCCTGCGCGGATGAGATCTGGTATGAGGTCTACAGCGGCGAGGTCCTGGGGGGAAAGTAGGTAGCGGTGCTCGCCAAGGTCTTTGACTTCGCCATCGACAAGAATTTCGTAGGGCATGCGGCATGCTTGGGCGCATTCGCCGCGGTTGGCGGAGCGCTGGCCGAGGCTTTCTGAGGTGAGGCATTGGCCGGAATAAGCGACGCAGAGGGCGCCATGGACGAAGACTTCGAGGGGGGTTTTAGGGGTGGCTGTTTGGGAGTTTTTCGGGGCGCTTTGGAAGCGTTCGATTTCTTTAAGTGAGAGCTCGCGGGAAAGGACGGCGCGCTCCATGGGGAAGATTGTTTCAAGAAACTGGAGGCCCTCGGGGGAGGTGATCGTCATTTGGGTAGAGGCGTGGAGCTCTACGTGGGGAATGATTTCCCGGGCGAGTTTGGCTAGTCCGAGAATCTGGATGATAAGCGCGTCAACGCCTGCGGCACCGACGAGGAGGAGCTGGGGCTTCTGCGGCTGCTAATTCTTCGGTGAATATGAGCGTATTCATGGCGATGAAGCCTTTGACGCCGTGTTTGTGAAGGTAGGAGATGAGCTCTGGGAGGTCTTCTTCGGTGAAATTATCAGCGCGTAGGCGGGCGTTAAATTTGGGGAGGCCGAAGTAGATGGCATCTGCACCTGCGGCTACGGCTGCGCGGGCGCAATCCCAGTTTCCGGCAGGTGAGAGGAGTTCTGTCATGAGGTGGTGGTAGGGTGCTAGTTACGCGTTGGCGAGGTCTTGGCAGGATTTGATGTCGAGTTTTCCGGAGGCGAGGAGGGGGATTTCGGAGCAGGGGATGATGAGTTTTGGGCACCAAAGGGAGGTGAGGCCTTCGTCGAGGAGTTTGTAGCGGAGATCGATGCATTCTTGCTCGAGAGACTGGCCGGTGATGGTGGAAAGGAGGATGATGGCTTCGCCTTTTTTCTCATCTGGGACGCCGACGATGGCGATTTTGCGTTCTGTTTCCGCATCGAGGCCGAGGACTTTATTGATGGCTGCCTCGATGGTTTCATGGGGGACCATTTCACCGGCGATTTTGGAGAAACGTGAGATGCGGCCTTGGATGTGGAGGAAGGCATCGTCGTCTAGGTAGCCGACATCGCCGGTGGTGAACCAGCCGTCCTCGGTGAGGATTTCTTTGGTTTTCTTTTCGTCGCGGAGGTAGCCGGAGAAGATGTTTGCGCCTTTGAGGATGATGATTCCGGGTTTGTTGAGTGGGACGGGTTGGTTGGTGGCAGGATCAGTAAGTTTGATAGCTATGCCGGGGAGGAGCTGGCCAACGGAGCCATTACAACGGGCTGGGATGGTGTGGAATTTCTCTACGTTAGCTGGTTCGGGAAGATTGAGGTTGGTAGCGGGTGAAGTTTCGGTAAGGCCGTAGCCTTCTAGGGGGCGAATTCCGAATTTTTCCTCGAAGGAATCGGCGAGGTTTTGGGGTAGTTTTTCGGCGCCTGTGACGACTAGTTTGAGTGATTTTAGTTGTGGTGGATCGATGCGGCGCATGTAGCCGCGGAGGAAGGTGGGGGTGGAGAGGAAGATTTGTATTTTGTGGATGGAGATGAGCTCGGCGATGCGTTTTGTCTCGAGTGGGCTGGGGTAGGTGATGAGATTGATGCCTTGGATGATGGGATACCAGAGAGTGACGGTGCAGCCGAAGGAGTGGAATAAGGGGAGGCAGCCGAAGATGGAGGCGTCTGGGCCGATGTTTAGGCGGGAGGCGAATTGGGTGACGTTGGCGAGGACGTTGTGGTGAGATAGGGGGACGCCTTTTGGCTCGCCAGAGGAGCCGGAGGTGAAGAGGAGGATGGCTTCATCTTGGCCGCGGCGTTTATTTAGGCCAAGGAGGCTGATTAGGGCGGAGGTGGGTAGAATTTTTGAGATGATGGCCCATTTTACGATTTTTTTCTTTAGCTCAGGGATGACTCGTTCGACGAAAATGAGGTCGCGATTCGGGGGCCAAGGGAAACTGGAGACTTTACGGACAAAGGGATCTGCGGTGATGAAGCGATCTACATCAGCTTGGCGGATGGACGAGCGGATGGCGTCGTGAGAGGCGGTGAAGTTGAGGTTGACGGGGATTTTTCCGGCGAAGATGACGGCGAGATTGGCGATGAGGCCGCCTTTTCCGGGAGGGAGGACGATGGCTACGCGTAATTTATCGGTTTCCTCGCGGATGTATTTTGAGAGGGCGATGGCTACTGGGAGGATTTTCGAGAAGGGGAGGGTGACGTCGTCAGAGCCGTCGACAATTTTGTCATTTGGGTTGTTGATGAGGCCTTTGAGGAGGGCGGTGGCGAGGGAGGCTTGGAATATTTTGCGGGAGGAGTATGCGGTCTCGAAGGCTGCGAGGATGTTTTGTTGGAAAGTGGGGAGATTGATTGAATTTGCAGCTATGGGCTCGCCAAATGCCAAGATGGATTCGGGTAGGTCATTGGGGTTTTCGATGGCGAGGGGAGATTCTTTGGGGCAATCGATCGCCAATGGAAGGATGGGCAGGCCGAGTGTGGTGAGGATTTTGAGGTGTGCTGAGGGGATGTGAATGGGGGTGGCGAGGCGTGTTGTGGCTTGGCCGGGGACAAAGATTAGGATTCCGTTGTGTTGGATGAAGGAGTTGAGTTCCTTGCCGACAGCGGCGGGGTTTTTATCCGTTGTGGAGAACATGGCTCCATTTTCGGATCTCTCCATGTAGTCCCGGAGTGCGGTGGGATGAGTGTCATTTTCCTCGATGAGGTAGGTGATTTTGCGGTCTCCGAGGTGTTTCTGGAGTTCTTGGAGCTGTGGGAGATCGAGGCGACCGGGGACAAGGAGGAAGCCGGAAGTGGGTATACGTTCGGCAGCGATGATTCTTGAAGACATGGTAGGAAAGAGGCGGGGTAGGTAGGGGGAAGTGAACGGTAGCTTGCGGAATTTAGAAAGGGAAGACTCTGAGTGCTGGGGCGTTACTTGGCGGCTGTGAAGGAGCGCAAGCGGGAGACGGAGGTGGATTGGCCGAGGATGGTGAGGATGTCACCGAGGTCTGGGCCAGAAGAGCGGCCAGAGAGGGCAACGCGGGTGGGGAACATGAGTTGACCGGGTTTCACGGAGTGTTTTGCGGCAATTGTAGAGATGGTGTCCTTGGCGGAATCTGCTGTCCAGGTTTGGAGGTTTTCCATATCGGTAGCGATTTCTGTGAGGAGGTGGGCATTTGGATTTGAGCGAGCTTTTTCGATGGCTTTGGGATCGGATGGAGCGGCGTCAGTGAGTAAGAAATCGATGGCAGGGGGGACTTCGGTAAGGAGGCGGACTTTTTCTTTTACTGCCTTGATGGCGAGTGGTGTTTTTTCGGTCTGGGGGAGATCGGCAGCGGCGACGAAGGGTGTGGCGAGGTTTACGAAGTCATTTTCGGAGGTGGTTGCGATGTGCTGTTGGTTGACCCATTGGCATTTTTCTAAGTCGAAGCGGCCGGGGGCGCGATTGATGCCTTCTAGTGAAAAGCGATCAATAAGGGAGGTGAGGGTAAAAATTTCATCATCAGATTTTGAGGACCAGCCGAGAAGTGCGATAAAGTTGGCGACGGCTTCGGGGAGAAAGCCTTGAGATTTGTAATCGCCGATGGCAGCTCCTTCGTCGCGTTTTGACATTTTGGAGCCGTCGCTATTGAGTATGAGAGGGATGTGGGCGTATTTTGGGGTTGGTGCGCCGAGGGCTTCGAAGAGCTGAAGGTGTTTCGGGGTATTCATTAGGTGGTCCTCGCCGCGAATGACGTGAGTCATACCCATTTCGAGGTCATCGACGACATTTACGAAGTGGAACACGTAGGAGCCATCGCTGCGTTTGATGACCATGTCGGGTGTGTTTGAGGCATCACGGTAGTCGATTTTGATTTCACCGCACACGAGGTCGTCCATGGAGATGAGTTTTCTTTCAAAGCGGAATCGATAGGCACCTTCGTCTTTATAAAGGCGATCTGTGGCGAGGAGCTTCTCGAAGTAGGCGTCATATATCTCGGTGCGTAGGGATTGATAAAAGGAAGGGGTGGAGGAGGGGGCGTTGAGGGCGGCGGATGGTGATGGGCCTTCGTCCCAATCGAGGCCCAGCCATGTTAGGCCCTCGAAGATGGCTAAGCGGGCGGCTTCGGTATTTCTCTGCTGATCTGTATCTTTAATGCGGAGGATAAATTTGCCTTGGTGCTTGCGGGCGTATAGCCAATTGAAGAGGGCGGTGCGGGCACCTCCAACGTGAAGGTAGCCGGTGGGTGAGGGTGCGAAACGGGTGCGGACTGTCATGATTTTTTAGAAATAAATTATGCTTGGAGGGATCGAAGTGCGCCGCGAACCAAGGCCTCGGTGGTTGACGTGGGCTCTTTATCGAGAATGGCGCGGACGGCTTTGCGGGCATCGACTTGTTTGTAACCGAGGGCGATGAGGGCGAGTTCTGCATCGGCAGCTTGTGAGGTGACTTGGCCGGAGGCTGCGTCTTGCCAGGTGTCGGTGACGCCGACTTTGTCTTTGAGCTCAAGGATGATGCGCTCGGCAGTTTTTTTACCGATGCCTTTAGTTTTTGAGAGGAGGACGGAATCTCCAGCTACGACGGCGGATTTGAAAGAGGTTACGGGCATGCCGCTGAGGATGGCGAGGGCGATTGACGGGCCGATCCCAGAGACGCGATCAATGAGGAGTAGAAAGACATCGCGTTCTTCCTCAGAGGCAAATCCGTAGAGAGTGTGGGCATTTTCGCGGATGTGGAGGTGTGTGCGGAGGTCTACGGTGGCGCCTTCTGTGGGGTGCAATTTATCGTAGGTGGAGATGGGGATGATGGCTTGATAACCGACGCCGTTGCAATCGATGACTAAGCGATTTGGGAAGGCTTCGATAATTTTTCCTTTAAGTCTGGCGATCACGTTGTGAGGTTTTGAGGAAACTGCTGCAGATGCAAGTGGTAAGCGTGAAGAAATCTTCTGGTTGTGCGGTGGCTGAAGGTTCAGTAAGTTCGAAGATGAGTGAGACTTTGTGCGATTGGTCAAAGAGTGAGATCAAGGAGCGAAGGCGTGAGCTATTTCAACTGACGGTGGACCCGAAGTTTTTTTGTCGGAAGTGTGCTAGGGTAGCGAATAGCCATAAGATTTTATGTAAGCCGATGAAGTTTTCGGGAAAAGATAGGGTTGATTAAGTATTTTCATCAGATGTGACTTCGCAGTTTTCATCTGCAAGCGGGCTGGGTAGAGTTCATGTATGTCAGACGTGCCTAGTAACCAAGATATTGTAGTTTGCTACAGCTGTGGTGGTGCGATGGATGTGGCGGATGTGGCGCCTTACTCGAAGGTGAAGTGCCCGAATTGCGGGAAGGAGAACCGGGTAAAAAAGGAATTTGGGCCATATACGGTAACGCGTAGGCACGCGATTGGTGGGATGAGTTCAGTTTTCGTGGCGAAGGATAAGGCGCTGGACCGGGAAGTGGCGCTGAAGATACTGAGTGAGGAGTATTCGAGTGATCAGACGAGGATTGCAGCTTTTGAGGAGGAGGCGCGGCTGACGGCTTCGTTTAGTCATCCAAATGTTGTCAGGGTGCTGACTACGGGGAAGGCGTTTGATCGATTATATATTGCGATGGAGTTTGTGCCGGGCGGGCATTTCGAAAATCGGATTCGGGAGGCGGGAAAGGTGTCTGAGTTAGAGATTTTGCCATTGGCGATTCAGATTGCGGAGGGGCTGAAAGGCGCGCATTCGGCGGGGCTGATTCATCGGGATATGAAGCCGGGAAATATTCTTTTGGACTCGGAGGGGAATGCGAAGATCGTCGATTTTGGTCTGGCGCTGGTGACGAAAGGGGGGACGGCTACTGCGACAGAGATTTGGGCGACGCCATATTATGTGCCACCGGAGGCGATTGGGGGTGGGGCGGAGGATTTCCGAGCAGATATCTATGCCTTTGGGGCGACTTTGTATCATGCTTTGGCGGGGAAACCGCCGTGCGACCAAGAATCCATGGCTACGAAGCTGCTGCGTGAGGCAAAGAAGAAGGTGGTGCCTTTGCACAAGGCGGCGCCGTTTTTGTTAGGAGAAACGTGTGCGGTGGTGGATCGTGCGATGGCGTATTTGCCTGCGGACCGTTACGATAACTACGATGGGATGATCGCAGATTTGGAGACTGCGCTGAAGTTAGCGCAGCAGGATGGCAAGGTGGATGCGACGGGTGCAACGGGTGCGGAGCGCCGGATGAAAGAGCGGCAGGGGAGAAGCCGGGGATTGGTGTATGCGGGGGTGGGTGCGGCGGTGTTTTTGATAGGTATGGCGGTGATATTTGCTCTGCGGGATCCGATGAAAGAGGCGGCACCGGTAGCGCCTCGTATTGTGGAGGTTGAGGTGGAGGTGGCGGATTCTGTTGCTAGCCCCCAGGAGATAGCGCTGCGGTATGAGGAGGCCCGTCAGGCTATGTATAGTGGGAATTTTTCGAAAGCGGAGAGCGAGTTTGCAGGACTTTTTGAGAAGGATGATGTGCAGGAGCCGACGCGGACTTGGTCGGGTTTGCAGACTGTTTTGGTGACGGCGATGGACGGGAAAATGAGTATTTCGAGAAAGCGTGCGCGGGCTGTGGCAGAACATATCGAGGGGTCTCCCGCGGAAGGCAGTGAAGAATTTCGGGAGGGAGTTTTGCCGATTTTGATAGGGATGGGCCATATGCCGTTCTTGAAATTTGAGGATTTTGATCAGGAATCTGGCGGCGCTGAGAGGTATGTGGGGTATTTTTTGGCTGGTTTAAAAAATTGGGAGCAAGGGGGGCTGGAGGAAGCGGAGCCATTTTTCCGAAAAATCTCCGGTGAAAGGTCGTTAAAGGAGAATGGTATTTTGGGGTGGTATCAAGACAGCGCGGGTAAATATTTAAGTGATCTTGAGTTACTGAAGGGGAAGGCGATGAGTGCGGATCCACAGACGGAAAAGGGATGTGCGGAGGCACGGGCGGAGTTAAACCGTGCTTTCACTTTGCTGAAGACGAAGGGGCGGGCACGGTTTAATGTGCGATCTCGGCAGCTTGACTTGGCACGTATGGAAAAGTTCTACAAAGAAGCGGGGCCGGTGGTGGAGAAGATCGATTTAGCGAAGGAAGTTCGTGAGCTGGGCAAAGATTTTAGATTTGATGAGGCTTTGGTTTTTTTAGAGGAAAAGGGGCTAAAGGAGGATGCGGAGAGGGGTGCGGCGCTATTGGACATTGTGCAGGCAGTTTTGGCTATGGAGGTGGATTTAGAAAAGGCCTTGGCGCGTGCACCGAGGCGGGTTGATTTCACTTTGGCAGACGGGACAGCTATCGATTCGTTGGCGTTTGTGAGCGGGCAGGGACTTGTGGGGCGTGCAGCTGATGGTTCTGCAAAGGCGCTTGCGTTCAAGGAGCTGGGGGCGGATCAGCTCGCGGAGTTATTGAGAAAGCCAGAAGTAGGGGAGGAGGCAGTGTTAGAGCGTTTTAAGCGTTTGGATGCGGAGATCTGTTTATTTTGGTTGGTGGGGGATGAGAAAAAGGCCGAGGAGGGTGCGTCTAGGCTTTCGATGGAGAGCAAGTATTTCCGAGAGAAGTGGGCGCGGATTACTCAGATTTTATAATCTAAGGATTTGTTGTTGGGGTGTGAGATTGGATTGAAAGTTGGAGGGGATGAAGGAACGGATGGGATATAGAACGAGACCGGAGGATACGGCAGAGATGCCCGGAGGTGTTCCTTTTATCATTGGGAATGAGGCTGCTGAGCGTTTTTCTTTTTATGGAATGAAGGCCATTTTAGCGGTTTTCCTTTCGCAGTATCTGTTCTTGATGGACGGGGAGGTTGGGGTGCCAATCGGGGAGGCGAGGGCTGCAGAGTTGGTGCATTTGTTCAATGGTGCTTTCTATCTCACGCCGATTTTGGGGGCGATTTTGGCGGATGTATTTTTCGGAAAATACAAGGTGATCATAGGACTTTCGCTGGTGTATTGCGCGGGGCATGCGGCGCTAGCGATGATGGGTCAATTTGGAAATTCTGAGGGTTGGCTGATTGCTGGGATGGGGATGATTGCTCTGGGGGCGGGTGGAATTAAGCCGTGTGTATCGGCGCATGTGGGGGATCAATTCGGCAAAAAAAATGCGTTTTTACTGCCGCGAATTTTCAATTGGTTTTATTTTTCGATTAATCTCGGAGCTTTCGTTTCGATGCTGCTGACGCCGTGGTTGCTGGAGTGGTATGGGCCGCATTGGGCGTTTGGAGTGCCGGGTGTGCTGATGGCCATTGCTACGTTTATGTTCTGGCTGGGGCGGAAACGCTTCGCGCATGTGCCTGCAGGCGGTATCGGATTTTTGAAAGAGGTATGCAGCCGAGAGGGGGCAACGGCGATACTCAAACTGTTACCGGTTTATTTCTTTGTGGCAATTTTCTGGGCGCTTTTTGATCAGACGGGCTCTACTTGGATTTTTCAATCGCAAGATATGGATCGGAATTTTTTGGGTTTTGAATGGTTGCCCTCGCAGATCCAATCGCTGAATTCAGTTTTTGTTTTGACGTTTATTCCTTTGTTTTCGCTGTGGATTTATCCGGCGGTGGGGCGTATTTGGCCGCTTTCACCTTTGAGGAAAATGGGCGTTGGGTTTGTTCTGATGACTGGGGCGTTTGTGATCGTCAGCCTTATTCAGGTGGAAATCGACGGTGGGGGTCGCCCCGGTATTTCATGGCAGATTCTTGCATTTGCGCTGCTGACTGCTTCAGAGATTTTGATTTCTATTGTGGCGTTGGAGTTTGCTTACACGCAATCGCCGAAAAAGATGAAGTCATTCATTATGTGTTTTTATCTGGCGGCGGTGGCGGTGGGGAATTTCTTGGTGGCCGGGGTGAATTCATACATACGCATTCCGAGTGCTGCGGAGGTGCAATTGCAGGAGGCTATAGGGAATTTGCCTGAAGATTGGCGGGATGCGCCGAGGACGGTGGTGCTTCCGGGATATGACGAGGGGGATTCTGATGAATTTTTTGTGCGTAGATTGGCGGCGGGTGTGGATCGGGAGCTAGAGGTGCCGGGGCAGGATAGATTGGAGCAAGCAGTGGAGATGGTTACGAAAGTGGCGAGGGCATCTGGCGATCGGTTTCCGCCTGAGACGGAGGGTTCTGAACTGGTAGGTGGAGTTGACGATTTTTGGGGAAATCCGTTAATATATCGGATTTTAAATGCTAACACGGTGCGAATTTCGAGCGCTGGAGGTGATGAGAAGGAGAATACGAAGTGGGACGTAGGCATTCTGTTAGAGAAAATCGTCCCGGAGGCGGAGAGGAAGGCGAGTTGGGTGGATGGCCTGCGGCCTGATAGGACGTGGTTGGAAAACCGGAAAGCGTCACTTGGTATGGCGCAGGCGGGCAGTGGGGAGGATCAGATTGTTTATAAGCAGACAACATTTTCCGGAGGGCAAGTGCGTTTGCAGGGTGCGAGCTACTTTTGGTTTTTCACCAGCCTGATGGGTGTGACGGCGATTCTGTTTGTGCCTTTTGCCATGGTTTACCGGCCACGGGCTTACCTTCAAGATGAGTAGGATGGCTTACTCGGAGGGAGGTTTGCGTAGTTGTTTTGTGCGGGATGTTCGGCGTTTGTCCTCGATGCTGCGCTGTTTGCTACGGCGGGAACGGCGTCGCTTTTGTCGACGAAGCTTTTCGATCGCTTGAGTTTTTACAGTGGCACGGCCGTTTGCGATGGCATCGAATTGATCACACAGTTCACGCCTAGCGAGGAAGCGGTTCATCTCTCGCGAGCGCTCGATCTGGCATTTGATGCTGACACCGGAGGGTAGGTGTTTTAAGAATACGCAATTGGAGGTTTTGTTAATTTTCTGGCCACCAGCACCGGAGCCGCGCACAAATTTTTCGAACAAATCTCCGGGGTAGATCCCGAGACTTGCCATGCGCTGGGTGAGGGCGGCGGACTTTTCTGGGGAGGGGAGATTCATGGTGGTTGGGGCAGTTTATGATTTAAGAAGGCCCCGAGAAGCATAGATGTAGCTGCATGCAGAGATGACTGTGAAGCCAATCGCGAGGCAGAGGCTAACGGGCATGAGCCAAGCGCCCGGGCCCCATGGTTTCGAGAGTAATTGCAAGAACTGAAGCCAAGGCGGGACAGAGCTAAGAGTTGCGAGAGTGACCCAGACAAGGCCGGTGATGAGGTAGGTGAGCTGGAAGGTTGTTTTCCACTTTCCTAGGCGGTCAGCTGCGAGGACTTGACCTTTTTCAATGGCGATTTGGCGAAGCCCGGTGACAAGGAACTCGCGGCCAATGATCAAGGCAGTGATCCATACCGGGCAGATGCCTTCCGCTGTGAGAAATACGAAACCGGCACAGACGAGGATTTTATCAGCGAGTGGATCGAGGAGTTTTCCGAGGGTGGTAACGAGGTTGAGTTTTCTCGCGAGGTAGCCGTCGAGGTAATCGCTTATTGAAGCTAGGACGAAGAGGAGAAGGGCGGTTGCGTGGCCAGCGAAGGTTTCAAATGAGACTGCAGCGACGAAACCAGCCGTGAGAAACAACCTGGAAACTGTGATTGTATTCGGAAGGTTCACACGCGGAATGTGAGAAATTGATGAGGAAAAAGCAACAAGGGGTTGCACAGAAACGGCTTGTCCCATATTCCCTTTGCCCCGGGGAAAATCCGGCCTACAAATATGAGCAATAGTGACTTTGGATTGATCGGACTGGCTGTCATGGGCCAAAATTTAGTGTTGAACGTGGAGTCCCGTGGATTTCAGGTATCCGTATACAACCGCACAACAAGTGTGATGCAGGAGTTTGTTAGCGAGCATCCTGATAAGAAATTAGTGGGGGAGGAGACTTTGGAAGGATTTGTAAACTCCATGTCCACGCCACGTAAGATCATGATTATGGTCAAGGCTGGTGGACCGGTGGATAAGGTTATTGAGTCACTTTTACCCTTCTTAGACAAAGGCGATATCATCATCGACGGCGGGAACTCACTTTATACAGATACAGAGCGCCGCGATAAGTGGTTGGGTGATTTGGGATACCGCTTCATTGGCGCAGGTGTTTCAGGAGGAGAAGAAGGTGCGCGCAAGGGGCCTTCGATTATGCCTGGCGGGCCAACATCGACTTGGGATGTGATGAAGCCAATTTTCGAAAGCATTTCCGCGCATGTGGACGGTGAGCCATGCGTGACGCATATCGGAACTGGTGGTGCCGGACATTATGTGAAGATGATCCACAATGGTATTGAATACGGGGATATGCAGTTAATCTGTGAGGCGTATTCGATTTTCAAGAAGGCTGGATTTACACCACAGGAGCTTGCAAAAGTCTTCACAGAGTGGAACGAGGGCGATCTTGAAAGCTACTTGATCCAGATTACAGCTAAGATTTTCGAACAAAATGACCCCGAAACTGGCGATGCGCTGGTGAACAAAATTCTAGATACGGCAGGGCAGAAAGGAACGGGCCGCTGGACCTTAATCAATGCTGTGGAGAACGCGGTGGTGATTTCTACTATCAATGCGGCAGTTGAAGCGCGGATTCTGTCTTCTATGAAGGAGAAGCGTGTGGATGCGAGCAAGGTGCTTAAAGGACCAGACGTAGAGATTTCTACTGAAAAACAAGAGCTTGTGAGCAAGGTTCACGATGCGTTGTTTGCATCTAAGATTATTTCCTATGCGCAAGGTTTAGACCTAATTGCAACGATGGGTGAGGAGAAACAATGGGGACTGGACCTAGGCAAGATTGCAGCAATCTGGCGTGGTGGTTGTATTATCCGTGCGCGTTTCTTGAATGATATTACAGATGCCTATCGGACAGATCCGAAGTTGAGCAACTTGATGATAGCTCCGTTTTTCACAAATCTGCTCACTGAATTTCAACAGAACTGGCGTGAAGTTGTATCGATCGCTTCACTTGCCGGGATACCAATTCCAGCATTCAGCGCATCCCTCGGTTACTATGATAGTTACCGAAGTGCGGTGCTTCCGGCAAATCTTCTGCAAGCACAACGCGATTTCTTCGGGGCGCATACTTATGAGCGGATCGATAAGCCTCGTGGTGAGTTTTTCCATACTGATTGGCCAGAAGTGATTGGCTAATTCGCAGAAGTGTTTTTCTCTAAAGGGGTAGCCGTAGGGCTATCCCTTTATTGTTGTTTGATACTATAGATTGACCTTGTTAGAAAGTCTGAGCTATTCTCCCGAGTGCCTTTTGATGCTCCTGAATTAAATTCGTCAGATCGACTCATTGAGCTGACACGAACTGGATTGTTAGATACCGAGAGGGAAGAGGCATATGACCGCATTACAAAGCTAGCTGCGCGGGCTCTCAAGGCACCTATCTCTTTAGTAAGCCTCGTTGCAGGCGATCGGCAATTTTTCAAAAGTGCTTGTGGCCTACCGGACGCCCTTAAAGATATTAGGGAAACCCCACTCTCGCACTCTACTTGTAAACATGTAGTGGCAGATGGGAAGCCCCTCATTGTAGAAGATATGCATAAGCATCCTTTTCTGAAGGATTCCTTGCCAGTTTCTGAGTTAGGCGTGCGTGCTTATTTGGGTTATCCAATACGCTCGCGCAGTGGCATAGTCATCGGCTCGTTCTGCGTCATCGATGTGGAGCCGAGAGAGTGGACGGCTGATAATGCGGCTTTCGTAGAGGACTTAGCTGAGGTAGTGAGTGCAGAAATAGCTATGCGATTCGAGCGCAACGTCGCTGCGCAGAACGCAAATCGATTAGAGCTTTTACTAAATTCTGCAGGTGAAGGGATCTTTGGGATCGATGAAGATGGAGTTTGCGTTTTTTGCAATGATAAATGCTTAGCTATCCTTGGCTACGATGACAAAGAGGAATTTCTCAATCAAAATGTGTATAGTCTACTCTTGGCAGAGACTATTGACTCAGAAATATTTGCCTCAGCAAAAGATGTGGACCCTGAATCTAGCGCTGCGGTCGTAGGTCGAGAATTTTTAAGAAAAGACGGCAGTAGAGTGCCAGTAGAGTATAAGGCAAACTCAATCAAAGTGGATGGGGAAGTTCATGGTTCCATCGTATTGTTCGCTGATATAACGGCCCGTTTAGCATCCCAAGAAGAACTATCCGATGCTCTAGCAGCTGCAGAATTAGCGAAGCACAAAGCTGAGCGGGCGGATCGGGAGAAAAGCAAGTTTCTAGCGAATATGAGTCATGAAATAAGGACTCCTATGAACGCAGTGATTGGGTTTACAGAACTCCTTGAAGCGCACGTGACTCAGCCAAAGGCGAAAAGGTATCTCGATGTGATTCGTAGTAGTGGCTCATCGTTATTAAATCTCATCAACGATATACTAGATCTTTCAAAAATCGAATCGTCGATTGTAGAGATGAATCCAGTGAGTGCTAGTATACATGAACTTGCAAAACGAGTTGAGGGATTATTAGGACAAGCTGCTAGGGATAAAGGTATCGCACTTAGAATCAACGTAGATCCAGATGTTCCTGAGAATGTGCAAATTGATGTGGATCGCATCCGTCAGGTTTTGGTGAATCTAATCGGGAATGCCATCAAATTCACCGAGAAGGGGCATGTAGCTCTAGATATAAGAAGTGATAATAGTCAGGGTAAGGATTTATGTAATCTGATTCTTGAAGTAAGCGATACAGGTGTGGGTATTGAGGCATCAGATCAGAAATTGATATTTAAGCCGTTTCAGCAGGGTAGTAGTGCCGCGCATGTGCAAGAACCCGGTACGGGCCTTGGGCTTAGTATTTCGCGGAGTATTATGCGTCTAGGCGGAGGTGACCTAAAGGTAAGAAGCACGCATGGCATCGGAAGTGTATTTACTGCGACATTGCCAAGTGTAGTAGTAGATCCAAATTATCAGAATCCGGATACTTCAAAGCAGGTATATGATTTTAATGATTTTGAACCAGCTGACATATTGATTGTAGATGACAACATGCTTAACCGGGAGCTGCTCGCTGGTTATTTCGAAGATTCTGATCATCATATTACTTTCGCTAACGACGGCATTAAGGCAGTTGAGCTGGCTAGGCATACGAAACCTACGTTAATACTTATGGACATCCGGATGCCGGGAATGTCAGGGACTGAGGCTAGGGATATACTGGCGGCCGACGAAGATCGTAGAGATATACCCGTGGTGGCAGTTACTGCCTCGAGTATGCTAGGGCAAGAGCGGCGCTTAAAGAAAACCTTCAATGGTTACATAAGGAAACCAATCAGGCCCTCAGATTTATATACTGAGCTAGAGAAACATCTAAAAAAACGGACCTAGATCATCTATCCTGAGCTTGCTGCAAATTTTTGATTGCGGTAGCAGCGTTCTCATCGTCTGGGCGCGCTGCTAGAAACTTTTGAAAAGCTTCGATAGCCTTAGCATTTTGACCCTGTGTAGCTAGTAACATACCACTTTCATAAATTGAAAGCAAAAGATCGGGGTTGAGTTCTAATGCTTTCTCGTGTGCAGCCAAAGCATTATGAAACCGATCTAGTTTACGAAGAATATGTCCGTAGGTGTAGTGAGTAGATGCTTCATTAGGCTCCTCGTTGACAGCTATCTCTACTTCAGTAAGTGCTTCGTCGAGTTTATCATTCCGGGACAGTGCTAGGGCATAGCTAGCTCGAGTCCCAGGAGGGGCGTTCCCGCATTTTAAGAGACTTTGATAAGTTGTTATTGCTTCCGTATAGCGACCAGTACTCTTCGAACTCTACAATTTGCAGGTGCAATCGATCTGCTTCTGTGACTCCAAGTGTTTCGAGCCTAGCGGTAGCTTTCGAAGCTTCTTCGTCAAAACCGAGGGCATTTAAGATGATCACGTAAAGTTTCCAACTTTCGATATCATAGGGTTCTTCTGCTAGTGAATTCTCCACTGCAATTTTTGCTAGAGGAAGTGAATTTGCCTCAATGGCGTCGAGTGCTTCATTGTAGAATTTTATGTGGGAAGGAGTCATACAGTGGGAGGATAGGACCTGGGTATTTTGGTCCAAGTAGTAAAAACTCTCTATGAACGATAAAAAGCAGATGGACGCTCGACGGATAGCAAAAGATTGGCTTCCATTTCCTAGCCAGTGACAGAATCAGAAACTACAAAAAATCCACCAGCAGACCTTGAGATCAAGGACGGGCAGCTAATTTTTAATCGCGTTTGGAGGGAGCTTCAGGAGCGAGTAGGGCGGAACCAGTTGAAATTCCCTCGCGAGCTTATTTTGTTGGGAGGTGCGCCGGGCTCAGGAAAGGGGACTAACACTGATTTCATCAGAAAGGTGCGGGATATACACGCTCCTCCTATCGTCATAAGCCAGCTATTGGATTCGCCCGAGGCGCAGAAGATTAAAGCTGGCGGTGGAATGGTAGGGGACGAGGAGGTTCTAAGGCTCTTGTTTGATAAATTACTACAGCCGGAGTTCCGCGATAGTGCGGTATTGGATGGGTTCCCGCGGACGAAAGTTCAAGTAGAGTGCCTCCAATTATTTTACGACCAGATGGTGCTGCTGCGGCGGGATTTCTCGAAAACTCCGGAGGCACACCACTTCAAGCAGCCAGTTTTTCACATCATGGTGCTGTTTGTGGATGAGGCAGAAAGCATCCAGCGGCAGCTAAGGCGTGGGCAGGAGACGCTTGAGCACAATGCTGAGGTCCGACAATCTGGAACCGGCAATCTGGAGGAGGAACGCGAAACTGACTTTGACGAAGATCTGGCTAGGAATCGCTACCGCACTTTCAAAGAGAAGACCTATGAGGCCCTTGTATCCTTAAAACAGCTTTTTCACTACCATTTTATCAATGCGCAAGCACCGGTGGAGATTGTGCAGGATAATATCATCCGGGAGTTAGAATATCAAAGTTCTCTGGAGCTTGATCCACGGACATATGACACTCTTAGGCATATCCCTTTGGCGGATGAGATAGTGATTCAAGCAAGACAGGAATTGGTAAATCGGTTAGATAGTTATCAGGTGGAGTATCCGCAAAAGTTTCAGGCAGTTGTGGCTTTTATACAGGAGCGAATGATGACTGTAATTAAACGCTATGCAGTTACGGGCCGGGCTACTGTGAACACAGAAGATTCTTTGTTTCACGACCCAACAGCGCTGACTATGCTAATTGATATATATTCTGAGAGAGGGTTCCAAGCAATGGTGGATATACATCGGCAAGAAGTCCCGGAGCGGTTTGATCTTAAAACTGGAATGATCGAGACTAGGCAAAAACGCGTGTATCGCATCACTGTGTTTTTCAGTGGATCGAAGATACGAAGGGGGTAATTCTCGGGATGCTGTGCTAGGATAAACTTTAAGTTAGACTTTCTGATAGAAGGATTGATAGATCATCATTCAATCGTGGTCTCCGGCCTTTCCATGGGAACAAGGCATCAATACATGCAGGCGAGGCTGATTCCGTAGCAGATTCCAATCTACGTAGTATGCTTTGGAGTATTGGCATGTATACTTTTGAATCTAGCCCCATACAAAAATCTATGACCTTTGGGGGGTGGCTATAAGTTCCCATACGCATCCGCATACCGTAGTTGAACGGGCTCATACCAAGTTCCCACTTTCTATTTGTATCAGTGAGTCTTAAGTAGCTGTAGTGGTAGTTCGGGTCTATACAGGTGAATTTCATTCTTTGCGGCGGTCAGGATGGCTCCACCAGCTATTTACTCCATCTTTTTGATAATGCTTTTCGAAGTTTGCAACGACATCGTCCATGGTGCCATCGGCGGGCGTCCAATCTTCTACGTCAGGAAAATCAAGCTTAGAATGTTGGTTCTTTAACGAATCGTCAAAGCGGATTGGACACCAAAAGGATTCGATGTTCCGCAGCATATCGCTACCAAGTGCCCATAGCCCTGTCATCCAGTCACAATACCAGCACCATAATAGATCGGGCCCTGTAAGGCCCTCAAACTTATGACGAGATAGATTCACCCAATCTGATTGTTTATATTGTGGGAGTTTCGCAAGGACAGCGATGGGTGGATAAATAAAGAGCTCCGTGAAACGAACGAATATAAAAGTGACAGTTGCCGGGGTCGTTGCGATGAGGGCAATATGGTTACGAATGGGGCCAAGGATTTTCCCTTGTGCCTCGGTTAGAGTCTGCTTTGGCTTGCCGCGAACTGCGCGATCGATCAGGGAGAATAGATGGATCCCTATGTATTGCGCTAAGCAGGCTGCTATGAGGCCTATTATACCATCCAAGAAAATACCAATCACCCATGGGACCCATGTTAGGGAGCTAATGACTAAATCTAGGTAAGGTGCGCGGACGGTTTTTGGTGTAAATCTATAGGCTGCGAACGATGACAGCGAGGCAATGATAATCCAAGCTAGGATGATTAGGTAGGTATATAAAAATGAGAGCATTCGGGTGGGGTGTCTATGTGACTATTGTATATGAAGGTTAAATTGATAACTCGGTCTCAGTGGGTAATGATATCTATGGCCTATGGTGCGATAGTATGTGTGCCGATAGGGCCTTGTCGGATACAACCACCTTCCATAGGTGTAGATTTCTCTGTGTCTTCGAGAGTAGTTAGAATGAGAACTTCGGCGGGGGATATAGACCGCCTCAGAGTTCAGCTGAGGAAAGGTGGGGAGCGACTGAGCTTGGTAGGTGGCTTCAGAGCTGTCTTGATTTGGGACTCTGGATTGCTGTAGCCGAAGGATGGTTTTATGGAACTTTTGATTCGCGTGTATCTCACTTGCCGGGGTGTCTTGCGCTTGGGAATGCGGCAAGATGATGAGCGTTAGGCAATAGATTGAGGAGTATAAACAGTAGCTTGCCATTGGATTTTAATGTATCAGCGGACTATCTATCTTCAAGTGATTATTGACGGATCGGTAAGTGGTCTCAAAATGGAAGCAGTGCATGAAATGAAACGATTTCTCATAATTCTGTTGGGTTTCACCTTCGGATGTGAAGAGAGCGACATAACACCTCCCCGGGCGGTTCCTGTAGATTTAGAAGTGTTTCCCTTCAAGGTGATAAGTTTGAATTTAAGGTATGAGAACCTTGAGGATCAGGATTATAAAGCGTGGGCGGCGCGTGTGATTGATATTGTGCGATTTGTGCAAAGGGAACGGCCATCGATCTTCGCTACACAGGAAGGTCTGTATGGGCCAATCGCAGATCTACGTGCGTCGTTGTCTGATTATGGTTTCATAGGTCTTGGCAGATCGGACGGAAAGAAAAGTGGTGAATTCGCAGGCATATTTTACCGGCAAAATAGATTTGATGCTACTGAGTCTGGGACATTTTGGCTTAGTGGAACTCCAGAGCTTGCTGGCTCTATGACTTGGGGAAATAAGATACCACGGATCGCGACTTACGTTCGCCTGACAGAACGATGGAGCAAAATTTCATTCTGGGTAGTGAATCTTCACCTAGATCATCGTAGTCAGGTATCGAGAGAGAAGGGTCTGGAACTGGTGATAGACAGAATTCAGAGTTTGAATATTGCAGACGAGCCTGTGGTTTTATTGGGGGATTTTAATGCCGTAGGGTCAAATCCTGCGCTACGCAAGCTCTCTGGCGCGTTTATCGATACGTTCCAGAATGCAGGAAATCGAGGCACGGCGCACTTTTGGCGGGCGGGCTCGCATCGAAGTTGGAGGCTTGATCGTATTTATATATCAAAGGGTTTTGAGGTATTGGGAGCCGGTATTTTCGAAGCAAAAGATCCGCCTTTGTCGGATCATTTTCCTGTGTGGACGGAGCTTACCTTTGATTGAGTTTGGAAGGATGATTTATCCTCTTGCAGGCACCATTAGCCTCAGCAGACGGTGGCGATTCATGAGCGATCTGCTTTGACATAAAATTTAAGGCGAAAAGCAGTTCAAAAACTTGATTGCGTAGCAGGAGTCTTTAGTTGAGAGTGATCTTGTGACTTCCTTCTTGAAATTACTACTCACTCTTTGCGTTTTCGCCGGGATGTTTGTAGCAATGGGTCACACGGGTGGTCACAGTGACCACGATGAATGTGCTGCGCTACACGGGACTGAATCAAATCATTCTCACAATCATTCGGACGATTCAGATCAGGAGCATCTGCCTTCTGATGACAGTGGCTCAACTCATCACCATGGATGCTGCCATCTGCATATCGTCGATAGGTTCGCGCCATCTGCGTATGCGTCAGTAGTATATGTAATCCAGCGGGTAAATTTCTCCGGCTATGATTCATTATTCCCGGACAGTCCAGTCTTCTCGCTGGACAAACCGCCGTTGATCTGAGGTTTCCCGTCCGTCATTTGACGGGCTTTTTTCGTGCGCACTTTTGCTGCGCCCCCTTCCGGAACTGATGCGTGTTATCGCGTCTCTTTTCCTCCGGATTCCTGAAGAACCTCTCCGTTTTTATCCAGATCCGTACTCACGGCTCTGTGTATCGCACAATCAACACCATTCATGAAATTTTCCATACCCTTCACGCTCGTCTCGTGTCTTTTTATCACTGAACTTTCCTTTGCGGAACCGGTGGAAATCCTTTCCTACGGAAGCATTCCGAGCCGTATCCGCCATGGGAACCCTACACTTGCAGCAGCCCGCTTCCGTATCAACGAGGCCGTCGGTCGCATGACTCAGTCCGGTCGGCTTTCCAACCCGAGCTTCGAGACGGGAATCGGCCACAATATCCAGTCCGCCGAAGGAAAAATTGAAGTCGGGGTTTCCCAGAAGTTCCCGCTTACCAATCGGCTGGCTTTGGAAAAGGAAATCACCCTTGCCGTGGTCGAAGCAGCGGAACAGGAGGTTCGCGATGTTGAGCGGCTCCTCGTCGCCGAGGCGCGGGGGGAATTTGTCAGAGTCCTTTCCATCCGAGAGCGGAAGGATCTGCTGATCAAACAAAAGGATCTTTCCAATGAGCTTGCCGAATTTATTTCCGGCGCGGCGGAACGAGGGGAAATCTCTTCCCTGGATGCGGCAAGAGCCAGGCTGACGGTTTTGACGCTCACTACCGAGGAGCGTCGCCTTCAGGCGGATGAAAGCGCGACTCTTGGAAGGCTGAGGCCGTTGGTTGGCATCGCAGCCGACGCCGGGGTGAAGCTTTCTGGAAACGCCCCGCCGATCACCATTCCTTCCACGGATCGTATCGAACGACCGGATTTGAATGCCGCACGCATTGATCTCAAGGCAGCAGGAACCGGCATTGCTTTGGAGCAAGCACGGCGCAGGGATGATGTGGAGGCATCCATCTTCGCAGCGGGCGAAAGAACGGAGGATGCACCCGATGGCTTGGAAAACGAGGGAATCATCGGCTTCAAACTCAGCATCCCGCTGCCGTTCTGGAATGACAACCAGGGGAACATCGACGCGGCCACAGCGATCCGTAACCGCAAGGAAAGGGAAGTCGCCGCACTCCAGCGCGACATTATGCATGAGAGCGCAACCGCCATCGCTGAAATGCGTCAGTGGGGCGCTCTTATTTCCGAACTTAACGACGAGCTCCTGCCCCTTGCAAGGGAGCAGACCGACCTCCTCGAAAAAGCCTATCTCCAAGGACAGGGCGATCTTCAGGCCGTCCTGACATCCCGCGAGCAAACGCTGGATCTCCAGGCGTCCAGACTCGATGCGATGCGCGAGTTCCAGTTAGCCCGTATCCGATACCAAGCCTCCGTAGGCGAACCTTGAGCCATCGAAAAACCTTACACTCCATACTTTTTAAACATATGAAAACAACTCTCAAAATAGCGGTGATCATCGGATTCGCCACCATTTCCAG
>CAWKHB010000006.1:0-166584 GCA_963849375.1 uncultured Verrucomicrobiae bacterium | reverse complement strand
CGAGGATGAGTGGGCCAGCGAGCATGCCGGGCGGTGCTTCATGGGGGGACTTGGGAAGTTTTCCTGTTTTAGGTCCGAAAAAGGGGAGAAAGCCGGTGCGGATGGCGAGCGCTAGGAGGATGGCGCTGCCGATTAGCAGAACAGCTGCGGTAGCGATGTTTGCTGGGGAGTTGAGTGCGGCTTTGTAGGCGTATTCTTTAGCGACGAAACCGTAGAAGGGGATCATGCCCATTTTTGAAAGGGCTGCGGCACCCGCTGCGAGTGCGGTGAGTGGCATGGTAGCACGTAGGCCGCTGAGGAGTTTCGTATCGCGGGTGCCAGTTTCGTGATCTACGGAACCGGCGACCATGAAGAGGGTGGCTTTGTAAAAGGCGTGGCTGAGTAGAACGAGGACGGCTGCTAAGACGGCCTTTTCATCACCAATTCCCAAAAGCAGGGTGAGCATTCCAAGGATGGCGAGGGTGGTGCCGGCGAGAATTTTTTTAAGATCGTCTTGGCGAAAGCCGAAGAGGCCGCCGAGGAGGAGGGTAAGGCCGCCGCAGATGGTGAGAGTAAGAGTCCATGCAGTAGTTCCGCCAAGAACGGGAAGCATTAGGCCGAGGAGGAAGATCCCAGCTTTCACCATGGTGGCGGAGTGGAGGTAGGCTGAGACGGGGGTGGGAGCCGCCATCGCGTTGGGTAGCCAGAAGTGGAAGGGGAACTGGGCGGATTTTGTGAAGGCACCGAGAAGGAAAAGTGTGAGGATGGCCGGGTAGAGGGGAGATCCTTTGATTTCCGAGGAAAAGTTGGCTAACTCTGAAATTTTCCAGGTGCCTGTGAGATCGGCGATAAGTATGGAGCCGGCGAGGAGGGCCATGCCGCCGAGGCCGGTGACGAGCAGGGCTTGAAGGGCGTTTTTGCGGGCTGAAGGATCGTTATGATTGAATCCGATGAGTAGATAGGAGGTGATGCTGGTTAGCTCCCAGAAGACAAAGAAGAGAAGGAGGTGATCTGTGGTGGCGATGCCAGCCATGGCGAACATGAAGGCATAAAGGTAGGAATAGAGCCGGGTGGCTTGGGAGTGGGAGCCCATGTAAGCCGTGGCATAAATGAGGATGAGGGTGCCAATTCCTGTGATGAGCAGGGCTAAGAGGAGGCCCCAGCCATTCAGGCGGAAGGCGAGATCTAGCTCGATGGACGGCACCCAAGGATAGGAAAAACTAGGTAAATTTCCTGAGAATACCTGAGGCGCTGACAGAGCACAAAGCAGAAGAAAGGCGGCGAGGGCAGGTATAGGCAGGAGCCAGATCCGGCGGTTTACAGCTACTTTTAGCAGCAGAGGTGAAAGCGCTGCGCCAGCAATGAGCAATGCGAGTATGAAAAGAAGGTGCAAAGCGGTATATGTGTGCGTTCAACCGTGTAGGATGGACTGAAGTAGTCCATGGCCTGTGCCTTTTATCTTTGCGGCGATGATAGGCACCGGAGAATTCTCTAGAAGTGATTCTGCATTACTGCCTAAGAGCCAAGCGGAAACGGCGTTTTTGCCGCGGCAGCTGGTAACGACAAGATCGATATCGAGCTCGCGGACAATTCGGTTCATTGCCATGGGGACAGAGCGATCACAGACGATATGGGGGGCAATTTCTACGCCACGGGTGTCGGTTTCCTTCAGAAAGTCTTCGTGCATTTCTCGGGCAAATTCTTCGGCAGCGCCGATTTGCTCTTCCATCGGCAGGGTGACTTTGTGGTGGAAGGCATCCGTATTGAAGACGTGGAGGCTATCGATCTTCGTGATCTCTTCAAATTCAGCGAAGGCGATGGCGACGTCTAGACCATTGCGGGAATGGTCCGAGAAATCGGTGGGAACAAGGATGCGCTCTAGTTTTTCGGCATGGGTGGTGGGGATGGCCATGACGGAGCAAGTAGCTTTCCGAGCGAGTTTCTGCGCCATTCCGCCGCCGAAGGAGCCTCGGCCAAGTATAATTAGATCGCTATCATCTTCGAGAACGGCACTGAGGATGGCCGTTGATTCGCTTTTTGAAGAGACGGTTTTATAAGAAATTTCAGTAGATTCGTTGCCTTTCCAGCCTTCTTTGACAAGGGCTTCCATTTCGTTACGGATTGTCTCATCGAGAGGTGCCATGAGCCATGGGTAGCGGGATTTGGTTTCCTCCGAGATTTCCGGGACATCAGCGGCGTGAATAAAAAGCACGTGCTCGGAGCCGGCGAGTTGCGAAATGCGAGATGCCCAGCGAATGGCACCGAGATCGAGATCGCGTAAGCCGATGGGGACAACGAGGCGTTTGTAGCGTTTCATGATGGGAAAAAGGCAGTCGAGTGAATCGGTTTCAGCAGGTGCATGGAGGCAGTCTGCGGTGCGATTAAATTTCAGCAGCCAGAGTTGCGGCTGAGGTGGCTGTGATCAAGGCTTTCTTCAAAGTATCCCACCGCATCGGGGTAGAATTTAGGAAGAATGATTGAGAAACTACGATACGAAGCGGGTGGTAGCAATTTGGTGGGGTGAGGCTGCCTACCCAATTGATGAGGGCACTGCGCGGATCGGTTGCACGGAGCTCTGTAAGGATTTCATCCATCGGCAATTTTGCTATGATGGCTTTCGCCAAAGGGGCAGATGGCTTTGAAGGACCGTGTTCAAAGATGATTTTTCCATCTTCGATGGGTGCTGTGTGGATAAGAAAGTGGATGATGGAATCGTTACGGCGGAGATCCTCGACAAGGCGATTTTCGATCTGATGCTCAAATTTATTGACGATTCTATCGGTAACACGGGAGCGGGCTGGCTGAGGAATTTTTTTAGTGAACTCGCTCCAGCGCTCTTCGCCAGTCATTTCTAGATCGATTAGGAGCCTTGAAACCTCGCCGTGGATGAGCGGGCTACTGAGTTTCATGGCAAGGCCTTGGGCGAGGTTGAGGGCACCGGGCTCCCAACCCTTTTCGGATGTTAGGAGCTCTTCCTGCCCACGGAAAATTTCACGTTGTGCCTCTGGGATGGCACAGGTGGCATAGCTGCAAGTGATAAGATGAGCGGCCATTGTTCCTAAGTTTTACTATAGCAATATGCCGGAAATTCGATGCAAGGGCAAGGGTAAGGTGGATTTGGTGGTGAACAGTTGGGAGAGGTTATGGAAGCTAGCGACTTCGGTGGCGCATAAGTTTGGGCATAAAAAAGGCTCCGGGGGTTTCCCGAAGCCTTTTGACAGATGCGCTTTGTCCTATTTTTTGAGGACTTTGAGTTTTGATACTCCGTAGATGGCGTCTTCGCCGAGTTCTTCTTCTATGCGGAGGAGTTGATTGTATTTTGCGATACGATCTGAGCGGGACATGGAGCCAGTTTTGATTTGACCGCAGTTCGTTGCGACGGCGAGATCTGCGATGGTGCTGTCTTCCGTTTCGCCAGAGCGGTGGGAGAGGACGGCAGTGTAGGCGTTTTCTTTGGCAAGTTCTACCGCATCAAAAGTCTCGGTGAGTGAGCCGATTTGGTTTACTTTTACGAGGATGGAATTGGCGACTCCGAGGTCTATGCCTTTCTGGAGAAATTTCGAGTTTGTTACGAACAGGTCATCACCGACGAGTTGGGTGTTTTTGCCCATGAGGTCGGTGAGGATTTTCCAGCCATCCCAGTCATTTTCATCGCAACCGTCTTCGATCGAGATGATTGGGAAGCGTTTTTGGAGATCTGCATAGAAGGCTACGAGTTCGGCAGCGGATTTCTCTGAGTTATCAGATTTATGGAATACATATTTGCCTTTTGCTTTATCGAAGAACTCGGAGGAGGCGACGTCGAGGGCGATGGAGATGTCTTCGCCGACTTTGTAGCCTGCTTTTTCGATGGCTTGGCAGATTACGCCGAGAGCGTCTTCTGCGGAATCAAGTTTTGGAGCGAAGCCGCCTTCGTCACCCACAGCTGTGGAGAGGCCGCGGCCGTGGAGGACGCTTTTGAGGGCGTGGAAGACTTCGGCACCGTAGCGGACGGACTCGGAAAACGTCGGAGCGCCGATGGGCACGATCATGAATTCTTGGAAATCGATGGGGGCATCTGAGTGAGAGCCGCCGTTGATAATGTTCATCATGGGAACGGGGAGAACCTTCGCATTTGGGCCGCCGAGGTATTTATAAAGCGGCACTCCTACTTGTAGGGCCGCAGCTTTGGCGACCGCTAGGGAAACGCCGAGGACAGCGTTTGCGCCAAGTTTCTTTTTGTTCGGGGTGCCGTCGAGATCGATCATGATTTGATCGATCATTGCTTGTTCGGTGGCATCGATTCCGAGGAGTTCTTCGGCGATAGATTCGTTGACGTTTTCAACGGCTTTGAGAACACCTTTGCCTAGGTATTTTGAGGAATCTCCATCGCGGAGCTCGTGTGCTTCGTGCTCGCCTGTGGAGGCACCGGATGGAACAGCGGCGCGGCCAACGGCACCACCTTCGAGGTGCACATCAACTTCTACGGTAGGATTTCCGCGCGAGTCGATAACTTGGCGGCCTCTAATTTCTACGATTGTGGTTAGGTCCATGATCTATATTTTTTGGAAAATTTGTAAGGCGGGTTAGGCATTATAAGCTGCGATGCCTTTTACAGTCAGTGTCTGCATTTCTTCGGTTTCGGTATCGCGGACATCGGCTTCGTCACCAACGGACAAGCCCATCAGTGCTTTACCGACTTCTGACATGTAAGAAACTTCGCGTTTGTCTGGGTTTGAATCCCAAGCTCCGAGGACGGTTGTGGTTTGTTCTTTGCCAGCGGAATCGGCCATGGTGACTACCGTGCCGATATTGACTGTGCCGGTGTCTGCGCCCTTGAAATCGGTGCCACGGGCAAGGGCAATCTCGCGTTCGAGGGCGGTGCGGCGATGGTTCAGGAATTTTTCGAGATCCTTCGCAGATTTGTATTCGAAATTCTCGCGGAGATCGCCGTAAGAGCGGGCGATTTTTACGTCTTCTTTGTTTTGAGGAATTTTAACGCGGATGAGTTCTTGAAGTTCTTCCTTTTTCTTTTCGAGGGATTCCCAAGAGACGAGCAGTGGCTCCTCGCGTTTGGCTGCATTTTCTCCGGAGACGAGTTCGACTGTTTCGGGGCGCACTTTGATGATGCGGGCCATCAGGGATTTTTTCTCTAAATCGCCAAAGACGGGGCAATCGAGCATACGGCGGGCAAAGTTCCGAGCTTCGTTAAGGTCCATGCCGGTTACGAGATCGGAAAGCAGGGCTTTGTCGTCGTTGAGAAGTGTTTGGAGGCGGGATGTTTTGCGGGGTCCATCCGATAGGTGATCGTTTTCGAGAAGGTTCAGGATCGAGGCGCCTACATCTGCGCCGAAGATGCCTTCGGCGGCGCCTTTACGCTCGCGGCAAACCCAGATAAGTGCATCGGGGCCAAGTGCGCGGCGGGCGAGGGCAGAGCCAAGGTGCTCCATGAGCTGAGGCATGCCGTCGTTTTCGTTGAGAATGCGGGCGATTTCGGTGACGCCGCGAGCGCCGACTTGATCGAAGACAGTGACAATTTTCTCGATCCATTCATCGCCGAAAGCGGTGGAAAATGCCTCGTAGACTGCACGTTGGCGGGCGGAAGGAAGGGCCACGAGTTCCTCGGCGATACGAGTGAGATCGGAGCCGGCAATGAGATCGCTAAGACGGACGGCGCTGGGATCTAGCTCAAGGGTTTTGCTGCTGTCGATCACTTCATCACGGGCGGCGACGAGTTGCATTGCGCCGCCTAGTTGGACACGAGCGGCTTTCTTGGCACCGTCGTCGATGTCTTCGAGGAGTTTTTTGAGAGCTTCTGGATCTTCATCGAAAGCACCCATGTCAGCGGCGATGGCCTCTAGAGCTTTGATCATGCCTTTGATGTCTTTCGAGGCTTCGAAATCGGCGAGAAGGGCCTGGGCTGGAGTGATATCTGCATCGCGAAGGACGATGGCCTCAGTGCGTTTTGTGGGGACGACGGCTTTGCGGCTGGCTTTGACTTCCTTTTTGGTGGCATCCCACCATTTCTTGTATTCTTTGGTGGGAATGACTGCGCCGCTGACGAGTTGTTCAATCCCTTCACCCGTGATCGTGCCGCCGTGACTTTCCAGAATATGGACGACGAGGGCTACGGCATCGGTTTTCGCGAGCTTTTTTAGTTCCTCAACTTGTTCGATCTTTTGGGAGCGGAAATCGTCTTCAGGCAGCCATTCCGTTTTCTGCATGGCGAATTGGAGGTCCATTTCTTGGTTTGCGGAGCCTTCAAAGTCTACGGTGATTCTTTTGCTGCCGAAGTCCCAATTTGTAATTTTACCTGCGCCGAAAGATTTATGGAGGCAGAAGTTTCCTGGTGAAAGTTGTGATAGGCGTTCACCGACAGGCTCGGAGAGCTTTCCGGCTTCTACTAATTTCTCGACATCAGGATGCATGGGCGGGAGTTTGTGAAGGCTAGGGAAGGAACGCAAGCCTAGCGGTGAGAAATCGCTTCATTCTGTGTCGTCTCGCATAAAATTAGGTCTGAAGAAACTGTTTATAGTTTAGGCTAGCCTTACTTAATGCAGACTTTTACTAATATACTGTCGCGGCGGATCGGATTCGATGAACTCATGGAAGCTGTAATTTACCTGAGATATTACGATCACGGGTGGGTTTTGATGATAAATCCTTAGGTAGGGATGTCTCGCGGAGGTATTCGCCATATGCCCTCCAGTGAATGCCTCAGAGTGGCGTCCCTACCAAAAACGCCACCAACTCAGTGTCTGATCGGGACAGCGGGTTTGCGGGAACGCGTGCCTTTAGCTCGCCCCGGAGGACTGAGCCGAGGCACTGGGGCGGGCTGAAGGCCCGCGGTCCGTTTTCAGCTCGCGCCGGAGCAATGAGCTGAGGCACTGGGGCGGGCTGAAGGCCCGCGGTCCGGTTTCTAGTTCGCTTCGAAGCACTGAGCCGAGGCACTGGGGCGGGCTGAAGGCCCGTGGTCCGTTTCTAGTTCGCTTCGAAGCACTGAGCTGAGGCACTGCGGCGGGCTGAAGGCCCGCGGTCCGGTTTCTAGTTCGCTTCGAAGCACTGAGCTGAGGCACTGGGGCGGGCTGAAGGCCCGCGGTCCGTTTTTAGTTCGCTTCGAAGCACTGAGCTGAGGCACTGGGGCGGGCTGAAGGCCCGCGGTCCGTTTTTAGTTCTCGAAAATCTCTTTGAAGAGTGGGGCGTTTTGATCTAGGTGGTTATAGAAGTGCTGGATGCTTTTTTGGTGGTTAGGGGGTGGTGATTTGGGTGCGGGCGCCGAGGGTGGGGTGGGCGGTGAGGATGGCGAGGCGGGTGATGGTGGAGTGATCGATGGCGGTGTGGGATAGGTAGTCGAATTTGCCGCGGAGGTCTGTGTAGCCATCTTTATAGAAGGTGATTACGCCGTTTTGATCCTCTGCGTATACTTTAATGTAGGTTTTTGGGAGGGGCTCGTTGAGGGAGGGATCTACGACTTGGATGGTGCGCTCTTGGGGTGAGATGCGTGTTTCTATAAGTTGTGAATCAAGGATGGTGACTTGCTTTGTTTCCTTTGATTCTGCGGCAATAAGTATGTTTCCTTGTTGGAACTCGGCGGGGAGCTGGTAGGTAGTTTCAGAAGTGCCCGCGGCGAAGGGGATTTCGACTTTGCGGTTGGGTGCGATGGGGGGTAGGGAGGTTTCGAGGCCAGATTTGAGGAAGGGATCGTTAGAAAAGAGGACTTCGAGATCGATGTTGTAGAGGCTGAGGGTGGTGCTGGTGAGAGCGCTGTGATTGAGGAGGATTTGGTGATCTGGAAGGGGAGTGATGGTGAGGGAGGGGCTGGAACCAGCGGTTTCGGAAGAAGGTTTTGGGAGGGGCGTAGTGATCTGCTCAGTTTGGGTGACGACGGTTTGGAAGCGATTTTTCCAGATGCCGGGTGGGAGGGTGGCTGAGTAGGGAGCGGCGATGGCTTGTGCTTCTTTTGGCCGCTCTTGGTAGAATAGGGAGACGGCGTGGAGGTAATCGTATTGGAGGGGGTTGGGAACGTCTGTTGGTTCGATGTTCTGGAATGAGTCGAGGGCTTCTGCAATGCGATCTTGGAGGAAGAGGTAGTAGGTGAGGGTAAGGTGGTCTGCTGAGGTGAGTGACGGTTTCCAGATTAGGGTTTTGAGAAATTCCTCGTAATGGGCGCGCGCGACTTCGTGGGTGAGGCGTGGGAAATCGCCGAAGGTGTGAGTGCGAGGGTTGATGAGGGGATCGAACTCGTGTGTTTCCCAATGATGATGTTGGGTGGGTGTAATTTTGATGAGTGGGGTAGAAAACCACATGCCGAGGGAGTTGGCTAAAGGTGTGATTTCAATGAAATCGGCAAGGGTGTTCGCGTCGTTGTGGAGGAGGGAGTAGGAAAAGGCCTGGGGTGCATTGATGAGGCGCGACTGGAGGATCTCGATGGCTTTTTGATAGAAATCTTTGTCGTTGAGGCGCCAGAGGATGGCTTTGATTTTAGTTGGGGAGAGGTTTTCTGTTCGGAGGGCATCTAGGACTTTTTCGGGAGGTGCGCTGCGGGCAATTGCGGGCCATGAGCTGGCGTCTGTAGCGGGTGGGTCGGTTGTGACTTCGAGGGTTTGGGGTTCGGTGTGGGCGAGGACTTCGCCATTTTCGGAAACATGTAGGGGGTAGGCGGTGAAGGTGCCGGGTTCTGGGAAATAGAAGGCGAGTTTGAGCTGAATGACGCCGTAAGGGGGTAGGCTGTGAGTGGTGGAAAGGGTTTCAGGGGCGTGGTAGGGTGATTGGCTGGGCAGGATCCTTCCGTGGGCGTTGGACGAATCAATTTCCGTGGCTAGTGGGATGGCTCCGGCCGGGATTTGGGCAAGGGTTTCGATGCGGTGTGCGGTGCCTGTGGGGTTGGTAATGACCATGGACATGCCGTAGCGAATACCAGTCTGGAAAGGGCCGGTGGTGGTGTTTTCAACGAGGCGATCTGCGGAATCGGTGCGACTTGGGGTATCGAGAGGGAAGAAAGATTGAAGGACTAGAAGGGGGCTATCAGCAGCAATTTTTTCGGTTTCGCGGGTTTCTTTGAAGAAAAGCAGCATGGGGGATTTTGCTTTGATTTTTAGGGTGTTGTCGGTGGACTTTACATCTGCTTTCTCTGCGGTGAAGGGTAGATCAAGCAGGGCAAGGCACATGAGGGAATCTGCGGTGGAATGAGTGCAGGCATTGAAGTGGGGAGAGAGGAAAGGCCCGTTTTGATCCCATTGTGCGAGCTCGAGCCAGAAGCGGTTGAGGGGGATGAGAGACTCGCTGGTGGAGTCGGAGTGTTGGTAGTAGTTGGCGGCTAGGTAGAGCTTAGTTTGGGAGGGGAAGATGGGGGGTGCTGGTTCGGAGGCGGCCTCCGCGAATGGATCCAACGATGCTTCTTCACTTACTTGAAGGTTCATAGCCCTCGCATCATAGGTAATGATTTCTGCCTGGGAGGAACTTGGTGACTTTGGTTTTCTATCCATCCTGTTGCTGCCGAAGAAAGCAGCGTCTTCGAAGTCTCCTTGAGCTGTGGAATCGGGTGGTAGGAGGTCGCCGCCTTTTAGGGTTTGGGTGAAGAGGTGGGTTTGTGCTTCTGGGGTGGGCGCTTCGGTTTTCCAGCGGAGGGTGAGTTCTCGGTGGATTGTTTCTTTTTGGTTTGGAAGGGCTTGGGCGAGGAGGGCTTTTTCGGCTGCGTTTAAGCGGGAGAATGCGTAGGGGCGGAGGTATGTTTTTAGATCTTTGGAGAGAAGATAATCGTCGATAAACGTGGGGGTGGCGCGGGCGGAGAGGTAGGGTTTGATGTGGTTTTCGAAGAATTCGGGGTCTCTGCGAGAGAGAAAGAGGTGGAGCTCGTGGCTGTGATGTTGGGCAACAAATTTCAGTTTTTCGGCTTCGGTGAGTTCGGGCCAATTTGTGATGGGTGCGAAGTCGCGCAGGGCTGAGGTTTCAGGGTTGCTGAGGAGGAAATTGTAGGCATCTTTCAGGGTGGTGAAGGGGCGATAATCGGCATCGAGAAGGTTTTCGATTTCAACTTCTTCGCCAATGGCGAGTGCGATGGTGGAGCGGGTGGGAATGTAGTTCTTTTCTGGGTCTAGGGGGCGGGCGATGCGTTGGTCTTGAGTTTCAATTTCAGAAGGTGCGAGGGGTAGGTAACGAGTATCGGACGCTAGGGTATCGGCGGCGATGATTTGGATGTATTGGGCATTTGGGAAGTCGCTGAGAGGGATGCTGAGGGTTCCGTCTTCGTTGGGAGTTAGAGCGAACTTTACGGTGGAGGTGTTTTCTAGGAAATCGAGGTATGTGGGGTGGTTTGTGGGTATGATTTTTGGGTTCCGGGAGCTTGGAAGGGGAGGTAAAACGTTACCGCCTTCTTCCAACGATTCTTGGTTGGTGCCGCGTTGGCTATCGGCACCTGTGTTGGTGGTTTGTTCGAGCTCAGAAGGGGACCAACGGTAGAGGAGCTGGCCGGGGCGGGGGAGCATGGAGCCGGGGTATTTTGTTACGGATCTGCGATTGATGATGTATCGCATTTCATCGCTGAGGAGGCGCTCTGTGAGGTAGGTGGAGGGGCGGATCGGCCGAGTAAGCGACGGGGATGTGGGGGATTCGAAAGGAAATGCGGCGTCGCCGGTGGCCCAATTGGGGGTGACGAAGCGTTTTCCGGTGATGGTGAGTTTGGTTTTGGGAGATGAATTTTCTAGGGAAATGAAAAGGGAGCCATCACGGACTTCGGAGGTTTCTATGGTGGGTGCGGGTGGTGCTAGGCGGGGGATGATTTCGTCTGTGGTGGTTAAGAAATCGCTATCAGGAGAGGAGGTAGGGAGAACGGTGATGGGTATGGAAGCACGTCCGGGGGTGGGGTTGTGGAGTTGGTAATCGCCGGGTGTTAGGGAATCGATGATGAGGTAGGATTTATCTTCGGAGTATGTGAGGGGTAGGGAATTTATTACGGCACCGGTTGGGGCGAGAGATAGGAGGGTGGGGGTGTGTGTGTTTTTTAGGTAAGGGATTTCCAGAGTGGTTCCGGTAGAGATGTTGTAGGCGGGGGGGAGGGTGATCTCGCGGGCAGGAGGAGTGTAGGTGGTGGAAGTGATATCGGGGGAACTGGCGGTGAGGGTGCGGATATTTTCCAGGTTTCCGAGTTTGATGATGCCATTGGAATTGGTGCGGAGGCGGCGGGTGATGGTTTTTGTGAAATCTGTGTGGGTGAATTCTACATTGATGAGGCGGTTCGGTAAGGGCTCTCCATTGCGGCCGAGGATGTGTAGGTGGTGGCCTGTGGAGGTGAGGGAGAAGTAGGCGGCAGCGACGCGGGAGGTATTGAGGGCACCATTGAGGGCATAGGTTTCGGAGGTGGAGATTTCGGTGGCTTCGGAGGGGTTTTCGGCTGGAATGGTGCCTGCGACTGTGAGGGTAAAAGAGAGTAGGCCGGGTGGGACTCGGAAGGAGATATCGCTGGTGGGGGAGAGTGGGAATGGATCTGCGATGACGCGCTGGGTGGTGACTCCGCCGAGGAGGTTTGTGTGGAGGGTGAGGGTGGGGTTTTCGATGGAATCGAGGGCGATTGGGAGGCCATGATTGGTGAGTTGGGTGCGGAGGTGGACGGTGGCTTCGCGGTTTGCGAGGAGTTGCTCGCGGGGGATGAAGAATTTCATGCCGAGGGCGAAATCGTTTTTGCGGGGGGAGAGTGAGATTTCTGTGGCAAGTTTATTTGCGGAGAGGGTGCCGTTGAGGGCGGCTTGGTTGGGCGAGTTTGGGACTATGATTTCGCCGGTTTCGGTGGTGTAGGATTCACTGCCGAGGGTGAGAGTGAGGTTTTTGATCGGGTTTCCTTCGAAATCGAAGGCGCGGATGGATTGACCGGTTTCTGAGCGGGTGATGTAGGGAGTGAGATTGCCTTTTTTGATAAGGGCGCGGGCGGATGTTTTTCCGGATATGAACTCTACGATCCATGTGCCGGGGCCGGTCAGTTCTGGGAGTTCTATATTTTCGCGGTGGAGGATGAGGGGTTTTTCGGAGAACTGAAGGGTTCTTTGGTGATGTGGGACGAGGCCATCGAGATTGGTGGATGGGGTGGCATCGGGAGAGGTGATCTCGTAGATGTTTATTTGAAGATCGGGGGTGTTTTTGAGGCCGAGGGGAATGATAATATCTTCGGTGTTGGTAAATATTTCGGGGGCAGTGGGGAGGATATTGATGCGAACTTCGTTGAGTAAGGCTTCGTATTTTGCTTGGCCGAGGGTTTTGGCAAGATTTGTGGGATCTGCTCCGGAGAGGAGACGAGCCTCTGCGTGGAGGCTGGCGAGACGGTGTTTTTTGATCAGTTTACGGAGGGTGGGGTTGGGGGTTTCTGATTTTGCTAGGAAGTGGAGAAGGTAGCGATTTATGAGGTGAGAATCATCGTGGACTGGGGGGCAGTAGGTGATTTTTGAGAAATCGGCGGGGGTTGGGAAGTATCGGGATTGTTCGGTGCGGAGGATGATGGGGTGTGAGGAGCGCGGGAGGCTTAGGTAGGTGTGAAAAGGGTCTTCGGGGTAGTTTCCGAGTTTTTCTTGGAGGCGTAGGTGGTGGTAGAGGACGTGGGCGCGGAGAGAGTTAAGGGCGGGTGGTAGATCTGTGACGTAGGCGGCGCATTTTTCTAGAAAAGCGGCGTGGGCTGGGAGGTCGCGTTCGAGTTGTGTCGGGTATGAGGGAGCGAGTTTTTGGAGGTAGGCGGTGTGGAAGATTTCGCTGTTTGTGAGGGCCGGGTCATCTGCGAGGGTTTCTAGCTGGGTGAGGGTGAGCTTGGCGAATGGGATTTGTGAGATTTCTAAGGCTGGCTTGAGAGCGAGAGCCTTACGGATGAGGGTGGTGTAATTTTCGTGCTGGTAGGCGGTTAATTTGTCGACGAACCAGCGGATTTTTTGTTCATCGAACGATGCGACGTCGTCGAGTTCGGCATGGAGGGTGGCTCCGGAGAGAGATTGGTAGGGGGCTGATGCGGATTGGGCTCGTTTGCGAAAGGCGGGGGCGGCGATGAGAGCGGGGTCTAGGGTGCTGGGGGTGTTTTTTGAGCGAGCAGCGGAATCGGGTTTTGAGGCATCGAAGCGGAGGTCGAGGGTTTCCTGGAGTTCTTTGAGGGCGGTCTCGGGATTATTTTCGTAGGAGGAGATGATGCGGCGGTTTTCTAGGACTTCGAGGCCTTTGTCGGAGATTGAGTTTTGCTGACGATCTGCGGCCGTTTGCCAGGCGGTGATGGTTTTTTGGTAGGCTTCGGTTTTGCCGGTTAGTTGCTGGTGGAGGGCGGTGTGGAAGAAGTAATCGCGGGTGCCGGGGGTGAGGGTGGCGAGGGCAGCCGGGCGGGTTTCAGGATTGGCGAAGAGTTCGAGGAAATCGAGGGACTGAGCGTGGAGGGTGGCTGTGAGGAGGAGGGCTAGTAGGAATTTCATAGGGAAAGGCTTAGTTATTGGGTTTTGAAAGGATTGTTTTGGCGGTCTCCTCGAGAGGGGTTTCGGGATCGCGGGGGATGAGAGTGTAGCGGGTGGTGTGGGTGAGGGAGGAGTTTACGGGGATGGTGGAGAGGGGGCTTAGGGTTTCGAGTTCGACGTAGGGTTTGGCATCGGCATTCGTGTAGATTTGGATGCGGCTGCCGGCGTCGGGTTGGATGGAGCCGGGGGTGTAGTTTGTGGTGATATGAAGGATGGTATGGGCATTTCCCCAAATGAGTTGGGTGCCGGCGGTGGCGATCTTGAAGGCTTTGGAGGGGTGCCGGGTAAGGGAGAAGGAGTTGGGTTGCTCTTTGAGGGAAGGGGGGCTGTCTTTGGAGAGTAGGATGAGGTTTTTAGGTAGGCAGCAATCGGGGGTTTTTTCGAGAAAGCAGAGTTCGGGGTCGGTGAGTTGGGCGACTGTCCAGATGGCGAGTGGGGCGGGGCCGGGCTGGAAGCGGTAGAATGAGGTGGTGATGGAGAGGGTGGCTTCGCTGAGTGTGTAGGTGCGTGTCATGCGGATGCCAGAGAGGGGGTCGTCTGGCCATGTGAGGACGACGAGTTCATCGGACGATGATGTGATTCTGGCGGGAGTGGCGTCGATCCCGGTGGGTGGGCGCCAGCCGGTGCGGGGGCCGTATTGCGACCAATCTTTTTCGGGTGCTGGCCATACTTTCTCGCCGCCGAAGTTTTGCCATTTCTCGGATTGGGGGTCGGCGGGGATATTTGTGAGGGTGGTGTCGTGCCAGAGAATGTTGGGATTTCCGATGAGTTGCAGGCTCATGATGCGCCCGATGGACGGGACGATATCGAGGGAGATCTGGTCATTTTTGAGGGTGTGTGTGGCCCAATTTGCGGAGGCTAGGGGGGCGATTAGGATGAGGGCTGATGTGATTTTGAGGAGCATGTTGATGCAGTGGGAAAGCGGTTGGGATGTTGTAGGAATTCAGGAAATAGGAAAAGTCTCATCATCATATCGTGATTTGATGATTTGAACTTGAAAGGGTGGGTAAGAGGCATAGATTAGGAGGATGGCGCAGGCGGATTTCACGGAGGAATTGGAGAAGACTCTTGAGGAGCGTATTTTAGTTTTGGATGGGGCGATGGGGACTACCATTCGGACGTATGGTCTGGATGAGAAAGCGGCGCGCGGTGAGCGTTTTGCGAAGAACGAGAAGGATTTGCTGAACAACGGGGATATTTTATCGATTACGAACCCGAAGGTGATAGGTGATATTCATCGGAGTTTTTATGAGGCGGGGTCGGATATTTGTGAGACGAATACATTTTCGGCGACTGGGATAGCGCAGAGTGAGTTTTTCGTAGAGGACCCACGTGAGAAGGGGGGGCGGAAGGATCCGGAGTTTTTTCAGAAAATTTTAGAAGATGAATTTCTGAATGAGTTGGCGTGGGAGATGAATGTTGAGGGCTCGCGCTTGGCGCGGAAGATGGCGGATGATGTGGGGACGGATACTGGGGTGAAGCGATATGTGGCGGGTGCGATCGGGCCTTTGACAGTTTCGTTAAGTAATTCGCCAGATGCTGAGGATGCTTCGTTTCGGGTGGTGACTTTTGATCAGGTGAGGGAGGCGTATCAGATGCAGGTGAGGGGTTTGATAGAGGGGGGGTGTGATATTTTGATGATTGAGACGATTTTCGATTCGTTGAATGCGAAGGCGGCAGCGGTAGCGGTTCAAGAGGTGTTTGAGGAGGAGAAGATGAAATTGCCGGTGATTATATCTGCGGCTGTGGGACTAGGTGGAGAGACGATGATTAGTGCGCAGAAAGTGGGAGCTTTGTGGAATGCATTTGCGCATGTGAAGCCGTTGGCGGTGGGCTTAAATTGTTCGTTGGGTCCGGATTTGATGAAGCCGTTCTTGGTGGAGTTGTCAGGGATTGCAGGGACATATGTTTCGGCGTATCCCAATGCGGGTTTACCAAATCCGCTGGCACCGACGGGATTTGATTTAGAGCCATCACATATGAAAGAGCATATGAAGGAGTTTGCTTTGGGAGGCTTGTTAAATTTTGCAGGTGGTTGTTGTGGGAATACGCCGGAGCATATCCGGGCGATTGCGGAGGGAGTGAAAGGTGTGAAGCCGCGTGCTTTGCCAAAGGTGGTTTCGTGAGGTTAAGGGTTATATTTTTATATGATTGTAAAGTTTGTTCTGCTTTGAGCTGTTATCATAATTAGGTGAAGAAAATGAAGGATTTGACGTTAAGGTTATCGGGGACAGATGCATACAATCATGATGAAGCCAAAGGGTTTCTGATGATAGGAGAGCGGACGAATGTTGCGGGGTCACCGCGGTTTGCGAAGTTAGTGCGGGCAGGTGATTTGGAGGAGGCTGTGGAAGTGGCGCGGCAGCAGGTAGCGAATGGGGCAAACGTAATTGATATATGTTTTGATGATGGGTTGATCGATGGCAAGGCGATGATGGCTAAGTATTTGGATCTATTGCAAGGTGAGCCGGATGTGGCGAAGGTGCCGATTATGGTGGACTCCTCGAAGTGGGAGATCTTGGAGGAGGGATTGAAGCATCTTCAGGGTAAAGGGATTGTAAACTCGATATCTTTAAAAGAAGGTGGGGAGGCTTTTAAGAAAAGCGCCCGGCACATTATGAAGTATGGGGCGGCGGTTGTGGTTATGGCCTTCGACGAAGACGGGCAGGCGGCTACTTATGAGGAGAAGATACGTATTTGTGAGCGGGCGTATCGGATATTAGTAGATGAGGTAGGATTCACTGCGAATGACATTATATTTGATCCTAATATATTAACTGTAGCGACAGGTATTGAAGAGCATAACAATTATGCTTTGGATTTCATACAGGCGACAAAGTGGATTAAAGAGAACTTGCCGGGTGCAAAGATTTCTGGAGGAGTTTCGAATATATCATTTTCGTTTCGAGGGAATAATAAAGTGAGAGAGGCGATGCATTCTGCGTTTTTATATCATGCTACGAAAGCGGGTATGGATATGGGTATCGTGAATGCTGGTATGTTAGAGGTATATGATGAGATACCTAAGGATCTGCTAGAGTGCGTGGAGGATGTATTGCTAAATCGACGTGAGGATAGCACGGAGCGTTTGTTGGATTTAGCAGAGAGCTACAAGGGTGTGGGGGGTAAGAAGTTGGCTGAGGATTTATCGTGGCGGGAGCAGGAGGTTGAGAAGCGCTTGGAGCATGCGCTTTTGCGCGGGATTGATCGGTTTATTGATGAGGATACAGAGGCGGCGCGGGTGAAGTATGGGAAGCCGCTAAAGGTGATTGAGGGTCCGCTGATGGACGGGATGGGCGTGGTGGGAGATCTGTTTGGTGCGGGGAAGATGTTTTTGCCGCAGGTCGTAAAATCGGCGAGGGTGATGAAGAAGGCTGTGGCGTGGTTGACACCTTATATGGAGGAGGAAAAGGCAGAGAATTTGGCGGGTGATATTGCTGCTATTTTGGAGAAAGAGCCGAATTTGAGTGATGAGGAGGCACTGAAGAAGGCTGAGCGGGGGACATCGGCGGGGCGGTTTTTGATCGCGACAGTGAAGGGAGATGTGCATGATATTGGGAAAAACATCGTGGGTGTGGTGCTGTCTTGTAATGGCTTTGAGGTGACGGATATGGGGGTGATGGTTTCGTGTGATAAGATCTTGGATCGGGCCGAGGAAATGGAGAGTGATGTAGTTGGGCTATCTGGTCTTATTACGCCATCGCTGGATGAAATGGTGCATGTGGCTAAGGAAATGGAGCGTAGGGGCTTCACTGTGCCGCTGCTTATAGGTGGTGCGACTACTTCGGCGGCGCATACGGCGATTAAGATTGCTGAGCATTATTCTGGACCGGTGGTGCATGTGTTGGATGCTTCACGTTCGGTGCCGGTGACGACATCGCTGCTTTCCAAGGATCAAAATGCAGCATTTGTGGAGGAGCTTCGTGAGAAACAGAAGAAGGCGCGCGAGAATTTTTTAGGTGGGCCGAAGAAGGAGACTTTGAGTCTTGTGGAGGCACGGGCGGCGGGGCCGAAGTTGGATTGGGATTCTTATGAAGCGCCGTGTCCTGCATTTACGGGGATACGCAAGGTTTCTGCGCAGATTGCGGAGCTGATCGATTATATTGATTGGACGCCATTTTTCCATGCCTGGGAGCTGAGGGGTGTGTGGGATCGGGAGAAAAAGATTTTAAAAACAAGGAACGAAGGTGGTGCAGCGGAGGCGAAGAAACTGTATGTGGAGGCCTGCGAGTATTTGGATCAGCTCATCTCAGATGAATGCTTGGAAGCTCGTGGGGTATTTGGTTTTTTCCCCGCGCGCTCAGACGGGGATGACATTGTTATCTTCGATGATGATGGCGGGGAGCGGACGAGGTTTCACACTTTGCGGCAGCAGTTAAAGAAGACATCTGGGAAGCCGAACGTGGCTTTGGCGGATTGGGTAAGGCCGATGGATAACGGCGCGAAGGGGCAAGGTTCTGGAGATTTCCTAGGAGGATTTGTGGTGGGAATCCATGGGGCAGATGAGTATGCGAAGCGATTGGATGAAGCGAATGACCCGTATGGATCGATTATGGTGAAGGCGATAGCGGATCGATTGGCGGAGGCATTTGCGGAGCGGCTCCATCATAGGGCGCGGATCGAATGGGGGTATGAGGCGGAAGGCGAGCTGACGAAGGATGCTCTGATTCACGAAAAGTATCAGGGCATACGGCCTGCGCCGGGGTATCCAGCGCAGCCGGATCACACGGAGAAGCCGATACTATTTGAGCTTTTGAATGCTACGGAAGAGACGGGTGTGTATTTGACGGAGAGTTGTGCAATGCACCCCGGGGCGGCAGTTTGTGGGCTGTATTTTTCTCATCCGGAGAGTCATTATTTCGCGTTATCTGAGCTGCAGAAAGATCAGATTGAGGATTACGCAGCGCGCAAGGGAATGACCTTGCAGGAAGCGGAGAAATGGCTCGGGCCTTGGCTGGGGTATGCCGATTAGTGCTACCGTTGATTTAGACTAAGCGGGCGGCAAGGAGCTCGCGTTGGAAGATGAGTTCTTTGGGGAGGTGATCGTAGAGATCGATAAAGAGTTCACTTTGAGAGACGAGTTCTGCGCGCCATTCTAAGCGATCAAATTTCATGACTTTGTCGAAATCTTCTTTGGTGAAGTCTGCGAGGGAGTCGGTATTGAAGTTTTCGTAATCGGGTATCCATCCGATTTGAGTTTCATGGCCAGCGGTGCCGCCTTTGCAGCGATTTACGATCCACTCGAGGACACGCATGTTTTCGGAGAAACCGGGCCACATGAATTTTCCGTCTTCGGTTTTGCGGAACCAATTGACGTGGAAGAAGCGAGGTAAGTGGAGGAGATGGCGCTGCATTTCGAGCCAATGGCCGAAGTAATCGCCCATGTTGTAGCCGCAGAAGGGCAGCATGGCCATGGGATCGCGGCGAACTTTGCCGATGGTGCCGGCGGCGGCGGCGGTCATTTCAGAGCCCATGGTGGCGCCGACGTAGACGCCGTGGCCCCAGTTGAAGGCTTGGTATACTAGAGGCATAGTGGTTGCCCGGCGGCCACCAAAGATGACGCCATCGATGGGGACTCCATCGGGGTTTTGCCAATCAGGATCGATGGTGGGGCATTGGGATGCAGGGGCTGTGAAGCGGGAATTTGGGTGTGCGGCAGGGCTTTCTGATTGGGGCGTCCAGTCGTTACCTTTCCAATCGATGAGATGTGATGGTGGGGTCTTTGTCATGCCTTCCCACCAGACATCGCCATCATCGGTGAGGGCTACATTGGTGAAGATGGCGTTTTCCTCCATGGATTCCATGGCGATGCGGTTGGACTCATAATTTGTGCCGGGGGCGACGCCGAAGAAGCCGGTTTCTGGGTTGATGGCATGGAGTTTTCCGTCTTCATGAGGCCAGAGCCAAGCGATATCGTCGCCTACGATGGAGGTTTTCCAACCAGCATCTGCGTATGGTTTCGGTGGGACGAGCATGGCGAGGTTGGTTTTCCCGCAGGCGGATGGGAAGGCAGCGGAGACGTAGGTTTTGGAGCCGTCGGGGGCGTGGAGGCCGAGGATGAGCATGTGCTCTGCCATCCATTTATGTTCCCGCGCGATGTTTGAGGCGATGCGGAGGGCGAGGCATTTTTTTCCTAAAAGGGCATTGCCGCCGTAGCCGGAGCCGTAAGACATGATCTCGCGGGTATCGACGAAATGAGAGATGTATTTGTCATCGTTGCAAGGCCATGGGACATCGGACTCGCCGGGAGAAAGAGGAGCGCCGACGGAGTGGAGGCACTTGATGTATTGGGCATGTCCATCGCGTTTCGGAGGGGTTTTCCCAGAAACTTCGTCTTCGAGGCGGTTGAGGACGTGGGTGCCCATGTGCGCCATGATGCGCATGTTTACGACGACGTAGGCGCTATCGGTGCACTGGACGCCGATTTTTGCGAGGGGTGAATCGAGCGGGCCCATGCAGAAGGGGATGACATACATGGTGCGGCCTGCCATGGAGCCGGTAAATTTTTCATCGAGCGTTTTGCGCATGGGGACGGGATCTGCCCATTGGTTGGTGGGGCCGGCTTCGTCTTGGCGTTTGGTGCAGATGAAAGTGCGTTCTTCGACGCGGGCGACATCGGAAGGAGTGGAGCGGGCGAGGAAGGAGTTGGGGCGTTTTTCCGGGTTTAGGCGGAGGAAGGTGCCTTGATTACAGAGCTGTTGGGTGAGTGTATCCCATTCATTTTGTGAGCCATCGCACCATATGATGTTAGCGGGTGAGGTGCGGGCTGCAATTTCGTTTACCCAATCTTGTAGCTCTGCGTAGGATGTTCCGGTTGCTTCCATGGCGTGAGGAAAGCGGATGAAGGACGGTGGTGCAAGGGCAGCGAAGGGAAATTTTCACGAAGCGGTGAGGGATTGCTTGCACGCTGCGCGATCGTCCAGTAGCACGGTGGACACATGAGCCAAGACCCGGACCAGCACGCATCACTTGGCTCGATGTATTCTGATTATTTTCTCGATTATGCGAGTTATGTTATTTTGGAGCGTGCTGTGCCGCATTTGTATGATGGGTTGAAGCCTGTGCAGCGGCGTATTTTGCACTCGATGAAAGAGTTGGACGACGGGCGGTATAATAAGGTGGCGAACGTTGTGGGAAATACGATGAAGTATCATCCACATGGTGATCAATCGATTGGGGCGGCGATGGTGCAGCTGGGGCAGAAGGATTTGTTGATTGATTGTCAGGGGAACTGGGGAAATACGCTGACGGGCGATAATGCGGCGGCGCCGAGGTATATTGAGGCGCGTTTGACAAAATTTGCGTTGGAGGTGGTTTTCAATCCGAAGACGACTGCGTGGTTGCCCTCGTATGATGGGAGAAATAGGGAGCCGCAGACATTGCCGGTGAAGTTTCCGTTGTTATTGGCGCAGGGGGTAGAGGGAATAGCGGTGGGGCTGGCGTGTAAGGTGTTACCACATAATTTCAACGAATTGATCGCGGCGGCGATTGCTTATCTTCGCAAGCAACCCTTCGAGTTGTTGCCTGATTTTCCCACGGCGGGGATTATGGATGCGAGTGAGTATAAGGATGGGCTACGCGGGGGGAAAGTGAGGGTGCGGGCGCGGATTTCCAATGAGAAGAAGGGGGTTTTACGGATTACTGAGATTCCCTTCGGGACTACGACTGGGGGTTTGATGGATTCGATTGTTGGGGCGGCTGATAAGAACAAGATCAAGATTCAAAAAATCGAAGATAATACGGCGGCGAATGCGGATATATTGGTGTATTTGCCGTCTGGGGCGGATGCGGAGAATACTCGGGATGCGCTTTATGCGTTTACGGATTGTGAGTTGAGCCTTTCGGCAAATTCTGCGGTGATTGTGGACGGGAAGCCGGTGTTTTTGGGTGTTTCTGAAATTCTCAAAGCTTCCACAGATCAGACTCGGGAGTTGCTAAAGAGGGAACTGGAAATTCGTTTGGAGGAGCTGGCAGACAAGTGGCATTTCTCGTCGTTGGAAAAGATTTTCATCGAGAATCGGATTTACCGGGATATAGAGGAGGCGGAGACTTGGGAGGCGGTTTTGAAGGCGATTGACGATGGTTTGGAGCCGTTTAAGAAATCTCTGAGGCGTGAGGTGACGGAGGATGATTTGGTGCGTTTGACGGAGATTCGTATTAAGCGTATTTCGAAATTTAATTCGTTCAAAGCGGATGAGGAGATTGCAGGGATTGAGAAGGAGATTGAGGAATGTGAGAAGAATTTGCGGAATCTGACGCGCTATACGATTCGCTGGTATGAGCAGTTGGGGAAGAAGTATGGGAAGGAGAGGCAGAGGCAGACGGAGGTATCTGCCTTTGAGCGGGTGGATCGGACAATGGTAGTGGCGGCGACTGAGATGTTGTATTTGGATGCGAAGGGTGGATTTGCGGGGACTTCGCTGAAGAAGGAAGAGGCAGTGGAGAAGTGTTCGATGCTGGATGATGTAATTGTTTTTTCCGCGGATGGGACGATGAAGGTTGTGCGGGTGGCGGATAAGTTTTTCGTTGGGCCGCGACCGTTGCGGGTGGCAGTTTTCCGGAAAGATGAAGATATTATTTACTCGATGATTTATCGGGATGGGCGGGATGGAAACGTGCTGGCGAAACGGTTTACGGTGGGAGGGGTGACTCGTGATAAAGAGTACGCGCTTACCAAAGGGACGCGGGGAAGCAAAATTTTATATTTCAAATGGCATAGCACGAATGAGGAGAGTTCTGCGCAGATGCTTATTGTGCACATGAAAACGGGGCTGGGGTTAAGAAATTTGACGAGGCCTTTGCATTTTGCTGAATTTGGAATCAAGGGGCGGGGCAGCCAAGGGAACATCGTTACTAAGCACCCAGTAGAGAAGATTTTGTTAGCCCCGAAGGATTTTAGCGTATGATAAAGGTCGGCGAGAGAGCTAGTCTGCGGATTTTGCGAGAGAAGCCAGTTGGCCTTTTCTTGGATGCGGAGAATCTAGGTGAGATTTTGTTGCCCCGGCGTGAGATGCCGACTGAGTGGCAGGTGGAAAGCTTCGTAGATGTATTTATCTATCTGGATTCTGAGGATCGGTTAGTGGCGACTTTGAAACAACCGAGGGCGATGCCGGGTGAATTTGCGAAGCTGAAGTGTGTGGCTACTACGGCGGTGGGAGCCTTTTTAGATTGGGGGTTGCCTAAGGATTTGCTGGTGCCGTTTCGAGAGCAGAAAGCGCGAATGGACGAAGGAAAATTTTACTTGGTGAAGGTTCTTTTGGATGAGGCGAGCGGCAGATTGATTGCTACTACGCGGTTGGGGCGGCACATTGATCAGACGCCGGCGAGTTATTCTACTGGTGACTCAGTAGATCTTATCATCTATGGAAAAACGGATTTGGGATATAAGGCGATTATCGATGGTGAGCACGGAGGATTGCTTTTCCATAATGAAGTTTTTCAGGAACTAACGCAGGGCGAGAAGTTAAAGGGGTATGTCACAAACGTCCGGAATGATGGGAAGGTGGATCTTAGTTTGCACCCGCCGGGGAGGGAGAGGGTAGATGATTTGGAGAAGCAGATTATGGGAGAGTTGGTGGCGCGCGGTGGGTTTTGGGCAATATCTGACAAAAGCCCAGCGGAGGAGATTTATGAGGAGCTGGGCGTGTCCAAGCGGACCTTTAAGCAGAGCCTGGGAGCATTGCTAAGGCAGCGTTTGGTGACGCAAACGGAGGGTGGAATCCGGCTGAACTAAGTGGCGACGTTATCGTGAAGCCATGTCCGGAAGGTGTGCCAATCTTTGGGTAGTTTGGTGGCTACCTTTTCCTTTTCCGCTAAGATTGCGAGTCTTGCAGGTGTTTCAACGACGCCTTCACCGAGGGCGGCGGCCATTGTCTCAGGAAATTTTGCAGGGTGTGCGGTCTCGAGAGTGATGGTTTGAGATCCTGGGTTTTCAGATCGATATTGGCGGGCGGCGAGCCAGCCGACAGCGCCGTGGGGATCAATCTGGTAGCCGAATTCGGTGCTCACTTCGTAGATTGCTTTTTGAGTGTCCTCGTCTGTAAAGCTGATACCGGCGACCGATTGCTTCATGTTTTCCCATGAATTCTCAAACAAAGCGGTCATCCGGGTAAAATTCGAAGGTGCGCCGACGTCCATGGCGTTAGAGATGGTGACGATGCTTGGACGGGGTTTGTATTCACCGCTGAAGAGATATTCGGGGACGACGTCATTGCGATTGGTGGCGGCAACGAATTTTTCGACAGGTAGGCCGAGTTGTTTTGCGAGCAAGCCAGCGGTGAGATTTCCAAAATTTCCGGAGGGTATCACGAAAACTGGTTTGATGCCCTCGTCTAATTGCCTAGCACTGTGGACGTAGTAGAATGATTGTGGGACTAGGCGGGAGAGGTTGATGGAGTTGGCAGATGTGAGATTCATCTGCTCTGAGAGCTCACGTTCGAGGAAAGCTTTTTTGACGAGATTTTGGCAATCATCGAAGCTGCCATCGATTTCTAGTGCGGTGATGTTGCCGCCGAGGGCAGTGAGTTGTTTTTCCTGTAGGCCGGAGACTTTGCCGGCGGGGTATAGGATAATCACTCGGGTGCCGGGGACGTTGTAAAATGCTGATGCTACTGCGCCTCCAGTATCGCCGGAGGTAGCTACTAGGACGGTGAGTTCTTTGTCTTCGCCGCGGGTGAGGTATGCCATGAGGCGGGCCATGAAGCGTGCGCCAAAGTCTTTGAAGGCGAGGGTGGGGCCGTGAAAAAGCTCAAGTATGTGATCTTGTGGCGATAGGGAGACGAGTGGGGCTTCGAATTCTAGGGTGCCGTTGACGATTTCTGTGAGATTAGTAGTGGGTATGTCCTCGCCGAAAAACGCTTGGGCGATAGCGAAGCCGATTTCTTGGAAGGTGAGTTGCCGGTAGTTTTTCCAAAAATCCGGGTCTAGCACAGGTAGCTCATTTGGCATGTAGAGGCCATTGTCTGCGGGGAGAGACCGCAAGATGGCTTCTTTGAGGCTTACTTGGAGAGCGGGGTTGTTTGTGGAATGATATTTCACAGGAAAGGGTGGCGGTGACTAGGCGGATGGGGGAATTTCGTGGACGCCAAGGGGATTAATTTTGGAGACATGCACTTGGCAGTTTACGGGAAGTGCGGTGAAGACTTTCTGGATGGCGGTGCCGACTTTTCGGGCAATTTTCTCGCCTTCGCAGAGTGCGAACACGGACGGGCCGGCACCTGAGATTGAAAAGCCGAGGGCACCGGCGGAGAGAGCGGCGCGCTTTGCTTTGTAGAAGTCAGGGATGAGTTTTTGGCGGCGTGGCTCTGCGATGACGTCGTGTATGGACCGAGAAATGAGGCCGTAGTCTTCTTGGATGAGGCCGCAGATCAGGCCGCCGAGATTGCCGATTTGCTGAGTGGCGTTTTCGAGTGGAATCTCTTTAGGGAGAATTTCGCGGGCCACTTTTGTAAGGATTTCGATGTCTGGGTGGACTACAGCGGCCCAAAGATTTGCCGGGGCGGGAATTTGTGCGATATCGAGCTCTTCGTTTGAGCGGATGAAGACGATGCCGCCAAGTAAGCAGGGGCCTACGTTATCTGCGTGCCAGGCGCCATCGGCTGATGCCTCGCCCGCCATCGCAAAGGGGAGGAGCTGACGTTTTGAGAGCGGCTCGCCGATTAAGCGGTTTACGGCGTAGGCTCCTGCAACGGCTGAGGCGGAGGATGAGCCAAGGCCGGAGCCGAAGGGCATTTTCTTATGAATTTCCATTTCGATTCCATGGTCGAGCATACCGAGGTGCTTTAGGAGATCGAGGGCAGCGACCCCGGCGGTGTTCTTGGTGGGGTCTTTGGGTAGTTTTCCATTATCGCCGGTGATGGCAGTGATCTGGAGGCCGGGATTTTTTGAATGGCGGACTACAATTTCGTCCCCAGGGGAATCGATGGCAAAGCCTAGGACATCGTAACCGCAGGCCACGTTTGCGACTGTGGCTGGCGCGAAAACGCGGATTTCGTGGTTCGTGGTCATAGGCGGTGTTTGGAAGGGTGGGGTGGGAGTTTTGCGTGGGTCGAGAGGGAAGGACAAGTTTTGATTGCGAGATGGGCTGAGCTTTCTTTGTGGATCGATAGCTTGTGATGCTGGTGAGGATTTCCGATAGGCAGCGCTTGCTATAGCTAAGCGTCTTGCTAGGTTTCCGGCAACTTGATGAACGATGTAGGAAAAATAGATATGGAGCCAGTGACGCCGGATCCGAAGAAGTTGTATCGCACTGCATTCATTCTTTTGGCGATTATGGTGGTAGGAGGGATTGTGATTTTAAAAGCGTATGAGAAGCGTTCGAAAGAGGGTGCGCGGGATGATCGGCCAAGTTTGCTGACGAAGATTTCCGAGACGAAGGATCTTACTTTTGTGAGGCAAGATGGGGAGATTAGTGATCTTATGGCATTGAAGGGCAAGGTGCTGGTGGTGCAAAGCAGTCCGAGGAGCGAAAAGGATGAGGTGACTTCGGGCATTATGAAGCGTTTAAGCGAAAAATATGCAGAAAATGAAGAGTTTGCGTTGGTTACGCTTATGTTGGACCCGGGGCCAGCGGATGGATTGGTAGGGGAGCTGCAAGCGAAGGCGAAGGAGCTGGGAGCGAAATTGCCGAAGTGGACGGTTGGTGCGAATGAGCGGGAGAGTTTGCACAAGTTTATCAAAAATGAATTTAAGGCCAGTATGTTACCGTATGAGAGAGACGGTGAGTGGTTTTATGACAGATCTTTGGTGCTGATTGATCAAGAACGACATGTGCGCCGGGCGGTGGTGCCGCAGAAGCGCGGTGGTGCAGCTTATGTGGCGAGTTTTGATTTCGAGCAAGCGGCGAAATGGGATTTGGAGGGGATCAAGACGGGAACTGAAAATAGCAATGTAGAGCAGCTTGAAATTTTGCTAATTGATACGATAGATACGGTGCTCAACGAAGAAGAGGAATTATGACGAAGAAGACGACTTTGATTTTGTTTTATAGCGGGGTGGCTGCTATTTGTATTGGGATTTTGGCGATCGTGAATCTTTTGATTGTGCCAAGAATTGAGGCGAAGAAGGTGGAGGCGGGTAAGTTTACGAATATAGGTCAGACGAAGCAGGAGACTTGGTTTCCCATTGAAAAGGATTTGCCTGGAACGATTCAGACAGGGGAAGAGGTAAAATTATCTGACCTGCGGGGGAAAGTGTGGGTGGTGGCGCAATTTTTTGCTGTGTGCCCGCATTGTGCTGTTCGGAATGGGGCGGAGCTGAAACGAATTTACGAGGAGTTTAAAGATCATCCAGATTTTCAGATGGTTTGCGTGAGCGTTGACCCAGAACAAGACGATCCTGAGAAGTTAGCAGATTATGCGGAAGCGTTGGGGGCTGGTGAGAGCTGGTGGTTTATGAATGCGGGCGACCAGGAAAAAACTCATGAGTATATGGAGGAAACTTTAGGGTTTCTAGGGATTCGTGAGCGCACGGACCCTGAGGATATTGAAGCAAACGGGCGGTTCAGGCATGATATGGGTTTGTTGTTAGTAAATCGGGATTTTCAGGTGATTGGTAAGTGGCCGCTCACGGATGAAAGGGATGCAGCGACGAAAGCTCTAGACCCAGATTTATTACAAAAGCGCCAAGCGGAGTTGAAAGAAGCTATACGTTCAGAGCTAAATAAATCAGAATCGTTGTAGGACTTTTTGATGAAATCGCACGATACGAAGAGGGATTGGCTGCAACGGCCACCGAACGAGAAGCTTTATAAGAATCTTAAGCTGGCTACGTGGATACTCACTGCTGCCGTTTTAATTTTGGTGGGATTGATGCGTCGTCCAGAGCTGAGAATACCTCTTCCTGAGGGAGTGAGTCTCGATTTTTTACCCATTGTGCATGCAGTGATTAATACTTTGGTATCGATCGCACTGATTGGAGGTTTATTGGCAATTTTAAAGGGAAAAATACATGTCCACCGTAGTTTTATGATGACTGCTATGGGTTTGTCGGTGGTATTTTTGCTTTGTTACGTGGCTTATCATTTTACGAATACGGAGGTGCTGTTTGGTGACTCGAATGGGGATGGGGATTTAACACTAGCTGAGTTGCAAGAGGTGGAAATTGCGCGGCCCTTGTATCTAGTTTTACTTATTTCACACATTTTGGCAGCGGGAGTGTCACTGCCGATGATTTTATTGACGTTTAGTGCGGCTTGGACGAATAAGTTCCCGACTCATCGTGCGCTGGCCCGGTGGGTGTTTCCGATTTGGCTCTATGTGGCTGTGACGGGTCCGATTTGTTATCTTCTTTTGCGGCCGTATTATTAGATTGGTGCAGAGGATTTTCCGTTTTTAGGCAAGCATACGGTTGACCCTAGCTTAGGGGAGTAGATGATGACGTTATGGGCGTTGAGGAATTACGAAGGGATCTAGTAGATCTTTTAGGGAAGGATAAAGTTTCCGATGCGAGTGAGGTTCTCGACGTGCATGCGCGGGACAAGTGGTTCGCAAGTCACCTGCCGGATTGCGTAGTGTTTGCGGAAAATACAGATGATGTATCGAAGGTTTTGAATTATGCCAACCGAGTAGGTGTGCCGGTGACGACTCGGGGTGCGGGCGTAGGGTATGTAGGTGGGTGCGTGCCTGTAGAAGGCGGAATTGCGCTTTCTACGGCGAGGATGAATCGCATTTTAGAAATTTGTCCAGCAGATGGCGTTGTGGTGGTTCAGCCGGGGGTGATCACGGGTGAGCTGCAGGCTGCGGTGCGGAATTTGGGCTGGGATTATCCACCGGATCCGGCGTCTTTGAAGGAGTGTTCTATAGGTGGAAATGTTGCGACGAATGCGGGTGGCCCAAGGTGTTTGAAGTATGGGGTTACTCGAAATTATATCCTTGGGTTGGAAGTGGTGCTGGCTGATGGGACAGTAATTCGATGTGGCGGGAGATTGCACAAGAACAAGACGGGCTTTGACCTTCTTGGTGTTTTCGTTGGGTCTGAGGGGATGTTGGGGATTGTGACTGAGATTACGGCACGGATTATCCCGAAGGCGAAGAGTCGGGGGATGCTTGCGGCGGTTTTCCCTAATTTTGCTGCTGCGGCGGCTACGGTGCAGAGGATTTTGCAGGAAGGTCATTTGCCATCGGCTCTGGAAATTACAGATGCATTTACCTTGGCTGCAGCTCGTGCGAAGCTTGGGGCAGAAGTGTTTCCACCGGGAGATGGGCACCTGATTGTTGAAATCGACGGGCGGCCGACTGCGGTGGAGTATGAGCTGGAGGAACTTGGGGCTTTGCTTGCTGAGTGCGGTGCGGAAGACTTTCGAATTGCGAGAGGGGATACAGAATGTGAGGCAATTTGGGATCTGCGAAGGGCGTTTTCCTACTCGCTACGGGATACGGGCCTTACCAAACTGAATGAGGATATTGTTGTGCCGCGCGGGAAGCTGGTTGAGTTGGTGGAATTTGCGCGAGCTTTAGAGAAGGAGACTGGGATTGCGATGGCGTGCTTTGGACACGCAGGAGATGGCAATATCCATACCAACTTGATGGTGGATAATTATGCGGACGAGCAAGTGCGCGCTAAGGCTGATGCGGCATTGGATCGGCTTTTTACATGGGTGCTAGATCAGGGTGGTGCCATCACGGGGGAGCATGGGGTGGGACTAGCGAAGAAGCGCTGGATTCGGCAAGCGCTGGGAGATGATTTATTCCTGCTGCATCAGAGGATCAAAAAAACTCTGGATCCAAATGGTATATTGAACCCTGGGAAGTTTCTTGATGAGTAGTTTTTTTGCCTTTGGGCAAGGTCAGGAATCACGATAATGAATTTGAGCTCTTCAAAGAAATTCTTCATCTGGTGGCCTATTCGTGCTTCAGATGATCTATGGGCGACATGGTTGTCAGAGCGAGAGTTGATCCGAGTTTGAAGATGGATGCGGAAGCCGTTTTCCAAGGACTCGGTTTAACTACGACAGAAGCGATACGAATGTTTCTCGCTCAGGTGCGGCTGCGTCGAGGTCTGCCGTTCAGAGTAGAGACACTCGCAGCCAACGACGATCTGCTCGTGGAGTCATCTATGCGTCAGGCAGCCCTAGATTCTGTGTTCGATGACTAAGCCGGGCGAAGTTTACAGGGTAGATCCTGGTACGAGCGGTAAGGCGAGAATGATGATGGTAGTTTCACGCCACGATCTAGGCGCACCTAGGGGATTGTCGCTGTGTGTTCCGATTACGACAGCTTACTGAGATCCAGACTACGAGGTTGTGCTGCCATCCATGCATTTTCTACGAGTGCGGAGTTACGCGAATATTCAAGGTCTGCAGGCGATTCAAGACCATGAACTTGAAGGACCGATAGGAATATTTCACGGATCGGTGCTTGAAGACGTGAAGACAGCACTTCGCTACGCAATGGAACTTTGAGAAGAATACGAAAAAGGAGACCGAGGCGGAGATGGCGAAGCCGAGAAACCGCCTCGTTCCTATTACATCCTGCCAAAAGTAGGACTATACGTGAAACCGTTTTGGAACCATTATGCGTCCATGAACGTCACCCTCAAAGATGTGCCTCCTGAGTTGCACGAGCGAATCAAGGAAGCTACAGCGAATTCCGGGCGCAGCCTCAACAGGCAAATAATCTTCACCCTCGAAGCCTCTCTCGGGTCCCAGAAGACTTCCAAGGAGGAGCTTGTTCTGCGAATTCAACAGAGACGGGGCCGTCTAGGAGGATTCGTCGATTCAGCGGATGTGACCGATGGTATACAAGGTGGCAGAGCATGATCGTCGTCGATACGAACGTTCTGGCTTACTTCTTGATTCGTGGTGAGCAATCAGAAGCTGTCGATAGGCTCTATGCGGCGAATCCAGATTGGAGTGCCCCTCGACTCTGGCTGGATGAATTTCTAAACCTATTAGCCACATTTGAGCGGGATGGGAAGCTAAGCGCTGCCGAATCCGATGCAATCCTTTCAGACGTGACGGAGCTAATGGCTGATTCTTCTTATGACGTCCCAGCTTATCGGGTGGTTTCTACTGCGAGGCTTTCGGGTTGCACGGCCTACGATAGCCAGTATCTGGCCTCAGCACAGGATCTAGGGCTGCAACTCTACACGTTTGACCGGAAGTTAATCGAGCGTTCCGACGGTTTGGCGATTCAACCAGAATAGTGCAGAACAAGACGCAGCACCACAAATCCGACCGCGCTAGTGGGTCGAAGGCTTGACTGGAGGAGGGAACGTGATAGAAGACGTGAAAGCGCGCTGAGGCGGTCGGATGGGGTGTGCTGAAGCGTTAGCTAAGAAAGTGAATCCTATGAGAATACTGTTTTTGATCATCGTACTTACCCAAGGATCATCAATTGGAGAAGAACTCCCTCGTGAAGCCGAGATTTTGCTGGAGAAGAGGCAGACAGCAATGGAACGAATCAACGAGAGACTGAATGAGGAACTTGAGAAGATCAAGGCAGACAGAATGGGAGCTGGAGACTTAGAAGGCGCGAAGGCTGTAGACGCATTAATTGCTGATTCAGACAAGACCGTAAAGAACGACAGTGCCGATCCAATAGTCGGAACTACTTGGAATTATCTTGGAGTGAACCGCCAGAAGATAAACGAGTTCACCTTTCTGAAGGGAGGCAAGGTGAGATGCGAGTCTTCCTACAACGATGCAAATTGGCGGCGGTTGGACAGCAGTACGATTTTATTTGGTTATACGAGCGAAGGTGGCTACGTAGTGTTGTATTCGGACGGCAATAAAAATTTTATGACCGGACTCCACAAAGGCAGACGCACGCGGTCAATCCAACGAATAAAGTAGCTGACAAGGCGGAGATGGCGACGCCGAGGAAGCCGTCTGATTGATTTGGAAAGTTGACTCCGGCGCGTCATTCTTATGACGATCATGACACAAAAAAAACCGCAAACCATTGATGGTTGCGGTTTTATAGAGAACTGGTGATGAGTTTACTCAGCTGCGGCTGCAGCAGGTTCTGACTTCGCGGCTGTGCGGGCTTTGCGGATGAAGCTGTTTACGGTTTCGGAAGGTTTAGCGCCAACTGATAGCCATTTATCAGCCTTTTCGAGGTCGATTTCATAATTTGTGCCTTCGAGAAGTGGGTCGTAGGTTCCAATTTGCTCGATGTAACGGCCGTCTCTACGTTTGCGTGTGTCTACAGCAACGATTTTGTAATAAGGGCGATCTTTAGTGCCCTTGCGGTTGAGACGGATAGAAACTGACATGGTAAGAAGTATTGCGTAGATGCCCGGTTTTGGGCGGGGGCGAAATGTGCTAGTCTCTGAAGCTGATGACAAGCTTAATCTTTCCGAAATGTATGAAAAATTGGGTGATTGGGGAAATTCGTTGGTATTCTTTGATTTACTGAACGTTGTGAGGGGGAAGGTTTTGTGGGATGACGCGAGCAGAAGGGATGAAGTTCTGGTAGCCAAAGAAAAAGGCCAGCAGAACGAACTGCTGGCCTTGAGAAAACTATGAAAGGTAATTTCTAGAAGCTCTGGGAGCGATTGTAAGAGTAATAGCTTTCTGCGCCAAGTTCAGGCGGGAATTCGGAAAGGCCGTCGTGGACGTTCATTTCGATGCGATTGTCTTGGCCACATTTCTCGTAAGGTGGCTTGAAGGTGCCGCGGTAGGTTGGGCAGGTGAAGGTGAAGAGCTCATAGAAGCCATAACCGAGGCGGCGGAAGGCGCGATTTGTGCCGTCTACAGCACCATAGCTGAACCCTGCTTTACGGCCGTAAGAATCGGTTTTGCGGACGATTTGCTCAGGGATTTCGATAAAGCCGTAGAGGATATTGCCGATAGCACGACCAAGTTTCCGAGAAGATGTATATTGTGAGCCTGGAGGTGCGTGGATATCACCGAGCACCACTCCTGAGAGGATGGCGAAGACTGAGGCAGTAGCGAGGAGTTTTTTCATGCTGGAAAGGACGTTAGGGAAGATTCGTGGGGCTTGGCAAGCTGCGAAGTGAGGAAAGGTTAAATAAATTAGAGTTGGAAGGATAGGACGCGTAGAATTCCGGGGGTGCTGCGAAGGTTTTTCAATAGATCGGCGGTAGGCTCGGTATCTACCTCGATGACTGTGACGGCTGTTTTTTGTTCTTTGTTACGAGATAAGGCCATGTTTGCGATGTTCACCTCGGCGGTGCCAAGGGTGGAACCGATGACGCCGACGATGCCGGGGCGGTCGTCATTTTCGACAAAGAGGAAGCGGCCAGTTGGGTTGGTTTCGACGTAATGACCGGCGATGTGGACGATGCGCGGAGTTTTCCCGTAGAAGGTGCCTGCGACAGTGATTGTCTCTTCACCTTTGATGGCGGAAATTTCGATGAGTTCGTTGTAGTTCGAAGATAAGGCCACATTGGACTCGCTGACACTGATGCCGTGGGATTTGGCTACGGCGGGTGCGTTGATGAGGTTTACTTGGGCTTCGTGGTAGGCATTGGAAAGGTAGCCGGAGAGGATCTGACGGGTGACGAGCTCGGTATCAAGCTCTGAGACTGGACCTAGGTAGGAGACTTCAATCGCATCGCACTGGGCAGGTGCTATTTCTGAGACGAGTTTTCCTAGAGAAGTCGCGAGATCAAGGTATGGGCCAACGGATTCGAGGGTTTTCGCATCTAGATTAGGCATGTTTACGGCGTTGCGAATTTCGCCAGTTTGGAGGAAATCTTTGATTTGAATTGCGACTTCGATGCCTACGTTTTCCTGCGCTTCTGCTGTCGACGCGCCGAGGTGTGGGGTGAAGATGGTTTTTTTAGCAGAGAATAGGGGAAAATCGGCAGGTGGTGGTTCTACTTCATAGACATCGAGGGCGATTCCAGCGAGGTGGCCAGCATCGATGGAGGCTTTAGCAGCAGCTTCGTCGACGAGACCGCCACGAGCGCAGTTTACGATGAGTGCACCGGGATTCATGAGGGCGATGTTTTCCGCATTCATGATGTGCTTGGTGTCTGGAGTCATCGGGATGTGCAGAGTGACGACGTCTGCACCTTTGAGGGCGTCGGCTGCAGTTTCGGCAAGCTCAACTTTCAGCGACTGGGCACGGGCAGCGGTGAGAAAGGGATCGAAGGCGACGACGTGCATTCCGAATGCTTGTGCGCGTTTGGCAAATTCGGTGCCGATGCGGCCCATACCTAAGATGGCAAGGCGTTTGCCAAACATTTCGACTCCTCCGAGGATTTTTCGATCCCATTTACCAGAGATCATTGAGTGGTGTGCGGCGCCTATGTTGCGGGCGAGGGAAAGCATGAGTGCGAAGGCGTGTTCCGCTGTTGAAATTGTGTTGCCAGAGGGGGTATTCATGACGACTACGCCGTGATCTGTGGCGGCATCACGATCGATATTATCGACGCCTACGCCTGCCCGCCCGATGGCTTTCAGGTTCTTAGCAGCTGCGAAAACTTCCGGTGTGACCTTAGTTTCTGAGCGGATGACGAGGCCGTGATAATCGCCAATCACCTCCAATAGTTCTGCAGGAGACATTCCCGTTTTTACGTCGACTGAGATGCCTTCTGCGGCACGGAAGACTTCAACGCCTTTATCGGAGATAGGATCGGAAACGAGGACTCGGTAGTTACTCATGGGGCTGTGTGGGTAAATGAGTTGATGTTTTCATGCAAGAGGAAGTGCAGTGAAGCGGGAACTATTCTGTTTGTTGAGGGAAGTGGTCTTGTAAAAAGGAGTCTTGCAGCTTGCGGGAGGCGGCTAAGGCGGTTTTTATAGCTTGTCTTGAAATTGTTACTTGTAGCGGATCTTCATTATACGCTCCGGCAGTGGGATTGGCTGCGAGTGGTATGTGACAAGTTCGATTTGGTGGTGATCGCCGGGGATTTATTGGATATTGGTTCGATTGTGCCCTTGGAGGCGCAGGTGGTTGTAGTTCGGAAATATTTAGCGCGTATGGCGAATGGTCCGCCGATTTTGATCGCATCAGGGAATCACGATTTGCTTCGAAACAAAGAGACCGGTGAAAAGGATGCTAGTTGGCTGCAAAGGGAGGCGAACAAGAGAGTGAAGGTCGACGGCGATTTCTTTGTGTTTGGCGATTTTTGTTTCAGCATTTTGCCTTGGTGGGAGACTTTAGCGCAGAAAGCTACGATCCAGCAGCAGCTAGAAATGCAATCGCACTTCGTGGAGGGAAGAGATTGGATCTGGGTTTATCATTCGCCGCCAAAGGGGAGTCCGGTGGCGTGGAATGGATCGGAAGATTGGGGGGATGTTTTACTCAACCAACTGGCAGGAAAATACGCCCCGCGTATGGTTTTATGTGGTCATGTGCATCAAGCGCCATTTTATGCCGATGGCGCGTGGATGGATGAGATAGGTAGCTCACTATTTTTCAATGGGGGAAGGCAGTTGGGAGCTGTTCCGACCTTTATTGAGATCGACACGGATAAGGGGGAGGCAAGATGGGTTTCGGCGGAGGGGGTGGAAGAAGAGAACGAAAGGCTGAAAGGCTGAAAGGTGGGGAAACTTTCCGGTCGTTAGTGTTTGATGTTTACTAGAGAGTCTAGGACGTCGTTGATCACTCCGATTTCGCCTTTGTCGTCGGCGTATTGGGTTTTTAGGTCAGCGATGTAACAGCCTAGGGAGTCGACTTTTCGTGCCAATGAGCGAGCAATATGGAGGGTGATCAAAGGGTGTTTTGTTAGAAAATCGTCGGGATGATCTACGATGTAGAACTCGACATCTGTTTTTGCTTCGACTTGTGCGATGTGCGGCCTGTCTAGGAGGATTGAGATTTCACCGAGGACTTCGCCGACTTCCGATATATCTGCTAGGTGGATAGCGTTCCTGGACACTTGGAGAGTGCCACTTTTCAGGAAGAATATGCAACCGCAGCGGCCGCCTTCCTTGATGATAAGCTCACCTGCAGCGAAAGACTGGATGGGAAGGTTTCCACATTCTTGGATGATGCTGAGCATAAAGTTTAGGTTAAGTGATTTATGCGAAATAGAGCGGGTAACGCCAACAAATTGTGAAAATATAAACTATTCACTTGAACACTTATAAGCAGCGATTATGTAAGTGCTGATATGAGCGAAGAAAATATAAAACAGGAGTCGAATCCAGAGTCAAACGCGGAGAAAGATCCTAAGAACTGGGTTACAGGTGATGAGGCGATGACGGGTGCTCAGAAGTCCTATCTGACGACTTTGAGTGAAGAGGCGAAGATTGAGGCGCCATCTGACGATTTGACGAAGGCTGAGGCATCGGTGAAAATTGACAAGCTCCGCAAGGAACTGGGGAAGGAGGATAGCTGAGATATTTGAAAAGGTTTTGCGGTGGAATTTTTTAGGGAGCAGTTGGTTCTTCGAGGGCTAGATCTTCGGTTGTGAAGCGGACAACTACTTGGAAGTTATTCCCCTCACGGCCTGCACCGAGTAGAACTGTGCCGCCATTGTCGATCCGCCATAGATGGCTGCCAAGGATTTGGCCGTCCTCAAGATTGTTTGGGGATGGCATGCTTGAAGTGTGGATAGGACGGCCATGGATAGGCGCGATGAGTCCGGTGAGCTCCGCCCAACAAGGCTTTAACTCGGTGATATAGACGGGCCGCGGCTTTCCCTCAGTGCGCAAAGTGATTTCTTTGAGGCCGCCGTCGGGAGTCCAATCAAAGAACAGATAGCAGTAAAGTCCCCCGATTTTTCCGCGAGTGCGGTAAATGCCGTTGAGGCCAGTGCGCCCTTGAAATGCACCGTCTACGCTGGACTCTACCATTTTGCTGGCAGCAAGTTTACGAGCTACTAGGGTGCGGTTATCACCGAAGTTTAGGGTGTCGAAGACTGACTCGTCGGTTGCCTCGTAAGTTTCGGCAGGTCCGTCTGCGGGATGGTTGTCAAAGAGCCACTTTTGATCTGAGTGATGGAGTTTGGTGACATCAAAAATGATTGTTTTGCCGTCTTCTCGGGTGAGTGTGATTTGATTGCCCTCCCGCGCTACAAACTCGGCGAGGAAGCTTTTGGTTTTGTCGGCATTGGACCACTCGCGTTGCTCAGCTTGGGTAAAAAGCGTGCTTGTGTGGAGTATTGTGAATAAAAGAAGTAGTGGGAATTGTTTCAAAAATGCTTTAGGTGAGGTGAGAGAATGCTTAGTCTTGAATAACAGAGGGAACACAGATATGCAAGTGGACTGCGTTATGCGAATTGCTTTGCCAAAAGTTCTAGTAAGCTCACTGATGATCTCGGTGAGCTTACCGAGTGCTGCCTACGCGGATTTGACAGCTAGTTCACAGACTGCCCCAAGGGTGGTGGTGCCTACTGGGACGAGAACAAATTCTGCGTATCGGCCGGTGAGACCACCTCAAGGAGGGCATTACCCTTGGAAAAAATTTATTACTGCAACGATTTTTTGGTGTGGAGAGCAGCCAACGGCTCGTAATCCTACACCAAACTGTAAATCGTCTTGGGATACAAAGTGGGCGATAAACTTTGGCGGTTATGACGATCCAGATCCGGCGGCAAGGATTGCGAATCATGCAACAGGGGAATTTCGACCGAAGAAATTTGTGCCGAAGTTGAATCCATTTTACATCGCGCTGCCATACAATGATGTGAAGGCGTGGGGAAGGCATAAGCCGGAGGCATCAAGGGTGATTCCATGGTTTTCGCGGATGCAGCCAAGGCCGGGGCAGACGATTTTGAAGGGGCGCTGGGTGCAGATGCATTATAAAGGACGCAGTTGTTTCGCACAGTGGGAGGACTGTGGGCCATGGGTGACGGATGATTGGCAGTATGTTTTTGGAAATAAGCCACCAAAAGCGACACAAAATGGCTCGGCGGGTATCGATCTTTCGCCCTCAATTCGGGATTATTTGAAGCTAAAATCCGGTGCTAAGGTGCATTGGCGTTTTGTAGAAGCCTCGCAGGTGCCTTATGGTCCTTGGAAGAAATTTGGATATAAACCAGAGCAGAACGGAGCTGCTTCACAGCCAGGCCCATTGAGGCCGGTGGCGGATGGCAAAAGTGTCGAAGAGCAGCGAAGGCATTTAGAGTATTTGCGGAAAAAACGCGATGCTGCCTATTTGAAGAAGCCCTTGAGCGGTTATTAGTATCTAGGCGAGGGGGGCGAGGTGGATACGTGTAGGGGCGCTTGACGTTCCAGACCGAAAACGGCTAGCGTGACGGCAGATGAATCGGAATTTAGCATGGGCGATCAGCTTGGTAGTATTCGCTCTGTTGGCATTTTTCTTCATTTATCCGGCGGGGATGGTGGTGAAACAAGCGTTTCAAGGAACGGGTGCAGCTGGCAACGATGTTTGGACATTTGACTTCATCATCGCGGTTTTCCAGAATCCGATTTACCGAGAGGGGCTTTGGAATGCTTTCCTGATGGGAATTGGCAGCACGGCACTGACCTTGCTGATTGCTTTTCCTTTAGCGTTAGTGGCGCATCGCTATGATTTTTTCGGGAAGAAGGCATTAGGGATTTTGGTTTTGGCTCCGATGATTTTGCCTCCTTTTGTGGGGGCAGTGGGTATTAAGCAAATGCTGGGTGTGAATGGTGCCTTTAATGCGCTTTTTATCGATCTAGGGTTGATGGACGCTGCGCAGCCATTTGACTGGTTGGCGGAAGGCAGATTTATCGGGATTATTGTGATGAACGCGCTGCACCTTTATCCGATTTTGTATATGAATATTGCGGCGGCGTTGGCAAATCTCGATCCGGCGATGGAGCAGGCTGCGGAAAATCTGGGTTGTCCGCCTTGGAAGCGTTTTTTCAAGGTTACTTTGCCTTTGGCGATGCCGGGAGTTTTTGCGGGTAGCTCGTTGGTGTTCATTTGGTCGTTTACGGAGTTAGGTGTTCCGCTAGTATTCGATTTTGCACGGATTGCGCCGGTGCAGATTTTTGATGGTTTGAAAGGGTTGGAGCGCAATCCAGTGCCCTACGCTTTGACGGCCATCTTGTTAGTAGTGGCGGCGTTGGTTTTCACTGTGGCGAAACTTGTGATGGGTCGCGCTCCTTTGGGAACTGCGCCGAGGCCGAAGGGCCGCAGTGATGGTAGGCAGCTGCAAGGTGTGAGGAGCCTGTTATGCACGGTGCTTTTCTTAGGTGTGTTTGTCGTGGCATCGATTCCGCATCTTGGGGTTTTACTGCTATCGTTGGCAGAGACTTGGTATGGATCTGTTTTGCCCGAGGAGCTTACGATGAGACATTACGTTGAGTCGCTAGGGAACGGTTTGGTAGTTCCATCGATCCAGAACAGTTTGTTTTATGCGGGAACGGCGACTTTGATTTCAGTAATTATTGGCCTTTGCGTGGCGTGGGTGGTGGTGAGGTCTGATCTGAAATTTCGCAACGGTCTCGATGCGTTAGTTATGATGCCGTTGGCGGTTCCGGGCTTGGTGATGGCGTTCGGTTATCTTGCGCTTTCACAGGAGGGTAAGCCTTTCCACTTTTTAGTAGGGCCGGGGGGGAATCCGTTTTTCTTGCTGGTTTTAGCGTATGCGATACGGCGTCTTCCGTATGTGGTGCGGGCGGCAGTAGCCGGATTACAGCAGAGCAATCCGGCACTCGAAGAGGCTGCGCGATCCTTAGGAGCTAGTCCGCTCCGGATGATGCGCCGGGTGGCTATCCCTTTGATTGGGGCTAATTTGGCTGCTGGGGCGATTCTTGGTTTCGCATTCTCAATGCTGGAAGTTAGCGATAGTTTGATCCTTGCGCAGCAGGCGCAGCACTATCCGATAACGAAGGCAATTTATACTTTGCTCAGCACTTTGGGTAATGGCACGGAACTGGCTGCGGCCTTGGGTGTTTGGGCCATGGTATTCCTTTCGGTAGCGATTATGGGTGCTGCAGTTTTGGGCGGGAAACGGGGCGGTCTGTTTAAAGTGTGACGGCGCGGCAGGTTCATCAGCCCGTTGAGTGCAAAAAAAATGGCGGTTCGAACAATCATCCTCCAGGAAAACCCATTAACCCGGGGGGGTCTTGTGCGGACCGCCTTGTCTTGCGACATATAAATATAAGCGTCACGGGGGATGATTCTTTCAGAATTTTGTATTTATTTTCGCTGGAAGTAAGATTTTAGGGAGAATGGTAGGATTTCATTGTGTTTGCGAGTGGATGAGTTGACCGGGCGGTGGATTTTTTTTATTACGGGGTATGGTTTTGTGGTCGAAGTTGTCAGGGAGTCAGTGGATCGATGCTTGGGAGGAGAGATTTTCCGGCAATACGAACTTTGTGATGGAGTATATCAAGGGTGGGAGGTCTGTCCGCCTGCAGGTTTATTGCAAAGATGAGGCGGAGGCGGAGGCGATTCGGTCGCAATTTGGAGGTTCGGTCAGGAAGGTTAAGGATGCTGATTGGAACAAGCCTCCCGCACTGCCAAAGCCGTTGAAGGTGCGAGATCGGCTTTTGGTGACAGCTGAAACTGATGAAGAGAGGCTGGATGCTTTGCAGAAGCAGCACCCGAAGCGGGAACTTATCATGATTCCGCCGGAAATGGCATTTGGGACAGGTGATCATGCTACGACTTCGACTTGTATGCGGTTTTTGGTGGATATAGGAAAAATCCGCAGAGGTAGTGAGTGGTCAGTGGCGGATTTAGGGACGGGATCAGGATTGCTGGCTATTGCCGCTTCTAAACTAGGTGCAAAAGATGTCTGGGGCTGCGATTTCGATCCATTTGCCGTCGGGGTGGCGAGAAGAAATATAGAGAGGAACAATACTCCGCGCATCACGATGGCACAGGTAGATGTGCTGGACTGGACGCCACCGCGTGAGGGCTACGATGTCGTGTTAGCGAATATATTTTCGACCGTTCTGATCCAAGCTTGGCCGAATATAGCCAAATCACTGAAGAAGGGCGGGGATTTGGTGGTTTCTGGTATTCTGGCTGATCAAGCTTGGGAGGTCTTTGAGGCGGCTGCGAAGGAAGGGCTAGGCTTTGCTGAGGTGAGCAAAAAGGGTAAATGGGTAACCGCGAGGGGCGGCTGGTTCGAGGATCTTGAAAGCAGCGAAAAGCTTTCAAGTCTAAAGCACGTAATGAAGGGCTAGGCTAAACAACCCGGGCAATTTTGCACCTCGTGCTGCGGTGAGATTTCCACAAGACTTGGCGGTTGATCCGTTTCACAAAGTTCACTTTTTCCTACAAGATTGCGCGCTTGGAAGGCACAACCTTGCGGGGGTTGTGTGAGATTGGGCGGGAGGCCGGGGATGGTGATGAGTGGTTGCCCTTTTGGCTGAATTGAGGGAATTGAGCGCAAGAGGGAACGAGTGTAAGCGTGCCTTGGATTTCTGAACAATTCATCGCGAGGTGCTTTCTCTACAAACCTGCCTGCATACATTACGTTGATAAAATCGCAGACCTCTGAGACTACAGCGAGATCGTGAGTGATGAAGATGACCGCAGTTCCAAGGTCTTTTTGGCGTTGTCGGATAAGATCTAAGACTTGTTTTTGGACTGTTACGTCGAGAGCTGTGGTTGGTTCATCGCAGATGAGTAGCTCCGGTTTCGTGATGAGCGCCATGGCGATCATGACTCGTTGACGCATTCCGCCGGAGAACTCGTGAGGATATGCATCAATCCGTTTTTCGGGTTCGGGAATGCCCACCTCGGCGAGTGCGTCGATGGCCAAGGATACGGCTTTGGTTTTCGCCATTTGGTCATGAATCATGAGGGGCTCGATGATTTGATCCTTAACCCGCAGGTATGGGTTGAGGGAAGTCATGGGATCTTGGAAGATCATAGAAACTCGTTTCCCGCGAATGCCGCGAAGTTCCTTTTCTGAGGCCGCTAATAGATCGATATCATTGAAGAATGCGCGACCGGATTCAATCCGGCCGGGCGGCGTGGGGATGAGGCCAAGAAGGGAGTAGCAAGTTACGGATTTCCCTGAACCTGATTCGCCAACTATGCCGAGTGTTTGCCCCTTCTCGACATGAAAGGAAACGTCCTCGACGGCATGCACCACACCGTTCCGAGTGTGGAAACGGGTGGTGAGATTTTGAACGTCGAGAAGCATCGGGGGCGTTGGTGTTTAGGCTTTATCGAGAATCGAGTTCCAATGCTCTAAGTTATCTTTCTGGTCTGCAAAGAGGTCCGTGGTGTCGTCATGGATGGTGATGGAAGTGATTTTATCGCCTTTGCCGTCGTGTTTGCAGCCGGGCTCGCCAGTGTTATTCTTACCGGTGATTTTTTCTACTACGTGCATTCCGTCGGTTACTTGGCCGAAGACGGAATGCCGGTTGTCGAGAAACGGTGTGGGTGTGGTGGTGATGAAGAATTGGGATCCATTTGTTCCGGGTCCAGCATTGGCCATCGAGAAGATACCCGGGCTGCGGTGGCGAAGGTCAGGATGAAATTCATCGGCGAATTTGTAGCCCGGACCGCCACGGCCAGACTCTGTGGGATCGCCGCCCTGAAGCATGAAATTTTCGATTACGCGGTGGAAGGCGATGCCATCGTAGTAACCGCGCTTGGCTAGATTTAGGAAATTCGCTGAGGTGATGGGTGTTTTGGAGGCATATAGGGTAGCTTCTATGTCGCCCGCGCTGGTGTGCATGGTGATTTTGATGTCGTTCATAATTTCTATGTTAGTTGTTTGTTGAGTTGTTGATAGACCCATCTGAACTCTGCGGCAATCTGTTCCTCAACTGGACGCTGTAGCTCATTTGGTAAAACTGACCAGGTATAGGTCTCAATTTCGAAGTGCTCGCACACGTCGGGGTTCAATCGGCACCAGTTGATCGTATCTTGAACGTGCTCGCTGGTGGATAGGAGAGGAAATTCGGGCTGAGCATCAAGGGGGATATGAAAATGGATTCTGGCCTCGGTAAGGCTCTTTGTTTTTTCGACATCCGAATCGATATGATTTAGAAAATCGGGTAGATCGAGATGTCGTTCTAAATTACCATCGAGATCTTTTGTGATTGTTTGGTGAAAATACGTGGGTTCATCGAATTGGCGGATCGCTTTGAGCGCCTCTGGGTCTTGTGGGTTGATGCGTAAGGCATTGGATAAATGAACTTTGGAAAGTCGGATTCCCGAGTTTTTTACCATGCGATCTAAAGAGCTGGCAGCATCCTCATATTCTACAGCGAAATGGCAGCTATCGAAATTCAGCCCGATCCTTTGCCGTATGATTTCAGGTTGTTTTGCAAAGCTATGAAGTCGCTCGAAAAACTGGATCGTTTCGTTTGTATTTTCAAAATGGCCGAGGGGCTCAGGTTCAAGTCCGAGGTGGAGATCTCTACCGGTTTCGCTAGATAAGTCCTCGATGAAGAGGGCTAGGTTTGTCAGATTTTTAAAGATCTCAGCTTCATCAGCAGCGAAGGTTTTGTGGGATCCAGGTAGGCTGGAAATAGAGCCGCTCAGGTTCTCTGGACAGATGGTGGCGATAATTTTAAACAGTTGTTTCGTGTAATGTAGCCGCTCTGGTGAGGTCCAGTCTGGTTGAAAAACCTTCTCTTTCACCCTCGTGCTGTGGAAAGAGCCATAGGGAAAACCGTTGATTGTAAAAACGAAACAGTCGTTTACACTGAGCCATTTTTGGAATTCTAGTAGGTTTTGTTTTTCCAGTAGCTGAGTGGCTGCGATGGCAGATAACCTAAGGCCGATGGGAAATTTCGATCCGGCGAGATCGCCTGCCTGATTCAAAGCGAACGAACGCTTAAAACGTCCGTATTAAGCACATGCTGTGTTTCTTCCCAAGTTTCAGCTGGGTGAATATTGGTGCAGTATGCAAGATTCATTTCTTTGTATAAAGATTCACGAATCACTGAATTTCAGCGGCTTTTGCGATTCTAAGAAGCATTTGTTCCGAAAATTTCTTGCTCATAATTTGCAGGCCGACGGGAAGATCGTGTGCGCCGTCGAAATCGGTAGTTCCGCATGGGATCGATATGGCAGGAATGCCAGCTAAGTTGGCAGGGATCGTCAAAACGTCTGCTAAGTAATCCTGCAGGGGATCGTTCTGACAGCTACCAATCTTCCTAGCTGGGGTAGGTGAGACGGGCGTGACGATGGCGTCCACATTGTTCAAACGCACGTTCGAAATCTCGGGATATCCGGTTGCGCATTGCTTGGGCTTTTGCGTAATAGGCATCGTAGTAGCCAGATGAGAGGACATAAGTTCCTAGGATAATACGCCGCTTCACTTCTGGTCCGAAACCAGCTTCGCGCGAAGCGTGGTAGACCTGATCGATATCGGCGACATCAGAGGCGCGGTTTCCGTAGCGAATCCCATCGAATCTTGATAAGTTGGATGAGGCTTCGGCGGGCGCGATCACATAATAAGTCGCTACGGCATATTTTGTATAAGGAAGGGATATGGGGAAGATCTTAGCACCCTGCTTTTCTAGATACTGGATGCGATCTTCAATATTTTTTCGCACTCCCGGATGAAGGCCTGCTTCGAAATATTCTTTGGGAATGCCTATCCTTAGGCCTTCTACACCTTTATCGATGTCTTCGCTGTAATCTGGCACTTCCACATCAACGGAAGTGGTATCGAGTGGATCGTAGCCTGCGATTGCTTGGAGGATTGTGGCAGCATCCTCTACAATGTTGGTGATAGGGCCTATTTGATCGAGAGACGAGGCGAAGGCGACTAAGCCGTAGCGTGAGACTAAGCCGTAAGTTGGCTTTAATCCGACGACGCCGCAGTGGGATGCTGGCTGCCGAATAGAGCCTCCCGTATCGGACCCCAAAGTTGCCCATGCAGTTCCGGCGGCGACTGCGGCTGCTGAGCCACCTGATGAGCCGCCAGTGATTCTATCGAGAGCATGTGGATTTCGAGTTAATTGGATAGCAGAGTTTTCCGTGGCGGACCCCATGGCAAACTCGTCCATGTTCATGCGCCCAAATGGTATGCCACCGGCTTCTTTTAGCTTTCTAATTACTGTTGCATCTGTGGTAGATTTGAACGAATTTACGAGAAAATTAGAAGAGCAAGAGCAGATGCTTCCTGCTACGTTGATATTGTCTTTGATCCCAATAGGCATGCCGCCTAGAGGAGATGAGAGGTCTTTCTGTTTAGCGGAGAGGTTTGTGGGTATTTGAGGATTTGGTAGGTAAGCCTTCACCTCCGAGTCCTTAGATTGAATGTTTGAAACGACCGATTCAAACATCTCATCAATTGTAAGTCCTCGGGAGTAGTTGGATTTGAGAGATCTGAGATTCATCATGATTTTGTCAGATATGTTCGTTTAGGCGTCTGCGACTACTTTAGGGACTCGGATCTGCTGCTGGGATGAGTCTGGGGAATTTGCTAAAACTTTCTCTGAATCCAAACTCCGACCGGGTGAGTCATCGCGCATGTTTGCGAGGGCGACTAAAGGTGCCTTCTCTTCGTCATCGAAAGTTGCTTCTGAGAGCATTTTCACGTGTTCGAGGATAGCGTTTAGCTGAGGTTCGAAGGATTGCACTTCTGCATCGGTTAATTCGAGTCGTGCGAGGTTTGCGACGTAACGAACGTCGATTTTGTCATCGGGCATCGGCGGTAGGTTGAAAGATCTGTTGAAATGAATCAACCTATAAGAAAGGAGTGGCAGGGACAGGGGGGGAGTTTTGGAGATGAGTGTGCTGCGAATTTGGATTAGATTGCGTGATTTTTGAGGACTTCTAGATCGACAAATTCTAGGAGCGAGAGGTGGCAAGATTCTAGGCGGATGGGGGGTGCTAAGTTGGCGGCGAGGGCTTCAGTCCAACGAGTTGCGCAGAGGCACCAGAGATCGCCATCTTTGAGGCCGGGGAACTGGTATTCTGGACGTGGTGTGCTCAAATCGTTACCTCGGCTTTTCGAAAATTCTAAGAATTCGGTGGTCATTTGGGCGCAGACTGTGTGTAGGCCGGTGTCTCCCGGGCCGGTGCGGCAGAAGCCATCGCGGTAGTAGCCAGTGGCTGGGCTGGTGCAACATGGGGTGATTTGTGTGCCGAGAACGTTGGTGATCATTTGTTAAGGTGTGATGAGATTAGGAGATGGCTAGGAAGAGTTCAGATTTTAGACTTTTCTCGTAGAATGGAGGAGGGTTTGTTCAGAGTTTGTTCTAGATTGAGTGGTTCTTTAGTAAGCTAAACTATTTTTCGCAATTGATGTGAATTACGCTAGCCTTTGCCCGTGAGTGAAGCCGAGGTGCAACAAGAGCCCGACGAGAAAGCAGGGAAATCGAAGCGAAAAGGCTGTTTTGGTTGGCTTTGGCGTATTGGTGTCGTTGGTTTGCTGCTTTTGGTTGGTGTTCTTGTGTGGCTGAACGGGCCTGGGATTCGGTGGTTGGGGCCAAAGGTAGCTGAGCGGTTTTTAGAGAAAGCGGGTATTGAAGGCGATTTTAATATTGTGGGATCAGTTTCGGGTGGTCTTGGCGTGGAGGATCTTCGTCTGACGAGCGATCGTGGTGTGATTAAGGATGTGGGGATCGGTTCGTTAAAAACAGATTATCGGTTGAGCGAGCTTACAAAAGGGAAGATACGCGGGATTAAGGGGAAGGACATTCGCGCTGAGATTCGGCTAGGAGCGAAAGAGGAGGAGGAGAAGCCTCCGTTTGATTTTCAAGAATTGGGCGATACGCTGCGGAAATTGAGGGAGCAGGTTATGCCTGTGAACATGGATTTGGAGAATGTAAGTTTGTATGCCGAAGATGAGGTTAGCGGGGAACGGGTTGTGGGGGTTGCCTCAACGGATTTGAAGCATGTGGGTGGGACGGATACGATCAATCTGTCGCTAGGTGAAGTAATGATTGGCGAAGATCAGACCATTCCGGCACAGGAGGCTGAGCTGGTCTGGACGGATGAACGTTTGTCACTGGATGCGCTGCGTTTGTTGCCGATTTTGGCGATTGAGAACTTGGAGGTAGATCTTCCGCAGGAGGGTGAGATTGCGGGTAGAGTCGATATTTCTCTAGCTGAGGCGAAGTTGAAGGCTGACGTAGGTGCTGGCTTACGAGATGTGCGGCTGGATATGGTGGAGGGAGAAATTGATTTTGCGGATGTGATGGAGGGCTTGAGCCTTGAGCTTCCGCTTGAGGGGCGGCTGACATCGCTTTCTGTAGGGCTTGAGCAAGTTTTTCCAGAATGGCAGAATGCGATTGGATCTGCTGAACTGATGGTGGAGGGTGTGGTATACGATGGTTGGAGCGTTCCTGAGGGTACGGCAGGTGTCGTTTTGGATGAAGGGGAGATTGGTCTGCAGGTGAAGGGTGAGGGGGTGGGCACGAGTTTTGAGATCGATGGAGCTGGAGAGTTTGAGAGATCGAAGTTGGCGGATGAGGGTTTGCAGATGAATGTGATTGAGGGTGACTTGGCGGTGGGCGAGGTAGATCAGCTGCTGGGGGCTTTGAACGAGAAGTTGGGTCTTGAGATGGAGGTTGCCGAATTTCCTGCAAGTGGATTGGAGGGGTCTTGGAAGGTGGAATTGGAGGAAATGGCATTTGAAGCAGGTTCCGTGGACGTGGCATTGAAGGCAGATGATTCTGAAATTGCGCCAATTCTGCTTGCCGCCGGATTTTCTGAAGGAGTTGTAGATGTTAGGGATTTGTCTACGCTCGGGCTGAAGGCGAGGGCGCAATACGGTTTAGAAGAGAAGGATTATGGGGGTCAAGTTGCGTTGGAAGAGTTTGATACGAGGAGTATTGCGCCTTGGTTGTCCGGGTTAGGTATCGAGCTTCCGGGTGAGGGGATTTTCTCGTTGAAATGGAAGGGGCAAGGAGAGCTAGAGGAGGCGAAACATAGCGGGGAAATTGATGGACTGGCAGCGAATTGGCGATGGAATGAAGTCGAAGGTGAGGCGACGCGGGGGCCTATTGAGGCACGAGGTGATGTTGATTACGCTTGGCCGCAGCGGGCACGGGTTGATAATTTCGTGGTAGAGACGGAAGGCCAACGGATTGCGTTGAATGCAGCTTTGTTGGAGGATAGTTTAGCACTGGAGGAGTTACGTTGGTCTGAGGGGGAGACGGAATTATTGGAAGGGGCTGGAGTGCTGCCGGTGCCGAAGGATTTTAGTAAGTGGCGGGAATTTATCTCGGAAGATACGAGACCCTTGAAGCTAGCGGTAAAAAGCAAAGAGCTAAGCCTGCAAAAATTATCGCCATGGGTACCTGCAGTTGAGCAGATTGAGGAAGGTGCCACTGGGAAGATGGATCTTTTGGTCACTGGAAGTTTAGCTGAGCCTGAGATTCTCCTTGATTTGGATTTAGCTAACTTCGCTCTTAAGGATAAAGAAGATATTCCTTCAGCAGATTTGACCTTCAACATGCAGGCGAGCGGAGGCATCGCAAAGATGAAGGCAGAGTTGCTAACCAAGGATTATGCACCCGCTACTTTAGAGGCGCAGGCGGATTTTTTTCCAACGAAGTGGGTTGATGAACCAGAATTGGTGAAGCAGGCAGCTATTCAAGGTCGGGTTGACTTGCCGAAGGTGAATGTGGCGCAGTTCGAAGCATTTTTGCCAGAAGGGGGCGCAGGTGGCGGGGAATCTGGGTGGTTTTGTAGATGTGGGAGGAACCATCGGGGAGCCAGAGATTGATGGAAAAGTGAGTCTTCAAGGGGGTGGATTTTCGATGGATTCTGAAGCTATCCCGAGCTTGAACGGAATTTCACTGGACATCGATGCGAATTTGGATTCTGTGAAAATCCGCGGATCGATTGCTGATATTGAGGGTGGGTTTGCGCGCTTGGAGGGGGATCTACAGATGAAAAACCCGGACGGTGAGGGTCTGGGGCCCTTCAATCTCAGTTTGAATGCTACGGCTATACCGGGAGTGCGGAATGATTTTCTACTATTGCGTGCGAATGCGGATATCAATGTGAAAGGCACATTGGAGTCTGCAAATATCTCCGGTGAGGTTGGCGTGATCGACAGTATATTTTATAAGGATATTGAGCTTATTCCAATTGGAGCGCCGTTTTTAGAGCCTACTGCAGCTTCCTTGCCAAAGATCGACGCACCAAATAATGCGGGCTCTGGAGTGCCTGCTCCGTTTTCAGATTGGACGGCAAATGTAGTTGTCCGGACGATTGATCCGATTTTGATCCGCGGAAATATTGGGACGGGTAGAGTAGAGGCTGGTATCCGGGTGGAAGGGACTTTGGGGAACCCGAGGCCGAACGGGGAAGTTCGGGTAATGGAGCTCGTCGCGAAATTACCGTTTACGACTTTGGAGGTACGGAAGGGAACTCTGACGTTTACTCCGGAGACGGGATTCGACCCTATATTGGAAATTCGAGGAAGTGCAGAGCCGCGACCTTATCGAGTTTCAGCATTTGCCTATGGTAATATTTCCGATCCACAGCTGGCGCTTACATCTCAGCCGCCTTTGCCAGAGAACGAGATCATGACTTTGTTGGCAACTGGCACTACGACGGAGGGTTTGGAGGATTCACAGGCTGCCTCGAATCGGGCGATGCAGTTGTTAATTGAAGAATTGCGGCGAGGACGATTTTTATTCGGGAAACAGTTGCGTCCTGTTTTAGGTTTGCTTGATAACGTTGACTTTAGCTTGGCAGAGTCAAATCCATACGACAGCCGGTCATACTCCTCGGCGACGATCAAGTTATCAGATAAATGGTATCTTTCAGCGGGTTTAGGAGCTGAGGGAGATCAGCGGGTTTTGGGAGTTTGGAGGATTAATTTCAGATGATTTTGAATAGGGTGAGGTTAGCTAACGGTATTTTTGCGGTTTTTTGTCTGCAGATGAGCTACTTGGGGGCTGAGACGGACATTGCTATTCAAGGTTTGCAGAATCGATCTGAAAACGATGTGGAACAGTTGATTGGAGATCGTTTTCATTATATCCGGGAGAAGGAGGCTACGCCATGGCGTGCTAATGATGCTGCCTTTTTGGTAGAGCAGGTTCTAGAAGATGACGGCCACCTTGATGCGGAGGTTGTGCCGAGTGTTTCTTCAAACAATCGCATTATTTTGAAAGTAAATGAAGGGCCGCGGTTGTCTCTCGGTGAGATCCGGATTGATGGGGTTGAGGGGGAGGAATTGGAGCGTCTGCAGGGTTTGTTTGCTTTGCCGGCGAAGAAAGATACGCCTTTGGGCTTTGATGATGCTCCTTTCAGGGAGGAGGACACGGAGGAGGGTTTAAAATTTGTGAGGCAAGAGCTTCAATCGAGGGGTTATTGGGATGCTGAGGTAGAGTTGATCGAACGTGATATTGATCGTGCGACAGGGAAGGTGGATATTGATTTGCGAGTGCGTCAGGGAAATTTGTTCACAATTGGGCGGGCAAGGGTGCAGAGCACGGATCGGCGAGGTTTGAAAAGAACGGCGATTACGGCTGAGCCGTTTATTGGCCTAGATGCTACTACTGAGAATGTGAATAAGTTGCGGGCGGCTGCGTTTGAGGCGTTCGTAAGTCGTGGTTATCCGGATGCTGAAATTACGATGAGTCGCACTCTTATAGGAAGTAAGTTTTATCCTGAATTTTTCATCGATCTCGGTGTGCGTGTGCGCTTGCGTAATGTGAGGACGGAGGGATTGAAGAGGACTCGGCCGCAGGCAGTGGAGAGGATTGTGAAGCCATTGGAAGGTGAATGGTATGACGAGGCTGCGATGAATGCGAAGGTTAAGCGCCTGCTTTCGACGGGTGCGTTTAGTTCGGTGCGTATTGAGACCGAAGAGGTGGCAAGAAAGCGAATTGATGCCACTTTGCATATTCGGGAAGCAAAAGCAAAGGAGCTGAAAATTTCGGCTGGTGCGGGGTCTTTTGTGGGTCCGTTGGCCCGGGTGGAGTATCTAGACAGGAATTTTCAAGGTCGGCTGAAGGGATTGTCAGCGGGGCTGGAGCTAAGTGCATTGGGTGCTTTGGGAGAGTTGCGGCTGACAGATCCTTGGTGGTATGGGATGGAATTTGCATGGGATGTGCGTTTGTTTGCGCTGGCGCGGACGTTTGACGGGTATAATTCGTTTTCTGCGGGGATAGAAACGGGTTGGAAATGGGAGCCGACAGATCATTATTTGATGGAGCTCCGCCTCGGCTATGCGTTCTTTTTTATCACAGCTGATGAGCTGCCAGAGGCTCTGCTGGGAGATACGGCATATAGCAATCTTACGGTTCGCTGGAATCAGACTTTCGATTACCGCGATAGTCCGATTTTGCCGAAGGACGGGTGGCATGTGAGCACTCCGATTGAGATCGGTGTGGCAGTTGGCGAGAATGCGGCTACTTATATCAAAGCTGGCTTAGACGGTGGGTATTATCTGCCTCTAGGGGAGACGTATTCACTGGGGATTGGTGGTTCAGCTACGTATGTCTTGCCTACAGGTGAGCTCTCAGAATTTCCGGTGGATCTTAGAGTTTTCAACGGTGGGCCAAGGAGTGTAAGGAGTTTTCCGGAGCGTGAGTTGGGGCCAAGTTTCGGTGGAGATCCTTATGGGGGAGATTTTGCGTGGGTGATTAACACGGAGTTTACGCGGAAAATTACGGGGGCTGTTTCTGCGGTAGCTTTTATAGATGCGGGCGGCACTACTGGTGATTATATTGCGCCGCGCATGGGTGGTTTGGAGCTGGCAGCGGGGTTGGGAGTTCGGCTGGAATTACCCATCGGGCCGGTGCGGCTTGAATATGGGCGCAACCTGACAAAAGATGCGGGTGAGCCAGACGGGACTTTCCACTTTGCGATAGGTGCGGCGTTTTAATGAAACCTATTGCCTAAGGAAAGGCAGGGGTTCTGCGTTAGATAGGGTAGACAACGGTTTCTTTATTCTGGCATTGCTAAATTCATTATCTACTCTCCCGCAAAGAAAGACCCAAAATTATGAGCATTCATGCACAACTCAGCGAAGACGCGCAACAGAGACTCAACGCGCAAAAGCGGAATTCTACGATTTCCTCAATGATCATAGCAGGCCTTGCTATTTTGCTGATCTTTTTGGTTTTAGGATTGGTTTTCCTCCCTCCGATTGTGACTGAGTCAGCAACAATTGTGGCTTACAGCTCATCGGTTACAGAGGAGCAGGAAATTCGGGAAAAGAAGGTGAATAGTCAGATTAAACAGAAGCCATCGGCACCTGCGAATAGTATGGCGCGCGTGATTGCTTCAAATGCCGCCTCGCCAGTTGCTATTCCTGTGCCTGAGGTAGTTCTTGATACGCTGAGTTCAGATTTTGGCGATGGTGATGATTTTGGAGGTGGATGGGGTGATGCGGGCGATACTGGAGGCGGTGGAGGATTTGGCGCAATTCCGGCGACGATGCGTAAGCGCTGTTCGAAGGAGGATAGGATGCAGAGGCTGGCAGAGATGGGTGGCAACCCAGCAGCGGAGGAAGTTGTAGAAAAGGGTTTAGAGTGGCTGAAAGCAACGCAGAATGCAGATGGTTCGTGGACAGGGAAAGATAAAGCGGCGATGACTGGCTTTGCGGTTTTGGCTTACCTTGGGCGCTGTGAAACGCCGATTTCCGAGAAATATGGGGATTCGTGTTTGCGCGGTATTTCTTATCTTGTCGATCTGGGGATGCGCAACGCCGGGAAGTTGTCTGAAAGCCCTGCCCACAGACATATGCCTTACGAACATTCCATAGCTACCTACGCAATTTGTGAGGCCGCAACTTTTTGTAAACAGTTACAGATCAACGTTCCGAATTTGGACGAAGTAGCACAGATGTCAGTGGAGTTTATTATTGATAATCAGCATACGCGTAGTGGGGGATGGGACTATAATTACGATACCACCGGGAAACGTGGTGGAGATTTATCAATTGCAGCATGGCAGATTCAGGCTTTGAAGGCGGCGAAGCATACTGGGCTGGAGTTCAAGAACATGCGGAAGACTGCAAAGTTTGCCACGGAGTATGTTGAATCAATGCAAAATAAAGAACACGGCGGTTTCGGGTATTCGAGTCCTAAATCGCCATCGGCAGGCTCTTTTGGCTATTTTTCCATGACGGGAGGAGGAGTCTTGGCCCTTCAAATGTGGGGGAAAGAAAACTCGAAAGAGGCCCGCAATGGAGTGGATTACATCCTTAAGAATAGTAAGTTTGATTATTCTAGTAACGACTCAGATCTTTATGCCCATTATTATGAGGCCCAAGCGATGATGATTCGTGGTGGAAAGGCTTGGGAGACTTACAATGCAATGTTTCGGGACCAGTTGATCAATGTTCAGAGAGAGAACGGGGATTGGCAGGCACCGGGGCGTGGTAAAGACTTTGCGAAGTATCCGCATTATCGGAATTGCCTAAATATTTTGATGTTGGAGACGTATTACCGCTTCCTTCCGGGGACAGCTGCAAACTAATTACCTTTTTTCCTTCACAATTTCGTTAAGCTCTCATACATCTCTCGCGGCATCTCTAGAAAGATTGCCGGCTTAGCTCAGTTGGTAGAGCAACTGATTTGTAATCAGTAGGTCAACGGTTCGAATCCGTTAGCCGGCTCCATTTCTCAGTCTTGAGGAATGTTGGGTTTCTTTATGAATGAATGAGCCTTCCTAGAGAGGTTTCTGGGTTGAGTAGGTTGATTTTACGTTTTGCGTAGTGACCTTGGCCGGGTAGGCTAATTTATGGCTGAAGAGAAGATTGGATTTGTGGGCTTGGGTAGGATGGGGGGTAATATGAGCCGCCGTTTGCATGATCAGGGATATGTGGTGAGTGTCGTTTGCGATCGTTATTTGACGGTGGCTGAGGGTCTGGCGAAGGAGATCGGTGCACTAGCGGTGAGCCATGCCTTTGAGGTGGCGAAAGAGGCAGATACGATTTTTACGGTAGTAACTGATGACGCAGCGATGGAGAAAATTTTCTTCGGTGAGAACGGCCTACTGGAGAATGCCGAAGGAAAGACCTTTATCAATTGCGCTACGGTAACGCCGGAGATTCACGAGAAGATTGAGGCGGCAGTGATGAAGGCTGGCGGGTATGCTTTGGCGGCTAGTATGGCTTCATCGATTCCCCAAGCGCGCGATGGTAGTCTTTACTTGATGGTGGGTGGCGAGGAGGAGGTTTTCAAAAAAACAAAGAGCCTGCTGGAAAGTATTTCAAAAACTCTGCGATATGTGGGTGAGATTGGCGATGCGGCGCGGATCAAGTCGTTGGTGAATATGGTGATGAATATCAATACTGCGGGTTTGGCGGAAGGTCTGGGTTTGGGGGCGAAATTGGGCTTGGATTTAAAGATGCTTTGCGAGATTTTTGCGCAGACGGGTGCGAATTCGCGGGTGCTTGAGACGGATGCGGAAGATATGATTGTGAGGGATCACGAGTGCTATTTTTCAGCAGCGCATGCAGCGAAAGATTCGGGCATTGCGAACGATCTGGCGGAGGCGAGTGGAGTGAGTGTGCCACTGTCCGAGGCTACGGAAGCACAGTATAGAAAGATGATAGAGCTGGACTTAGGGGAGCTCGACAAGTCGGGAATTGCTGAGCTGACATTTCCTGGGAGGTCTGATAAAAATTCTTAAAGGTATGTCTCAATCAGCATTGGAAATAAGAAATGAAGTGGGAGAGAAACTGGATGTAAGTTTCCACCCCGGCGAGCGTTTGGGGAATCTTGTTCTTTTAGGTCATGGTGTGACAGGGAACAAGGATCGACCGTTATTGATGGCCTTGGCGGAAGGGCTTTCGAGGCGTGGGTGGCCTTGTATGCGGTTTTCGTTTTCGGGGAACGGTAATTCGGAGGGCGATTTTGAAGATGCTACGATCACGAAGGGGCGGTCAGATTTAGAGTCTCTCATCCGCTCGGTGTCTATGGAGAAGAGGATTGCTTACATAGGCCACAGTATGGGTGCGGCTATTGGCGCGCTGACTGCAGAAAAAAACCTGCATATTCAATGTTTGGTATCATTGGCAGGGATGGTGAACACAGCGGCTTTCGTGGAGCGAGAGTTCGGTGATGTGGTGCCCGGTGAGGGGTGTATGTGGGGCGAGGAAGAATTTCCGTTATCCAAACAGTTTAATGAAGATTTAAGGGAGATTGGCGACACTTTAGCGAGTGCGGCAAAGGTGATGCAGCCATGGTTATTCGTGCATGGTGAGGATGACGACGTGGTGCCGAAATCCGATAGTGATGAGGCTTACGCAGCTGCGCGTTGTGTGAAAAAGCTTTGTGCCATCCCGGGAGAAGGGCATGCCTTTAGTGATGAAAGTTACCCTACGATTGTGGCAACTGTTGCTGATTGGCTGGAAGCGCGACTAGGTGATTCGTAAGTCAGTGGCCTACGGAGTCGGGACGGTAGTATCGAGAATTTCTCGGTCGCGATTTACGATAGGCATCCCATCCTGCAGCCAAGAATCAAAGAATTTCCAACCTTCGACGGTTAGTTTACGGGTTTTATCGAAGCGGTCTTGGCTGTTTAGGACAACGATGATGAGGCGGCGGTTGGTAGTGACTTCCGTGCCATCGGCCATCGTTTGGATCAATGGTTCACGATCAACAGCAGTTGCTAAGCAAGGGCCAGCCGCAAGGGTAGTTCCTGTTTTGATGCCAGTGAAACCGGGCACGCCGATGAGTTCATTTGTATTTGTGATTTCAAGGGTCCTCTCACCTTCGTTGTTTGTAATTGCGACGGTGTGGGTGGGGAGACGAACGATCGATGAAAAACCGTTTCGAGTCATGGCATGAATTGAGATTTTAGCCATACCAGCTGCGGTAGAATAGGCAGGGAACTTTGGGTCTTCTAGGCCATGTGGGTTTGCGAACAGGGTGTTGCGGGCGAGGACGGAAACGGCGAGGTTGTTCATTTCTTGGACAAAAGCGGTAGTAGGATCGCCAGTCTCTGCTTTCATATTTAAAATTTCTGCGCCTATGTGGTGCCCTATGGTGGCAGCAGCGCGGTTATCGGAGGAGAGAAGGGCGAGGTGAAGGGCGTCGCGCAGGGTAAGGATATCGCCAGTAACGAGTTGTGCTTCCCCGTTTTGGGGTATGGATTCGACCAAAGGTGGGACTTGGACGAGGTAGGTCTCGTAATCAATTTTCGTTGAGTTTCCCCAATCGATTGCCACTAGGGCGGTAGCGATTTTTGTGAGGGAGGCGACAGGCCGTTGGACGGTGGAGTTTTCAGCAGAAAGGACTTTCCCAGTGTTTGCTTCAACAACGATGTGTGCTGGCTGTGCTTTCACGAGGAAAACTGAGAGAATGAAGGCGGTGAGTGTTCGCAACATGGGTGGATTATACTGCAGTCAATTTGGTAATCAAGGATGTGCGCTTGAGTTTTCATCTGGCGGTAGGTAGGAGCTGTGTGGTGACGGAGTTTTTGCAGAGCAGTGGTGTTTGGTTTGTTACGGGATCGCTGATGATTTTGGGTCTGGCGGGATGTATTTTGCCAATTCTTCCCGGCCACCTTTTAATCCTTTGCGGTGCGATTGGTTTTCGGCTGATGGAGGGGGTAGATAGCGGGCTTTCCTGGTGGGGTGTCGGGGTGATGGGTGCCTTGATGTTGATCTCGCAGGTTTTTGAAATTGTGAGTGGTTCTTTGGGATCGCGGTGGTTTGGGGGGACGAAATGGGGAGCACTAGGGGCCTTGGTAGGTGGAGTTGTGGGAATATTTTTTCTGCCAATCGGATTATTGCTTGGTCCTTTGATAGGAGCGTTTGGGTTGGAATTAGCTTTCGGGAGTAAGGCAGCACGGCCCGCTGCGGTTTCTGGCGTGGGAAGCGTGGTGGGGACTTTAGCAGGAATCGGGGTGAAAGTGGCTGTTGCGATTGCGATGATTGTTTGTTTTTTGGTGGATATTATTTATTGGAACAACGAAATTGTTTTGGGAGGTTAAGTGGTGGATCGAGCAGATAGGATGCAGTATCAGATTTTAGGTGATGTGGCGGAGGGTGAGGAGGAGAAGCTATCACGTTTCACTGGGGTGGTGCCGTGGACATATCTGCGCCCACACTTCCAAAGTGGGGTTCTCTACTATGTTGATGCGAGTTTGAAATTGGCTGAGGTGGGTGAGCATTTCGTGAAAAACGGTGTTGAAGATGTGGAGGCGCTGCTGAGAAGTGGGGATTTGGTGAAGATTGGCGAGCTACACGCGGAGCAATGGGAGAAAAGTGACGTTCAGTTTGAGGCTTTGGTGGTTTCACCATTCGTGTTGTGCAGGCCTGCGGCAGGGGAAATATAGGTCGAGGGGTTTCGTGTTATTTGTAGGAACAACGGTAGGTTCTTGTTGACGGCCTGTCTTTTGCTAGGGTTCGCGATATGGAAGAAACGTTTGCAGGGAAAAAGGTGAGACTTTTCTGCTCAGATTTAGATGGAACCCTATTAGGAAACGACGATGGAATGAAGGAATTCATCGAAGAATGGGAAAAACAAGCGGACTCGGATGTTGTCTTAGTATATAATACGGGTCGGTTAGACGAGGATGCGAAGCGCAAGATTGGCGAGTGCGGAATGCCTGAACCTGATTTCTATATCACGGGGGTTGGGACTATGATTTACGACTGCGATGAGTGTATGTTGATGGATGAGTATGGGAAGGCTTTGGATATAGGGTGGGATTATCAGAAAGTGCGTGGTATTTTGCTGAAGCAGGAGGGGATTGTGGAGCAGGGCGAGGAGCATCAGCATGAATGGAAGAGCTCGTGGTTTTGGTATGATAAAAGTGATGAGGAAATTGAAGAGCTGAGAAGTCTTTTGAAGGCAGTGGGTTTGGAAGCACAGATTGTGTATTCATCGGCTAAGGATTTGGATGTGATTCCTACGGGTGCTAACAAAGCGAATGCTATTTTGTGGTTGAGCGATCGACTTGGTATTGGTGCTGATGAGATTGTAGTTGCGGGTGATACCGGGAATGACTCGGCCATGTTCGGGATTCCGGAGGTGAGAGGTATTGTTCCTACGAATGCAGAAGCGGAGTTGCTCGATGTGGTGGAAGGCATGTCGGCAGATCGGCTCTTTCGTGGGGATGGAGTTGCGGCCGCTAGTGTGGTTAAGGGTTTAAAATATTTAGGAGTTTTTCGATGAAAGAAATGAGTGCAGAAGCGACCTCGATTCCGAGAAAATTAGATATTATCCATATTTCGATACATGGTTTAATACGGGGTGAGCAGTTAGAGCTGGGACGAGACTCGGATACTGGCGGTCAGTGCCTTTATGTTTTGGAGTTGGTGAAGGCGCTGGCGAAGGATGAGCGGGTGGGGAGGGTTTCTCTGCTGACGCGGCGGGTTTTCGATGCAAAGGTGTCTGCCGATTATTCGCAGGCCCGTGAGGAGTTGGCGGACGGGGGCGAGATCATCCGTATCGAAGCGGGACCACGAAGGTATTTAAGGAAGGAAGTTGTTTGGAGGCACCTTGATGCATTTATCGATGGCACTTTGACGTATTTACGACGGGAGAAACGTGTTCCGGATCTCATTCACGCGCATTATGCAGATGCGGGTTATGTGGGTAGGCAAATTGCTGCGGTGCTTGGCTGTCCTTTTGTTTTCACTGGGCATTCCTTAGGTAGAGTGAAGAGAGAGAGGTTGGGCGAGGGGGGCATTGAACCGGGGGAGATGGAAAAGCGCTACAATTTGGCGGCGCGGATTGAGGCTGAAGAGCTAAGTTTGGACGCGGCGAGTATGGTTTGTACGAGCACACGGCAGGAAGTTGACGAGCAATATTCGCTTTACGATCAGCACTCAGACAGCCGCATGCGGGTTATTCCTCCGGGTGTAGATCTCACGCGCTTTGATGGTGAAGGACCGCCGGGCATGGCGGCGGCTATTGATGGGATGTTACGGCCGTTCCTTAGGGATTTTACTAAGCCTCCAGTAGTTACGATTGCTCGGGCAGATGAAAGGAAGAATCTTCCTGGTCTCGTCCGGGCGTTTTCCGGAAATCCATGGCTCAAGGATCACGCGAATTTAATCGTTATTGGCGGCAACCGAGAGACGCTTAAAAAGCTGTCACCGAGCGCGCGCAAGGTGTGGCAGCAGTTGCTGCGCGCTATCGACGATGGAAATTTGTATGGATCTGCGGCATATCCGAAGACCCATCAATCCGAGGAGGTTGCCGGATTATATCGATGGGCAGCGGAGCGGAAGGGTGTTTTTGTGAATCCAGCTTTCACCGAACCCTTCGGACTTACGCTCCTAGAAGCTGCGGCAGCGGGGTTGCCCCTAGTTGCTACTCATGATGGAGGGCCGCGTGATATTATTGCGAATTGTGACAACGGAATTTTGGTGGATCCCCTTAATACCGAGGCGATTGGTGATGCGATTGAGGAGATTATCTCGGATCCTGAGAGGCAAAAGAATTTATCAGAAACTGGGTATGAAAAGGTCCGTGTTCATTACTCTTGGGAAGCGCATGTGAAAACGTATCTGGAAGAGGTTGCTAAAATTTTGCCTCCGAAACGTAATACAAAGAGAAGTGGTAGCCGTGGGTCTCTGGTGGAGCGAGATCGCTGGGTTGTCATGGATTTGCTGCCGAGGATTGAGGAGCAATCACAGGAACTGCAGGATCGCTGGCGAGATTTGTTCAACGATTCGCATGTTGGTTTTGGTATCGCGACGGGTCTATCATTTGACGAGGCGTGGGATGTGATCCGGCGGTGTAATATGCCAGAGCCTGGTTTCGTGATTTCTGGGCTTGGTGCTGAGATAAGATATGGCGAATCTGGAGTGCCCGATGAACGCTGGCGAAATCAGATTTCCACGAGGTGGGATCGAGATGCGGTGACAGCGGCTCTATCGGATTTTGACTGCCTAACGATGCAAGCAGATCATTTTCAGCATAAATTCAAGGTTTCATTTGTGATGGATTCCATGCGTGCGGTGAGCCGGCTTGATCTACAACGTCGGTTACGCGAGAACAATATTTCCGCAAAGGTGATTGTAACGGCCAAAGCATTTGTGGACGTGATCCCCATCCGCAGCGGTAAGGATGTGGCGTTGCGTTATCTTGAAAATCGCTGGGGAATTGATCCTGCTACGATTTTTTACTTCGGCACTTTCGGGAACGATATTGCAGCTGTTCGGGGTCGGAATCTTTCAGCATTAGCCGGGGATGCGGATCGAGTTTTGAGGCAGTTGCATAGCCGGCCAAGGCTTTATCATGCGGATGAACCTGGCTTAGGTGGGTTATTCGAAGGTTTACATCATTATCAATTTTTAGATGGGACTACACCGCCGAAAAGTGATGCTCCTGAAGATGAGGATGAAGACGATGTGCCAGCGATTGAGCTTCATCCATAGGAGAATAAACTGAGATTCTCAGAAGGGAGGCTTTTGGCGCAGGTTAGGCGGTTACGGCGCCGCGGTCGTCGGTGATACCTGATTTTTCTAGGAAATAGTCGTAACCACCAGTGTAGCGGGTGACTTGGGAGCCCTCTTCAGGGTTCTTTTCATTTCGTGTGACGTGCAGAGTGGTTTCGGCGAGTGTGCGGATGAAGTGCACGTCATGGGAGATGAACACGAGTGTGCCTTCATAGCTTTTGAGTGCGTTTACTAAGGAGTCGATTGATAGGATATCGAGGTGAGTCGTCGGCTCGTCCATGAGCAGGAGGTTTGGAGGATCGACCAAGAATTTTACTAGATTGAGTCGTGATTTTTCTCCACCGGACAAGACCCCGCAGCGTTTTTCGACGTCTGCGCGGCGGAAGAGAAAGGTTCCGAGAATTGCGCGGGCATCTTCTTCTCGTAGTGTATCGCAAGCTCCCATGACTTCATCGAGAACGCTATTAAACTCATTGAGTGCTTCTGCGCGGTGCTGTGAGTAGTAGCCAATTTTTGTTAGATAGCCGGTGTCCTTTTCACCGGAGTCAATTTCTAATTCACCCGCGAGTAGTTTCAGGAGTGTGGTTTTCCCGGCTCCATTGGGACCTACAAGGACAATTTTATCGCCGCGCTCGATAGTTAGATCGAGGTCTTTGTAGATTCGTTTTCCGGGGTAGGACTGTCCTACCTGTTTCATCTCGATTACTTTTTGATTTGATCGAGGTGGTTGTGGGAATGCGAATTTGAATGGTTTGCGGGGGGTGCGAGGCTTCTCAATCCGATCAATTTTATCTACTAGTTTGATGCGTGACTGGACTTGAGCGGCTTTTGAGCCGACTTGACGAAAGCGCTCAATAAATTCCATATGACCTTCGATTTCTTTGTTCTGATTTCGGTAGGCTTGGACTTTGCGCTCGTAGACTTTTTGGCGTTCAGTGAGATAGGAGCTGTAGTTTCCGGTGTAGGAGATGAGTTCCATGGCATCGGGGTCGATTTCGATGACGGTTTCGATCATGGTATCCATGAAATCGCGGTCATGGGAGATCATGAGTATGGCTCCGGAGTAGTTGAGGAGGTAGCGCTGGAGCCAGAGGAGAGAAATAAGATCTAAGTGGTTGGTAGGCTCATCGAGCATTAGGAGGTCAGGTTCCATTACTAACAGCCGAGCCAGATGCGCCCGCATGACCCAGCCACCAGAATATTCGCGGGCGGGTTTGTTGAAGTCTTCTTGTTTGAAACCTAGGCCGGAGAGGATTTTTTTTGCCTTTGGTTCGAGTTGGTAGCCGTTGAGGGCGGTGAATTGGTCTTGTGCTTTTCCAAATTTTTCTGAGCCGAGGTCACCTGATTTTTCGCCTTCGCGTATTGTTCTAAGAAGGCCGATCATTTCGGGTGTGATGCCCATACTGATTTCGATGATGGTTTCATCGGAAGGTTCGCCAGCCTCTTGGGGGAGATATCCGGTGATGGCGTATTCGTCCCGCTCGATGGTGCCTTCGTCCGGCTGATCCTCGTCGAGTATCATCCGGAAAAGGGTAGATTTTCCGGCACCGTTGGGGCCGACGAGAGCCACTCGCTCGCCCCAGTTGATGGACATTTCAGCCTCGCGGAGAAGGGTGCGGCCGCCGAGGGTTTTTGTGAGATTCTTGATTGTTAGCACACAGAGGGATTACGGCGAAGTGGGCGATAGATCAAGAATAAGGAGGTAAGGGGAGAAGAACAAAGATGGGTTGAGCCCCTAGAGTAGGTCATAACTACGGCCACCGACGCCCTCGTGCCAGCGGATGTAGGCTCGATTTACCATAGAGAAACCGCCGGCAGTTGGGTAATTTCCGGTAAAGTACCAATCTCCACATGGTCCTTTGATGGATGCGTGGAGGTTTTCGATGGTTTGGTAGATTACTTCTACCTCGCCATGCCAATCGATATCTTCTGGATACACCATACGGCTGATTTCCTCCGATATTTCTTCTGGACTGAAGGCTTCGTAGACGTCTTGCACTCTGTTCTTTTGCTCAGAGACTGGTTTCGAAACCTCAGCTTTGCAGTCGTCATAGATACGATCTAATACATGCTGACGGCCAGCCCGGCGGTGAAGGGCCACTGCTGCATTGAAGGCGATGAATTTGCCAAGTTCTGACATATCAATTCCGTAGCAATCGGGGTAACGGATTTGCGGTGCTGTGGAACATATTACAATCCGAGAGGGCTTAGTGCGTGCTAGAATCTTTAGAATTGATTTTTTGAGGGTGGTTCCCCGGACGATTGAGTCATCAAGAACTACTAGATTATCCCCCGGATTTACAGCGCCGTAGGTAATATCGTAAACGTGAGATACGAGTTGATCGCGGCCTTTCTCTTGTGAGATGAAGGTGCGCATTTTGATGTCCTTGTGAGCAATTTTTTCGCCTCGTGGCCAGTTGCGTAAGATAAGATCGTCTACTTTATCTGGCGTAAGAGATCCGTTTTCGACGCTTTCTAGGATCTCCATTCGGACTTGTTGGCGCCGATATAGGCGAAGTCCGTCCATCAATCCGTGGTAGGCGGTTTCGGCAGTATTTGGGATGAATGAGAAGACAGTTTTATCGAATGACTCGCCGATGGATTTGATAACTTGGGCGACAAGTGCGGAGCCCATGGCTTTGCGTTCCCGGTAGATTTGAGGATCGTTTCCACGAGAGAAATAGATTCTTTCGAAGGAGCATGGGGTGTAAGCTTGTGGGGTATGAAATTGAATGTCGGTGATGGTGCCATCTGCTTTTACGACTACGACGGAACCTGGGTCCACTGCTTTGATCTCACTGGCATCAGCTTCAAAAACAGTCATAAGTGGGACCCGTTCTGAGGCGAAAGCTACGACTTCATCGGTGATGAGCATGTGGCATGGGCGGATGCCGCGAGGATCTCGCATGACGAACATATCGCCGTTGCCGACGGCTCCACAGATGGCGTATCCACCATCCCATGGCTCGGCAGATTCCGCTACGAGTTTAGGGATGTCTAAGGAGGCGGAGATGTGATCTGGGATCTCAGCCCCGGGGACGCCTTTATCGCGGAGCTCGTGATAAAGATTGGTGTGGGCCTCATCGAGGTGGTAGCCAATTTCTTCGAGAACAGTTTGGGTATCGGTGCCGAAGACTGGGTGCTGGCCACGTGCGATGAGGGTATTGTTGAGTTCCCCGGCGTTTGTCATGTTGAAGTTCCCCATGACCATTAGGGTGCGGGTAGGCCAATTGCTACGCCGCAGGTAGGGATGGCAAGAGCCTTCATCAAATTCACCGGAGGTGCCATAACGAAGGTGGCCCATCAGAATTTCACCGCCGAAGTCGTAGTTATTTTTTACGCTTTCAGGGTTAGTTTTATCCAACTTACCCTTGCGATGCATTTTGAAGAAGGACTTCACTTCCTTCCGGAAAATTTGAGCGAGCGCATCGGATTCGATACCGCGGCGGCGGTGGACGTAGGGTGAACCAATTGGCACGCCGAGTTTCACACAGCCTATGCCAGTGCCGTCTTGTCCACGGTTGTGCTGTTTCTCCATTAAGAGAAACAATTTGTTCATACCCCACAGGCAGGTGCCATAGCGATCGTAATAATACGCTAGGGGTTTGCGAAGGCGGACAGCGGCAATGCCGCACTCGTGATTGAGGTGATCGCTCAAAAGTAGGGAAGGGGTAGAGAGGTGACTGAGGTAAAGTTGTTTGGAACGACTATGAGGCGACTTTTACGCGAACTCCTTCTTGTGCAACCATTTTCCCGAGGATATGACCGCCGGGGCCTGCGCGAAGGGCGCTTTCGACAGAATTTTCGTCAACAATTGCGACCCATCCTATGCCCATATTGAAGGTGTGGAAGCGATCTTCTGCATCGACCTCGTCGAGTAGTTTAGAAATGCCGGGGAGTGTCCATGGGGGTATTTCCAGATCGGCACCCATACCTACGAAGAGCCGTTCTAGGTTTTCGGGGAGACCGCCGCCGGTTATGTGGGATAAGGCTTTCGGGCGGACGCCGGCGGAGGTGAGATCACGGGTGACATCGTGGTAAAGGCGTGTGGGCTGTAGCCAAGCTTTGAGTTCGGAATCCGTGATGGCATCTGGGCCGATTTTCTCCAAAACACGGCGGACGAGTGACCAACCATTTGCGTGGATACTATCGGAAGGGTAGCCGATTAGGACATCGCCGAGAGCTATAGTTGTGGGATCGATGAGGTTGGACTTTTCAGCGCAGCCGATGCAGAAACCAGAGAGCTCTAGAACATTTTCCGGGACGAGTCCGGGCATTTCGGCAGTTTCGCCACCGGCGAGGATGCAGTTGCACGCTTCGAGATAATCGGCCATTCCACTGATGACCCGAGTAATTTTTTCCTCATCGAGAGCTGAAATTCCGATGTAGTCTAGAAACAGTAAGGGATCCCCGCCGGTGGTTAAAATGTCATTCACAGACATGGCAACGAGGTCTTTACCGGCAATTTCTAGGAGGTCGTGCTCGAGTAGGAGTTCTAGTTTTGTCCCGACACCATCGCATCCAGTGACGATAACAGGATTTTTATAATCAGAGAGATCATAGCATGCGGCGAAAAGGCCGAATGCGCCAACCAGCTGGCGATTCTTCTGAGTCCGTTTCACGTGGCCTTTGATATCGCCTACGAGAGCGGCTGCTTTGCGGGTATCGACGCCTGCTTGTTGGTAAGTGAGCTTTCCTGCCATGGGGTGAGAGACTTCTAAAGGTCAGTTCGTGAAGGGTCACGAAGAAAACGCTTTTCTGTGATGTTCGTTTTTACGGTTTTGATTTGCAGTAAGTAACCAAGCTGCGGAGACGGCGATGAGAGTGCAAAGAATCCAGAGTCGGGTGAAACGGTCCGGAGCGTTTGTTTGCTGGATGTTGGCGTTAAGCTGATTTTTATTTATGGATACAGGTGCGCAGTTTGTAAAATCGGCCTCACGCGTATCGGCGAAATGGACTGCTCCTGTGAGTAGTGGTTGCTTGTTTTGAGAGATTTGTATGAAACCGGGTTTACTCAGGGCGCTACGGACCGTTGTTGCTTTTGTAATTTGCCCTTGCGCACTAAAGGTTTCAATTTGCAGAGAAGAATTTGGGTCTGAGGCAATTTTTACGTTTTGATTTGTTTCAAGATTGAGCGCTTCAAAAGTAATTTTTTGCTGAAGAATTGACTCGATAAAGCGGTGTAGAAGGATGATGAAAGCGGGCTGTTGGGCGAGATTTGAGGTTTCGTAGGCGAAATTGAAGTATAGGGACTGCGATCTGGCTGATTTGCGGAGAAAAATGAGTGGCTGAGAGCCTTGCCAGAGAAGCACTTCGTCTTCTGGAGATTGTTGCAGGACTTGCGTCTTTTTTGCAGAAAGACCCTGCCAATTTGTCCCTTCAGTTAGTGGGCTAAGCTCGGCAATGATTGGGCCGATAATCAACTCAGTTTGAGATTCAACCGGGGGTGCGAAGAAGATACGATTTGTGGAATTCTCGATGCGATCCGATGAAGGGGCGATCTCGAGGGATAGATCGGGTCTTGCACTCGACGGTTTCTGAACAGAATTTTGGAGTGATTTCGTTAGCTTCACAGCGAGGTCGGACATGGTATCTGACTCATCACTTCCAATGCTGATTTGCTTTGGCTGGGGTGGGACTAGGGGAAGTATGTCGTCTGTGGGGAACTGATCTTCGTTTAGTTCGAGGCGGACAAAGGTTCCTTCTTCGGGGAAAACTGCTTCAATTTTCTGTGCTGCGTTTGGTTTGAGGGTGATGTTACGAGGTTTGCTTTGGCCTTCAGCTGTAACGATGGACCATGATCGGACCTGCTCCGCATCTGAATAGTTTTGTAAGAGGGCAGTAAAAATCTTTTGATCCGCTCTGTCTGTGAATGCGAGGCCAGTGAACCCGGCGTTCGGGATTCTTTTACCGACGGAAAGGACTAATGTATCATAAGAAACATCTTCGACGGGCGAGTCGGTTAGAAAAATGAGGTTCCCAGTTGGCGTGATGATGGAGCGTGCTAGCTGAAGAGCGGATGTCGGATCATGTGATGTTGCTAGAGATTCAAATCCTTCTAGGGCAAGTAGGAATGCGTTGAACTCATCTCCTTCTGTAGATGGTGCTCGTGTTTGCAAGTGATGAAAGGAGAGTGAGTTCTACAGCTTGGTCAGCGGCTATTTGATCTAGGTATCCTTTGATTGCCTTGATGCTTTCGTCTTTGAAAGCAGACATTGAGGCAGAGGCATCAATTACTACGGCTATACGGACGACTTCATCCTTTTGCGAGAATTTTGGCTGAAGTAAGATATAACACAGTATTAAGAGAGCTAATAATTGGGCCCAAAGGGGTGGAGTTGTGAGGAGGCGTTCGAATCGATTGCCTGATTTTGATTCGAGCTGGGTCCGCTTGAGTAAGAACAAGGTTGAGACAGGTAGTCTTGTTGCTTTTCGCTGAAAAAAGTAGATCGCGAGAAGCAGCGGGATCGCTAGGAAGGCTATGAATCCTAGGGGATTGAGCTGCATAAGGGCTAGAAGCTGATTCTCAATGCTATCGGAGCGTGTTATCGCAGCAGAGTAAGGTGCTAGTGGTGAAAAATGCGGAGGTTTCTCCCCTAATAGCGGAAGGAAGCTTTACAAATTATGCTTAATCGTGATTCCGCTGCACTGGTGCGCCAGAGCGGGGATCGATCTTTGGCGTGACTCGGACAACTTTGTCGCCACGCCGGGCAAAAGCACTTTGAGAAGTGAATTTCAGCGGACTTTTTCTAGAAGATGAATTTGCTGTGTTGAGAAGAATGGTGCGGCTGCCGTTGGGTGGTGGTGTTTCTGCTACTGGCTGAGCTTCTGGAGCTGGGTCTGGTTCTTGAGGTGGCTCCGCAGCGGGCTCGGTCACTTGCTCTGGTGCTTCTTGCTGTTTCGGAGCAATAGGAGGTAAAGGAGCGCCGAAGGTTCCACCGATAGGGAAGCTTTCGTTAGCTGCTGCTGCTGACGATGATTCAGCACCTCTGTCGTTATCGAGAAGAAGGTATTTATCCTCTACCCGATCTAGAGGGATCGTGACAGCGGGTGGCGGGGTGACGGGGCGGTTCAGACGTGGGTCTTGGGTGTAGAAGGAGTTGCTATTGAGTTCACCAGGAACCTGCGCGAGGCCCGGAATTTTGATCGGCGTGGTGTGGCCAGATTTCATAGCGGCTAGGCTGGCGGCGTTCTCCTTGCTTTCACGTTTGATCCAAGGAAGCTCTTCAAAGAGGTCTGGTTGATCTTCAAAATCACCCCAGAGCTTCTCGGAGTCATCCACCCATAGGAGAAAGTGTTCGATATTTGGGTTTACCAAAGTCGGGTCTACTTGAACCGCAGCACCATAGAATCGAGCTGCTTGCATGACCATGCCGTGATGGAGGAGGGCATTAGCGATGGCCATATTTTGGACAGCTTTGCCTTCGTTGAGTTGTTGTAATTCGCTCAATAGACGAATGGCTCTACGGGGAGTGCCCTTGGAGAGAATTTTGGCGGCAAAACCAATCTCCATATCCACATTTGGGATGGTGGGTGCTGACCAGATCAATTCACCAGCTTCTTTTGTCTTGCCAGAATCGTATAGAACACGCGCATATTCTTTCCTTGATTCCCAATCATCTGGGTTCTTTTCAAGATTGTTCACAAGCATATTGATTAGGACTGCAAGCGGATCGTATGACATATCTAAAAAGGAGGTTGCTTCACTTATGCCATCATTTCCTGAGATTGGAAGTTTTTTGTGTTCCGTAGGGTTATGGGGGCAAATGTCGAGTTGTTATAACCTTAGAGTATAACTGAGGAAGGACCAAGTGGCCGAATGAAACACATCCGAGGTAGAGCTATTATGTTTTGCAGAGATTATGAATGAAAAAACCTCTGAACGCAGAGAAGCATTCAGAGGTAATGAATAATTTGCTTCAGCGAAATCTATCTACGGCGGCGGAAAAGAAGTCCGGCAGACAATGCACCGAGTAAAGCAGTGCTTGGCTCTGGGATTACCTGGAGTCCGAAGGCTACCTGAATCTCATCAGAAACAACAGGGCCAGTGATACCGGTATAATCAACCTCTACTTCAAGGAAATCATATTGTAAACCTGGGGAAGTAAGTGCGAGCATACGTGTGTTGTTGAATGTACCATCAGGAGTCGCTGTAATGTTCTGGGTATTTCGCAAAACAAGTTCTGTAGAATTAGTTCCGGTCCGATTTATACTGTTGGCAGTTCCAGAAGCCCCTGCTCCATTGCTGTCTGAGGTGTAAGTGAATCCATTAGCACCACCTTCAATTGTCCAAGGCACAGTTAGGAGTGTGCTGTTACCAACCGTCCCTGTATATGCCCGAACGCGAACAATACCTTGACCGCTAGTAGCAACCGCATTCCCTCCGACATTTGCATTTACAGCGAATATGCTGGCAAGTGCGAGTTGCGGACCGGTGGCACCCCCGGAGTTTATGCGAGCAATCACTGAGCGCCCTGTAAACCCAGTTACGTTCAATGAATCAAAGCCACCAGAGGGCGCAAACATTGGATTACCGTTAACTTGAGTAACGAAATCTCGTGCAAATCTTGATGTGCGCGGTTCTGCCTCCCCTGAAGTTCCAATAACTGTGTAATTAACAGGCCGTCCTAAGTTGGAGGTTGTAAAGGTTGTGCCTAATACAGGTCCTCCGGTTGTTCCGCTGGGATCGTTGGCCGGCTGATTGGCCAAAGTATCAAAATTGAATGTAGCTGCATGGGCTGCGATGGAGCAGGCAGTTAGGACGGTGATTGTGGAGAGGGAAGTTTTCATTCGAAATTGCTCGTGAGGTCGGTAGCTTTATCGCTCAGAGTTATATGTCAAACTTTTTGTGTTCTTAATGCTGTAAAATTACAGATTAGTGGTGTGTTGGACGATAAAAGCGTGAAGGCGGGGTTGGCGCGATGACGTGTGCCTTACTTAGGGTATTAATCTTGATGGGTTTCTTTGCGAAGAACGAATTAGACTCTGCAAATTAAGCGCCTATGCGGACTCTTTTACGTGACGAGTCTAGGATTGTCTGCGGTCTTCTTCTTCTATGAAGATGCTGGCTAGGCGGAAGCAGCGGCGGGCAAGTTCTCGGGCATCGTTGTCATTGATGAGGGCTACGCCTTCCTCGCTGACTTCTGCTAGGTAGATTTTCCAAGCATTTTTCGCGACCTTATCGGGATCTGGGCGGCGGCGTTTGTTTTCGTTGCGAGGTGGGCGGTTGTTGCGGCGCTCGTCGTGGTTGCGGTTGTTTGAACCTCCTCTGCGGTCATCGGACTGTTGGTCTGTTTGTTCGGAGGTGGCTGAGTCAGTGTTTGATGAATCTTGGGAGGTATCGTCGTCCCTGCGATTGCTTTGTCGACGATTGGAAGGGCGAGTTGATTTTGTTTTCGATTCGTTTGGCTCCTCTTTGGCTTCTGAATCTTGCTTCTGTTCAGGTGATTCTTTGATTAGCGGCTCGGTAAATTCTTCGATAGGAACTTCGGATTCCTTGGTAGGTTTTCTGGATGCTTTTTTGGCAGTTTTACGAGCTGGTTTTTTGGAGATTCGGCGGACTTTAGGTTTTGAATCTTCTGAGGATTCGATTTCCTCTTGGTTGGAGTGATCTTGATCGGGCATTAGTGATAGTTTGGAAGTAGTTTTACTATGTTGTTAGTAGTTGGAGATGTCATCGCGCTCGGTTTCGGGCGAGCCAGTTTGCCCATCGGGGCCTTTGGATGAGATATCGAAATCAGGGTTTATGGTACCTGGGATGGCTATGTTGTAATCTGCACCCCATGGATCGACGATGGTTGCAGATGCGCCAGTTCCTTCGACCCAACCCATTTTGTTTGGTTCGCCATTATTAAGACCTCCGGGCGCTAGTTCTGGTGTGAAAATTTCGCCTGGAGGTGAGGTGTTTGCTCCGTCGTAGTATAGGGCTTGGTAGAGCGCGTTAGAACTTGTGAGATTAGGGTAGGAGCTGCGGGAGAGTTTGTATTCTTCGAGACCGCGCTCGAGTAGGCTGATTTGTATTTTGGCTTTTTCGTTATCTTGCTTCCGGAGGATGTATTGGAAGCCTGCGACGGAAAGGCCTGCAAGGATGACGATGATGGTGATCACCACTAGCATTTCTACTAGGGTGAAGCCTTTGGTGATTGGGCGGGGGGGCTGGGTTTTCATAGGTTTCTGGGTGGAGATTGCAATTGATGTCCGGGCCATTAGAGCTGAACTCGGTTCAGGTTACAATGTATTTACCTATTAGGCCAGAATTCTCGACTTTCAGCGTGAGTCTATTGTTCACTCATGTTCGAGATCATCTTGATGAGTGGCAAGAAGAGTGCGAATACGACGGCACCGACGACGAGGGCGAGGATGACGATCATGATGGGCTCAAGGATTGAGGTAAGGGCAGTTACGGCGTTATCGACCTCGTCGTCATAGACATCAGCGACTTTGAGCAGCATTTCTGGGAGCTGACCGGTTTCCTCGCCAACGTCCACCATGGATATCACCATGTTAGGGAACACGCCGGATGAGGAAAGGGGTGTTACGATGGATTCACCTTCTTTGACTGCCTCGTGGACTTTGGAAATTGCTTGAGAGATGACTACGTTGCCAGCGGTATCGCGGGTGATGTTGAGGGCTTGGAGGATGGGCACACCAGATGTTACAAGGGTGCCGAGGGTGCGGGAGAAGCGGGATACTGCGGATTTTCGTTGAATATCGCCAAAAACAGGAAGGTTCAGCTTCATTTTATCGATGAACTGGCGCCCGCCCTTGGTTTTGCCGATGGCACCGAGGATGAGGTAGAGGATGAAGCAAGCGATGATGACCCAGACGATGTTGGGAATGCCTAGTAGGGGGCGGCCAAGGCAGAATTCAGAAAATCCAAAGACGATGCGGGAGATGAGGGGGAGTTCTGAATCTGTTTCCGCAAACATTTCTTTGAACTTCGGCACGATGAAGACCATGAGGAAGATCAGGATTGCGATGGCGATGAACATCACGATGGCCGGGTAGACCATAGCGGAGACGATTTTATTTTTAAGTTTTTGGGCTTTTTCTTGGTATTCGGCGAGCCGGTTGAGGACGACTTCGAGGACACCGCCGAGCTCACCGGCTTTGACCATGTTCACGTAGAGCTTGTTGAACATTTTCGGGTGTTGCGCGAGGGACTCGGAAAATGTGGAACCTCCTTGGACAGAGTCAGCTAAGGAGCTGATTGTGCTTTTCAGGGCTGGGTTTGGCTCTTGTTTGCCAAGGACGGTGAGAGAGCGAAGGAGGGGGAGGCCGGAATCGATAAGTGTGGCGAGTTGGCGGGTGAAAACCATGAGCACTTTGGGCTTCACGGTGGCTTTCGGCTTGCCGATGGTCATGTTGAGACCGCCCTTTGACTTGGCTTTTGTCTTTTTTCCGCTGGCTTTGGTAGGTGTTACGGCACCTTTCCCTTCCTCGACAATTTGGGTGGGATACAGACCTTTGCTACGGAGACTTTGAATTGCTTCCGCTTCAGTTGCAGCAGCAAGGGAACCGGTGGCTTGTTCGCCCTTGGCGTCAAGGGCGGTGTAGTTGAAGTTGGCCATATTTAGGTTGAATTGGGAGGATTAAGTAAAGAGAAAAGGATTTATAGAGCCTTGGCGATTGGAAAATTCTGATTGGCACAAGGAATCTTTCGTTGGTAAATGCGTTGTATTTACAGCGGGAGATAAAAGCGGTAGGATTAGGTGTATTTTAGGACCTCCTCGATGGTAGTTTTTCCGGCGTAAATGTTTCTGAGGCCATCTTCTCGAAGTGTGTTCATGCCGAGTTCAATGGCTTTTTGTTTGAGAACGACGGTGGGGGCGCGGGCAGTGATGAGCTCCCGGATGGGCTCTGTGATGTTCAGGAGTTCATAGAGGCCGGCGCGGCCTTTGTAGCCTGTCTGACCACAGACTTCGCAGCCTGCGCCGGTGAAAAACTGTTTATCGCCAAGCTCGTGCGGTGAGACGCCGAGTTGGGCGAGGATGGCTTCGGAAGGCTCGTAGGGGGTTTTGCAATCTTTGCAGATTGTCCGGACGAGGCGTTGGCTAAGGACTCCTTCGAGGGATGCGGCTACTAGAAAGGGCTCACAACCCATGTCGATGAGACGGGTTACGGCGCCTGGTGCGTCATTGGTGTGGAGGGTGGAGAGAACGAGGTGGCCAGTTAGGGCGGCTTGGATGGCGATTGTGGCGGTGTCTTTATCCCGCATTTCTCCGATCATGATACGATCTGGGTCTTGGCGGAGAAAGGCGCGGAGGATCCGCGGGAAATCTAGGCCGATGCCTTCGTTGACGGGTATTTGGATGATGCCATCGATGTCGTATTCGACGGGGTCTTCTGCAGTGAGGAGTTTCGAATCGATGGTGTTGATGCGCCGCAGGCCGGCGTAGAGGGTGGTGGTTTTGCCAGCGCCGGTGGGGCCGGTGACGATGAAGATGCCGTTGGGCTTTTCGATCGTTTCGGTGATGTAGGAAAAGATGTTTTCTGGTAGGCCTAGGTTTTCCAGAGAGAGGTTTACGGATGAACGATCTAGAACCCGAAGCACGACGGACTCGCCGTGGTGAGTGGGGAGTGTGGAGACGCGCATATCGACTTGTTTCTCGCCGATTTGCTTAACGATCCGGCCGTCTTGCGGGATGCGACGCTCGGCGATGTTCATGTTCGCCATAACTTTCACTCTTGAGAGGATTGGGAGGGCGAGGTGGACGGGAGGCGGCGCCATTTCGTAGAGGGCACCATCTACGCGGTAGCGGATTTTGAAGTCTTTTTCGAAGGGCTCGAAATGGATATCAGATGCTTTTTCTTTGATGGCTTGGTAGAGGACGAGGTCTACGTAGCGGATGATGGGTGCGGAATTGGCTTCGGCCTCAGCGTTTGCGGGATCGAAATCTTCGAGTCCTGCATCGAGCTGGGAGAGAATATCGCCCATTGCTTTGCCTTCGCCGCCGTAGCATTCGTTGATTTTCGCTTCGACCAGGTAATCGGGTGCGACGACGACGACGATTTCTCGATCAAGGGCAAAGCGCAGGTCTTCGACGGTTTGCGTATTTAAGGGATCGACTAAAGCGAGGTGGAGGCCTTGTTCGTTGAAATTCACGGGAAATGCGCCGTGTAGACGGGCGGTGCCGGCAGGGACGAGATCGAGCAGGGCATCTGGTGGTGTCCAATTTTTGAGATCGACTAGGGATGCACCTAGTTCTGAAGCGATGATGGGCCAGACGTCGTCGCGGGAGTCGAGAACTTCGTATTCGGAGAGTAGTTCAGGGACAGATTTTCCGCTATTTTCGATGGCGGCGAAGATTTCCTCGGAGAGGGCGGCATCGATCATCCCGCGGGATTGAAAGAGATCTAGAAGTTGGCGATTATCCATGGGTGAGTGGAGGTGTGAGAGGAAATAGGATGGGTTTTAATCGAAATCTCCCATGGTTGCGTGGACGACTTCTTCGCCAGATGTGAGGCCGGCAAGGACTTTGCGGATTCCGTCTTCACGGAGGGTGCGCATGCCGAGTTCACGTGCGCGGCGGCGCAGCTGACTGGTTGTTAACTCGCTATTGATCATGGTGCGCACTTCGTCGTCGATGTTGAAAAGTTCGAAGATGCCCATACGGCCTTTGTAGCCATTGCCGCGGCATTTCTCACAGCCGACGGGGCCGTAGATGGTGGCTTGGGAGACGCGTCCGGCGTCTAGATTGAGGGCGCGGAATTCTTTTTCTGAGAGTTCTGCAGGGGCTTTGCATAGCGGGCAGAGCTTGCGGACGAGGCGTTGGGCGAGGATGGAGCGGACGGCGGAGGCGATGAGGAAGGGTTTTACGCCGATGTCTGCGAGACGAGCTACGGCTGAGGGGGCGTCGTTGGTGTGGAGGGTAGAGAAAACGAGGTGGCCGGTGAGTGAGGCGTTGATGGCGATGTTGGCGGTTGTGACGTCTCGGATTTCTCCGATCATGATTATGTTTGGCGCTTGGCGGAGCATGGCGCGCAGGGCATTTTCGAAAGTCATGCCGATATCAGCTTTTACCATGACTTGGTTGATGCCGGGGAGTTCATACTCCACGGGGTCTTCTACGGTGATGATTTTCCGATCTGGCTTATTAATTACGTTGAGGCAGGCGTAGAGAGTGGTCGTTTTACCGGAGCCGGTGGGGCCGGTGACGAGGATGATGCCATCGGGGAGGCCGAGAAGTTTTTCAAATTGTGCTTGGTCATCTGAGAAGAAACCGAGCTCTGGGAGGCCGAGCAGGAGGGCAGTTTTATCCAAGATCCGCATGACGATGGATTCGCCATGATTTGACGGGACGGAGGAAACCCGGAGATCGACTTCTTTGGAGCCCATTTTCAGCTGGATACGGCCGTCTTGTGGGAGGCGCTTTTCCGCGATGGACATGGTGCCGCTCATAACTTTGAGGCGGGCGATGATGGCGGGTAAGAGCTTTTTCGGGTGAGTATCTACGTGGATAAGTTTTCCATCGAGGCGGTAGCGGATCCGGACAGAAGTTTCGAGGGGCTCGATATGGATATCGGAAGCACGCAGGCGGAAAGCCTCGGTGAGGGTTTGTTGGACAAGCTTGATGATGGGTGCGTCGTTCGCCTCGGCACCAGCTTCGGAGTCTCCGGTAGAAACTTCGAAAGATTCTTCGCCAGAGCTGCTACTAGGCTCCTCAACGTTGTAGAATTGGAGGAGATGATGATTGATATCGCTGTGGGTGGCGCAGGCGAAATTGAGTTCTCTGCCGATGACGTGAGGGAGGCTATCGAGTGTTTCAAAATCGAGCGGATCAGCTACGGCGATGGTAAGATAGAGGCCGTCATCTGAGATGGGGATGGCGCGGTAACGGCGTGCGGTATCTTCGGAAACGGTGAGTATGACTGTGGGATCAAGCTGCAGGCCGGCGAGATCTACGAAGGGGATGCCTGCGTTGTTGGCGAGTGTTTCAGCGACTACGGTTTCGGAGAGGCTCGTTTGGTTGATGAGTTTCTCAATGAGGGTTTCCTTGCCGCCGGGGGAGGAGCGGGCAGTTTGCACTTCATCGGCGGTGATGGCACCTGCTTCTTCGAGGAGCTCTGTTAGGTAATCTTCGTTTGAGAACACTGTGGGAAAGGTTTTTTAGGATATCTATGCATGATGTGAGTGCTTTCACATACGTATACGTTAGTAGGACTTTGGAGAAGGTGGGTGGATGTGTCAACCGGTCTCATAGGAGAAATTCTGGCTATGGATTTTTAGGTAGGAGGACAGTAGGGCTTTTGCTTGAGAACTTGGAAGTGGGCGGCTGCTGTTAGAAGTCTTTGATCTTGGGAAGTAGAGTATGGTTTTAGGAAATCGAAGAGATTGAGGAGTTCTAGAAATGTTAGGTTTGGTTGGGTAGAGTCTATGAGGTCGGTGAAGTTGACATCTGCAGTTATGTCTTGTTGGCCGGGGTTTTGGTAGACTTCGAGGCCTGTGCGGAGCATTTGATGGGAATATGCGCGGACGCTACCGGCAGGGCGGCGGTTGTATAAAGTCTCAGCGGTGTCTCCGTAATCGATGGTAAGCATTTCCCCGGATTTCCACTGAGGGACCCAAGATGAGAGCCAAGTTTGATAGGATTCGTGCACTTCGATGCGTTGGCCATTGGGAAATGGGAGGGAAAGGGCGGAGGAGCGAGGGAGTTCTGAGGGTTTTGAAAGGGATTCTTGGTTTCGCGCTGCGTTCCACATGACTTCCAGCCATGCGTCTGATGATTTTTCGAAGATCCGGACGGGGAAGGCGTCTACGAGTTCGTTGGAGTAGATTAGAGCGCAACCCTTGCATTTACGGAGGGCAGCTCCGGGGTGGGGGTGATAGGTTGCGTTGGAGCCAAGGTTTTGATTTTGCAAATGAGTGAGGGTGGGCGAGGAATCGACTAAGTGGAATTGAGAGCGTAGGCGTAGGAGGAGCGGGAGATTTCCGCGCACTTGCGAAGTGAGGGTGCCTAGGCCGGGGCCGATCTCGATGAAGGAGTAGATTTTGAGTTTTTTGGCCGAGGCTGTGAGCCAAGCGGCGATGGCTTTTGCGAGGTTTTCGGAGATTTCGGGAGCCGTAGTGAAATCGCCTTGGCGTCCTATTTTTTGTTTTCGGCTGTTATAGTAACCGTGTTTTGGGTCGTGTAGGGCTCTGGCCATAAAGGCCTCGAAGCTTTCAAGATGGGGTGAGGGATGGGTCTCCAAAGTTTTCAAAGGGGAGTAAGGAGAATACGATGAGGGTAGCTGGGCTCTTGCTTAGGGGGAAATGGGTAGGTAGTGTGCTTCAGATGAGTCGCAGGCGAAAGGGTAGGAGACAAGCAAAAGTGGGTGCGGGTAGCTGGCTTGGGAAGGCACTGATAGCGGCGGCGATTTTGGCGGTGGTGGTTGTTGGCGTGGGTTACGCGTCTTTGCGGATGTATTTGCATAGTGAAGGTTTTCGGAAATTTCTTTCGGCACAGGTGAGTAGCTCGATGGATGTGGAGGGGGATTTCCAGGCATTTCGTTGGGATGGTTTGGCAGTGGAGACGGACAACTTCGGAGGGGAGGGGAATGGGTTTGTGCGATCGATTCAGGCTGATCGAATTGATACGGAGGTGGGCTTTGGAGGGCTTACGGAGGGTGTTTGGGAGTTGCGCCGGGCACGTGTGGGACGGGTGGAAGTTGAGCTTGATTTACAAAACGCGGATGAGGAAGAGGGCGAGACTCGGGTAGGTGAGAGGGCGCAGCGCAGAGCGATTCGGAAGGCAGAGAAAAGTTGGGTGCCGAGTGAGGTTGCGGTGGAGACGGTAGATATTGGATCGCTTACGGTGCGCGCGCGGACAGCAGATGGTATGGCGGTGGCTGAAGGGTTATCGGTTCAGGCGGTGCCGGCAGGTGGGGACGGAGCGTATGAGGCGGAGATCTTCGGGGGGCGTGTGACTTTGCCGCATGACGATGCGCCTGAGGTCCGTATAAGAAAGATTGAGGGGACGTATCGCGATGGAAGTTTGTTTGTGACGAGGGCGGAAGCGGATTTGTGGGAGAATGGTAAGTTGAGTGGGAGTGGGGAATGGAGTCAGGAAGAGGATTATGTGGCTTTTGAGGGGAGATTGGATGATGTAGATTTTCACGAGGTTTTCCGTGAGAACTGGGCTCAGAGGATGACTGGTGACATTTCTACTACGTTTGTGGTAGATAGCCGGCGAAAAGCGTTAGATCTTTCTGGTTTGCTTACAGTTCGTAATGGGACGGTGACGGCTTTGCCGATGCTGGATGCATTGGCGGCGTATGCGGATACGCGGCGATTTAGGGTTCTACAGCTGAACGAGGCCCGAACGGAATGGCGGTATGCAGATGGAGATGTGCATTTGACGGATTTCGTGATGGGTAGTGATGGTTTGATACGGCTGGAGGGAGCGCTGACGATTCGGGACGAGGAGTTGGATGGGCGCTTTCGGCTGGGGCTGGTGCCTGGGACGCTGGCGAACATTCCCGGTGCGGAAACGGCAGTTTTCCGGCCCGGAAGTCATGGGCTTTTATGGACGGATCTTCGGATTACGGGGACTGTGGATGATCCAAAGGAAGATTTGACTGAGCGGCTCATTGAGGCGGCGGGGGCGCGGATGCTGGCAAATTTACCGCGAACGGGGGGGAAGATTTTGCAGCTTTCGGAGGGGGTAATTGATAAGACTTCGGAGAAGGTATTGGAGGAGGGGAGGAAGTTGTTAGACGATCCGGACAAGGTGATACGGGAGGCAGATCATGTGATACGAGGAGCTGGAGGGGTGTTGCGCGGATTGTTGGGTGAATGATTTCAGGTGAGGGAGTGGAAATATTAATAATTTCAGTATGATCGAGGAGGATAAAGAGGCTTACGCGGAAGGCGATTGGAGACAGCGTGTCTGGCGGATCATTTTTTTATCAGATACGCGAGCTGGTCAAATTTTTGATGTTCTTTTGCTGATCCTGATAGGGACGAGTGTGGGAGTTGTGATGCTGGAGAGTGTTGCGGAGTTTCGGGAGCGTTATGGGCTGACGTTTCTTTATCTGGAATGGTTATTTACGCTTATTTTTACGGTGGAGTATGTGACGCGGCTGATTGTAGTTAGAAAGAAACGTAAGTATGCGCTGAGCTTTTTTGGAGTTGTTGATTTGCTATCTATTTTGCCCACGTATGTAGCTCTTTTCCTTACAGGGACGCAGTATTTAATGGTGATACGGATTCTTCGTTTGCTGAGGATGTTCCGGGTTCTGAAGATGGCTCATCACTTTGGGCAGGCGAATGTGTTGATGAATGCACTGCGGACGAGTTTTCCAAAGATATCAGTGTTCTTGTTTTTCATTATGACTTTGGTATGTATTGAAGGGACGCTGATGTATATTGTTGAGGGTAGGAGTAACCCGGGTTTCAGCTCAATACCGCAATCGATTTATTGGGCGATTGTTACTGTGACTACAGTAGGTTACGGAGATGTGGCGCCGCTTACGGTGTTGGGGAAAATTTTGTCATCGGTAGTGATGTTAAGTGGGTTTGCGATTATTGCGGTGCCGGCGGGTATTGTGACTGTGGAATTGGGGCGGGAAAGTCGGCTTACGAGAATGGATAGTCGTGAATGCGGCCAATGTGGGTGGAGGGGACATGATCCTGCAGCGAATTACTGCAAGCACTGTGGTTGTAAAATGGGTGCGGATACTCTGCAGAAACCGGAGCGGGGGGCGATGCAAACGTGATGCATGTTCCTACGTTGATAGCCCGGAAGAGGGATGGGGAAGAGCTGGCTGGGGATGAGATTCGGGGGTTGGTAGAGGGTTTTGTAAATGGGACGGTGACAGATGCGCAGATGTCTGCCTTTGCCATGGCAGTTTATTTCAGGGATATGTCTGCGGCGGAGACGGCAGCGCTGACTAGAGCCATGTTGGAAAGTGGCGAGACAATGGTGCATGGAGATACTACGCTACCAGTAGTTGATAAGCATTCTACTGGAGGAATAGGAGATAAGGTTTCGCTGATTTTGGCGCCATTAGTGGCATGCGCGGGGTGCAGGGTGCCTATGGTTTCAGGGCGGGGACTGGGGATTACGGGTGGGACTTTGGATAAATTAGAGAGTATTCCGGGTTTTCGTGTGGCTCTGGATTTGGCAGAGGTAGGCCGGATTCTGGACAAGATTGGTGTGGTGATGATGGGGCAAACTGAGTCGTTTTGCCCGGCAGACAAGCGTCTTTATGCTTTGCGGGATGTTACGGGACAGTGCCTTCGATTCCGTTAATTGTAGCATCGATTATGTCGAAAAAGTTGGCAGAGTCGTTGGATCGGTTGGTGCTGGATGTGAAGTGGGGAAGCGGTGCATTTATGAAGGACGAGAAGTCCGGGCAAGAACTAGCGGACCGAATGATGGCGGTGGGGGTGGAGATGGGTGTGGATGTGCGGACGTCCCTGAATTCTATGGAAGAGCCTACTGGAAACGCAGTAGGTAATGCGTTAGAGGTGGCTGAGGCGGTGGACTGCCTGAGGGGAGGGGGGCCTGTGGATCTGCGGGAGATTGTCTTGGATTTAAGCGAAAAAATTGCGGAGGTATCACGGACCGAGCTGGGGAATCTTTTGGACAATGGGTCAGCTTGGAAGAAGTTTCAGGATATCGTGGAGTCCCAAGGTGGGAGTGTTTCCGATTTAGAGAAGATGTTAGAGATTCATCGGGCTCCGGTGATACGAGAAATAAGGGCGAGAAATGGAGGTAGGGTGACGAAGGTAGATGCGAATTTAGTGGGGCAGGCTTCGTTGGAATTGGGCGCGGGTAGAGCGCAAGCGAGTGATCAGATTGATTTCCGAGTTGGGTTTGATCAGTTGGTTAAATGCGGGGCAGATGTGCAGTGCAATGAGGTGATTGCGCGCGTTCATGCACGAGATGAGACTATGGCGGATGAAGCAGAGGCAGCGCTGCATCGGGCGGTTGCTTATGGGGCATGAGAAGCGTCCCCACATTGGATGATTCGTGGGTTACTGCGTGATTCTCTAGTGTAATTAATCTTCTGCGGGAGCCTGATGGACGGTGATTTGCGTGAATGGGATGTTCCAGTTGTTTTCATTACAAACATCGACGCAAATTTTCTGGATGAGGCGTTTGAGGGGATTGTATTTGGCGGCTAAGGAGCCATCGAAGTCTGCGAGGACGGTATAATCTAGGGAGGATGCTGCCGCTGAAGAAAACTGAACTTGGATGGAACGGACTGCGTCTCTGCCGTGTAGTTTCGTGAGTTCTGAGGTGATGGCTTTGGTGAAGATTTCCGGGACGGTGGTTGTGCAGATTGCCTGATGTTGATAGTCGATGCCGAAGGTGGAAGAGATTCGGAAACCGTTCGAAAGGTTCTCAGGGACTAGTTCTAAGAAATCAGCGGTGGGGAAGGTTTTGATACTGCCTCCGAGTTGCAGCAGGACAACTTGGTCAGGCGTTTGAATGATGGATTTCCCGAATGTCTCATCTGAAAGCAGCATCCAATCGTCTATTTCCGAGGGAAACCAGACATCCTTTCCAGCAAGTGGACGGGAGATCATGCCCATGACGTCGCGGATGGGTATCCGCAGCAGACCTCCTTGCAAACGAGGATTTGTGAAGGTGGTGTAGAAGCCAAGCCGCGAAACTTTCCAAGGCAGACCTTCGTAAATTACACGTTCGCCCTCTCTGACGGAGCCCAAGTTTAGGATCATGCGGATTTGATCTAGATAGGGTGGAATTGCAGTTTTTCCTGCCCACAGGAGGCCCAGAAGGAAGAAGATTACGATGGTGAGAAGTAGCCAATCTCCCCTGACATAGAAGACGACGATAACACCGATGATAGCGATCAGGATGGAGATGCCCATTGCTAGAACATCTGAAATGCGGCTGGTGAAGTTCTTTTTTTCCTTCTTGTGAACGGGGCTGAGTTTTAGGAAAAGCGCATACAATTTGCGGGTGATAAAGAACCCGGCGACCGCTGCAAGAACAGCGAAGAGAAGGTTCATGCCCCGGCTTTTGAAAAATTCGCTAAAGCCACCGGAGAGCGCCTCCCAAACAGTTCGTTGAGATTTTAAGCGGTCATTGACTTGGATGTCTAAGATCGCGATTTGACTCGCTGCATCGCGTTCCCGACTATCCCAGATTTTTTGCGCAGATTCGAGTTCCCTTAGGGTTGCGGGGTCGCTAGCTCTGCTAATGAGTTCTTCGATGCGTTTTAGAACGACATTTGCTTTACGTTGGCGTTCTTTGGCGACGGCGAGGCGGGCACGGAGGGATTCTAGCTCACGGGGCTCTGCACTTGCGTCGCTGAGAGCGGAAAGGATGGGTTGGGCGAGTTCTAGAAGTTGGTCTTGGAAGGTGCCAGACTCTGGGGTGACTTCTTGATATTCAACGGCCTCGGAGCCGCCAACGATATCGCGAAAATTTTTGCGGAGGGTTTTTAGGCGATCTCGTTCTGCATCGAGACGGGCTTGAATTTCCTCTTGGGCGTCGGTAGTTTCGGCAGCAGCGAGAAGTTCTTGGAGGTTATTGATTTCCTGTAGTGATTCGGCAAGGGGTTCTGAAATGCTTTCAAGACTAGCGAGTTTTTGCTCCGGAGCTATGGGCACGGGCGGACTCTCGGGCGGTGTGTCTTGTGCGAATAGAACTTGGAGGCTGAAGAGGAGGGTAATGAAAGAGGGGAGAACGAAACGGCGCGGCATGGCTGAATGTGCAATCGATCCTAGAGCTGCGCAATGCAAGGTTTTGAGGGGTGTTTGACAAGTTGCAAAAGCGAGTTAGCTAGAAAGATGTTCATCTCTCGGGCGATTGTATTGATGGGTGTGGCTTTGCTGCCTTGGACTGCGTTTGCGCAGGAGGCAGGAGGTCCTGAGTTTAAGGTAGAAGCTACGGTGAGGAGCCAGCTCGAAGCGTTTCAGAACGAGAATTTCAAGGGGGCGTATGGGTTTGCCCATTCAGATGTTAAAGCGCGTTTCACCGAGGTAGAGTTTGAGCAAATGGTGCGGCAGCAATTTCGTGCGATGCTCGACGTTGCCGGTTCGCGATATGGAGAGGTGGTAATGAATGACCGAGCAGCTCAGCTAGAGGTGATCATGACAGACAAGGCGGGACAGAGAAGTGGCTACCGCTATACGCTTCTGAAAGACGGCGGTGAATGGCGGATTGCAGGCGTTGTCCCGTTCGAGGCACCCGACCTTTTGGTCTTACTTTAGGGTTACTGAAACTTCGTTTTCAGTTTCGATTTTTACGCCATCGACTTTACTAAATTGCTGAACGGCTGCTTGTTCGTCAGTTTTAGCCGTTTCTGAAATTTCCTGTAAGAGCTCGGTTTGGGCAATCATTTTATCGACTTCGACATCGAATAGGGTGATCTCATTGCCTTCGACATGTGAGGCGTTTGTTTCTTCGATGCCGGGCTCGATGATAATTTTGAAGGTTGCTCGCATATCTTTGAGCATCTTTTTCATTGGGCCTTGCAATTGGGCGTCCTGAGCACTTTCGCCGACCATATCGAGTCCTTTGTATTCAGTCTGAGGAGTCATAATGGTGAGTTTGTCACCTTGGTATGAGAAACGCATGGTTTCCTCGGGTTTGCGAGCTTCTTTCGGGACGTTCGGAGCTTGCTGGTTCATATCCCCAACTGCTTCGCCGGGACTTAGAGATAGATTATTGATATCAGTAAAAGTATAGTAGGCTTTGGCACCTTTGCGGCCACCGTCTTCGAGCTTTTCTAGTTTTTGGAAAGTGACACCTTTGCCAAATGAAGTGGCTTTCTCGGCGGCTTGTTTTTCAGAAAGTAACTCAGCGATAGGATCAGGCCCGCCGGGCTGGGCAAATTGGGTGATCATCTCTATCATTTCTGCGCTAAACATCATTTCCTCAACAATGGTGCCGGAACCGTCTTTTTTCAGGGTCAGCATCGTCTCGTTCTGGAAACATGAAGGAAGAACGAAGATGAATGCAACGGCAGAAAGGTTTCTGAGATAGGTCAGCAATCGCTTTTTCATGTGAGTATTTCTGCAGGAGAGTCGGACTGGTGACAAGGGTGAAAAGTTGATTGGTTGCTGAGGAGATCGTATGGATGACGAGTGCTTTGCTTTTGCTTGTAATTCGCTGCGGTATAGATATGCAATGAAGACGTAGGGAATTTTATGAAATTGATGCGATTCGGTGAGGTAGGAAATGAGGCACCTGGTGTGATCTTAGAGAATGGGCGGATGATTGATGCGAGCGAGCAGTTTCGAGATTACGATGAGGCTTTTTTCCAATTTGGCGGCATTGAGAGTTTGAAGGAATGGGTATCGGGCGGTTGTGAGGGCGGGTTGGAGGTGCCCAAGGAGGCACGGATTGGGCCGCCAATTGCGCGGCCATCTAAGATTGTTTGCGTGGGTCAGAACTATTTAGATCATGCGCTGGAAATGGGTGGTGATGTTCCGAATGAGCCGGTGCTATTTATGAAGGCTAGTTCGGCTTGGAGTGGGCCGAATGATGAGGTGCGCATCCCTAGGGGTGCGGAAAAGCTCGATTACGAGGTGGAGCTTGCATTGGTGATTGGGAGAGTGGCCTCTGATGTGGGCGAGAAGGAGGCGATGGGTTATGTAGCGGGTTATTCTGTATTTTGTGATTTTTCTGAGAGGAAGTTTCAGAAAGATCATGGAGGCCAGTGGACGAAGGGAAAGAGTGCGGATACTTTTGCGCCGATGGGGCCAGCGCTTACGTTGTTAGAGGACGTGCCGGACCCGCAAAGACTGCGTTTGTGGACGAAAGTGAATGGTGAAATCCGCCAAAATGGTTGGACGAAAGATATGCTTTTTTGTGTGCGTGAAATTGTGAGCTATGTGAGCCGTTTTATGACTTTGTTACCGGGTGATGTGATCGCAACTGGCACTCCGAGCGGTGTGGCGATGGGTATGAAGCCGCCGAGGTATCTCCAGCCGGGAGATTTAGTAGAATGCGGGATAGAGAGTTTAGGGGAGTTGACTCAGAGGGTAATTACGTCGAGGTAGGGATTGCGGCAAAGTAGGAATGAAGATTTGAGAAGAAAAATTTCAATTTTGCCATGGCCGCGGCCGCGAGGTGGCCGTAATCAGGTGATTTGTCATTTTTGTGATACGTTGCATGATGCGCAACCGATTCGCGAAGGTGTGCGGGCGCGTTGTGTGTGTTGTAGTGCTACTTTGTATCAAAACCGACCTGCCTCGTTGGTGCGTGTAACGGCTTTTTCGCTGACTGCTCTTTTCTTAATGGTTGTTGTGCATGTAGCGCCTTTCATTTCGATGGATGCAGCTGATTTGAGAACCTCTCTGACGCTTCCGTTGGCTGCCAAATCTCTTATTTTAGAGGGTTCTCCGATTGTGGGTTGGGGGGTGGCCATTTGTACGATTTTTGCGCCGCTTTTGCTGGCATGTGGTTTAGTTTATGTGTGTGGGCCGCTTATGTTTGGGAAATGCGCGCCGGGTGCAAAATTTGTGACTGCGTGGATTCATCGGATGGAGCCTTGGAATATGATCGAGGTATTTTTACTAGGGGTTTTGGTAAGTTTATTGAAATTAGGGAACGTAGCGACTTTGCACTTTGGGACGGGTTTTTGGGCTTTTGCGGTGCTGATGATTTGCATGGCAGGGGCGGTAGCGGCGATTGACAGGCGAGAATTGTGGGACCGGCTGGAGGTGGCCTCGGAGAAATGAAAGAGCTCGAAGCAGATGGCGTGGCGATTGAACGGGGACAAAACCTTGGTCTGGCAGGGTGTCATGTATGCGGCAAGGTTAGCCCGGTGGAGGAGGGTAAGTGTCCTCGATGTGGGTCTCATTTGCATCTACGAAAGCCGGATAGCGTGGCAAGGACTTTGGCTTTGGTTGTGGCAGCGGCGGCGATGTATCTGCCCGCGAATGTGTTACCAATCATGAATATCCGAGAATTGGGTGTTTTGACTGAGAGCACGATCATTGAAGGATTAGTTGAATTCTGGAAAGCGGGATCCTACCCGATAGCGGTAGTCATTTTCACCGCGTCGATTTTGATACCGGTTTTAAAAATAGGGGCGTTGTTGTGGTTATGTGGGGCGGCAAAGGGTTTTGTCCCAAAGTCTTCGAAGACGTTAGGCAGGGTGTATTGGGTTACTGAGCTTCTCGGAAGGTGGTCGATGGTGGATATTTTTGTAGTGGCCATCTTGGTTACGATGGTGCAACTCGGGAATTATATGCGGGTGACGCCGGGCCCCGGGGCGTTAGCGTTTGCCGGCGTAGTTATATTGACAATGTTTGCGGCGATGAGCTTTGACCCGAGGCTACTTTGGGATCAGCTTGAAAAGCGCTCCGAAGAAAAAGCGGATAACGAGAGCGGCGTAGAAATTTTGACAGAAACAAATTGAGCGAGGAAAAGAAAGAAGCGGCGGCGCCTAAGATTCAATCGGCGCAGAGGTGGAATGTGGTATGGGTGGTCCCGATACTTGCTGTGCTTATTGGTGGCTGGATGTTGTATCAGGATATTCGCTCGAAAGGACCAGAAGTCCGGATCCGGTTTCAAACGGCGGAAGGAGTCGTAGCGGGTAAAACTGAGATTCGCTGCAGATCTGTCTCGGTGGGGAAGGTGGAGCGAGTGGAGCTGGCGGATGATCTTAAGTCTGTCTTGCTTTACTGCCGATTGGATGCTGGGAATGAGATTTTACTGAGAAAGGGAACGCGTTTCTGGGTAGTTCGTCCGCGTGTTTCGGCTGCTGATATTTCAGGATTGGGGACGCTTTTGACGGGCGTTTATATTGAGTTGGAGCCTGGAACGGGTGCTTTGGGTCCACGTGCTTGGAAGGGGAGGGAGACACCTCCAGCTACAGACCGCAGCGTGCCGGGTAGGCGGCTCACTTTGATTACCGATGAGGGTGGGACGATAACTGTGGGCGCTCCTATTTATTATCGTGGCTTTGAGGTAGGTCGGATTGAAAGCCGGCGTCTAGATAGCGATGGGCGGAAGATCATTTACGATGCGTTTATCCGCGAAAAGCATCAGTCTTTGGTGCGTGAGAACACTCGTTTCTGGAACACAAGTGGAATTGATGTTTCGGCTGGGGCGGAGGGCTTTAAAGTCAGGACTCCGTCTTTTCAGGCAATGGTATCTGGCGGTGTTTCCTTTGCGGTTCCGGAAGGGGCAAATCCCGGCTCGCAAATTGACGATGGGACTGTTTTCGAGTTGTATACAGATGCCGAGACCATGGCATCGTCTACCTTCGAGCCGACTTTGCGTATCCTTCTTCTGTTTGATCAGACTGTGCGGGGCCTGCGAGTTTCTGCGCCAGTGGAGTACCGGGGCATTGTTATAGGTCGAGTGGCCAACATATCGTTCGACTATGCTCCGGAGGCGGAAAACAGAAAGGTCCCGGTGCTGGTGGAGGTAGATCCAAAATTGCTACGGGCTGATCTTGACGAAATTCTACCTGAGGACGAGATTCCGAGGCTCGGTGATGCCATTTCGAAGGGCCTTCGAGTAACTCTGAAAACGGCGAGTCTGCTGACGGGAGCGATGTTTGTCGATTTCGACTATTATCCCGATGCGGAGCCAGCGGTGCTTACATATAAGGCGGATTACCCAGTTGTGCCGACTTTACAATCCGGTTTTGCACAGCTTGAGGTGAAATTATCGTCGATTCTGGATAAAATTGATTCTTTACCCATTGATGAAGCAGTGACGCAAATTACTTCCGCTGCTGAAGAGACGGCTGTGACTGTGGCGGAGGCAAAACTTGCGCTAAAGCAAATTGAAGAAGCGGCAGCGACGGCGAAAAGCATGATGGAGGATTCTGGGTTTAAAGATTTGCCGGAAAGCGTGAAGCTCTCGCTGGCGGAGATTGATAAGTCTGTAGGTAGCATGGGGCCGGACGGTGCGCTGCAGGGAGATTTGCTTAGGACTTTGGATGAGCTGAGGGCGGCAATTCGATCTATGGAAACGCTTACAAGTACAATCAAGGAAAAGCCGAATTCACTATTCTTTGGCAAAGATACATCAGGCAATCCGAGACCTCGGGCGGCTGGGCGGAGATAGAAGTTTATTATGAAAATAGTTATATATTTATTATCGTTTCTCTATGTTCTTCTGCTAGCTTCATGTGGAAACCCTAAGCCTACCTTTTATTTACTAAATCCAATTGGTATTCCACCGCAAGGCGGCGGTTTGGGTATTGGCGTAGGGCCGGTGAGTCTGGCGGAGTATGTTGATAGGGAGAACTTAGTGATACAAACGGGCCCTAATGAAATTCAGTTGGCGGAAAGCCATCTGTGGGCGGGTGACTTAGACGCATCTGTGGAACGGGTGCTGGCATCGAACCTCGGCTTTAAGTTGAGGACAGGAAATGTGCGGACGTATCCATGGCGGAAAGAAAGTGAGATCGATTTTCAAGTGATTGTAGATATCCGCCAGTTTCTTGCAGGGGCGGATGGGTATGCAAGTATGGAAGCAGCGTGGAGAGTGTATGCCTTGCCGGGATCAAAGTTGCTAGCTAACAGGACGTATGTGGGGAGAACGCCGATTGCGACTGAAGATTATGCAGCAGTAGTCGCGGCACAATCAGTGTTACTTGGTGAACTTTCGGAGGTAATTTCACAAGAAATCCGCAGGCGCCGGTGAAAGAATTTGAAGTGCACCAAAGATTGCTTTCAGGCAGTTATAGAGTCGGGACGAAAGATGGATGTCATCTTTTGTTAAAAAATGATAGTTCGTTTTTTTGGTTTATTATCGTTCCAGAAGTTGATGCAGGAATTGAAGATTTGCATCAGCTTGAGGAAGATCGGTATTTGGAAATCATGCGATTTACTAGGAAGGTTTCGGGATTCATATCGGCAAGATACGGGACTGATAAGATCAATGTAGGTTGCATCGGTAATATTGTCAGACAGATGCATATTCATGTGGTAGGTCGGTTTGAAAGTGACTCAGCTTGGCCAGGTGTGGTCTGGGGCGGGGGCGGCAAGACTTTGTATGAAGAAGACGTGGCTTTGGAAATTTTGAAACAGGCGAAGATATGTTTTTCGATGATGTAGTATGCTATGCAAGAAGGTTTCGTGGAAGATGAATCATCTATCCAAGCTATCAAGTTTTGTAGAAATGGATCAGGTATGGCCTCTGGTTGTGCTAGTTCTTATCTTTGTTGGCTTATTGAAGTTTGTTGAGCTTCGGATGGCTAGGAAGTCAAAAGGCATTGAGTATTTTCCTTATGAAGCAATTCCCAATCTATGTTCTGCTGCCGAGTTGAAGTTTCTTTCGGTGTTGGAAGAAGTTATTGATTCTCAAAAGTATAAGGTTTTTGCTAAAGTGCGACTGGCAGATATCATCAAGGTTGAGAAGTTGAGAAACCGAAGGTCTCATACGAGTGCGTTTAATCGTATTTCCAGTAAGCATATTGATTTCGTTATATGTAAGCGAGATGACACGTCCATCGTGGTAGTTGTGGAGCTAGATGATGCTTCTCATAGGGCGAAAAGTCGTCAGAAGCGTGATTTATTTGTCGATAAATCTTTGCAGGTTGCAGGAGTAAGATTCATTAGATTTCGGTGTCAAAGAGCTTATGATTTGGGTGAAGTCCGCGAACGTTTGCAGATGCTGTAAATTATGAAACTTATATTACCGAGGTTATTTTGGATTGGAGAGGATAATCGAAAGGGTTTGAAAGAGATAGGGAATTTGTGTGAGTCTTTTGCAGTGTATGAGTGATTTATTGGCGGCTGTTGAGATAAAGAATTTGGTGAAGGATTTTCGTGGCCCGATGCGGAAGACTTCGGTGCGAGCGGTAGATGATGTAAGCATTCGAATTATGCCGGGTGAAGTGTATGGCCTGATAGGTCCGAATGGTTCAGGGAAATCCACAACCATGAAGGCACTTTTGGGTCTGGTAGCACCGACTTCCGGCGAGTGCGCTATCTTCGGGAAGAACTCTTTGCTTACCGATTCGCGGAACGAGGTGGGTTTTCTGCCAGAGAATCCCTATTTTTATAAGCATCTGACTGGAGAGGAGACGTTGCAGTTTTACGGAAAGCTTTGTGGCATTCGGGGTAAAGTTTTGCGGGAGCGGATTGGAGAATTACTGAAACTGGTGGATCTTCACGGAGCAGCGAAGAGACGAATTGGTGGTTACTCGAAAGGGATGCTGCAGCGTATCGGGCTTGCGCAGGCTTTGATACAAAGGCCGCGTCTGGTGATACTTGATGAACCCACAGCAGGTGTAGACCCTGTAGGATCACGTGAGATAAGAGATCTAATTTTGAAATTAAGATCAGAGGGAATTACGGTATTTCTATGTTCTCACTTACTTGAGCAAGTGCAGGAAGTTTGCAATCAGGTTGGAATCATATTTGGCGGTAGCTTGATACGTGAAGGGAAGCTTGAGGATTTGATATCTATTGAGGATCAAACAGAACTAGTATTCCGGGACGGCAGTCCTGAATTGGTTGCTCTTCTTGAGAAAATTATATCTGAAGATAAGAATGCTGAGCATATTAGGACGGGGAAACCAAAAACCACTCTTGAGCGCCTTTTCCTTCGTGAAACTGCGAAAAGATCATCAACCTACTAACGCAAATGCACTTTTCCTTTTTCAACAGTTTGTTAAGCAGTCTTTTCCGGATAGGTGTGATTGCTAGGCATACGTTCACTCAGCTGGTTCGGATGAAAGTGTTCTACTTTCTTGGTTTCTTTGCGGTGATCTTGATTGCGAGTAACTTTTTCAATCTGCCGCAGCATCAGGGTCCTGAATCTACCGGGGTAAATGTATTACGTTCGATTAAGAGTTGGTCGCTCGGAGCGATGACGTTGTTCTCGGTTGTTTTATCGATTGTCGCCACCGCTCTGCTATTGCCCAAAGATGTAGAGGACCGGACTTTGTATACAGTTTTAGCCAAGCCGGTGCCACGTTTGGATTACTTAGCAGGTAAGCTTTTAGGTGTTTTACTGCTGGTTTTTGTTTCCTTGGCGTTGATGGATTTATTAATGGTTGGGATCTTGGAATTAAGGACTAATTTGATCCTTTCCAATCAAATTTCCTTAGCTGAATCACGGGGTTGGCCCGCTAACGAGATCTCGCAACTGCGTATTGATATACTAGCTCAAGGTCCGACGATGTCGTTGCAAGGAGCGGTTTTTGCGATCTTTTTACGAGCTACAATCATCGCATCGATTGCGCTTCTGTTATCAACTTTCTCGACTAGCACATTGTTTACTACGATTGTGAGCTTTCTGATTTACTTTTTAGGACATTTCCAAGCGGATGCGCGGGGGGCATACGTTTCGGGTGATTTGGGTAGTGGCGAGGGTGTTATAAGTAGGTCTATAGGAGTCGTCGTGGCCCTATTGCTACCAGATTTCCAAATGTTCAATGTGATTGACGCTGTTATTGAAGGTCAGGTGCTTCCTTTAATGATACTCGGAGAACTTACACTGATTGGTATATTTTATGCAGTTTTCTATACGTTTAGCTCATGGTTAGTTTTCGCTAGGAAGGAGTTTTAGTCATATGTTGAATTCGAGAAAGCGATATGGCATCTTGTTGGTATGCATTTTAGGTTTTGGTCTAGTTCGCTTGCCAGTAGAGCGGGGTTTACGGCTTGATTTGGAAGGTGCGGGACTGATGCCAATTCAGCTGGAGGTGCGAACTAGCGAGCGCATTGGACAAACGTTTTCGGCGGTGTCTTTGGGTGGTTTGCGGACGCTGGTGGCTACTTTTCTCAATCTCCGAGCTTTCACTTTTTTCTCACAGCAAAGGTGGTCAGATGTTCATGAGACGTATGAAACCATTGTAGATTTGGCACCACGGACGCGTTATTACTGGGAGGTTGGCAGCTGGCACCAAGCGTACAATGCCGCCTCTTACTACCTTTATGGTGATACGGAATTATCTCCGCTGAGGAGAAAAATCGCGTGGCGCGATTCTATACGGACGGGAAGAGATTTTCTGGAGCAGGCAATTCGTAATAATCCAGGAGATCCTGTATTGTATGAGGCATTGGGTCGCCTTTATTCAGATTCTAATAAAATCCAAGCTTTTGGGACACCGGCGGAGGCCTATGATAAAGCTTACGAGGCATTTGAGGCGGCGATTGCTACGGGTGGTGCGCGGGACTATACGCGAAGAGCGGCTCTGTATTCGCTGGCTCGTGTGCCGGGTAGGGAAAGAGAGGCGCTAAAACTTGCTGAGAAGCTAGCGGCAGAAACGGACAGAACGCTACCCACGCTGCAGGGCTTGTTGTTTACTTTGCGTTATCATCAGGATCCAAAGATAGATATGCCTAATCTGCTAGATTCAATTTTCAGGAATCGTCAATCTGCGTATAATATTTTGGGTAATCAATGGCTCCGAACTCGGGATTACTTTCCGACCTATGGTGTGGCGAAAGCCTTGACCTTTTTGGAGGAGGAACTTCAGATTTCTGCTGAGGATAGCGTGTTTAAGATCTCCTTGCCCTCTCCTATGAATTTGGATGAGGACTTTCGTTGAGCGCTGCCATGGTAGTAGGTGTAGGTTTTAAATGACTCCGTTCGCGCAATTGCACTCGCCGCTTTTATTGAGTGCGTTGATCAGGTTTGTCAGAGATTTCATGGCTTGGCGGGGCACAGATTCGAAGGTGCGTGAACCTACGTGCGGGGTAACGATTACTTTTTCGTGCTTAAGAAGTGGGTGATCTGCAGCGGGTGGTTCCTCGTCGAGGACGTCGGTGGCGTAGCCTGCGAGTTTGCCCGAGTCGAGGGCGGCGATGACATCGGCTTGGTTGATTAGCTCGCCCCGGCCAGTGTTGAGGAGCCAAGAATGATCCGGCATGAGGCTCAGACGGGCGGCGTTCACGCATTCATGGCTATCTGCTGTAAGCTTTGTATGGGGGGAAATAATTTGTGATGCTTCGAAGAGCTTATTTAGGGTGTCGTGGCGTGTGATTTGGTATTGTTCTGCGATTTCGGAAGGCCAGTAGTTCCCAAATCCATGGATTTCCATTCCAAATGCGTGCGCGCGCTTGGCAACTTCTTGGCCGATGCGTCCTAGGCCGATGAGGCCGATGCGTTTCCCGAGGATTTCATACCCGGTGAGGCGTGTCCATTTGCCTGCTTTGGTTGCATTGACTGATGGCACTAGGTTTTTGGTAATTGCCAAGAGTAGGAGCATGGTGTGCTCAGCTACGGTATCGTGATTTACTCCGGGGGTGAAAAGAACGGGGATGTCCATTTCTTTGGTGGCAGGGAGGTCAATTTTATCGAGCCCGATTCCATATTTTGAGATAACTTTAAGATTCGGAGCACATTTTTCGAGCACTTGGCGGGTGATAGCGTCATCGCCGCAGAGGAAGGCATCAAAGCCGATTTCCGCTAGCTCGAGCATACGAGTTTCAGATAAGGGGCCTCTTTCTCTGGTAATTTCCCAATTTTGGGATTCCATGAGTTCGTGATGTGGGCCGGGTGTGTCTTGGTAGCTACAGGTGGTGAGAAGAATTTTCATAAGGTGGTAGATCCGGAAAGGGACTGTGTAGGGGGAAAATGCAGATAGGGAGCTGGCTAATCAATGATGAACCTATGTCGGAGGCCTAGTTTCTAATAAAATTTATAGTTTCGGTAATTTCCGGGTTGCCAAGGTTCGGAAAGTGCTTGTAGGTTCCTCCACCCGAGGGCGCATCTGCCATTTAGATGCCTCATCAGAAAGGGAAATAGCCTTATGGTGTAATGGTAACACTCCGGATTTTGATTCCGTCATTCTAGGTTCGAGTCCTAGTAAGGCTACCATCTCAATTTTTTATAGATCGTTGATGGAGCCGAAGTCAGGTGCGAAGAGGCGTTTGTAGGTCCTAGCAGCATAGCGATCTGTCATGCCAGCTAGATAATCGCATACAAGTCTGGCGCGTGACTGCTCATCTGTTTGCTCTTCGATTTCTTGAACGGTATCGGCAGGGAGTAGTTGAAAGTCTTGGCCATCGATTTTTCCTTGTTCGACGTAACGGATTTTTAAGACATCCCAAAGCTCGCGTAGCATGCGGGAGCCTTTGTGTTCGAGCTGTTTGAGTTGTGGTGAGCAAAACACGCAATCAAAGGCTAGATCTTTAAACATTTGTGACTCAGCGCGGATTTCGGGATCGATGTGCAGGCGGAATTTGTAGCGGTTGGAATGGGCGGAGAGGAAATTTGCGTCTTGGACGAGTTTGGTTGCGCGGATGTAAATGCCGATGCGTTTTCCCACGAAGGCTTCGACACGATTCGCGCGAATTGCTTTGAGAAGGCGAGCTAAGGGGCTTTCTTCATCGAGGGAATGCTTGTTTCGCTGCGCCCAGGATTCTATTTTCTGGATTTGTAAGAAACCAGCGCGGATGCTGTCTGAGAGATCGTTGAGTGAATAAGCGGTATCGTCTGCCCAGTCCATGATCTGGCATTTAATGGATTTGAAAGAATCTCGATGCGAGCCGGGACTGAGTTCAGCGGGGAAGTCCTGCTCATCGAGAACCCAGTTTAGGTATTTTTCCTGACTATCGTATATGAAATGATTCTTAGGTGGTCCATTTTCGTCGAAGATCTCACTGCGGAGACTTTTGTATTTGAGTATACCGTCGAGAAATGCACGGGTTGGGTTCATCCCGGATTTTTGAGAGGAGAAGATTCTTTCTGTGAGGAGCCTGAGAGTCTGCGCATTGCCCTCGAAGCCGCCGAATTTTGCTGTTAGAAAGTTCAGAGTTCTTTCGCCAGCATGTCCAAAAGGTGGGTGACCTAGGTCATGGGATAGACAGATGGCTTCCATAAGATCAGGGTCTATATGGAAGTCTTCCGATAAAATTGCGTTTGGCATGTGCTTGAGCCATTCGGAGATGGCTTTGCCGATTTGCGCTACTTCAAGTGAGTGGGTGAGGCGGGTGCGATAGAAATCGTATTCGCCGGACCAGAAGACTTGGGTTTTATTTTGGAGTCTTCGGAAGGTATTTGTGTGAAGGACGCGGTCGCGATCAATCTGAAAGGGGGAGCGATAATCGTAGGCATCGGGTTTGCCAGACATTCGTTGGGTATCGAAGCTATTGTAGAAGCCATTTCGCATGCGGGAGTGTGGGGGGGAAGGGGTGAGTTGCCAAGGGGAACGCTGCGGGAAAGCGTATGGGGGTTGTTGCGGGCTGGTGTATGATCTGCTAATCTTTGGGCATGGTAGCAAATAAATCCTTACGAGTAGCATCAGGTTGGCTAGAGCTTGGGATGCCAGAGGATGCACTTGAAGAACTAGCACACTTGGATGAGGTAACGGGGCGGGCGCGGAAGGCTTTGGAATTGAAACTAGCAGCGATGATGCTAAAGGAGGATTGGGGGGATGCTGCAAAAGTGGCTATTGAGCTCTGTGGGCAGGCAGTCAATGAGCCGGATTTCTTCCTGCATGCTGCCTTTTGTAAACATGAGTCGGGGGATACGAAAGAGGCGAAGAACTGGCTCTTGAGAGGTCCTGATTCTTTGCAGGAGTTTCCGGTGTATCACTACAATATGGCGTGTTACCTTTGGACGCTTGGGGAGAAAGAGCGGGCGCGGAATTTTTTAAATAAAGCGGTAGAGATGGATGAGGGTTTCTTGGAGGCCGCTAAAGATGACGAGGATTTGATAGGTATGAACCTTTCGTAGGACGTGCTTGGCGGTTGCCAAGTAGTGAAGAAAGCCGCAGTTTTCGGCATGGAGTTTGATTTTGACAAAGTAATCCCGCGTCGTGATACGGGATGTATTAAGTATGATAGAAGGCCGGAGCTGGATCCATTTTGGGTGGCAGACATGGATTTCTCTTCGGCGCCATGTGTTTTGTCTGCGTTGCATGAGAGGGTAGACCATGGAGTTTTTGGCTATCCACAGGCGCACAAGGGTATTGAACGTGAGATTATTTCTTATCTGGAGCAGCGCAGAGGAGCGGAAGTAGAGCTTGAGCAAATTGTGCATTTGGGAGGACTCGTGCCGGCCCTTTCGCTGGCGGTAAGGGCTTTTTGTAAGTCAGGTGAAGCCGTGATGACCTGCACTCCAGTTTATCCGCCGTTCTTAGGAGTGCACAAAGATGCCGGTGCGGAACTCATAACGGTGGATCACTGCTGGCAGAATGAGAGATGGGAGTTTGATTGGGAAGAAATGGAATCTGCCGTGACGGGCGACACGAAGGTTTTCCTGCTGTGCAATCCGCAAAACCCAACTGGCAGGGTATTCTCGAGAAGTGAAATTGAACAACTCGCAGAGTTTTGTTTAAGACACGATTTGCTGTTGGTTTCAGATGAGATCCATTGCGATTTAGTCTACGACGAAAGTCCGGGGCCCCATGTATCTGCGTTGAATTTGCCAGACGAGTTGATGAAGCATACTGTCACGTTATTATCGCCGAGCAAAACTTGGAACATTGCAGGGCTGGGCTATGCATTCGCGGTGATTCCGGATCGTGCAGTCCGAAAACAATTTGTAGGAGCGCGGGGGCATACCTTGGCAGAGATCAATACCCTCGCATATTATGCAGCTGAGGCGGCTTATAAAGACGGAGAGCCTTGGCGGCGTAGTTTGATGGACTATCTACGAATCAACCGTGATACCCTTGTCGAATTTATTACTCAAAAGTGTGATGGCTTATCGATTGTTGCACCAGAGGCAACCTATCTTGCTTGGATTGATGCGCGGCAAAGCGATTTGAAAAATCCCGCAAAGTTCTTTGAAGATCAAGCAGGCTTGTTTCTTTCCGATGGTGCAACATTCGGGAAGCCGGGTTATGTGCGGTTCAACTTCGGGTGTCCTAAAACGAGAATGCTCGAGGGGCTTAGGAAGATGAAGAAGGCGCTACTAGAAAGATAGTGATCAAGATGGGCTATGTGAATGCCCGCGCGCCTCAGAATGGAATGGTTAGATCGGTGTGGAAAAGTGTAGGTAATTTTCAGGTGCCAGACGCGTGCTAGCTTATCTATTGCTTGGTGTAACGGGATGTTTTGATAGATGACTGCTCGCAACCAACGAATGAAGCGAACTGTTCTCTGGCTTGCTCTAGGGATCGCTTTTCCTATGAAACTACTAGCTGGCTTCATCAGTTTCCCTCCCCGGTTTTTCCGGGTTTTCTCTCGTGCTTTGCTTTTTCTTTCCTCTACTTCATCGCTTAGCCCTCGGCTCTTCATTTCTTCTTCCATAAGCAAGCAGAGGTTATGTGTCAGGCATTCAAAGATGGCATGATGGCGTTTCGCTGTTTGGGAGCTCCCCCAAGATTTCCTTTCCTCCATCTTACTCTTTAACTTGTGAAACACTTTTTCTACATCCCAACGGTGCTTGTAGATAATCACAAGCTGGTAGGCAGGAAGTTTCATATCATTTGTTATATATGTATATCTACTGCCATCTCGTGGATCTATATAAGTAATGCGACGTATCAAGTCGCTATTACTAGGTCCTACGTAGCGTTCTTCGATGATTCCTTCGTTGCGTAGATCTGTGGTATCTATCAAATTGTGCGAGCAAGTTATCGCTGCGCTGTTGGATTTCTCGCGAGTCATAAAATAGATTCCTGAATTGCGCTTTAGCTTGTTCCAAAGATGGTAATCAATGCAGGCTTTATCCCATGCGTAGAGGATTTTTCGCCCCTTGGGAGCGTGGTTGCGGAGGAGTTCAGTGCTCGCTCGTTTTATGACGGTAATGTCATGGGCGCGTTTCTTGCCGCTGTTTGGAACTCCAAGATCAAGATGGCCCAAGTGATGATTGCGTAGATCAAGGCGAAAGAAGTGACCAGTAGCCTCAGCACTTTTGCCATTAGTTTTTGGATCAAAGGCGGCGGCGTGATGGTAGTGACCATCTGCGGCATAGATATCGTAGTTTTTTAGCTCTTTGAAGGCCGCAAAAGGATCGGCCAATTGATTTGTCATGGTGGTGCGCAAAAGTCCATTAAGAGAACTTATGTTGCCTAAGCGACGCTTGCTTTTGAGTGCTTTGAAGAAGTGGCTCGGGTCGATGTTTTGGCATCCTTGATCGGCGTGATATTGAAGGAACTCGTGGCCAGTTTTTGCGTGGCTCAAGCAACGTAGGATACCAAGTCGAGCGAACTCAAGATCGCTAATTGATGAACATGAATAAGGAGTTTCTGAGGCTCCATAAACTTGTTCTAAATGATTGAAAAGTAGAGAATTAAGGTTACTCTGAGGTTGATAGTCTTCGGTCATAAAAATTTTTTTGGACTTAGGACTGCAGAGCAAGGTTTATTTTACCAAAAAGGGTAATTAAAAAAGGGATTGCACTAAAAATGACTCGAGGAAGCCTTTAAGTTAGAGGCCATAAGAGCGGCCATCTAGGCTCATCAACGATTCGTGAGAGGGTGTTTTCTTGCCAGCTTTTCCACACCGATCACACTCTCCTGACACTTGAGTCAAAGCAGCGCGGCAGCGGAACGGACCGCGGGTCTTCAGCCCGCCCCAGTGCTTTGGCTCAGTGCTTTGGGGCGAGCTGAAGACTCGCGGTCCATTAGCCGCTTACCTCAGAATGATACTCTCACAATTTCTCTGATACTTTGTAATTCAAGTCAAAGCAGCGCGGCAGCGGAACGGACCGCGGGTCTTCAGCCCGCCCAAGTACTTTGGCTCAGTGCTTCGGGGCGAGCTGAAGACTCGCGTTCCATTAGCCGCTTACCTCAGAATGATACTACTCCAATTTCTCTGATACTTTGTAATTCAAGTCAAAGCAGCGCGGCAGCGGAACGGACCGCGGGTCTTCAGCCAGCCCCAGTGCTTTGGCTCAGTGCTTTGGGGCGAGCTGAAGACTCGCGGTCCATTAGCCGCTTACCTCAGAATGATACTCTCACAATTTCTCTGATACTTTGTAATTCAAGTCAAAGCAGCGCGGCAGCGGAACGGACCGCGGGTCTTCAGCCCGCCCAAGTACTTTGGCTCAGTGCTTCGGGGCGAGCTGAAGACTCGCGGTCCATTAGCCGCTTACCTCAGAATGATACTCTCACAATTTCTCTGATACTTTGTAATTCAAGTCAAAGCAGCGCGGCAGCGGAACGGACCGCGGGTCTTCAGCCCGCCCCAGTGCTTTGGCTCAGTGCTTCGGGGCGAGCTGAAGACTCGCGGTCCATTAGCCGCTTACCTCAGAATGATACTCTCACAATTTCTCTGATACTTTGTAATTGAACTGGCTCAAAAAGGTCGCCGCCCAATTCTTCGGAGAATCTATCTTGTCAAAAAGCCTAGTTTTGCGAATTGACTTAAAAAACGTCATAAGAGCGAGCATACAGGCCTAGCAACGAATTGTGAGAGGGTGTTTTCTTACTAACTTTTCCACACCGATCAATGGTTACCAACGCCGCAGACCAATCGCGACTTCAGCAAATGGTGCACCATCGAGATCTGTATCGACCCCGTTTGAGCCATCATTGTCGCGAACTTCTAGATTCCCGAGGAAACTGTACCCAACACCGGCACTGAGCCAGAAATTGCCGAAGATGTTATTTTCAGTGTAAAGGCCTAGGGTATAAGAGGTGATGTCCAGAGTCTGGGTGATATCGAAATCGGTATTATAAACCCACGAGCCACCAGTTGGCATGCCACGGACTGCTAAGTTCCAGCGCTCATTGACTTCGTAAGCTGCGCGGAAGCTAGGTCCGTAGAGACCAACTTGGATGCATTCGTTTGGTTTCCAGTCGAAATTGATACCCGGATAAACCTGCACATCGCTATTGATGTTCAAAACAGCTGCGCCAACTGCGAGGGTAAACGTATCGCTGAAGCGGTAGCCGACACCCGCAGCGACATCGTAGGTGAAGGAGTCGCTATCAATGCTTTGGAAATCAGTAGCGAGTTCGGCGCGAGTCCAGCCGGCTGCGAACCATGAAGTCCCTTCGAAATTTTTGAAGAGTATGCTAGATAGGGAAATGGAGTGCAGGGCTTCGTCGTGGAGAATCGGTGAATTGATCCCATCTAGGTCCACATCGGTGAATCTATAGCTGATCAGTGGTATGAGGCTTAATCCTTCAAAGAGTTCAATTGGTTTTGCAAAGAAACTACGGAACTCGAATTGGCTGAGAGTTAAGTCTGCATCTGCGTCTTCAAAGTCCATTGCTCCTGTTTGCAGAAAGCTAATGCGCGCGAGATCGAAGGACGGGAGATCGTTTTTCACCTCTTCATCGAGACCTTCCATAGATGGTGTAACAGCTATGGCGTCAGGTGCGGCAACTACGAAAGAGCTGAACACGAAAGGTGCTAGAACAAACGCGCCGACGAGAGATTTAGATGACATACGCAGAACAATATAATTCGGCTTGCGTATAGCAAGCGAATCTATAGGTAAATTCGCTGAATTTCTGCTGCGTTGGATTAGTAGCAAAAGCCCCTCCGCTCAAAAATATCTTCCGCTTTTGGGTGTGTTAACTGGTTTACTTTTCACTATTCATTGCGGGGTAAAACCTCTGACTGGATCAACAAACTGATCCCCTTGAACCCATGGAGCGCCATATGCACTCTTGGTGCACCAAACCTCCTTCTGCAGTCCAGTCGGATTTGAAATTATTTACCGATAACTGAATTTGAACCGAGAGGCAGCAAAACTCTGTCCTTCAATCAGTTCCGGCGTAAGAATAACCGATCTATTCAAGAACTTCATCTTGTGGTCTCGCTTATTTTCTCTGTTTTTTGACGTATAAAGAATTCTCTCCCATTCAGGTCAGCCACACCATCGGACAATGACACAGAATAGATATCTAATTCTTCAAATTTTAAGATAGCGAAGGGGTGTTCGCCAAATGTAAAATCTCCAGAAGTAGTTTCGATCACAAGCTGTGAGTCTGTCTCTCCCAAGATCTTAAAGGTGAAGTTTGTTTCCGTTGCCGGTAACAACTGTTCGCCTCCATCTTTCTTAGGTATTACTAATTGTTTAGTTCTAACAGTACTTGTGCCGTCAGCATTGAAGGTCAGAAATGTCAGACCAAAGAACCCCTCGAAGACTTTCTTTTGATATTCGCTGAGCTTCGCGTTTCTTACTAGGTGCGCATTTGTGAGGCAGGCATCTGAACGCCACACGCCGTATAATTTGGATTCAGTGTCGGACGAAAAAACAAGTTGTAGCATAAAAAGCTGTAAGGTTAGGAAGCGTACCATCGTGATTTTGGGGAAACCTTTATTCGAGGATATTGACACGGTAGGTCAGAAGGTTAGCGATGTAGGGATTGGTCTCGTTCGTCTATTTTCTCAGAAGCCAAGTTGGCGGAAAGGGCTTGTAAGCGTCGTTCGGTCTCACCTCTAAGTGCTTTCAACATAACTGGTTCCAGAAACCACCTGAGAAACTTCGGCTTAGCGACAAACCGAAACGTGGAGGTCGCCTTAGAGCCGGCTGCATTGTCTTCATGTCGAATCGTAGCAGCAAATTGGCTGAAAAATGGTGGTTTGTTGATTAACTCTACAGCGGCCACCTCCCCTTCGTTGTAGGTCACGTAGCGAGTCTCGAAGCCGAAGATCCCGAAAAACGGTTTTCCGACACAAAGCGAGGTAGCACCCTTACCCGCCCTTGTATGCCCTTTGGTAAGCGATGCAGTCTTTAGTAAAGTGTCCCACTCCAGCCGCCGACTATAATCATGGAGCAACGTAAAGACCCTAGACGAACTCACTGGCATTTGCTGGGTTATGGAAGCTTTTGGCATATTTCTTAAGGAAAAACACTATCAATGGCAGTTGAGTAAGGAGTAAGCATGCAGATTCTCAGGTTATTAGTCAGAGGATTAGACTGGCCGCCTCGACCCCTGCGCTATTCCAAAAGAACCAGGGGCAGGCATGACTTATCGAACATTCGTCAAGTGGGTATGTAAAAACAACATCTATGTTTCTCACAATATCGACTTACTGGCAAATTTGCCTATGTTATTCTACTTCCACGAAGTCCAGTGGATTTCCGGAAACTTCTTTGTCGAGGATAGATCTTTTTTATCTGCTAACAACTAGTCTTCTATCGCTTCACGATGGTTCGACTTCAACTCAATGCGGCTGTCGCCTTGGGTTACACATCTGGAGAATATAAACTAAAGCTCATTGAGCACTCTACCGGGGACGTGGAGTTCATAAGAAAGAAGTCGTTGCTAAATCAAAAACGGCTCGTGGATTCAGGTGGGCTATTCGAGTTTACGGAAGAGGACTGGGTAGAGGCGCTTTTCGCCTGCTAGTTTGGCGTTGGCGTGTTTCGCGGTGGTGTAATCGAGCTTTACTACCAATGTGTTATCCAAGGTGAGAATAGCTTCGGATGGGGAGGTACGTTCCCATTTCCATGTTCCTGTTTGGATTGGGCTGCGTTTTTTCGATGGAAGGGTGGTTTGGCTTTGGTAGGTGGAATTGGGGAGGAAATCGTAGATGTAGGATCCTTTCATGCCGCTGGCATCCATTCGATAGCCAGCAATTGATTCTGGCGCGAGGATGCCTACTCCGGGAAAGCGAGCCGCGCAGGAGCTGAGTAGAATTGCGCAGAAAAACGATAGGATTAAATAATAAGGTCTCATGGAAACTGTGGAATCGAGGTTGGGGAGTAGATGTTTCTTGAAATAACGCATTAGATTTTTGATGACTACAATGCTTGAGTGCTACACAAAGTGAGCCGTGGATCTAGCAAATTACGAGAAAATGGATGTGCATTTACTGGTGGGATTGGTGAATACCGAACTTAGGAACCATGCGGATGATTTAACGGATCTGGTGAAGACACACGGTTTGGATGAAAAGCGGCTGGTGAGTAAACTGGCGGAGGGAGGTTATGTGTATCAACCGGAAATTCGGCAGGTTCGCTGATGTAGGTTGCGCTTTAGAAGCCGAAAAAAGCCCATTCCCGTGGTGGGAAAGGGCTTGAGGAAATTGGTTGAGATTTGAGGTCTCAGCAATCTAAGATTTTGTTACCAGCGGCCACCGTCACGGCCGCCATCGCGGCCGCCACCATCGCGACCACGGCCACCGCCGCCGCCGCCTTTGTAGCCACCGCCGCCACCGCCGCGATTTCCACCGCCGCCGCCGCCGTATCCGCCGCCGCCGCCACCGCCGCCACTGCGGGGCTCACGTGGTTCGGAGGCATTTACACGAAGTGCACGGCCTTGATAATCGTGCTCGTTGAGAGCTTCGATTGCTGCGTTGAGTTGGCTTTGATCACCGAGGGTGACGAAAGCGAAGCCTTTTGATTGGCCGGTATCGCGGTCGGTAATGATTTTGACACGATCGACTGGTCCATATGCGGCGAAGAGGTCAGTAACATCTTCTTCTGTAGCGGTGTAAGGCAGATTGCCTACGTAAATATCCATTGTTCTATTCTAGCGACACCAGCAATTCTTAAAACAATCCACCCGATCCTGGCGTCACAGATCAAACGAAGAGCGAGCAAATCATTTCTTAATCTGATCGTGCCTTTATGTATGATGACATGTAGGTTGTTTTGCAAGTTAATTCGTAAGGTATATTTGTTGGGCCCTGAGAGGTGGAATCCTTTTAAAGTTAGAACTAAGTAAAGGATTTATTTATGAAGGAAATGTCACTTTCAATTGGTGTATAGGCAAGGCGGGAGGTATATGGTGGGTCTATGATTTCGCGGCGAGATTTTCTAGGGAGAACAGCGGTAGCGTTTGCTGGATTGCATTCGTTTACGTTTGCTGGAGCGGTTGGGCGCGAGATACATCCATTGGGGGCGTTGGTGAAAGATCCAAAGGGCTTATTGGATTTGCCGCAGGGCTTTCGCTACAAGGTGATCTCGGAGATGGGAACAAGGATGGCGGATGGTTTTCTGGTGCCGGGAAGCCCGGACGGTATGGCAGCTTTTCCGGGGCCGGATGGCAAGGTGGTTCTGGTATGCAATCATGAGCTTTCTCCGAAAATGGTAGGTAAGGGGCCATTTGATGATGACTTAACGTATCCGGATTCTTTGGACATAGGTTTGAGTCACGATGCGGGGGTGGGGGGTAAGGAGCCGCAGATAGGGGGCACTACGAATTTAGTATTTGATCCAGAATGGGGGGAACTCGATGTGCAGTTTTTGTCTTTGACGGGGACGGATAGGAACTGTGCCGGGGGGGCGATGCCATGGGGCAGTTGGATCACCTGTGAGGAGCCAGAGGATATTACGACGGGGCGTGGTTTGCATCACGGCTGGTGCTTCGAGGTGCAGGCGACGGCTGAGCCAGGTTTACAAAAGGCTATGCCATTGAAGGCTTTGGGGCGTTTTCGTCATGAGGCAGTGGCGCTGGATCCCCAGAGTGGTATTCTTTATCTAACGGAAGATCGTAATGATGGTTTGTTATATCGATTTATCCCGGAGATGGGGGGCGGGTTATCGAGGGGGAAGCTGCAGGCGATGGCGGTGCGGGGTAAGCCCTCGGCAGATACGCGCAATTACAGTCCGGGCTCGAAATGGCCGGTGGAGGGCGAGAATTTTGAGGTGGAATGGATCGATTTAGAAGATGTAGAGGCACCGAAGGATGATCTAAGACTACGCGGGCGTGCTGCGGGCGCTGCGGTTTTTGCACGGGGTGAGGGGATTCATTATACGCCGGACGGGATATTTATATGTTGCACGGATGGGGGGCCGTCACGATTCGGTCAGATGTTTCGGCTGCGGCCATCGGGGAGCTCTGTGGGGTTTGATCGAATGGATTTATTTTTACAATCAGGGCGCTCCGACATTTTGACGAATGGTGACAATTTGTGTCCGGCACCATGGGGAGGCTTGGTGGTATGTGAAGATTTGATCGATGAATCGTTTGCAGAGAGTGTGCATGTCCAGTGTGTGACGCCGGAGGGTAAGGTTTTTACGATTGCGAGAAATGCGTTCGATAAATCCGAGTTTGCCGGGTGCTGTTTTTCGCCGGACGGGCAGTGGTTATTCGTGAATATGCAGGGTTTGGGGAAAACGCTTGCGATCACGGGGCCGTGGGAGAAGGCGGGTGTATCATTTTGAGCGACGAGGCGGCAAAGCGAGTGACAATTCGGGTTTACGGCGAAGTTTTATGGGAGATGGAGCCTTTTGAGGATAGTTCGCAATCGCACGCTTGCCAAAGAGGATTCAAGGGGGCAATTTAAGTGTCCTCGGCGGCGGGACCATTGTTGGTTCTGTGGTCGTTTTAGAAAAGTAACCCGACCATGGCTGAATTGACCGAACAAGATCTTCCTGCAAATTTAAAGCCGCTCTGGCTCAAATCTTTGAGTGCAGTGCAGATGAACAATCTGGAGTATGCGATAAGCCTGCTACAAGCAGTTTTAAAGGATGCGCCGGGCTTTCTGGAGGGCCGGAAAATTTTGCGGAAGTGCGAGGTGCAGCTGCATAGTGGTGGCGGGAAAAAGAAGGGTCTATTTGGTATGTCTGGAGGGGGGATGGGGGTGATGAAGCTCGCTAGCCAAGCCAAAAAAGACCCAGCGGCGGCTTTGCCATTGATTGAGAAGGAACTAGAGAAAGATCCGATAAGCGATCAGGCGAACGATTTGTTGTTTGAAACTGCGATGAAGCTTGAGCTGCCCGATACGGCGGCGTTCGCTTTGGAGACGATCCGGAAGCACAGTCCAGATAAAGTAAAGCTTTTGCATAAGCTCGCAGAGCATTATTTATCGCGTGATATGTCCACGAAGGCAGCTGAGGTTTACACGGATATCATCCGCCAAGCGCCGACGGATTCTGCGGCGATCAAAGGTGCTAAGGACTCCTCGGCGCGGGCTTCAATGCAGAAGCAGCGCTGGGACGAGAATACGAGTATGAAGGATTTGATGCGAGATTCTGGGGCTAGTGAGGAGATGGAGAAGGCGGGGCGGACGGGGCTGACGCGGGATCAACTGGAGGCGCGTAGGGATCAATTTATTGAGAAATATAACGAGGATACGAATAGTTTGCAGGCTTCGAAAGAGTTGGCGAATATTTATGAGCAACTAGAGGATTGGGCAAATGCGTTTACGTTTTATCAATGGGCGCATTCGTTGAGCAATGGTGATGTTGCATTGGAAACGAAGGCATCTGCGATGCACGATAAGGCTCTAGAAGCTGATTTGAGAGAGTTAGAAAAAGGATTGGCAGAGGATCCGGACAACGCAGAGTTGCAAGCGCAGTTTAAGGAGCGCAAGGGCCAAAGATTGGCGGATCAGGTGGAGGAGTCGAAGAAACGGGTGGACCAGAACCCTACAGATCCGCAATTGAGGTTTGAGCTAGGTGATGCTCTTTACCGTAGTGGCGATTACACGGCAGCCATACCGCATTTGCAGCAGGCGACTCGCAATCCACACATTCGGACGAAGGTGCTTTTGTTGCTAGGCAGAACATTTCGTGCGAAGAACATGTATGATTTGGCGATCAAGCAGCTATCAGATGCTTTGGCCGATTTGCATGCGATGGATGGGACGAAGAAGGAGGTTTTGTATGAAAAGGGCCTGATTCACAATGAGATGGGTGACAAGGCCGAGGCGTTGGAAAGCTTTAAGCAAATTTACGAAGTGGATTATGTGTATCGCGACGTGGCTCAGCGGGTAGAGGAGTCCTACGGGTCAGATTAAACGATGGCGGATACGATAGAAAATTTCCATGCGAAGCGGCCGGTGGGCGATCGCGTGTTGTTGATGGGGACGTGCCTGTGTGATGCCTTCTATGATGAGGCGGCGAAGGCTACGGTGGAGGTTTTGGAACACCTTGGGGTTACCGTCGAGTTTCCAGAGAATCAAACTTGTTGCGGACAGCCAGCGTTCAATTCTGGTGATTGGAATGCCTCGCGGAAGGTGGCGCGGCATACGGCGAAGGTGTTTGGGGGAGATTTACCGGTGATTGTGCCATCTGGATCATGTGCGGCGATGAATTTCCACGGGAACTTGCTTCAGTTTGAAGAGGAACCGGATGTGGAGGTGAACTCGCTGGCGCAGCGGACGTGGGAGGTGATGGATTTTATTCACAAGGGCCTGAAAGTTGAGAAGTGGGATGGTGCTTTTGCCGAGCCGACGAAAATCGCGTTTCATCGTTCGTGTCATAGTCGAGGGACGGACAGTGGTGAGGCTGTACTGAGTTTGTTGGGTTCTATTGAAAATGCGCAGATTGTTGAGTTCGGGCAAGGGGAGCAGTGCTGTGGCTTTGGGGGGACGTTTTCGGTGACTTTCCCGCATATTTCTGGGCGGATGGGGACGCTGAAGCTGGATCATATTCTGGAGACCAAACCAGATTTGCTAGTGAGTGGCGATATGTCTTGTCTGATGCATTTGCACGGATTGGCGAGGGCACAGGGGAGGCCGATCAAGCATTGTCATGCGATTGAGGTTCTGCGAGATACTCTGCGGGGATAGTGAGAGGCTTTCTCGCGAGTTGGAGACTTTTTGGTTTCGCCAAATCAAAGTGAGGCGTAGGGTCGGGCCAGATGCATGATTCTCGAATTGATGAACTAGCGAAGCAACTTGTTGGGTATTCCGTAGATGTAAAGAAGGGGGAAAAGGTTTTGTTGGACCTTTATGATGTGCCGGAATCGATAGGCATTGCCTTGATTCGGGAGATTCGGAGCAAAAAGGCTACGCCGTTTGTGAAAATCCATCAGGCGCGAGTGTCGAAGGAAATGCTGCTGGGTGCGGACGAGGGGCAATACAGCACCATGGCAAAGCTTTTACTCGATGAGATGAAGCAAATGGATGCCTACATTGCGGTGCGGGGGAGTCATAATATTTCAGAGACATCGGATGTACCGCAGGAGGCGATGAAGCTGGCGATGAAGCATATGCGTCCAGTGATTGATCACCGGGTGCGGCAAACGAAGTGGTGCGTTTTGCGTTGGCCGACGGCATCGATGGCCCAGCAGGCCTCGATGAGTTACAGAAGCCTTTGAGAATTTCTACTTCGATGTATGTCTTTTGGACTATAAAGCGCTGGGGCCGGCGATGAATGCTTTAAAGCGTTTGATGGAGAAGACTGACCTGGTGCATATTAAAGGGCCGGGCACAGACTTGCATTTTAGCATCAAAGACATTCCAGCAGTGGTATGCGGGGGTAACTATAATATCCCGGACGGTGAGGTATTCACCGCGCCGGTGAAGGACTCTGTAAAAGGTTATGTGCAGCACAACGCGCCTACGATTTATCAGGGGATTGCGTTCGACTCGATACGGCTGGAGTTTGAGAAAGGTGAAATCGTAAAAGCCGAGGCAGGGGCGAAAACTGAGGAGCTAAACCGCATTTTGGATACGGACGCTGGAGGAAGATATATTGGCGAATTTGCGCTGGGATTTCACCCGATCATCCGGGAACCAATGCGAGATATCTTGTTTGATGAGAAGATTGCAGGATCGTTTCACTTTACCCCGGGCCAAGCGTATGAGATCGCGGACAATGGCAATGAGTCACAAATTCATTGGGATATGGTGAATATCCAACGCCCTGATTACGGAGGTGGTGAGATCTATTTCGATGGAAAACTCATCCGTAAAGACGGTGTGTTCTTGGCGAAAAGTTTAGCGAAACTGAATGGATGAGAGGCAACCAAACTTAATGATTGGAGTATGAGTTTCGACTATTTTTCATTTATGTAATTTCAGTGACGATAACGTATGTCCAAATTTTTTGGGAGCACTACGACACCGCGTATTGAACGAGAATTCTACGGTTAACCTGATGGCAGATGCCTCAGCGAGGCATCCCTACCTGCGGCAATTCTGAGCCTGTAATCATTTTTCGAAGTGCTACCCGCGTGGAAAACCAACGAGAAGAGATACAAAGATGAAATTTACCAAACCTTACGACAAAGAACTCAAGATACGGGCCGTCGAAATATTATGAAATTTCCGCAAACCTGCTGTCCAGATCGCCAGCGAACTTGGCTGCACCGCAGACTGACTGCGCACATGGAAAGCCAAATATGACAACCCACTTGAAGGCTGTCTTGATGCTGATGAAATCACCCCAGCACAACACTTTATTGACCCGTTCCTCAGAATTTGAGATACTCCTCGTATGCCGAAAGCGAAGCCACAACTAGCTCCCGCAACAGCCGCTGAACGCACCGCCCGCCGCCGTGCGGAATGGAAGATCGTTGTAGCCGATAGCTTCGCCGAAGCGGAGGCCGAAACCCGCGCCTACTGGCGCGCCGCGACCCCCGCCGAACGGCTGAACGCTCTCGAAAAACTCCGCGAACCTTTTTATGGCAAAGATCAAATTGGCGGCAGACTTCAGCGATTTCTTGAGGTTGTGCCTACGGAATGAAGTCCGCTTCATGGTCATCGGCGGCTACGCTGTGATCCATCATTCCCGGCCCCGCTACACTGGTGACCTAGATCTATGGATTGATTCCTCATCTGAGAACGCCATACGTGTCGTCACCGTCCTGCAGGAATTCGGTTTCCCGCCGGATGCGGTTTCCACTGAGATGATCACCGATAGCAAAAAGATCATCCGCATGGGCTTCGAGCCGATGCGCCTAGAGCTCTTTACCAGCATCCCAGGCATCGAATTCAGCGATTGCTACGTCCGCCGTGATCTAGTGAATATCGGACGTATGACAGTGCCTTTCATTTCCCTCGAAGATCTAAAAATCAACAAGCTCGCTTCCGGACGCCCGAAAGATCTCCAGGATCTCGAAGAGCTTTCGTAGCACTCTGGGTTCCAATTAGTAACTCCAGCTTTCAGCCCGAAAGCTATACAAGCCACACCAAGGAGCAGGGGCGTGGCCAAGTGGGCGTCGCCGCCCACTGTGAAACGGGAACCACATGCGTAAGCGTGATGCGGTAGCTGGAGCACTAAACCTGTAACCTTTTTTCGGAATGCTAGCCGAATAGAGAGTAAGCGAAGGAAACACTGCCCCTGATGAGAACTCGCGGAGGCTGCGGCGGCGACCGTAATCTTGCCGGATGTCCATTCCATCCGTTCCCCAGCCATGGCGCGTCGCCGACGCGACTTTTATCGAAGTCAGACTCCGCCAGCCCTCCGACAGACAGTTGCGCGTCGAGTTCGGTTGCGGCTTGCGCCTTGTCATCACCGATGTCAGCCAAGTTCCCGTTGCCGCCTTGCTCATCGAAACTCTCCGCGCCGGAAAGGAGGTGTTACAATGATCGGTTTCCCCTCCGCCGTGCGCATCCATCTCGCCCTGGAACCCCACGACATGCGAAAGTCCTTCAACGGCCTAGCCGTCATCGCCTCCGCCTTGGTCGAGCGCGGACTGGAAGGCGGTGCGCTTTTTGCCTTCACCAACAAGCGCCGCAACCGCCTCAAAATCCTATACTACGACCGCACAGGGGTCTGCGTGCTGATGAAGCGTCTGGAAAAAGGAACGTTCTCGTGGCCATCCGCAACCAAGACGAAGGGGTCGGTCTTGTCGCTCGCTCCAGAAGCCCTGCAGCTCCTGTTCGACGGCATCGACCTGCGCGGCGCGGAGATGCGACCGTGGTATGAAAGGGACTGATTTTTTATTCCTGATAAATACTATAAAGCTAGTAATTGGCTTACTCCCTGCTATTGTAAACGCATCGAAACGCCTGAACAAACCATTGCCCGGCAAGCGTTTGAGATCGAAGCTCTCAAGGAGGCCAACCGTCTTCTCGAAGCCAAGCTCGACCACCTCATCCGCCGCCTCTTCGGATCGAAAAGTGAAAAGATAGACCCCGCCCAACTCGAGCTGCTCTTCAAGGACATGCCGGGAAAGCCGGAAGCCTCCCCCGGCGAGGCCGCACCGGAGGAGGCCGCATCAAAAGGCGCTGAAGAGCCCAAGCCATTGAAAAAGCGCGGAGCCCACCGCTCACGCATTACTGGCCTGGAAAACCTCCCCATCGAAACCTGCGAGATCATTCCCGATCTTGTCGCCGCCGATCCTGATGCATTCGAACGCATCGGCGAGGAAGTCACCGAGCTGCTCGACATCACCCCGGCCAGATTTTTCAAACGCCACATCGTGCGTCCGAAGTTCCGCCGCAAAACCCAGCGCCAGCTTCCTCCCATCGTCGCACCCGCCCCGGCCACCCCGCTTATCGGCGGACTGCCCGCTCCCGGACTTCTCGCCCACCTGCTCGTCGGCAAATACATCGATCACCTCCCGCTCTACCGGCAGGAGAAAATTTTCCTCCGGCACGGCGTAAGCATCCCACGCGATCTCATCGTCCACTGGCTCCACAAATCCATCGACCTGCTCGAACCCGTCGCTCTTGCGGTCAAAGCCGAAACCCTCGCCTCCAGCTACCTCCAGGTTGATGAAACTCCCGTGCGATACCTCGTTCCGGGCAGCGGAAAAGCCTCGCGCGGATACATGTGGATCGCAAACGACCCGCAAGGCAGCCTCTTCTACCATTGGGGAGTCGGGCGGGGTTGCGGGCAACTGATCGAAACCATAGGGAAAAAATTCTCCGGTGACATCCAGTGCGACGGCTACGTCGTCTACAAAACCTATGCCAAAATAAACCCGCTCGTCAAGCTCCTCGCCTGCCTCGCGCACATCCGCAGGAACTTTGTCGAAGTCCTCGACGCCGGACCCGATCCGGACGCGGCACAGATCCTTAGCCTCATCGGGGAACTATACGGCATCGAAGCAGACCTGCGTGCAACGGACGCAACACCGGCCCATCGCCACTCGCACCGCGCCCAACGCAGTGCCGCCATCGTCGGGCGCATCCGCGAAGTCATGGAAGCAACCCAAGCCAGACACCGCCCACAGAGTCTCATGGGAAAAGCTCTCTTCTACGGCCTCGGTCACTGGGCAAGTCTGGCAAGGTATCTTGAGGACGGGCGTTTTGAGATTGATAACAACCTCGCCGAGAACGCCGTGAGACCACTCAAGCTCGGAGCGAAAAACTGGCTCTTCTTTGGATCGGAACATGCCGGACACAACGCGGCGGTGATCTACACGCTCGTGGAAAACTGCCGGAGACATAGCATCCCGGTGGAAGAATACCTACGCGAACTTCTCACCCACCTCCCCGGCGAAACCGACCCGGAGATCATCGCCAGCCTTACCCCGGCACGCATGGCCGCGCTCCGCACCGAGAAATCCGCTGCCGCCTAGATCACGTCAAGGGGGCGGCGTTTCCTTCGCTTACAATAGAGAACCAACAAGGAGCAATATACAGAATCCTGATTAACTCACCCCTCCCGAACTCAAAAGGGAAAACGCATGACCCCGTCAAGAATCGCTGCCATCCGCCACGGGAAATCCGCCGCAGCCTGAGGCCGGTCAAGGGGGCAGCGTTTCCTCCGCTTACGCCGCAGAGTAGCAAAGGATCATCTTTCGTTCCGAAAGAATGTTTCATTGAAAGCCAGCAAAACCACCCTCATACTCACCCCAGCCAGCTGCCTCCTGTTTTAACGATCTCTGGGACATCCCCTAAATCTCTGCCTGACCCCTTTTTTCTCATGCAGGGCAAATCAGTTATCGAACGACTCCCAGCCTTGCGACTCAAAAAGCATTCTGAAAAAAGCCGTCACTGCATCGTGGAGGTGGTCCCCGAATTCCCTACTGAGAATCAATCCACCATCCTTAATTGTAAGCGGAGGAAACGCGACCCACTTGACCGGCTTCATGCAGCGGCGGATTTTCCGTGGCGGATGGCGGCGATTCTTGCCGGGGTCAGGCTGGCGATGGTTTCCGGATCGGTCAGGCCCGGGAGGCGGGTGAGGAGTTCGCGCAGGTAGGCTTCGACCGGCACATCATGGCGACGGCAGTTTTCTACGAGGGTGAAGATCACTGCCGCGTTATGACCCGCCTCCTTCGATCCGAAGAACAGCCAGTTCTTCGCTCCCAGTTTGACGGGGCGAACGGCGTTCTCGACGAGGTTGTTGTCGATCTCGAAGCGTCCGTTTTCAAGATACCTTGCCAATGCTTCCCAATGGCCGAGTCCGTAGCCCAAGGCTTTTCCCATTAGGCTTTTCGGGCGGTGCTTGCCTGTGGCGGCTTCCATGGCTGCGCGGATGGCTTCGACCATCGGGGCGCTGCGTTTGACCCTGGTGCTTTGGCGTTGCGATGGACTGGCTCCGCTTGTGCGCAGGTCTTTTTCCATTCCGTAGAGCTTACCGATGAGGTTAAGGATCCGTGCGGCATCGGGATCGGGGCCAGCTTCGAGCACTTCGACGAAGTTCCTGCGTATGTGGGCGAGGCAGGCGATGAGGCTTACGAGCGGATTGGCTTTGGCGTAGGTTTTGTAAACCGTGTAGCCGTCGCACTGGATGTGTCCGGAAAATTTTCCACCTATGGTTTCGACAAGCTGGTCGCATCCACGCCCGATTCCCCAGTGGTAGAAGAGGCTGCCTTGCGGGTCGTTGGCAACCCACAGGTATCCGCGCGACGCTTTTCCGCTGCCGGGCACGAGGTAGCGAACGGGTGTTTCGTCAACCTGGAGGTAGTCTGATGCGAGGGTTTCGCCCCGGATGGCGAGGGCGACGGGTTCGAGCAGGTCTATGGATTTGTGGAGCCAGTGGATGATGGTATCCCGTGGGACGCCCACGCCGTGGCGGAGGAAAATTTTCTCCTGCCGGTAGAGCGGGAGGTGGTCGATGTATTTGCCAACGAGCAGGTGGGCGAGCAGCCCGGCGGCGGGCAGGCCTCCGACAAGCGGGGTGGCGGGCGCGGGGGCTACGACGGGAGGAAGGTCCCGCCGCGTCTTGCGGCGGAACTTCGGGCGGACGATAAGGCGTCTGAAAAACCTGGCCGGGGTGATGTCGAGCAGTTCGGTGGTTTCTTCGCCGATGCGCTCGAAGGATTCCGGATCGGCGGCGACCAGGTCGGGGATGATTTCGGTGGTTTCCACCGGGAGGTTTTCCAGGCCGGTGATGCGGGAACGGTAGGCGGCGCGTTTCCTCAGAGCCAGTGTCTCAACGGCGTCTGGTGCGGCCTCCTCCGGTGCGGGCGCGCCGGGAGAGGCTTCCAACTTTCCCGGCATGTCCTTGAACAAAAGCTCTAGCTGGGCGGGGTCGATCTTCTCGCTTTTGCTTCCGAAGAGACGGCGGATCAGGTGGTCGAGCTTGGCTTCGAGGAGGGCGATCTTCGCGTTGGCCGCTTCGATCTCAAGTGCCTGGCGGGCGATGGTTTGTTCCGGAGTTTCGATGCGATGGATAAAGCAGGGAACGCGCCAACTACTAGGTTCCTAATACTTTGACGAAGGATTTTTCAGTCCCTTTCATACCACGGCCTCATCTCCGCTCCACGCAGGTCGATGCCGTCGAGAAGGAGCTGGAAAGCCTCGGGCGCAAGCGACATGGCGGAGGCTCCGGCCTTGGAGGCAAGGGGCCAGGAGAAGGTTCCCTTTTCCAAACGCTTGGCCAGCACGCAGACCCCGGTGCGGTCGTAGTAGAGGACTTTGAGGCGGTTGCGGCGTTTGTTGGTGAAGACGAAAAGCGCGCCGTTCTCTAGGCCGCGTTCCACCAGCACCGAGGCGATGGCGGCAAGTCCGTTGAAGGACTTGCGCATGTCGTGGGGTTCGATGGCGAGATGGACGCGCACGCCGGAGGGGAAGCCGATCATTGGGAGGAGTCCTTTCCTGTGCGGAGGGTTTCAATTAGGCTGGCTGCGAGTGGCACCTGGCTTGCGTCGGTGCTAACAAGACGCAGCCCGCAGGCGAACTCGACGTGCATCTGCATGTTGGAAGGTCGGTGAATTTCGATTTCAACAAAGATGGCGTCGGCAACGCGCCAAGGTTCGGGGATGGATGTTGTGGACATTCCGCCAAACTACCGCCAGCGCGGGTGCCGCCGCGAGATTTCATAAGGGGCAGCGTTTCCTCCGCTTACCCTTAATTAGATCAGGATACCGATTAAAACGATTCGCTAGATCGGAAAGTGCTCTTTTGTCTCGTCCGGACGAGCGATCAACCGCTGAGTGGACAAGGTGATTTCTCATTTTCTGGAGACCGTGAACCGTAAGCCATACTGAATTCTGGTTTTCGATAATTCCTGCGTAACCACATAAGAACAGCTTTGACCGCTTAATGAGATCTCCGTGAAAGTCGTCCACTCCAAGACTCAGTTTTTTGTCCGACCTAATAGCTTTACAGAAAGTTTTGAGATGTCCTTCAACTATGACAAATAGGCGTATGATCTCAGTTGCTCGCAATGACTGCTCCTGTTCTTCAGAATATTGCTCCAAGCTGCAAAGCGTGGAACCCAGCAGATAATGATCCTCTTCATTTTCTACGACAGCGTCGCGCTCATATTCCTCATAAGCCCTTTTATTGACGTTTTTCAGTTCCTTTTCCAAAACTGTAAACAGTTCCTTTGTAGCTCTGAGGTCTGAAACGGTAGGAAATCCTCTTGTGTCGAATTTGAAACTCATAATTTCTTAATCAATTTCAAGTTTCGGCAGCCCCTCCACGATTCTCACCGTCTCCACGCTCACCTTCGTGACTCTTAGGAAAAGCTCCATGGGGTAGGCGGGGTTTTGCATGGTTTCGGTGGCCCAGAGGTTGGCGTCGTTTATGATGCCGCTGGCTTTATCGGTGGTGACGGACTGGCGTTCCATGACCCATTCGAGGGCGGGCTTGCCGTTGACGATGTAGTCGTAGGCTTCCAGGGGGATGTGGCGGAGGGTGATGCGGGGGTTGTAGATGACCGTGGTTTTGTCGGGGACGCTTTTGTTCGTGGCCGGGTCTTTCACCTTGGCGAATTTCATTTTCTCCACGCGGTAGTCAGCGGCGGTGAGGTCTTTCGCGGCGAGCTTGCCGGTATCCACCTTGATGTCCGGGTGCATGGCGCTGGTCTCGTAATTCAGGTGCCAATCCGCAAGCTCCCGCCCGGCCTTGGAGAAGGCCATGAAATCGGCGAACTTCTTCACCGCCGGGATGCGGGGGAGTTCCTTGGAAAGGTTGTCCGCGTAGCGGCTGCGGTATTCCGGCGAGTGCAGGAGGCCGTAGATGTAGTAGAAAAGATCCTCCTTCGTGATCGCCTTCCCCGCATCCCCGTAGGCCTTGCGGAAATGCCCAAGCCCCGCGTCCGTGATCGCGTCCCGGCGGGTGTAACCGCCCTCCCCTCCGACGCTTTTGGAAAACAGTTCCGTGTCCGATGCTTCGTCCGTCTTCTCGTAGAGGTAGAGAGGGAAACATTGGGCTCCTGCTTCCATAGAATTTAGATCAACAAGGGCGTTACTGATTAAACAGGAGAAACCATTTCGAGATCCTCGCGCCGTTGTTGCAATGACGATATTGTCGTGCCCCGCGGCGGGAAAGATACGTGGCATCTGGTACACCATTTCGTTGAAACGACGATTGAAATAGACCCAGCGCCCGGTGAAGGGACGGTAAAGTCCTTTTGTTATACTTAGAGAAGAAAAGTCGAAAGTTTTGCCAGCTTGTAGGTTTTGCTTCAATGCTCTCGTCCAACTTATTAGCGATGAATCAGTACAAATAAATTTTACGACTGCACTCTCTCTACTTTTCTTGGGCAAATGACCGTATTTTACGGAAAATTCGCGTGATTGATCGTTATAGAATTCGATCATTCGCCGCATGTTTTCCCTGAGCGCAGCCTTTCCGCTATTGTAGCACCACGAATCTCTATTAGTTACTACGCCAAGGGAGAAATTTTCAAAGACTTTCACACACTCGCCCTTTTTGTCCCCAAGAGGGATGAATTCGGTGAACCCCACATCACGCAGGCCAAGCCAATCTCCGTGGTTGTCGGGCGAGATTTTGACCCAACTGATCTGTTCGGTCATAGTCAGAGCACTCTTGTATTCGCTTAATTTAAGCAACTTCTCCTCGGTCTTCAAATCGCTCCCAATATCGTGATAGAAGATTTCCCCCACGCTGATCTTATTTGGATTTTTTACGAGAACGCTAATTGCAATGCCAGTCATGCTGCCAGAACCAAAAATATTTTGTCCTTCACCAGCCTTCCCTTTGCTTAACATATTTTTACGGATATCGCCACGAAGATTGAATACGTGAATGCTACTAAATTCATCTGCTAAGCACTTTCTCAATCCATCCATGCCTGGTTTCTCAATAAAGCTAGACCCGGAAACTAAGCCAATGATTCCGCTTTTTCCAAGGCGATCGCTAGCCCATCGGATTGCCCGTATATAGCTGTCGTAGAGACCTTTCGCAAGACCTCCACTACTTCTTGACACATAAGTATTCCTAATCCGCTCATCAAGAGATGGATAAGATACATTGTTGTTATTGTCGTTCTCACTATCCTGCCCAATTGAATACGGCGGGTTACCCATGATGACGCGGACGTCCAACTTCTGGAGGCGTTTTCTCCGCTCCGAGTTGTTGGCGAGGAGGTCGCTGATGAGATCCTTTTCCTCCAGCCGGAAGGTGTCGGTGAGGCAGATGCCTTGGAAGGGTTGGTATTTCCCGCCGACGACGCCGTGATAGACGGCCTCGATATTGATGGCGGCGATGTAGTAGGCGAGGAGGACGATCTCGTTGGCGTGGATTTCCTTCCCGTATTTGTGCGGGAGCTGTTCCTTGGTGATGAGGCCGCTCTGGAGGAGGCGGGTGATGAAGGTGCCGGTGCCGGTAAAAGGATCGATGATGTGGACGCCTTCGCTGCCGAGGGTCTGGCCGAATTCCTGTTTCAGGAGGTCGTTGACGGAGTGGATGATGAAGTCCACGACCTCCACGGGAGTATAGACGATGCCGAGTCGCTCGGTCATGCGGGGGAAGGCGTTGCGGAAGAACTTGTCGTATAGCTCGACGATGATTTTCTGTTTGGCGGCTGCATCCTCAATTCCATCCGCGCGGCGCTCTACGCTTTTGTAGAATTTCTCCAAGGTATCCGCTTCTTTATCGAGGCGGTGCTCATTGAGGATGTCCAGCACGGCCTGCATGGCAGTGGAGACGGGGTTGTGGCTGGCGAAGGAGTAGTCTTTGAAAAGTGCATCGAAGACGGGCTTGGTGATGAGGTGCTGGGCGAGCATCTCGATGACTTCTGCATTGGTAATGGAATCGTTCAGATCATCCCGTAGCTTGGCGGCGAAGTCGGTAAACGCCTTGGCTTCTTTTTTATTATCCGGGTTTTGGACGATGTTGGTGATGCGGGTGATGTGTGTCTGGGCGATCTTGGCGATGTCCTTTGCCCACTCATCCCAGTAGTTCCGGTTTCCACATTTTTTGACCACTTTGGCATAGAGCGCGCGCTCGATGGTGCCTGGCTCAAAGTGAAATTGGCGCTGAGTTCCTTTTACACCCATAGCATCTCCGGTGGAGGATTTTGTGCCTATGGATTCGCCGCCTTTTCCTTGCGCGGATTTTTCATTTTCGGAGGGAGTGGCTTTGCTCGGCTTTTGCGGTGCTTCATCTGTAATACAGATGACTTCCATCTTGCGCGTATCTTGGCCGATGAGGTCTAGCTTATTGATGAGTGCATCGAAGCGATCATCGTGAGAGCGGAGAGCCTGTAGCACCTCCCAGACTACGCGATAAGATTGATTGTCATCAAGCGCCTCGCTGGGAGTCTTATTTTCTGGGATGACGACGGGAAGGATGACGTAACCACGCTTTTTCCCCGGAGCACGGCGCATGACCCGCCCGACGGACTGGACGACGTCCACTTGAGAATTCCGTGGGGTGAGAAATAGGACAGCATCCAGCGCGGGGACATCGACTCCCTCAGAAAGGCAGCGGACATTGCTTAGGATGCGGCAAGTATCTTCACCAGCATCTGCTTTGAGCCAAGTGAGCTTTGCCTCTTTCTCGGCGGCGTTCATGGAGCCATCCACATGGTCTGCCTCGCATTTCAGTGGGTGGAATTCTTCACCGGATTTCTGATAAGCCTGTACGACTTTGGAAAACATGCCCGCGATCTGCTTGGAGGAAACTTGGTGTGTGCGGGCCTTCTCGCTCTGGACCTCGATGCGCTGACAAAAGGCGACGGCGCGGCGCATGGGGTCCGTATCGCCGCCGAGGTCTTCTTTGACATTTTGCTTACTCAGTGCTTTCCAGCAGCCGATGATGCGGGCGGCATCATCGACTTTCAGAGAATTGTCCGCACTTTTCAAAAGATCTTGGATACGGGCATCAATGTGGACGGCATCCACCGTGAGGACGATGACTTTGTAATCGGTCAATAAATCCAGCTCCACGGCCTCTGAAAAGGTGATGAGATGAAGCTGTTTCCCGTAAAGAGCCTCATCATCCATGGAGGCAAGCGTGATGGAGTCCTTAATGGCGCTGGCCTTGGCAACATCTCCGTAAATGCGCGGGGTGGCCGTCATGTAGAGGCGTTTGGCGGAGCGGAGAAATTCGGGATCATGGACTTTGATAAACGCGCTCTCGCGCTCGTCCTCAAAGGTCGCCCCGGTGGTGCGGTGGGCTTCATCACAGACAATGAGATCGAAGTCTTCCAGTCCGTGGAGATGCTGGGCATCGCTGACTCGCTGGATAGAATGGTAAGTGGAGAAAACCACGCTCATGTGTTGCGGGTCGTGGCGTTCCGACATGGCACGGGCAAGATGGCGAGGATCTGTGGTGGCGGGGTAGCGAAGCTCGTGGGCGAGGGTCTCGACAATATCCTCGGCGGCTTTCTTCTGCTTTTTGCCGACTTCAGAATCAGAGCAAACGGCAAAGCTGTGAAGCGGAACTCCGGATTGCTGAGTCCACTCTGTTAATGTCTGGCTGAGAAGGGAGAGGCTGGGAACGAGAAACAGCACACGCTTCCCCGGGCCAGCCATTTCCTCCGCAATTTTGAGGCTGGTGAAGGTTTTCCCCGTGCCACAAGCCATGATGAGCTTGCCGCGATCTGCCTGAGTAAGACCGGCGACAACGGCGCGAAGAGCGGTCCTCTGGTGGGGCCGAAGCGGGAATTTCTCTTTGAGAATCGGCTCCTTGGATGGTTGGTATTTTGACCAATCAATAGAACTAGTTTCAAGATCATGAAGATCGATACGTGAAACCGGGATATGCTGATCAATTAGGGATTTCTCCGCATTTTCACTCCAATCTGTTACCGTAGTGACGATGTAGCGGTGCGTGAAGGGTTTTTGCCCGGAAGCGGTAAAGAAGGAATCGATGTCTTTTTTCTGAATGCGGTGGTCGGCAACGTAAAACTTGCACTGAAAGGCATGGGTCTCACCCGTGTAAGTGATGGCTACGAGATCAATTCCAGTATCTTTTGCAATATTTCCCTGCCGTTTCGCCCAATCCGCGAATATCAGAACTTCCTCATAAAGCTCAGCATATACTGGCTCGTATCTTAGATAGGTGAGGATGAGATACTCGAAATACGTGCCTTTTTCCCGCTCAGTTAGAGAGGCGGCGCGATAGGTAGAGAGGAGATTTTTGAGCGCTGACATACGTTCTGATCACGATTCTATGGAAGCTACTCTATGAGGGAAGGCGAAACGCAAAAGATAGGACTCCAGTAATCAATTATAAGGTTTAGGTATCTCATTGTAATAAGTTTCCAAGTTGAATAGAGTTTTTGGTATACTCCAAAACTGCAAATCTCATCGATGATTACCCGACGGGGAAACCCGTTACCATTGGAAGGACGTCGTTTTAGGTTCGGCTTATAAAAACGACTTTGGTTTAAGCAATCCTGCCTCCGGAGCAGACCGCACGATCGCTCGCTTTTGTGAATGAAGGATGGGGGAGTGGGAGACATTACGGGTGGCGGGTGGCTATGGAGATACCGGCGGGATGCCTGAAGTCGCATGTAGCAAAAGCAATCCCATGATTGCGGAGATCGCAGTTTTTCTAATTGGGGTCAGGAGCCTCATTTCACATTTTAGACCTTCCGCTAGCCAATGGCATGGAATGGTGGCGTCACCCGCGCAGTCAGAAACGGGAACGGGTCAAGCAGAGATTCAAAGTATTTTTTAACTTTGGCTATCTTGATCAATCCATAAGAACAGGATTGCCGTTTCTTTGCTGCGTACGCCGCTGTCTGGGGATGTCGACGGAGGTGATTTGGTTGGAGGCGTCTTCGGCTCTGAAGTGGGTGATAGGGGAGGAGGTGCGTCATCGCGCGGAGTAGGTGCGTCCCCGCGCCTTGAGGTCGGGCGGGTGTCTTCACCCGTCGTTTGGGAGGCTTTTGCATGGCCGGCGGGGACGCCGCTTTGAACTCAAGGGGCGGGGACACCCCTGCTCCTCATTGGCGGCGAGGACGCCGCTGGAACTCAAGGGGCGGGACGCCCCTTCTCCCAAGTTGAATGGTTCGGTGCCCGATATGTGGGCGAGATGCTCACGCGCCTTGATTGTCGAGCTGGCGGTGGGTTAGGGGGTGTTACCTGTCGAATAGTGCAAACTTTAGTTCGGCTTCGGAGACTACTTCGCCGTTGACGAGGCAGCGGAAGCTGGTTTGGCCGATGTTGCCCCGGACCTTGGTTGTCATGGCTTCGGTGATGAGGGTATCGGACGGGCATTGATTAAACCAAGCAATGAACTCCATCATCTTTTCGTGGACCAAGTCCTTTATCGCCCCCTCGTGGACGATGATGGACTCCCGGTCGAGACGATCACCGCAGACTTGATGCGCACATGGAAAGCCAAATATGACAACCCGCTCGAAGGCTGCCTAGATCCTGATGCATTCACCACTGCGAAACTCAAAAGGGAAAACACACAAATGCAATGGCAGACCCTAATAGCACAAAGTTGCGGGTAGCCTTGGGTTGTTTTATTACACACAGGGAGGTGTCCGATGGACAAATCAGTCCAGAAACTTATTGCTTTCCACTATGAGATAATTTAGGTCGGGCACCGCGTTATTAGCAGCTGCGTGCTGTATTTGTAAGTCTTACTTCTATGAAACTACTCACTTATCTTTCTATTGGTCTTATAAGTTTTACCGGCGGGCAGTTGATTGCTCACGAGGAGACTGCAAATATGAAGGGATCTGCAGTCGTGACTACTGAGGTGGTTACGGGGAACGGGATGCACCGGTATGTTACAATTCCTGGCTGGGGACAGATGCCTTCAGGGGAACCCTTAGGACCTACTCATGGTGGGGTTTGTGTGGATAAGAATGGCAATGTTTACACGTCTACTGAGGCTACTCATGGCGTAGTCGTTTTTGACTCGGATGGAAATTTCCTAAGAACCTTTGAGCCAAGTCATCTTCATAATTTGGCTTTAGTGGAAGAAGATGGCGAGGAGTTCATTTTGGCCGCAAACAACGATAAAGGCGAGGTGTTGAAGCTGAGTCTTTCGGGCGAGGTTGTCTTTCGGATCACTGACGAGACGCACCCGGAGATACCGGACGGTCTCACTGGGGTGACGGCTATTGCAGGCGGAGGTGATGGCTCACTCTACGTTGTCACTGGATATGGCTCACACCGCTTGCACAAATTTGATGGTGAGGGTAAATACCTCGCCTCTGTGGGTGGGAAGGGTCTAGGCGCAGAGCAATTCGAAACCTGCCATGGAGTTTCTTTGGACACCCGTTTTGAATCGCCGCGGCTTCTAGTTTCAGACCGTGAGAAGGGTAGGTTAGTCCATTTTGATCTTGAGATGAATTATTTGAGCACTTATGCAGATAAGCTACGTAGGCCCTGTGCAGTCGCGTTTCATGGCGATTTGTGCGCAGTTGCTGAGCTTGCAGGGAGGGTCACTATTCTGGATTTAGAAGGGACGCCAGTTGCGTTTCTTGGTGACCAACCAGATCTTAAGTTGAGAGCCATCAAGGAGGTTCCCGCCCAGAAGCTTCAGGACGGAGTTTTCACAGCTCCGCATGGTCTTGCTTTCGATAAGAAAGGAAATCTCTATGTGCAGGACTGGAACGTTATCGGACGGCTAACTGCACTACGGAAGCTGCCTTAGGTGGCGTGGCTTTGGTAGCTACCAAAATCTTATGCCAAGATTCCTTTCACTAGGCGGGCGGGTTCAACACCCGTAAGACGATAGTCTAGACCCTGAAATTTCGTGGAGAATTTCCGGTGATCGATTCCAAAGCGATCTAGAATAGTTGCATGCAGATCGCGGACGTTGACGATGTCTTTTACTGCGTCGTATCCTAGTTCATCAGTTTCGCCGTGGACGTGGCCGGGCTTGATTCCGGCACCAGCCATCCAGACAGAAAATGCCCGGATGTGGTGGTCTCGCCCAGTTCCTTGGCCCATCGGAGTGCGGCCAAACTCACCTCCCCAAATGACAAGTGTATCCTCAAGCATACCCCGTTGCTTCAGGTCCTTCACGAGAGCAGCGGATGCTTGATCGGTGAGATTGGCAGTATAGGTCATTTTCTTCTCGATCTCGTCGTGATGATCCCAGCCCCTGTGATATAACTGCACAAATCTAACTCCTCGTTCCAACATCCGTCTAGCGAGCAGACAGTTGCTAGCAAATGAGCCATCACCTGGCTCCTTTACGCCATACATATCGAGAATGTGCTTCGGTTCATTGCCCATGTCAGTGAGTTCAGGGACGGAGCTCTGCATACGGAACGCCATTTCGTATTGTGCAATTCGTGTGTCAATTTCCGGGTCGTGCACCTTCCCGCTTTTGATGGCGTTTAGGCGATTTGCTTCTTCGATTACTTGTCGCTGAGTCGATTGGCAGACTCCCTCAGGATTTCCGACATAATGGACTGCCGCACCTTGGCTTTGGAACTGCACACCCTGATACTTCGATGGTAGAAATCCGGCGGACCACTGCCGTGCAGAAATCGGCTGATCTGAAAATTCTTTACCCCGGGAGACCATTACTACATAGCCTGGGAGGTTTTGAGTTTCCGCTCCAAGGCCGTAGAGAAGCCATGAACCCATGCTAGGCCGACCTTTGAGGATTGACCCACTATTGAAGAAGGCGTGGGCAGGATCGTGATTGATCTGCTCCGTCACCATCGAGCGCACCACACAGATATCATCTGCTACGCTACCAATGTGTGTGAACAGATCCGAGATTTCTATCCCTGATTGCCCGTATTTAGAGAAGCCCGTGAAAGATCCCCGGGAGATAAGTTCCATACCTTGCAGCTGTGCAAGCTGTTGACCTTTTGTAAAAGATTCAGGAAATGCCTGCCCATCCAATGCGTTCAAAGCAGGTTTTGGATCGAAACTTTCCATGTGAGAAGGGCCACCTGCCATGCATAAATGGATTACGCGCTTGGCCTTCGCAGGAAAATCCGTGCCGCTTTGTTTTCCGAAATAAGTGCCCTCAGCGCTCGAGCCTAGAGCTAGCTTACCAAGTGCGAGCCCACCGAGACCCGCGAAACTTTTCTTCAGAAATGTCCGCCGGCAATAGTCGCGTTGATACGCCTGATATGCTTCGATAGGTTTCATGAGTGTAGGGTTTTCAAGATTTAATAACGGGTGATTGTCTCGTGAAGGTTCAGGAGCACACGGCAAAGTTGCTCAAAGGGCACAGCCTCACTTTCACTTTGAGCAATTTTAGTCAGGAAGTCTTGCAGGCCAGAAAGTTCTTCCCTGCTTGGTTCTCGTGAGAGTGTTCGTTTGAAAGCGAAACGTATGCGTTCTTCTTCCGTGCCGGGAGGGGTGCTTGCTGCAAGAGCGCTTGCTGCTTCCGCAAATGTCGGGTCATTTAGCAGACTGAGTGCTTGCTGAGGTGAGTTTGACATGAAGCGATCAGCTGTGCATTCCTCGCGGGAAGGCGCATCAAATGCAGCTAGCATAGGGTGCAGAAAGGTCCTTTGCCAGAAGGTGTAAACGCCGCGCCTGTTTTGTTCAGTTCCTTGTGATGTTTCGTATTCGCGATGTGGGAAGGTGAGGTTATCCCAATAACCTCCAGGTTGGTATGGCTTAATAGAGGGGCCGCCGATCTCTTGTAGGTCGAGTTGTCCGGCAATCGCTAGGGCATTGTCGCGGATAAATTCAGCATCAAGCCGCCGCGGGTTCTGCTCTGAAAGAAAGCGGTTCTCTGGATCGATTTTCGCCAACTCTTTGCGGTAAGCGGCCTTCTGCTTGTAGGTATCTGAAGTCACAATGAGACGGACCAGAGCTTTTACATCCCAATCGTTTTCGTAAAACTCGGAAGCGAGATAGTTCAGAAGGTCTGGGTGCGAAGGCCATTCACTCTGATTTCCAAGATCATTGAGGACACCTGAAATGCCAACTCCGAAGAATTGATTCCATAGGCGATTCACAAAGTATCTCCTAGTAAGTGGATTCTCCTCCGCTAAGATCCAGTTTGCCAGATCCATACGGTCAAGACGCTCCTTATGTGACGCGGTGGTTTTATCAAAATATGCGGGAACGGCTGGCTTCACCTCCTCTTTTGGTGTCATCCAGCTACCTCGGTCGAGAAGATGGGTCGCGGGAATCTCGTCAGGCGGCAATGTCTGGGCGATCATTGAGTAAGCGTAGCCACCGCGATTATTCAGCATTTCTCTCCGCGCTTCGTGGTAGGCCTGCGGTAGATCTGAATCTGACTGCGTGCTGAGAATATAGGAACCTATGAGCTGGGTTTTCGTAGCATCCGCAGTTGGGCTTTCTAATGCAGTGAGAAAACCTTTAGGGAAAGCGTTTTTCTGCGTTGGGACAGCGTCGGCGAATGGACTGATGGCAATACGAAATGCACCAAGATCTTTCGTCTCTAGGACTACCCGAAGTGTTCTGCTACCAAGAGGTAATAAAGGTGTTTTTAAATGATAGTGAGCAAAGTGCGGCAGCTCTGCAGCATTGTTTGGCTCCACCCAGCGTTCTGGAGCAGATCTCCACCACTCATTTAATTCAATTGGTGGGTAGCCATTCTGGTAAGTGTGAGGTGTGCGTAGATTCGCTTGTCGATAAGTGATTTGCAACGGCTCCTCATCGACGAAAAAGCTTGGTTTTACTGAAAACTTACCGTCTTCGGAACGGCCGACTTTGTTATTGTTTTCACGATGTGGAAAGACTTCGAGGCGGATTGTCTTTACTGGAAGATCATCAGATAGAAGATACTCTACAGTGATGGAATCACCATCAGTAGGTTCTCCTATTAAGGCGATTAAGCCTTCTGAAGCTTGCGATGGTGCAGATGCTTTGCTCCGAGAAATTTTCTCTGGATTTGGCCGTAGCCAACCATCAGGGTTTTTGCTGAGGAACTGAGTGACTTTATCTTTCCATGTAAGTAAGGTCACCTCATCAAACTCATGAATTGAACTCGCTACGGCTTCAACGGATTTCCTTCGAGCGTTGTTCAGGCGGTTTTTTAGGACATCGCTTTCTACGTGGATTTCTGGTGGGAATGGATGTTCATTACTAAAGTCTTTCAGATCTTCATTCGGCGTATATTCGTAATCTTGATAAACGCCCCATTGGCGGACATCGGCGAAGAAGGCGGCCATTGAGTAAAAATCTTTTGCGGTGAATGGATCAAACTTGTGATCATGACATTCGGCGCAACCAGTAGTAAGGCCCAGCCAAGCTCCGCCAATGGCACGCACCCGGTCTGCACCAGATTTCGCCATGTATTCGGCAGGCTGCGCACCGCCCTCCCGGGTCATGAGATTCAGGCGTAGAAAACCAGTTGCGATTCTTTGTTCCTCGGTGGCATTTGGTATGAGATCGCCGGCGATTTGTTCGCGAGTGAATTTATCGAAAGGTTTATTCTCGTTGAAGGAGTTAATCACGTAATCGCGATAGGGGAAGATACGGACGTTCTGATCACCATGGTAGCCGACTGTGTCTGCATAGCGGACGGCATCTAACCATGGCACGGCCATACGTTCACCATAATGGGAGGAGGCGAGGAGACGTTCGACTTGTTTGTCATAAGCGTCTTGTGAATCGTCAGCGACAAAGTTCTCTACTTCTTCAGGGGTGGGGGGTAGTCCAATGAGATCGAGAGAGAGCCGACGTAGTAGAGTGGCTTTGTCTGCTATAGGAGCTGGTTCGAGATTTGTCGCAATTTTTAGCTTCGCGCGGATAAAGGCGTCGACTGGATGCCCCTCACTTGGGGCTTTCGGGCGGGCAATCGGTGCAAAGGCCCAATGTTCTTCGTATTCCGCACCCTGTGAGATCCATATACTGATGAGCTCTTTTTCCTTATCACTAAGGGGTTTGTTGTGCTTTGGCGGCGGCATGACATCCGAGCTATCCGTGCTCATGATTCGCTCCCAAACTGCGCTCGAATCAGGATGTCCGGGAACGATAGCACGCATTGAGTGATCCGTTTCAAGAGCGGCATAAGCACCCTCCTTGGTATCTAATCGCAAGTTCTCCTCTCGTGTGGTGGAATCGAAACCATGGCAAGAGAAGCATTTGTCTGAAAGGATTGGCCGAATGTGCTCATTGAAAGAGACTACCTCATCGATTTCGTTAATCTGTTCAGCTGGTAATTTCTCTGATATATGACTGTCCTGCACCTTTGCTTTTTCACACGAGTTCAGTACGAATGGGAACATTATGACTAAAGCAGTTATATAAAGGTTTTTGTGCTTCAATTGTGTGGGTGTTTCTCGTTTTCGCTCTATGAATACAGACTTAGTGGGGTTCCTCGTCGTGTAGGGTTTATTCCTATTTCTGGAAAGTTCTGGACTGAGGCCTTTGGTCCGTCAAACTGAGAGATTTTGTGTGAAGATAGTATGACCGGTGAGGTCTCAAGTCAACTTTCGCAAATTAGTTCTAAAATTGGGGTCATCGAGCAGGCGAGAGGAGTTGGTTGCGATTCATTTTATTTCGTCCTGATCGATAGTCCTGTGATGTATGCGATGTCCTTCGGTTCAAGGATTTTCAAGAATAAGGAACTGTTCGAGGTTTGTTGGAAGGCTTCCCAAATCGTCGGTTTTAGCTGAGTTTTTGGCATGCAGCCAGTATTCTATGATAGCTGCTACTTCTGAGGGGTAGGCGCGTTACAGCGCTTTGAGTTTCGTGTGGCGGCCCGCGCCGCGTTTGGGAGAGTCTTTTTTGATTGCGGGTGGGGACACCCGCTGGAACTCAAGGGGCGGGGACGCCCCTACTCCTAAGTTGAATGGTTCGGTGCCGGATATGTTACATTTTCAGAGGGGACAGAATAGGTTCAGGCGGTTCAACGGATGGTGGCGGCACGCGCTGCCGGTGGGAGAGTCTTTTTTGATTGCGGGTGGGGACACCCGCTGGAACTCAAGGGGCGGGGACGCCCCTTCTCCTAAGTTGAATGGTTCGGTGCCCGATATGTTACATTTTCAGAGGGGACAGAATAGGTTCAGGCGGTTCAACGGATGGTGGCGGCACGCGCCGCCGGTGGGAGAGTCTTTTTTACTGCGGGTGGGGACACCCGCTGGAACTCAAGGGGCGGGGACGCCCCTACTCCTAAGTTGAATGGTTAGGAGGTGTTACCTATCGAATAGTGCGAATTTGAGTTCGGCTTCGGAGACTACTTCGCCGTTGACGAGGCAGCGGCAGCTGGTTTGGCCGATGTTGCCGCGGACTTTGGTTGTCATGGCTTCGGTGATGAGGGTATCGCCGGGCATGACGGGTTTCCGCCATTTTACGTTGTTGGCACTGAGGAAATAGCCGATTTTCCCGAGGTTTTCTGGTTTACGCAGCATCAAGATCGAGGAGACTTGGGCCATGCCTTCGAGTTGTAGGACGCCGGGCATGATGGGGTGGTCTGGGAAGTGGCCTTGGAAGTATGGCTCATTGATTGAGACGTTTTTGAGGGCGGTGCAGGTTTTCTCGCCGAAATCGATGACGCGATCTACCATAAGGAAGGGGTAGCGATGAGGTAGGATTTTCATCACTTCGCTTACGGATAAGACGCTTTCGCCATCGGGGATGGAGATGTCCGTGGGCACCAAAGAGCGCATGCGTTGGTATTCCTTTTTGAGGATTGCGGCCATGACGGTGTTGGGGCCGTGGCCGGGTTTTACGGCGATGACGTGGCCGAGGATGCGCTTTCCGGAAAGCATGAAATCGCCGATGAGATCGAGGGCTTTGTGGCGAGCAAATTCATTTGTGAAACGAACGGGCTCTTTGGACATGACTTGGTTATCGCGAATGACGACGGCGGATTCCAAGGAGCCGCCTTTGATGAGGCCTTTATCGAGAAGCGGTTTTACATCCTCGTAGTAGACGAAGGTGCGGGCGGGTGCGATTTCCGTTTCGTAAATTTCAGGAGTGATTTCTGATGAGAAATATTGGGTGAAGCGACCTTCGGGGCCGACATTTGTGACGGAAACACGGAAGGTTTTGCTGGGGACGATGGTGATGATGGTGCCATCACCCATTTCTTTATGGATCGGCTCGCGGATTTCCCAAACTTTCCTTGGGGCTTCCTGTTTTTTGATTCCGGCACGTTTGATGAGCTCTACGAAAGGGCGTGAGGAGCCATCTCCGATGGGTGGCTCGTTGGCGGACATTTCGATGATGGCATTATCGATGCCCATGCCGGTGAGTGCGGATAAGACGTGCTCTACGGTGTGCACTTTTACGCTTCCCTCGGCTAGGGTGGTGGCGCGCTCGACTGTTTGAACCTTATCGACATCTGCATTGATGAAGGGTTGGTCAGGTAGATCAACACGGCGGAATTTGAAGCCGTGATTCTCGGGAGCTGGGCGGAGTGTAAGAGCAACTTTTTCCCCAGTATGTAGGGATGTGCCTTCCAATGTAGCGGTATCCGCTAGGGTCTGCTGATGGGACATGTTTTGTTAGAAAAGATACGGGGTGCCTTTAGGTAAGAAGATTACGAGGGCGAATGAGGTTCGTCGATAACTGGCTCGGTTGGCTCCGTTGGCTCGGTTGGCTCGGTTGGCTCGGTTGGCTCCGTTGGCTCGGTTGGCTCAGTTGGCTCGGTTTTGATGACTTTTTCGACGAGTTCGGAGGTGGATTCGACGAGTTTGTCTTTCGCTAAGGCGACGGTTTCTGCGATTGCCTCGAGAGGGGAAGTTGCGGTTGGGCTTTCGGCGTCTTTTTTAGGCAGAGCTTCGCTTTTTTCTGGGGCGTCTGGGGTGTTATGCGATGAGGATTCGGGATGCTTGCCTTCGGTGCTCAGTTCTTGGTTTTTCTTAGTAGTTTCGTCATCAGAAGGGGTTAGGGTATTTTTGGCTTCTGAAGATTTTGGACCTTTTGCCTTTTTCTTTGGGGTCTGGGGCTTCGGCTTTTCTTGGACTACTAATGTGTCATCTGTGTAGAGCAAGATGTGGCCCTGTTGCAGGAGCCAGAACAGATCGGCAGCGTATTCGGCGGGTGGGGCTGTGGCTCCCTCTGGTAAGATGGCTTTCCATAGTCCTTCGAGCTTGCAGGATGGGTTCTCGCGGATCCAAGTTACGATTTCGGAAGGACGTGGGGCGAGGACTGCATCGGCAGCGAGGGCTTGGGGCCGGGCTGGGCCGGTGAAAAGTTTGCCTTTGCGTTTGAAGACAGGCATGCGTTCTGATTCTAGGATCTTACAGATCATGGGAATCATGATGGCGGGGTGCTTCTTATGGTAGTTGCCAGTGTTCTTTAGGCGAATGAAGAGGCCCGGGGAGATCTGTTTTTGCTGGATGGCTGCAGAGACTTTGGCTTTTCGGGTGCTGTGAAAGGCTTTATCGAAGACTTCTGCAGCGAGTGCGCGCTCGAATTCTACACGGTCGTTATACCAGTGATGCTCGGGGGAGGGCTCCTCCTCGTTGGTCGGCGCAGTTTCGTTTTCCGATGGTGGTTCTTCGGTTTCGGGAGTTTCTGCCTCGGTTTCGGCTGGAGTTCCTTCAGTGGCGGGAGTGGGTTCTTCAGAAGGGCTTTCTTCGGCGAGGACTGGTTCTTCTGCAGGAGGTTCAGAAGGTGGAGCGTCATCCGCAGGTGGGACCGAATTTTCTGAAGGTTTGCTTTGGCTGTCTTCGCTTGAGGTTTCTTTAAGAGAGGCTTCTTGAGCTGGTTTGGCTGCTTCTTCATCGGTGATTAAGCGCCAGCGGGTGCGCACTTTCATGCTTTCCTTCCATTCGGTGACGGCTTCTTCAGAGCGTTCTGTGCGCACGCGGGCGGAGTAGGACTCGAAGGGCATATTTGCGAATTGCTCGCGGTGGAGGGTGCGGAGGTTTGTTTGATATTCGTGGAAATTCGGTGGGCCTAATAGTTTCCCAGAAATGCCGCATTTGGCGATTGCTTGGAAGTTCCCTTTGGGGGGCTCGACTTCGTGGGTTTCCTCAACGATGAATTTGTCCCGCCAATCTGCGTTGAGCAGGTAGCGAAGGGCTTCTTCTTTGGTTAGAAACAGTGCTTCTTCGTGCTTACAGCGGAAGAATGGACCCTTTTTCTCAGAAATTTCGAAAATAGCACGGCTGCGACCGCGTTCTGCTAGGATGATTTCAGCGATGTCGTAGAGAGGGTAGACGCGCGCTACATTCTGCACTTCTTTGCAGATGAGGTGGATGGCTTGTTTCTCTGGTGCGAGGGTAACATTTACTCCTTCGGCAGGGGGGACTTCATCGCGGCGAAAGTCACGACCGCCCTGACGGCCACTATTCTGGTCTCGGCGATTTCGTGGCCCTCCTTGGCCTTGCTCACCCTGAGGAAAGTTAGAGCGAGGTTCCCTGCGATCGTTGTTATTGCCCGGGCCGGACCGGTCATTTCGGCGGCGGGGTTCGAAGTCGCGAGGTGGAAGGTCTTTGTATTTCTTTTCAGTGCTGTTCGATTTGGCACGAGCCCAGTCAGGACCAAGGGCAAATTCGGATAGCAGGCCTTCGAGTGGATTTGGGTTTTCTTCGCTCACAGTGGAAAGTTTTTTAGTATGTTTTTTGGAAAGAACTTGGGTCTGGGGCCGAGGATTCATGCACGTTCCGAGGGGTGATGCAAGGCCCGGAGGTGCTTTTGCGTAGCTCCACGGTGAGTTTCAAGGACTTTCAGGGCAGAACTTATCTAGATTTAGGGAGAAGTTGGGCTCGAGTGCCTCGCGGATGGCTTTGGGTAGTTCCTCGATAGTTTCCGCTAGGATGGACCCATTTTCTTTGAGGAGATTGTGAGCGAGCGGTTGGAAATTCTCCATGTGAGGGCCAAAGATGAGTGGTTTACGGGCAAGGATGGCTTCTGCGGGGTTTTGGCCGCCGGTTGAGAGGAAGGATTTGCCGATGATTACGAGATCTGCATGAGTTGTCCAAGTTGGTAGCTCGCCAGTGGTGTCTATAACGAGGACGGTTTTGTTTTTTTCCGGTGGCAATGTGAGATTTGTCCGAAGGATGGGGGTGAAGCCAGCGATTTCGAGGGCAGAGCAGACTTCTTTGCGCCTTTCGGCATGGCGGGGGACGATGATTGGAAGTGCATTGGGAAATGCGGTGAAGATGGCAGCGGTGATGGCTGCTTCTTCGCCCGGGAAGGTTGAGGCAGCTAAGATGTAGGGTTTTCTATTGCCAAATTGCTTGAGGATGGTTGCAAACTCGGGACGCGGTTCTGGTGGTTTGATGGATTCGGGGTCGAATTTGATACTGCCGGTGTGGTGAATTCGAGAAGGCGGTATGCCGAGGCTTGTCCAGAGCTTAAGATGAGATTTTTCTTGGATGCAAACGGTATGTAGGCGGCGATAGAAGGGGCTTAGGGCGGTAGCAAATTTCAGGAGGCGTGCTTGGGAGCGCGGAGAGGTGCGGGCATTGGCAAGGTGGACGGGGATGGAACGTTTTTCTGTTTCGATGAGGAAATTGGGCCAGATTTCTGATTCGATGAGGATGACGGAACGTGGTGAGAAGTGGTTGAGATATGATTTCACCACGCAGGTGAAATCGAGAGGGATGTAGGTGATAGAAACTTGTGGGAGGGTGGCGGCCGTTGCGAGGTCGTATCCTGTGGAGGTGGTGGTGGCTAAGACGAAGTGCTGTTGGGGAGCTTCTTGTTGCCAGGCTGTGATGAGCTTGAGGGCGATGGCAGTTTCGCCAACACTGGAGGCATGAATGTGGATTTTCCCTTTGGAGGGTGATGAGTTATCGCTTTTATAGAGGCCGATGCGCTCGAGGAGAGGGGTTTTGAGGCCGCCCCGTTTGATCATTTTCAGTAACCATCCGGGAAATGCGATGAGGAACAGGAGGGGCAGCAGAAGCCGGTAGATCAGTAAGAGCAGATGATGATTCATCAGAGTTTATGCTGAAAGATCAGTATGGCGCTGGAGCCGTAATCCCGCCTATCGATTTGCTGTAGGTGGGCGGATGGTGGGGATGGCTGCGAGGAAGAAATTTCTAGTAAGAAAAGGCCGTTGGCTGAGAGGCGGTTTGGGAGTTCTGGAAGATTGAGGAGTGCTGCGCCGTGATCGGTAGAGCCGTGGCCCTGGTAGTATGGTGGATCTGCGAAGATGACATTGTAGGCGGCGAGATCGCGTTTGAGGAAAGGGAGGGCTGCGGATTTCACCGTGCGTCCTCCGAGAAGGCGGGATTTTTTAAGGTTTTCTTCGGTGGTGGAGATGGCGAGGCGATGCTCGTCGACAAAGGTGCAGGATTTCGCGCCGCGGCTGAGACTTTCAAGGCCTAGGGCGCCGGAGCCGCAGAAAAGATCGAGGACTTTCGCATCGATTACGATTTCGCCGAGGATATTGAAGATTGCTTGGCGGACGTAATCAGTAGTGGGTCGAGCGATCGCCGAAGGGACTTTGATGGTGATCCGACCGGCTTTGCCTGCGATAATTTTCATCCGGAGGGAAGGTTCGCAGCAAATTGATTTCCCGGGCAAGGAAGAACCGTTGCGTAGGTGGCTGCGCTGGTATTACTTTGAGGTGATGTCGATGGAGCCGGTTAAAGATGGGTTACGATCGCACGTGCGGATTGATTTCCATGGGCGTGTGCACAAGCGGATGCGGGGGAGTGGGGTGGCAGAGAGGTATGCGAAGGAGGTGGAGGTGCTGAAAGTGCTGGAGGAGAGGTGCTGCCCTTATGTGCCGAGGCTTTTGGAGGAGCATCCGGAGGAGTTTTATTTTGTTTCGACAAGTTGTGGAAAGCCGGCGCCGAATGTGAGTAAGCAGAAGGCGGCGAAGTTGTTTGGCGATTTGGAGAGAGATTACGGGGTGCGGCACTTGGATGCGGAGGTGAGGAATATTACGTATCATGATGGGATGGGGCGGTTTTGCGTGATTGATTTTGAGTTGGCAGAGATTTTACCGGATCCCAAGGGGGCGGAGTGATGGAGGGCGAGCGGGTGATGCAGGTGGAATGGGCCGGGGCAAGCGTTTGCGGAACGCGGAAAGAGCCGAACCAAGATGTTTGGGCGGTGATTGGCGATGGGGTTTATGAAGTGAGGCAGGACGTCGATTCTGGGAAAAACGTAGTAGGGAGCGATGGGATCGTATTTGCAGTTTCAGATGGAATGGGGGGGCGTGAGGGTGGGGGGATTGCTTCCAATTTCGTGATTCATCGGTTGAGAGAACTTCTGGAAGGATGGAAGGGTGGGGAAGGTGAGTGCGGGGACTGTGAAGCATTTTTGGAGAGAATTTTTCTAGAGATTCACGCTCATTTGCGGGCGAAGGGGGCTGAGGATGCAGAGTTGTGTGGAATGGGTGCGACTTTGGTGTTGGGTTGGCTGCGGGCGGGGCAGTTTCACGTAGCGAATTTGGGTGATTCTCGACTTTATCGTTTGCGGGCAGGGAGGCTGGAGCAGCTAAGTAAGGATTTTACTTTTGCTTGGAGTGCTTGGAAACGGGAGGAGATGTGTGAGGCTGAATACCGGCAACATCCACGCAGAGCGGCGCTTTATGGAGCGCTGGGTGGAGGGCAGGGGGGCTGTTCACCTTTTATTGAAACTGTGCAGGTGGAGAGGGGAGATCGGTTGTTGCTATGCTCTGACGGTGTGATCGATGGGGTTTGGGAGAGAAAGCTGGAGATGTATTTGCGAGAGGCGCGGCCGGTCAAGGAGGTCCGCGATACACTGTTTCGTGCTGCTTTGGAGGGAGCGGGAGGTGATGATACGACGGCTTTGTTGTTAGAGATTGTGCAGTAGTGCTGAGGCTTCGGCTAGGTCAGGTGGCATGCATACTGCTTGTGCTTTGAGGTCCCTGCATAGAAATAAGCTCAAATTTACGAATGTGCGAGTGGCTAACCGTTAATAAAGAATAGAAAAGTACACCATGGCTAAAACGAAATACGTATTGGAATATCTCTGGCTGGATGGCTACACGCCTGTCCCGAACATTCGGGGTAAGTCCCAAGTAAAAGAATTTTCCTCCTTCCCAACTGTAGAAGAGCTCCCTGAATGGGGATTTGATGGATCATCGACATTGCAAGCGGAAGGTGGCAGCTCAGATTGTGTCCTTAAGCCGATAGCGATTTATCCAGATACGACACGTCGCAATGGTGGCATTGTAATGTGTGAGGTGATGATGCCAGACGGCACTCCACACCCATCAAACGCGCGGGCTACGATTCTTGACGAAGAGGATACATGGTTCGGATTTGAGCAGGAATACTTTTTGATGCAGGATGGTAAGCCTCTTGGTTTCCCAATTGACGGCTACCCCGCTCCACAAGGTCCCTATTATTGTGGGACAGGCTACAATGCGGTAGGGGATGTGGCGCGTTCGATCGTGAACGAGCACCTTGATCTCTGCCTTGATGCAGGAATCAACCATGAGGGCATCAATGCTGAAGTGGCGAAGGGTCAGTGGGAGTTCCAAATTTTCGGCAAAGGCAGCAAGCGTGCGGCAGATCAGATCTGGGTAGCTCGCTATTTGCTACAGCGTCTGTGCGAGCGTTACGGCATTGAGGTAGAGTATCATTGTAAGCCTGTGAAGGGTGACTGGAATGGCTCTGGAATGCATGCGAACTTCTCGACGAAGTATCTCCGTGAGACTGGTGGTAAGGACTATTTCCTCAAACTTATGAGCAAGTTTGAAGAGAACTGCGAAGAGCACATTGCAGTTTACGGCCCGGATAACCATTTGCGTTTGACTGGACTGCATGAAACGCAGTCTATCGACCAATTCTCATGGGGTGTTGCTGACCGAGGTGCTTCGATCCGCGTTCCGCATAGCTTTGTGAAAGGTGAAAAGTATCAAGGTTATCTTGAGGACCGCCGTCCGAACTCACAAGGTGATCCTTACGCAATTGCTTCACGTATCCTGAAAACAATTTCCGAAGTGCCGACCGCATAAGGTTGTTTCCAAGCGAAATTCTACGAGCCGCCTTCCCGCTTATGGGATGGCGGCTTTTTTTGTGACGATTAGGCGGGTCTATGTGAGCACAGAGCTGTGTAAGAGGAGATAAATTGGGTATGGGCAGTGTTGATTGGGAGATTACCGGGTGGTGAGAAACATGCTTGGCGCTATTGAGTTTTTATCTGAGGGGTGGGTGAGGTATCACCTTTTGACTAGAATTCAAGGTGAAGGGTGAGGGGTTTTCATGAAGTTCTTGCTCCAAAGTCTTGCAAGGAGGTGAAGGGCAAGTCATTTATAGCGGAGGTATATGGTTGAATCTGCGGCACGTCCTGAAACTACGCATCAAGGCATTGCTGCTTCTGCGGGGATAGGGATTGGACCGATTCATGTGATTGCGCGTGGGTTTTCAGCTCCTGAGGTATATAAGATTGATCAGGACGAGGTGCAGGAGGAGCAGGCACGATTTGAGCTGGCGGTGGCTACAACGAAGCTGCAGTTGCAGGAATTGCAGGAGCGGCTGCAGACTTTGGCAGGGACTTCTGATAGTGAGATCTTCGAAGCGCACGTGATGCTTCTTGAGGATAAGTCTTTGTTGAAGAAAGTGAACGATGCCATTGTGGAGCGTTTACAGAATGCGGAATATGCGTTCTATGCGATGATGCAGAACTTTCTGGAGGCGATGCGGCGGATACCGGATCCGTATCTCCGGGATCGGACGGCGGATATTGAGGACGTTTCGCAGCGGGTTTTACGAAATTTCCGGAGTGATACGGAACCAGCGCATACGCCGCCAGATACGAAACATATTTTGTTAGCGTATGATCTTTCGCCATCAGATACGGCATCAATGAATCGCAGGCACCTTCTGGGTTTTGCGACAGAGCAAGGTAGTGTCAATTCCCACACGGCGATTTTGGCGAGGTCTTTCGGGATTCCGGCGGTGGTGGGTTTGGATGCGTCGGTGATTCAGGTGACAGCGCTGACGCCGGCGATTGTCGACGGTTATTCGGGGAAACTGATTCTGAACCCATCTGAGGTGACGCTCCTGAGGTATGGCTCGCTGCAAGCTGAAAAGGAGAAGCAGCGCGCTGAATTGGAGGCACGTCGGAATGAGGCGACTGAGACATTGGACGGGCGGGAGCTCACTTTATCAGCGAATATAGAATTTATCGAAGAGTTTCACCAGATCCGCCGGAGTGGTGCGAAGGGTGTGGGACTGTATCGGACAGAATTTCTGTTGCTGAACAAGAAGGGGATGCCTGATGAGAGGGCTCAGACGGAAGCGTATATGAAACTCTCGCGGGCAGTGGGAAAGCACATGCTGATTGTGCGGACTTTGGATGCGGGGGGGGATAAGCTGCCGGTGGAGGCTTTGACAGAGCCAGAGCCTAATCCATTTCTGGGGTGGCGGGGTATACGGGTTTCCTTATCGAGGCCGGCGATGTTTCGAGATCAGCTAAGGGCGATTTTAAGAGCGAGTGCGCATGGCAAGTTGGCGATTATGTTTCCGTTGATTTCGGGAGTTTCTGAGCTTTTGGAGGGTAGGGAGATGATCAAACGGTGCATGGATGAGCTTTCGAGGAAGGGTGTGCCATTTGATGAGAATATTCCGGTCGGCGTGATGATTGAAGTTCCATCAGCGGCGATTTGTGCTGATTTGTTGGCGCCGCATTCGGATTTTTTCTCGATAGGGACGAATGACCTCATTCAATACACCATGGCGGTGGATCGGGTAAATCCTCATGTCGCTGATTTGTATAAGCCTACCCATCCAGCGGTGATACGGCTGATGAAGCAGACAGTGACGGCGGCGGATCATCATGGGATTTGGACAGGAGTATGTGGTGAAATGGCCGGTGATATCCGACTTACTCCTCTGCTAATTGGACTTGGGGTGGAGGAGCTTTCGGTTTCTCCTAAAATTCTACCGAGAGTGGGGCAGGTAATCCGTTCTCTGAGCTATGCGAGGTGTGCAGCTGCTGTTGATGAGATTATGAAGCAATCAAACTCGAAGAAGATTCTCGAGATCACGATGGATATTGCGAAAGATTGCTATCCTGAGCTTTTGGATTGATGGGATTTCGTGGAAGAAGTGTTCAAATGAAAGGTTTGCTATTTTCAGAAAAGTTTCTTATATCCAGCCCGTGATTTGGTTTCTGCGAGCTGCGCTTTTGGTTTTTGCTGGATGGGGGGTAGCGCATGCCCAGGTGACGCCGATTGCTGCCGCCTCGGATCTTGGGATGGACGAATCACTTTCAGGTCCGCGCTCGGCGACTGAGGGTTCGATTTTGAATCGGAAGGATGCGCGGACGATTACGTTGAAGATTCCTGCACCGCGGGGGCAGATTGTTGATCGGACAGGGAAATCATTGGCGAGCAATGAGATTGCCTATCAGGTGGCCTTGCAGTTTGAGCAATTTCAGGACGTTGATCGGGAATATGTGGTGAACTGGGCGCGAACACGGATAGATCATATCAAGGAGCTGGTGGAAATTCCTTATGAAAAGACGGATGACGAGCTTTACAGTCACTATCGGCATAGACGGTGGTTACCTCTTTATTTGAGTGGGCAGGTGAGGCAGAAGGCGGCGAAGGAGCTGGAGTCGAAATTAATCTCGGGGCTGACTTTGCATCCGGTTTACCGGCGGACATATCCGGAAGGGTCTTTGGCTGCGCATTTTATAGGTTATTCAGGAAGTGTGGGCGAGCTACCGACAGGTCCAATCAACTATAATGAGCCACTTTGGGAAGAAATCGAGGGTCGAGCAGGTCTAGAAAAGCTATTCAACGATCAATTGGCCGGTGAGAGCGGCATGAAGCGATTGCTGTTTGATGAGAACGGTAATAAATTGCAAGAGGAGCAGATTAAACGGCCAAGACCGGGAGGGACGGTAGTTTCTACGATCAATCTGAAGTGGCAGAAGTTGGCGGAGAAGGTTTTGAGAAAGGGTTGTCGCAAAGGAGCCTTTGTGGTGATTGATGTGATTACAGGGGAGGTTTTGGTTCTAGCATCGAGGCCGAGTTTTGACTTAAATATATTCACTCCGGGTATTTCCACAAAGGACTTCAAGGCTTTGCAGGAAGATCCGACGAATCCACTTTTCGGTAGAGCGTTTCAATCTGCTTACCCGCCGGCATCGGCCTTTAAGCCTGTGGTGGCGTTAGCTGCTTTGAATGCGGGAACTGTTACGGAATATTCCACTGTTTATTGCCCGGCTTCGATCAAGATTGGGAATCATACTTTCCGGAACTGGAGTCGTGTGCCGGAAGGGAGTATCAACGTGAAGCGGGCGATCGCGAGGTCTACAAATCCTTGGTTTTATCAGGTAGGGATTGATGTGGGCCCATCTGTTTTTCTTGGTTTAGCGAGAAGGCTGGGGATGGGTGAAAAAACGGGTCTTCCACTTGTTGGTGAGACACGGGGACTAATACCTACGAACGAATGGATGTTAAAGAATGCGAAGCGGCGGATTATGGATGGCGACACGGCGAATATGTCAATTGGGCAGGGTAGTATGCTGGCATCGCCGCTACAAGTCGCGCAAATGATGGCAGGGATTGGCAATGGTGGAGCACTCCCGAAACTTTCGCTGATCACGCAAGTGCAAGATCCACGGGGCAGGGTGGTGAAAGCGATGATTCCGGAAAGGAAAAACTGGCTCGGGGTGGATGAGAGTTCGGTAGAAGTAGTGCGGGAAGGCATGCGGGATGTGGTATCTAAAGGCTATGGAACGGGTAAGCGTGGTAGTTTAAGTTATACGACGATTGCTGCGAAAACGGGAACGGCGCAGTGGGGTCCGAAGAGGTTAAATCAGCGCTTGGCATGGTTTGCAGGATTTTTGCCATATGATAACCCGAGGTTTGCTTTTGCCGTTCTCTACGAGGGTCGGCCGGGACAAAGTGTCTCCGGAGGCAGAATGGCGGCACCTATGGTGCGGAACTTTTTCGAGCCGCTGAAAAGTGAGATTAAGCAGACGATAGCTCCGCCAAAGAAAGCGCTGGTGGTGGTGCCGGAGGTGGAGGAAGCGGAAGTGGTGGAAGTGGATGAGGAGGATGTTTTACAGGCAATTCCCATCGACGAATCGCAATTTGAGAACGTGCAACGGGCGATACCTATTCCAGAAGAGCCGGAGGACGAAGATTTCTTGGAAGATGACGGAAGCTCTGCTGAAGACGGCTTCGTGGAAGATTTCGAAGAGGTCGAATAGATATAGAGTGCTAGTGCGCTAGTGTGATCAGGGAAGACTCGAGAATATTTCTTTCAGGTAGGCAGGAGTCAGGATTTCGGGTGTGACGAGGGGTTCCTTGCCGGGTGCGATTAGGACATTTACCGGGATGGCAGTGCGACCTAGCTGATTAAGGGCATCTTCGATGGCGGGGTTTGGACGGGTTTTGTCTGCTTTGAGAAATACGACACCTTTTTCTGCGGCGAGTGAGCGGACTTCATCAGTATACGCTACTTTCTTGTTCACCTGACAGGTGAGACACCATTGAGCCGTGTAATCGATGAAGACTGGGGTGCCTTGGGTAGTTAGTTTTTCGACAAGGTCCGGTGACCATGGCTGCCAAAGATTGTCTTCCTCGGGTGGAAGAGCAAGGGCGATACCGGCGGCTGCAAAAAGGCTTGCAAAGATAAGGGCGTAAGCGCGTATTTTTTTGGATAAATGTGGAAGTGACCATCTGCCGTAGATCCATGCGGCGGCGGCGATTACGCTGAGACCTAGAATGGGTGAAAGAAGGTTATTTTGGCCGATTAATCCTGAGTAGACCCAGAGAAGGTAACCCGCTGTGGCAAATAGCAGGAAGGACATGGCTTGCTTGAAGGTCTCCATCCATGCGCCGGGCCGGGGTAGGAATTTGAGCAAAGAGGGGAAGAGGGAGAGGATGAGGTAAGGCAGGGCAAAACCGATGGCCATTACGGTGAATGCAGGGAAAAACTGGGAGGCAGGAAGGGCCATAGCAGCACCGATGGCGGCGCCGAGGAAAGGAGCGGAGCAGGGTGTTGCGACTACGGTGGCTAAGATTCCAGATAGGAACGAGCCAGAGATGCCGCTTTTGTTCTGCCACTTCCCGCCTACCGAGGTGGCGGATGTTCCAAGCTCGAAGATTCCAAACATGTTTAGGGCAAGGACAAACATCAAGAGGAGCAGACCAAGAACTACCCATGGGTTCTGCAATTGGTAGCCCCAGCCGCTAAGTTCACCTCCTGTGCGCAGTGCGGCAGCACGAAGGGCAAAGAGGATGCCGCTGAGGACAGCAAACGATGCGATGACACCGAGGGTGAAGGCTAAGCCGTGGAGACCAATTGAGCGTCGATTTTGCCCAGTCTGCTGCACGAAACCCATGATTTTTAGGCCGATGACTGGAAATACACAGGGCATCAGGTTCAGGATCAGGCCGCCCAAGAACATTGCGCCTAGGATGGGCAAAAACTTGTTAGCGCCAATGGCTTCAGGAGGTGGGGCGGTAATCTGCGTTTCTGGGATGCGGACGGGAGGCTCCGTCAGCAGTATACCAGAAATCAGTGAGTCTTGAGGGATTGGCCTGTCGAGCATATCGACAGTGTTTCGTTGCAGCTGAAGGGTTGTGGAATCTCCTTCTGTTTTTGCTGAGCCACCGCTCGATAGAGATTTTATGGAGGGCTGATCCGGGATGAAATCGGATAAATCTATTGTCTTTTTGGGGATTTTTAACTCAATTCCGGCGTTTGGTTCTTTGGAGAGATTCGCTGTGGCACCTTCAAGAATTTGGGGGATTTCTGCGCGGGCCTTGGCGAACGTTTCTGTGAGATCAGGATTGATCGTTGTCTTAGAGCTGATGGGAATTTCTAAGCGAAAGTTGGCGGACTCGCTAATGCAGGTGACTTTACAGATTTGCCAATCTGCGGTGGCGGAGAGAGTAAGGGTATCGCCCTGTTTGAGTGATGGAGGTGGAGTGATTTCGATTAGGAAGTGCGGTGATCCTTCGTAGATGAAGCTTTTCCCGAAGTAACCGTCTTTGACAAGGGGCGTGGGCCATTGGATTGGCCCGATTTGTGTGTCTTCAGGGGCTTGGAAAGTAATTTTTGGGGGGAGCTCGACACCTCCAGAGTTTTTGTAATAGCTATGCCATTCTGAGGGGTGTGAGAGTGCCAGCGCGACGGTGAAGGACTCTCCGGGACGGATGCTTGACACCTCAGATAGTAGCTGCGCTTTGGTGGAAACTGAAGCTGAAGGGGCGGCTAGGGCGACCGCTTGGAGGCAGAAGAAAATGAAAAGGAGGGTAGGCATAGCTATTTCTAAATTCCAAGTAAGGGTTCTGAATCCTCATCGAAAAATCACAACTGGGCAAAGGTTTCTTTCAGCCAGATGTGCAAGATGAGGCTCTTAGGTGTCCTAAGTGCTTTGTGGGACGACACAAAAAAAGCCGCTGAGACTGGGTCTCGGCGGCTTGAAAGTTAAATTATTTTAATCTTAGTAGTAGCGGCGGCGTTCTTGATCGCGTGCATTGCCATATAAGGCCCCTGCACCAGCGCCAGCTCCGGCTCCGATTGCAGCACCTTCTAATGCGCGTCCGGATTGGTGGCCAATGATTCCGCCAGCGGCTGCGCCAAGGAGGCCGCCGGTAACTGCGCCCTTCTGAGTTTCAGGACCTGTAGGCGAGGCACAACTTGAGAGTGCGACGGCAGCAATAGCAGATGCGGTGATTGAGATGATCTTTTTCATATTTTGGATGTGGTGGCGGGAGTTTAGTTAGAAATTCCTAATCTTCAAGTGAATTTCAGGCATACTTGTCGGTTTAGGGTATGCGTATGACGGTGTAGGTTCATGGTTTATTCTGAATTTTTCATAAATATTTTCCTAAAGTGCTGCGCAGTGTTTTGCGGGCTCGAAACAGGAGACTTTTCACGGAAGGGACGCTGGTTTTTAGGACGGTGGCAATTTCTTCGTAAGGCAGATCTTCGTAGCGCCTGAGAACTACGGCCAGACGTTGTTTTTCAGGTAATTCGGAGATGGCTTGTGCAATTGCGTCCTGAAGTTCTGCTTGCAGTAGATGTAGATCTGGTTGGTGTGCGGTGTCTTGCTCGAGGTTTGGAGAGGTTTTGTCTTCAAGGTTTGTGCTAGAAACGGAGGGCTTTCGGGAGCGGCGGCGAGATTCATTGAAGACGAGGTTACGGACAATTGTGTAAAGGTAGGTCGTGAATTTTTCGTCGGGTTTGTATCGTTTGGCATGTTTCCATACTCGTAGGAATGTCTGTTGGGCGAGGTCTTCCGATTCCATTGAGCCGCGTAGCATCTTCGATATCGTCCCTATTACCGGCCCCTGGTGGCGTTCGATAAGGAGCCGGAAGGCTTGCTCACTACCTTGGGCGATTTGCGCCATTAGCTCATGATCGCTGACTTCACTAAGGCCCGGTTCTAATTCGGTTTCTTTGGAGAGCGCAGGGAGTGACATTCTAGTTCATCAACCCCAGTTCCGAGGATATGTTGCGGGTATGATTTAGCGCCCTGCGAAATCTTTCTGCCAGAGGATGGACTTCGGTATTTCGAAGGGCCTGCTGACGATGATTCCGGCGTGTTTGGATGATCCGTTGAGGTAGTCAGTGATCGGTTTATCAAAGAGAGTTTTCCTACCTTTGCTGCGATCTGATGTTGCATGTGCGAGGTAGGCACGGCCTTTGATGCGGACGATGAGGCCGACGTGGGAGGTGTATCCAAATTTCCAGTTCGAGGTGATAGCGCAGATATCGCCGTTCTGAAGGTATTTTTCTGCGGCGCGGACTTTGTCTTTTGGGAGGTGGTAGATGGGGAGTTTTGAGACTGCGGCCTCGATGCGGCCCATGGGAGCGATGAGTGATTGGTTGTTGCGGAGGTATCGGTAGCTTTTCCACTGCACGGTCATTTCTCGGATTTCACGATTTAGGCGGACGGCACCGGGTAGGCGCGGGGTGATGTTCATGGAGTAGCCGCGGCGGGCATTGTCGTGAAAGACCTCCTCGAGGTGGTGCATCCGCGAAAGGTAGTTTCCCGTGCAAATGCCGTTCCGGTAACGCTCCAGCTCCACCATGTGAAGCATGTCTTCTGGTTTGTAGGGAGCAGGCTTGTAGGTGAGCATCCGGGAAATTGCCAAAGCATTTTCATAATACGTCCAGCAATCCATCCCGGTAAGATCAACAATTGGGGTTTCGATATAGTCGTCAGCCTCGAGAGTGTAATTTTTATAGGGGACGCCGTTCAGGGCTTTCGCGACTCGGGCTGTGCGATCGCCTAGAGGTAGTTTCCGCCAACCTTCGCGCTCAGCTTGGGCGAGGATGGCGTAGAATTTCGACTCGCCTTGAAAGGCGGTGGCGATGGGTAGTCGGGGTTTAGATGCTGCCGCCACCGGCTGCTGCTGGCCAGGCTTCTGGACGTAGCTGCGGTTGACCCCACCGAAGGGGATCGAGGTCTGTTGTGCAAAAAGGGGAAGGCAGGTGAGGCCTGCAAGGACTGGAAACAGTAGAAAACACGCTTTCACTCCTTTTTTATACACGGGAATGGTGGATAGCGGAAATGATCAATTGCAGAAAATTTGATCGACGAAGGGGCCAGCACGCGTATCGATAAGCACTCGTTTTTCCCATGTTTACAAAAGCCCTTACGTTTCTATTCCTCGCAACTGCCTTTCAAGTCCTCCAAGCTGCTCCCAAAGAGCCGCAAGCGAATGAGAGAATTGTCTTGATTGGGAATGGGCTGGGTGAGCGGATGCTCGATCATCCTTATTTTGAGGCGCGCTTGCATATTCGATACCCTGAGAAGGATCTTAATGTGAGGAATATGTGTAGGCCGGGCGATACGCCAGGTTTTAGGCCGCATCCTTCACGGCCGACGCAGTGGGCGTTCCCCGGCGCAGAGAAGTTTCATCCGGAGCGTCAGGTACATTCTGGGGAGGGATTTCACCCAAGCCCTGATGAGTGGTTGGCGGATCTCAAGCCAGATACTTTGTTAGCGTTTTTCGGGTATAATGAGTCGTTCGAGGGAAAGGCGGGATTGGAGAATTTCAAAGGTGAGCTAGAGGCGTTTGTGAAGCATACGCTGCAGCAAAAATACAATGAAGAGAGTGCTCCGCGGGTTGTTCTTATCTCACCGATTGCGTATGAGGACCTTTCCGCAGACCGTGATTTGCCAGATGGAGCTGTGGAAAATGAGAATCTACAGATGTATGCGGAGGCGATGAAGGAGGTGGCGAGCGAGACTGGAGTTGAATATTTAGATGTGTTTGGTCCTACAAAGGCTCTGTATGAGTCACGTGATGAGCCGATGACGCGGAACGGTTTTCTGCCAAACTACGAGGGCTATAAAGAGTTATCTAAGGTTTTGGTGGATGGAATTTTTGGGGAGGCGGAGGGAGAAGTTGATGATTCGCGCTTCGCTAAAGTTTTTGCTTCGGTGAAGGATAAGAATTGGTTCTGGTTTCATGATTATCGGATGCTGAATGGCGTGCATGTGGATGGGCGCAGGTATAAGCCATTTGGGCCGGACAATTACCCGGACGAGAAGATCAAGATGCGTGAGATGACCGAGATACGGGATCGCGCAACGTGGGCAGCGGCGAGAGGTGAGGGGTATGATGTAGAGGGAGCGGATGCGGCGAGCCACAAGCTCCCTCCGGTTCAAACAAATTACACCCCGGATTCTGAAAGCGCGCTCAAATATAAAGATGGGGAGAAGGCAGAGAGTAAATTCGTTACCGCGGAAGGGTATAAGGTGGAGTTGTTCGCCTCGGAAAAGGATTTCCCGAATCTGGCGAATCCGATGCAGGTTTCCTTTGATAATCAAGGACGTTTATGGGTGGCCACGATGCCGACGTATCCGCATTACCGTCCCGGGGATCCTTTACCGGACGATAAGTTGCTTATTTATGAGGATACGAACAATGATGGAAAAGCGGATAAAGAGATCGTTTTTGCGGACGGATTGCATTTACCGATCGGGTTCGAGTTTGTGCCGGGTGGTGTGATCGTATCTCAAGAGCCGCACTTGGTTTTTCTAGCTGATGCAGATGGTGATGATAAGGCAGACTCGAAGGAAATCATTCTGACAGGCTTTGATTCGCACGATACTCATCACGCAATCAGTTCATTCGCGGCAGATGCTTCTGGTGGTATCATGATGGGGGAGGGCATTTTTCTACACTCAAATGTTGAGACACCTTACGGGCCTGTGCGTGGGGTAGATGGCGGGTTTTACCGTTTTTCTCCTCAGAAGACCAAATTAGAGCGGACCTCGCAGTTGAGGATTCCGAATCCATGGGGATTTGCGTTTGATGATTGGGGACAGGATTTCTTTATTTATACATCCGGGCCTCCGTGGGAGTGGCATCTTCCCGGATCACTGAAAACGCCGTATGGTGAGCAAAACCCAAGTAGCATAGATCTGGTGCCGAAAGGTCATGCTGTGCGGCCGACGTCTGGCTTGGAATTTGTATCTTCGCGGCATTTCCCGGATGAGGTGCAAGGGGATGTTCTGATAGGGAACTGTATTGGGTTTTTAGGGTTAAAACAGCATTCAATCACAGATGAGGGGACAGGTTATGAGACGGCATTTCGGCAAGACTTATTGAAGTCGAATGATGGGAATTTCCGTCCGGCAGACTTTGAATTTGCGCCGGATGGCTCGCTGTATGTGATTGATTGGCAGAATGTTCTGATTGGCCACATGCAGCACAATGCGCGTGATCCATTGCGGGACCATGTGCATGGCAGGATTTACCGGGTAACGTATCCATCCCGCCCGTTGGTTGAGCCCGCAAAGGTAGATGGTGCCAGTGTTGAGCAGTTATTGGAGAATTTGAAGCTGCCTGAGTATCGGACGCGTTATCGAAGCCGCCGAGAGCTGAGGGAGCATCCTACAGATAAGGTGGTGTCTGCTGTGAAAGAGTGGACTGAGAGTTTGGATAAAAGCGATTCTGCCTATGAGCAGTGGCTTCTTGAAGGGCTTTGGACTACGTGGGGGATGAATCGAGTTGATACAAAGTTATTGAAAGATCTTCTGAATGCGGAAGATTTTCGGGTGCGGAGTGCTGCGGTGCGTGTGCTGCGGTATAATTTTGATGAGTTTCCAGATGCGCTTGAGTTACTGGAAGAGGCTGCGAAAGACGATCACGGACGTGTGCGCTTGGAAGCTGTTGTGGCTGCTACTTGGTATGATAAGCCGGACGCAGTGGGGGTGGTTGAGACGGCGATTTCAAAGGGGACAGATAAGTGGACGAAGAAGCCATTTGAGACTGCTTTGGCGCGGTTCAAAGGCAATGATACGGCGTTAGAGGAGGAAAACCCGCTGCCACCGCTGCCTAAATATTTGAATCCCGGCGAGCAACGACAGTTTGCTGCGGGGCATGAGATCTATCATCGCGATGCGCATTGTGCGACTTGTCATATGCCAGACGGGAAGGGCTTGGATCCTGCTTTCCCGCCTTTGTATGATAGTATATTTGTCCATGGAGACCCGGAAAGACTCATTAAGTTGACTTTACATGGGTTGATAGGGCCCTTTGAACTTCATGGTAAAAAATATGCTGGGCAGGTCCCGATGACACCGTTTGGTGGGATATTGGACGACAAAGAACTCGCCGATGTTCTCACCTATGTCCGTAATCAGTTTGGCAACAAAGCCTCGGCAATTACACCAGAACAGGTTGCCAAAGTCCGGGATGAGACCAAGGATCATACAGGATTTTACCAGATGGAGCAGCTACTCAACGAGCATCCACTGGAGGAGTGATGAGTAATTGTGGGGTAAATGCCGAGTGCACATGCTCCCGGCGGAAGAGCCAATTTCAGAAAGCTTTGGGTATTTTCCTGAGTCGTCCGTTTTATTCGATAAAGCGTTCTAGCGCGGTAAGGAGGGCAGGGGATCTCTCTACGGAAAAGGTTTCGCTGGCCTTGGCGGAGACGCGTTTGCCAGCTGAGTTCTGGAAGTGAAGGATGACGGGTGCCAGGCCGGGGTGCTCGGTGATGTAGTAGGAAATTTCTTCTAGGTCCTTCGCGCTGTGTTGATGAGTCCAGAGTAGGAGCTCCAGAGGAGATTTGCTATTCGATGCAGGTTTGCGCGTTTTTAGTTCTGTTAGGCTTCCACCTGTAATCCGGAATCCGCCAGTGCGGTCATCGACTTGAATTCCAATTTTTAGCTTCAGCATTTCACCGGGGACGAGGAGATCTGCATCGCGCGCTGGAATGAAAGTTTCCGACCAGAAGGAGGACTTCGGTGGAGCCGGTAAGGTCTTCGATGGTGAGGATGCCGAAGGGTTTCCCCGCTTTGGTCATCCGACTTTCTAGCGAGCGGACCATACCTGCGATAGGATAACGGGCGCGAGGGTCTTCTAGTTCGATTTCTTGGATCAGACCGATTTTTGTATATTTATCGCTGCTTAGGATAGCCCGGTATTTATCGAGGGGGTGGCCGGTGACATAGAAGCCTAGGAGTTCCTTTTCGTGCACGAGCCGATCGTCTTTGGACCATTCCTCAACGGTATTTCTGATGGTATCTTTCTCGCCTGCATCAGTGGGAGTGAAGGACATAGCATCGAATAGAGAGGATTGGCCGGAGGCTTTGTCGCGCTGAGCGGATGAGGCGGATGCGACAACTTGCTCGAGGCGGGAAAACATGCTGGCACGATTCTCACCCGTCCAATCAAGGGCTCCGGCTTTCACCAAATTTTCTAAGATGCGTTTGTTGATGACTTTCGAATCGAGGCGAGTCGAGAAGTCTTCGAGAGAGGTGAAAGCGCCGTTTTCGTTACGTTCTTTTATGGCTGTGGCCATGGCTGCTTCGCCAACGTTTTTGATAGCGGCAAGGCCGTAGCGGACAGCCATGTTTCCAACTTTGAGTTTCTCCGGGATGAAACGAAGCATGGACCGATTAAGATCAGGGGGAAGAATTTCGATGCCCCTGCGATGACATTCTGCGACGAAAACGGTGATTTTGTCGGTATTGTTTACTTCATTCGATAGGAGAGCGGCCATGAATTCGACCGGGAAATTTGCCTTCATGTAGGCCGTCCAATAGGAGATGTGGCCGTAGCAGGCTGAGTGAGATTTGTTGAAACCGTAACCTGCGAAGGCGTTGATCTTATCAAAGATGGTATTGGCGAGTTTTTCGTTGATTTGGTTGTGCTCTTGGGCGCCAGCGATGAATTTGACACGCTCTTTGGCCATTTTCTCGGTGTCCTTTTTGCCCATCGCACGGCGGAGGAGATCAGCACCGCCGAGTGTGTAACCAGCTAATACCTTCGCGGCATTTTGCACCTGTTCTTGGTAAATCATCACGCCGTAGGTGTTTCCGCAGATTTGTTCCATTAGGGGATGCTCGTAGAAAGCTTTTTTGCCTTTTTTTACATCAAGCATCTGATCGATGAACTGCATGGCGCCTGGGCGGTAGACGGCAATGAGGTCGATAATGTCGTCAATACTGCGAATTTCGTATTTTTTGCAAGTTTCCACCATTCCACCCGATTCCAGCTGAAAGACTCCCATGGTCTCGCCGCGATTGAGCATGTCGAAAGTTAGCTGATCTGTGAGGGTAACTTTTTCGATATCAAAATTCGGCGTGTGCTTTCGGATATGACTGACTGCATCGTGAATGACGGTGAGGTTTTTTAAGCCAAGAAAGTCCATTTTGAGCAGGCCTACTTCGGTAATAGCGCCCATGTCGTATTGGGTGACGACTTCACCTTCGTTACCGCGAGTGAGGGGCACGTGCTCGTCCAAGGGCCGGTCGCCGATTACCACTCCAGCAGCATGGACGCCGACGTTTCGGTTGATTCCTTCGAGGCGCAGGGCGTAGCTCCAGAGTTCTTTGTAGGTGGAAGATGATTCGATAAGTTCGCGCAATTCGGCTTTGGCAGCCCATTCTTTCTCAAGTTTCACACCCGGCTTCGCCTCAATCATTTTTGAGATTCGATCCGCTTCCCCGTAAGAAACACCCATTACGCGGGCCACATCTCGGATGACCGACTTCGCACCCATCGTGCCGTAGGTGATGATGTGAGAGACTGATTTTTCACCGTATTTTTCCCGGACGTATTGGATGACCTCTGATCGTCTGGATTGGCAGAAATCGATGTCTACATCGGGCGGGGATACACGTTCTGGATTGAGAAATCGCTCGAAAAGTAAGCCGAATTTGAGAGGGCAGATGTTTGTGATTCCCATCGCGAAAGATGCCAATGAGCCAGCAGCGGAGCCACGGCCCGGGCCTACGGGTATATCGTGATCACGCGCCCATTGGATAAAATCAGCGGTGATCAGGAAATAGGAGGCGAAGCCGAGAGAATTGATCGTATCTACCTCGTATTTTAGCCGATCCTGCACTTCGTCGCTGGCAGCTTTTTCTGGTCCGTAGTGCTTGAGAACGCCCTCTTGGCAGATTTTCATTAAATATTCTTCGCGCGGAGAACCGTCAGGGGTGGGGAACTGAGGGTATTTTTCGGAAGAAGTGGCATCGAGCTGGATCTGCACATTGCAGCGCTCAGCGATGCGGAGGGTGTTATCGCAGGCTTCCGGAATTTCCGAAAAAATGGCACGCATCTCTTCTGCAGTTTTAAAATGCACCTCTGGGGTGTAGCGCATCCGGTCTTCATCGATGACCATGGACCCTGTGCCGATACAGATCATTACGTCGTGAGCTTCGTGGTCTTCTCGATGCAGAAAGTGCACATCGTTAGCGGCGACGGTGGGGAGATCTAATTTTTTGCTCAGAGCGATGAGTTTGGGAAGGACTTCGATCTGTTTTTCCAGCCCGTGGTTGTGGAGCTCTACAAAAAGATTGTTTTTCCCGTAAATATCGCGGAGTTCGGTAAGGGTTTCGAGGGCTTTGTCGTCCTCGCCTTTAAGAAGCCATTCATTTACCGGGCCGGAGATGCAGCCAGAAAGGCAAATGATGCCTTTGGAATGGGCGCGGAGTATCTCGCGATCTACCCGAGGTTTTCCATGATACATGCCATCTAGATGGCCGATGGATGTGAGTTTGGAGAGATTTTCCCAGCCCTCATTTGTTTCAGCGAGAAGGGTGAGATGGGTGGCGTTTTTGCGGTTTGGTATCTTACTCTTTTCTGAAGCGGCGAAGGGAGCGAGGTAAATTTCACAGCCGAGGATGGGTTTGACACCGGCTTTTTGGCATTTTTGATAAAAATCGATCGCACCAAAGAGATTTCCGTGATCTGTCATGGCAACTGCGGGCATTCCGAGTTTTGCAGCATTCTCTGCGAGTTCTTTTGTGCGGATCATTCCATCCAGAAGCGAGTAGGCTGTGTGCAGGTGAAGGTGGACGAAGGAATCAGACATGAGGCGGGGCGATTGGAGCTGGCTGGATGAGAAAAGTCGATGTAACAACGAAGAATTTGATTATGCGATTGATTTCAAGGCTGGAGACGGCTTGCATGTGCATCCGCGCAACGGCGGCAAGCTATTTATGTCAGAAAAATCCCCACTTTCACAACCCGCCAGCGGCCCTTTAGGCGAAATTTCTCAGGCACCACCTGCGTTTGAAGTTTTCTTAGATAAGCATCAGGTGAAGCTATTTGCCTTGGCGGCTATATTAGCCATTGCGGCGTTGATCTATGTGGTATTTGAGGGGGTAGCGGAGGGCAGGGAAGAGGCGGCTGGGATTGCGCTTTCAAAAGCGGAGGATGTGAGTGGCTACCAGTCAGTCGTCAAAAACCACGAAGGGACGCGGGCGGCTTTTAGCGCCAAGGTTCTGCTAGCAGAGAAGCAATGGGAGGATGGGAAAAAGGCCGAAGCTATCGAGACTCTTGAGAAATTCGTAGAGGCGGATCGCGAGCATCCTGCATATGCATCTGCGGCATCGAGTTTGGCTACGAAATTGGCTACGAAATTGGCTAGTGAGGGTAAGCTTGAGGAAGCTAGCAGTCTTTTGAATGATTTGGCGGAGGACCCGCAGACGCAGTATCTTGCGCCATTTGCGTGGATCTCACTAGGTGATATTTACGCCCAAAAGGGTGAAACTGAAAAAGCGGAGAAGGCATATTCGATGGTGGAAAGCGAGAATCCGGGAAGCCCCTTTGTGCGGGATGCGAACGCGCGTCTGCTTTTGGTAAAGGCTCAGGCACCCAAGGTTGTGGCTGCACCTATAGAAGTCCCTGAGGTAAATCTCAGTGGGGAGAACGATAGCACTGAGGGTGGCGATGAATCTACAGGGCCCGTAAACATGGAAGACTTACTCAAAGCTGCTTCCGATGGTGCCTCGCAGGTGGACACAGGTATTTTAGAAGCTCCTAGTGGAGATAACGTGGTAGCAGTTGATGCAGAAACTTCCTCGGAGCAGTCTGAGGTTGATGAGACTGAAGCAGGCGAGCAGGCTCCTAAAGTCAATGAAGAGCAAGTAGAAGAAGCTGCATCGAGCGACGAAGCTGTGGAAATCCCTGAAATCGAGATTTCCGAGTAAAGACTCTGGAATCGGATTGACACAAAACCGATACCTTCTTTTATTTCTTTCGTGTTTAAAAAAGTTATAGGTCACGAGGGAAACGAAGCGCAGAGATCATCTTCAAGTGCATCTGAAGAGCGAACATCTCGCACAGCACAGACACCAGCGCAGCATAGCTCCGGCGGGCGCTCGGAAGCTCCTTTCCAATCTTCGAGTGCGCAAACAGCACCGGCGGGGAACACGCGCAACGTTCTTTCCTCCGATGTAGAGATTAAAGGTACCGTTAAATTTAACCATGACCTGATTGTTGATGGTAAAATTGAAGGTGACATCGAATCTAGCGGCAACCTGACCATTGGTGAGAATGCCCGTATCAAGGCAGAAATAAAGACTGGGACAATTGTCGTTTACGGAAAAGTTCACGGTAATATGACGGCTAGCGAAAAGATTGAGCTGAAGGCGAGTGCAGAAGTAATCGGCGATATCAAAACGAAGACGCTTACAATCGAAGCAGGTGCTATTTTCGTTGGTAAATCTACAGTTGGCACACCATCGCAGGCACCCTCCGGTGATTCAGGCAACTCAGGATCTTCTTCATCATCTGGCAGCAACAAGGCCAGTCAGGCGTCTCCCCAGCCGGAAGCTGCCAAGATCTAGATCTGGCACCTGACGAATTTTCAAGCGTCTAGGTTTATCTTACTACAGAATGTATGCAGAGCCGTGGGCGCATCTTGGTGGATTGCTCCGAATGTGGGGAAAGCCAAGATGAGCCCGAACTCGTAGTATCTACTATCTGTAAGGCATGCGGAAGCCACCTAGAAATCGAAGAGGGCGAGGTAGTTCCCAAGCAGAAGTTTGGGACGCGCTTGTTGTCTGCAGATGAGCTCGAAGCTCATAAACGGGCTGAAAGTGAGCTTGAGAGCCAACCGATAGGTGAAAGTAGGTTCGGCAGGTTGCTGCGCGTTTTTTCTAAGCCAGAGGCGAAGTTTAGAAATGTAATTTGCTACCATTGTGGTGAGGGCTTCCAGACGATATCGAGTGCCTTATCGAGCCAATGTAAGCGCTGCGGTGGGTATATAAGTTTGCGGGACTACACGATTAACCAAGCGTGGCGGAGGCGAATTCAAACGCGGGGCGACGTGATGATCCAGAGAGAGGGTTCCATTGTAGGGGTAAATGTCCAATGTCATCATCTTACGGTTCTGGGCAGGTTAGCAGCTTCCGTAGAATGCTCTGGAGATATACGTATTCAAAGCCACGGCAGAATTTTAGGTAATGTGAAGTGCGATGAGCTGCGAGTGGAACGTGGTGCTGAAGTAGAATTTCAGGGAGAAGTCCATGCGCGAACTGCCTACATTGATGGTGAGCTAAAAGCGCAGCTGACTTGTGATGGGACAATTACGCTCGAGAAAAAAGCCCACCTCAAAGGTCTGGCAAAAGCACGCGGACTGGTGGTGAAGGAGGGTGCAAGGCATACGGGCTCGATGGAAGTGATACGTCCCGGTAGTGACTAAGTTGTAGAAAGCTATAGCACTTAAAGACTTCGCCCTTGCCACAAGCTGTAGGGAGAGGAAAGCTAAGATATGCAACTCGCCCTAGACCTGAAGGAGGAAATTCAAGAGCTCAAAAGGACTCGGAATGCGATTATTCTAGCACATAATTACCAAACTGGAGACATCCAAGACGTAGCAGATTACGTGGGTGATTCGCTAGGCTTGGCTTATCAGGCGAAATCAACGGATGCGGAGGTAATTGTCTTTTGTGGCGTCCATTTCATGGCAGAGACGGCGAAGATTGTGAATCCCGGGAAAATCGTAGTTCTTCCTGACAAGGATGCGGGATGCTCACTGGAGCAATCTTGTCCTGCAGATCAGCTCGAAGCATTTTTAAAAGAAAACCAAGAGAAGAACTATTACGTCATCGCCTATATCAATTGTTCCGGTGGTGTTAAAGCGCTCTGCGATGTGATTTGCACGAGCGGAAACGCGGTCAAAATTGTAAATCAAGCTCCGGCGGATCGGCCAATTCTCTTTGTTCCTGATGAAAACTTGGGCGCATGGGTGATGGAGCAGACCGGGCGCAAGATGGATTTATGGCAAGGTGCGTGTTACGTACATGTAGAATTTACTCGCGATTCGATCAACCGTATCAAAGAAGAGTATCCTGAGGCGCTCGTTGTGGCGCATCCCGAATGCACGAAGGCCGTGAGATTGCTAGCGGATGAGGTTTGCTCGACTGAAAAGATGGTTACATTTTGTAAAAATGCCCCGGTGCGGGATATTATTGTGGTGACGGAAAGCGGGATGTTGCACCGCTTAGAGCGGGAGTGTCCTGATAAGAATTTGATTCCCGGGCCAACGGATCTTTGTGCATGTGCGGATTGCCGTTACATGAAGATGAACACCATGGAGAAACTTCGGAATTGCCTCCGAGACCTTCAGCCGCGGGTGGAAATGGATGAGGAAATTCGGAAACGTGCCGAATTACCTCTCTTGCGTATGCTGGAACAATCCAAGTAAGATTCGATAAAGTCAGATGATAAATTGAGTTGTCACCAAGGTGCTATGAAGATACAAGGTATGTATGTTGTGCATGCCTTCTATTTCGGAACTTGGCAGACAACTCTACTGTAACCCTTACAAAACCTTTATAGAAACCTAGAAAATGAGATCTCCCCACCCCCACAAAACAAATCGCGGATTCACGCTTGTCGAGCTATTGGTAGTCATCGCAATTATTGCGGTGCTGGCTGCGACAGGATTTACAGTAGGCACTGGTGCTATTAACAAAGCCCGCAAACTCACAGCAGAAACGGCAGCTGCCTCAGTGGTCACTGCCATCGAACAGTTTTACTCCGAATACTCTGCACTTCCGGATCCTGGGACAAATACTGTTGATACGACGTTCACGACTGATACTGGAAGTGGGGTCGCTTTACTCAACATTCTCGCTGGTAACGAAAGTACTGCAACAAATCCACAAAACACGCGGGGCATTAATTTCCTTAGTCTGAAAAACGCCAAGAACGGAAGAGGGGGGCTTGAGTATTCTGGAAATGACATCTCCGCACTCCTTGATCCATGGGGTCAGCCCTATAACATTACACTAGATTATGAATATGATAATGAAATAGATCCTACCACTGGTGTAACTAGCGCAGACCAGACCCTCCGCGGAGTCCGCGTGATAGCTTGGAGTAATGGAGTTGATGCTGGCGAAACCGTTGACACAAAAACTTTGGCGAAAACTTGGTAGTAATTGAATAAACCAGTCCTTTGTCGGGTCTTTCTAGTATGAAGTTCTTCCTCTGTATTATCCCCTGCGTGTTTCTTTTGTCATGTAACACTTCGATAGGTCTGTGGAGGGATACGAAAGCGGGCTACAAATGGACGGAGCGTAAGATACAGAACGCGAACTCCGGCGGCAATTATGGCGGCGGTGAGTATGATTATGAAGCGCCGGTTTACTAGAGAATTAGTATCTATTGCCATCTTTGGAAAGTGAGAACCTGCTGCATTTTGAGAATGACATCACTTGCCAATTTCTAAACTAGCCAATATATATTTTGTAGATGAAAAAATTCTTTCAGTTTTTCACAGTAATAAGTTTTGCAGCTGGAGGCCTTTTGTATGGTGAAGATTTACCTATGAAGGAAGAGAATGGTGAGGACGTAGTGGAAGATGTTAAGGTAGAAATGCCGCAAGTTATTGTTGCTACAAGTCTTGGAGATTTTACTTTGGAATTAAACGAAGAGAAAGCGCCGGTGACTGTTGAGAATTTTCTAAAGTATGTCGAAGCAGGGCACTACCATCAAACTGTGTTTCACCGGGTCATTAATGGCTTCATGATACAAGGAGGAGGATTCTCGCTTGTTGAAGATAAGCTCACTGAGAAGCCAACCGGTAAAGGAATCGTAAACGAAGGTCAGAACGGCTTGAAAAATCTCACGGGGACGGTGGCGATGGCCCGCACCAACGATCCGGATAGCGCAAAGGCGCAATTCTTCATTAACGTAGCGGATAATGCAGCATTAGACTATCCAAGTAATGGCGGTTACGCGGTGTTTGGTAAAGTAGTGGAGGGTATGGATGTGATTGACAAAATTCGCTCTGTCGAAACGGGGCGATCCGATATCGTGATGCTTCATCCGACTACAGGTAAATTTATGGAAATGCCCGCTGGCGATGTCCCCGCTAAACCTGTTGTAATCAAGAGCATAGAGGTGGTGAAGTAGCGCCGATCTTCACTACTTTACCTATGCAACTTTGGCTTTGCCCTCTCTTGGCGTTCTTGCTGGGATCCATCCCATTCGGGCTAATCATCGCCAAGGCGCGGGGCTTTGACATCCGTGCACATGGCTCTGGAAACATCGGCGCGACGAATGTCTTCCGAATTGTCGGCAAGAAATATGGCTTGAGTTGTCTGTTTCTCGATGCGCTAAAAGGTTTCCTCCCTGTCATTATCGCGATCAATTTGGTAAGATTTGAGGGTGGGGCACCGCCTTGGTGCCCCTTACCTTTCCCAAATTCGTGGGTACTAGCCTTACCCACTGAAAGCCAGTTTTTGGTCCAGCTTGTCCATGTTCTGACTGCTTTAGCCGCCATTTTGGGGCATAATTATTGTCCTTGGTTAGGTTTTCGAGGAGGCAAAGGTATAGCTACTTCAGCTGGGGTGATTATTGCCCTGATGCCTGCGGCTATTGTTTTGTTAATTGTGGTGTTCGTGATTACTTTGCTACTTACAAAATACGTAGCAGTGGCGAGTATGGTGGCGGCCGTTTGTTTGCCAATTTTGACCCACCTTGGCGCTCGATTTCACGGAAAGTGGGAGGATGGGACTTGGAACGTCCCTCTTTTTATCTTTTCTGTTGTGATCGCCCTTCTGGCGATTTGGAAGCATCGGACGAATGTCGAGCGGTTACGAAACGGGACAGAGGCACAATTTAGTTGGGGGAGAAAGAAAGTAGATGGGCGTGAATGATACGATGAAGTTCAGTTCTGCAGCGATTATTGGAGCAGGTTCTTTTGGGACGGCGATTGCGAAGATTATCGCCCCCAAATTAGGAGCTGTATCGCTGATTGGGCGTGAGGAAAAGGTGGCGCAAGCTATCAACACACGACACCGGAATGAGCGATATCTGCCGGACGTCGAGTTGCCAGACACCGTTGTTGCTTCGTGTGATATTGCTGGCGCAACGGCACATCCTCTCATTATTTTTTCAGTGCCGACGAGTGCCACCCGGCAATGTGCTGTCGACTTAGCAGCGATGGGCGTATCGGAGCATTCCGTTCTTTTATCTTGTTCGAAAGGGATCGAAAAGCACTCGGGCGAACGGATGAGTGAGATTTTAGCAGAAATCTTCCCGAGAAATCCGATTGCTGTTCTCTCCGGGCCTACACATGCGGAGGAAATGGCTATCGGCCAAGCGACTTGTGCTGTGATTGGTTGTAGTGATTCGAAGGTGGCAACGGCACTTCAAGAATTGTTCACTCAAGCTCATTTCAGGCCATATACGAGCACGGATTTAGCAGGGATCGAGTTGGGGGGCGCTATTAAAAACGTGTATGCAATTGCTGCAGGAATTTCACATGGGCTTGGTCTGGGCGATAATGCGGTAGCGGCTTTGGTAACGAGAGCATTGGCAGAGATGACTCGTTTGGGTGTGGCATTAGGAGGGCAGCCGGAGACGTTTGCAGGCCTTTCGGGGGTGGGAGATTTGATTGTTACCTGCTTTTCTGAGCATTCAAGGAATCATCGGGTTGGCTTAGCGATTGGGTCAGGAAAGACGTTAAAAGATACGGTGGGATCGCTTGGAATGGTGGCCGAAGGTGTGCCGAACACTGCGTCCATCTATGAAGCCGCTAGGAAAGCGAAAGTAAGGACACCGATTATTGATGCAATGTATTCGGTTTTATATGAAGGGAAACCAGCTGCTGAGGCGATGACTGAGCTTTTGTCTCGTGATACTCGTAGTGAATCTGATTAGAAAGTAGTCATGACATCTGAAGTAGCAAAAGAAGCACGTCCCAACGTAATTCGGCGTCTGTATGCCTGGACAGTGTCATGGGCAGAGCACCCGGCGGGGACATGGGCGCTGTTTTTTATCGCCTTTGCGGAATCATCGTTTTTTCCCATCCCGCCGGATATTTTATTGTTGGCTCTTTGTTTTGGAGCTCGGGAGAAATGGTTAAAGTATGCGGCAGTTTGCACACTAGGGTCTGTCCTGGGAGGAATCGCAGGTTGGGCGATTGGTTACGGTCTGCGCGATGCGGTCGCTATTCCCTTGCTGAACGCCTTTGATGCTAGTGGGCATACCCAAGATAAAATAGGCGGCTGGTATGATGCCTATGGGTTTTGGGGAATCCTCATAGCTGCCATCACACCAATCCCTTATAAGGTTTTCACAATTTTCTCAGGTATGATGAGTTATAGTCTGCCGCTGTTGATCGGAGCTTCAGTTATTGGCCGGGGGTTTCGGTTTTTCCTTGTAGCAGGGCTGATTCGGATGTTCGGCCAACGGGTGAGACCCTTTATGGAAAAACACCTAGAGTGGTGCTTTGTATTGGGCACAATACTTCTCGTGGGTGGTATCGTCGCCATCAAATTTTTGAGGTAGTTCGTATTCGGCATGGGAAGCATTTCTATGTTTCGACCACAGCACTATCCTCGTTGCTAAACGCACGGATTGACGTTACGTGCTCACCGAGCTCTCGCTAATTATGTGCCTAAATCGGACTATTCCTTAGGCTTCTGATCGTTTGATTCGTCCACATCCATTCTTTGGCCGGGTTCATTTGCCATGAAAAGAGAGCGCACGATGCCTTTGGCTGTCACAGGTTCGTCATGACGGACCTCGCCGATGTTTTCTTCCTTGATGGATTCTTTGTCCTCTGCCGCATCGCTATCTATTTGTTTTGGTGACTTGTGTTCGTTCATGATTGGGTCCCTAGGTTTGTTTTGCTGCCTTGGTTTACTTTACATAACACGTGATATAACTGAGTGCGAAGCATAAAGCTTGTTTGGCTTTCGACGGTTCCGATGGCGGGGACGGTGAATGCGTCTAAAAGGTTCCTGTGCAAAAAGTGGATGGCTTCCGAGACGAATGGTTTTCTGCCAAGGAGTTCCATGGTGGGGAGAGAGGGCTGTGCGCACAATAGTTTGCAAGTTGGCACCAATAGGAAAAACGCGCACACCAATGATTACGGCGAACAACTACCGCCCCCACAAACTGCCGTTCTCTCCAGCCATGTCCGCGATCCACTGTAACCTAATATGTATGGAATTTGCCGCCCGTTTGGAGGCCTAAGGCAAGCCCTCAATTGTCATCGTGAGGGTTGGTCATGACCAAACTCCTGCACATTAAAGTGCAGAGGAGTAGGGGCGTCCCCGCCCCAAGAGTGCAAGCGGGTGTCCCCACCCGCAGTAAGAAAGACTTTCCTACAGGCGGCGGGGACGCCACTTCGAACTCAAGGCGCGGGGACGCGCCTACTCCTTACGCGATTTCACCGCCTTCGCTCGGTCGCTTTCCCAGAGGGTGAAGGCGTCCAGCGGGAGGTGGCGGGGGTTTCTTCAGATGTAGCGGACGCAGTTGGCGAAGTATTTGGGATCGCGGATGAGGGTGTCGCGGTATCTTTCCTGCCAGATGGAGCCTTGCCCGTAGCGATGGGAGAAGGTGCTTTTCCATGCTTGGATAAGTTTTTCCATGGGCACTAGCGGCTTGAAGAGGATGTGAAGTTGGTTTGCATGATGACCCATGACTCGTGGATGTATCTTTCGCCTTGAAATTTTATCAGGATGCCCTCCATCAGATCGCGGGTTTCCGGATTGCAGAAAATGCACGAGCCGGAACCTTCGTCCTGCCATTCTTCGATGCGTTGGGTGAATCGGCGGCGGAACTCAAATTCAGTTTCGTCTGTCCATGGCTTCGGGTTCTGATCTAGGAAGATTTTTCGGCTTTCCTGCCAAGGGGCGAGTTTGGATGCGGGGAGGGAATCCCGAGGCGGAAGGTGACGAACTGCATCACGCCGTCCTGCTGCCAATGGGGTAACTTGGAGCCGTGCTTTTTGATTTCATCGGAGGGATCGAGGAAATCGGACATGGGTTTGAAATTAGAGACAGGATCAAACGCGACAAGCTCAAAGGAGTAGGTGCGTCCCCGCGCCTTGAGTTCAAGCGGGTGTCCCCACACGCAGTAAGAAAGACTTTCCTACAGGCGGCGGGGACGCCACTCCGAACTCAAGGCGCGGGGACGCGCCTACTCCCCCCGGGCCCAACGACCTCGTCGGCATCCTCTGGGCAGGACTGAACCGCCCCGGCATTGGCATCCACGGCAGCCCTGCCCCGAAACCATAGACCGCGCCGGAAGCCATGGCTGCATCCGGCTTTCGAATTGGGATGCCGCCACTTTATCCACGCTGATAGGGAAAGGCACCGCCGTCACCATCCGGTGAACCGCCTGCGCTTGTTCTGTCCACATGCTCAATGGGGGCGGAGTGAGAAAATGTGAAATGCGGCACCTGACCCCATTTACGAAATGGCTTTCCCGATGGGCGGCGAAGGCGAAGCAGGCGGTGAAGTCCTCGGGTTCTAGTTCCGGAAAGTCTTCGATGATTTGTTCCTGGGTCATGCCATCGGCAAGGTATTCGAGTATATCTTTCACCGTGATACGTATGCCCCGGATGAAGGGTTGGCCGCTGCGCTTGTCCGGGGAGATGTGATGCGATCATGAAAGTTCATGGGAAGAATATAGAGGGATTTTGGGGTTTCAGCGAGGACTCTTTTGTGGTTCGGATGAAAGGCAGAAGTTCCTTTTCGCGGCGGACTAAAGTTTGAGGAAGGTTTTGGATTTAGTCAGTCTCTGCATATCCGCTGCGGACTAAAGTCCGCGTTCCGTTTTAGAAGTTCCTCAGCATCTCTACGGCTTCGGCGTTGATGCGGGCGATGGTTAGGAGGTTCTGGATGGGGTGGGGGAGTCGGCCGTTGGGGTCGATCTAGTTTTTCTCGAGAGCGGTGATGGATTTGGCGGTGTTGGCTTCGGCTAACTCGCGGTAGGCGTTGATTCGGTGCTACTATTCCTCTGGGAACTTGTGGTGGAGAATATCTTGGGTTCACGCGTGGTGGTGTCCTGCTTGACGAGGGGAGCTTCCGTGATTAAAGACTTGGGTGTGAATACGGTGTTGAAAATCGAGAAGCAGATCGAGGGTCTTCCGGTGAAGGATTTCGCGGAGCTTGCTGCCTGGATGTGGGAGCGGGTGGAAGATGACTCGATGCTTCGGGCTTGTGTCGATGCGGTGGAAGAAGGCAACGAACGTGCGAGCCGCGACGAGATTTTCGGCATTCTCGACGGAAATGATCGTGGAGTTCCATCGGAAGTTCGCGAAGGATCTGGCGAAGATCTCCGCGCCTGAAGTTCTCGGTAAAATCAAGGAAGTGATCCTCCAGTTGGAAGAAACGGATGATTTGCGAACTCTGGCTCAGTTAAAAGCTCTGAAGGGCGGTGGGGGTTATCTGCGGATTCGGGTCGGTCAGTATCGCATCGGTCTCCAAAGCACGGGAGACGGTAAACTTGTTTTGCTGCGGGTGATGCATCGCAGGGAGATCTACCGGAATTTTCCTCCGAAGTAGGTTTTCAGTTGCTAGTTCTGCGGACTAAAGTTTGAGGAAAAGTTTGGGATTCAGTCAGTTCCTCCATGTCCGCTGCGTTCCCATTGCCTTCCTGTTTTAGAAGTTCTTCAGCATCTCCAGCGCCTTGTCCAGCTTCTCTCCCGGTTTCATCTTCGCAAGCCTCGGGTAACGCGATCCATCCATCAGAATAGGGCTTCTATTCCTCTGAAGCATCAACCGCTGGCCGGAGATCTCCACGGAGGTGATTTGGTGGGAGGCGGCTTGGTCTTTGATCCGGGCGAGGGTTAGGAGGTTCTTGATGGGGTGGGGGAGGCGGCCGTGGCGGTCGATCCAGTTTTTTGAGGGCGGTGATGGGTTTCTGGGTCTGAGAGGTAGGCAGTTAGGATGAAGGCGGGGGGGAGATTAGGAGAGGTTTTTACCACAGAAGGCACAGATTTCACAAAGGCTGATTGGTAGGGTTGATGCTGGTGCTCGGCTGTCTATTTCAGTTTTATCCTCTGCTTCCGCTGGTTAAAAAAATTTGGAAACCTAGTTCGATTCCGTGGGTAGGTCGATGAAGAGGAGGGGGAAGTATGACTCTAGGACTTGGCATAGAAACGAACGACGAGGTAACCTCTTTCGCTGCTGATGCTGATTCTGCGTTGATGCGGAGCTTGGCGTCGGGGGGAGGATTATTGGAAACGATAGATAGTGAGGGATTTCTCGCCGGATTTGGATAGCATCCCTGCTTCGGTAGCTTGTTTGAGATCCCGGCTGGCGGTGGCTGTGGAGATGGTTTTGTAGAGTTCAAGATAGCGCTTGCGGAAAACTCCCTGTGAACGAAGTGCTCTTTTGCGCGCGAAAGGCGCTCGGCTGCCGATAGGGGTTTGGGAGAAAAGGAAGAGAAAAAGTCTTCTAGGGATCGAAGGATGATACCGAGGGCAAAATGGACGAAGGCGGTGGAGTCCCCGCTACGGTCCGAAGCTTCCAAGGCGGCATAGTATTCCCGTTGGTGATCGCGGATGAGTGATTCGATGGGGATGAACTCGAAGGCGGGGTGATAGTGATAGAGGAGCAGTGTCTGCCAGAAGCGGCCGATTCTTCCGTTTCCGTCTTGGAATGGATGGATAAATTCCAGTTCGTAATGAAAAACGCAGGAGCGGATGAGGGGGTTGAAGTCGTCGGTGTGCAGAAACTGGAAGAGATCGTCCATGAGATGGGGGACGCGATCCGCCTTTGGGGCGATATGGCTGACCTTCGAGCCTTTGAGGATGCCGACGTTGCGGGTTCGCCATTTTCCGGGATCCGGTATGAGCTGATCCATCATGGTTTGATGGGCTTCAAGAAGGGATTCTGGCGAGAAAGGATCGAACTTGGCCATCAAATCGTAGGTGGCAATGGCGTTCAGCGCTTCCTGGATTTCCTCCTTTCGGCCTATGACACGTTTGCCTTCGAGGAGGGCGGTAACCTGATCGAGATCAAGTGTGTTGCCTTCGATGGCCAAGCTACCTTGGATCGTGCGGACACGGTTGGCTTTTCGAAGGTGGGGCTGCGGTTTTGGTTGTTCGAACCCTTCGATACGCCCGATCAGCCGTTCAATTTCCCCAACGAATTGGAGGATTTCAGGTGTGATGGTAAATGATGGATTCACTCGTTGATAGTATCGCGTGATACTATCAAGGTCAAGATTGGTGTCGATTGGAAGAGGAGTTGACCACAAGTGGCACAGCAATCACAAGGGCTGGATTCTTTGTTTTTTGAACCGCCAAGTTCGCTGAAGAAGATAAGTTTTCTTGGATTGCCGTTTCTTGGGAGCGATTGCTTTAGCTGGCAAGTTGTGTTCTGCACACGCCGCTTGAAGGCAGCGCTCCATTCCCGGCGAACGAAAGTTTGAGGAAGGTTTTGGATTTAGTCAGTTCCTGCATATCCGCTGCGGACTAAAGTCCGCGTTCCGTTTTAGAAGTTCCTCAGCATGTCTAGGGCTTCGGTCGAGTTTCTCCGCCGGCTTTGACTTTGAGAGCCTTGGGTAACGTGAGCCATCCATCAGAATAGGGCTTCCATTCCTTTGAAGCATCAACCGCTGGCCGGAGATTTCTATGGAGGTGATTTGGTGGGAGGCGGCTTCGGCTTTGATGCGGGCGATGGTTAGGAGGTTTTGGATGGGGTGGGGGAGGCGGCCGTGGCGATCAATCCAGTTCTTTTCGAGGGCGGTGATGGATTTTTGGGTGTTGGCTTCGGCGAGTTCGCGGTAGGCGTTGATACGGAGTTTTGAGTCGGAGAGGTAGGTGGTGGGGATGAAGGCGGGGAGAGTCTAACCAATTTGAGATCCCCCTCCGAGTTTGAGATTTGAAATTTGAGATTCGGAGACCCAAAGGGTCTCCGTGGGGATGATGAAGTCGGCTTTGAAGGTGGTTTCTTGGAGGGAGGGGTTTTGTTTGCCTTTTAGGCGGTCCACGGATTGGCGGAGGAGCTGGCAGTAGAGGTCGAAGCCGATTTGGGCGATGTGGCCGGATTGTTTGGTGCCGAGGAGGTTGCCGGCGCCGCGGATTTCGAGGTCGCGCATGGCGATTTTGAAGCCGGAGCCGAGGGCGGTGTATTGCTTGATGGCGTGGATGCGTTTGCGGGCGTCGCCTTGGGTGATCATTTCCCGGGGGAGGAGGAGGATGGCGTAGGCTTTCTCGCCGGCGCGGCCGACGCGGCCTCTTAGTTGGTAGAGATCGGCGAGGCCGAAGCGATCGGCGCGGTCGATGAGGATGGTGTTGGCGTTGGGGATGTCGATTCCGGTTTCAATGATGGTGGTGGCGAGGAGGACGTCTGCTTCGTGGTTAACGAAGGAGTGCATGACGGTTTCGAGATCGTCTTTGTCCATTTGGCCGTGGCCGACGAGGACGCGTGCTTCGGGGACGAGTTCTCGGAGTTTCCGATGGACCATTTCGATGGTTTTGACGCGGTTGTGGAGGAAGAAGACTTGGCCGCCGCGCTTGATTTCGCGGCGTATGGCATCGCGTATGATACGATCGTCATAAGCGACGACGGAGGTGGAGACGGGGAGGCGATTGGGGGGAGGTGTATCGATGGTGGACATGTCTCGTGCGCCCATGAGTGCCATGTAGAGGGTGCGCGGGATGGGGGTGGCGGAGAGAGTGAGGACGTCGATCTGGCGGAAGAGGTCTTTGAATTTCTCTTTATGTGCGACGCCGAAACGCTGTTCTTCATCGACTACAGCGAGGCCGAGGTTTTTGTAGGAGACATCACCGGAGATGAGGCGGTGGGTGCCGATGACCATGTCGACGGAGCCGTCTGCGAGGCCGGTGATGGTGTTGCGGACTTCGGAGGGTTTGCGGAAGCGGTTTAAGAGATCTACGCGAATGGGGTAGTCAGAAAAGCGCTCGCGGAAGGTGCGCCAGTGTTGTTCTGCAAGGACGGTGGTGGGGCAGAGGAGGGCGACTTGTTTGCCGCCGGTGATGGCTTTGAAGGCGGCGCGGATGGCGACTTCGGTTTTGCCAAAGCCGACGTCCCCGCAGATGAGGCGATCCATGGAATTGGGCGATTCGAGATCTAGCTTTGTATCGATGATGGCCTGTTTTTGATCGGGGGTTTCGGTGTAGCGAAATGATTGCTCGAATTCGAACATCCAGCGGGTGTCTGGGGGATGGGCGTGGCCGGATTCGTGCTCGCGTTCGGCTTGGATGCGGAGGAGGCGGGCGGCGTAGTCGAGGATGGATTTTTCGGCATTTTTTCGGTTCTTTTGCCAGGTTGTGTTGCCGAGTTTGTTGAGGTCAGGGGTTTTACCGCCGACTCCGACATATTTTCCGATGAGGTGAGCTTGCTCGAGGGGGACGGAGAGGATGGAACCGTCCTTGTATTCGATTTGCAGTTCCTCGCCGTCTTCTTCTTGGGCGACGCCTTTGAATTTCCCGATGCCGTATTCGTAATGGACTACGAGATCGCCTTCTTCGATATCGTCCAAGGTGGCGCGGGCACGAATGGCGCGGGCTTTCTCGACGGTGGAGCGGCGGGCGGTGCCGGCGGTGCGGTAGCGGCCGAAGAGCTCGGAAGAGGAGAGAACGGCGAGGCGGATAGCGGGGAGGGTAAAGGAGCCCATGAGCTCGCCAAGGATGGGAGTGAGGCCGAGATCGCGCTGAAGCTCGCTACCGGCGAGCTCGGTGAAGCGGTCTTGCTCGCCGCGGTTGGCGAAGACGATGGCTACATTCCAGTCTTCGCGTTTCCATTCGTTGAGTTGTTTGAAAAAGGTTTCGCGGCGTAGTTCATCGAGAATGAAATCGCCGGCGTCGAAGGTGCCGAGGGGGGTGGGGTAGGAGGCGAGGGTAAAGTCTTCTTCGGATTCTGTGCCGGAGGCGTTTCCGGTGATTAGGAAAGTAGGCGGTTCTGGGGCGAGGTGAAGCTTGGGGTCCGTTTTCGGGGGTTCTGGGGCGAGCTGAAGCTCGCGGTCCGTTTTCGGGGGTTTTGGGGCGAGGTGAAGCTCGCGGTCCGTTTTCGGGGGTTCTGGGGCGAGGTGAAGCTCGGGGTTCGTTTTCGGGGGTTCTGGGGCGAGCTGAAGCTCGCGGTCCGTTTTCGGGGGTTCTGGGGCGAGCTGAAGCTCGCGGTCCGTTTTTGGGGGGTCTGGGGCGAGGTGAAGCTTGGGGTCCGTTTTCGGGGGTTCGGGGGCGAGGTGAAGCTCGCGGTTCGTTTCGCCGATTTGGATGAGGGTGTCGTTGGGTTTGAGATAATCGGCGATGGTGGCGACGGCGGCGGGCTCGGTGAGCTGGAGTTGGATTTCAGGGATTTTCCGAGTGGATGCTTGGGTGTCGATGTCGAATTCACGGAGGGATTCGAGTTCGGTATCGAAAAATTCGAGGCGAAGGGGGCGAGGTGCTTGGTAGGGAAAAACATCAATGATGCCGCCTCGGATGGCAAATTGGCCGCGGGCGGTAACGGTGGGTTGGCGCTCGTAGCCAAAGGTAACGAGCTGGGATGAAAAGGTTTCGGGGTTCCGATTTTCGCCTACTTTTAGGTGGGTTCGGTTGTCTAGGAGTGATTGGGGAGAGGGGGCGTATTGGGTGAACTGCTCGGAGCTGAGGAGGATGGTAAAGGAGCTGGAGCTTGCTACGGTTTCTAAGATAGCGAACCAAGCGGCGGCAGTTTCTGGGTCTTGGATTTCGTGTAGTTCATCGTCGGGATTTAATGGTGAATCAGGAAGGACGAGGGCGGTGATGCCCCAGATTTGTAGTTCGTTGGCGAGGCGTTCTCGCTGGCGGGGGGAGGGGTGGGTGATCCAATGCCGGCGACGGCCGAGGTCTGATGCGGCGCGGCAGGCAATTGCGATGAAAAGGGGATGCGATGACTCAGTTGCGTGATCAAAATGGATTTGGGCGTCCGGATTCGATAGAGCCTCGAGTTTTGAGGCAAATTCCGGAGATGTGATTGCGGCACGGAGCCAGCTGGCGCATGATTTGTTCAAACTTCGACTTCGCTTTTAGATGTGAGGGTGCTTTTGGGGGGTGTCAATGGGTAGCTTAGTTGATGGGCTAGGCAAGTGATTTGAAATGGGTTAGAATTTCAGTGATCCGGAATTGATTCAGAAGAAGAATAGAGATTGAATTCGGTGGCCAGCAGAGAATTGCAGGAGTTTTTGTTGAGATGTATAAATCTGTTTGGAAACAGAACGACAGCCTTATTGCCATTTTATGAAGCACGGAAAAGAAGATCAAAACGCGAAGCCGGAGGCAGTGTGGGAGTCTGTTGGGGCGGATGAAGTGATCTTGCGTTTGGCAGGGCAATGGGAAGTTGGGAAACGGGTGCGGGAAGACGGGCAAAGGGTGTGGCCAGGGCGCTTTGAGGCGGGGAATTTGGGTAGTTTTGATTCCAGTTTACCGGCGTTTTTGTTAAGTTTGATGCGGGAGTTTGAAGTGGCGCAGGATGCTTTCGAGGGCTTACCGGAGGATCTGAAAGGCTTGATGGAGCTGGCGGCGAAGGTGCCTGAGAGAACGGATGCGAAGAGCTTAGCGGGCGAGGTTGGTGGGTTGGGGGTTTTAGGTGCTAAGGCGACTGCGGTTTGGGATAGCGTTTATGCGGTCTTTGATTTCACGGGTGAAACTGTTATTTCTACGTTGAAGTTTTTTGTAGGAAAAGCGAAGTTCCGGAGGGAAGAATTTTGGCAGACGGTGCAGGAGTGTGGGGTGGGGGCGTTGCCGATTGTTTCGTTGATAAGTTTTTTAATTGGGATGATTTTGGCTTTCGTGGGGAATGTGCAGTTGGCGCAATTTGGGGCGAGTATCTATGTGGCGAATTTAGTGGGGATTGCGATGACGCGTGAGATGGGGGTGATGATGACGGCGATTATTATGAGTGGGCGGACGGGGGCTGCCTTTGCGGCGCATATCGGGAGTATGAA
>CAWKHB010000005.1:0-103402 GCA_963849375.1 uncultured Verrucomicrobiae bacterium | reverse complement strand
CCATCCACAAAATACAAATCTTCCTCTCCACCCCCACCTTCCTCCGCGGCTACATGCGCCGCATCGATCCACCACAACTAAAATCACTCAAACTAGTCGTCACAGGCGCCGAAAAACTACCCCAAAACCTCGCCGATTCCTTCGAGGAAAAATTCGGAATTCGCCCCCTAGAAGGCTACGGCCTTACCGAAACTTCACCCGCTACCAACCTCAATCTTCCCGAACCAGCTAACATAGAGAAATCCCACACCATCCCAGCCCGTTGCAATGGCTCCGTTGGCCAGCTCCTCCCCGGCATAGCTATCAAACTTACTGATCCTGCCACCAACCAACCCGTCCCACTCAATAAACCCGGAATCATCATCCTCAAAGGCGCAAACATCTTCTCCGGCTACCTCCGCGACGAAAAGAAAACCAAAGAAATCCTCACCGAGGACGGCTGGTTCACCACCGGCGATGTCGGCTACCTCGATGACGATGCCTTCCTCCACATCCAAGGCCGCATCTCACGTTTCTCCAAAATCGCCGGCGAGATGGTTCCCCACGAAACTATCGAGGCAGCCATCAATAAAGTCCTCGGCCTCGATGCGGAAACAGAACGCAAAATCGCCATCGTCGGCGTCCCAGATGAGAAAAAAGGCGAAGCCATCATCCTCCTTTCCACCATCACCGGCCAGTCTCTCGAGCAAGAATGCATCGATCTCCGCTACAAACTCCTCGACGAAGGCCTCACCTCCCTTTGGTGCCCAAAACTCATCATCCCCTGCTCCGAAATCCCCCTCCTTGCCTCCGGAAAACTCGACATCAAATCCTGCCAAGACCTCGCCAACGCGTAACTAGCACCCTACCACCACCTCATGACAGAACTCCTCTCACCTGCCGGAAACTGGGATTGCGCCCGCGCAGCCGTAGCCGCAGGTGCAGATGCCATCTACTTCGGCCTCCCCAAGTTTAACGCCCGCCTACGCGCTGATAATTTCACCGAAGAAGACCTCCCAGAGCTCATCTCCTACCTTCACAAACACGGCGTCAAAGGCTTCATCGCCATGAATACGCCACTCATTCACCGAAGAATTAGCAGCCGCAGAAGCCCAGCTCCGCCGCGTCGGTGCCGCAGGCGTTGACGCGCTTATCGTCCAAGATCTCGGACTAGCCAAACTCGCCCGGGAAATCATTCCCCACGTAGAGCTCCACGCCTCTACCCAAATGACGATCACCTCCCCCGAGGGCCTCCAGTTTCTTGAAACAATCTTCCCCATGGAGCGCGCCGTCCTTTCCCGCGAGCTCTCACTTAAAGAAATCGAACGCTTCCAAAGCGCCCCAAAAACTCCCAAACAGCCACCCCTAAAACCCCCCTCCGAACTCTTGCGTCCATGGCGCCCTCTGCGTCGCTTATTCCGGCCTCGTGCCTCACCTCGAAAGCCTCGGCCAGCGCTCCGCCAACCGCGGCGAATGCGCCAAAGCATGCCGCATGCCCTACGAAATTATTGTCGATGGCGAAGTCAAAGACCTTGGCGAGCACCGCTACCTACTCTCCCCCCAGACCTCGCCGCTGTAGACCTAATACCAGATCTCATCCGCGCAGGCGTTGTCAGCTTCAAAATCGAAGGCCGCCTCAAAACCCCCGAATACGTCGCCGCCGTCACCCGCGTCTACCGAAAAGCCATCGACGCAGCCCTCGAAACTCAGCCGAATCCTGCCCCCACCTCCACCCCTCAAGACCGCTACGAGCTAGAAATGACCTTCTCCCGCGGCCTCACCACCGGCTGGCTAGCAGGCACCGATCACCCCTACCTAACACACGGGAAATTTGGCAAAAAACGTGGACCCTTCCTCGGCACCATCACCGAAGCACAAAATGGCTGGATCCGCCTCGATACCCCACCTTCCGCACAAACTCCACCCCTCAAAGCAGGCGATGGCATCGTCTTTGACGCCGGCGAAAACCGCGATCTCGAACAAGGCGCCTCCATCTGGAAAATCGAAAACGACCGCATCGTCTTCCACAAATCCTTCTCCAGCATCAACTGGTCCCGCATCCGCCCCGGCATCACCCTCTACAAAACAGCCGACCCCGCACTGGACTCCGAAATCCGTAAATTTTGGAAAAACGCCAAACCCTCCCTTCTAAAACCCCACTCCACATCACCATCACCGGCCAGCCCGGCCAAGCCCTCACAGCACAAGCCACCACCAAAAACTCGGAAAACCCATCCACAGCACAAACCCCCATCCACCTCACCGAAGCCACCAAACACCCTCTCACCACAGAAACTCTCCAAAAACAACTTTCCCGCCTCGGAGAAACCCCTTTCGAACTAGCCTCCCTCGACAACAAACTCATCGGCAACTGCCACCTCCCCCTCTCCGCCCTGAACCAACTCCGCCGCGACCTCATCGCAAAAATCGAAGCCAGCACCAAATCACACACCCCTGCCCATTTCAAAGCAAACATCCCAACACCCAATCTTTACCCCACTCTCTCCGAAAATCCCTCCCCAACCATCGCGTCCCTCTCCGTCCTCACCCGCACCCTTCCACAACTGGAAAGTGCCCTAGAAGCAAAAATTCCCCACATCTACTGCGATTTCGAAGACCCCCGTCGACTCAATGACGCCGTAAACCTCGCTCGCGGAACCGAAAGTCAAAATCATCCTCGCCACCCCCCGCATCATCAAAACTGGCGAAACCGGATACCTAAAACTCATCGAACGCGCCAACCCACACGGCCTCCTCCTCCGTAATCTCGCCGCCCTCCAGTTTTACAAAAACCATACCCACCTCCTCAGAATTGGCGATTTCTCACTCAACACCGCCAACCCCCTACCGCAAAAATCCTCAAAGAACACGCAAACCTAGATCGCCTCACCATCTCCTATGATCTGAATATCTCTCAAGCCATCGATCTTATCGCCAAAACTCCACCCCACTGGCTCGAGCTCACCCTACATCAGCACATGCCCATGTTTCACATGGAGCATTGCGTCGTTTGCACCTTCCTCTCCTCCGGCACAGATTACAGAGACTGCGGCCGCCCCTGTGAAAAGCATACCGTCCACCTCCGCGATCGCGTCGGCCAACTTCACCGTCTCCAAGCAGATGTCGGTTGCCGCAACACCCTTTTCAATGGCCGGGCCCAAACAGGTGCCCGCTTTTTCCAAGACCTCCTCAACTCCGGCCTCAAAAACTATCGGATCGAGCTTCTCGACGAAACGCCTACAGAAGCCTACTCCACCATCCGCGCCTATCAGGAACTGCTCGCCGGAACCCTCTCCCCCGCCCAACTCCTCACCCGCATCCACGCTACCGAAAAACTCGGCGTAACAGAAGGCACTCTGGTTTAGGCCTCATTCCCAGCTGCAATGACAACCACCCCCGCTCACCTGCCCCACTTGCTTCGAATCTTTCGAAATCCCCATCCCTCATACCTCCGAGCTTCCCGCAGAATGCGATTATGACTGCGAAATCTGCTGCCGCCCCATGCTAATTATCCTCAACTCACAGTCAGAAATCTACGCGCAAAGCCTCAACGACTGAGCGCTTTCAGAAAACATCACCCAAAAGTGCGCCCTTTGCCAATTTCATGCTTGGAAAGCTTGGCAACTCCGCCCCATCTTCTGCGCACGCAATTATGGCCTGGCTTTTCCTCATTTTACCTCTTCTAGCTGCTGCCCTAAATCAGCTTTACCTGAAAAAGTTAGGCATCGCACATCTCGTCGCCACTGGCTCAGCTGCCATACCACTTCCTCCTCTCCCTCCTGCTTCTCGGCACCGAAAAGGAAATCGGCTTCTCATGGGCCACCATCGGCACCTTCGATATCGAAATTGGTATTCTCCTAGATCGCCTCTCCACCGGCATGATGGTCATCGTCACCGGCGTCGGCCTCCTTGTGCACATCTTCTCCCTGCAACATAAGTGACGATCCCGCAAAGGCTCGCTTCTTCACCGGCCTCGCCCTTCCTTCATGTTCTCAATGACAGGCATCGTCCTTGCCTCGAATTTCATCATGACTTTCATCTTCTGGGAACTAGTAGGGCTTAGCTCTTTCCTTCTCATTGGCCATTGGTATGAAAAAAACTCTGCCGCAGATGCTGCAAAAAAGGCCTTCCTCACCAATCGGGTAGGCGATTTCGGCTTCATGATTGGCATCCTCCTCCTCTCGGGAATTACCCGGAAATCTCGTATTCACTGAAATGGCCATCCCCGCCGGTGTCTCCACCGCAGCACTCCGGCGCAGCCATCCTATGCATCTTCTGCGGAGCAGCCGGTAAATCTGCACAATTCCCCCTCCACGTATGGCTCCCAGATGCCATGGAAGGCCCCACCCCAGTCTCTGCCCTCATCCACGCCGCCACCATGGTCGCCGCCGGTGTCTACATGCTTGTCCGCGTTCAGCTCTCCATCGGTGAAGATGCCTTCGCAGGTTTCTCCGGCACCACCATCGCATGGATCGGTGCCTTCACCGCACTCATCGCCGCCCTCATGGCTACCCGACAGGATGACATAAAACGCGTCCTCGCATACTCCACCCTCTCCCAACTCGGTTACATGGTCATGGCCGTTGGCATACTCGCCGGTGAGGCCGCCATGTTCCACCTCTTCACCCACGCATGGTTCAAAGCCCTCCTATTCCTAGGTTCCGGAGCACTCATCTACGCCTGCCATCACGAGCAAAACATGTGGAAAATGGGTGGCCTCTTCGGAAAAATGCCCCTCACCTCCATCACCTTCGCCATCGGCACTGCTGCCCTCATCGCCGTCCCTTTCACATCCGGCTTCTTCTCAAAGGAACAAATCCTCGAAGCCGCACATCATGCCCACCCAGCCCTCTTCTGGATCGCCGCTGCCGTAGCCGTCCTCACCCCGTTCTACATGACACGGGCTTCATCATCACCTTCCTCGGTAAAACCCGCACCGAAAATGCGGATCACGCCAAAGAAGTCGGACCTCTCATGGCCATCCCCCTCGTAGTCCTCGCAATCATGGGGCTACTTGCTGGTTTCCCCTTCTCCATCGCCTCTGCCTTGGCACCCGCCTTCGCCCCACCCGCGCACCTCATCCACTTCGGCTTCGTTACTTTCATCTCCATCGCCGCACTGCTCATCGGCGTCATCACTGCGTGTGCTTCTACCTTCGTAAACCAAAGACCCCATCTCCATCCCCCTCTTCCGCGGCGTACCTTTTACATCGATTCCTTTTACGATAAAGGCCTCGTAAAATACCTTCCAAGACGCCCTCGCCGCTATCATTCACTTCATTGATGAAATCCTAATCAACAGCATCCTCGTAGGTGGCCTCAGCCGCCTCGCCGAATCTTCCGGGAACCTCTTCCGCAAACCCCAAAACGGCAACCTCCAAACATACGCCTTCACCTTCGGCCTCGGCGTCCTCGTGCTCATCTACTTCACCGTCTTCTTTAGGTAAAACCACCTATCGAAACGCAAGCCACCCGAAGCTTCGTGGTCCGAAAGTCGAAAGACACCATCAAAGCAGGTGCAGCCCACACTTTCACAACTCGACATCCGAGAAAGGGCACCCCTACAACAACGCCCAAATCATCAGCCGACTTCCTAGGCACCGCCATCTCCGAATTGTTCTGCTGCCTGTTCTTAAAATGTGGCACTAGCTGATTCGGCTTCGAGATCACGAAACCCGACGCCAAAAACATTCGATCCGTGGCGTGTCTTCTTGTCTATGAAGAGATCAGCGCGAAACTCAGTTTCTGGCGGATCATCATCTTCTGGCATAAGTATCAGCACGTTAAGCGTGTTCGACGAGTCATTGAAAAGTTCCGCCACGGTCACCCCTTGCTCATAGTCTAAGAGCAATTGGTTAAGCATTGGCAATGCGGTATTCCAGACTGCTTCCCAGTTCTCAACGAATTTACCGGTCGCGATCAATCCCAGATCTTCGGTGACAAGAAAGTCGTCATCTTCGTCCATGATATCGAAGCAAACCCTGTGCCCGCCATATGGGTCACAGTTCAGTGTATGAATTCGCCGGAACATCGGAAATTTCTTCACCGAACGCCATAGAAACGGCACGCCGGAGTAAAGCTCAAACTAATCAGACGACTTCCTCGGCGCCGCCACCTCCGCCTTGTTCGCTTTCTTTTTGATTTCGCGTTCGCCGAGGTAGTGGATCGCCCCGGTCTTATCCACACCAAAGACTACTGCACTTCCCGGCGCGTGTTCCAGTGCTAGGACGACCAGCTTCTTCGAGTCTCCCTTTAGAATGGGATTATCTCACTTATTCCGACAACGCGCGGGATACCGACTTCGGAACTGAAAAACGGTGCGAGTCTCCCACACTCCGGTTGGCGACCGAGTAACCAGAAAAGCCGACCCCCCCGAAAGACTCAGATGTGCAAGGCCTCCAGTAGCGATGAATGTATCGCCCTCGAATTTCTCCAAGTCCTGAATGTGATTACTAATGATCCTTGTCCATTCATTCGCATTATCTACCGCGAAAAATAGCGCTCCACCCCACTCTCCGCCGTCAAATGCACCGAAATATCCACCATCGATTCTCCAAACAGCCGAAGGACGGTCAAAATGTCTGTTAAAATTGATTGGATTTGCGATCTTCGGCCAGTCTTGCGCAATAACGGTCTCAGGGTTACTACCGTTCAACGGATTGACCTTGCAACCCTCCCGTGGTCTCGAAAGATTCTGGTGGCACAGTCTCCTCCTCTCCACTCGAAGTCTCGGCGGAAAGGATCCACATCCTCTGACATCGCAACGGTTCCACAAACCAACGAGATGGGTATCAATAAAATGCTGCAAACAGTGGCTGTCATTTCTTAAGCGAACATCCTAGAATCGGCTCGCCGGTGTCAACTCCCAAATCATAAGCTAGCTTCCTCAGCATTGCCATCTCCGACCTGTTGAACAGAGCCGCTGTGCGGCGGTTCTTCTTTGCGGAGTTGAAAGGTTGGACGTAAGCGGCCATGATGTTTTCTGTCATGAAAAAAAGACAACACACTTACATCCGCCACTTGGTATAAAGACTAAGCTCCTTCGTCCAGCTCAAAGGTCTGCGCGAGCGCTCAGTAAAAACCTACCTCGGCTGGGCCTCCCAGCTCGCCGATCACTACCCGCGCATCGCGCTTCTGGATCTCGACAGCCGCCAGGTTCTCGCCTTCCTCGCCCACCTTCAGGACGAGCGCAAACTCTCCGGTTCCACCCTCAACCAGGCCGTCTGCGCGCTGCGAACCTTCTACCGCGACCACCTCGGAAAGTCCTGGAAGATCTGGGGCAAGATCAAGATTCGGCGCGAGGAACCACTGCCCCACATCCTCACCCGCCAAGAGGTCGCCAAACTCTTGGCCACCTTCCGCGACAACCGCTACAAGGCCTACTTCACCCTCGTCTACCATTGCGGCCTGAGGATGAGCGAAGCCCTCCACATCCGCCCCAAGGACATCGACAGCCGCCGCAACATCCTGAGGATCAAACACACCAAAGGCGGCAAGCCGCGCGAAGTCCCTTTGAACCCAGCCCTCATCATCCGGCTGCGCAGGTTTTGGAAGTGGCACGGCAACCTCCACTGGCTCTTCCCGGCATCTGGACGCGGCTGGAAGGGCTCGTGCATCCCGCTCAAAGACGCCCTTCACAACGGCCAAAAGCCCATGTCAGCCAGCAGTGTCCAGGCCGCCATGAGGATAGCCAAGCACGAGAGCGGCCTCATGAAGCACCATGAAAAAGTGTGCATCCACACCCTCCGCCACAGCTACGCGACCCACATGTTAGAGGCGGGAACCAGCGTGCGCCAAGTCGCCGCCTACCTAGGCCACACCACCCTCAAGCCCACCATGGTTTACCTCCACCTCACCGAGGTCAGCGAGGAAAAAGCCCGGGCAGCCCTCGCCACCCTGCCCGGAATCTAGCGGAGGAAAAACCGTGTCCCTGGATCTGGCAGACATCCTCGCGGAGCATTGGGCGGACTACGCCCGTGCCCACCGCAAACACCTCTGCGCCGCCCATTACCGGGCGGTGGCACGCGTCCTCGCGTGCCGCACCCCCGCGCTGGGCGGGCGGCTCTACCGCTGCGAGGGCTGCAAGAAGCCCCACTTCGCCTACCACAGCTGCAACCACCGCAGCTGCACCCAATGCGGATCACACGGGCAGGCGGAGTGGACTTCCCGGCAGGAAGCCAAACTACTGCCAGTCCCGTACTTCATGGTCACCTTCACATTGCCATCCGAGCTGCGCCAGGCCTGCCTCGCCCATCCCCGGGAAATGTACGGCCTCATCCTCAAGACTAGCGCCGCAGCCCTGCGCGACGTGATCCATACTAAAACCAAAGGCGCTCAGGCCGGCTTCACCAGCGTCCTGCATACCTGGGGTCGCCAGCTCCAGCACCATCCGCACGTCCACTGCATCGTTCCTGCATTGGCATGGCATCCTGCGGAGAAACGCGTCATCCGCCCCGGCGCAGAGGGCTTCCTCGTCCACTACCGCCCCCTCGCCGAGCGCTTCTGTAACCTCCTACGCCACTCCCTCCAAAACGATCACCCCGATATTTTTAGAGACCTCTCCCTTGCCGCTAAAAAATCACTCCAGCCCCAAACCACATGGAACGTGCAGCTCCAACACGTCGGTGCGGGGAAAACCGCCATCCGATATTTAGCACGCTACGTGAAGCGTAGTGCCATTGGAGCGAAGCGCATCATCGGCTATGACAAACGCGGCAACATCCGCATCTACTGGACTTCCAGTATCACGGGAAAAACCGCCATCATGGCACTCACTCCGGCCGAGTTCATACGCCGCTGGCTGCTCCACGTTTTACCCAAAGGTTTTGCGCGGGTGCGCCACTACGGCTTTGCCAGTGCTGCGGCCATCAGGACAAACCGTACCATCCGTCTCCACCTCGGGGCAGAGCTTGATCCGGTTCCAAAACTCCCGGAACCGGAGCCATTTGCCTGCCCCTGTTGCGGCGCTCACCTCACCTTTCTGCGCGAACTCGCCCCCATCCACCTCCTGCGCGGCCCACCCGCCAAACGATCCAAAGCCGCATGACCCATACATCACGTTTCAAGAACAACACATCGTCGCAAGCCATGTGCAAAGAACGTGCGCTTAGAAACCCGGCAAACCGCCCCCGGAACCTGTTGGAGAACCACATCTATCCCACAAACCGACCGTTGGGACAAAACCCCGCCACCTCCCTTGGCCAATCGCCGTGCGACAGACCAAGGGGTTCCCGCAAACCAGGCAGTAGCCCGTCGCGCAACCGCCCCGTCCCCGTAGGACCTTTAATCCACGGGCATAAATCGGAAACGCATAAGGCAAGAGCGCAGCCCCGCTAGTTCCAGCCTGGGACCGTCCAACAACCGATAGCCTTCGAGGTTCCGCTGCGCTTCACTCAAAGCTATCTTAGGGGTTCTGCTTCTCTTTTCAATTCGGATTGGTTGATTCGTTGTTTTCCAGTTCTTCGTCCAAGAAATCGCGCTTTGGTTTATCAATCACGAGGGTTGGACTACCGAGTGTTCTATTGACGAGCAAATACATCGACAAGAATCCAAGAACTCCGAAGGCAAATGCCGCTGAGGACTGTTCATTGAACCAATACAGCGCATAAAAAACAATATATGCCAAGATATTCGCCGCGCGAGTCAACCTCGGATGTTTCGGGGAGACCTGCAGAGCGGTATCGCATGAATTACATTCGTGGGGAAGTCTGATCGGCAACTCGAGAAGTGCTCGACAAATCTATCGCAGTCGCGTGTCCACAACATGGGCAGGCTCCGATTAACTTCTTCTTCATTTCTTTGCCAAACGTCTAAAGAATGGCGCGCCGGTGTCAATTTCAAAATTAATCAGACGGCTTCCTCGGCGTCGCCATCTCCGACTTGTTGAACAGAGCCGCTGTGCGGCGGTTCTTCTTTGCGGAGTTGAAAGGTTGGACGTAAGCGGCCATGATGTTTTCTGTCATGAAAAAAAGACAACACACTTACATCCGCCACTTGGTATAAAGACTATAGCTCCTTCGTCCAGCTCAAAGGTCTGCGCGAGCGCTCAGTAAAAACCTACCTCGGCTGGGCCTCCCAGCTCGCCGATCACTACCCGCGCATCGCGCTTCTGGATCTCGACAGCCGCCAGGTTCTCGCCTTCCTCGCCCACCTTCAGGACGAGCGCAAACTCTCCGGTTCCACCCTCAACCAGGCCGTCTGCGCGCTGCGAACCTTCTACCGCGACCACCTCGGAAAGTCCTGGAAGATCTGGGGCAAGATCAAGATTCGGCGCGAGGAACCACTGCCCCACATCCTCACCCGCCAAGAGGTCGCCAAACTCTTGGCCACCTTCCGCGACAACCGCTACAAGGCCTACTTCACCCTCGTCTACCATTGCGGCCTGAGGATGAGCGAAGCCCTCCACATCCGCCCCAAGGACATCGACAGCCGCCGCAACATCCTGAGGATCAAACACACCAAAGGCGGCAAGCCGCGCGAAGTCCCTTTGAACCCAGCCCTCATCATCCGGCTGCGCAGGTTTTGGAAGTGGCACGGCAACCTCCACTGGCTCTTCCCGGCATCTGGACGCGGCTGGAAGGGCTCGTGCATCCCGCTCAAAGACGCCCTTCACAACGGCCAAAAGCCCATGTCAGCCAGCAGTGTCCAGGCCGCCATGAGGATAGCCAAGCACGAGAGCGGCCTCATGAAGCACCATGAAAAAGTGTGCATCCACACCCTCCGCCACAGCTACGCGACCCACATGTTAGAGGCGGGAACCAGCGTGCGCCAAGTCGCCGCCTACCTAGGCCACACCACCCTCAAGCCCACCATGGTTTACCTCCACCTCACCGAGGTCAGCGAGGAAAAAGCCCGGGCAGCCCTCGCCACCCTGCCCGGAATCTAGCGGAGGAAAAACCGTGTCCCTGGATCTGGCAGACATCCTCGCGGAGCATTGGGCGGACTACGCCCGTGCCCACCGCAAACACCTCTGCGCCGCCCATTACCGGGCGGTGGCACGCGTCCTCGCGTGCCGCACCCCCGCGCTGGGCGGGCGGCTCTACCGCTGCGAGGGCTGCAAGAAGCCCCACTTCGCCTACCACAGCTGCAACCACCGCAGCTGCACCCAATGCGGATCACACGGGCAGGCGGAGTGGACTTCCCGGCAGGAAGCCAAACTACTGCCAGTCCCGTACTTCATGGTCACCTTCACATTGCCATCCGAGCTGCGCCAGGCCTGCCTCGCCCATCCCCGGGAAATGTACGGCCTCATCCTCAAGACTAGCGCCGCAGCCCTGCGCGACGTGATCCATACTAAAACCAAAGGCGCTCAGGCCGGCTTCACCAGCGTCCTGCATACCTGGGGTCGCCAGCTCCAGCACCATCCGCACGTCCACTGCATCGTTCCTGCATTGGCATGGCATCCTGCGGAGAAACGCGTCATCCGCCCCGGCGCAGAGGGCTTCCTCGTCCACTACCGCCCCCTCGCCGAGCGCTTCTGTAACCTCCTACGCCACTCCCTCCAAAACGATCACCCCGATATTTTTAGAGACCTCTCCCTTGCCGCTAAAAAATCACTCCAGCCCCAAACCACATGGAACGTGCAGCTCCAACACGTCGGTGCGGGGAAAACCGCCATCCGATATTTAGCACGCTACGTGAAGCGTAGTGCCATTGGAGCGAAGCGCATCATCGGCTATGACAAACGCGGCAACATCCGCATCTACTGGACTTCCAGTATCACGGGAAAAACCGCCATCATGGCACTCACTCCGGCCGAGTTCATACGCCGCTGGCTGCTCCACGTTTTACCCAAAGGTTTTGCGCGGGTGCGCCACTACGGCTTTGCCAGTGCTGCGGCCATCAGGACAAACCGTACCATCCGTCTCCACCTCGGGGCAGAGCTTGATCCGGTTCCAAAACTCCCGGAACCGGAGCCATTTGCCTGCCCCTGTTGCAGCACTCACCTCACCTTTCTGCGCGAACTCGCCCCCATCCACCTCCTGCGCGGCCCACCCGCCAAACGATCCAAAGCCGCATGACCCATACATCACGTTTCAAGAACAACACATCGTCGCAAGCCATGTGCAAAGAACGTGCGCTTAGAAACCCGGCAAACCGCCCCCGGAACCTGTTGGAGAACCACATCTATCCCACAAACCGACCGTTGGGACAAAACCCCGCCACCTCCCTTGGCCAATCGCCGTGCGACAGACCAAGGGGTTCCCGCAAACCAGGCAGTAGCCCGTCGCGCAACCGCCCCGTCCCCGTAGGACCTTTAATCCACGGGCATAAATCGGAAACGCATAAGGCAAGAGCGCAGCCCCGCTAGTTCCAGCCTGGGACCGTCCAACAACCGATAGCCTTCGAGGTTCCGCTGCGCTTCACTCAAAGCTATCTTAGGGGTTCTGCTTCTTTATGATCAGGAAAGCAGTCGATCTTGCTCTGCGTGAGTTCCGGTGAAGAACCAGACAATTGTTTCCCGGTCCTCGATGCTGAGCGCACGACATGCTCCGGTCACTCGTGCCAACCAGTAATCTACGATCTTCTTAAACCATACAAACGGATACCGTAAATCATCAAATCAAAAGTCGATACTGCTTACGAGCACGAACTTGGATCGCTTTGAGAAGCCAGTGGTAGCCACTCCAAAACGATGCGACTGCCCTACGATGCACCGGCAGGAAGAATCTTTGATTGTCTTACTCTGTGCTCTGTAATTGCCTTTTGCGCGAACAGGTCAAGGCGCCCCTCCCGTTGATTTTCTTCGATCTTTAGGTCCTAAGTACCTCCCGCCTTAGTCTCAAGGCGTTCGATCAACTTAACATCTCCTCACGGGGAAGCTGCCCGATAGCATCTTCAATCTCCAGCAAGGTTTGCATACGGTAAAACTGCCAACTTGCGGTCAAATTTCTGGCACAGTATTTTCTTACCTAACAAAACCGAAGAGCACCTTCTTCCGACCTACCTATTCTTCGTTTTTTTCCGAGACTAAAAAATCAAGTAAACCATTACAACTGATCCAGATCTAGAAACCAAAAAAACCGAAAAGCCATCATAGCTTTTCGGTTTAAAAATCACCACCAACCCACCAAATTTCGTTGGCGTAGTTGGTAATATGAATGCCTTACTTCGCTGCCGCGATGACATCATCGGCGGTCATTCCGAGTTCCTTCATTACAACATCGCCTGGTGCAGAAATTCCGAAGCGGTCAATTCCAAGTGCTTTGCCCTCAGTGCCGACGTATTTCCACCAAATATCTGTAACACCTGCCTCTATCGAAACACGCTTTGTGCAGCTTTTTGGAAGAACGCTTTCCTTGTAATCGTCTGATTGCCGTTCATAGCGCTCCGTGCACGGCATCGAGACCACCCGCACGCCATCACCAAGCTCCTTGGCTGCATCCACACAATGCTGGAGCTCCGAGCCAGTTCCGATCAGAATTGTCGTGAGTTCTGATTTTTCCTTCACCAGAACATAACCTCCACGCAATACGCCATCACGGCGCTCCTGTGCAGATACTGAATTCTGCATCGGGATCGCTTGGCGAGTAAAGATCAACGCACTCGGCCCATCAGTCCGCTGCATCGCTGCAATATAAGCACCTGCAGTTTCCTCGGCATCACCCGGACGAATCACATCCAAACCTGGAATTACACGCAGTCCACTCACAGTTTCAACCGGTTGGTGAGTAGGTCCGTCTTCACCCACACCCACAGAATCGTGCGTGAAAATGAAAGTTGTAGGCAGATGTGAAAGCGCCGCGAGGCGTATCGCAGGGCGCACATAGTCAGCAAACACACAGAACGTCGCACCACTAGCACGGAAAATTCCATCATAGGAAATGCCGTTACAGATCGCACCCATAGCGTGCTCCCGAATGCCAAACCAAATGTTCCGGCCAGTTGGGCTCAAACGGGAGAAATCACCCTCACCAGCAAGGTAGTTCTTTGTAGATCCGAAGAGATCCGCACTACCTGTGAGAAACTGTGGCATTGCCTTCGCTACAGCATTAATTACCTTTCCGCCCGCGCCTCGTGTGGCATCTTTGTAATCCTCGGCAAATTCCGGGATCTGCGCCGAAAGATCAGACGGAGTAGTCGCTGCCACTCCCTCACTCAGCTCTTTTGCCAAATCTGGATTCGCTTTTTCCCAAGCATCGTAAGTCTCCTGCCATTTTGTGAAAATCTCTTTCTGCTTCGCAATACGCTCTTTGAAAAACGTCTTCGTATCGTCAGAAACATAGAAATTCTTATCCGCAGGAAGTCCCAAACCAGCACGAGCTTCTTCAATAAATTTCGCACCGCCCTCGCCGTGCGCTTTCGCAGATCCAGCCACTTCCGGAATCCCCTTACCAATAAGCGTTTTCGCGATGATCACCTTCGGCCGATTGTCATTATTTGCCTTTGCCACCTGCAAAGCCTTCTCGACCGCCTCAAGGTCATTCCCATCGATCTCAATTACATCCCAGCCCTGCGAAGCAAAATACATGCTGGCATCTTCACTCTGCGTCAGCTCAGCCATCGCATCCAAGGTAACATCATTGCTGTCGTAGATCAGAATGAGGTTATCCAATCCATTGTGGCCCGCAAAAGCGATTGCCTCCCTAGCCACACCTTCTTGCAGGCAGCCATCACCATGCAACGCAATCACGTGACTATCAAAAAGTGTATGCTCCTCTGTATTAAACTTCGCAGCCGCACGTTTTCCAGAAAGCGCAAAGCCTACTGCGTTCGCCACACCCTGTCCTAACGGGCCAGTAGTCGCTTCCACACCAGGAGTTTCATGAAACTCAGGATGGCCCGCTGTGTTCGAATGCAGTTTCCGGAAATTCGCTACATCGTCGATAGATACTTCATAGCCGGAAAGGTGCAGCCAGCCATAAAGAAACATTGAGCCATGACCTGCCGAGAGGATAAAACGGTCTCGGTTCAGCCACCTCGGTGCTTCGGGATTAAAAATAAGATTTTCACCGAAAAGGACAGCGCCAATCTCGGCACAACCTAGCGGAAGGCCCAAATGGCCGGAGTTACATGCGTGAATGGCGTCCATGGCCAGCCCACGGGCTTCAGTTGCGGCGGTTGATAATGCTTGCGTGTTCATAAGAAGTTTCGTCCGCCCGCACATTCTGCGTAGCGACGTGCGGAAACCCTAGAAACCTTATGGCCGTTGACAAGCCTGCATCTCGCTTATCGCTGCGATTTCGCCTGAACAGCATTCATCTCCACCATTTCAGCATAACATACCCCCGTCCCTCCAAATAGATCCAAGGCGCTACCCACCGTAACATCCAACTTTCCCTTTCCCACCTCCCCTACCAAATCCACATCAGCCTTACTCGCCGCACCACCCGCGTAGGTAATTGGAATTTTCCCCCAATCCCCGAGAAATCTCACAAGCTCCTCATCTACCCCGCCACACAAGCCCTCAACATCTGCCGCATGGATCAAGAACTCATCACACGAGCCCGCAAGCCCATCCAAAGTCTCGAAATCCACCCTCAACTCAGTCATCGTTTGCCAACGGTTCATCGCCACCTTCCAGCCATCACCAACCCTCCGACAGGATAAATCAATCACCAAGCGCTCCCTACCTACCTCCTCTACCAATCGCCCCAGCTCCCCCTCCAAAAACCTTCCCTCTCCATCAAAAAGCGCGGATGTCACAATCACATGACTCGCCCCTGCCGCCAACCATTCCGCCGCATTCGTCACTGAAATTCCGCCCCCAATCTGCAGCCCACCCGGCCAAGCCGCCAGCGCACGCTTAGCCGCCGCCTCGTTCCCACCGCCAAGCTTAATCACATGCCCACCCGTTAAACCATCAGCCTCAAACTTCTTCGCAAACCACTCCGGCCCTTTCTCAGAAACAAAATTTTCCCTCGGCCCCGGCCCCGTCATCTCGCAAACTCCCGCCTACAATCTGCTTCACCTTGCCCTCGTGAAGATCAATACATGGGCGGAAGCGAAAACTCATTTGCTGCTCACCATCACCCCATCATCCGGTCGGGAGCAAGCACTACCTGAACCATCCGGCCCACATTTCCAAGATGGCTCCATCGTCTGCGGATCCAGCGGCGCATTCACTAAGCACGAACTTGCCATAAGGCTCAACACGGAACATCCTATCGAAAGAATTATAAATTTCATATGGGTTTTGGGTTACTTCAACCGTCTATCAGAAGTTTCTTTATCTGAAAAGATATTTCATGCTAATTTTAGGCATAAATCGTGATTACTCCCACAGAATTATCGCATTAAAATTCCCTACCTCTCTCTCCCCTTTCCATACAAAAAGAATGCAGATTTCCCACTCAGCGATTTACGTAGCTCTCCTGCACCTCTCCATTCCCCAAACATTTGGCGATACAGGTCCTGAACTCATCGAAAAGGCTGAGCGCGACCTCAATGCCAATCTGTGGGACGTAGCGACCATACATCTTCAAGATGCCCTGCGCTCCGAAAATCTAGCTTCCGAAAGTAAAACGAGAGCCTCACTTCTCCTCGCAGAATGCTATGTGCGCAGCAACCAACCGCAAAAGGCACTCTCAATCTTAGACACCCCTAATCACAAAAACGCAAAGAATGCCATGTTTTGGAGAGCACAAGCCCTCGCAAAAACAGATCAAAAAAATGAAGCCATCGATCTCCTCTGGGAAATTTCCCAAGATGAAACCCACCCCTACCGCACTGAAGCAGCATTCACTGCTTCTAATCTTTTGTTAGCTCTTTCACGTAGCGAGGATGCACTCACGCTTCTCTCAAACCTAGAAAACCTGCCCCCTGGCCCTTCTCAAATCGAGAGCCAACTTCTCCAAGTAGAGATCTACCTTGACCTTGAAAACTTAGAAAACGCACGATCAATTCTCGCGAACATCGAGGATTCACCAGCTGAACTCAGATCGCGAAAAACCCTCCTAACAGCCTATCTTCACCTCCGAGAAGGATCATTCACGGAAGCCGAAAAACTGTTCACCACGCTTAATTCCTCGCCAGTAGGCCAAAGCAGATTGCGCCTAAAACAAGCCGCCATCGGCCTCGCCGATTCGTTAGCCGCACAAAATAAATATCCTGCTGCATCCCGAAGTTTACTCGATTTCCTCACAAATCACCCATCCACCGCCAATCTCGAAAATGTTTTCCAGCGCCTCATCAACTGGCTGCCACCTCAGATCTCATCTCCCGAAGATGCTGCTCTCGCACGGATCAATGCCTGGCTTCCAAAACCACCTCCAAATGCCCCCACCGATCCAGAAGCCATCATCACCACCGCCGATGCAACCAAAAGATCCGATCTCGCTCCCATCGACGATCTCGCCGCATTCGCTTTGTTTATAAAAGCTACAATCCTCCACAACCTAGATAGCCCCGAATCAAAAACTGAGGCAAATCTACTTCTCCGCCGCCTGCAAAATCTCGCACCCCAGCACCCCTTCGCGCAAAGTTCACTGCTTTTATCCGCTAAGTGGCGAGAGGCCGAGGCTCAGACTGATGAAGCAAAATCGCTCTATCAAACGATTTTCGACACCGCAACCATCCCCTCCATTCGCAGTAAATCCGCCTTCCAGCTCGGCCTCCTCGCACACACTGAAGATGACTTAGAAACTGCCTACCAACGTTTCTCACAAGCCTCCGACTTATTACCCTCACAAAAACAAAGCCCCGCTCTGTTCAACGCCGCCCTAACCCACCTGCAACTCATTCAGAACACAGATCAACCTATTGAGACTTCTAAACCGATCATCGACGATCCTGAGCTAACCCTCGAAACCGCCCTCCTTTCCAGCGATCCACAAAAAGCCAAACCAGCACTAAATTCCTTCCTCAAAAAATTCCCTAAACATCCACGCGCCACCGAAGCCCGAATCGCCCTTGCCACTGCAGCTTTAGCAATCACTCCTCCAGATATTACCCTCGCCAAAGCGCAAATCGAAACCATAGCCGCCGAGCTCTCTGAACAAGACTCAGAAACCCAAGCCAAACTAGCTCTCCTATCCCTCCAAATAGAAGATGGATCGGGAAATTACGACCAAACAATTGAGCAGGCTCGCGCACTCATCACTCAATACCCGGGCACCATCGAGGCCGAGACAGCTTCCCTAATTCTCGGAAAGGCTCTCTTCCTCACAGGAAATTACAACGATTCCCAAATGGCCCTCAAAGCTTTAGCTGATACCTCACCAGAATCGCCAGACGCGCAGGCCGCGGTCCTCATCGCCGCCCGCGCTGCAGCTCTCGGCGCGACCGCACAATCCCGCGAGGAAGCCATCGCATTGTTTGATCGCGCCATCTCCCTCAAAGGCCCTCTAAAAACCGTCGCTCAACTCGAAAAAGCTCGGCTCAATATCGATCTCAATAGACTTCCTGCCGCGATCTCAGATCTAAAAGAAATCTACTCAGCTACAGAGAATAAAAGCCCACAAAAGCTACAAATAGGTATTCTTCTTGCCGAGGCGACCTATGCGCACTCGGAATCCTTTACAAACGCTGAGGAAACCGAAAGAATTCTAGGACTTTTCGATGAATTAGAAGCCTTAGCGGAAGCAAACTCGTCGGAATCCTATAAAATCACTTATCTCAAGGGTCTAACCCTCGAAAAACTACCGAACACCGAAAACTCCGAGTCCCAAAGTCAGACCCGCGCCCTCGCCACTTTTACCTCAGTCCTTGATGAAGACATCGAGACGAAAATTTCCGATTGGGAATACTTCGAGCGCAGCGGCTTTCGCGCTTTGTCACTTCTGGAAACACAAGAACGTTGGCTGGCAGCTATCGCCATAGCGGATAAAATAGCAGCCTTCAAAGGCCCGAGAGCTGCCGAAGCTCAAACGCGGGCCGAGCAACTCCGGCTACAACACATGATTTGGGAAAACTAAATTCTCCACCTCAGTCCGCTTCTCATTCCGAATTCGGGAAAGGTGTGGACGATTGCCGGAGCAATTTATTTGAGGACAAGGCGCGATGAAGGATCAGTGCGGGCACCGGGACTGAAGAAGCAACGCCGGCATCCGGAAAAAATGCCCGGCTATCGTCGAGCCCGAAGGCTGCTTGGAAAAAACCATCAATAAACCAATCGTCCAGATGTTTTTCGATTTTGGTATCACTCCTTTGGCGAGTGCAGCCAATGCCAAATTGCCTCGTATTGCGCATCTGCCTTCCCGCCAAGTATATCGATCCGTTGTGATTGATTACCATCCGCATACTTCGGCATCTTATTCCCCGGTATGGTTTCCTGCGGATTATCCATCCAACGGTAATAATATCCTTCCCTAAGCCGGTCTGGCGTAAGCGCGAAGTTTACCGCACCTACCTCAAAAGCCGCAGTCGCCTCCATTTCACCAATGCCGTGACAGGTGGTGCATCCAAATCCATCTGCACCCACAAGATCTTTACCTATCTCAGCCAGTTCCGGCTTCACCTCTACAGCCACCGGCCCAGATGGCGCAAACCCATGAAGCCGTGAAAGCCCATCCGCGAGTGGCTTTGCGTAAGCGCGAAACGCCGGCATACGTGTCCCAAGCCATGGCCTTGGACTTTCCTCTACCGTCCCCGCTAACATCTTCTCAATGTAAGTTGTATAAAGCATTTCTCCTACAAAGGTAAGCTGCGGACGAGTTTGATCCACCCGTTCACCCAATCCCTCAATATGCTCCGCCAAATGAAATGTTTCATCGTGAACCCCGTCCAAAAGCGAAGGCACATCATCTAACATATGGCAGGACGTGCAGCGCTTCGCCTCCAGTTGCCGACTCGCAAACTCTGCCGAATTCTTTCGTTTCAGCGACTCCGGCCCCATTTTTTGAAACGCCAATAACCCCTCAACATCTCCTTCATGGAAATTCATTTCTGGCAATTCCTCCCGAGTATCAGATTCCGCCACACAGCCTTTCTCCGCCCAATCCATAGCGAAAATCCCCTCCAAGCTCACTGATCTCGAGATCGCACCCGGCGAGCCCGGATGACAAGTGCCGCATTGCAATGCTTCTGCCACCACAGCACCTCTCGCCACATCGCCATCTGGATATGTGTAACCCAAAGAAGGCCCCTTGCCGGCCGAGGCCTTGCGCAGATAGGCTGCGATACTCGTCGCCTCTTCGTCAGACATCATGAAATCCGGCATCGCACTGAAAGGATGGTAAGCATCTGGTTTCTTCAAATAGGCCACCAACTGCCCCGGTTTGTATTTCGCATCCACTTGATCCAAAGGCACGCGTCCCGTCCCGTCATTAGCCACAGCCGGGCCTTCACCAACCGGGTAATGGCAAGCTGCGCACCCAAGTTCATGGTAATGCACTCCTCCGGCCATCGCCAAATCTTCCGCTGGGCTTTGCTGCTCCTCCCCACCCATCAAAGAGGCCGCCAAATAAGCAGCAAGATCAGCTGCCTCCTGTAGACCCTCTTCAGTCTCAGGATCCACAAGTTGAGGCATCTTCGTAGTTGGCTTCATCGCCCTCGGGTCCGCAATCCAATCCCTCAACCATTCTTCTGAAACTCTCTCACCAATCCCCGCAAGAATCGGTGCAATCTCTCCTACCTCCGGCATCGGGTTAGCTCCGAAACCTTCCTCTGGCACATGGCATTTCGCGCAATTTTGTTCCGTAAACGCCATCCTCCCATGCCTTCGCAACTCTCCTGCTAGTGCCTGATCATCCGGCTCGTAAAAGTAAGCCATCGGCGGAATCGTTTGCTTCGGCATCCCTTTCTCCTCCCAGTAAAGTCGGAAAGCACCCGATCCATCATCCTTACTTTGATAGCGAATCTCAACCTGATGTCTCCCGGGATTCAACCGGACACGCTTCGATTTTTTCTCACCAAATTCTCCTTTCTCCTGCAAAACCTCCTTTCCAGCAACTGAAAGCACCGCCTCGCCAAACCCCTCAAAGGAAAAAAACAGCCTCTTCCTCTCAATCACCGCAATCTCTGCAGTCCAAACCACCTCAAAAGCGCCCGGCTTCAAAAACGGAGTAGCCGCCTCGCCAACTGGAATCTCCAAAGCTGGCAAACGATCCACCCTCACATCCGTTTCACCATCCGCAGTGAAAACGGCACTCAACTTTGCCTCAGCTAGAGAAATCGGCAGAAGAAATAGCAATGAGATGAACTTATACATAAAAAAACTCCGAACCAGCTAACCGCACCAACTCAACAAAACGGTCGATAATCGCAAGAAAGCTAACCTGTTCAAGGGCAAAATAACTTGCACTCGCTTTCTCTGCAAGTCTTGAAGAGACAGCGAGCCCATACCTATTTCACGATCATTCTATTTCTCATAAACAGTTGCGTGAAGCTCGCTGTTCACAATCTCACCTTCGGTATCCTCAAGATCGTAACTAACCTTGAGCGACATCGAGGGTTTCATACCCTCAAGCACCAGCTCGACAGTCTTTCCGTCCTTCTGACAGCACTGCCGACTCAACGATCACGTTATCCCGAGTCCGCTGATTCTTAGACTCGCTACTAAGCGCTTTCTCCCGGGCTTCCTCATCGACTTCATCCACAGAAAACTCTCCAGATCCATATTGTGGGCCACGAACGTAATCCCATCTCTGCGCCGCATAACTCGTAATATCTTCAGCCAGTTCTGCATCTAACTCCACTGGAAAAGTCAGCTTGATTCCCGTTTCAGTATATTCCAAACCTTCCGGAACAGTCAGCGGAACCTCAGGATTGTAACGAACCCGCTGGAAGGCATTTCCCGTCGCCGCATTCGTCTGCCAACCACGAAATCCTAACGCATACAGCGAACCGTCAGTATGAAATTTTGCACGCATCGCGGAACTCTGAAGCGAAATCGGCAGCTTCACCACCCCGCCCTGCAAAGTCTCACCCTTCGTAGCCGGCAGAACTCGATACATGCTCGATTGCCCGTAGGAAAGATGAATCAACTCACCTTCTCTAAGTCCAAAATCCGCACCCTCCGGCACCCAAACCTGCGAACCACCAGAATTATCTACATCCATTGGGAAATACACCATAGGCGGTGTAAAAGGCGCATCCTCCAGCGAATGCCGAGTATCCTCAGTCCCAAAAAACTGCGGAGCATCCTCCTGCTTCATAAGATTTAGCTTACAAACTGGCTGCCAAGTCCCCTCATTTTCCCCAGTGGTGATCTCACCATTCGGGCCCACACCCAAGCCTCCCGGAGCCCTCAGACCTGTCGCAATTACCTCGAATTTCTTCCCATCCGGGGAAATCTTCCCAACCACCCCGTGATGCGGCAGAATCTTATCAAAACCACGTCCACCTGAGCGCACCGGCGCAGCTTTCGAGAAGTAAAAATTCCCAGCATCATCCGTCTGCAAATCAAATGCAAATTCGTGGAAATTCGCAGAAATATACACATCTCGGTTAAATACCTCAAAATAATCCGTCTCACCATCGTCGTTCAAATCATGCAATTTCGTGATCTGATCGCGTCCATTTACATAGATCTCACCATCCACAACTTTTACCCCCAAAGTCTCGAACAAACCGGACGCAATCCGACGCCATTCCAGTTTCTTCCAATCACCCTCTAACCCTTTCACAACCCAGACATCTCCATTCCACGTTGAAAGCGCTGCTGAATTGTCGTCAATAAAATCAAAACCGCCAAATCTTAGGTTCGCATTCCACGGATTGTCCTCAGGCGCAGCAATGATGTCCGTCACATAGCTCCTATCATCTGCTTCCGAGATTTTCCCCTCCGTCACCAAAGTTTCTGTCCAAATGCCCGGGCCTCCCGAGATTAGTTTGGCGAAGTCTGGTATTTCTGAAGCTTCCGGCTCTTTGCCAAATGCGAAGGTGATCTGCGCTGCCGTAGTTTCCTCTGCAGCTGGCATTGTAGCCAGCAACCTCTTCGCATCATCCTCCGCCAAACTCAGGCGTGTGCCCTCGCTAGCAGCTACATTCAATCCCTCAGCAGTTTTGGCCGAAAGCCCATCTTCCGCGACCTCAAAACCCACCTCGTCATCCGCAACTAGCAAAGTAAGATCGGCATCCTGACCTTTTATCTGAAAAGAACGTGTGATCGAAATCCCCTTCCGCTGCACCATTTCCATGACCGATGCTCCGTTGATTCCGTAAGCCAAAACAATCTCATTTCCATGCCGGTAATGCCCGGTGAAAGCACCATTGGGCATATCTCCATAGCCTTCTATCGGCCGCTTATCTTCAAAGGATCCATCGGCATCCGCCCAACCGGAAGTCGTAGCAGTTTTAATTAACGCATCCTTATTTTTCAAATACATCAGCTTCCCGTGATCTCCTGTCCACGGCGTTCCGCCCCACTCAATCCCACCTTTGTAAACACTGCTCAAACGCAAAGTTTCCGTATCATAAAGGGCACGCCAGCCATCTCCGAGATCAACTGACAGCCCTTTGATCGCCCCCACACGCTTCTCTCCTCCATAATAATCGCCAAAAGTGTTCATCCAAAATGGACCAATCTCCATTTTTTCGAACCATTTTTCCTCGGCCAAAGCCGGTAAGGAAAGGACAGCAAGGGCTGCCAAAGTAACGCTGAGTTTCTGCATAGGTATTAGCTTACGCCGCGGAGGTCTCCAGTCTAGCATGGAAAAACGAAAAAAATTCTAAGCTTCACTCTGGTCGCTCTCACGCCTTTCATAACACCTATGATCGATATGCTCGTGCGCCTCTATGACCTGCCAGACACCGGGCCAGTCTACCAAAAAATTTCCGACCAAGAAATCACTCTCCGGCGCGCCCGCGCCTTCGAACTGCATACCATCGCCGAATTTGCTGAAACTAACTTCTCAGAAAAATGGGCCAGCGAAGTCCGCGTTGCCTGCACCCGCCAGCCCATCTCTTGCTGGATTGCTACACGGGATCAAAAAATCCTAGGTTTTTCCTGCTACGATACCACCTATCGCGGTTACTTTGGCCCCACTGGTGTCATCGAAGACGCGCGCGGCACTGGTTTGGGCAAAGCCCTTCTGTTCAAAGCCCTCGAATCCCTTCTCGAGCTCGGCTATGCCTACGGAATCATCGGCGGTGTAGGCCCTCGCGAGTTCTATGAGAAAAACTGCAATGCCGTAGTTATTCCTGGAAGCGACCCCGGGGTCTATACTGATCTCCTCCCGTAGCGACGCTCGAAGTTCGGCATCGTCTCCTAAACTTGGCTACCCCCCCATGCTGACAGAGCTCCCAGAAAACTTTGGCCCCATCCTAGTCAAAGAAATGCGGCAGGGTCTGCGCCGCCCCATCTTCGTTTATTCCTTCCTCTCCATACAAGCTCTCGCCGTCCTTGCACTTAGCGCCGAGTTTCTCCTCTCCTACGATCCTCCTGATAGGTCACCCCGCCTCCTAGAATGGGCGCTCGAAGAAACTGGCTACTTCTGGTGGCTTGTCATGGCATTTTGTGGAGTGCTTATGCCACTTACCGGATCTTTCATGATGACCGAAGAACTCGATCAGGGGAACCATGAAATCCTCCAACTAGCTCAGACAAGTCGCTGGCAAATCGTCCGTGGAAAATTTCTCATCCTCTGGGGCCTTAGCGCGCTTACTTTATTTTCCCTGCTCCCATACATCATTGTCCGATACTTCCTCGGCGGGGTTGGCTGGGTGCAGGAGCTGACAGACATCGGCACCGTCCTCTGCGTTGCAGCTTTGGTCTCCTCGGCATCATTGGCCATCTCCGCCTTTAAAAATGTATCAGCTAAGGTTGGAATCGCCCTCATCTACCTGTTTCTTATGCCTCTCGGCATTGTCGCCTGCCTATCTGGAGGCTGGGTTGCAATCAGTGGTAGCGGCACCTCGAAATTCGCTTGGGTAGGCCTCTCATACTACCACTTTGCCGCCATAGTCGCCATCTTCACTTATGTATCATCGGCTTTGCTTCTCGCTCGCTCGCGTCTCCGACTCGCCTTCTTAGCTTTCGAACCAAATTCTTCGGGTTTCCTCATCACCCTGATCGCAATCTCGCCAGTATTTATCGGTTTCTTCGCTCTGTTCACCTGCGGTTTTGGTTCGCCCTTCGGAGCGCTCGCCTTCTTATTTCTGATCTACAATACAGATGTAACACCCAAAGCTCCAAAGAACCGACCCGCAAAACCTCCAAATATCCCCATGCCGCTCACCCAAGATTCAATTTAATCTAAGTAGTCGAACGTGCCTTGCCTAAGCTTTCTCTAGCCGCTTTTCCTCTACCCTTCGGCAGAAACGGATCTCGCAAGCTCGCTTGAAAATTAAACGACTCATCGAAATCCTCTAGTTTATCAGAATCTTGTTTTCCAAAAACCTGCTCCTCTATCATCTGGAAAACCATATTTCCCACATCGCTGCACCTCGTAATGCCCCATTCAGACATCAAAGTCTCTGCCATCGGGCCAAACTGCTCCAGCGCATAATCCCGAAACCCTTCCAGCAGTTCCTTACCTGATACATGCTTATTTTCAACAACGCTCGTCTCTGAAAAGCGCTTCAAAGTGAAGTCCAGTGACTCCTTCAGAAAAAAATACGCCTGCGGATCATATCTACTCTCCCGCCCAAGGATCGATGCCAATGACTCTTCGAATTGGATGGGTTGCATGGAAATAGATTGAACCTTTTCGATCAAATTGTCAAAAGGAGGATAAATCGCAAAAATGATACTCTCACGCTTCCTTTTTCGAAAGCGCCGCCGCCAAAGCCTCACCTACCTCTCTAGTTTTCCTACTGTTTTCCTCATTACTCAAACTTCCATCCTCCTCAAACGCTTCATGCGCCTTCGGCAGGCTAAACTGCTCCGGAATCACATCCACATGCATATTCCCCAAAAAATCCCTAAGAAAACCTAAACTCCGCGATCCTCCATAGCCCCCCGGTGAGGCCGAAATAATCGCCGCCTTCCTTCCTCTCAACGCAGAAAGCGGCTCCTCATCGTCAGAATCTGCGCGCGAAACCCAATCAATCGCATTCTTCAATGCACCAGTAATCATGCTGTTATACTCTGGAGAGGCAATAAGGAAACCGTCACTTTCCAAGAAAAGCTCCTTCAATTTCTTTGCCTCCTCGGGCTTCCCCGATTTGTTTTCAATATCCTCATCATACACCGGCATCGGAAAATCGCGCAGCGTAATGACCTTCACATCCGCCCCCGCCGCACCAGCACCCTCCGCAGCTATTCTTACCAAACGCTGATTAAAAGACGCATCTCTTAAACTACCACTAAACGCTAAAATCTTCATATATGTCACCCTTCGTCATAGGAATCGCGCGCCGATGTCAATGCCAGAATGAAACATGCGGCTTCCTCCGCATCGCCATCTCCACCATGTTCGCCTTCTTTTTGTTATTCGGATAGCTCGATTCGTGTTGAGTCGTTCTGAAAAATGACTCCGGTATCTGTGAAAACGAGATCCCAGTTGTCTTCCATCTTGCCATCAGTCACTACGACACCCTTGTCTTGATCAGCGTGAATGTAGAGAGAACCCCATGGTGCTTTGTAGAGGCCTACGGGAACAAAAACCGACTTGCGCCCGAATGCTACGCCGAACCAGTTATGACGGTCGTCTGGGCTATCGACTAGATGAATGCAGTATCATCCAAAAGGAAACGGTTGGAAGAGCTTTGCCTCCACCAGCGAACTACCTACCGTTGCAGTGAGTGCGTAATCATCAGAAGGTAAGAGAGGCCGAATCAGCGAAAAGAATCCGATCGCGAGAATCACCACAAGCGAGAGGATGATGACTGCTGCTGTTCTGATGCGGCGCGAAACGGTCTTCATTTCTTTGCCGAACGTCATAGAAATGGCGCGCCGGTGTAAAGCTAAAAATTGATCAGACGGCTTCCGCAGCGCCGCCACCTCCGCCTTGTTCGGCTTCTTGTTTTGTGGTTATGCGGAGATTTATCGGAGATTCATACCTTCAATTAGGAAATTGCATTTTGGGTTCCAGCATAGCTCGCTTGAGCCAATTACATACTTGAATATCTGCTCGAACTCCTTGGATGTCAGCGGATCACCATTGATAGGGAACTCTCTATCTAATGCTGCGTGTAAGGCTTCGCTCGAGACATCCATTGGAATTGAATACACGAAGATATTCTCAAGGTAGCAGCTCAAGCAATAGCCTACATGTTTGGGTTTGTCGAAAGCGATCATGCCAAGTTGTTCTTCTCTTTAATTCCTTGGCCGAACGTCATAGGAATGACGCGCCGGAGTCAATTTCCGGGATAGGGCCGCTTGACCCTAAGGCCAAGCGACGCCCCCCACAGTTCCGGACGAGCGCAATTAACGCATCCGGTTCCTCAAGCTACGGTTTCGCCCCCAAGGCTGTCCATCACGTTTCTTGAGACACACTGTTCCGGGCTCTGGTCCCAGGTGGGTTTCGAGTGGAAGTTCCGTAGTCCCGACATCCTCCTTTGCTACTCACAGGCTCCTTTGGGTGAGTTACCCTGCTTTCAAACACTACTATGAAGATGCTAAGACTGCCTCTGACCATCTCTCGGCCTTCGCATTTCGCTCGGCTCCAATTACCACGATTGCTTTCTCTTTCTTAAAAGACGTGAGCGAAAAGCGCGCCCCCGTCCTAGGATCTTGGTGAGCCGGGGTGATCCGAATCCGGCGTTTAAACGTGGAGACAGTAGGCCCTCCCAGCTTCCCTGAAGACCCCATTTACCGCTCTGCCCTACTCTCAGACCCCGGGCGGACCTCCATGCCTTACCAAAACGGAACTTCGGTGTTGCCCCCGCTATTGGAAACACGAAGGCTCCCTCATTCAGATTATTTCGGGATTCAATGACACGGCTTTACGGCTCGCTACCTACGCTTAATGGCACCATTACTGAATACTGATCCAAGGCTCGCTTCCGGTGGGTGGTCAGCCCTTTCCGAGCGGGTTTCTACCCGCCAGGTCTCATCAGGAACCTTCAGTCGCTCGCTAGTTCATCATTTCCTTTCAATGTTGGTTTATGGTTCATGTAACAAGCGCCATCCCCGTTCCTCAGGGCTTAGGCTAGCGCCACCCAATTTAATCAGACGGCTTCCTCGGCGTCGCCATCTCCGCCTTGTTGAACAGAGCCGCTGTGCGGCGGTTCTTCTTTGCGGAGTTGAAAGGTTGGACGTAAGCGGCCATGATGTTTTCTGTCATGAAAAAAAGACAACACACTTACATCCGCCGCTTGGTATAAAGACTATAGCTCCTTCGTCCAGCTCAAAGGTCTGCGCGAGCGCTCAGTAAAAACCTACCTCGGCTGGGCCTCCCAGCTCGCCGATCACTACCCGCGCATCGCGCTTCTGGATCTCGACAGCCGCCAGGTTCTCGCCTTCCTCGCCCACCTTCACAACGAGCGCAAACTCTCCGGTTCCACCCTCAACCAGGCCGTCTGCGCGCTGCGAACCTTCTACCGCGACCACCTCGGAAAGTCCTGGAAGATCTGGGGCAAGATCAAGATTCGGCGCGAGGAACCACTGCCCCACATCCTCACCCGCCAAGAGGTCGCCAAACTCTTGGCCACCTTCCGCGACAACCGCTACAAGGCCTACTTCACCCTCGTCTACCACTGCGGCCTGAGGATGAGCGAAGCCCTCCACATCCGCCCCAAGGACATCGACAGCCGCCGCAACATCCTGAGGATCAAACACACCAAAGGCGGCAAGCCGCGCGAAGTCCCTTTGAACCCAGCCCTCATCATCCGGCTGCGCAGGTTTTGGAAGTGGCACGGCAACCTCCACTGGCTCTTCCCGGCATCTGGACGCGGCTGGAAGGGCTCGTGCATCCCGCTCAAAGACGCCCTTCACAACGGCCAAAAGCCCATGTCAGCCAGCAGTGTCCAGGCCGCCATGAGGATAGCCAAGCACGAGAGCGGCCTCATGAAGCACCATGAAAAAGTGTGCATCCACACCCTCCGCCACAGCTACGCGACCCACATGTTAGAGGCGGGAACCAGCGTGCGCCAAGTCGCCGCCTACCTAGGCCACACCACCCTCAAGCCCACCATGGTTTACCTCCACCTCACCGAGGTCAGCGAGGAAAAAGCCCGGGCAGCCCTCGCCACCCTGCCCGGAATCTAGCGGAGGAAAAACCGTGTCCCTGGATCTGGCAGACATCCTCGCGGAGCATTGGGCGGACTACGCCCGTGCCCACCGCAAACACCTCTGCGCCGCCCATTACCGGGCGGTGGCACGCGTCCTCGCGTGCCGCACCCCCGCGCTGGGCGGGCGGCTCTACCGCTGCGAAGGCTGCAAGAAGCCCCACTTCGCCTACCACAGCTGCAACCACCGCAGCTGCACCCAATGCGGATCACACGGGCAGGCGGAGTGGACTTCCCGGCAGGAAGCCAAACTACTGCCAGTCCCGTACTTCATGGTCACCTTCACATTACCATCCGAGCTACGCCAGGCCTGCCTCGCCCATCCCCGGGAAATGTACGGCCTCATCCTCAAGACTAGCGCCGCAGCCCTGCGCGACGTGATCCATACTAAAACCAAAGGCGCCCAGGCCGGCTTCACCAGCGTCCTGCATACCTGGGGTCGCCAGCTCCAGCACCATCCCCACGTCCACTGCATCGTTCCTGCATTGGCATGGCATCCTACAGAGAAACGCGTCATCCGCCCCGGCGCAAGGGCTTCCTCGTCCACTACCACCCCCTCGCCAAGCGCTTCTGTAACCTCCTACGCCACGCCCTCCAAAACGATCACCCCGATATTTTTAGAGACCTCTCCCTTGCCGCTAAAAAATCACTCCAGCCCCAGACTACATGGAACGTGCAGCTCCAACACGTCGGTGCGGGGAAAACCGCCATCCGATATTTAGCACGCTACGTGAAGCGTAGTGCCATTGGAGCGAAGCGCATCATCGGCTATGACAAACGCGGCAACATCCGCATCTACTGGACTTCAAGTATCACGGGAAAAACCGCCATCATGGCACTCACTCCGGCCGAGTTCATACGCCGCTGGCTGCTCCACGTTCTACCCAAAGGTTTTGCGCGGGTGCGCCACTACGGCTTTGCCAGTGCTGCGGCCATCAGGACAAACCGTACCATCCGCCTCCACCTCGGGGCAGAGCTTGATCCGGTTCCAAAACTCCCGGAACTGGAGCCATTTGCCTGCCCCTGCTGCGGCGCCCACCTCACCTTCCTGCGCGAACTCGCCCCCATCCATCTCCTGCGCGGCCCACCCGCCAAACGATCCAAAGCCGCATGACCCACACATCACGTTTCAAGAACAACACATCGTCACAAGCCATGTGCAAAGAACGTGCGCTTAGAAACCCGGCAAACCGCCCCCGGAACCTGTTGGAGACCCACATCTATCCCACAAACCGGCCGCTGGGAAAAAACCTCACCACCTCCCTTGGCCAATCGCCGTGCGATAGGCCAAGGAGTTCCCGCATACCAGACAGTAGCCCGTCGCGCAACCGCCCCGCCCCCGTAGGACCTTTAATCCACGGGCATAAATCGGAAACGCATAAGGCAAGAGCGCAGCCCCGCTAGTTCCAGCCTGGGTCCGTCCAACAACCGATAGCCTTCGAGGTTCCGCTGCGCTTCACTCAAAGCTATCTTAGGGGTTCGGCCTCTTTGTTTTCTTGGAAATACGGCGCATTCACGACGACCGTTCCACCGATGAAATCATGAAATGCTCGTCTTCTAGAGTTCATAAGCATCGTGACGAGTTCAAGTAGCAGCCATCCCATCGAGAAGATCCCAAAATATAAATTCACTGATGAATCGTTGTACGCCGAAGTAAATCCATCCTTGAAAAGAAGCCGAAGAAACCAGATCACAGAGAAAAGCGTCAGCGCGATGTAAACTGAATCGCGCAAAATGGCCCTCTTCATTCCAGGAACTTCGGTCTCAGCGATGTTGAGCACCTTCACCTTCGTAACCATCTTCCCCAGAGTCTGTCCATAGCGCGCGTGCATCAAAACTGAGTAAACACTGTAGCTCACGTAAGAAACGACTCCCCAGATCGCGAGGACAAAAATAGGCCGACCTTCCTGTAGAAGAAATGCGTCGGCAATCACTAGCGGTATGAAAACGATACTGTCAACTATGCCAGCGCCAAAGCGTGATCCAAATGTTTGGTATCGAAATGTGGTCTTCATTCTTTGTCGAACGTCGAAGGAATGGCGCACCGGTTTCAACTTCCAAGTTAATCAGACGGCTTCCTCGGCATTGCCATCTCCGCCTTGTTGAACAGAGCCGCTGTGCGGCGGTTCTTCTTTGCGGAGTTGAAAGGTTGGACGTAAGCGGCCATGATGTTTTCTGTCATGAAAAAAAGACAACACACTTACATCCGCCGCTTGGTATAAAGACTATAGCTCCTTCGTCCAGCTCAAAGGTCTGCGCGAGCGCTCAGTAAAAACCTACCTCGGCTGGGCCTCCCAGCTCGCCGATCACTACCCGCGCATCGCGCTTCTGGATCTCGACAGCCGCCAGGTTCTCGCCTTCCTCGCCCACCTTCACAACGAGCGCAAACTCTCCGGTTCCACCCTCAACCAGGCCGTCTGCGCGCTGCGAACCTTCTACCGCGACCACCTCGGAAAGTCCTGGAAGATCTGGGGCAAGATCAAGATTCGGCGCGAGGAACCACTGCCCCACATCCTCACCCGCCAGGAGGTCGCCAAACTCTTGGCCACCTTCCGCGACAACCGCTACAAGGCCTACTTCACCCTCGTCTACCACTGCGGCCTAAGGATGAGCGAAGCCCTCCACATCCGCCCCAAGGACATCGACAGCCGCCGCAACATCCTGAGGATCAAACACACCAAAGGCGGCAAGCCGCGCGAAGTCCCTTTGAACCCAGCCCTCATCATCCGGCTGCGCAGGTTTTGGAAGTGGCACGGCAACCTCCACTGGCTCTTCCCGGCATCTGGACGCGGCTGGAAGGGCTCGTGCATCCCGCTCAAAGACGCCCTTCACAATGGCCAAAAGCCCATGTCAGCCAGCAGTGTCCAGGCCGCCATGAGGATAGCCAAGCACGAGAGCGGCCTCATGAAGCACCATGAAAAAGTGTGCATCCACACCCTCCGCCACAGCTACGCGACCCACATGTTAGAGGCGGGAACCAGCGTGCGCCAAGTCGCCGCCTACCTAGGCCACACCACCCTCAAGCCCACCATGGTTTACCTCCACCTCACCGAGGTCAGCGAGGAAAAAGCCCGGGCAGCCCTCGCCACCCTGCCCGGAATCTAGCGGAGGAAAAACCGTGTCCCTGGATCTGGCAGACATCCTCGCGGAGCATTGGGCGGACTACGCCCGTGCCCACCGCAAACACCTCTGCGCCGCCCATTACCGGGCGGTGGCACGCGTCCTCGCGTGCCGCACCCCCGCGCTGGGCGGGCGGCTCTACCGCTGCGAAGGCTGCAAGAAGCCCCACTTCGCCTACCACAGCTGCAACCACCGCAGCTGCACCCAATGCGGATCACACGGGCAGGCGGAGTGGACTTCCCGGCAGGAAGCCAAACTACTGCCAGTCCCATACTTCATGGTCACCTTCACATTACCATCCGAGCTACGCCAGGCCTGCCTCGCCCATCCCCGGGAAATGTACGGCCTCATCCTCAAGACCAGCGCCGCAGCCCTGCGCGACGTGATCCATACTAAAACCAAAGGCGCTCAGGCCGGCTTCACCAGCGTCCTGCATACCTGGGGTCGCCAGCTCCAGCACCATCCCCACGTCCACTGCATCGTTCCTGCATTGGCATGGCATCCTACAGAGAAACGCGTCATCCGCCCCGGCGCAAGGGCTTCCTCGTCCACTACCACCCCCTCGCCAAGCGCTTCTGTAACCTCCTACGCCACGCCCTCCAAAACGATCACCCCGATATTTTTAGAGACCTCTCCCTTGCCGCTAAAAAATCACTCCAGCCCCAGACTACATGGAACGTGCAGCTCCAACACGTCGGTGCGGGGAAAACCGCCATCCGATATTTAGCACGCTACGTGAAGCGTAGTGCCATTGGAGCGAAGCGCATCATCGGCTATGACAAACGCGGCAACATCCGCATCTACTGGACTTCAAGTATCACGGGAAAAACCGCCATCATGGCACTCACTCCGGCCGAGTTCATACGCCGCTGGCTGCTCCACGTTCTACCCAAAGGTTTTGCGCGGGTGCGCCACTACGGCTTTGCCAGTGCTGCGGCCATCAGGACAAACCGTACCATCCGCCTCCACCTCGGGGCAGAGCTTGATCCGGTTCCAAAACTCCCGGAACTGGAGCCATTTGCCTGCCCCTGCTGCGGCGCCCACCTCACCTTCCTGCGCGAACTCGCCCCCATCCATCTCCTGCGCGGCCCACCCGCCAAACGATCCAAAGCCGCATGACCCACACATCACGTTTCAAGAACAACACATCGTCACAAGCCATGTGCAAAGAACGTGCGCTTAGAAACCCGGCAAACCGCCCCCGGAACCTGTTGGAGACCCACATCTATCCCACAAACCGGCCGCTGGGAAAAAACCTCACCACCTCCCTTGGCCAATCGCCGTGCGATAGGCCAAGGAGTTCCCGCATACCAGACAGTAGCCCGTCGCGCAACCGCCCCGCCCCCGTAGGACCTTTAATCCACGGGCATAAATCGGAAACGCATAAGGCAAGAGCGCAGCCCCGCTAGTTCCAGCCTGGGTCCGTCCAACAACCGATAGCCTTCGAGGTTCCGCTGCGCTTCACTCAAAGCTATCTTAGGGGTTCGGTTTCTTCATTTTTGGCTAGGAAGGCTGAATAGTTGCGTTCTGCAAGCATCCAAGTCAACAAACCAAAGAGGATTCCACCAGTCAGAAATATTACTGCATTCATTCCCAGATTTCGAACGATTCCAAAGGACTCCGGGTTCATCCAATATTGGAACACCGTCATGAATATCACCATTAGACCGCACCAAAATAATATTCCTGTTAGCAGTATGTACCTACTCCGTCCCTTTTCACGCGTTGTTTTCCACCTAACAGCTTGTGCAGATGTGAATTTACGTTGGCGTAGTATATTCATCTAATTTCTTTACCGAAGATAACAGGAATGGCGCGCCGGTGTCAACTCCCAAAATTAAACATACGGCTTCCTCGGCGTCGCCATCTCTACCTTGTTCTCTATCTTCCTTCATTCATTCAATATCTCGGTTAGTCTCGACGTGGAGGCCATTCCCATTCCTCCCAACTAGTGTTCCTCCGACCCCCAATAGACCTGAGCCAATCGCGAAGGCCGGGAGAAGCCCAGCAACAAGCAACATCTAGTGGCGTGATCTTGCCGCACAGTTCATGATTAATATCTGCTCCATGCTTATACAAAAATTGCGCTGATCTAAGCTTGTTATTCTGACAACACCAACTGAATGCCGTCTCCCCCTCGTCGTTTGCGCTGTTGATGTCGTGTCCTTTTTTGAGTATGCGCTTCATGGTCGCATGATTACCCTCAAGCGCGGCAAATATAAACCGAGTATGGCGGTCTATACCTCGTGCATTCACTTTCTTACGTAGTCTAGAGCGCATTTTTTCTTTGGAGAACGTCTGAGGAATGAAGCGTCAAGGTCAAGATCCAAATTAATCAGACAGCTCCCTCGGCATCGCCATACTCCGATCTGTTCGTCTTCTTCCGTTATCTGGCATTGGGAGGTGTATTGGATCGGAGTGTGGAATGGTGGATTGCCCAATATAGTGCTAGTCCCGCTAAACCGAAGATGAACACAATCCAACCCCACAAAAATGATCCAAATAAGAAGGTTCCACCACGATTGGCAATAAGTTGCTTCGCGTCACCGTTTACAACACATGCCATGACCACGTGTACTATGAAAATGACTATGCCATATGCTATAGCAAAAAACCCAATTCCTCCGACGCTTGGTTCTGAAATTCTAAATGAGATCATGGTTTTGCTTTGATGTGGTATGACGGCAACGTTAAATCTCTGTGCATCTAGTCTTCCTTCTTTGGCGAACATCATAGGAGTGGCGCGCCGGGGTCAACTTACAAATCAAGTAGACAACTTCTCGGCGTCGCCATCTCCTAGTTCTCCTTCATCTTTAGAGGTCTGACGGCTCTAAACCGGTCTGCTTAGCAATGCGGGATAGCATCCTCGGTCCGATCTCAGGGCCATCGGGAAACGCGAAAACATAATCTGGCCATCCCTGACGCTCAAGGATTCGATGTGACCCACCTGTCTCGCGCTTGACCGACCAGCCAATCCTCATGAGAACCTTGAAAACCTTTCGTGCTTTAGTAGAACCCCAAACACTTATGCCGAAACAGTGAAAAGCCGCGAAAGGTCTGGAGACTCTTCGCCAGAGTCAATTCGATCCGCCAGAACACGCAAAACCAGTGCTTCTACCTTCGAAACAGCCTCTTCTGCAGTTACTCCATAAGCCATTGCGCCAGGAATTGAGGGAACTTCGGCAATGAAACGACCGTCAGCTTCTGTCTCTACCTCGACTTGCATTCGGTAAGACTACCCTACGAGCTGGCAGATCTCAAGCGTATTTGCTGTGATGCAACGCTCATAATTTAATTGGAGAACATCAAAGGAATGGCGCGCCGGTGTCAACTTCTAAATTCAATTAGACGGCTTCCTTGGCGTTACCGTCTCCACCTTGTTCGGTCTTCTTACATGCATTATGGCAGAGAGATTTTTTGGATTAAGTGGAGTGTGCCATCAGGATCTCGATATTTGAGATTGTAGACACCTGAACTCACATTTGAAAGTTCGATGTATCCGGGATATTGGCTCTCACGATTCGCATGCGTAAAAACCGCTGTTACCTGTATATCCGTTCCATCAATCTCGGCTTGAACAGCATCAGTCCATTGTCCTGAATGCGTTATCTCAGTCTCGAAAATGATTGGGATCCTGTAAACGTTTGGCTCTACCAGCGCAGGGATACCAACGGCTATTCCACTTGCCGCGAAAAAGTTACGCGGCTTCGTGTCACTGCAAGCAAAGAGGAACCATGCTGAGGTGAATATGAGAATCCGAAATATGATCTTCATTTCTTTACCGAACGTTATAGGAATGGCGGCGCCGGGGTGAAGCTCAAAATTGATCAGACGGCTTCCTTGGCGTCGCCATCTCCGCCTTGTTCTCCCTCTTGATTATTTGCGTCGCATGCCATAGGAGACGTCGCGGTTGTGATGACGAATAATCATAATCCGAATGCAATCGAGCCGCTCTTCAAAAAGAATGTGAAACGGAAACTTTTTGAGATTCCGACGACGGTAACCAGATGGATCGAAATGCTGTTCAGGATGGGAAAATATTACATCAATTGCTTCATTTAATTCATTCCAGAATCTGTCAGCCAAATCCTCGGAAACTCTGGCGTAGTCCTGTTCAATCTCTCGCGCATCTAGAACTGCCTTCGGATGGAAAATATGATCCATGAGTCCAGACCTAATGTCCGCACTCGCGAGTAAATTCCTCCCGAGTGAGTCCCTTGACGGCACCGGAGTCCATCTCCTCACTGCGGCGACGAACTTCGCCATCGTCTTCCCAGTGATTTGGAAACTCTAGCGTCCCAAGTAGAAAGGCTGCAAACTCCGCCCGCTCAAGCGTAGAAAGCTCGGTAGCGACTTTGCGCAGGTCTGCAATCTGTGACATACCGTGAGTATAGCGCAATGGATTGGGGCTCGCCAGCAAATTTTCTGGAGAACGTTTAAGGAATGGCGCGCCGGTGTCAAGCTCCAAACTAATCAGACGGCTTCCTCGGCGTCGCCATCTCCGACTTGTTGTGCTCTTATTTCGATGCGTTCAAGGTGACCCATAGCATCTTTACATGCCTCTCTTACATCAAGATTGGGATCCTCCGCTAGGCTGCGAAGTAGTGCCATAGCATCCTCGCGATACTGATTGACGATCCCGCGAACACAAGAAATCCGGGTTAGATGAAACAGCGACGTATCTGCAGCACCCTTCAGGAGGTATTCTTTGGAAGCTGGGCATTCTACAACCGATAAAATATCTCCAGCCTTCCACGAGATCTCGCCGCCTCGTGTGTTCAGGAGCCAATCTCCCAGCAGCTGGGCGAAACTCTCGTCAACTTGGTAATAATCCTCAGTCTCGTTGAGCAATTCAATCAGAGCATACATGTAATTGGCGAGCCAAGAATCCTCGCCCGGGACACCACTGGTGACCTTGTCAATAAGCACCTGAATAAATCGCTCGTCATTAATGTCCGCCAGCAGACTAGCAAACTTATTGGTGTCATTAATTCGATCCGGGCAGTGGATGATCGTGATCAATGAGGCCGATAGCTCTTGGTCGGTGACGTCGGACTTCCTCTCTACGTATCCTAGAGCTGCAGCTCGGTGTTCGGGGTCAAGCGGCATTTTAGTTCCTAGCACAACGTCAAAGGAATGGCGCGCCGGTGTCAACTTTCAAGTTAATCAGAAGGCTTCCTCGGCACCGCCATCTCCGCCTTATTAGGCCTTTTCGTTTGTTGGATTGGTCTTCTGAATAGCTAGTCAGCTGAGGAAAGAATCTCGTCAGGAATCGGTAAAATCTGGCCTTGTTCATCCAAGCTAAATTCCGACAAATAGCGCTTACGGAATACGAATAAGCACGAGCGATCAGCTATGATTACCCAGGAATGGATTGGATGGGTCTCGTCGGGCAAAGTGTGCACTATTCCGCAAGTTAAGGCTCCGATTTCAGTGTCGAATATCTCCTGAGAAAAAAAACACCAGCCCGCAAAGATTGTCATAGCTTCGAGTGGACATAGTCTTTGCAGCGTGATCGACTGCTGTTTGGTAGCGCTGATCTATCTTCTTCATTTCTCTTCCTAACGTCATGGAAATGGCGCGCTGGTGTTAACTCCCAAATCAATCGGACGGCTTCCTCGGCGCCGCCATTTTCAACTTGTTCGTGTTGCTCACTTCTAGCTGGCCTAGCTTTGCAGCAACACGTTCAGCGATCATTCTTACGTTACGAACCGAGGCCGCCTCTCCGTTATCAATCTCGATACCGTATGCCTTCTCAATGGCTACGACTATCTCGACGTCCGCTAGAGAATCCATTTCCCATATAACGGAGTAATCAGTTGAGAGGTCGTCATCTGGCTCCAAACCCCGAAGATCAAGTCCTAACTCCTTATCAAAAATTCTGCGGATCTCTGCGACGATCTCAGGAGTGGCTGACGAATCTGGGAAAAACGCTTTGTAATAGTCCTCATCTGATCTCTTGGGGCGATCGTTCAGAATGTGTCGAAGCTTCGCGTCATTCTGTCTCGCCTCTGGGTTGTAATAGGATACGAATAACACAAAGACGATGACTAAAACGATGATGATGCTCCAAGTCATTTTTCATAGCCAACAGCTGGCAAGTCCACTAGCAAAGGATAATCGGTATAACCTTTGGCTCCTGATCCGTAGAAAGTGCTTGTATCAGGCGCATTCAAGACCTCATCAGTTCGAAAACGCTCAACCAAGTCCGGGTTTGCAATGGCCAGCTTCCCAAAGGCAACTGCGTCCGCCTTCCCATTCCCTACCACTTCCTCCGCATGCGTTTTCGAAAATTCCTCATTCACAATATAAACTCCCCCGAAAGCCTGCTTCAACTTCGGCCCTAACTCTGTCCCATCAAAATGCTCCCTCGCACATAAAAACGCTAAACCCCTTTGCCCCAAAGCCTTTGCAACTGCTACGAAAAGTGCTTCCAGATCCGAGTCTCCCATATCATGTGCGTCTGCCCGTGGCGCCAAATGCATTCCCACTCGTTCCGCCCCCCACACTCCTACTACTGCATCAGTGACTTCCAGCATAAATCGCAATCTGTTTTCAATGCTTCCACCATACTCATCGAACCGCTGATTTACCGAGTCCTGCAAAAATTGATCAATTAAATAGCCATTGGCACCATGAATTTCTACCCCGTCGAAACCCGCCTCCATCGCATTCTGGGCCGCCTGCCCATAATCAGCTACCACTCCCTCAATCTCGTCCTTACTCAGTGCCCTCGGCGTCTCAAATTCCTTTTCCGGCCTTACCAAACTCACATGCCCCGCAGCTCTTACAGCACTAGCCGATACAGGAGTCTTACCTGATAAGTATGTCGGATCCGAGACGCGACCAACATGCCACAACTGAAAAAGTATCAGTCCCCCAGCCTTGTGCACCCGGTCCGTTACCTTCCTCCATCCTATGACCTGCTCTTCCGACCAGATACCCGGTGTATCCGGATAACCGACGCCCATCTCATTCACAGAAGTAGCCTCAGATAATATCAAACCAAAACCCGCCCTCTGCGCGTAGTAATCCGCCATCAGTTCGCTCGGAACTCGGCCCTCATCAGCTCGACACCGAGTTAGCGGAGCCATAATCATCCGATTCCTCAACGTAAAAGCCCCAACCTCAATCGAATCAAACAAACTAGTCATCATGACTCATCGTAGGCCTACTCCACGAAGTCAAACTCTAGAACGCTGCCAATCAACTTCCTAGACCCCTAATTTTTGACCCAAAAAAAGGTGCCAGATCTCCCAAGCACCTTTGAAAAAATTGATATCTTAACAATTACGCAGCAAGCAAAGTGGCTTCATCTTTGTCGCCGTCGCACTTGCCTTTGTCGCACTCTTTGCCAGCAAGCAAAGTGGCTTCATCTTTGTCGCCGTCGCACTTGCCTTTGTCGCACTCTTTGCCAGCAAGCAATGTGGCTTCATCTTTGTCGCCGTCGCATTTGCCTTTGTCACACTCTTTGCCGACAAGCAAAGTCGCTTCATCCTTGTCGCCGTCACACTTGCCTTTGTCGCACTCTTTGCCAGCAAGTAATGTCGCCTCATCTTTGTCGCTGTCACACTTGCCTTTGTCACACTCTTTGCCAGCAAGCAAAGTGGTTTCACCTTTTTTACTGTCACATGCGCAGTCATCGCAATCCTTCCCAGCGACTAATGTAGCCTCGTCTTTTTTCTCCCCAGGGCATTTTCCACAATCTTTTTTCTCAGCAAAGAGGAAAGAAGTTGAAAAAAGTGTCGCGCAGGCTGCTGTTAGTATAAGTTTCATAGTTTTCTTGATGTTTGAGTTGTCGAACGAAATAAGCTCATCCCATTCTATTCTAACTTGAGAAGTTTTCCACTAGTTTTTATTCACTTTCTCTCACTATCTTCGGCAAAATATCTCTACTCTGGAAGCAAATAGCGCATCCACCCCATAAACTTATCCTAAACAGACCAATTTCCCTCCAGTTCGCCTCAGTTTCACTAGCCTCGCTCCTTTAAAAAAAGCTGCCCGACAGATAATTTCCGGTAACAAAACAAAACCCGAAGAGAGGTTCAATAAAGCCACCTTATCTTGCTAGGGTTGGACTCAAACAGCAAAGCAGCTTCTGCATCGACAAGCTTCTACCACGTTTCATCTACCACCTTACAACCGACGCCGCCCATGTCAGGCCAGCCCCGAAGACGACCAAAACAATGTGATCGCCCCGTTTGATAGCCCCAGAGCGGTTCGCCTCGTCCAATGCTATCGCAACAGCCGCTGCAGATGTGTTCCCGTATTTGTCAAGATTCACAAAAACCCTTCCCTCTGGCACCGAAAGCCGATCCGCAATCGCGTCAATAATCCGCAGATTCGCCTGATGCGGTATAATCAAAGCAATGTCTTCCGCTTTCAGGCCTGCGCGCTCGATGACAGTTTCGGCCGCTTCTTTCATACGATTCACCGCATGTTTGAAAACTTCCTTACCCATCATCGCCAGCGAAGCTAGGTGATCTCCTACATTCGTTTCCGTGATCGGGCAGGCCGAGCCACCCCCTGGTATATGCAAAAGGTGCGAGAGATTACCATCGCTCCCCATTTCAGATGCTAGAATCTCTCCTTCCCCCTCTTCAGCCCGCCTCAGAACAGCAGCCCCCGCCCCGTCTCCAAACAGCACACAGGTCGTCCGGTCTTCCCAATTCACAAATGCCGAAAGCTTCTCCGCCCCTATAATCAGCGCATTCTCAAAGGCCCCATCAGAAATCATCCGCTTACAAATTTTCATCGCAAACAAAAACCCCGAACACGCAGCGGAAATATCAAAGGCCACCGCCGCCTTCGCACCTAACTGATGCTGCACGTAACACGCTGTGGCCGGCGTTAAAGTATCCGGGGTAATCGTCGCAACAATAATCACCTGCACATCTTCTGGCTTCAACCCGGCCTGCTCAAGTGCTTTGCGCGCCGCCGCTGTCGCCATGTGAGAGGTAAATTCACCCTCCGCTGCAATCCTCCGCTCACGAATACCAGTCCGCGTGAAAATCCATTCGTCACTCGTGTCTACGCGCTTCGAGAGCTCCTCATTCGTCACTACCGTCTCAGGCAAATAACTACCTGTGCCTGCGATGAATACCTTATACTTTTGCGCCAACCCACTCATTGCTGCGCAGCCTGAAATCCACTGCAGCTTCAAACAAGCGCGAAGTGAGAAATCACCTCAAGTTCTGCCCCAAAACCGGCCGGAGCCCTATGCCTGATCCACAACCGGCAACTTCGCCCGAAAATGTTTGAGCGAAAACGCAATCTTCGCAGCCTTGTCCGCCTCCGGGTTGCGCGCATACTCGTCCACAATCGGCTCCAGCCGTTTCAACAACCCAATCCCATTTGCCATCTGTATCGCCAGCCCCGGCCGCGCATTCACCTCGATCATTAACGGCCCCGTTTTCTCATCAATCATGATATCCACCCCTAAATAACCCAGTCCCGTCATTTCTTGGCAAGTCACCGCCATCTCCAAAATACGGTCCCACTCCGGTATCTGCACGCCAATCAATTCAATGCCTAAATCAGGATGTTTCGTGATAGATCTACCATGATGTATCGCCCGCACGGACATTCCTGTCGCTATATCGATACCGATTCCTACCGCCCCTTGGTGGAGGTTTGATCTACCATCGGATTCCTTTGTGGATGCCCGCAACATTGCCATTACAGGATATCCGTGAAGCATCACAACACGCACATCCGGCGCTCCTTGAAAGCTAAGGGCAGTCAATAATTTCGCTGGAGTGACTCGATATTCGATCAACGCGAAATCCCGCTTCCCACCAAGACTAAATAAACCCGCAAGTATATTGGAAACGTGATTCTTGAGCTCCGCCGGAGTCACCTCGGCACCACTCGGTTTCACGAAATTCCCACCTACCTTCTTCTCGATCACCATGATTCCCTTGCCGCCAGATCCACGAGTGGGCTTGATCACGAACGATTCATTTGCACCCAATATCTTCTCCACCCGATGAGCGTCCAATGGCGTCCTTAGCACACCATAGGTCTCGGCAACTGACATGTTCTCAGCTTCTGCTAAAGCTTTCGTCCGCAGTTTATTATCGACCAGATCATAGAGCCTCCGCGGATTGTTTGGCAGCAGAAATCGAGCATTACGCATGTTGATCCCAACAACCCCTAGCTCCCTAAGTTCACTTGGCAGCTTGCACCAACGGCTCCACCAACGTCCTCCATTACCCGCCACTGCAGCCTTCTTACTCACATCAAGCGTTTTCAAAAGTCTTAAAGCGGATCAATTCTGAAATGCGATATCCCGTGTATCTTCCAATAAGCAAAATTCCCGCTAGCAGCACCAATAACATTTCCGGGAAATAAAATGCCCAATACTGCACCTGCGAGACCTTCATGAAATAATACGCACACACCGCCACCAACACCGATCCAGAAACCTGCACGATCGCACTGCGTTTTCCCTCCTCCTCCCAAATTAAAGACATCCTCTCCAAAGTCCACGCGATGATGATCATCGGGAACAAAGTGATCTTAATCCCCACACTCATCCCCAGCTGATAACTGATCACACCCATCAACATCATCAGCAACGTAACAATTACTACACAAGCCGCCACCCGCGGAACTACCAGAAGGTTCATCCGCGAAAGCAAAAATCGAAACCATAACCCCGCCCCCACCAACAAGGAAAACATCAAAATTCCCTGCAACGGCTTGATCTCCAACAAGGCCAACGCCAACAAAACCGGCATAAAAGTCCCCAACGTCGGTATCCCGATAATGTTCCGCATAATCACCACCACAAAAGCCCCCAGCGGAATCAACACAATATAACGAAAAACCGCCCGCTCCGAGGCCGGCAATGCCAAAATCGTGGAAATCAAAAACGGAGAATCGCGTAAATCTGTCAATGTAGCTAAAGGAATCCGATCTTTCACCACAGTAAAACTCACCCGCGAGTTTTCACCTCCATTGACGTCCAACAAAGAGCCACCACCGCGGTGCCAGACAAAAATCTCACGCCCGTCCAAAACACTCGCTGGCTCAAATGGATTGCGCACTTTCCAACTGGCTCCATCATAATATTCGATCAACGGAACCGGCGGCTGGCCGCTGTTCTCATCATTCAGCCTCACACCATATGCCAAACGAGCTGGAATCCCCGCTTTGCCCAGCAAATCAATACCCATCGCAATATCTGCATCCCAGATAGCCTCCTTCTCATAGTGCCTTTTCACTAACACATACTCCTGCGAGGCAGTCTCTTGATTCACTTGCTCAAAAAGCGCCACAAACAACGAATCAGGATCTGCAGAAACCTCCTTCGCCCTACTAACAATACTATCCGCCGCAACTCCCAACGACCCCGGCAAATTTGGAACCTCAGGGACGGCCGGCTTCCCAATCGCTGGCAAAGGCTCACCTCCACTCGTCAGCCCTTGCTTAAATCGAACCCTGAAATAAAGCGCTTGGCTATCTTCCCGCTCACTCGCCGACCACACCGCCGAATATTCTCCGCGATCGTCCTCCACATTGTAATGATACCCTAACGAGCCCGATTCCTGCCCCCCGTCTTGCTGCACCGCAATTGCTGGCAAGGACAACTTCGCTTTCACCTCACCGCCTGTCGCCAAAAATGACACTTTTGCCTCCACCAGCCACTCATTCACCCGCTCCCCCTCAAAAAACGGCACTCCCAGCACGTTCGCCTTATACGTCGCCAAACCACCGCCAAAAACGATTAGTAAAACAACTGCCGTCAGTAATTTTGCTTGGGCACTCATATAAATTTACCAAATGACCCCTGCCAATCAGCGCATAATCTTCTTCTTCGCCAAATTCGTCCGCGAAGGGTCTACCCAACCTAACTCCTTAATCGTAGTCCTTCCTATAAGCACTGCGGCAAGCATGTTAGACCGATCATTCAGCGTGAAATCTCCCCGCAGTTTCCGATCGCCAATCTTGAACGCCAAGCGCACCACCTCCCTCGTTTCCGACTCCCCACCCGGCTCCTTAATCCGAGCAATTCTTGTCAACGGAGCCTCAATGCGCACCCGCGGCGAATCCTCTTTACTCGGCTCTGTGACAATAAACCGCACCCACTTCTTCCCATCTCGCTCAAAAAGCTCTTTCTCCTCTGCGTGAATCGAACTTGTAAACGCCCCTGTATCGAGTTTCGCATCGATTTTTTGCTTATACCCATCCAGTAAAATCTTCTCCCGCCAACCATAAAGCTGCACCGGATCTGCCGCCACTGGCCTCGCCACCGCAGGCGCTGCAGCTTCCTCCTTCTCACTCGCCACCTCACCATCATCACCCTCTACCTCACTCGTTTCGTCTCTTTCGTCCGCCTTCGGCTCGCCAGACTCCTCCTCGACTTTCTCGGCAACTTCAGCTTCCACTTCACCTTTCTCTTCCTCTCCAAACACATTTCCATAGCAAACAAGCAGCGCACAAAGCACCAAAACCCGACGAATAGGAAAATAAGAATTAAGCAATAGCATGAACTGCTGGGGACTATCACCTAAGCCACTTAAGGATTGCAATGGAATTATCCAATCTCTTCCGTCACTAAATTCGCAGCCATCCACCCTCCCCCCATCATCAGATGCGCTGAAGTTCTCATTGAAATACACAAACTTCCCGTAAAATCTACCCCGTGATCACTCCCACCCAAAAGGGCTTCCACATGCCTCCCGAATGGGCCCCACAATCCGCCACCTGGCTATCTTGGCCAGTAGCAGATCCACGGCATTGGGGCGGCAATAAAGCTTCAGTCATTTCTGAGAAATTCGCGGAAATTGCCGCCCACATCTCGAAATTTCAGAAAGTCCGCATCAATGCACCTAAAAGCGCCATCGGCACCATCACCACCCTCTGCAACCGCGCCCACGCAGATCTATCACACATCGAGATTTACGATCACCCTAACAACGATGTTTGGTGCCGCGACCATGGACCAATCTTCCTAAAAAATAAAACCACCGAAGAAATTGCCTTGGTGGACTTCGAATTCAACGCTTGGGGCGGAAAATTCTCTCCTTGGGATCTCGATGACAGGATTCCCACAAAGATCGCCGAAAGCCTGCAGATCCAGCACTTCGAGGGCGGAATGATTCTCGAAGGCGGTGCCATCGAAATCAATGGCGAGCGCCAACTCCTTACTACCGAGGCAGTGCTCCTCAATAAAAATCGCAACCCCCATCTCACCAAAGACCAAATCGAGCAAAAACTCATGGCCAACCTTGGCATCGACGAGATCCTATGGCTGGAAAACGGTCTGGAAGGCGATGACACAGATGGCCATATCGACGATCTTGCCCGCTTCACCAACTCCCACACTATAGTCACCTGCGTGGAGCCAGACAAAGCCTCTCCAAACCACAAAACACTCAGCCAAAACCTCAAACGCCTAGAAAATTTTCTTACCAAAGGCGGTCGCCCCTTCGATATCGTGCCCATCCACCTCCCACAAGCCTGCGAGGTCCCCGGCTGGCGCTTACCAATCCTACCCGCCTCCTACGTCAATTTCCTGCTCATCAACGGCGCCGTCCTCGTGCCAACATTCCGTCAGCCTGCCAATGATGAAAAAGCCCTCGGCATCATCAGCGAGCACTTTCCCAACAGAGAAATCATCCCCGTCGACTGCCTAGACCTCGTCGAGGAAGGCGGCGCCCTGCATTGCATTTCTCAGCAGCAGCCCTCCTAAATTTCACTTAAGAAAGCGAAGGCACACCCACTGCCGTATTGCACTCAGCATCGTAGTCCACACCTTCTAAACCAAAACCAAACAAACGCAAAAACGCCGCCTGATAGCCCTCAAAATCAGCCAGATCCCGCAAATTCTCCGAGTCCACCTTCTCCCATGCATCCGCGACGATCTTCTGAATGTCCTCCGCCATCTCCCAATCGTCCACCCGGATTCTCCCCGCCTCATCCACTGGAACCTCAGCCTGATAAAGTCTCTCGCGCAGCAACCGATCCATCTGCTCAATGGTATCCTCGTGATTTCCCGCATCCTTCATCACCTTATACAAAATAGAAATATACAAAGGCACCACCGGAATAGCAGAACTCGCCTGCGTCACCAGCGCCTTATTTACTGAAACCCATGCCTTCCCAGAAATAGCCGCAAGCTTTTGATCCAGCGCCCGCTGCGATTTCTCCAAATCCTCCTTCGCCTTCCCAATCGTCCCGTTTTTGTAAATCGGCCAAGTCATTTCAGGGCCAATATACGAGTAAGCCACCGTCTGCACATCCTCTGCCAAGACCCCCGCCTTCTGCATCGCATCCATCCATAACTCCCAATCTTCCCCACCCATCACTGCAACGGTCTGCTCCACGTCATCGCCACTTGCCGGCTCAATCGTCACCTCTTCCACCGTCCCTTTCGATGTATCTAAAGTCTTATTCGTATAAGTTTCACCTACAGGCCTCAGAACGGATTTGTAAACCTCTCCACTTTTCGGATCCACCCTCCGCGGCGAGGCCAAACTGTATATTACCAAATCTACCTGCCCTAAATCCTCATGAATTGCCTGAATCACCTCATGCTTCACCTCGTCCGAAAAGGCATCGCCGTTGAATGATCTCGCATACAGCCCCGCTTGCTTCGCTTCTCTCTCGAAGGCCACCGTATTATACCACCCCGCTGTCCCCGGCTTCGTCTCTGTCCCCGGTCTCTCATAGAAAACCCCTACCGTCGCCGCCTCCGCCCCAAATGCCGCCGCTATCCGCGAAGAAAGCCCGTAGCCCGTTGAAGATCCTATCACCAAAACTTTTTTTGGCCCGCCCTCAATCACACCCCGCGCTTTCACCACCGCAATTTGCTCCTCAACGTGCTTCGCACAACCGTCCGGGTGCGCTGTTGTACAAATAAAACCACGAATTTTCGGCGAGACGATCATAGGCCCGGAAAACTATCTGACGCCCCCTCCCACGCAACCCCAAAAACCACCCATCGCACACCCGCATCATCTATCCGCTCGACAAGTATACCTTACTTTCCCCACCTTCGGCTCCTCACTTCTATGAAGTTTCCGCGCACTTGGCTGCTACCAATCATCACGATCCTCCTCGGGGCGTGTGGCGCACTCTTACTCATACCCATCGAAAATGCCGCCGTCGCCGAACAACTTGGCGGCTTCCCAGATTCTCATTTTCTCACTCATCACCTACGGCTATACATCCTCGCCTTCCTCTGCTTTCTCCCCGCCATAGCAGCCATCGCCTACTCCCTAGGAAACACATTTGATCGCTACCTCGCCCGCCAATTCATCTCAATCTTCCTCATCAGCCTAGCCGCACTCTTCGCCATCTGGCTACTGCTCGATCTTAATGACAACCTTGGCGATTTCGAAGGTGCCAAAAATCTTATCACCTCCGTCCTCTACTTCTACCTCTTCCGCGCACCCGCCATCCTCATGGTGATTCTGCCCTACAGCCTGCTGCTCGCCCTCATCTACGCCCTCGGCAAATTTTCTAAAAGTAACGAAATTATAGCCATCATCCAAAGCGGCACCAGCATCGTCCGCGTCTCACTTCCCCTCGTCTTCGCAGGAATCTGGTGCAGCATCTTCCTTCTCTGCCTCAACTATCACTGGGCCCCCCACGCCGAGGGCATGCGTGAAGAACTAGTCGCTGCTGCCAAAGATAAACCCATCATCGAGGCTTCAAATGTCCTCTACCGGGATCCAAATTCCCGCCGCATCTGGATGGTCGGTGCCTTCCCTAAGAACTTCCAACTCGGCGAAGCCCTCCGGGACGTAGAAATCACCACCATGGCTCTGGATCAAACCATCCAAACTCGTCTCACCACCCCCCGAGCATCTTACAATCGAAAAAACCGCAGCTGGACACTCGAAAAACCCCTCATCGCCACCTTCACCACCGGCCAATCCCCAGATTTCCAGCAAATGGAAAAAGATCTAGTCCGGAAAAAGTGGAGCGAAACACCCACTCAGATCATCAAACCCGGCCTCCCAGTAGAGTATCTCGGCATCCCTGAACTCACCACTTGGCTCATCTCACCCCTCGCCTCCCAAGCAATCTCAGACACCCCTGCCTACCTCACCCACTGGCACTACCGCTGGGCCCTGCCCCTCACCTGCATCGTCACAGTCCTCCTCGCCGCTCCCCTATCAATCCATTTTGCCCGGCGCGGCTCGGGTAGTGGCGTCTTCGTCGCCATCGTCCTCTCAGTAGCCATGATCTTTATCTCATCCATCACCCTCGCCCTCGGCGAAGCCTCAATCCTCCCCCCTTGGCTCGCCGCTTGGTTCCCCAACATCGTCTTCACCCTCATCGGCCTCTGGCTCTTCCACCGCCGCATCACCGGACGGCCCATCTACCAGACAGTCCGTAAAATTCTTACCCCACAAACCTAAATCATGGCTTTTCCTGAAACTTGGAACGTCCGCTCCCGAAGCCGCAAATGTGCCCTCACCGAGCAAGCCTTCACCGAAGGCCAAACCATCATCACAGCCCTCTTCCCTGATCCCGAATCAAGCAACTACCTCCGCAAAGATTTCACTGCCGAAGCTTGGAAGGAAATCGAAAAGAGTCCATCAGCTGAAACAGCATTCTCCCATTGGCGCACCACCTTCGTCCCCACACCCATCGATGAGACGGAACCGCCCGTCACCAAACAAAGTGCTGAAGACCTCCTCCGCTCCCTTGTCGAAGAAGATCAAAATCATACCGAAAACACCCGCTACATCCTCGCCGTCATGCTGGAGCGACAAAAACTCCTCCGTGAAACCGATCAACAACCCTCCTCCAACGGCATTTTACGCATCTACGAGCACCGCAAAACTGGCGAAGTCTACATCGTAAAAGACCCAAACATCCCCCTCGACCAAGTAGAACAAATCCAGAACGAAGTCATCGAACTCCTCAGCCCAAAGGAACCCAACGAAACCACTCCAACAACCACAGAAACCCCAACCCCAACCCCAACCCCAAGCAACTAACTCCCCCATTTTACCCTTGCATCCACAACCGCACCCATCCTAAAACCTCCCCCCGAGATCAACATTCTTTCCCGATCTCTCAAAATTCCCGATTGCACGGGGCGTTAGCTCAGTTGGTAGAGCACTTGCATGGCATGCAAGGGGTCAGCGGTTCGAATCCGCTACGCTCCACTTTCTAGGTTTCCAAACCCAAAACATCGCACAGCAAAGGTGCGCCTTCAGGGCTGTTATTCTTTTGTTCCATGGGAATTGTCAGTCATTGTTTCCCAGCGGTTACCCGCCGGAGGTATTGGACGTATAGCCCACGTAAAGTGCCCGGTAAAATATCTTCACGTTTATCCCGCTCGCCGCCTACCTTCCTTCATCTTCAGCTCCAATGGAGCGTCAGGATACCAGCTTAGCCCGCCAGGGCTACGTCTTAGACCAAACCAACCCCAAGCTCTGAAAGAGCGTCACGATACCAGCGTAGCCCGCCAGGGCTAAGTCTCAGACCAAAACCCAACCCCAAGCTCTGAAAGAGCGTTACGATACCAGCGTAGCCCGCCAGGGCTACGTCTCAGACCAAACCAACCCCAAGGTCTGAAAGACCGCTGGATAGACAGGTTACACAAGTGATAATCTCGTTTCGAACAACATCCGCTACGCTCCACTTACCCCCTCTCAAATCAGCCCCCCAATATGGAGAATGCTGGGCTGGCCTTCTAAGATTCCATCCCCTTTGCACAAGCGCACAACCAAAAAAAACCTCACCTCATCTTCCACCACCCCCTACACTACACACTATACTCCCTTCCGCCCCATTAAAACGGTATATCTTCCTCATCCTCATACTCATCAGCTGAGGCCGCAGAAGCACCTTGGGGCCGGTCAGAGTTTTGGCTCTGCCCATCACCACCTCCGGTAGGTCTACCTCCACCACCGCCGCGTGCGTCCGGCAAAAACTGCAAGGCATCCGCAACGACTTTCAGCTTGGTCCGCTTCTGCCCGGTAGCCTTGTCATCCCAGCTATCCATCTGCAACCGGCCTTCAACAAACACTCCTCTACCCTTTGATAGATACTTGTGGGCGTTTTCTGCCGTATTGCCCCAAACCGTCACATCAACAAATGTCACCTCCTCTTTCCACCCACCATTCCCATCCGATAAGCGCCGATTCACCGCCAAACCTAAATCTGCCACTGCAGAGCCTTTGGGCGTATGGCGGATCTCTGGATCACGCGTTAAATTGCCGATCAGCATCACTTTATTGAGATTTGCCATAACGTTTAGATGAGTAAAAAGATATTTAGGTAAATGAAGGCTTAAAGGTAAAATGGATCTGCAGATCCGCGCGTGTTAAGCTACGCGATTGAACTGATTCAGATACACCGAATCGTTCAGCGAAAGCTTTTCCTGCACCTTCGCGATGCAATCTGGCTCTCCGGTAACTGTGTAAGTCACATAATGAGCACCCATAATCTTACGCGGCGTACTCGCAAATTCCTTATGGCCCATGTTATCAATGTTCTCTACCGAAGCCCCTGCGGACTCAATGTCTTTGGACACAGCGGTGACGAGATCATCCATGCTGCCTTCTTGGCTTTTTGTGATTAAAGCGACTAGGCCTTCATACTTGCGACTCATCTGTATTATCTTTGGTTATTGGTGGTTTGGACTCCGATTTCTTCGGAGTGTTGAAACGATTCGAGGCAATCGAGATGCCTTCGGAACGCGAAACCTGCACCGCATCCTCCGCTGTGGCAAGCATGTTTTCCAGCTCATCACGCTCATCAGGCGCAAATTTCCCAAGAACGTGACCCGTTATCTCACCCGGCTGCGCAGCACCAATTCCCATCTTCAAACGAGGAAACTCCTGACAACCCAAATGCTCAATCAACGATTTGATGCCATTGTGGCCACCAGCCGACCCCTTCTCCCGAAAGCGCAGGTGACCCAAAGGCAAAGCGACATCGTCATAAACAACCAACATGGATGCCGGCTCCATCTTATAGAAACTTAGAAACTGCCGCACGGATCTACCACTCAGATTCATGAACGTCTGCGGCTTCAGCAAAACCAAACCCCCTTCTAGTTTCGTAAAATGTGCTTGGAATTTCGGCTCGCTCTTAAAAACCTGCCCTCCTCGCAAGGCCATCCTATCGAGAAGCATGAAGCCCACGTTATGGCGGGTGCCTTCATATTGCCTCCCAGGATTTCCCAGCCCAATGATAAGAGAAATACTCATGAAAACCCGTAGCTCCCTTTCTTAAATTCGGTCAAGTTCTGCACCTTCCCATAGCCATTCCACAGAATAAGGCGAATTTCCTTTAGCCCATACAGTGCCATCAATGTATCGATAATTCTGATCCAAAGCATCGATGGCCCGCAGTTCATCCTCCCCTAAGTGAATATCGCCTGCCTCAAGATTCTCCAACTGCCGCTGCTCATTCGTCGATTTTGGAATAATGATAGCTCCTCGCTGCAAATTCCACGCCAAAGCAACTTGCGCCGTTGTGCTATCGTGATCCCTCGCGATTTTCACTAAAACTTTATGGTTAAGTAAATCCGGCACTTCCTCACCCTTCTCTTTGCCTGAACCCAGCGGACAATAAGCAGTCAAAGCCACGCCTCTCGCCTCACAGGCCTCTCGCAACTCCACCTGACTCAAAAATGGGTGACATTCCACCTGATTCACCTCCGGCGCATGCTCGGCTTGTTCGCATAAAGCAATCATCCGCTGAGGACTGAAGTTCGAAACCCCAATATGCCTGCACAGGCCTTCTTTCCGCATTCCATCCATACCTTTCCACGCCTCCGTAATCGGTGCCTCATCAGGACTCAAAAATCCCTCCCCTTTCTCAGGGAAGTAAACATCCCGTTTCAACGCAATCGGCCAGTGCATAAGGTAAAGATCCAAGTAATCCAGTTGCAGATCCGATAAAGTTTGTAGCAGTCCCGGCTTTACCGCAGCCCTCTCATGGTGATTGCACCACAGCTTTGAAGTAATCCAAAGATCCTCCCGTTTTACCTTTCCTTCCGAAAAAATTGCATGGAAGGCCTCACCGATCTCCTTTTCATTTTCATAAACCGGAGCGCAGTCAAAATGCCGATACCCAGCGTCCACAGCAGTGCGGATTGCCTGCGCAACTTCACCTTTCTCAGATTTCCACGTCCCTAAACCTATCGCTGGCACATCTGTGCCGTCCCGGAGTTTCACAAAAGGTTGTTTCATGCTTCAGGTAAACACGCGCCCCCTTCTCCTGCAAGGACCGCTGCGAAACTATTTCCATCCAAACAAAACGCCCTTCCAGAAACTGGAAGAGCGCTTCAATGAATTTGGTTTGAGCCAGTTGAATAAGTTTCAACCGGCAGTCACCCTCATATAACCTTACTCGGCAGGAGCGGCCTCTTTCTCAGCCTCATCGCCGTCTTTCTGCTCAGTAGCTGGAACTTCGCCCTCTGCACCTTCCTCAACATCTGTTGATTCCTCAGAAACAAGCGCCGCTGGTTTACCGATGTGCGCGATAACGATTTCCTCCCCTTGAGTAAGCGTAACACCTTTAGGAATTTCCAAGTCACCGATACTCAGCGAATCTCCCTGCTCCAAATGCTCAACGTCTTTCTCAAAGGAGTCCGGAAGATCTTTCGGAAGACAAACAATCTCAATCGTATGCTGATACTGCTCAAGAATACCGCCAGCCTTCACACCCACCGGATCCCCATGCAAATGCACAGGAATGTTCGCTGTGATCTCTGTCTTCTCGTTCACCGCTAGAAAATCCACATGCAGCGCGTGGCCCGTAAGTGGATCATACTGAATCGTTTTCAAGAAAACGGAACGCTGCCCCTCCCCTTCCACATCAAGATTAATAAGAATGCTGTCCGAACTACTCGCTGCCAACAATTCCGAAAACGTTTTCGCGTCTACTTTCAGGTTCGCATTTTCTTCACCGCGTCCGTAAACAACTGATGGAAGCCAGCCTTCACGGCGCATTTGCTTGAGTTTTCCCGAGCCGCTGCGGAGACGGGGTGCCGCTTTAAGTGTAGTGTTATTGGCCATATCTGAAATGCTGTTGAAAGTAGATCTTGTTGCTTCCGCGAGAGGCACATGCCAATTGCGGGGCGCGTTCTGTAACTACCATTCGCACATTTGTCAAAAACTTGTTGGAAGTTTCCACGATTTCTCGACCCGCCGCCTTTTTCCCTCATGCTCTTGCCGTGCACATCGTAATCGCCCCCGATAAATTCAAAGGTTCGCTCACTGCCGCCGAGGCCGCTGCTGCCATCCATACCGGCTTTCTAAAGATCTTTCCAGAAGCAGCCTACACTCTCCTGCCCCTCGCGGATGGTGGCGAAGGGATTCTCGACGCCTTCGCGAAAACCTCAGCCACGCCCGGAAAACTCATTCCCGTAAAAACCTCTGACGCGCTCGGACGGGAAGTAGACTGCGAATTTCTCATGTTAGAGAAAACGGCCATTATCGAGTCCTCGCAGGCCAATGGACTATGGCGCATCCCAGCAATCGAGCGCGACGTATCACTAGCAAGCTCCTACGGCGTCGGCCTCATCATTCGCGCAGCCGTCCAAGCTGGTGCGGAAAAAATCATCATCGGCATCGGCGGAAGTGCCACCAATGACGCCGGTTTAGGCATAGCCGCAGCCCTCGGACATCGTTTCCTCGATGCAAACGACGTGCAGTTAGATCCTACACCCTCCAATTTTGCAAAAATATCAAAAATCGATTCATCAGTCGCCCTCGCCACACCCCCCATCACCGTAGCCTGCGATGTAGCCAACCCCCTCTTAGGCCCAAATGGGGCCACTTATATATACGGACCTCAAAAAGGCCTCTCTAACGAGCAACTCCCCTCGTTCGACGCCTTGTTAAACCTCATCGCCGACATTTGCGACGGACATTTTGGGACAAAATACCGCGAATTCCCCGGATCAGGAGCTGCAGGCGGAATTGGCTACGGCCTCATGACTTTCCAACACGCCACCCTCGAGTCTGGCTTCGATTGCATCGCAAATGCACTTGGCGCCGAGGCCGCAATCTCCCCTGCAGACCTCGTAATCACTGCCGAAGGCTCCATTGACCACCAAACCCTCGAAGGCAAAACACCGCATGGCGTCGCTAAGCTAGCCCGTAAATACAGCATCCCCGTTTACGCCTTAGCAGGAATGATCTCGGACGAGGATCTACTTCACCAGCACTTCGATGGCATAGCATCCATCGTAAACGGACCTATGACTCTCGAATACGCCATTGCTAACGCACCTTCCCTTGTCGAGAGAGCCGCCACCCGCCTAGCACACATCATCAAACAGGCAGGCTAAAATACTTCATCCACGTGTTACTAAAATTCACTCTTATGATAACTTATATGCAAATAAACTAACCTCATGTTATCTGTTATAAAATCTTACACCCATTGGCTGCATACAAAATGGCCTGCCGGCTTTGTGGAAAAAGCTCCCGAGGCAAATGATGACGGCACATGTAACCTCCCCGGAGTAAGAATCGTTGGCGACCTAACAGGTATCCCTCTTCTAAAATTCTCTGCAGATACAGGTGCCCGTGCTGTTCACCAAATTCTCGAAGAAGATGATTTTAATAATAACAAAACACCAAGTTCCGACACCTTAGACCTAGCCATCATTGGTGCAGGGGTTTCTGGAATCTCCGCCGCCATAGAAGCTACAAAGGCCGGGCTGAATTATAAAATCTTCGAGTCAGCCGAAGCCTTTTCTACCATCAGAAATTTTCCGCGCAAGAAACCCATCTATACCTATCCCACAGATATGGAGCCTGCAGGTGAAATGCACTTCGCCTCTGATGTAAAAGAAGGCCTCATCACTGAGCTGGAGGAACAAAAAAAAGAACACCAGATCGAAACTACTAAAGCAGCAATCGAGAAAATTAGCCGGAGCTCTGGCACTCTCACCCTTCACGGCCAAAATGAAACTTACAAAGCTCGCCGCATAATTATCGCCATCGGACGCACCGGAAACTTCCGTAAACTAGACGTCCAGGGTGAGGACCTTGCGAAGGTTTCAAATCGCCTCATCGATCCTACCAAATTCAACGATAAGAAAGTCCTAGTCGTCGGTGGTGGTGACTCCGCTATGGAAGCCGCCATCTCACTCGCCGATGAAGGTGCTTTGGTCAACTTATCCTACAGAATAAAGGAATTCTCCCGCCCAAAACCTGCGAATGTAGAGCGAATCGAAGCCCTTTCAAAAGACAATAAGATCGAACTTCACATGGGCACCAATGTCCAAGAAATCCTGAAAGATGAAGTGACTTTGCTTGATGAAAATGACCAAACTTCAAAGCTAGAAAATGATTATGTCTTCACCCTGATCGGCCGCGAAGCACCCCTCAATTTCTTTCGAAAATCCGGCATCCGGGTGTCAGGAGATCGCTCACCCCGATGGTGGTTCACCCTACTCGCCTTCGGACTTCTCATGGTTTTTTTATACCATTTTAAAGGGTACCAAGAAGTGTTCGGACTTCAAGGAACAAATCTATGGGCCATCTTTGAAACCAGAAGTTGGTTTCCCTTTAATATCTCATTTATTGATGGTGAGAAAGGATTACTACAAACGACCCTGCGCAGTGCTGCAAACGACCCTGGGTTTCTCTTCGCTGCCCTATACACAGCAGTCATACTTGTCTTTGGCTTTCGTAGAATACGCCGTCGCAAAACTCCTTATGTAAAACTGCAAACCACTACGCTGGCCGCTTTCCAAGTTATACCACTTTTTCTACTACCTTATATATTATTTCCATACATGGGCGCAAATGGTGCATTCACCAATGGAGGTTTCGGTGAGTGGTTTGGAATGACCTTTCTTTCTAACGGCCCTGGCACCGAACCTACACAGTATTGGCGCGCCTTTGGCTTTGTTCTAGCTTGGCCTCTATTTATATATAACATCTTTACTGAAGCACCTCTGTGGGGATGGCTCATCGTATCCTTTATACAAACCTTCATCATAATACCCCTGATCATTTGGCGATGGGGAAAAGGCGCGTATTGCAGTTGGATTTGCTCTTGCGGAGCTATGGCGGAAACTTTAGGGGATCAGCATCGGCATAAAATGCCCCACGGACCCTTCTGGAACAAAATGAACATGATCGGCCAAGGAATATTGGCGCTCTGTTTCCTCATACTCCTCATCCGCATCGTTGGATGGATGCTTCCACAGACAGGAATTAGCGCCTTCGTAATGGGGATATCCGAGAAATATTCACCTTTTTCTTACAAATACATGATCGATCTTTGGTTGGCTGGTGCCATCGGCTATGGACTCTACTTCCATTTCTCCGGCCGCGTCTGGTGCCGCTTTGCCTGCCCCCTCGCCGCCCTTATGCATATCTATGCTCGCTTCACTCGCTTCCGTATTTTCGCCGAAAAGGAAAAATGCATATCTTGCAATGTCTGCACCACTGTATGCCACCAAGGCATTGATGTTATGTCATTTGCCAACAAAGGAAAACCTATGGAAGATCCCCAATGCGTGCGCTGCTCTGCCTGCGTCCAAAGCTGCCCGACCGATGTCCTATCATTCGGCCGACTCAACAAAAATTCCGAGCCAATTTTTGATACACTCCCGGCCTCACTCATCCGCCTCGCCGAGCGCAGGAAAGCCAAGTAAAGCACTTCTCAATCATGCTCTCCGGTATCGCTTTCACTATCTACCTTCTCGCCAGTTTAGGCCTGCTATTCTATGGCCTAAATTGCTATGTCATGCTCTTTCTCTTCGCACGTCGCATCCGCGAAACCCAAGCAAAACAGGCAGCCGCAGTCATAAATTGGAATACTGAAGATCCCGTAGAATCTTCTAAGAATCTCCCAAAAATCACAACCCAACTTCCCCTTTACAATGAGCTGAATGTTGCGGAGCGGGCTATGCGTGCCATCGCAGCTTTCGATTATCCACACCAGCTCCATCAGATCCAAGTCCTCGACGACTCCACCGACGAAACCCGTGATCTTGTCGATCGGGTAGCCAAAGAGCTCCGGGCCTCTGGCGTATGGATTGATGTCGTCCGGCGCCCCCTACGCACTGGTTACAAAGCCGGCGCTCTGTCTGCGGCAATGCCCCAAGCTCACGGTGAGTTCATAGCGATCTTTGATAGCGATTTTGTGCCACAGCCAGACTTTTTAAAAAGCCTTTTGCCGCATTTTCATTCGGAAAAAACTGCCCTCGTGCAAGCACGGTGGGGCCACCTGAACCGCGAAGCATCTTTCCTCACCCGGGCACAATCAGTAGGTATCGATGGCCACTTCGCCATCGAGCAAACGGCCCGCTCGGCCAATCACCTTTTCCTCAATTTTAACGGAACCGGTGGCATCTGGCGCCGTGAAGCTATCGAAGATGCCGGCGGTTGGGCAGCTGACACACTCACTGAAGACCTTGATCTCTCCTACCGCGCACAACTCCGAGGTTGGCACCTCGAGTATATCCCAACCGTTGTTGTCCCAGCAGAAATTCCTGAAACCTATTCAGCATTTAAAAGCCAACAATTTCGTTGGGCAAAAGGCTCCATCCAAACGGCCAAAAAACTCCTACCTACCATTTTCACATCAGATCGTAGCCTCTTTCAAAAACTCCAGTGCGTATTCCACCTTTGCCACTACTTCGCACATCCCCTCATGCTTGTAGTCGCATTACTCGCCCTGCCTTCTCTTAAATACCTTGGTGGCGATATCCATAGCTGGTGGCTTATCGTTTTCGCCCTGCCTCTCATAGCTGCTACATGTGGCCCTACCGTTCTATATACTGTAAGCCAGCGCTACCTGCATCCCGATGACTGGCTCAAGCGCGTAGCTTTACTTCCCGCCCTAGTTCTTGTCGGCTTTGGAATTTGCATCTCAAATACTAGAGCCGTAGGAGAAGCAGTGCTCGGGATGAAGAGTAGTTTCATCCGGACTCCGAAACGGGGTGATAAAACTAGTAAAAGCTATAATCCCGTAGCGAGTGCAATACCTCTTTTAGAAATCGCTGCCGCGATATATTGCACCTTCACCTTACTTACCTATTGCTTCACAGGAAATCCCGGTATCGCCCCTTTCATAGCCATCTACATCGCTGGCTTTACACTCGTCGGCTTCTCCAGCTTATGGGAACAATTTAATTCTCGACTCAATGCAAAGAAGTCGGATTGAGCGGCGTATCGTCGCTTGGCTAAGCGCTCTCGTCATCCTTTCTGCAGTATGCATTGCTTGGTCATCTTTACCAAGCTTGAGCGCCGCACCAGCTACTAGAGTCGCCCTCTTCATGCTCGGCGGGCTTTGTGCCATCGCCCTCGTTTTTACCTTTCCGAAGTGTTCTCGTAAAACGGGTTATATACTCATCTTAGCACCCGCGGTTTTTCTCCGCGCATTATTGTGGCCAGCACCACCTTCCGATGATGTAAATCGATATCTTTGGGAGGGTCAGCTCGTCTTGCATAGTCAAAATCCCTACCAAGCTCCAGCTTCAGATCCGCAATGGCAGAAATGGCATAACTCTATCTGGGAAGGTATCAACCACCGCGATAAACCCACCGCCTACCCTCCCGGGATCATGTGGATACTTGCGGCAACGGCAGCTATTTCTCCCTCCATCCTCGCTTTCAAAGCCATCGCTATTCTCGGCGACATAACAGTTCTAGTCCTCATTCTTCAACTGCTGAAAACCAATTGCGCCCCTATCCGTTGGGCAGGCTTCTATGCTTTCAATCCCGTCACCCTCATCGCTTTCGCCGCCGAGGCACACTTTGATAGCATCATGATTGCTGCCATGCTTTTGGCAATACTCTGCTACAATAAACATATAAAATGCGCTTGGCTCTGCTTAGCTATCGCAATCCAAGTCAAACTTGTATGCTTAGTATTACTCCCCCTTTTCCTCACGCGGAAATCTATCAAGTCATCTTGGCTTTTCATACTTGCACTTGCCTTACCCGGACTGCCCTTTGTAACGGCATTACCACAGTGGATAACGGGAGTCCGCGAGTTCGCTGGCGGAACAAACTTTAATGGACCCGCTTTCTCGGTGCTGAGTCTTATTGGCGTTCCAGAAAACCTAATACGCAGTCTACTAGTCACTGCATTTCTAGTATTTTCCATAATGATCATCATCGCCAAGCAGCGAGGCGCTTCATTGATACATACTTGCCTATGGATGCTATCACTTCTTCTAATCCTATCCCCCATCGTCCACTTTTGGTATATCGCCTGGCTCCTTCCACTTGTGGCACTTGCGCCGTCCTTTGCATGGTCCATCGCTTCTATCACCATCGGCACTTACTTCATTGCTTGGTGGACATTACAAAACCGTGGTTGGTGGGGATTTGGTCACGGAATTTCCACCGCCATCTGGTCGCTACCCGCCCTAGCGGGTCTCGCCCAAAACCGCTTTATTCTCGCACGCATCCGCAATGCCAGAATTTATCCGTTAGCAAACACGGTAACCACAGTAGTTCCGGTCCTCAATCCGGACACATTACTCACAAAATTCTTCGATTCCCATACAGATTCTACCTCGATCACAGTCGTGGATGGCGGTTCTGAAACTCTACCCGCTCCACCCGTTGATAGGCCAAACATCACGATCATAAGCACTCAACCCGGCCGCGGAAATCAAATCGCTGCCGGAATTGCCCATACATCCGAGGATTGGATTCTCATCGCGCATATCGATGCCGCACCGCCCCCGCATCACCTCCGCCACCTCAAGAACGCGATAAAAATTCACCCCCAAGCTACCATGTTTGTCTACGGCCAACGTTTCGATGAGAATCACTTCAAAACTCTACTCATAGAAATACTTAATGAAGTTCGCATCGTCTTCGGCGGAGTTGCCTTCGGCGATCAAACAATGGTCCTGCGACGAAGCGCCTTGGCTTCTGCCGGAGGCTTTCCTGAACAGCCACTCATGGAGGACGTTGAAGTCAGCATGCGCATGGCCGCCCATGGGGCAATTGTATATTTAGGCCAAGAATGGACTCTCTCAGCTGAAAAGTGGCAGCAGAGCTTCACGCAGCGGTTCCGAATGATCATCCGCCTCGTCGCATCCTACCAGATCGCCCGCTTGAAAGGTAAAAACCATGCAGCTAAAGTCTCTGAAAAGATGTATCGCGAATATTATCCTCAAAAACCTAAACCGCTGCCCCCTTCACCTTCTGAAGAGTAAGTTGAAGAAATAAAGGAAACTCCTCCGCGGCCCGATGCTCCGCTTTACTAAACGGCCCCGATTGTGAGCGCCGATGAGAATACAGTTCCTCACAGGCCACCGTGCAAAGCCCTGCCTTACCTACTTCACTTAAAATCTCCGCCAAAGGCCTATGATAAAAGGTAGTGCGCTCATCAGTTTTCTGCCCCGGCCGCGTTTCAATGGTGATCTCTAGAGCTTTCCCATAACGATCCAGCCGCCGAAACTGAAACTTCTGATCCGCATCCCAACCCCAATGACTCTCCCGCGGAATACGAAAACAAGGATGCATCATGGCAATCACTGCCTCTCCCCCCGACTTCAAAGCCGCTTCTAAATTTCGAAAAAGCCCTCCCGCATCCGCCACATCATGCACCGCCATCACGCAGGCTGCCCGATCAAAAGTAGAATCCGCCCAACTTCCTGTTTCACACGCATCCCCTACTATAAATCGAACTGATTTCTCACCATCATAGCGCTTTTTGGCCACCGCAATAAGCTGCTCACTCGCATCAACCCCAAGCACCTCACCCACCCCCTCTTTGATTAAATGCGGCACCAATACCCCCTGCCCGCAACAAAGATCCAAGACCTTTTCCCCTCCCTTCAAATGGAGCGCCTTCATCACCGAGGGCAAAATTACATTCCTATGATAGTCCGAGCCATCCACCCCCACCAACTTGTCATACCAAGAAGCCACTTCATTCCAGCCCTTCTCTTGACCACCTTTTTTTCCTGAAAGTCCCTGCCGCCGCGCAGACTTCATACCTCTACCCCTACTCGGTTTCCTCGCAAAGTTCCGATCTCGCCTCATCCCATCCATCTCCTTGTGTATAATACCCTAAATCCATTACACCAGCCCGCTCTTCCAAAAAAAACTACTCACCTCTTAAACCTATAAGCTGAAGCAATTGCCTTTTCATATCTTCCCACCTCTGACCAATCTCCGCCATGAGCCAACCTAAAATTCTCGACGGAAAAGCCATCGCCGCCTCAGTCATCGAAGAATGCCGCATAGAAAGCGAAGCACTCCGCAGCAAAGGCATCACCCCCGGCCTCGCCGTTGTTCTTGTCGGTGACGATCCTGCATCCGCCGTCTACGTAGGCTCGAAAACCCGCACCTGTGCCAACCTCGGCTTCCATTCTCCTAAAATTATCCTACCTGCTGACACCTCCCAAAATGACCTCCACAAAGTCGTCGAAGACCTAAACCAAGATCCCACAGTCCACGGCATTCTCGTCCAATTTCCCCTTCCAAAGCACCTCGACGAAGCGCAAGTCATCCGCACCATCCACCCAGATAAAGATGTCGATGGCCTCCATCCTGAAAATGTAGCAAAACTCGTTCTCGGCGATCCCACAGGCTTTGTATCGTGCACACCCGCTGGTTGCATGAAGCTCCTCGAAGTTTCCGGCATCCCACTGAGCGGCGCCGAAGCCGTCGTCATCGGCAGATCCATGCTCGTCGGCAAACCAGTCGCCATGCTCCTGCTTGCGCAGAATGCCACAGTCACCATCGCACATTCCCGCAGTAAAGATCTCCCTGCAATCTGCCGCCGAGCAGATATCCTTGTCCCTGCAGTCGGCCGCCCCGAGATGGTAAAAGAAGATTGGGTAAAGCCCGGGGCTGTTGTAATCGACGTCGGCATCAATCGTATCGACGATTCTTCAAAAAAATCCGGAACACGACTCGTAGGCGATGTTGCATTCCCCGAAGTTTCCGGAAAAACAGCCGCTATTACTCCAGTCCCCGGTGGAGTCGGGCCCATGACCATCGCTATGCTTATGAAAAACACTCTTCAAGCCGCACGACAGCAAAACCAAATCTCAGGATCCTCACAAAAATGATTGCAAAATGCACCTTATCGCCTGTTTTGCCTGCATTGCCTCGTCTAAAAACCACACGAATCCTTTAGAATGCGCTGCATTTCCGTTGGCACCGCAAATGCGAAAGCTATTGTTAGATCCTTCCTTCAAATTGGTGGGACGAAACAACTAAAAAATAAAACAATGCTAACTTGGGCCATCATATTTCTCGTTCTCGCAATCATCGCAGGTATCCTTGGATTCGGCGGTATCGCCGGCACCGCCGCAGGAATCGCACAGATTCTCTTCTTCGTTTTCCTCGCACTACTCATCATCGCCGCAATCATGCGCGCTGTTAAAGGGAGAAACCCATAACTCTCACAGAGAATTTCCAACTATTAAATTATGTTCAGTTTTCTCAGCGAAACCCCGCACACAAAGGATCTTCTCTCTAAGCTGTCCGATGATCTCGGCGCCCTTAAGTCGGATCTCGCAGCCTTAGTAAGTCACACAGGTAAGCAAACCGTTCCCCGTGCCGCAAGCAGTCTCGCTGCCTACGGCAAACAGAAGCTAAGGTCTTCTCCGGAGCTAACCGAATCCCCCATGCGCTACCTGAGGGAGCACCCGGGCCAGACCTCCGTCGGACTGGCTGGCGGCCTCCTCATCCTCGGTGCGGTGGGGGCAGGCATATACTACCTTTGCAAATCCGATACTAAGCTTTTCCCCAACGAAGCTGAGGACCACCGGGAAATTGATAAGATCGACTACACCGCGTCAACCTCAGACCTAACACCGTGATCCGCAATATTCTCTTCGTCGCTGTGACAAGCGCAGCGATCACCCTGCTCTCTTGCAACAACAAAAGCACTTCGGGAGACGTCGCCTTCGCAAAAGATGCTTTCAGCTCTCTCATCGCAGGAGATGCTGCCGTTATGGAGAAGATTGACTGGGAAACCTTCACCTCCCTTGGAGCACCTGTCGGCAGTCAATATGTCACCATAAACAACGATGCCGATAAATCCGCTTTCAAAAAGGCCTTTGTCACTCAGTTTTCATCTTCCTTCCGCGAAAGTGGTGGCTCCATCAACGATTTCTCCAACTGGAGAGTAGATTCAGTCGATGAAACTCACACCAAAGTCATTGCAGACTCCGCCAAGGGCACTCTCAAATTAACGGTTTCAGAACGAAATTCTATCGAACGGATTTCCGCAATGGAGATCGTTCAATAGTTCGAAAGCAAGAAACTAGTCTCTCTTAAACAAAACTTTCTTGTAGTAGATCGTCCTGTCATTTCTAGACTCCTCCTGTGGTCGAGAAAAGTGATTTACGCGCAGTCCTTCAATATATCCCTCAATTTCGAGGGAATATTTTTTGCGTCCTGATCGAGGCCGGACTTCTCCCAGAGCCAGCCGTCGCAGAAACTTTGCTCGATCTTGCCGTCCTTGAGCGCCTTGGGGTGAAACTAGTCCTCGGCGTCCTCGGCGGGGATTTGGCCGACCTATATGATTGGACATTAGAATGTGAAATCAAGGCCGCCAGAGTCGTAAAACCCCTAGCAGACCCCTCAGCCGCCGATGAAGTCCTCCAAGTGCTAAATCGAGGCCAGTCAGCCATTGTCGATGCCTCAGGCCTCCAAGCCCTTGACCCCGTCGTTGTAAACTTCGCCCGCGAGATCCGTGTCTCCAAGCTCATAGCCCTTCTGGAAGACCCGATCCTTATCAACGGCCAGCCTGCACTTGCCATCAGCGCAGCAGAAGTCCCAGAAACCATCCAAACTCAGGATGTCGCCCGCCCAGACCTCCTAAAAGCCGCCGCCGACGCATGCGTCCAAGGCATACCTCGTGTCCACGTTCTCAACGGCCGCCACCAAGGAGTCCTCGTAGACGAATTGTTCTCCAACGAAGGTGTGGGCACCATGGTCCATGCCGATAGCTACCGCATCATACGGGAGTTACGGGAGGATGACATACCCGAACTTCTCAGCATGATCGGACGCGTAGTCCGCCGCACAAAACTAGTTCCACGCACCTACGAGGACATCCACAATCGCATTTCTGACTACCGTGTGATGACCATCGATAACAACGTCGTCGGCTGCGTAGCTCTTCATCAATATGAAAGCGAAGTCTGTGGCGAAATCGCTTGTCTCTACGTAAAACAAGCACATGAAGGGCGTGGCTATGGCTACGAACTCGTATCCTACGCAGAGAAAATCGCACAATCCCTCGCCATTCCTCGCCTGTTCGCCCTCACCACTCGGGCCGCAGACTTTTTTACCCGTGCCGGTTACACCCGTGCGAACTCTTCTGCCCTACCCATCCTACGCCTCAACCAACACATCCAGTCAGGCCGCGATTCCTTAGTTTTCGAAAAAATTTTCACCTAAAAACCCCACTTCCACCCATGCAAGACAGCACCTTCACAACACGAACATCTAAAGAACAAATCGAAAACTCCACCGATTTTGCTCCAAAATTCGATGCCAACGGCCTCATTCCCGCCATGGCGATCGACTCAGTCACTAAGGAGCCCCTCATGCTCGCCTACATGAACGAAAAGTCCCTCGCCATGACACTCGACCTCGGTGAGGCCGTCTATTGGTCGCGCTCTCGCTCCGAAATCTGGCACAAAGGAAAAACCTCCGGACACATCCAAAAAGTCGTAGAAGTAAGAACAGATTGCGATCAAGATGCCCTCATCATCGTTGTCGAACAAATCGGCGCTGGCGCATGTCACACAGGCCGGAATTCTTGCTTCTACCGTGCCGTCATTCCCGGCTCACCCACCTCACTTTCCTTCATTGAAAGCAAACGCACCTTCGATCCTGAAGAAGTTTACGGTAAAAAAAGCTGAGCAGATCCACACCTCATTCATCCGCTTCAGAAATCTATCAAAACCTCCTCTCATACAATTTCATAAAAATTAACAAACTTCAGACTTGCGCAATGCCTAAACCCCATATAGGCATCTCGCCCCGCTGGTATCGGATCGTCTCCCATGCTTAGCACCACACAACTTTCCCGCACGAACCATGGACATCATCAAAAAAATCGAACAAGAGCAGCTCAAAGAAGACGTTGTTAGCTTTAACGTCGGAGACACTGTGAAAGTCCATTGCCGGGTAGTCGAAGGCGGAAAAGAGCGTGTGCAGATCTTCGCAGGCCTCGTCATCGCAAAAGGTGGTAGCGGCATCAACGCTGCCTTCACCGTCCGGAAAATCTCTTATGGCGAGGGCGTAGAGCGCGTTTTCCCCGTCCACACACCCCGTATCGCCAAAATCGAAGTCACGAACCGTGGTAAAGTCCGTCGTGCCAAACTTCATTACCTTCGCGGTCGTGTAGGTAAACGGGCACTTCTCGTGAAAAGCGCCGACTGATTTCACAATCATATCCATTTTCCCCCAAAACCTTACTGATGCCTCATTAGTAAGGTTTTTCTACGTTGCCCACTCGCCAATTTAAACATACGCTCAAACACAGATCGAAAAAGTAGCCGATCCTCCCACCCAGCCCTAAACCGATGCGCATTCATCCCCTCATCGTAACATCTGCGGCTGTCCTAACAGTTTTGATCGCTTGGTGGCTTTTCACTCGGGAAATGGATTTCGTCACTCCTCCTTCCGAGGCAACCTTGGCGGCTATCCGTGCAGAATCACGTGCCTCTCTACCTCTTTCCGAAGACACCATCGAGCCCTCACCGTCAGCTCCGCCCCCCGCTGCCCCCGCAGAACTCATCCGTCCCAAAACATCCGTAACTACTGCTAGCCCCTCAACCCTCGATCTTGGCGATCTCGCTACCCCACCTGTTCTCGATTCATACTCAGACCGCGCTCCCGATGGCCCCGATGTCCTTTTCCAACTAGCGCGGGCCCTCGAAGCCTCAGGCGCATTTCAACGCGCCCTCCTCTGCTACGAGCGGGTCTTGGATCTATCGACAGCAGATCCCACTCAAGTCGAAGCTGCCATCACGGAAATTGCCCGACTCCGCAATACCCTCGCAAACTGGAACACAGATCCCATCAAAGCGATTCCCGTCACCATCCATATCGGCACGAGCCCTAGATTTGCCGACGACCTTCCACCCATTGTCGATGAAATCCAACGGGAACTTAGAAACGCCTCCGCTGGCATTCTTAGATTTTCCTCTGAAATCCACGTCGGCCCCACCTCCCAAAACGAAAACGCCCCTACTCCCCTCGCGATCTGGCTCACCAGCGGAGAAGAAAACTCCGCTTCCACAGACGTTCTCTCCTTTACCACAGACAATCCCGAAACACTAACGAACGAAATCCTCAAAACAACCTTCAATCTCGTCCGCAGCACCCTCGCAAAATCTACATCCTACAATCCGGCACCGGAAGCTTCCGAAGATCTCTTAAAATCTCTAAACTCACACATCACTCGCCTGCTTTGGAAGGAATTTGGAAATGCCATTTCCTCCCCCCTCCCCGCAATAACTCCCGCCCGCTAAAGCTTTCCTCAAACTTCAAAATCGTAGCGAAACCCCTTGGACTCCCTCACACAAGCTACCCTAGGCGCCGCAATCGGTGAGGCTGTTCTTGGTAAAAAACTTGGCAATCGCGCTCTTTGCTGGGGCCTGCTCTTTGGCACCCTGCCAGACCTAGATGTCTTAATTTCTCCCTTGCTAGACACCGCCCAACGCCTCCAATGGCATCGCGGCGCCTCTCACTCCCTCCTCATCATGCTTCTCGCCAGCCTGCTACTGGCAAAGCCCTTATCAAAATTCTGGAGCGCCGAAAAAATTTCCCCCACTCGCGCTGGGCTCTTCGTTTTTATCACCTGGTCCACCCATGTCCTCATCGATTGTTTCACCGTCTACGGCACCTCCGTATTCTGGCCCTTCCTCCCAGATCGTATCGCCCTCGATAACATGTTCATCATCGATCCGCTCTACACCCTGCCCCTCCTAATCTCCCTCGTTTGGCTCGCATTCTACCGCACCAAGCAAAACCAAAACAAGCGCACTCAACTCCTTTACAAAGGCCTCGCCATCAGCACCGCATACGTCCTCTTCACCTTCGGCATGAAAGCCTTAGCATCAGCTGCCTTCGAGAAAGACCTGGCAAATCGCAACATCACCCCCCTTCGCTCCATGGAGGCCCCCACACCCTTCAATACCCTCCTGTGGCGCGCTGTAATCGATCAAGGCGATAGCTTTTGGGTCGGCTACCATTCCATCTTCGATCCCTCAAATGATCCCATCCGCTGGACCATTTATCCAAAAAATGTCGCAGCCATCACCCCCTACGCATCCGCCCGCGAGATAGAAACCTTACATTGGTTCTCCCGCGGCTGGTGGATTGCCCGCCCCCACGCAACCGGCGTTTGGTTGGCAGATCTACGCTTTGGCGAGACAAGAACACATGGCGCAAAAGAAGGTGCCGTAGATTCCCGCTTCATGTTCGCATGGACTTTCTTCCCAGATCGTGAAGGTGATCGCTTAGAGCCCGCCAAACGGCCAAAAATCGATCCCAAAGACGCCCTACGCCGCATCGCCTACCGCATCGTCGGCGAAGAAGATCAATGGAATGGAAAACCCCGCTTGGCCGGTATCCCTAGCCTACCCGAATTCCTCAGAATCGTAGAATAGCCTTTTTGTCCGAAAATGCTTGCGCTTTCTCCCATTTCGACCTAAATCCCCGCCCCCTTTCTGTCGCACAACAATATCGAAATCTCAGGGGAAACCATAAGCGACAAGATTTCAAAAACGCGCCCGCTCTGATTTAAGACGGGACACAAAGAAAATATATCATGGTTAACGAACTCATCTCAGAAATGGTCGATGCAGGTGTCCACTACGGTCACCAAACGAAAAAATGGAACCCACGCATGAAGCCTTACCTCATGAAGGACAAAGGTGGAATCTATATCATCAATCTCGAGAAAACCGTCCAGCAGCTCGATAAAGCTTCTGATTTCCTTGCAGACCTTGTCTCAAAAAATAAACAAATCCTTTTCGTCGGCTGCAAACGCCAAGCCCAAGACGCCATCCGCGAAGCCGCAGAAGCCACCAGCCAACATTACGTGAATCACCGCTGGCTTGGCGGTATGCTCACCAATGCTACCACCGTCCGGAAATCCGTTGAGCGCCTCAAATACCTCGAAAACATCGAGAAGCAGCCTGAGTTCAAATCCATGTCGAAAAAGGAACTCGCCGCCCTCGGCCGTGAGCGCGAAAAACTCCTCCGCAACCTTCGCGGTGTCCGTAACCTCGATAAAAAGCCAGACGCCATCGTCATCGTCGACTCCGCTCGCGAGACCATCGCCGTTGCAGAAGCACATCGCCTCAACATCCCTATCGTCGCCATCGTCGATACCAATGCAGATCCTGTGAAAGTCGATTACCCAATCCCCGGTAACGACGATGCCATCCGCTCCATCCGCATCATCCTACAAAACCTTGTAGATGGCATGCTCACCGCAGCGAAAAAGTAAGCCGACCTTCCAATCTTAAACACCATTTTTCTCCAATAAGCATGATCACCGCATCAGTTGTAAAAGAACTCCGCGATAAAACCAACGCCGGCATGATGGACTGTAAAAAGGTCCTCACCGAAACCAATGGCGATATCGACGCATCTATCAAACTCCTCCGCGAGCGTGGCATCGCCAAAGCCGGCGCCAAAGCTGACCGCGAAGCCAATGAAGGCATCATCGCCGCTGATGTCAGCAGCGACCTCACATCCGGCATCCTTCTCGAAGTAAACTGCGAAACCGATTTCGTCTCCAAAAACGATAACTTCCAAGCTTTTGTAACCGAAATCACTGAAACACTTTCCGCATCATCTGCTAAGGATCACGCAGCCGCACTCGAAATTTCTCACAAAGGCGGGACACTCGGCGAATACGTAAAAACCAAAGTCCTCGAGCTTGGAGAAAACATCCAACTCCGCAAATACGAGCGCTTCGAAGCAGCTCCCGGCGGCGTAATTGGCTCTTACATCCACCTCGGCGGGAAAGTCGGCGTCCTCATTGAAGTCGGCACAACCAAGGAAGACACAAAGTCCAAACCTGCCTTCACCGAGCTCATCAAAGACCTCAACCTGCACATCGCAGCTTCCGCACCCAAAGGCCTCTCCCGCGACGATATTCCCCAAGAAATCGTAGATGCAGAACAAGACATCTTCGCAGTGCGCCTTCGTGAACAAGGGAAACCAGAGAACATCATCCCAAATATCCTCAAAGGCCAACTCGGAAAATTCTTCGCAGAATCATGCTTCCTTGAACAAGGATTCGTGAAAGACCCCGATATCACCGTAACCAAACTTCTCGAAGAAAAGGGCAAGGAACTCGGCGATACCATCACTGTCACTCGTTTCGTCCGTTTCGGACTCGGTGAATAGACTTCCTCACGCGGTTTTAAGCTTGACTTATACCTTCCAGCCACCCATACCGCGCCCCAACAGAAAAAACAAACAAACCAACCTTTATATACATTAGAATGCGTGGAGTAGACTTAAAAAAAGGAGAGCCAGTTGATCGTGCTCTCAAACGCCTCAAAACAAAACTAGATTCCGAAGGAGTCCTCGAAGAAATGCGCCGCCGCCGCGCCTTCGAAACACCTACAGAACGTAAGCAACGCAAACTCCGCACCGCTTCAAAAAGGAACAAAGTAAGATGGCGTTTCAGCCTCGGCGCAACTCCTGCCGAAGGCGAAACGATTGATCTCACAAACAGCTAATCAGCTGACTTAGCTTCCTCGCTCTCATCCAGCGAGATCACCAAACGGAATCCCGCCAAGGGCTTCCGTTTTTTCGTATCAATTTCCCCACCAGCCCCGCACCGCGCACAACATACGCATCTTGGCAAATCAAACCCTTGCCCACCCTCCACCCTTCCCCTATTTCCCTGCCTCCCCATGAACGAGCAAATCGCCTCCATTCAATCTGAAGCCCTCGCAAAAATTGACCAAGCCGCAGACGAGCGAGCTCTCGACGATGCCCGGGTCACTACTCTCGGCAAAAAAGGCTCACTGTCTCTCGCTGGGGCTCTCATCAAAACAATACCCAACGAGGAAAAAGCCGCGTTCGGCCAGTCCCTCAATGCTGCCCGCACCACGATCACCTCCGCTATCGAGGAAAAGCAAAACACCCTGCAGGCCGCAAAAGATGCAATCGCTCTCGAGGGCATAGATCTCACCCTCCCCGCCCGACAGCTCCCCACGGGTAGCCTCCACCCCCTCACCATCATCCGCGATGAGGCAATCCAAATCCTCCGCCGCATGGGCTTCGCTCTCGCAGATGGGCCGGAAATTGAAGACGAATATCACTGCTTCGATGCCCTCAATACCCCCGCAGAGCATCCAGCCCGCAATGAAAAGGACACTTTCTACTTCGATTCTGGGAAACTCCTCCGCACCCACACCTCCAGCGTGCAAATCCGCACCATGGAGACAGCGACGCCCCCCATCCGCATCATCGCACCCGGCTCAGCCTACCGGCGCGATGAAATCGATGCCACACACCTATCCGTTTTCAACCAACTCGAAGGCCTCTACGTAGACACCGATGTCACCCTCCCCGATCTCAAAGGCACCCTCGAATACTTCTTCCAAGAAATGTTCGGCACCACCACCGAAGTCCGCTTCCGCCCTCACTTCTTCCCATTCACGGAACCCTCCTTCGAGATCGACGTGAAACTACAAATCAAAGGCCAAGCGCCAAAATGGATCGAAGTAGCAGGCTGCGGTATGGTAGATCCCGCAGTCTTCTCCTCCATAAGCAATCTCCGCAAAGACGAGAAACTCAATCCAGACACCATCACCGGCTTCGCCTTCGGCATGGGCCTCGACCGCCTAGCTATGATCCGTTGGGGCATCAAAGACATCCGTTTACTCATTGAAAACGACACCCGCTTCCTCACGCAGTTTGCGTGATATGCCTTCGGCATGATCGTGGATTGATGATTGTGGATGGAAGATGAAAAACCATGAATACGGAACCTTTTGGATATAAGAAACTCAAAATCTGGCAAGACGCCCGGGATCTTACCATCGCCATCCATCGGATAACGCTCCGTGATCTTCCGAAATTCGAGATGTATGAGGAAGGCCCGCAAATCCGACGCAGCATGAAATCCGTCAGATCAAACATCGTCGAAGGCTTTGGCCGCCGCCGCCACAAAGCGGAATACATCCGCTTCCTGGATTTTTCATACGCATCCGCCCTCGAAACAGTCGATCATCTGGAAACTCTCCACGAAACCGGTTCCCTTCGGGACGACGAGCTTTTCGCATCCTTGAGCCAACAGCTCACCCATCTTTCCCAATCCATCTACAAGTTCACTAAAGGAGTCCAGCTCCACCACAACGAAGACCGCTCATAAGACGACTCTTCCATCCACAATCATCAATCCCCAATCCCCGATCCAAACCGAAGGTTATGAACATCTCATTAAACTGGCTCTCCACTCACCTCGATCTTTCCTCAAAAAGTATCGCCGAAATCTCCGATCTCTTCACCTTCGCTGGCGTCGAAGTTGAAGGTATCGTCACTAAAGGCATCACCTCGGACAAAATTGTCGTCGCACAGATCAAATCCGCTGAGCAACACGAAAACGCCGACAAACTCAAAGTCACCCAAGTCGATTGCGGCGAACCCGAACTCCGCCAGATCGTCTGCGGGGCAAAAAATTACAAAGTAGGTGATAAAGTCCCCTGCTGTCTCCCCGGCGCAGATCTCGGTGGATTCGTCATCGGCGAAACCAAAATGCGCGGCGTCGCTTCCAAAGGCATGCTCGCAGCCGCCGAGGAAATTGGCCTCCCAAAAGGCGAGGACGGCCTACTCATCCTTCCCGCAGACGCCCCCATCGGCGTGCCCGTAAAAAAACTTTTCGATAGCGATACTCTGCTAGAACTCGAGGTCACCCCGAACCGCCCCGATCTCCTTTCACACGCCGGCATGGCCCGTGAATTGGCAACTCTCCTCAAAACTCCCCTACTCACACCAGAACCACCCACCGCCCAAACCGACACCGCAAAAAACGCAGACGTCACCCTCGAGGCCCCGGATCTCTGCCCTTTCTACACCGTAACCCGTATCGATGGAATTTCCGCCACCGATTCCCCCGATTGGCTCCTACAACGCCTCACTTCCATCGGCCTCCGGCCCATAAATTTGATCGTCGATGTCACCAATTTCATCCTCCACGAAACTGGCCAACCCCTCCATGCCTTCGATGCAGCTAAAGTTACCGGAAACCTAGTAATTCGTAACGCCAAAGATGGAGAAGCCTTCATAGCACTCGATGAAAGCACCCATTCACTCACCTCTGCTGATTTAGTTATCTCTGACTCCTCCGGCGCCGTCCTTGCCCTCGCAGGTATCATGGGTGGCCTCCACAGCGGCGTCACCGCAGGAACAAAATCCATCCTCCTAGAGTCCGCCTACTTCACCCCCACAAATATCCGCCGCACCTCGCGCCGCACCAGCCTCAGCTCAGATTCATCCTATCGCTTCGAGCGCGGAGCAGATCCTGCCGCCGTCCTGCCCGCCGCCGCAAAAGCCATCCAGCTCATCAATGGCAAAAGTTCTACTACAAATACAGTAGGAGAAACCCCCAGCGCGCCATCACCAGTTTCCCTAGACCTTGAAAAACTCCATCACCTATTGGGTAATTCAATTTCTACCGAATCTGCCGAGGAAATCCTTACCCGCCTAGGCCTCTCCAAACTCCCTAATAGCACCTGGCAGATCCCTTCCTACCGCCAAGACCTCACCCGCCACATCGATCTAGCTGAGGAAATCACCCGAGTCCACGGCCTCTCCAATATCCCATCCCGGATGAAGTCCACCTTCGTTCCTATCAGTGCAGTAGATCGCGCCTACGATATCGATATGGCTTTGCGTCACAAACTCACTGCCCTAGGCCTCTACGAAACCCAAACCATCAAGCTCATCTCAGAAGCCCAGTTGACCGATACACTTCCCCTGCGTCCCCTTCAGCAGGGCGATCTCATTCGCGTGAAATCCCCTCTTAGCGAAGATCACGCCGTCATGCGCCCCTCCCTCGCTCCTGGCCTCATCGCCACCGCCGTCCGTAACACCCGCCAACAATCAAAATCTCTCCGCTTTTTCGAAATGGGCCGCGTGTTCCGTAACGCCGGAGGCGGCAAAGCACTCGACCAAGAAAGCGATCAACTCGCCATCCTCCTCTCTGGCCTCAATCAACCCACCAGCTGGTCCACCCAACCCACCACTGCAGATCAATACGACGCCACAGCCATCCTTTCTGCCCTTCTACCAAACGAAAAGATCACCCTAAAACCTAAGGACCGAGGAAACTTCGTCCTCTCCGCAGAAATCAAAGCCGACGAGCAAACCATTGGCTTCTTCGCCCGCCTTTCGCCACAGCGAGAACGCGCACTCGGCCTCTCCACCCCCGTTTACCTTGCTGAACTCGATCTCTCAAAACTCCATAAACTCCTTTCAAAGCCCTTCCAAGTCGCCGAGCTCCCGCAGTTTCCAGAATCATCCCGCGATGCCGCCATGCAGCTCCCAGCCAGCACGCCAAATGCAGCCATCGAAGCCTCTCTCCAGAAACTCGATGAGCCACTTCTCGTGCATCACGAATGCCTCAGCCACTTCACCGATCCCACAGGCGAGAAAATTCCCGCAGATCAGAAATCCCTCGCATACCGCTTCAGCTACCGCTCCCCCGATAAAACTCTGAAGCAAAAAGAAGTCGATCAAGCACACGCCCGTGTCCTCGAAAACCTTCAAAAAATTCCTGACCTCAGTTTCCGATAGCGCCCCCCTGCACGGCATTCGCATCGAGCTTCCGCTTGCCCCACACAAGCAGGCCGCCCACAAGAATCGCGTAAAACGGCACCTGCCAGATGAGCGCCTGCTCCAGTGCGTAACCCTCTGGCTCCGGTGGGAAAGCCGCTAGCAATAGCGAGAAACCGAGGCTAAAGGATCCATAAGCTAGGTTAAACGCCAGCCCTTTCACCGATAAAACAGTCGCCCGCTTTGAAGATTCTGACTCGCGATTGAGTGCCCGGCTCATCGTAAAGCCAAGCAAACCCAGAGTCATCATCAGCAACATAGCTGGAACAAGACACCACCACGTATTTGCTGGGATCAGGCCCGCCAAACCCACCAAAGCTACTCCAGAAGTGATCGCCAGCGTGCCCCATATGCCAAACCTACGGTTCAGCCGCGTCGCTATGCCCGGCACCAAATACCCCGCAACCCCAATCGCTGCCCCAATAAATCCAAAACTCCACTCCGGAAGCTCCAAAAGCCGATAGTAGCTACTGTTGATCGTAGCAAAATTTCTCACCGCCGAATCAATCCCAAGTCCAACTACCACCACCACCAAAGTCACCGGATTGGTGAAAACCCAACGCGCCGTCTGCAAGGTAAGCTTCACCGCCTTCCGACAAGCTAGAAGTATCGCCTCGTCCCTCTTGATCGCCACAGGCTCCACCATTCGCAGCGTAATTACCAAACAAGCAATGCCCTGCAGCAGAACCAGTGCAATCGGTAACCTATGCGCCAATTCCACACTCAATTGCAGGTTTTCCGGCAAAATTCGATTCACCAACCCCGGGTCATACATCAGCCCGCCAATCACCATCGCCACCACGAAGGCAACTGAGCGATACCGCATCGCTTTCCCCAAAACCTCATCCCACGCATCATCCTGATTCCCCTCACTTAGCGAATCGTAAGCAAGAGCCTCATCCGCCCCACTAGCCGCAGCTTCTGATAAACCTGAAAGCACTCGATTCCCCACACACATCCAAAACAAAACCCACCCGCCGTCCTTCGGCGCAAACAGCAGGCAACTCATCTCGAAAATCATCAAAACCGCCGCCGTCACCAATAACGTTTTCCGCCCCAAAGTATCCGCCAGCGCCCCTGACGGCACCTCAAACAGAAATATAGTGCCCGCCCACACTAAGTTGAGCATCACATACTGATCCAATGTCAGCCCCAAATCGATGAACAGAATCGCCAAAATTGGATAATAAGCCCGCGCATTATACAACGTAGTGAACCAAACATACCGGTCCGGATTCCCTCGCACACCATCCATCTCACCAGCCATAACTTATCATCCTCACCGCACCTCATCCCAAACCAACCTCACATACAAATCCATTCTTTTTGGGACCTGCAAAACCATAAAATAGAACATCACAAGCTCAGAGATCTATCTACCAAACAAAACTACCTTTACGAATGCTTTCTCTCTTGCATCCAAACTAGATTCTTCTACACTGGAATGTCCGGGAAGTTACTTTTTCGGACACAACATACGGCAATTGCCAACTAAACATAAAAACCAAATAAAATGAAAATAAACCAAAAACCCACTCGCGGTTTCACACTCGTGGAACTTCTCGTGGTGATCGCAATTATCGCTGCACTTGCCGCCCTCGTCTCACCCCAAGTGCTACGCGGCCTCAAGAAAGCAGATTTCACCACCGCTACATCCAACGCCCGTCAAATCGGCCTAGCCATGTTCGATTTCCAAATCGAATACGGTCGTTTTCCAGATGCTAATACGGAAACTCAAGTAACCAACAATTTCCCAAATGCTGAAGTAAAACCGAAGCAAGGCGATGCGAATGGATTCTTTCGGCAGTTGTTCACAGCAAATATCACACAATCCGAAGATATTTTCTATGTAAAGACTTCACAAACAATTAGGCCGGATGGAGTGATCGATAATGCTGGATGCTTGAACGCTGGCGAGAACGGCTTTGGCTACATTATGAATGGAACTGTAGGACTTACAACCGGGGGCAATGCCGCGCGAGTGATTGCAGTAACACCACTGGACTCAAGTGGCAATTTCGACCCTGATCCATTCGATAAGAAGGCTGCGACGCTGCGTATTGATCAGAGCGTCCAAGCGGTAAACATTAATGCGAGTGGAGAAGCTCTGCTTGGTGGAGGAAAGAAGCTTTTAGACAGTGGCACCGGGACGATCTGGGGAACTGTGACACCTGTTATTCAGGATCCGATATTCCTCAGCGGTGGAGAATAGCTCAGAGTTTTCTCAAACCCAGCAGCCAACCGCTGCTGGGTTTTTTTATTTGCTAACATCCCTTTCCCAGCTGATCCACAAACTACCCTATGTCCGAAGGAAAAATATCAAAAGCATTCATGCCCTATCCGGTCTCTACTATGAGCCCGAAGATCGTTCCAACGGATCTTAGTTCCTTCAAATCTCGTGGCATTTCCGAAGTAGAACGGGAACTGCAGCAGAAACTCACCGAACTCCGCGAGGAATACCTTTCCGCAATCGATCACTTCAACTGGAACAAGCTCATCTACGAGGCCGACATCAATTTTGAGCCCATCATCGGCCAAATCTATCACCTCTACGAAGTCCGCGGCCGGAAACTTCTTTCCATGATCGGTCCCGATCAATGGCACCACAAACACCTCGCCACCGTCCGCCTCAACGTAGACCGCCAGTGGAAACTCGAAAACCTCTCCGAGGAAATCGATCAACGCCAAATGTTCGAAGAGGCTGGAGAAGCCCAGGCGAAACTAGGCTTCCTCTAAAGCAAACTCGTCTCTATCTGCACTCTCGCAGTAGATTTTCGAGAAACCTCGTGATCTGCTGCAAAGCACCTTTGTATTCTGAGGGCTCGAGAACACTCAAATCATCACGGCAGCTCTCAAGCAGTCCCAAAGCCGTGTTCACAGCTCCATTCAGAGCCTCCTCGTAAACGCCAGCACCCACTAGAGCGGGCAAATCTACCTCCTCCTGATCCGTAATCTTCTGCTGCACCTGCGTCCGCTGTTCCTCCGTCACATTCTCCAGAAGGTTTAAAATCGGCAACGTCAGTTTGCCCTTCTCAAGATCAGTTCCCAGCGTTTTTCCCACTACCTCTTCAGTCCCCACTAGATCCAAGCAATCATCGTAAATCTGATACGCCGTGCCTAGTTTCATCCCGTAATCGCCTAGCGATTTCTCCTCCTCCGCAGACAACCCCGAAACCGCTGCCGAAAGCCCCATCGCCGCCGCAAAAAGCGCTCCAGTCTTCATCTCAATTACCTTAAAATAATCCTCCTTCGAAAGCGTAAGATCAAAACGCCTCTGAGTCTGCAGAATCTCCCCTTGGCACACCTCACGCGCCGCCTGCCCGACCTTCCGGCAAATATCAATCGAGTTGAAATCGGTAGCCAAGGTCAAAGCATGCGAGAATAACGCATCCCCCAACAACACCGCCAAAGCATTTCCCCACTTCGCATTTGCCGTCGGCATCGATCTCCGCGCGCTCGCACCATCAATAATGTCATCATGCACCAAGGTAGCCATGTGTATCAGCTCCAAGATCACTCCGATTTTTCGATGATCCTCCGTCACCCCACCAGCTGCCCCGCCCACTAATATCGCCAGCGCAGGACGAATCCGCTTCCCCGAAGTATTACAAATATAACCAATATAAGGCTCCACCGCAGAATCAAAATTGCGGACTTGCGCCCGGATAGATACCTCAACCTTTTCCAGCTCTGGCCGGACGAGTTCAAAGGGAAATTGATCGTTAGTAGGAGATGTGGCGGTAAACTTAGCCATGACACCTAAAGCTTACCCACGGAAACTAGCCGACCGCAACTTGCATCCTCTGCCAAATTAAATATATCTTGAAAGTTCTGCCCCTCAATGGCGGTCTATCTATAACATGAAACTCAGAACACCCATCGCAACACTCCCGATAGCTCTCCTCATCACCACCCTCGCCCACGGCGAAGAAGTCAAAGGCTATCAAGACACCCCAGTCCTTCCCGGCACCACTTACCACGTCCACGACGGCACACGTCCACAGCCAACTGTAGTAGAAACTGCCGGTGCCGTAAGCGTAAAACCTCCTTCCGATGCTACAATCCTCTTTGACGGCTCAAATCTCGACTCATGGGTCGACAAAAAAAGCGGCGGAGAGCCAAAATGGAAAATCGTCGATGGAGCCATGGTGGCCCACGAAGGTGATCTATTAAGCAAAGAAGAGTTCGGTGCCGTCCAAGTGCATTTCGAATGGCGGCTCCCAGCTGACCGGGAAGTCGACGGCCAAAAAGGCGGCAATAGTGGCTGCTTTTTTATGGATATGTATGAAGTGCAAGTGCTCCAAAGCAATGGCAACAAAACCTATCCCGATGGCCAAGCAGGCTCCCTCTACGGCCAGCTCCCTCCGCTCGTCAATGCAACTTCTCCCCAAGGCGAATGGAATAGCTACGACATCACCTTCGTCCCACCTATCTACATAGATGAAAAACTCGATACCCCTGCTAAAGTCACCATCATACACAATGGTGTCGTCGTCCAAAACGGCGAATACTACGCAGGCCCCACCCGCCACAAAGCACTCACCAGCTACCCCACAGAACACCCAGAAACCGGCCCCCTCCGCCTCCAATTCCACGGTGACCCCCTAGAACTCCGCAACTTCTGGATCCGCCCCCTCGGCGAAATCGACAAACCATAACCCTCAGGAAGTCTCTCGCACCAATAGCCCATCCCCTCTCCAAATGTAACACGCACACCCCATCCCGGACCGCGGGTCTTCAGCCCGCCCCATTCATCCCCTCTCCAAACTGTAACTTCGCACACCCCATCCCGGACCGCGGGTCTTCAGCCCGCCCCATTGCATCCCCTCTCCAAACGTAACTACGCACACCCCACGCCGGACCGCGGGTCTTCAGCCCGCCCCATTGCATCGCATCCCCTCTCCAAACGTAATTCGCACACCCCATGCCGGACCGCGGGTCTTCAGCCCGCCCCATCTCATCCCCTCTCCAAATGTAGTTCGCACACCCCACCCCGGACCGCGGGTCTTCAGCCCGCCCCATCGCATCCCCTCTCCAAATGTAATACGCACACCCCATCCCGGACCGCGGGTCTTCAGCCCGCCCCATCTCATCCCCTTTCCAAACGTAATTCGCACACCCCATGCCGGACCGCGGGTCTTCAGCCCGCCCCGTCGCACCTCATCTCCAAACGTAACACGCACACCCCACCTCGGACCGCGGGTCTTCAGCCCGCCCCGTTGCATCCCCTCTCCAAACGTAACTACGCACACCCCATACCGGACCGCGGGTCTTCAGCCCGCCCCATCTCATCCCCTCTCCAAACGTAATTCGCACACCCCATCCCGGACCGCGGGTCTTCAGCCCGCCCCATGCATCATCCCCTCTCCAAATGTAATTCGCACACCCCGCCCCCTCTCCCACAGCAACCGCGCATCCACCCTTCAGCCCGGAGCAACGCTTCGGATTGCCCCTAACAGAGAACGCACCATATCCCAACTACCATGAAAACGCAGGGCATCCACCCCTGTTTTTCATCCATTTAGAAGATGACTTCTTCACATCCTCCACCACCTGCGCCTAAGTCACCGTTCGCCCAAGCGCAAAGCAAATATGAATATGATCCTTAATCCAACCCGTCTGAATCGAAGGGGGTCCGAGATTTTTTAAAACTCCCACAATATATCCATGAAGATCGGGGAGAACTTCAGCAGCGATCATAGGCTCGCAATACTTTCTGCTAGAAATGAGATGAACAAGAACTCTGGAAAGAGATTGGGGCATATTAAAACCATCTTATCCCCATTAAAAAAATTGGTCGAACTCATTACCAGTTCCTCGACCCAAGGCGATCAAGCTTGGGTTGAGGAGCCGTTCGCGATAGGCTGTATCCAGTATCCAATCGCAGCGGTTCTCGATGCTCCGATCCTACTTCTCTGACACCATTTGATGTTTCGGTTATTCGGAAGAGGAGATGATAATGAATCACTACCCGCAGTCAATCCGCTGCAACCTCCACAAACACCCATCCTATTCCCACAGTAGCCGGTAACAAGTTTTCGCGGCTTTTCCCTAAAGTTGACGGCACCCGCTTGTCTGCTACCATCCCTGCAATGCGAGTTTATTTTTTTCTCATTTTCCTATCCCTATTGGCTCCTCTCCATGCCCAGCTAGCGACTTCGCTTTCACTCAACAAGAAGACCTACGTAGCTGGAGAGAGCGTGATCGCTGAAATCACCATTACAAACCATGCCGGGCGTGATCTTACTCTTGCATCCTCACGGGCACTGCCTTGGCTCGCCATCGTAGTCACCAACAACCGTGGAAACCCAGTAGCTACAAGTCGCCTAAACAACTTTGGTGCCATCAAAATAAAAACGGGTGAATCTCTAGCTAAAAGAATCGATCTCACTCAATACTTCCTTCTCGATTCACAGGGTAATTACGCAGTATCAGCCGTCATCAGAGATCCGCGAGAAGTCATCCAAGGCGCCACGACCAACCGAGTCCTATTCAATCTAAACCCAGGCCGCACCTACTGGTCCCAGAAAGTGGGAGTGCAAAGCGATACCGATAGCGGCACCCGGATTTTCAAAGTCCTCACCTTTGCCAACAGTCAGCGCAATCAATTATACGCACAAGTAATCAATGCAGAAACAGGCACAAAGATCCGGACCTTTCTTCTCGGCAACGCCCTCATGCTGCGCAAACCAATGGTCACCTTGGATGGCGCCCAACGCATGCACGTCATGTTCCTCGCAACCCCTACCATGTGGGTTCACTGCCAAATCAGTGCCGATGCAAAATTAGTCCAACGCGATATCCACGAACGTGCCTCCCAAGGTGATCCCGTCCTCATGTCATACGGCGATGGTTCAGTGCGGGTCGTAAACAGCATCCCTCACAATCCAGACGAAGTAGCTAAGGAAAGATCCACCATCCGCAAAGCTTCGGACCGACCCAATATCGAGTAATTCAAAGTTTTATAGAAAAACTTAAAACTTGCTAAGTTTTTTTAATATTTTACAAAAGTTAATCATTTCCTTCTCTGAAGCTCCTATGAAATCCTTAATTATATCACTTTTTCTACTCTTCAGCTTCACTTTCACCGCAACCGCTCACAATTTTCGAACCGTTATTATCGATCCAGGCCACGGCGGTCGTGATCGTGGAGGAAATTGGGGACGAGTTTACGAAAAACATCTCGCACTTGATACCTCTATCCGGCTGGAAGCACATTTAAAGAAAATGGGCTATAAGACGCGTCTAACTCGCCGCAGCGATGTCTTCATATCTTTGCCAGGACGAATGCAAATTGCGAACTCTTCCAGAAATTCAATATTTATAAGCATTCATTACAACTACACATGGAAAAAGCATGTGAGCGGCATCGAAACGTTTTATCACAGCCCTCAGAGTTATAATTTAGCAAAAAACGTTCACCGGGGTGTCATGAGGCGCACAAAAGTCAACGACCGTGGAGTGAAATACGCGCGATACTACGTTATCCGTAACACAAAAATTCCCTCAATTCTCGTCGAGGGCGGTTTCGTCAGTAATGCACAAGAAAGAAGCAGAATGAAAACTGCTGTGTTCCGAGATGCTATCGCACGAGGAATCGCCGATGGCGTTCATGGCTTCCGCAAAGGAAGATAAGCTAGCGCCCTGCGCCAAAACCTAGGTGCCGTTAGACTTTCGGCTTCTCCTCTTTCTTCTTATAAGTGCTTTGCACATATACCTCACGGAGTTCCTTCAACCCAATATCGCAAGGTGATTGCGCCATCAAATCCGCACCCTTATTATTCTTAGGAAACGCAATCACTTCCCGGATACTATCCTCACCGGAAACAAGCATCGCAATGCGATCTAAGCCCAATGCCAATCCACCATGCGGCGGTGCCCCAAACCTGAATGCGTCCAGAATATGTGCAAATTTGATCTGTTGCTCCTCTTCAGATACACCCAGCACTTCAAACATCTTAGCCTGTAAATCTTTTTCGTGAATTCGTATAGATCCACCACCCAGCTCGTAACCATTCAGCACTACATCATACGCCTGCGCCCTCACATTCGCCAAATCCCCGTCATGTAACTTCTGCATGTCCTCAGGATGCGGCCGAGTAAACGGATGATGCACCGCCACCCAATCCCCAGTCTCATCGTCTTGCGCGAGCAGCGGAAAATCTACAATCCAAAGAAAATTTAGTGCCGCCGAATTCTCATTCAATCCCTGCATGACAGCGCACTCAGAACTGTACACGCCCAAGTATCGTCGAGACACTTTCCCGACTTCCCGCCGCAAAAAATACAATATCGCCTTCCTCAAGGTTCATCGTTTTCGTCACCGCCGCCTTTTCATCTTCGGAGAAAATCTTCCAAAGCGGGCTTTTATATTCCCCATTCTCCAACTTTATGAAGGCTAGATTCTTCACTGGCAAACCTGCCTGAACAGCAATTTCATTCAACCGATTCATCTGCCCAGTCGTAATCGTAGCAAACCCCTTCGCATTGATAGCTCGCACAACCCCACCTCCCTCAAGAACCCCTTTGAAGATCTTGAAACTTGTCCCCTCAAACACTGAACCGAGGTCAGTAATTTTCATCTCAAAGCGCGTATCAGGCTTGTCGGACCCGTAAGTATCCATCGCCTCAGCATACGTCATCCTTGGAAATTCCTTCGGGAGTTCTACCTCCAAACCTGCACGAAACATCGCTGCCAGCAAGCCTTCTACCAAACCAATGATATCCTCCTGGTCCACAAAGCTCGCCTCAAGGTCGATCTGTGTGAACTCCGGCTGCCGATCTGCCCGCAAATCTTCATCCCGGAAGCACCTAGCAATCTGAAAATATTTCTCCACACCCGCCACCATAAGAAGCTGCTTATACTGCTGTGGAGCTTGTGGAAGAGCATAGAATTTCCCCGGATTCAAACGTGATGGCACCAAAAAATCTCGCGCGCCCTCTGGCGTTGGATTGCTCAGTATCGGCGTTTCAATTTCATAAAATCCTGAATCGTCCAAAAATCGACGCGCAGCTGAGGTGATTTTACTACGCTGCCGAATATTCTTAGCCATCCGCGGCCTACGCAAATCAAGATACCGATACTTCATCCGGATATCTTCATTCGATAACTCTTTATCTAACTGAAACGGCAAAACATCCGCTTTGTTCACTACTAAAAGGTCCGTAGCAACAATTTCAATAGCTCCCGTAGCCATCTTCTCATTCTGTGCACCCTCCAAACGCTTCGAAACCCGTCCCTGCACCTGCACAACGTCCTCATCCCTTAAAGAATGAGACATACTCGCCGCCTCCGCGCTCTCCTCTGGCCGGAAGACACACTGCGTCAATCCCTCCCGATCCCGCAAATCAATGAAAATTACTCCTCCGTGATCTCGCGCCGAATGAACCCAGCCAATCAGTTTGACAGTCTCGCCAATCTGGCCTTCGTGAAGTTCGTTACAATGGTGGCTCCTCATTTCTAATATATGTTAAATTTTGTTTCGGCCCTACTAGGCGAGTAGTGGGCCATCTGGTTCTGTAAGCCGTTGCATCATCCAGCTTACCAGCTCGCTCTCATCACAATTCTCCTCTGTCCGGCTCGCAAGCACCTTCACTTTCACCGTCGGGAAATTCTCATCAATTACGATCGCGAACCGCGCCCCCGCCTTCTCGGCCGCCTGAAATTGCTTACCAACCTTTGTCGTCGATAACGGCAGGTCTACAGAAATTCCCGCCCGCCTTAGCGAAGTCACGAGCGCCAACCCTTTTGTCCTAGCGGCCTCGTCGATAAAGACCATATACGCTTCACAACCTGCCGCATTCCGCTGTAGCCACACTTCCATCTGCATCGCAGCATGCGTCGTCTCCTCAATCAAATTGCGGATCACATAATCACCCATTGCAAAGCCCGTCGCCGGCATCTCCACTGAACCATTCGAAATCGTTCCAATCAAGGTGTCGATATCGTCCACCCCCCGCCACCGCCCGCATGTTCTTCTGCGTATCAAATACCTCAAAAACAAACCCAGTATAATACGCTAGCCCTCGCACTATCGAGAGATCGAGTTCAACAAATTCACCGAAACCCCTTGCCGCCAGATCCGCCTCAATTTCCGAATACTCCTTTGAGGCATTGCTCGCATCATCTACGAAATCCCGCACATCCGCCAATTTCACCCCGAAAGCAGCTAGCTTCTCCTCTAAAATCTCGGGCTTCTGCCGATCCAACTTATCTACCAAACTCAAAAAATCCGGAATCTGCGCATCCGCCAAACCTTGCCTCCCCGCAAAATCCACCCAAGCATTGCGATCCGACACCCGCACTACAAAATCCCCAGCGATAAAGCCAAAGGAAAGCATCGTCTCCACCGCCAACGCAATTAGCTCCGCATCCGCACCCGGACCTGCTTCGCCTAAAATATCCACATTGAATTGATGAAATTCCCGCCCACGCCCCTTCTGCGGCTTTTCATATCGAAAACACTGACCAATCTCAAACCATTTCAGCGGTTTCGGATACTGCCTCTGCTCTGCTGTCGCAATCCGCGCCAAAGATGCCGTGACTTCAGGCCGCAATGTCACATCCCGCCCTCCCTGATCCTCAAAGCGAAACAATTGCGACGAAAGCTCACCCCCGGATTTCTTCAAATACAAAGCAGTATCCTCCAAAATAGGCGTTTCATACTCCACATACCCGCACCGCCGTGCCACCCGCCGCCACGTCTCAAACAAATAATTCCGTATCGCACACTCTCGCGGAGTAAAATCACGGAATCCGGGTAATGCTTGAAATGTTGGACCTGCCATAGCGCGGGGCGCGACAATGCACACTCATCACCCACGATCAAGCCAAAGTGTGCAAGAGAAAGTTCAAAAGCGCATCGTTTGCATCACGCCACCTGCCGATCCACATCCTCCCGCAGGTTCTCAATGATATACTCCTGCCTGCTTGGCGTATTCTTACCCATGTAAAATGCCAGCAAATCCTTCACCCCTTTGCCCTCTTCATACTCCACCGGATCCAGCCGCATATCATCGCCAATCATAAATGCAAATTCATCTGGCGAAATCTCTCCGAGCCCTTTAAATCGCGTAATCTCCGCATTCTGCCCCAGCTTCTTGATCGCCGCCACCCTCTCCTCCTCAGTATAACAATACAAAGTATTCTTCTTGTTACGCACCCGAAACAGCGGCGTTTGCAATATATATAAATGCCCATCGCGAATCAATTCAGGGAAAAATTGGAGGAAAAATGTCAGTAACAAAAGCCGGATATGCATCCCATCCACATCCGCATCCGTCGCAATCACCACCTTGTTGTAGCGCAAACACTCAATGCCATCCTCAATGTTCAACGCCGCCTGAAGCAACGCAAACTCCTCGTTCTCATAGACGATTTTCCTCGGCAGTGAATACGTATTCAGCGGCTTCCCCCTCAGTGAAAAGACCGCTTGAGTCTCTACATCACGGCTCTTCGTAATTGAGCCCGAGGCAGAATCACCCTCCGTTATAAACAAAGTGCTTTCCTCTCGCCGCTTGTTTTTCGAGTCAAAACGCACCCGGCAATCACGCAGCTTCTTATTATGCACCTTCGCCTGCCGCGCGCGCTCCCGGGCCATTTTTTGAATGCCCTTCATGTCCTTGCGCTCCCGCTCGGCTAGTAAAATACGCTTCTGAATCGCCTCAGCCACCTTCGGATTCTTGTGCAGATAATTATCCAAAGCTGTCTTCAAAAAATTACCAATAAATGCCCGCAACGACTCACCCTCCGGAGCTATCACCGATGAGCCCAGCTTCGTCTTCGTCTGCGATTCGAATACCGGCTCAATAATTCGCACACAGATGGCCGCTTCTATGCCCGCCCGAATATCAGATGGATCATACTGCTTTTTGTAAAATCCACGGATCACCTGCACAAAAGCCTCACGGAATGCTGCCAAATGCGTCCCACCCTGCGAGGTATTTTGACCATTCACAAACGTAAAATAATCCTCACTACTCTCCTCACAGTGCGTGAAAGCAATCTCGATATCATCGCCCACCAAATGAATCGGCTCATACAGCGCAGCACTCTCCATCTCCTCCCTTAACAAATCCAATAACCCGTCCTTTGATCGGAATTTCTTTCCATTGAAATGCAAACTCAGCGCCGGATTCAGATACGAATAATACCGGCACATCTTCTCCACAAATGCATCCCGGAATTTCGTCTTTTTCGGGAAAATCCCCCGATCAATCTCAAACGCCAATCGAGTGCCGTTTAGCCCGTCGTCCTTCCGTGGCCTTTTCATATCCACCGTCAGCTCCCCTTTGGAAAATTCCAACGCCTTCGTCTGCCCATCCCGCCACGCCTGAATCTCGAAAAAGTAGAAAGCGCATTTACTGCCTTAATGCCCACCCCGTTCAATCCTACAGACTTCTTAAAAGCCTCACTATCATACTTCGCCCCCGTATTGATTTGCGCCGCACAATCATAAAGTTTCCCCAATGGAATCCCCCTCCCGAAATCTCTCACCTCCACTCGCCCCTCCTCATCAATTTCAATGCGGATCTCCTTCCCGTGCCCCATGATATGCTCATCAATCGAGTTATCCACCGCCTCCTTCAAAAGAATGTAAATCCCATCCTCCGCATACGCACCATCGCCCAACTTACCAATATACATACCCGGCCTCAGCCGGATGTGCTCCCGCCAATCTAAACTCCGTATATCATCTTCCGTATATCCCTTCGCCATCGCCCAGAATTATTAGTCCCCCGCCGCCGCCTACGCAAGAACCGAGCTTACCTGAAATCAGAAATCCCCTCTATCCCTAGGTACGGTCCTCACGCGAGGGATCCCACCCATCCATCACACACGAATCTGCCAGTTCCGAGCGCAATGGTAAATACTCTTCAAGCGCATCATCAAAGGCATCTTGCCCCACCGGGACAAAGCCTAATTCATACAAAACTCCGCGATTCAATATCTTATGACTTTGTTCCTCAAAATTTCCTAGCTCCCCACCCATCTTCCTCCCTTTGATCGAGGTAAATGCCTCCAGTGCCGACTTCAGAATGATGTGAAACGCCGGTGGTGGCAGTTTAGAACCTCGCGCATCGTCTACCTGCCGAATCAAAAACATCGCATCCGCCATCCGCAAAATCGCTAACGAACTCGCCCCCTTTACCTCCGGACTGTGATAATAATGCAAAACTGGATAAACGAGATGTTTATTCGCATGTTCCCCCAAAGAGTTCATCACCTCCATCCAGTAATCATTCATAATCTCCCCATTCTCCTCAGTCCAAGAATTCTCAATAATCTCCGGAGCACTCTTACCAATCGCATGAATCCTCTCAGCCAACTGCTTACGCGCCAAAGCCGCAGAAACAACCGGTAAAAGATACGATAACGAAGTCGTAATAATAAACGTCGTAGTGAACGCCGCCACATTCGCTAAAATCGTCCATGGCGGCCTAGTTGGCACCAAATCACCATAGCCAACACCCGATAAAGTCGTCCCAGTGAAATAGAAACGCTGCAACATATCTGTCGGCAAACTATCCGTATTCACCATCACTGAATTAGAACCACTGATAAAAATCAGACTCCAACCCACCAAAATCAAAATATACCATAGTATCACCGTCAGGATCGTCATCAAGGGGCCCAAAACCTGCAGAAAACCATGAATCGGCCACTTCTGATGCACCTTTAACGCCGCTGCCCAAACCCTAGACATCCAGAACTTCGTTAAAAATCCTCCCCCGCTCAACAGTAGAATCGTCATAAACCCATCCACCGCCACCAATACAATCAACCCAGCCCCTATAATATATCCAATATACTCCAAAACGCTGATGCACCTCTATCTAACTAATCTAACAGAAGCCAGCTTTTAAAAAGGCAATCTCTCTACAAATCACAAGAATCCACTCCACAGCACACCTCCACCTACTTTCCGAAAAATCATCCTTCTCGACCCCCCACGCTCCAACTGCCAACTTCTCATTATGCCAAGCGCCAATGACAAAACGAAACCGAAAGCCACCCCCTTCTTTCTTCATGGCGAAGTCATCCCGCCCGGCTCTAGGCACCTCGTCACCATTCCCGCTGGCACCACCATGAGCCATCATCCTCTCGGCGTCACCCTCGACATCTTTCACGGAAAAAAACCCGGCCCCGTCCTCCTCGTCACCGCCTGCGTCCATGGCGACGAGCTCAATGGCACCGAAACCATCCGCCGCCTCCTCGCCTCCCCCGCCATCCGTAAACTCAGCGGAACTCTACTCACCATCCCCATCGTAAACTTCCCTGCCTTCACCTCCCGCACCCGCTACCTCCCGGATCGGCGCGATCTTAACCGCATCTTCCCCGGCTCAGAAAAAGGCTCCCAAGGCAGCCGCTTAGCTCACGCAATCACTACCAAAGTCCTACCCCTCTGCGATGCTGTTATCGATCTACACACCGGTGCTGTAAACCGCCCAAACCTCCCCCAAATGCGCATCGCCGCCGGAGATCCAGCCTCCCTCGCCCTCGGCAAAGCCTTCGCCGCCCCTGTGACAATGCTCTCCCACCTTCGTCCAAGAACATTCCGCGAAGCCGCTTTCAAACTAGGAAAACCCTTCGTCCTCTTCGAAGGCGGTGAAGCCACTCGCCTAGATGCCTCATCCATCCGCTTCGGCGTCCAAGGAATCATCGCAGCAATGCGTCACCTGAAAATGCTACCCGAAAAGAAAAATCCTTCAAAAACACACGGCCTTTTCGCCAAAGCATCCCGCTGGGAACGCGCTCCCTCCGGCGGCATTTTCATCCCACACGTAGCCCTCGGCAAAGCCGTTGCCACTGGCGATACCCTCGGCCTCGTCGTCCCGCCTCAAGGCGGCGGCGATGGCGCTCCCGTATACGCCACCACAGACGGCATCGTCATTGGCAGAAATAACGAAGGCCTTGCCGATGAAGGCGATGCTCTATTCCATTTAGCCTCCCTCGCGGATGCCGATTCCGCAGAAACTCAAATCCAACTCTCCAACGAAGCCCTCCCCGCCATCCACGAAGAAGAGGATCACCACCCTGTCCTCGACAATCCTTTCACCGATTAACCCACGGGCCCGCCTACCCCGGCCTCCGAAGCCCAAACTCAACCTCTCTCCCCACTTTACCTTCCCCCACATCTGTGAATCATACCCCCCAGATGATCGAGACCCCAACTCAAAACAATCTCAGCGTAGATCAAGCCCTCCACGCACTTTCTGCTGCGATCGGGGCCCGCGAAGGCACAGCCGCTCTCGAGATCATTAAAACTCTCGATTGGGAAGATCAGCGCCGCGCCATCTCCCGCCTCAGTCACCAAGACGCAGAAACCCTCATCGCCATCCTCGGCGCAGAAGACGCCGCAAAACTCCTCACCCACCTCACCGAGGCCCAGGCTGTCGAAATCATCGAAAACCTCCCGGCCGATGACGCCGCCTCTATCCTCGACGAGCTCCCTACCGAGCAATCCACCAATTTCCTCCGCGAGCTCACCGACGAAGACGCCGAGGAAATCATCGCCGAAATCCCCGATCAGGAGAACCAAGCAGAGCTCCGCAAACGCCTCGAATACGAAGATGGCTGCGCCGGCTCCCTCATGCGCGGCCACCCCGTCACCTTCCGCGCCAAATCCACCGTCGGAGAAGTCCTCCAAGACCTAGGCGAACACGCAGAAGATTACTCAGACCGCGATGTTCAATACCTCTACGTTATTGATCGGAAAGCCGTCCTCGTAGGCGTCCTCCGCCTGCGCGATCTCGTTCTCTCCGTCCGCCACATCCCCGTCAGCGAGCTCATGATCCCTGATCCGCTCACCGTCATCGATACCATGCCCCTCGATGAACTAGCAGAAGTCTTCGAGCGGAAAAAATACTTTGGCCTGCCCGTCGTCGATGCAGAAGGCCACCTCCTCGGAGTCGTCCCCCGCGATAGCGTCGAACATGAGACTTCAGAGGAAAATGCAGAAATGTTCCTCCGCTCCAGCGGTATCGTTGCCGGTGAGGAAATCCGCTCCATGCCTCTCAGAGTCCGTTGCACAAAACGCCTCGCTTGGCTCGGGCCGAACATTGTCCTCAACATCGCCGCCGCCTCCATCATCGCTGCCAACGAAGCCACCCTCCAAGAAGTCATCGCCCTCGCCGTCTTCCTCCCCATCGTCTCCGATATGTCCGGCTGCTCTGGCAACCAAGCCGTCGCCGTCTCCATCCGAGAGCTCACACTCGGCATCCTCCGCCCCGGCGATTTCCTTCGCATCATCGCCAAAGAAGGCTCCGTCGGCATCATCAATGGAGTCATCCTCGGCCTGATCCTCGGCTCCATCGCATTCCTCTGGAAAGGAAATTTCTACCTCGGCCTCACCGTCTTCATCGCACTCTCACTAAATACCGTCCTATCCGTCCTTCTCGGCGGCATGGTCCCCCTCCTTCTCAAACGCTTGAAGGTCGATCCCGCACTCGCCTCCGGCCCCATCCTCACCACCTGCACCGATATGTGCGGCTTCCTCCTCGTCCTTACCATCGCATCCTCCATGCTTGAAAAACTCGCCGGCCTCTAATAACCTCCCACCTCCGTGAAAATGAAATCCCCCCTCACCACAACAGCACTCACACTCCTGTTCTGCACAGCCGCCACCGCGCAGAACTACCTCCCTTTCGCCGAGATCCTCCCTCAGGGCATCGAAATTGAAGCGAACTCTTCATCGAAAACAATCCCTCTCTCCGTCTTCTTCACCTCAGAGGAAATCGATAACCAAATCGTCCGCTTCACCGCACAATACGACGATGGTAATGCACTCATCACAAAAAATCTCGATTTCGCCCTCCTCGCTAATCGCACACCCATCACTCGCACCAATTTCCTCTCCTACGTCACTGATGGCTCTTACATCAACTCGTTCATCCACCGGGCCGTCCAGAATTTCGTAATCCAAGGCGGTGGCTTTGCCCTCAGTTCACAAGGAATTGTCAATGTTCCTACGAAACCCCCCATCGTCAACGAACCTGGAATCTCAAACACCCTCGGCACCGTCTCCATGGCCAAACTCGGCGGCGATCCCGACAGCGCCACCAGCCAATTCTTCGTAAGCGTCGCCAATAACGCCAGCAACCTCGACTTCCAAAACGGAGGCTTCACCGTCTTTGCACAAATTACCAGAGACACCCTACCCAACGCCCAACTGTTTTCAAACCCAGCCGAGTTCCCACCCCTTAACTTTGGCGGAGCACTTACCAACACCCCCATCCATAACAGCTTCGATAGCTCACAGTCACAAGTGCCCTCCAGCAAGTTTATTCTCTTCCCTAGCGTCACCCGCCAGCCCCTTCCGCCAAATCAAGCATCTACTAGCCCCACCCTTACCTATAGCATCACCACCCCGCCCGCCACCGCATTTGCCTCCGCTACTATAAATCCTACAAACCTCTCCATCACCCCCGCCGCCAACGCCCGAGGCCTCGGCACCGTGACTCTCCAAGCTACAGACTCAGTCGGAAATACCGTCAACTCCATCGCCAATCTCCGTATTGGCGATTCCTACGCAACTTGGCGCGCCGCCAATTACTCTGGCGCGGCCCTCACAAATGATACCATCAGCGGCCCCTTAGCGGATCCCAATAACAACGGCATCACCAACCTACAAGCATTCGCCCAAGGCTTAACCCTTGCCGAAACCACCACGCCAGACATCACCATCACCAGCACTGGCATCAATATCTCCTACCTCGAACAAATTGACTCTCTCGGCACCGCTTTCGTAATCGAACGCAGCTCGGACCTATCAACAGATTGGACAGAAGTCTCACCCCAAAACACTTCCCGCCAAGCCACCGCAAAGCCAAATCAGCAACGCGTCACCGCCAGTATCGCCCCACGCGCCGCCAAAGATTTCTACCGCATCCGCTTCGATTTACTACCTTTGCAGTAAATCACCCCACAAGCGCACGCCTCAGCATTTCCAAGGCAGACTGCGAGGCAGCATCCTTAAAATCTTCCCTTTGCCTCGGGTGATAAATCTTCTTCGCGGCGGTATCCCCATCCCTCATCGCCAGCCCCAGCCAAGCCGTGCCCGCTGGCTTCTCCTCCGTCCCGCCACTTGGTCCTGCTATTCCCGTAATTGCCAAAGCATAATCTGCCCCACTCTCCCGCAGCGCCCCCTCCGCCATAGCTCGTGCCGTTTCTTCCGAAACTGCACCATTTTCAGCAATCACCGCCTCCGGCACCCCTAACTCCCCCGTTTTAGCCTCATTCGCATACGTCACCCAACCATGCGTAAATACCGCTGAACTCCCTGGAACATTCGTCACTCGGTGAGAAATATACCCCCCTGTACAACTCTCCGCCAAAGCCAAAGTTTTCCCCATCTCTGTCAAAATCCTCACCACAGTCCCCTCCATCGAACTACCGTCATCGCTAATCAAATACTTCGCGAATCTTTCTAAAACCAGTCCCTTCGCCTCCCCAATTACCTCCGCATCTCCAATCAACCTCAAATCCAACTCACCCATCCTCGCACAATACCCATGCTCCAACCCCTCCATCGCCATCAAATCATCGTCGATCCCATGGTGAAAATCACTCTCACCTATCCCCGTAAATTTTAACGAAACAACCTCCGGCACATTTTCCACCCCGCACAGCGCCCTCAACCGTGGCTCCACCTCCGCATGATACATCGGATAAAGCTCCCTAGGCGGCCCCGGCAGCATAAAAACTGCACAACTTGATCGCCCGTTCAACCTCGGCGGCAAATACAAACCCGGCGCCGTCCCATTCGGATTCGGCAAAACATCCGCCCCGCATGGCACCATCGCCTGCTTCAAATTCGCCGGTGCCATCTTACGCCCTCGTGAAGTAAAAAAACCCTCCAAAGTCCGAAGCGCCTGCTCATCCTTCACCATCTCCAGCCCCAACGTCTCTGCCACAATCTCCCTCGTCAAATCATCACTCGTCGGCCCCAGCCCTCCCGTAATCAGCACCACATCCGCACGCAGCACAATCTCCTCCAAAGCCTCCCGTATCGCATCCCCATCCGGCACCGTAGTTTGCCGCAAAACCCGCAAGCCCATCGTGAACAACTGCTGCCCAAACCATCCCCCATGCGTATTCACCGTAGTCCCCAAAAGCAACTCCGTCCCCGTATTCAAAACCTCAATCTTCATATGAAATCAACCTAAACCCTATTCCCACAAATACGATTGCTTTGCCGCAATCTCCTCACCACCAGCCAGCAAACGAATCTTCCACGCCAAAACCCTGCCATTCTCAAAATAATCATCACCAATCACCGCAAATTCCGCACTTCCCTTCCCCCCCTCAATCCGTCTCTCCATACGCTTCACCCGACTCCCGCTACCCCCCTGCAAATACCGGAACTCAATCTCCCCACCCCGCTCCGCCACCTCACCAGAATCCCATAGCACCGTATAATACTGCCCCAACCTACCCTTCCGTTCCTCCATACTCACCGCCCCATACAAGCGCCGCTGGCTCTCATGCGAAACCATCGGATCAATCCCCCCCTCCACCACCTGCTCCCTCACCGTAAACTGCTTCACAATCAACGGATCCACCGGCCCCCCACAGCCCACAAACACGAGCCCCACCGCCGCCATCAACCAGCGAATCATTCCCCACCCTCCCCTAATTTCCTCCTTAACCTCCCCAATACATTCTCATACGCCTCCATCACCCCTCCCAAATCACGCCGAAATCGATCCTTATCCATCTTCTCCCCCGTCTCCAAATCCCACAAACGACAACCATCAGGACTAATCTCATCTGCCAAAACGATCTTCCCCTCATCCCCCGCTAACCTCCCAAACTCCAACTTAAAATCCACCAGCCGCAAACCCGTTTCCCGGAACAAACTCACCAAAATCTCATTCACCCTCCGCGCACTCTTCCGTAAATGTGCCAGATCCTCAACCGTCGCCAACTTCATTTCCCGAATGTAATCATCGTTAATCAAAGGATCCCCCAACTCATCACTCTTGTATGAAAATTCAATAATCGGCTCGGAAAATTCCACACCCTCATCCATCCCCGTCCGCTTGCAGAAGCTCCCTGCCGCCACATTGCGCACAATCACCTCCACCATCAGAATCTCCACCCGCCTCACCTCCACATTCGTCTCGTCAATCTTCCTAACAAAATGCGTAGCCACACCTACCGTCTCCAAATACTCATAAATCAACGTACTGATCGCATTATTCAGCCGCCCCTTATCCTCAAATACCGCCTTCTTCTCCCCATTAAACGCCGTCGCATCATTTTTAAACTCCATCCGCAACGTCTGCGGATCTTCAGTTGTCCAAAGCCGCTTCGCTTTTCCCTCGTAAATAGGCTGCATTGCCCTTGGTAAATCCAGACCTCGGAACGGTCAAGCCCACTCAATGCCTATACAGCCACTTCTCACTCCCATACCGCCCCCGCACTAGCTCCGCAACCTCTCCAACATCCACCTCCAAGTCCACCTCATTCACCCTTTCTGCCAACCCCCTAGCAAAACGACCCCTCTCCACATCCCCCACCTCCACCAAAACTGAGCCCTGATGCAGCAGCCCCTGCTTCGTCCGCCGCTGCGCCGCACCCGCCACCTTCTCCCCCGTGCCGCCCACCAAATCCCACCTCACCGGATTCACAAAACAAGCCCCCTCACCCGCTTTCTCGCAAGTATCTAACACTCTCACACCATCCAAAACCCCCGCCAAAACCTCATGCACCCGCCGATACACCTCACCCGCACGCCACATTAAGACCTCACACCCTGCCGGAATCATCAAACTATACGTCCACCCTTCCCGATGATCCACAACACCCCCACCCGTCATCCGCCTCACCCATTCACCCTCCTCCAAATCCACATCTGAAACCCCCGTAAAAACCCCCATACTACACCACTCACCCTCCCACCCGTAAAACCTCAGCAGCGGCCTACCCCTTTCCCCCACCCGCCCCAACAACCATTCATCCACACCCATATTCTCAAACCCACCCCGCAAACACCCATCCCACCAAATATCCATCTCCTTAAACATAAAACCGAAAAACCATACCTCCCTACCCCCCAAGAAACCAACATAACTCCTCCCTTCACCAAAAAAATGTCACATTTCATAAAAAAGATATTGCACGACATCCTACCTCTCCCATAGCGTCCCGCCCACCCGAACGGGATGGAGCGGTAGCTCAGTTGGTTAGAGCGCCAGCCTGTCACGTTGGAGGTCGCGGGTTCAAGTCCCGTCCGCTCCGCCATCCCTCGTTCGGATTCACCCCGCCACCGGCCCTCAAAGCCGGACCCGGCGGGGTTTTTCTTTGTCGCTATCACAACACCAGAACGCTAAGAAATCTCCTCTCACCCCCTCTTCACACTTTCCACCATGTCAACTGTCGCCATCGTCGGACGCCCAAACGTCGGAAAATCCGCCCTATTCAACCGCCTCGCTGGCCGGAAAATCTCCATCGTCCATGACCAACCCGGCGTCACCCGCGATCGTATCGCCGCCCCCTGCACTCTCACCTCACACCCCTGCACACTCATCGATACCGGCGGCATCGGCGCCACCCTCGACGATGGATTTGGCGAGCAAGTGGCCCTCGAAGCAGATATCGCCATGCAAACGGCCGATCTCATTCTCTTCCTCGTAGACGCCCAAGAAGGCCTCACCCCCATCGATCAAGCCCTAGCCCAAACTCTCCGCAAAGCCTCTCCCACCGTCCTCCTCGTCATCAATAAAGTAGATCACGATAAACACGAAGCCACCTTCTCGGATTTCTCACGCCTCGGCATCGCAAACTCCGTATTCGTCTCCGCAGAACATGGCCGTAATTTCACCGAACTCCTCGAGAAAATGGATGAAACCCTCGAGCCCCTCGCCTCCGAGGACGAGGAAATCATGGAAACCGTCGAAAAAGTCGGCATCAAACTCGCCATCATCGGCCGTCCCAATGCCGGTAAATCCTCTCTCATCAACGCCATACTCAAAGACGAGCGCACCATCGTCTCCTCCATCGCCGGCACCACCCGCGATGCTGTCGATCTCCCATACTCCTTCTCCGGAGAAAACTTCACCCTCATCGATACCGCCGGCCTCCGCCCCCGTGGAAAACGCGATAACTCAGTCGAAGTCTTCTCTGCCATCCGCTCAGAAAAAGCCATTCGCCGCGCAGATCTCTGCATCCTCGTTATCGATCTCGCCGCCGGCGTCACCGCACAAGACCGCAAAATCGCCCAACTCATACTCGTCGAGAAAAAACCCTGCCTCATCGTCCTCAATAAATTCGATCTCTTTCACCCCGGTGCCGATTACAGCGATCGCGTTGCCGAAGCTGAAGATCACGTCCGCCGCGAGCTATTTTTCCTCTCCTACGCACCCTTCGTAGCCTGCTCCGCAAAAACTGGCGATTCCACCGAGCACGTCCTAAAAAAAGCCCTCGCCATCAAAAAAGGCGCCCAAGACATCCCCGGCACCGGCAAGCTCAACCGCATCCTCCAAGCCGCAATCCAAAAAAACCCACCTCCCACCGATAGCAAAACTCGCCGCATCAAGCTCTACTACGCCACCGCCGCCGTTAACGAAAAATACACCGTCATCCCCGTCCCCACCATCGTCCTTTTCGTGAACGACAAGCACCTCATGAAAGACGCCTACATCGCCTACCTCACCAATCAATTTCGTGAGTCACATCCCGCCCCCGGCATCCCCGTCATCTTCTCCACCCGCTCCCGCCCCCGCCGTGAATGGGAACCGCCTAAAAGGGTAAACAAAGGCCACTAGAAACCTAGTATACGTCAGCTAAGCGATAAATCCCTCCCCCAACCTAATGGCGAACGATTTTGCATTCGAGTCACTCAACCACGCCCAGCGCGAGGCCGTCGCCAACCTAGACGGCCCCGTCATGATCCTAGCCGGTGCAGGCACCGGGAAAACTCGCACCGTCACCTGCCGCATCGCGCACATGCTCGAGCGGAAAATCCCCCCCGCAGAAATCCTCGCCGTCACCTTCACCAACAAAGCAGCTGCGGAAATGAAGGACCGCATCGCCGGCATGGTCAATAAAACCGCTGCCAAGGAAATGACCATCTGCACCTTCCATTCCCTTTGCGTCCGCCTCCTCCGCGGCGGCATCGATAAGCTCGGTTACAAAAAAAACTTCTCCATCACCGCCTACTCAGACCAAGTCGGCATCATGAAACAACTCCTCGTCCGCAAAGGCGGCACCGACGAGAAAATCAAACCCCAAGACGTCCTCTCAGAAATCTCCAAAGCCAAAAACAAAGGCCAAGATCTCCAAACCCTCCCCGACGAATTCTTCGCCCAGCTCGCCGTCGCCTACCAAAACGAACTCCGCGCCCAGAATGCCGTAGATTTCGATGACCTACTTCTCCTAGCCGAGCAAGTCCTCCGCGAGCACGCCGACGTCCGCGCTCACTTCCGCAGCATCTACACCCGCGTCACCGTAGACGAATTTCAAGACACAAACTCCCTCCAAATGCGCCTTCTCCAGCAACTCGTTGGCGCACCCTATCACGTCTGTGTCGTCGGTGATGACGATCAATCCATCTACGGCTGGCGCGGCGCCGATGTCGCAAACATCCTCGAGTTCGAGCGCTTCTTCCCCAACCCCAAAATCATCCGCCTCGAGGAAAACTACCGCTCCACCGAGGCCATCCTCCACACCGCGAACTCCCTCATCAAACACAACACCGGCCGCCGCGAAAAAGTCCTCCGCTCCACCCGCGGCGATGGCGAAAACGTCCGCATCGTTGCCATGCCCGGAGACGACGAAGAAGCAGATTTCATCGCCGATGAACTCCTCGGAGAAAAATCCGCCCACGGCCGGGAATGGGAGCACTTCGCCATCCTCTTCCGCACCAATGGTCAATCTCGCAAACTCGAGCTCGCCCTCCGAGACCGGAAAATCCCCTACCGCATGGTCGGCGCACAGTCTTTCTACGATCGCCGGGAAATCCGCGATATCCTCGCCTACATCGCCCTCCTCGTCTCCCCCGAAAACGACATCCCCCTCCTCCGCATCCTAAACGCCCCCAACCGTGGCATCGGCCAATCCACCGCCATCCTCGCCACCGACGATTCACGCGAAAAAAACCGCTCCGTCTGGCAAAGCCTTCTCAGATCCCTTTTTCACCTCCACCATCAGCAAAAAAGCCCGCCTCGCCATCGAGGACTTCATCGCCCTCATCTCGACTGCCAAAAATAAAATCGATATACTTAAGGAAAACCCAGCCCACGTCCTTTCCGAGCTTCTCGACGAAATTGATTACGTCCCTTGGCTTGAACGCTCCTGCAAAAATGAAAGCGAACGCCTCCAGCGCGGCGAAGCCATCCATTCCCTAAAAGAATCTCTCCTCCAGCACCACGAGCGCGGCAAACCCCTCCAAGCCTTCCTCGACGATAGCGCCCTTGCCTCCGACCGCGAGGACGACGACATCGAAAAGAAAAAAGGCGCCACCCTCATCACCCTACACGCCTCAAAAGGCCTGGAATTCCCCATCGTCTACCTCGTCGGCCTCGAGGAAGGTTTCCTCCCCCACAGCCGCAGCATCGCAGAAGGCACAAAAGACGAAGAACGCCGCCTCCTCTACGTCGGCATCACCCGGGCCCAAGAAGCCCTCACCCTCACCTACTGCACCGTCCGCATGAAATGGGGCCAAAAAACCGGCTGCCAATCCTCCTCCTTCATCCCCGAAATCGACGAAAAACACCTCACCCACACCACCTTCGACGAAACCCAAAACATCGAAATGACCGAAGCCGAAGTAGACAACTTCTTCAGCAACCTAGACGACCTATTCACCTAGCCAGTCTACGCAAGGGCAGGTTTCGTCTACAAAGATCGATCAGCCAATCCCGCAATCCCGTCCACTTCCCCCTCAGCGCGTAGTCGCGCCAGCATTCGTTCAAAACTTCGCCCGTGGCGATCACAGTGATGACCCTCTTAAGCTTACCCAAGTCTTTGCCTCGTCTCTTAATCCTTTTGAATTCCCGGAACCAAAGACCCTGCCTCACCGCTGTTTCACTAGCGCTAGGAAGCCTTCCCTAAAAAGCTTGGCTTGATGAAACACCTTCCTTTCTCTTCAGCTCCAATGGAGCGTCAGGATACCAGCATAGTCCGCAGGGCTATAACCAAGAACAAAACCAAATCTCAAGCTCCAATGGAGCGTCAGGATACCAGCATAGTCCGCAGGGCTATGACACAAACAGAAAACAAATTCTAAGGTCTGAAAGACCGCCGGATCTTTCGCCCGCACGCAAAGTTTTCTCCAAACCCATACGACTCAACATCAAATAAACCTCCCTCCCTAATCAACATCCACCCCCAAATCCCTAACACTCCACAACACATCCGCCGCCATTCCACTCTCCCGCATCCGCCACTCACCTTCCTTGCTCCTCAGCTCCAAAGGAGCGTCAGGATACCAGCATAGTCCGCAACGCTACGACCAAAAACAAAACCCAATCTCCAGCTCCAATGGAGCGTCAAGATACCAGCATAGTCCGCAGGGCTATGACTCAAACAAAAAACAAATTCTAAGGTCTGAAAGACCGCCGGATCTTTCGCCCGCATGCAAAGTTTTCTCCAAACCCATACGACTCAAAACGCAAACCGCCTCTCCACCACCCGTGAAACGCTATGATAAACCGCCGACCCTCTCACCGAATCTTTCGAAGAAATTACCCAACTAGACTTTCTCATAGAGCCATCCAACGGCCGACAGTTAAAACAGTAAAATCAAACCCTATATAAGGTCTCTCCTTTGACACGCATTTGTTCAGGGCATCGAGTATCATTTCTTCGGCGTAACAGAGCCGCTCCTAGTGCGAAGGCCCCGAAAAGAAGTCCTGTTGAGGGCTCTGGAACAGCATTGAGAGTCACCACGTAGTCCATGTTTCCAGCTTCACGATTTGAAAAATCATTGGAGTCCAGTGGCCCACCAAATCGAAACAAGAAAGCAGAGGCATTACTCTGAGTAGGAACTAGTGGAAATTGGCCGTTATCACGAATAATCGCTTGGTCGAATCCGGGGGATTCCAATCGTAGCACTCCAGATCCACTCCTTGGGTTATTCAGAGTTCCTACAAAGTTCGATACTGTGACGGTGATTGCGGTAACAGTGAGACCATTCGGGTTATCTACGCGGAAGGCATCGGTATCTGAATCTATAAATCCGAAAAGAGTAGCAGGAAGACTTCCGGTGACGGTATTCACACCTATACCCAATGGCTCAGGTACGATGGACGGAGAGTTAAGGTTTGAATCAAAATCGTTAGTTTCCGTGAATGTGATAGCCGCATTCGCTCCTTCTGGGAACGACCCGATAACAAGACCTACCGCAAGTGTGAGTGCCTTTATTGCATGTTTCATTTTCTTTCTTCCGTGGTTGGTTGGTGTCTGTGTTTTTTTCCTAAAACGTCTTGCAGAGAATTTTCACTTTAGCCTTGTAGCATAGCAGGTAGAAACCGCGTTAACTTGTCCGCTTTAGGCATTTCTTCGGCGTAACAGAGCCGTTCCTAGTGCGAAGGCCCCGAAAAGAAATCCTGTTGAGGGCTCTGGAACAGCATTGATAGTCACCACGTAGTCCATGCTTCCAGCTTCACGATTGGAGGTGTCAAATGGTCCGTTTAACTGAAAGTCGAAAAAAGAGGCGTTGCTAGTTGAAAACACCAGTGAGAACTGCTCGTTACCACGAATAATCTTTTTATCAAATTCGTCGTTCAATAGTCGCACAAATCCAAATCCATTAAACGGCGTGGTCGTAGTTCCTACGAAGTTTGATATATCGATAACAAATGAGGTAATGGTGAGACCATTAGGGTTATCCACACGTAAGTAATCACGATCTTCAATTTTACTAGATTGTCGATCGGAAGAGAGCCAGTGATCGTATTGGCACCTATTCCCAATGGTTCAGGAATGACAAACGGTAAACTAGGACGCGAAGAAAAGTCGTTGGTTTCCGTGATTGTGAAAGCCGCACTCGCTCCTTCTGGGAACGATACGATGGAAAAACAGGCCGCAAGGTAGAGTGTCTTTATTGCATGTTTCATTTTCTTTCTTTGGTTGCTTGGTAGGTGTACTTTCTTCCTAAGGCGTTTTGCATTGAGGCCTTTCGCAGACCGCTGTTAGAATGGCGCGCCGGTGTCAACCTCCAAGTCAAGTAAAGCTTTCCCCTGCGTCACCATCTCCCGATCGCCCTATTTTTACTTTCCAACTTACCCCCATATCGACCTGTCAAAAGGCTTCTCGACTACTTCTCTGGTATCCCTGTTCTCTGCTTCGGCGGAAAAGTCCGATTGCACCAAGTCCAAGAAGCAATGCCGAGGACGGCTCTGGAACCGCCTCGACAAACTGGATAGCGGAAATTGCCGTTGTTGGCGTTACCAGCGAAAAACTCCATATTCACCGAAACTGATGGAGTGGTGAGACCTCTGAAAACGGTGTAGTTACTTTCGCCTGTAGGTGCACCCGTGGCATTAGTCTGCTCCTTCTAAATCTCCTACAGAAAAATAGGCAGCGAAAGTGCGCTACCTCCAGATGATATTTGGCGACTTTGCGAGTGACTTCAAACTTCTTATTCTTCATTGATCCGAAATTATCCGCTTTGTTAATACTGTTAGATTTTAATGGTTGCAATAAGAAAAATTGGTGATTTTCGTCACAGTCAGGGTGCTTGGTAGCCAAGCCGAGAGGAGCGGCCATAAAAAGATCGCAGCTTTTAGGATGAACGGCGGCCCTCCAAATTTCATCATAGGGTCGCTATGATCCCATTGGTTCTTTTTGTCTGGGCCTCCGCATGTTTCACGGAAAGATTAAGATCCACTGGACATCCAGTAGAAACTGCCCACGCCAAGGCTTTAACGGACAAGCCAATAAGACCGCCATCATGGCGCTCAGCCCCAACGGACTCACGCGCCGTCCCAATGTCCGATGCCGAAGTAGACAACTTCTTCAGCAACCTAGACAACCTATTTCCCTAGCCAGTCTACGCAAGGACAGGTTTCATCTACAAAGACCGATACGGCGATCCCGTGATCCCGTCCACTTCCCCCTCAGCGCGTGGTCGCGCTAGCATTCGTCCAAACCTTCCCCCGCGGCGATCACGGTGATGACCCTCTTGAGCTTACCCAAGTCCTTCCCTCGTTTCTTAATCCTTTTAAAATCTTTCTTGAAATGGGTGGTCTCAAAGATCGCTTTCATAAGTCCCAGCTCTCGAAAAGCGCATCGAAGGAGTCGAATTGTCACTGATTAAGGCCACTTCTAGAATCCTCCAGTACCTTCACTGTCTCGTCATTTGGGATCGCCCCATCGAACGGCAGGCCGTTCCGCAAAGTGATCTGGGTATAAAACATCCGGATCGCCTCCGTCGGACTGAGACCCAGACGCTGGAGAATGCCTTCCGCCTGTTCCTGCTGGCCTTAAGAAGCCTTTGTTAAGAAGCCTGACCTGATGAAACATGCTTGCTGATGTTCTGCTTTGAAGTCTGGAAGAAATCCACGATTTGCTACTGGGACAGCCAGACCGTGCCATTCTTGAGATGCAGATCGATTTGGGTTTTCCCATCCTCGGTGGTGTAAAGAATGATCTGGCTCATGCGCTGTCTTTTAAGTTGCTACCTGCAAGGCGGATGCGCTGCTCTTCCTCGGCAAAGTCGGATTCGGTCCTGCGATCCTTGTGGCTGCGGCGATGTCGGGGCTGGCGGTGGGGATGCGAGAGTAGCGCAGACAATCCTGTCTGCGGAGCGGTGAGGAATGCTCCAGACAGGATTGTCTGGGCTACCTTTTCGCTTTTGCTCATCTTGCAGCTCATTTGCCACTGCCCTCAACGATGGCGATTTCCTCCGGCGTCAGTCCGTAGAGGGCGTAAACCTGTTGGTCGATTTCGTATTCCAAGGCGCTTGTGTCGGCGGAGGGGTTCTCCTGCTTGGCGGCGAGGATGCAATCCACCGCAGCAGCTAGGGTCTTTTCATGCGGCGCGAAGGAACGGGGTATCGGGAAAATTGCTAGTTCATTTACTTTGAATTGGGGGAAAATGCCACGCTGCATTTTGCCGAACTTGTGAACGAACCAATAGGTTGTCAGCCTTGAGTTTAGAACCGCCAACACCAACTGCGGTTTAATCGCGATGTCGATGATGTTCATGGAGTTGAGGTCGTTGAGCAGTGTCTCGGTCGTAAAACAAGCATTAATGCAGTAGGGTGGCTTGGACGGAATTTGCCTCACCAAAATGCGAGGCGTAGAGAAGAAATCAAAGTTGCCTCTTGGAGCTCCCAAATTAGCTCCGTATTTGAGATACTCTCCGCTCCAGCCGAGAAAGTAACGGCAAACGTCCCGTCCGTTCCTTAAATACGTGAAGTATCCAGGCATTAAAGTAGTGGAATGATAAACGCGTCTGTCTTTCATTTCTCTCGTTTGTCGGGGTGTGCCCTTCCCTATTTCATAAGCTTTCAATCCAGATTTCACGTCCGCGATTGAATTCAACGGTTGCGTTTCTTTCTCAATTTTGGCAATCAAGCCTTCAGTAGCAAGACCAAACTGAAAAGT
>CAWKHB010000004.1:0-18640 GCA_963849375.1 uncultured Verrucomicrobiae bacterium | reverse complement strand
ACCGCCTTCTGTTTGCTCACCGTCGACGCCCACTTTTCCTCCCTAACGCCAGCCCCATCGCCCGCCGATAAATCCGCGAAACCTCCTTCCATCTCTTCGCATCAAAACCTTCTCCTTTGTGTGCGCTAACAAGCCCGCGCCAAACTCCTCCCCTTGCCTTCTTTCCATTCCCCTTCTTACCACCACCCACAGCCTCTCCGTAACTACTCCAGCGATACTCAGCAGGATCAGAAACCATCCCCGCCCGCACCGGATTTAGATCAATATACGCCGCCATTGTCCTCGCCGCCTGACCGCTCTCTGCGATTCCACTTTTGAATCGGCCCTCCCATAAAGTCCCAGACCGCTTATGTGCTCCATTGAACCATTGAGTAAACCGCTGCATCAAAGCTTTCATAAACTCTCCGAGATTGTGCATCCGGCAAGTAAAGCGCCCCTTAATCTCGTCGACCTTCGCAATGTCTCTGTCTCCCATGTCCTCTCCCTCGCGTGCTTCACCTAGCTGCGCTGCTACATCACTAACAAACTCCTCCCCATATAAAACCGAAAGTCGTTTCAAAAGTTCATGATCAGAAATCCCATCCTTGGGAATCGGTGGCACCTCAAGGAGTATGTGAATATGGTTTGACATCACACAGTAAGAAAGAACCCGACAGCCACTGAACTTCTCCATCATTCGCATAAGCGTCCGAAACTTCTCCTTTTCTTCGACTCCAAACGCAAAACCGCCTCTCCACCACCCTAGAAACGCAATGATAAACCGCCGGCCTCCTAACCGAGTCCTTCCTCTCACTAGGCGCGGATCCGAATGCACTTAGCAAAAAACCTGCTGAAAATATATCACCGCTCAAGCTATCGATTGAGGCCCGAGATTATTCTGCTACTCGGACCTTACTCAACTACGGCGCAGATACGGAAGATCAGCTCTACAAAATTATAGAGAAAGGTGGGGTAGATGCTAAAGCCTTTGCTGAGCTACTCCTCGAGTTTGGTGCGGACTCCCAATCCCTCCATCTGGCTCCTTGGCTCGACAATCCCTTGAGTCTCGCCATCTGGTCAGGTCAGGAAGGGATCGCACAGAGTCTTTTATCACATGGAGCAAACCCCCGAGCCAAGGGCAACAGTGGTCAATCGCCTCTGCACTTAGCTGTCGCTATGAAGAGCCATGCACTTACTCGTGCCATATTGAAAAAAGGTGCGGACCCAAATGCGGCTTTTCAAAAGCCGCCTACGCCTGCTTTCTTAGAGCTAGTGAAAACGGAAGGAGTAGGCCGCTGGGCACTTCGTGAAACTCATCGTGTGACACCTCTTATGCTTGCTGCGGACATGGGCGATGCAAGTTTGGCACAAATACTTCTTAGCAACGGGGCTAGCCGGGACTACCTTACGCGCTTCCGCGGCACAAAAATGTTCGCGCTATCGTTTGCTAGCCGACGTCATGATACAAACATGATGCGGACGCTATTAGGTCTATATAAGATACCCGTGGAACGACGCATCAAAGTGGACCTCTCCGAAAAAGAGCTTGGGTATATGACTTGCCGATGGCAAAAATATTTTCTCAACTCGCATCTCAGCCGGTAAACGATCAAACCCGACACCACCTGGTCGCTATGTCATCACTAACAAATACCCCCACTGGACCTCAACGATTTACAATGCAAAGATGCCTTGGTTTCAGCGATTCAGTGGTTCAGATATAGGTTTCCACCAAGGGTATGTCCCCGGCTACCATGCCTCACACGGCTGCCTCCGCGTCTCAAGCGGCAGAGCTAAGAAACTCTATCAAATCACTCAAATTGGTGATCCAGTAGAAATTGTTCCTTAGCCCAGTTCCTTTCGTTTAGTAAGCCGGAAGCAGAGCGCAGAACCTACTTAAGTTTAGGTCAAGTAGCACTTCACTGCCAGGATAGTAGACACGCGGCAGGCAATGTTGGCGCGCTACCTAACCTACTTTCCAAAGATACTTTGTCCGGTAGAGCGGAGCTCGTCGCAGGCTTGTTTCATGCGATCGCACAAGCCTTGCTCACCGGCTTTCCCTTTAGGTAAGAGCGAGGATCGTAATGCTTCTTATTACCGACCTCTCCGTCGATTTTTAGGACACCTTCGATGTTTGAGCAAATATGCGTCACGATTGGCCGGGTGAACGCATATTGCGTATCTGTATCGATATTCATTTTGATCACTCCGTAATCGAGAGTTTCTTGTAAATCTTCGCTCGAAGTTCCAGAGCCGCCATGGAACACGAGGTCCATCTCAGCTTCCGCACCATGTTTGTCCATAACAGCCTTCTGCCCATCTTTCAGAATTGACGGCTTGAGTTTCACGGAACCCGGCTTGTAAGCGCCGTGCACATTGCCGAAGGTCGCAGCAAAAATGAAGCGGCCAATCGGTTGGAGGGCCTCGTAAACCTGCACCATGTCTTCCGGGGTGGTGTAGAGTTTCTCGATCGGCAGCCCGGACGTATCGTGCCCATCTTCCTCGCCACCTACGCAACCAGCTTCTACCTCAAGGATGATTCCAAGCTCTGCGCACTCTTTCAAAAGCTCTTTTGAAATTGCCAAATTCTCATCAAGCTCCACAACGGAACCGTCGAACATATGTGACTGGAAGAGTGGGCCCTTGCCCGCTTCGATCCGCTCACGAGATGCTTGTAAAAGTGGTTTCAAAAAGCCTTCAACCTTCGCCGGATGGCAGTGATCTGTGTGTAAAGCGATGAGTACATCATGCTTTTCCGCAAGCCGGTGACAGGCTTCCGCGAGGATGATCGCGCCAAACGCAGCTTCCTTTACCGAAGTGCCAGAGGCGAACTCGCCGCCTCCCGTGGAAACCTGAATGATACCATCTGACTTACTTTCAGAAAACGCTTTGAGCGCTCCATTAATCGTCGTTAGCGAAGTAACATTGATGGCTGGGTAAGCGTATCCACCCTCTTGGGCGGCATCAAGCATAGCGGCATATTGTGCGGGAGTTGCAATCGGCATGTGCTTTCGATACCCCATCACATCATACTGAGCAAGGCCGATTCCGCACGCTTCTGCTTGCGTTTTTCCAAGACTCCACTTACACCCTTCCTCCTCACGCAAAAGAAAGGTCCCGTGGTCCAATGGATAGGACGATGGTCTCCGAAGCCGTAGTTGGTGGTTCGATTCCACCCGGGACCACTTTTTAAGGAACTGCAGTCAAAAGCGGTATGTTCGACAAAGAAATGAGATTCCTATTACTCACCCTTTTGTCTGATCGGAGTCCTTCCGTGCGCTACGGCAAGCACAATTTTGACATCCATTAGATTGATCAATCAGCTAAACAAAATTGGGATACAGGTTTCTGTAGCAAGAATGGTCGAAAAACACGATTTAACGAGTTTTGACATCAGAGCAGTGTGGAATTCTAACGTAACAAATGATCCGATCGAATCCCGACTAGACCTCATCATCGAGGGGGAAAGACAGGAGACGAGAACATAATACAAGTGAGGTATTCCGAAAATGTGGATGGGACATTCGAGGCCAACTTTACGGTTTCACGTTCATGCTCAGCCGCGGGCAATATTAGTTCAGCAATCACAGGAGAATCACTACTTTTAGAACACTCAAGCATCGGTAGTGATGGCACAATCTCAGGTTTAGATCCGCCAATCCCTTCAAAGAATAAGATCAGGATAACAAGGCGGAGATTGCGACGCCAAGGAAGCCGTCGTGGAAATGAACTATTGACATGGCGCGCCATTCCTTGTGACGTTCGGTTCGACAAATCGCTTGGCTATCTCAAAACAACGAATGCCCGAAACCTTGGCGAGAGGAATTCCATGATGCAGATGCCTACAGCATTGTCGTTTCCACCATCTTGACGAACGGCGAACATTGAAATCGCTTGGCTCTGCAATCGTTGAGCCAATGCGAATCTTCGTTATGATCCTCTCCATCAAGATGCAGAATGTCTAAAAATTCGTGCTCGGACGATCCCAAGCTACCTGATCGGTCGTAGAACTCTGCAATTAACGTCCTTAGCGACCGATCATTATTCACCTGCAAAATGATGGTACAAAAACCCTGGCTTTTTCTGTTTCTACGTATTTTCACACTCTTCAGGAGAGCGCGAACGGGAATGTGCTTGGGGCCCCAAACAGCAGCATGTTGCTTAAGGGGCAGAAGAATTCCGCCTTTGAAGTTTCCGCCAATTTCGGATGATCCTCGGAAAATGATCAGACGGTTTCAGGTGCACGAGAACGCGGCTCGGAGAGTCACCTCTAGAGTTAATTCTCGGTGCAACCAAGATAGCGACCTGATTTGGCACTACATGTGGTCCCGCTAGATTCGGCAGCACTGCAATGGAGTAAATCCTCAGGCGGCCTTTCTGATGAGCCAGTTAGAGTGTTGGAGTTACTGTTCGAGCATCACATAGAGGCACATTTCACGTTCCGGTGATTTGCACGCAGAGATGAACAATGCTTTACCGCTCAGTATATCGTCGGGCCTTCATTCGTGAGAATTGAAAAAACATATCGTTTCTCATAAGATCATAGCGCCACTAGCGAAACATCAATTTGACTACGCATGGGAAAACGGTGTCTGGAACGTTTACCAATCGCTTTCATTCGATCTGATCAAGACGGAGGATATCCGTCAGAAAGCTTACGATGGCATTCTCAGGCCGGTTTTCTAACAAGGTTCTAGCGAGAAGCATCATCTGCATTTCCGACTCGGAGCGCCTCAGGAAGAAGCGAGAAAGCGTATGGCGACGCGATGAAAATTCTCTCCTCAGCACCAGATGTATGTCTGGTCACCGAAGACAAGCGAGGATTTTGAAGCTGATCTAGAGAAAAAAGTTTCAGAGGCCACACACGGCGCCCACCAGTAGTTTGGTCGCATAAAAAAATAGAGCGCCCGGTGTAGTTTGGGCGCTCTCTTGGAAAGCAGTTCTAGATTTTTGAGGTGATTGACTACCACAACCTAGATGCCTCTATTTTCCCCACTTTTCGAGTAGGGTTTTGGCCATATCGCTTGGGGTTTCTGCTACGGCAATGCCGCATTCGGCTAGAATTTTCTTTTTGGCATCAGCAGTGTCTTCTTCGCCGCCAACGATGGCTCCGGCGTGGCCCATGCGGCGTCCGGGAGGGGCTGTGGCGCCTGCTATGAAGCCGGCAATCGGCTTCTTGCAGTTGTCTTTTGCCCAGCGCGCTGCCTCTGCCTCTGCATTTCCGCCAATTTCACCAATCATGATGATAGCTTCAGTTTCTGGATCGTCGTTGAACATCTGCAGAACTTCGAGGTGATTTGTGCCGTTAATAGGATCCCCGCCAATTCCCACGCAGGTGCTTTGGCCGTAGCCGAGTTCTGTAAGCTGGAAGACAGCCTCGTAGGTAAGTGTGCCCGAACGAGAAACCACACCCACATTACCGCGCTTATGAATGTAACCCGGTGCGATACCGATCCGGCAGCCGCCATGGCTTTTCTCACCATGTCCGGGTGTTACGATACCTGGGCAATTCGGCCCTACAAGACGTGCTTTCGAGCCTTTCATCGCGGCCTTCACGCGCATCATGTCCATCACTGGAATGCCTTCAGTGATCGCTACGATGAGTTCCACTCCCGCATCAAGGGCTTCAAGTATCGCATCAGCTGCAAATGGAGGCGGCACAAAAATGGCAGAAGCAGTAGCACCTGTTTCACTTACTGCCTTAGTCACAGTATCGAAAATTGGCACGGTATCTGAAAATGTCTGGCCGCCCTTCCCGGGAGTAACACCTGCTACAAGCTTGGTGCCGTAGTCGAGGGAGAGTTGAGCGTGCTTGCCGCCGAAGCTGCCGGTGATGCCCTGCACGAGGACTTTGGTATTTTCGTCAATTAGAATGGCCATGGTATATGCGTGATTGGTCTGAAAATTCAGGGGTTATTGATTTTGTGAATGATTTCATCGGGTAGCTTTGTCACTAGATCTGGGTGAGCATCTAGTAGTCGGCCTATGTCGAGAATGTCGTTTAATTTTTTGGTGCGGTGTCTTTGAGGATCTAGGTAAGCAGTAGCTTTTCCAGCTAGCGTGTCTTCCAAGGAAGCTACGTGCATCAAGATTCCGTGAACATTGGCCGGAGTAGATCGAGAAGGGTAATTCAAGTACATCTCCTCGGTGCTAATCTGGATCGAAACTTTAGAGTCGCCCTTGAAATCGATTGACCACTCAAAACGTTTCTCTGCAAAGCCAAGTTCTCTAATTGCTGCTGCAGCTACTTCTATTTCTTCAGAGGCGATCACTAGATCGGCATCAGCCGTTGCCATCGGCTCTTCCGCCCAATGGTTCACAGCGAGTCCTCCGATCATACACCAAGAAATTTCGCGCTCTTGCAAAGCAGAAACCAGCCGTGAGATGTCTTCTGCGCCTCCCTCAGTCTGCCAGTCATAGAATTGCCGAAGCGTCATTTCTCAGAGTTTACTTAACCAACGGCCTTCACGATTTTTTCCGCACCGTCTGCCATGTTATCTGCCGCTGTGATATCGATGCCAGAGGCGGCCAGTGTTGCCTTGCCAGCCTCAACATTATTTCCCTCTAAGCGGACGACGAGCGGGATCGGCAGGCCAGTTTCCTTCGCCGCAGCGATGACACCTTCCGCAATCACATTGCAGTCCATGATTCCGCCAAAGATATTGATCAAAATGCCTTTTACGTTCGGATCACCCAAAATGATTTTGAACGCCGCAGTGACCTGCTCTTTCGTCGCGCCGCCGCCTACATCGAGGAAATTCGCAGGCTCGCCGCCATAATGCTTGATGATATCCATGGTGGCCATTGCAAGGCCCGCGCCGTTGACCAAGCAGGCGATGTTTCCGTCCAGCCCGATGTAGTTGAGATCATATTCTGAAGCGGCGACCTCACGCGGGTCCTCTTCCTCCTTATCGCGCATCGCCACGATATCTGGATGGCGGTAAAGCGCATTGTCATCGAATCCAAATTTTGCATCCAGAGCTAACACGCGGCCGTCCGGCGTCGTTACCAGCGGATTGATTTCCAGCATGGAACAATCACAATCGATGAAAAGCTTGTAGAGATTTTTGAGAAGTTTCCCGAATTGTTTGGCTAAATCACCAGAAAGCCCGAGTTCCGCAGAAATCTTACGAATCTCATACCCCTGCAGGCCTAACAAAGGGTGCACCACTTGGCGGAAAATCTTCTCTGGCGTGTCGTGAGCCACGTCCTCGATGCTCATACCGCCTTCCGTAGATGCCACGATCACAGGCGCGCAGGTATCGCGATCCATCAAAATCGCCAAATAATACTCGTGAGAAATATCTACCGCCTCTGCCACCATCACTTTGCGCACCACCCGGCCAGCATCGCCTGTTTGCACAGTAACCAGCGTCTCATTCAGCATTTTCCCGGCAAATTCCGCAGCTTGCTCCGGGCTATCGATCAGATGCACACCGCCTTGAAATCCATTTTTAAAATGACCTTTACCACGCCCACCCGCATGCACTTGCGCTTTGATAACGAGCTTCGCCCCAGCAAATTCCTCTGCAGCTGCCTTCGCTTCATCCGGGCTGGCCGCCACCCTACCTTGCGGGCTAGGCACTTGGAATTGATCAAAAAGTTCCTTCGCTTGGTATTCGTGGATATTCATAAGGTAAAAGTCTCGGCTGAAACCGCGCGAAGCTAGCTCCTACTAGATAGATGGGTCAAGCAGCCCCTGAAGAAATCGTCGGAAATTCCTTCCCGGCACCTCTTGGGCCATCACAGCTTGCTCCGCGGCCTGTAAAATGCTTTCTTTGCTCGCATGGGAAAGCTTACCACTCATGTGCTGGACATAATCTCCGGCAAGCCCGCAGAGGGCATCCGCGTAAGAGTTTTTCATAAACAGAAAGTCTTGGCAGAAACCACCACCAATGCCGATGGCCGCTGCACCACTCCACTCCTTCAAAATCCTCCCGCTGGCGAATATGAACTCGTTTTCTCCGTAGGCGAGTTTTACCGCGCGCAGAACATTGAAACTCCCTTCCTTGATGAAGTGCCGATACGTTTCACGATGTCTGAAGGCGAGAACTACCACGTCCCGCTCCTTTGCTCACCTTGGTCTTACTCCACTTACCGAGGCAGCTAGTTGATGAGAAATCACACCGCAAACGCGCTTGCGAGGATCGAAATTCTCGGCCGCATCAGTGATCACCCAGATCACCTTGTGCGCACGTTCCTCTCCCCGGCAAACATTCTCGCCGCAAGGAAACTTTGTGAATGGATGGAAGACCTCGGTATGGAAACTTGCCACTCTCAGGATGGCACCGTGCGCGGCATTTTACCGGGATCCGCACCGGAGGCCCAACCGCTCATCATTGGCTCCCATATAGATACCGTAATCAATGCCGGGAAATACGATGGTGCCCTCGGCCTTGTTGGTGGCCTCGCCGCTCTTGAGGATCTCGCGGCACAAGACATCGCCCTACCATTTCCCGTCCACCTCGTCGCCTTTTCCGACGAAGAAGGCACCCGCTTTCAGACGACCTACCTCGGCAGCCGCTGCATTGTAGAAAGCTTGGACGAGCCTACATTAGCGCAAAAGGACAGCACCGGCATCAGCATCGCGCAGGCCCTAAAAATCGAGTGCTGGCAGGAAAATTGTCAGCCCATCTTTTACAAGAAATCCGCGGCGCGTGCCTACATCGAGCTTCACATCGAGCAAGGCCGCGTCCTCGAAGAAGCAGGCGAGTCAGTGTGCGTGGTCTCCGGCATTTCCGGCCAATCCCGGCTTTCCATCACCATTAAAGGCCGCGCAGACCACGCAGGCACCACCCCCATGGACCTCCGCGCTGACGCCCTCACCGGAGCCGCCGAATGTATTCTGGAAATCGAAAAACTCGCCCGCGCTCACACAGACCTAGTCGCCACCGTTGGCAAACTCGAAGTGCTCCCCGGCGCCTCAAATTCCATCCCGGAAACCACTCACTTCACCATCGATTTACGTCACCCTATCGATTCCGCCCGCCTTCAGCACCTCTCCGATTTAGAGGCTACCTGCGCCCGCATTTGCAAGACCCGTGGCCTCGCCCTTCACTGGCAGCTCGTCCAAGAAAACAATGCCGTCCCATGCGATCCCGGCCTCACCCGTGCCCTCCTCGCTTCTACAAAAACACTCACCGGAAAATCCCGCTTACTCGCCAGCGGCGCAGGCCACGATGGAGTCGCCGTATCGGCAGCCATGCCCATCGCCATGCTTTTTGTCCGCTCGCGCGATGGCCTCTCGCATCACCCAGATGAGTTTTCCTCCCCGGAAGATATCGAAACAGCCATCGATGTCCTCGTTGATTTTCTCAGAAACTTACCTGCATGAGTGCTTACGAACTCATCGTCCACGGCCAGAATACGAAGGGAAATCCGCTCTCCCTCGCGATTTCCGAAGGCAAGATTGCCGATGTAGGCGCGCAAATTTCCGGTCGTGGGAAGCAAGAAATCAATTTCGGAAACGCCATGATCCTCCCCGGTTGGATCGATGCCCACGTTCACTTTAACGAGCCCGGTAGAACCCATTGGGAAGGCCTGCACACGGGCTCACTCGCCCTCGCAGCTGGCGGCGGCACTGCTTTCTGCGATATGCCGCTCAACTCCTCACCTCCAGTCACGAACCTCGCTACTTTTGAGTCGAAAAAGCAGATTGCCCTCAAAAAATCCCACTTAGACTTCGGGCTGTGGGGCGCCCTCACGGCGGACTCATTACCAAACATGGAGGGAATGGCCACCGCAGGCGCAATGGGTTTTAAAGCCTTCATGTGCCACTCAGGCCTCGAAGAATTTCCCGCTGCCAGCCCCAAAACCCTCCGGCAAGGTATGGCAACCGCCAAATCTCTCAATCTCCCCGTCGCTGTCCATGCAGAAATCGCAGCGCCCATCACCGTCCATGGGAAGGACATGGCAGCATGGCTCGCCTCCCGCCCGAGGAAATTCGAGCTAGACGCCATCTCCCTCGCCCTCGAGCTCGCTTGCGAAACCGGAGCCGCTCTCCACATCGTCCACGTCACCTGCCACGAGGGTATCGCCCTCGTTTCTACCGCCAAAAAGCAGGGCATTGACGTCACCGTAGAGACTTGCCCCCACTACTTACTCCTCACCGACGAAGATGCCTGCCGCATCGGTGCCTTCGCCAAATGCGCACCCCCCCAACGCCCTGCCGCAACGGTCTCTTCCATGTGGCAAAAACTTCGCGCCGGGGAAATCGATACGTTAGGTTCGGATCACTCACCCTCCTCACCAGATCTCAAGGAAAGCGAAGACATCTTCACCATTTGGGGCGGCATCGCTGGCATTCAGCACGGCCTTCCGCTCCTTCTCGAAAAACAAGCAGACCTCTCCGCGCTTACCTCCGCCAACGTCGCCGAGCGCTTCCGTTTCCCTACCAAAGGTAAGCTGGAAATAGGCTTCGACGCAGATTTCACCGTAGTCACGAAAAACCAAAACACAATCCGCGCTGAGGATCTGCTCACCCGTCACCCAATCTCTCCTTACCTTGGCTTCCAGCCCCGCCTTGCAATCGCCGCCACCTACCTTAGAGGAAATAAGGTGGATTCTCACACAAAAGGCCAATTCCTTACCCCAGCACCGCGCTAAATGAACACCCGCACCCAAGTAAAGCTACGTCATGCCCTCATCGCCCCAGATGGCCATGTGCCCTCCGCCTTCCCACTTTGGGAAAATGCCAATGGATACGTCATGCTTTCCCCAGCCATGGGTGCTGGCCTCTCCCAGATTCTCGTCACCTTCGCAGAAAACGGCGGCATCTGCACCTTCCTTGGCGATGAGCATGAACACGCCCTTTACATAGAATCTGGCGAAATCGAAATTATCATAGAAAACGAAAAAAGCATCAAACTAGGGCCCGAGGGATTCGCCTTCATCCCTCCTGAAACAGCTTTTCAAATCAACGGAACAGCTAACACGCGCCTCACCCTCTTCAGGAAATACTACGAGCCCCACCCAGACATCGAATTTCCACCTATCACTCACGGCAACGCAAAAGACATCCGGGGCGAACCTTTTATGGGCAATCCCCGGGCACTCCTCAAAACACTTCTACCCATTGATCCACGTTTCGATTTAGCCATCAACATCTTCACATACCAGCCCGGCGCCACCTTGCCTTTTGTGGAAACACATATCATGGAGCACGGCCTACTTATGCTCGAAGGGCAGGGGATCTATCGGCTTGAAAACGATTACTACCACGTCGAGGCAGGCGATGCGATTTGGATGGCACCCTATTGCCCCCAATGGTTTGCCGCCATCGGCGATGTGCCAGCCTCCTACCTCTATTACAAAGATGTCCACCGCCTGCCATGAGCACGCTCACAATCAATTCGCAACTCGTCGATGTATCTTCAGCACCCCTTGAAGAGACAATTCTCGATTTCTTACGCCGCACCGGCAGGACAGCATCCAAGATCGGCTGCAACGAAGGCGATTGTGGCGCATGCACCATTCTTCTCCTTGAAAACCAAAGCCAACCCCGCGCCATCAACGGCTGCCTCGCCCTCGTCCATTCCCTCATTGGCCGGGAAATTCGGACCGCCGAAGGCCTGGCTGACGAAAATGGCACCTTACACCCCGCACAAGCAGCAATGGTTTCCCACAATGGCTCACAATGCGGCTACTGCACCCCAGGCATCGTCTGCTCCCTCGCTGAATCCTGCTCCCGGGGAACTACGAACGATCCAGTATCAATAGCGGATCAGCTCTGCGGAAATCTTTGCCGCTGCACAGGCTACCGCCCCATCCGCGAGGCAGCAGCAGCGCTAACTACCTTCAAAATAGTAGGAAAGGAGACTACACCCTCAGGCTCACCAAAATACCAAGTCCCTAGTAGCATTGAAGAGGCACTTCTTCTCAAAGCATCCCACCCCGCTGCCCAGTTTATAGTCGGTGCCACAGAAATCGCCGTCCTTATCAATAAGCATCACCTGCGCCCCGAGCTGCTCATCTCCCTTGAACACATCGCAGAACTCTGCGCATTTCATAAAGACACCACCGGCTGGACGATCGGGGCCTCACTGCCTATGACAGATGTGGAAGAAAAACTTTGCGGTGAATTGCCAGCCATGGATGCCATGTTCCGGCGTTTCGCTTCTCGCCAAATTCGTCACCGCGCCTCCCTCGGCGGCAATCTTGCCACTGCCTCACCCATCGGCGATTCTGCACCAGTCCTCCTCGCCCTCGATGCGTCCGTCACTCTCGTCTCCCTCGAAGGGGAACGCCACCTTCCCCTTTCAGAATTTTTCATCGATTATCGAAAAACTGCAATGCAGCCCGGTGAGATTCTAAAAAGCATTCACATCCCCGCTGCCCCTGCAGGCCGCTGTGAGTTCTACAAAGTTTCAAAACGCCGTGAGATGGATATCTCCGCCGTTTCCGCCGCAATCCGTATCCATACAGATCACAATGGAAAAATCACCCTAGCACGCATCGCCTACGGTGGAATCGCTGCCACCCCCATCCGCGCCATCGCCGCTGAAACCTTCCTGACTGGCAAACAACTAGACGAAACCTCCATCACTGAGACAGCTTCGATCCTACGCTCAAGCTTCCAGCCCCTGACAGATTCTCGAGCTACCGCAAAATATCGCCTCAACCTCATCGAAACTCTCTTTCGCAAATATATCGCCGGCGAATCGCAGCCCATTGCCCCACCCGTCTTACACCAGCTGCCCTCTGATCCCGCCGCTTTTCCTCACGAATCTGCCATCGGCCACGTAACTGGCGCTGCCCAATATACGCATGATATTGCCCTACTAGGAAAGCCCCTGCATGTCTGGCTTGTGCGTTCCAATTTCGCCTGCGGTGACTTCGCAGATGTAGATACTACAGAAGCAGTAAAACAGCTGGGAGTGCACGCCGTCCTCACAGCAGATGACGTCCCCGGACATAACAATACCGGCCCCTCCCGCCAAGATGAGCCCTTATTTGCCTTCGGGAAAATTCATTTCCACGGCCAAGTCATAGCCGCCGTCATCGCAGATACCTTAGAGCAAGCCCGCCTCGCCGCCACCCATGTAAAAATCACCTGCACACCCACTAACCCAATCATCGGCATCGAGTCAGCCATTGCCGCAAATGCCTTTCACACAGAACCACACACCCTATGCCGAGGCGATATAAGCGCCGCATTCATTAACGCCCCCCACATCCTCGAAGATGAATTACACATCGGCGGCCAAGAGCAATTTTACCTAGAAACCCAAGCCGCCCTAGCAGAACCAGACGGCGAGGGCGGCATCTATATACGTGCCTCCACTCAACACCCTAGCGAAACCCAAACAATCGTCGCCGAAGTCCTAGGGTGGCCGCGCAATCGAGTAGTCGTCGAGTGCCCACGGATGGGTGGTGGCTTTGGCGGAAAAGAAACGCAGGCAAACCCATGGGCCTCCATCTGCGCCCTCGCCGCCCACCGCACGGGCCGCTCCGTCACCATCCAGTTGGATCGTGATCACGACATCGAGACGACTGGCAAACGCCACCCATTTCTCGCAAAATACAAAGTCGCCTACCACCCCGATGGCCGACTCGAAGCTGCAGATATCCAACTTTTTTCAGACGGTGGCTGGTCGCTCGATCTCTCACTACCAGTAAACGATCGCGCCCTATTTCACCTCGATAACGCCTACTACATCCCCCATACAAAGTTCCAAGGCCGTGTCTGCAAAACAAATGTCACCTCCCACACCGCCTTCCGCGGATTTGGTGGGCCTCAAGGCGTCCTAGTCATTGAGGAAATCCTCGGGCAAATTGCCTCGAAGCTCAAAATTCGCCCAGAAACTGTCCGTCAGCGCAATTTCTACCACGGCTCTGGCGAGACAAACACCACCCACTACGGCGCAGATATCGGCGAGAACCGCATCCCAAAAATATGGGAGCAACTACTAGAGTCATCCGAGTTCACGAAACGTTCGGGCGAAATAGCGGATTGGAATCAGCACCACCCTTTCACAAAACGCGGCCTTGCTATCACCCCTGTGAAGTTCGGCATCAGCTTCACCCTGAAACATTACAATCAAGCGGGCGCCCTCGTCCTCATCTACGCAGATGGTTCCGTGCAAGTGAATCACGGCGGCACCGAAATGGGCCAAGGCCTCCACACAAAAATTCTAGCCATCGCCATGCGCGAGCTCGGCCTCCCAGCAGATCGCATCCGCCTTATGCACACCCGCACGGATAAAGTCCCTAACACCTCCGCAACCGCCGCAAGCTCTGGCTCAGATCTCAACGGAAAAGCAGTCCAAAATGCCTGCGAGACACTCAAAAAACGCCTCGCCACCCTCGCCGCCGTCGAGTTCGCATGCAGCCCGCAAGACATCACCTTTGAAAACGGCAAACTCACAGCCCCCTCAGGTTTAGCCCTTTCATTCCAAGAAATTGCCGTCATCGCCTACACCCAGCGGGTCCAACTTTCCGCCACAGGTTACTACCGCACACCCAATCTCAAATGGGATTGGTCTCAGGAAAATCCCAAGGGCCGCCCTTTCTTCTACTACGCATTTGGCGCGGCAGTAAGCGAAGTCGAAATCGATGGCTTCACCGGCGTCCACCATATCCGCCGGACAGATATCCTCCATGATGTCGGTGATTCATTGAACCCAGCAATCGATATTGGCCAAATCGAAGGTGCCTTCGTCCAAGGCGCCGGGTGGCTTACATCAGAAGAACTAAAATGGGCACCCGATGGCCGTTTGCTCACTCATAGCGCCTCCACCTACGCCATTCCTAGTATATCAGACGCCCCCGTAGACTTTCGAGTAAACCTCCTCCAAAACGCCACCCAGCCCGGCACCATCCACGGCTCCAAAGCCGTCGGCGAGCCTCCCCTCATGCTCGCCATCTCCGTCCGCGAAGCCCTCCGCGCCGCCATCCATGCATTTGGCTCCACCACAAAACTTCCCTCACCCCTCACCCCAGAAGTCATCCAAACCACCATCGCCCCCCATCTCTCAAAATCCCAAAAACCCACCCAATAGAAACCAACGCCCCGCCCCAAGAGTTCACTCCACAGCCTCGTTGTCATCCATACACTTCGCAGTAAATGAGATCTCCGGTTATACAAAGCCAAGAGCACCTCTTGACTCGATATTGGCCCATCGTACACTTCATTGGATATATCCGTGAATTGCCTTGTTGGCGTAGTCTCGAAGCTCAGCTGAAACATCCTCACGCGCTGAGATCTGCTCGAGTATAGGCTGACAATCGTCACGGAATTTGTCGATCATGTGCCCTAGCCCGTGAATTGCGGACTCGATAGTTGCCGGATGATTTGAATTCGCCAATCGTTCAAGCAACTGAATGGAGGCATAAGTATGCGCCGAAACACCTGAGAACTGGAAAGAATCAATTCCACCGTCCATGTCCCAAAGCATATAGCAAGCTGTGTTCAATGGGTTGGCTACGGTCACGACCGCGGTCAAGGTGGGAAAGAGATTGCGCGCACCGAACTTCAAATAGTTTGGAATAGAGTTGAGGCACCGAATCAAAAAATTCATCTACTTCACGGCCTGGTGGAAGTCGTGATACTTCGACTAAATATGTGCTGCCACTCCCGTAAAGATACCAAATAAGCTCCGCCATCTTAGTGTCAGAATAATCGGAAGAAATCAATTCTATTTCTCGATGAAACCGCGTGAAGTAGTTAGCGAGATCACGCGCCTCGAATGCGATCTCTGAATCCTGCCCCGTCAAGCCTGTCTCAAGCCAATGTTTGAAGGAATATTTACTCAAAGACAGGCCTTATAAGTCTGCCATTTTGAAGCCGCAACCAATTTCACTCCTTCGACATCTGACACCTCATAAGCTCCAAGGGAGCGTCAGGGGTACCAGCATAGTCCGTAGGGCTATGCAAATATAAATGGTCTGTCCCTTTTTGCACGAAATATAAATGGTCTGTCCCTTTTTGCACGGAAGATCGGTGTGGAAAAGCTGGCAAGAAAAGCACCCTCTCACGAATCGTTGCTGGGCCTGTATGGCCGCTCTTATGGCCTCTATTTTAAAGCCGCTATCCTCGAGTCATTTTTAGGGGTGAGGAATGCAATTCCTTATTTAATTACCCTTCTGTGGCAAAACTTCTAAACCTTGCCCTTTCGCAGTCCCTTTAAGTCCAAAAACTTTTTATGGACCGAAGACTATCACTCCCAGACCTGTCAACCTCCATACTTCTTCACTTCACATTTTCACGATTCTTCTAGACACCCCAAGTAAATAATATGAAGCCTCAGTAAACTCCATTAATATAAATGGTCTGTCCCTTTTTGCACGCCAGTGCCAACCTCACTCGCCTATCAGTTTTTCAACTTTCACCAATTTTATTACTTCTTCTGATACCCTGTGACTCAGGCAATTAGCGTCGTGGATAAGGACGCCTCGCTATGGCTTTCGGCGAATCACTAAAACTTCATTTTTGCGTTGGGTCTGAACCCAGAACCAAAACGCAATATAAATTGGTCTGTCCCTTTCTACATGTCCCTTTCTACACGCAGAGCCATCGTCCTTCGCACTTATCGGATTGAGTCTTATAGGACTCGTTATCCGTCGCCGACGTTATACTCGTGCGCGTCACGTTTTGTGAAATTGTGGCAGGCGTTAGGATTTCAGATTTTCCGCGCCAAAGGTGCACCCCATCGCAGCCTGGGGCATCGCCCTAGAATTAGGTCCGCAGGAAAATCCAACCCAGAAGGGGCGATACAAAACTGACGTAAAACCGGCGATTGGGTTCGCCCCTTCAGGGCGTGGGAATGTGGGTCGGGAAAGATCCTAGGGCGCTGCCCCAGGCTGCGATGGATCAGGCCCTTGGCCTTGAAGACCGGCACGTCGCATTCACAAATCCTGATGCGCGGCAGTATAGACCTTGGTCGCTGGATCGGGCATCATCGCAATTTTGGTAAGAAATTTCCAAAGTTGACCGTATGGGAGTCCATGTAAAAAGCATGTAAAAAGGGACAGACCTTTTGTAGAATCTGATCTTGTAATTCAACTTGTAGTTAAGTAGGATGAGTTCATGAGAAAGGCGAGATGGGTGATTTCTTCGAAAGATTCGGTGAGGAGGCCGGCGGTTTATCATTGTGTGTCTAGGGTGGTGGATCGGCAGTTTTTGTTTGGGGATGAGGAACGGGAGGTGTTCCGGATGTTTATGCGGATGTATGAAAACTTCAGTGGGTGCCGGGTGCTTTCGTATTGTGTGATGTCGAACCACTTTCATATTCTACTTGAGGTTCCGCCCATGGAGGTGGGAGGGATTTCAGATGAGAAGCTGTTAAAGAGGCTTGGGGCTTTGTATCCCGATAGTTTTGTTAGTGGGGTAGCAAGGAGCTTGCTGTGGCGAGGACGGAGACAGCTGAGAAAGGTGGAGTGGAAGGGAACGATGCGGGTGTGAAGGAAATCCACGGTCGATTTACTAGGAGGATGCATAGTTTGAGTCATTTTATGCAGGGCTTGTTGATTCGGTTCACTCGTTGGTTTAACCGTAAGCACTCGCGTTCTGGAACCCTTTGGGAGGAACGGTTTAAGAGTGTGATTGTCGAGAGCGGTCAGGCGGCGAGGACGATGGCGGCGTATATCGATTTGAATCCGGTGCGGGCGAGGATGGTGTCTGATCCGGCGGAGTATCGGTGGAGTAGTTACGGGGAGGCTGTGGGTGGTGGGAAGAAGGGGAATGGAAAGAAGGCGAGGGAGGGTTTGGTGCGGGCTTGTATGGCACACAAAGGAGAAGGTTTTGATGCGGAGAGATGGAAGGAGGTTTCGCGGATCTATCGGAGGGCGATGGGGCTGGCGTTAGGGAGGAAGAGTGGGCGGGCGAAGGTTGGCAAACAGAAGGCAGTTACGATGAATACGGCAGAGATGTTGGCTTCGAAGGATAACGAGACGGTGTTGCCGGATCTGGGGATGGCGAGGATGTTGCACTGTCGAGTAAGATACTTTACGGACGGGGCGGTGATTGGGAGTAAGAGCTTTGTTGATGAGGCGTTTGCGAATGCTCGGGAGAGGTTTTCGGAGAAGAGGAAGGATGGTGCGAGGCGAATGCGGGGGAGTGGGAGGGCGGCGGCGGGTGTGTTGTGGAGTGTGAGGGATTTGAGGGTGGATGTTGATTAGGGAGGGAGGTTCATTTGACGTTGAGACGTATGGGTTTGGAGAAAACTTTCCATGCGGGCCACAAATCCGGCGTTCTTTCAGACCTTGAAATTTTGTTTTGTTCTTGGTCATAGCCCTGCGGACTATATTGGTATCATGACGCTCCATTGGAGCTGAAGAGGAAGAATAGTGCGTGGCGAATGAGGGGGAGCGGGAAGGCGGCGGCGGGTGTGCTGTGGAGTGTGAGGGATTTGAGGGTGGCCATTAGTTAGAGAGATAAGGCTTATTTGATGTGAGGCCGTTGCAGTTCAGACAAAACGCCAAGGTGAAGTGTTAGCGATTTGTCGGACGCCTCAGGGGGTATGAACCGACCACATAGGTAACAAAAAAACCGAGGACATGGGTTACACATTAGCCTGGGCGTATGCCTTGGAAATACGTGTCACCAATGGATGAAGAACAACAATTTGTCAGCCTGCTTTCGAGAGGTCAGTTTCAGATGTCGGAACTTTGAAAGACCTTCGAGATCTCGCGCAAAACAGGGCACAAGTGGAGGGACAGGCAG
>CAWKHB010000003.1:0-144279 GCA_963849375.1 uncultured Verrucomicrobiae bacterium | reverse complement strand
CGGGGTAACGTCCCTGCCGAAATAGTGGCTCTCTAACAGATCAATGTCTTTCTGTATCGTTTCGCGCGCGCTTTCCGGTAGGCTCTCGCGATCACTGAGCCGCCGCAGGTAGCCGATCGCTACGCGTTGGGGTCAGGTGTCTCATCTTAGCATTTCACCGAAAAGCCCTCTTGTTCAATTGGGTTGAATCAACCGCCAGTACAATTTTAGCTACGCGTTGGGGTCAGGTGTCTCATCTTAGCATTTCACCGAAAAGCCCTCTTGTTCAATTGGGTTGAATCAACCGCCAGTGCAATTTTAGCTATTAAAGTTGGTCGCCTCACTCGCTACGCGTTGGGGTCAGGTGTCTCATCTTAACATTTCCCCGTAAAGCCCTCTTGTTCAATTGGGTTGAATCAACCGCCAGTGCAATTTTAGCTATTAAAGTTGGTCGCCTCACGGCACCACCTTCCAAACCTACGGATATGGTTTTGAAAATTGTCTAACAGACCTCACTGACGCCACTAAAGGCACCTTTGACTACACCCGCGATCACCGCCCAAGCAATGTTTGCCGCACCGAGAAAGGAAACTTAGAACCCTTAGAACAATTCCTTCTGAATCGGCGTAGGCTTTCTTCCAGTCAATGGATTCACTGCATCACTCACCTTCAACAAAGCGTCATTAGGTGAGAATTTCTGCACCTCCCCTCCAAGAAACCCGTCAATTTCTTCGAATGAAAGAACCGCAGGCATGCGATCATGGATTCCTACCGCTACACCCTTTGGCTCCGTGGTGATCATACTGAAGCACCTACCGAGTTCCTTATTTTCCTCCCAAATTCCTGCAATCCATAGCCAATTCCCCTCGGGGCTCTCAAATTTATGCGTCCTCTTATGGCCTACCTGCCCACTCCATTCATAGTATGCACTTGCAGGAACTAAGCACCTCCGGTTTCTCATTGCATCCCGCCACATTCCGCCACCTAGTTTATCCTCACGGGAATTCACCACCGCATTACTAAAGGGTCTACAAAATCCCCAACGCATCACCTGCAATCCACCGTCCTCTAAAATTACTGGAGCTGGCAACGTAGGCCTTAGCAGCTCTGTTTCCGCTATTGCTAGTAACTCCCCCGCCGCCTCGCCGTTTATACGATCAGGAAACGTGCCACCCCGCTTGCCGATTTCATACGCTGTGCACATCTTGAATTATACGAAACTGGCCAGCCCTGTCAAATTGGTGAATTGACCCTCCAAATACTCAGACAGAAAAAAAACGCGCCCCGAAAACCTCTGCGTCAAAAAACTCTCACACCCGATAAACCACATAGAGTATGGAGCGGGCGATGAGATTCGAACTCACGACATCCACCTTGGCAAGGTGGCGCTCTACCACTGAGCTACGCCCGCTTTCTTTACCGCGTAAGCTTACTTACTCGCGCGGGCTGCCTTGATAGCCTCTGCCAGCATCCAATCAAGCGAAAACTGCAAAAAATTCTCCGATTTTACTCTACAGCTCCCAAAAGCACTCTTACCCATAACGCGAAATCATGAACGACAAGCTCGCCCAGATCATCGCCACAAAACATCAAGAGGTTGAAGCCCTGCTCCCTCGTGCAGGCCACCTACGCGCTGCCGCCCTCCAGCGAAACGAGTTCCGCGGCTTTCGTTCAAACCTCAATCAAGGTCCTGGCTGTCTAGGCCTCATTGCGGAAGTAAAAAAGGCGTCTCCTTCTGTGGGCCTCATCGATCCAAATTTTGACCCCATCGAGCAAGCGCGCAAATACATTGAAGGCGGTGCCTCCTGCCTCTCAATACTTACCGATGAACAGTATTTTCAAGGCTCCTTAACCTACCTCTCGAAAATTTCAGAATTTTCCCCTATTCCACTTTTGCGAAAGGATTTCACCGTTCACGAAGTCCAGATCCACGAGGCAGTTGTCGCTGGTGCAGACGCGATTCTCCTGATCGTTGCCGCCCTTGACGACGATGATCTTAAGCGACTTTACCACGAAGCAAAGTCCCTCCAGCTCGATGTTCTAGTAGAAGTGCATAACCTCCCAGAGATGGACCGAGCGCTCGATCTCGGCGCGGACCTAATCGGTATAAATAACCGCAACTTGAAAACTTTCGAAGTCGACATGGCCACCACCGAGAAACTTGCTGACGAAGCCCCAGATGAGGTCACTCTCGTATCAGAAAGCGGGATCAAAACTCTCGACGATGGCCTCCGCGCCCTACGTGCTGGCGCAGATGCCCTCCTCATAGGAGAAACACTGATGCGCGCAGCAGACCCAGCTAGGGAAATCCAAGATTTTCTCGCAATACGAGACTGAATGTTGCCAAGGCACGTTTACTGAGTAATCCTTTCGCATGCCTGAAGATAAAACTCCTGCAGCGAAGGAGAAGAACCGTATCGACGAGGACGATGTTGCGCGCGCAGAAAAAGGTAGCAAGCGCGAAGCTCCCGTAAATGCAAATGAGAAAGACGCCTACGTCCCGGATACTGAACTTACCAATACGCCAGAAGAAGTAGAGGAAAGTGCTGCGGAAAACGATCCTACTTCAGGCCGCTCACCTACCCACTAAACGCACTTCTCCCCAAAAAACCTACGGGCACCTTGAGTTCCGCGAGAAACTCGCATACCTATTCTAACTACGAAACAAACTATGTCTGAAACCGCCACCCGCGAGCGCTACGCAGCCGCCGCCTCTGCCCCCGAAGCCGCCCTCTGCTGCCCTGTCAGCTATGATCCACAGTTCTTAAAAGCGATTCCCGCCGAGGTAATTGAGAAAGATTACGGCTGTGGCGACCCCTCGAAATACTTAAAAAAAGGCGAAATTGTCCTAGATCTCGGATCTGGCACTGGGAAAATTTGTTTCATCGCCTCCCAGGTTGTAGGTCCAGAAGGTAAAGTTATCGGCGTAGATATGCTGGACGACATGCTCGAAGTAGCGCGTCGAAACGCTCCCATCGTTGCGGAAACAATCGGGCACTCAAATGTAGAATTTCGCAAAGGTCGCATCCAAGACCTCGGCCTCGATCTTGAAGCACTAAATACAAAACTCGCAGAAAATCCAATTTCCGATGCCGCCTCTTTCCTCGCTGCTGATGAGATGGCTTCAGAACTACGCGTAAAACAACCGCTCATACCTTCCGAAAGCGTCGATGTAGTCGTTTCAAACTGCGTGCTAAACCTCGTTGAAAACCGCCTTAAGCGACAACTTTTCGATGAAATCTTCCGCACGCTCAAAGTGGGCGGCCGTGCAGTGATTTCCGATATCGTTTCAGACGAGGCCATTCCACAACATCTCCAAGATGATGCTACCCTCTGGTCTGGCTGTATCAGTGGTGCCTACACAGAAGAAGGCTTTCTCAAAGCGTTCGAAGACGCAGGATTCTATGGAATTGAACTTTTGAAACGTGATGACGATCCTTGGCAAACCGTGGAAGGCATCGAATTCCGCTCTGTAACAGTGCAAGCATGGAAAGGCAAACAAGGCCCTTGCTTCGAGAGAAACCAAGCTGTCATCTACAACGGACCTTTCAGAAGCGTCACCGATGACGATGGCCATGCTATGGAACGCGGCCAGCGTTACGCTGTTTGCGACAAAACCTACAATCTTTACCGCAAACCTCCCTACTCTGAGCATTTTTCCTTCGTCGAGCCACTCAACGAAATCCCACTAGACAAAGCCGAGCCATTTGATTGCCGAGTCACTGCTACCCGCCACCCCAAGGAAACCAAAGGTCAAGATTACAACGCGACTACGGAAGCTTCGAATTGTGTAGATGGCGGCGGCGCTTGCTGTTAGGCACCCCTCGAAATTCTAGATCTCTAGTTTTATGCCCCGGCTACCACCATGGCTCATCGGAGAATTTGTAGGAACCTTCCTACTCGTCTTCTTTGGCTGCGGCTCGGTAGCTTCCGCAGTAACTACTGGTGCCCTAGTAGGTGTATTTCAAGTTGCCATCGTCTGGGGCTTGGGTATCGCCACCGCTATCTACCTCACAGGCTCGCTAAGTGGCGCGCATCTGAACCCTGCCGTCACCATCGCCATGGCAGCATTCCGCAATTTCCCTAAAAAGCAGATTTTACCCTACATAAGCGTGCAGATGGTCGCTGCTTTCCTAGCCGCTGCCACTCTCTACACCATATACGCCCAACCTATTGCATACTACGAGCTTCAAAATGATCTGATCCGCGGCCAGCCCGGAAGTGAAGCCTCCGCCCGAGTCTTTGGCGAATTTTTCCCAAGCCCCGGTGATAGCGGACTCACCCGCCAATCCGAAACTTTCATGGGCCACGGACCTGCCTTTCTCGCGGAAATCATCGGCACCGGTCTCATGGCTCTCGTGATATTTGCAGTTACCGATCCACGAAATTCTGGAATGCCGGCACCGCTCATACCCCTAAGCATCGGCCTTACAGTTACCATCCTGATCTGCCTGCTCGGCCCACTTACCATGGCTTGTTTCAACCCAGCGCGAGATCTTGGGCCGCGTATTTTCTCAGCCCTCGCTGGCTGGGGTAAAATTCCCTTCACCGCCAATGGCATCGGCTGGCTCACAGTCTATATTATCGCGCCAATTCTCGGCGGCCTCCTAGGCGGTTTCGTCTATACCTACCTACTAAAACCCAACTACCACCGCGTTTCCGAGTCCTCTAATGAGTCTCACTAAAAACGTAGTAATTTCTTTATGAACCAATTCCAAACCCTCCTCAAAGGCAATAACGTCCCCCTTACTCGCGGGACATTCGATACCCTCCAGATCAACGTAGGCAGAAAATGCAACCAAACCTGCACTCATTGCCACGTAGACGCTGGCCCTACTCGGACGGAAATGATGGACGAGGAAACTGCGCATAAAGTGGGCGATTGGATCGTAAAACACCGCCCAGCCACTGTAGATATCACAGGCGGCGCCCCGGAAATTTCTGAGTTTTTCAACTACTTTGTCGAGACTGCTCGCTCCGTCGGTGCCCACGTCATTGATCGGAACAACCTCACCATCATTGAAACCAAAAAATACGCTTACCTTCCGGAATTTCTCGCGGAGCATGAGGTCGAAGTTGTAGCATCCCTTCCCTGCTATTCGGCAGATAACGTAAACGCACAGCGCGGGGATGGAGTTTTCGATAAAAGCATCTCCGCTCTAAAAAAACTCAACGCTGTAGGCTACGGCACCATCCTCCCCCTCACCCTCGTTTTCAATCCCTTCGGAGCGAAACTCCCGCCCGACCAAGACGAGCTGGAGGCGGATTATAAAAGGGAGTTAAAAAAGCACTTTGGCATCGTTTTCACCCGCCTCTTCGCCATCACGAACTTACCTATCGCCCGCTTTGCCGTAGATTTACGCGAGCAAGGTCAGTGGGATTATTATAATGACTTGCTCGTAGATAATTTTAATCCCTCCACCATCGAGGGCCTAATGTGCCGAAACACCATCAATATCGGCTGGAAAGGCGAAGTCTTCGATTGCGATTTCAATCAAATGCTCTTCATGCAGCACCAAACAGAAGGCAAAAAACTTTTCTTATGGGATGTCACACCAGAAAGCATGCAAGATCTGCCAATCCTAACTGCCAACCATTGCCTCGGCTGCACCGCCGGAGCCGGCAGCTCTTGCACAGGCGCCCTCGAACACGCCTCTTAAAGCAACAGGCAAAGGCCTAAACTGGAGCTAGATAACTGCAAATTCGAGTAGTAATCCCTAGAAAAGCACCTGATGAACTTCTCTACACCTTCAGGCCACTCCCATTAGCCATCTCCCGCGAATCTATGACCCACCACTCCCATCCAAAGGACCCGCTTCATGGCTATACTCTGGAAAATATCGTGATTCGCCTCGTTGAAGAATACGGCTGGGAAGAGCTAGCCGATCGCATCCGCATCCGCTGCTTCGCTAACGACCCCTCCGTGAAGTCCACACTCAAGTTCCTGCGGAAAACCTTCTGGGCACGACAAAAAGTAGAGCAACTTTTCATTGAAACCTTACAAGCACAAGAATTGCCTACACTCCCAGAGTAAACTCTTTTTTAAAAGTCCTCGTTAAGATAGCCTCAATAAATCTTAAAATTTGCGTAGCGTATCATGGGTGATACTAAATTGAAACTGCGCACGAATAAGATTTGATCCTTTAGAAAATGTGTTTCATTCGCGGCCGATGAACCAACAGCAAAACCTCACGCCAAACCCCACTCTGGGCCCGGCCACAAAAGCGCCTACACTGCTCGGCGCTTGGGATGAGCTGCTTGATCGCCAGGGCAACGTGAAGCCTTACTGGAGCACACTTTCCACGCGCATACGCAGCTGGACACCCGAAAAACGCAGGGTGCTTACTGAGGCTACGAGCCGCATGCTCGATGACCTTGGGACAACCTTCAATGTCTACCGAGACGTCGGCGGGGCCCGCCAGCCTTATGAAATTGATCCGATCCCCTTCATGATCGAGTTCCAAGAGTGGCAAACAGTTTCCAAGGGACTTGCCCAGCGCCTTCGGCTCCTTGAGGCAGTTCTAGCCGATCTCTATGGCCCCCGAAAGCTGCTCAAGGATGGCCTCGTCCCTCCAGACCTAGTCCACGCCAGCCCGGCATTTCACCAATCCACCCGCGATATCATTCCCTCTGGCGGAAAGTGGCTGATGGTCACTGGCTGTGATCTAGTCCGCGATGGAAATGGCATATGGACCGTCCTCAAAGACCATACACAAACTCCCGGCGGAGTCGGCCAAACTTTGGAAAACCGTAGCGTAGTCTCTTCTGTTCTACCAGATCTCTTCGAAGCCGCAAAAGTTGCGAAACTTAAGCCATTCTTCGATGAGGAGCACGAAGCTCTCCAAGCAATCGAAACCAGCCGCGGTGGCATCAGTAACCTAGTTTTTTTAACTCCCGGCTACCGCCATCCCTCCTACTTCGAGCACGCTTACAAAGCACGAATTCTTGGAATATCTCTCGTCGAGGCAGCAGATCTCACCGTGCGAGAACGCAGATTATTTCTAAAAACGCTCGGCGGCCTCAGGCGAGTCGATGGGGTCATCTGCAGATTGGATGAAGATGGCATTGATCCCTTAGAATTTTGGACTTCAGCCCGTGGTGGCGTCCCCGGCCTCATCGAGGCATGGCGGTCTGGAAATGTTGCACTGATGAACGCCCCCGGCGCAGGCTTCGCCGGATCAGCAGCGCTCCAAGCATTTCTCCCACGGATTTGTCAGCATTGGTTTGGCGAAGATTTACTCTTACCATTCGTGGAAAGCTGGTGGCTTGGCCAAAGCTCCGTCCGCGAGCGCATGTTCCCAAATCTAAACGGCTATATCCTCCTATCCGCTTTCGGAAAAGATGATCTACTACCCCTAAAATGGTCTACACTTTCTGCTGCTTCAAAAAAACAATGGCTCAGCATCATCGAGCGTCGCCCGTGGGATTTCGTCGTCCAAAAAGATGTTTCCCCCAGCCTCGTGCCCTCCTTACAAGGGCGCGCCATTCGCAGCCGGCCAGTTATTCTACGCGCGTTCTCCTTAAATGGGAAATCTGGGCCCAGCATCCTTTCTGGTGGCCTCGCCCGCATTGGTAAAGTCGGGACGCCACCTCAGCTATGGGCCGATCACGCAGGATACACCAAAGACGTATGGCTCACTGGCGAAAGCATTTCCTCAAATCCCGGCCTAGATCTCAGCAGCTCCCTCTCACAAAAACGACTGGGCATTGCCCCCGACGTCCCCAGCCGTATTGCCGAACAACTCTACTGGGTAGGCCGCTACGTCGATCGTGTAGAGCTCGTAACTCGCATGTTGCGCGTTACCCTCCGCTGTATCGAGGGAGAAAGCGGCCGCCGCCAACGAGATCAGCTCGATGCGTGCCTCCTTCTCCTCGGCAATAGCAACGTAGTAGCAAAAGCCGCCGGACGAATGCGTAGCGTCACTGGCCTCTCACAGCTCATCTTCGGGCGCGATTTGCAAGGCACCCTCGTCCTCCTTGTGGACAGTCTCATAGCCAACGCCGCAAGCGCCCGGGATCGGCTCTCCGATGATACTTGGATCTTTTTTAACCAACTCAAAAGCATCCTCGATTCCGCCAGCCAAGTCCCACGCGCCGCAGACCTCTTACGCATGCTAGATCGCGTCGTCCTTCACCTTGCAGCTTTCTCCGGAATGCAGGCAGAAAACATGATCCGTGGCCAAGGCTGGCGGTTTTTAGAGTCCGGCCGCAGAATCGAGCGCGCCCTCGGCGGCATCGCTCTACTACAAACAGCCTCGGAAGATCACTCTACCCTCGAGCCACTCATCGAGATCTGTGACAGCGTCATGACATACCGCCGCCGCTATTTCTCTCGCCCTAACTGGGAAGGCGTTGTCGGATTGCTCTTCGAAGGCCTAGAAAATCCGCGTTCCGTGGCCTTCCAGATCGCTGTCTTAGAAAGAGAATCCATTCTCTATCCCGGCGATCACGACTTCGGACTTTTCCCGAAAATCCAAGAAACCATCGAAGCATTGCACCAATGCAGGATGGTTAGCAGCTTGCCTACAACTGACGATCTAGAACAAATGAGCGCAAAGCTCACCAGCTTATCCGATCTCTTAAGCCAGCACTACTTCAGCCACTCAGTGCGCCGCGTCTACTAAGACTCTAGTTCATCAAGACTACAACTTTGTCCAAGCACCGTTCTCCTCCGAGGATTTCACTGCAGCTTCGATAAACGCCATGCCCTCCACACCATCCTGCACCGTCGGATAATCGTAGTTCGCATTGCTCTCAAATTTACCATCTAAAGCATCCTGCATCGCCTCACTCGCAGCTAAATACACATTCGCAAAGGCCTCAATAAAAGCCTCCGGATGCCCAAATGGCAGCCTCGTATACTTTTTCGCATCCTCTCCATTGTAGCTGTTACCCCGCCGCCAAATTTCGCGCGGCTTCTCCGCATATTTTACCAAAAGCTCATTCGGATGCTCCTGATGCCATTCAATGGATGCTTTCGTCCCATAAACTCTGATGTTCAACCCATTCTCCTCACCCGTAGAAATCTGCGAGGCAAACAAAACACCGCGCGCACCACCTTCATACCGGCATAACATCGATCCATCATCATCCAAAGTCCTGCCCGGAATAAAGGTATTCAAATCCGCAGAAACCTCCTCCAACCGCAGCCCAGTAATATACGCCGCTAGATTTTCCGCATGCGTCCCGATGTCACCAATACAGTTCGAAATCCCCGAGATACTAGGGTCCATCCGCCAATTTGAAATTTCTCCCTCCCCCTTGCTCGCTTCCTCATAAGCTGCGATTCCATACCCCTGTGGATACTCCGCCACAATTTTCAAAATCCTCCCCAAGTCCCCATTCCGCGCCAGCTGCCGCGCCTCCTTCACCATCGGATAACCCGTGTAATTATGCGTCAGCGCAAACACCAAACCACTCTTCTCCACAACCGCCTGCAACTCCTCACCCTCCGCCTTCGAAAGCGCCAATGGCTTCTCACAAACCACATGAATCCCATTCTCTAAAAACTTCTTCGCAACCTTAAAATGCAAATCATTGCGCGTCACAATACTTACAAAATCAATACGCTCACCTAGCTCCTTCGCCGCCTCGCTGTCCGCCATTTCCTCATAAGTCGCATACACCCTCGAAGCATCCAAAAATAAATCCTCACCCGATAAACGCGACTTCTCAGCATCCGATGAGAAACATCCGGCCACCAACTCGATCTTTCCATCCAAATTCGCTGCCATCCGATGCACCGCACCAATAAATGCCCCGCGTCCGCCCCCAACCATGCCCATCTTCAGTTTTCTCTTCATACGATTTTTATAGAAATTTCTACCGCCCACTTCATCCCAGCAAACCCTTCCCTTGCAATCCCAAAAAAAACAAAGCCGTCCACCCAACCCCACCCTTGCATCTTCCTCCACGTATACCATCTTAACAAATGATCGAGAAAACCACCTCCAACCCACAACCCACTCCTGCCGAAAAACCACCCATTCCCCAGCCCCCCACAGACGGCTTCCCCGTCGGTGAGGACATCTCCACACCACCCCCTGGCAGCGATCAAGCAGAAGACGATCCCGACGCCAACGCCAATTAAACTTCCACCCGGAAAGCATTCGCTTTCCACCCGCCTTCCCGCCATGCTCACGGCGTGAAATCTGGCTTTTTAGAGAAACTAGTCGCCCGCCTCGACCGCGTGGAGCCCGGTGAGATCCAACAAATCGTTACCCGCCTCATCCAAGAAAAAGGCTTTCTCGAAAATGTCTTCGAAGCCCTCCAAGAAGGCCTCATCATTATCGATCCCGAAGGGAAAATCCTCTTCCTCAATCTCGCCTCCTGCCGCCTCTTTGGCCTCGATCCCGCCACCTCTCTTGGCGAGAAAATCACCTCCACCATCCGAGGTCTCGAAAACATACCCCTTGGAGGCTCCTCTCAGACAGTCTCTCGCGACCTAGAAATCTTCTACCCAGAGCACCGCCTCCTCAACTTCTACCTCTCGCCCATCGATGACACCCTAAACCACCAAACTCCCCTCGGCCATGTCATGCTCATCCGCGATACCACCTCCTCCCACGCCCAAACCCTCGAAAACATCGAGTCTGAGCGCCTCAACGCCCTCACATTACTTGCCGCCGGCGTAGCGCACGAAATCGGCAATCCCCTCAACTCCCTCGATATCCACCTCCAACTCATCAATCGGAAAATCCGCAAAATCCCTACCGAATACCGCTCCGAACTCTCCGAGCACGTCAAAACGGCACGCCAAGAAATTCAGCGCCTTGATACCATCCTGAAACAATTTCTCCACGCCGTCCGCCCCACCATCCCCTCCCGCCAATCGCACAACCTCAACACTCTCCTCCACCAAACTCTCACCTTACTCGAGCCAGAAATCGCATCACGCAACATTTCTGTTGAGCTAGACCTAGCAGAAAAGCTGCCACCAGCCCTCATCGATCCAGATCAATTTCAACAGGTCTTCTACAACCTCCTTCGCAATGCCTACCAAGCTATCTCCGGCGAAAATGGCCTCATCGAGATCCGCACTCGCTCCACCGATACAGATTTCATCATCGCCATCACTGACAACGGCATCGGCATCCCGCCCGAGCACATGGGCAGCCTCTTCGAGCCCTACCGCACGACAAAATCCTCCGGCACCGGTCTCGGCCTACTCATCGTCCGCCGAATTTTGAGAGATCATGGCGGTGAAATCGAAATCCAATCAGAACCCCAAGAAGGCACCAATATACTCATCCACCTCCCTCACACAGCCCCACGCCCGCGCCTACTTCCCAGCCCCACCATCGATCTTTAAGAGACCCCACCTCGGCCCACTTTGATCTCGCCCACCACCGTCATCCTCTCGGTCCTGCCGATCTACCTCCTACTTCTTGGCGGGGCGGCCCTCCGCAAAACCAAAATCCTTAAATCCGAACATGATGCCGGCGTCATGCACCTCATTTTCACCCTCATGGTGCCGTGCTTCATCTTGGATAAAATGCTTGGGGCCGCCATCCTACAGGATCTCCAAGTCCTCTCCACTGGCATAGGCCTCGGCTTTGGCCTAGTCGTCATCAGCACCGCCATCGGCTACCTTACTGCGAAGATCATCGGCCTAGCCCCCGGTAATGGCCGCCGCACCTTCGCCGTTAGCACCGGTGTCCAGAACTTTGGATTTACTGCAGTCCCAGTAGTTGAAATCCTCTGGGGATCATCTGCCCTCGCCGTGCTTTTTGTGCACAATATTGGCGTCGAGGCAGCCATCTGGTCATTCGGAGTCATGCTACTCTCAGGAAATCGGGAAATCCGTTGGAGAGCCCTCGTCAATGGCCCCATCATCGCCGTCATAATCGGCCTCACCCTAGTCATTTTACATCTCGATCACCTAGTCACCGGCCCCGCCCGCACCGCCATCAGCATGGCAGGAGTCGGCGCATTTCCCCTCGCAGTCATCATGATCGGAGCCTCCATCATGGATTCTCGTTGGCCACGAAAAGCCATCTTGGAAAATCATCGGAGCATCCGTCATCGTCCGTATACTCATCTGCCCCATCATCATCATCTGCTGCGCAAAATCGATCCCCATGGCCACAGAACTCCGCCAAGTCCTACTCGTTCAAGCAGCCATGCCCGCCGCCATGACCCCCATCCTCTTAGCAAGACTCTACGGCGGCCGCCCCGCCATCGCCGTGCAAATTGTCGTTGCCACAACCATCATCTCCATCTTCACCCTGCCCTACATCATCACCTTCGGTATCCGTTACCTCAATCTCACTCCCCTACCCCAATGAAAGCTTTCGGCGCACAATCATCATCCATCGCCAGCATCATCGAATTCGAAACGCCTGATCCCACCCCGGCCGCTGATGAACTCCTTGTGGAAATCAAAGCAATTTCTATAAACCCCGTAGATACGAAAATCCGTAAAAACCTTGGCGAAAATCCACTCCCCACACCCCGTATCCTAGGCTTCGATGCCTCCGGAATCGTCCGCGCAACCGGCCACAGCGTCACCAATTTCACCCCCGGCGATGAAATCTACTACGCCGGTGACGTCACTCGTCCCGGCACGAATTCCGAACTCCATACCGTCCAAGCCGCCCTCGTCTCAAAAAAACCAACAAACCTCACCTACTCGCAAGCAGCCGCCATCCCCCTCGTTGGAATCACCGCCTACGAGCTCCTGCACGAGCGCATGCTATCCGGCGCAATCCCTCAGCCCTGCACCCCCATCCTCATCATCGGCGCAGCCGGTGGCGTAGGCTCTGCCCTCATTCCTCTAGCAAAACTCGCTGGCCTCACCATCGTCGCAACCGCCTCCCGCCCCGAATCCTCAGCTTGGTGCAAATCCCTTGGCGCTGACCACGTGATCGATCACCACCTAGCACTTGCACCTCAATGCAAACATCTCGGCATCACCCACTTTCCACTCATCGCCAACCTCTATTCTACCGAGAAATACTGGCAACAAACCGCTGAGCTCCTCGCCCCTTTAGGCACCCTTGGACTGATCGTGGAAACTTCACAACCCATCAATATTGGAAATCCTCTCCGCCTCAAATCCCCCCGTATCGTCTGGGAATACATGCCCTCCCGCGCCATGTTTCAAACTCCCGACTTAGCCCAACAAGGCCATATCCTCACCAAACTCGCCCACCTGTCAGAAGCCGGAGCCTTTCCCCTCATCGCTACTGCCCACCTCGGCCCCATCACCGCCGCAAATCTACAAAATGCCCATACCCTCATAGAAACCTCCTCCACTTTGGGGAAAATTACTCTTGGTGACTAAATACCTATCATAGTCATCTCACTTCTGTATTGGCCAGCACGTCCCTCCCCCCTATCTTCCAAATCCAGTGGCAACCCCGAAATCAATTTCCCTCAAACCAGCTCTCTCCGGAAAACTTACTCCAGAAGAACGCCTCACCCTTTACAACCGTTACATCGAGCATGGTCAAAATCAAATTCGAACCCGCCACCGTGAAGGCGCAGGCGGCATAGAAATTGCCGAGGCTCGCTCCGCGCTCATCGATTCGCTTCTAAATACCATCCTCACCGCAACCCTACTCTCACAGAAAGTCGCTAAATCACCCATCGCCCTCGTAGCCATCGGCGGCTACGGCCGCGCCACGCTCAATCCCGGCTCCGATATCGATATCCTCTTTCTTCTCCCCCGCACCTCCACCCGCATCGGCAAAAATTCCGAAGCACTCATCCAGCGCGTCCTCTACGTCCTTCTGGGATCTTGGCTTCAAAATCGGCCATGCCTCTCGCTCCATCGGCGAGTGCCTCCAAGAATCCCGCGCCGACGAACAGAATTTCACCGCCCTCATGGACACCCGCCTTATCGCGGGAAACAAAGAACTCTACGATGAGCTCGTCGCCCGCTTCGCCAAAGAATGCGTCGCCCGCAACGAAGCCGCCTTCCTAGAATCCCGCCGCAAAGACCTCCGCAGCCGCTACGAGAAATCCTCCCACACCGTTTTCCTCCAAGAGCCGAACGTCAAAGAATCCTGCGGCAGCCTCCGCGATTACCAGAACATCCTATGGGTCACCATGGTCAAAACTGGCTCTCCAGACCTCCAAAAACTTGTCGAGGATCGCCTAATCACCGCCAGCACCCTCCGGGAAATCCAAGCCGCCTATGATTTTCTAATGCGCGTCCGTAACGAGCTGCATTACCACTCCGGCACCTCAACAGACATACTTACCCTTCAGCTGCAAGGCGTCGTCGCCACCGCCTTCAAATACCCACAACGCAGCATCCTCCGCCGTACCGAGGCCTTCATGCGGGACTACTACACACACACCCGCCACCTATACCGCCATACCACCTCGATCATGGAAACCTTCCAGATCCAGCAAGACTCCATCGAAGAAACTGGCCTCCGCTCCTACCTCACTTTCCGAAAGAAAAGCCGCGAGGAATTCGATGGCTTCGTCGCCCGAAAAGGCCGCATCTACCCCTCCCATCCTGAAATTTTTAATGAGGATCCGCACCGCCTCATGCGCCTTTTCCAGCACTGCCAAGTGCGCGATCTACGCCTTTCTCCCCCCATACGCCGCCTCATCGCCAATCATTGGGACAATATAGATCGCCCTTTCCGCTACCTGAAAGCCAATCGCGAAACCTTCCAAGCCATTCTCGAACGCAAAGGCGAAGCCGCCCGCACCCTCCGCCAAATGCACCGCATCGGCTTTCTCGGCCGTTACCTCCCAGAATTCGGTGCCCTCGATTGCCTCGTCCAGCACGAGTTCTTCCACCGCTACACCGCAGACGAGCACACCCTCCGCTGCATCGATGAGCTCGATAAACTCATCGATACAGAAGACCAAAGCCGCCAAATCTTTCGCCGCTTTTTCAAAGAAATAGTAGATCCCTACGCCCTCTACCTCGCCCTCATCCTACACGATACCGGCCGCTCCGAAAATGTCCGCGAGCACATCGATGGCTCCGCCATGCTCGCCATCCGCCTCTGCTCCCGCCTGCAAATCAAAGGCCCGCGCCGCGCGCTCATCATGTTCCTGGTCGATAACCACCTCACATTCTGGCGCACAGCAACCATGAAAAATGTCGAGGACCCCGAAGTGATCGCAGAATTCGCTGCCATCATGAAAACCCCTCAGAACCTCGATGCATTACTACTCTTCACCTACTGCGATACCAGTGGCACCGCACCCGATGCTTGGAATGGCTGGAAATCGTCGCTTATGCTACAGCTTCACGCAAACACCCATCGCTTTCTCCAAGAAGGCCGGGAAAAATTCAACGAACGACTCGATACAGATCGGGAAGAACTCCTCGCTGAGGTCATCGAACTCCTAGGCCCCGATCTTACCCCCGAAGTCCGCGAGCATTTCCAACGCACCCCAGACGCCGCCTTCGCCTACCGCGAAGCCCCCTTCATCTCCACGCAAATTGATGCCATCCAAGAATTCTTGAAATTCGAAGACGGCGGTAAAAACAAAGATGCCAACTGCGTCCGCTGGATTGATCAGCCGGACAAAGGATACTCCGAGCTCATCGTCGCCACCCGTGATCGCCCCCTGCACCTCGAAAAACTTTGCTGCGCCCTCGCTTCCGAGCAGATTAACATCCTCTCCGCTGATCTCTATACCCGCACCGACGATATCGTCCTCAATATCTTCCGCGTCTGCACCACCAATTTCGAGCCCATCTCCAGCGAATTTACCCGCAGGCGCTTCCTCGACACGTTCACAAAAATGCTCGGCTCATCCGAGTATTCCCCAGAGAAATATCTGAAACGGAAACCGAATTTCCTCAAACCACGCGCTGAAACCGGCCTCTCCGTCCCCGTCCGTGCCCATCTCTCCAATGAATTGCACTCCACTTGCACCACTCTTGAAGTGCAAGCGCTCGACCGCATCGGCCTCCTCCACGATCTTTTCCAAACCATCAACGAAGCCGGCCTCGACACCGTCCATGCCCGCATTTGCACGGAAAAAGGCGTAGCCATGGACACCCTCTACATCACCACAGCCGACGATAAAATCATCGACGACCCTGAAATGCTGCTCGCACTCGAGGAAAAATTCAACTCCATCGTCGCCCGCGCCGAGAACTAAGCCGCCGCCCCCTCCATATCCTCGCTTGCCTTGCCACCTCGTATTCTGGAACCTACCCCCATGGAATACGCCACAGAGCAGGAAGTATCAGATGCGGTGAAAGCCCTCGCACCCCTCACAGATGGCCTAAATCAGATCCTCTTCGGCCAAGAGGAAATCATCTCCCTCGTTCTCACCGGCATACTTGCCCGTGGCCACATCCTCCTCGAAGGCCTGCCCGGCCTTGGAAAAACCGAACTCGTCAAAGGTCTCTCAAAGCTCCTCTCTCTCGAAAGCAAGCGCATCCAATTCACCCCAGACCTCCTACCCGGCGACATCACCGGCAATCCTGTCCTTCAAGAAGACGAGGGCCGCCGCCGCTTTGTATTCCAGCCCGGCCCCCTCTTCGGAAACATCGTCCTTGCCGATGAAATTAATCGCGCCTCGCCCAAAACTCAATCCGCCCTCCTCGAAGCCATGCAAGAGCGCCGCGTCACCGTCCTTGGCAAGACTCATCCCCTCCCCCTACCATTCTTCGTCCTCGCTACCCAAAACCCTATCGAACTCGAAGGCACCTACCCCCTGCCTGAAGCACAACTTGATCGCTTCCTCTTCAAACTCGAAATCCAAAAAAATAACGTCGCCACCCTCGAGAAAATCGTCCTCAACCGCGAGTTAGGCACAGAGCCCGATGTCTCAGCCATCATGAACGAAGAGCAATTTACCCAAATTCTCGCCCTCGTCCGCCGCATCTTCCTCCCCGTCCCAGTGGCCAATTACATCGCCCGCCTCGTCGCCGCCACCAGCCCCGGCTCGTCCGAATACGCTACGCACATCCGCTTCGGCGCCAGCCCCCGGGCCGCTCTCGCCATGGCATCCGCCGCAAAAAGTCGTGGACTTCTCTCTGGCCGCGTAAACGCCTCCTTCGAGGACGTAAAATCCATCGCCGCAGCCACCCTGCGCCACCGCATCATCCTCGATTATAATGCCCGCATCGAAGGCCACACACCAGATTCTATCATCGAGAAGCTTCTAGCAGAAATCCCCTTCCAAGACATCCAAACACCAAAGTCTCTCACCCCCGCATAGCCCCCTCCGCTCACCATGCACCTCTCACATTCCCGGAAATCTGCCTCCTCCTTTCTATCGTTCCTCCTCTTCAGCATCCTCCTTGTCACTACCCAACAAGCTACAGCACAGGCGACCCTTTTTCGCCACGTTGCCGAGGGTAAACTCAATGCTGAAATCGAAGTCGAATCGCTGTTTAACCGCCCCAGCTTAGGTGGCTTCCATCCCCTCCGCATCGTCGCTCAAAACAATCAAAAAATCCCTCACCGTTTCACCCTACGCTTCCAAGATAGCATGGGTTACGACTCCACTCTCACCTCATCTGCCCAATTCTCTTTCATTCTAAAACCCGGAGAAACCCTCTCACAAGACATCATCGTCCCGCTCTCCTCACAGAACGGAAGCGTCAGCCAAAATAACCTCGAAGTCACCCTCACTGGCACGATGGGCCAGACGAGCAGCTCCACCTCCTCACTTTTTGTCCATGACCAGCCAAACATCCTCCTAAGTAGCTCACTCTTCACGAAATACGGCTCAGCCCTCGACGCAGAAACCATCTCCCGTGCCTCGACATCCTCCCATTCTTCTGCCCCCCCTCAAGGCTTTGCCTCTTCGTTCGATCCTAAACGCCTCCCAAATGATTGGCGCGCCTTCTCTGGCTTCGATTCCCTCCTTCTCTCTGATCAAGATTGGCTCGAAATCCCACCAGGCCAGCAAAACACCATCCTTTCTTGGGTGAGACTCGGCGGTGAAATGATCGTCATCACCGAGCGCGATCCCTCACTCGCCTCCCTCCGGTTACCCTCCGAGGCTAGCTTTGGCTCCATAAAGCTCCACTCAGTTCCAGACCTCGAAAACATTGATGTCAAAGCAATACCCAACCTCGTCACCAAGAACGCTAGGACAAAATCCGTAGTCTCTGATTTCAAATCCGCCTGGCCTCTCCAACAGACCTTCGGGGAAAAATCCTTCAACTACGGCCTCTTCGTTCTCATTCTCATCGCCTTCGGCATCCTCGTAGCACCCGTCAACCTCTTCGTGTTCGCAAAACCCGGCCAGCGTCATCGCCTCTTCATCACCACCCCCATCATCTCCTTAGCCACCTCCTTTCTACTCATCGTCCTCATCTTGTTCCAAGATGGCTTTGGCGGTGATGGAAAACGAATCGTCCTCATGGAAGTCAGGCCCGATGATAACCAAAACGCAGCCTACATCAGACAAGAACAAATTTCACGCACCGGCGTCGTCACCTCCCCCTCGTTTGCCCTCAGCCCAGCTGCCAGTATCACCCCAGTCCCTATCACGAAAAACCGCTGGTCACGCTTCACAACCTCCTACGATAGCTCTGGCAAATACGATCTCCAGCCTACTAGCACCGGCCTAGCTGCCACTGGCGCATGGTTCCAAAGCCGCTCAGAACAAGGTCAAATCATCTCCGCAGTAACTCCCACACGCGGCCGCATCGAATTTGCAGCAGATAACCAAAGCCTCATCTCCTCCTTCGATTTCCCCATCGAAGAACTCATCTACCAAGACTCTTCAAAAAACTGGTTCCAAGCTAAAGACATCAAAAAGGGAACCAAAATCACCGCCACCCCCATTACCCCCCCAACCGCGCAAAACATCATCCAATCTTGGGCCTCTCAGCTTTCAGCAACCAATAAGAAATCTTTCCAAAACCTCACCGGACGCCAAAACCACTACATCGCCAAAACCACCTCCGCCCCCGCCATCGACACCCTCCCCAGCATCAACTGGCAGACGACCACACTCCTAACCGGCCCCATCTCTCAGTAAAAAACCTCGAAACTTAAAACTGAAAACTAGCAACCCTCATAAATGTCCACCCCCGCCATCCACGTCGATAACCTCTACCGCTTTTTCGGCCCCCTCCAAGCCGTCAATGGCGTATCCTTCGAGGTCCCGCACGGCTCCGTCTGCGGTTTCGTAGGTGCCAATGGTGCAGGGAAAACAACTACTATGCGCATCCTCGCAAGCCTCGACTACCCCAGCACCGGCAAAGTCGAAATTTGCGGCATCAATGTCGTCCATCACCCCGCAGAAGTTCGCAAACTCATCGGCTGGATGCCGGATCACTTCGGCCACTACGATCATATGACAGTCCATGAATACATGGATTTCTACGCCCGCGCCCTCGGCTACAAAGGTGCAGAACGCCGCGAGCGCATCGATGAAGTCATGGAATTTACCGATCTCACACCTATCGCTGATCGCTTTTCAAACAAACTCTCCAAAGGCATGACTCAGCGTCTTTGCCTTGGCCGCTCCCTGCTTCACGATCCTCAAGTCCTCATCCTCGATGAACCCGCCGCGGGCCTCGATCCTAAAGCACGCGTCGAGCTAAAGCACCTCATCCGCGTTCTCGCTAAAGAAGGGAAAACCATTTTCATCTCCTCCCACATCCTCTCAGAACTGGGCGAAATGTGCGATTCGTTACTCTTCATCAATCAAGGCCGTATCGTCCACCACGGCGATTCGGAATCTCTGAAAAATGCTACAGATACCATAGGCGGCCTACTCTATGATGTCCAGCTAGCTGGCGATCCACAAAAGCTATCAGATTGGGCCATCCTTCAGCCAGACATAGAAATCGTCGAGGCCCGCAAACAAGGTGCCCGCATCCGCATCGAAGCTAAAACACCAGAAGACGCAGCAAATGTTCTCAGCCGGATGATTCATGAGAAAATTCAGATCATCGATTTCCATCGGGAACAACGAAACCTCGAAGACGCCTTCATTGATATTCTTTCCAAGCTAGAGGCGAATCAAGAAATCAGCGCAACTCCGCCGCCTTTACCTACCAAATAACAACATAGGAATACTATGAACTCAGTAGCCTCAGATTTCCCAGATCGCCTCTCGCCCATGCTCGTAAAAGAGCTTCGCCAAGGCCTCCGCGCGCGCGCTTTCGTCATCCTCTTTCTTGCCATCCACATCGTCCTCGGCCTGTTTCTACTAGTCATCAGTAGTAACGTGACTGCAGATGATTCCGGCACCGCAGTCTCCATCTTTATTCTCGCAGCATTCTCCATCGCCGCCCTCATCATACAGCCCATGCGTGGAATATCCTCCATCACTTCAGAGGCAAAAGGCAATACCATCGATCTTTTAGTCCTCACCCGCCTCTCAGCTTGGCGCATCGTCGTCGGAAAATGGTCTGCCATCGTCAGCCAAACAACTCTGATCCTCCTCACCATCATCCCCTACCTCATACTCCGCTACTTCCTTGGTGGGATGAATCTACTGAGCGAACTAGTTCTCCTATTCGTGATATTTGCCACATCTATCACACTCACTGCTATCACAGTAGGCATCTCCGCCACATCATCACTAATCCTTCGGAATGCCTTCCCCTTCGTCATTCTACCCATAGGCTTCATGGTTAGTTTGTTCTCGGGATTTGGCTCAGTCACTTCGTCCTTTGCACTCGATACCCTCGAGTCTCGGATCACCATCGTCCTGTTATTACTTACCTTGGCATACTACTGCTACTTCGCCCTTTCTCTCGGAGCTTCACTTATTGCATCCTATGCTGAGAACTATGCCACAAAACGGCGCCTGATTGCCCTCGGCGTCACAATTGCAGCCGCTACCCTTTGCTCCTTCCCTTCAATCGTTTCAAACCCGGAGTCTCTTTCTTTTATCTTCCTGATAATCTTCTTACCTATCTTTACCCTCTCACTAACAGAGTTTTCTATACTCACACCAGCTACCCACTCGCGCTTTTCAAATTACGGTCCCCTACGCACTTTGCTAACATCACTCCTCACACCCGGGTGGCCACAGGGTGTCTTCTTCTGCACCCTACTTGCTGGAATTGCAGCAATCTCCTTCATCTTGAATCCTAATTTTGGTTTGGACGTTGAACTTACAACTTACGCGCTAGGCATCCTAGCTAGCATCCTATTTCCTGCAGTTATCCAAACTCTTACAAAAGACAGCGGACCCAAAAAAGTCACGAACTACCTTCTCATCGGCGTCGCAAGTTTGATTCTTTCATCAATACTCATGGGCATCGCCGAGACCGTGTCCAACGACGATCTCACATGGCTATTTATATGGCTACCGCCCATCATTTCCCTCATGCAAGCCGAGGGCTCTAGCTCGGACACTGCTCTCCTGATCGCCGCCGCTCTAAGCGTATGCATTCAACTAACCATTCTTTTGCTAAAAGCCGCTCGGGTATACCGCGCCAATATTAAAAGTCTCTCTCCTACTCCGCCACCCATTGCAGAGTCATGAGGCCTCAGCGAAAACCGGGTTTACTCAATCCCCTCCAAATCAGACTTTGCTGATAAACATCGCATACGGTGCCCTCAGTTTTCTCCTCATCCTACCAAGCCACCGCCGCTTCCGAAGAATTAACAAACCACAACCCCAAGCATTTTCAGGCCGACATGTTGCCTCGATCTTCCTCTCATACCTATCCCGTATCTTCCAATACTTCGGCCCCCCAGAAGTTTTAAAATGTTCCCGCCACCCACCGGCATAAAACCCACTCAAAGACAAAGAGTTCGACGTTTTCATAGAATACTTCAAGATCAGTAGCCTACCCTTCCGCAAGTCACAGAACTCCCACAGACTCGCACACCATTCAACGAACTACCAGTAACAAACACAAACTCACCTAACCCCGTTTCCCCACCCACTTCCCTTCTACGCCACGAGCAGATATGTGCCACGGCTAGGGACGCCACAGTCCCCTCCGCATATCTCGGAACTTGAATTGAAAAAAATGGCGAAGTAACTCGTCAAGTGGGCATGGCCTCGGCGACCTCAGTGAAGAGGTTTTGTTGGCTTAAGACTTCAATTTGCCCCAATTTAGATATGGTCCTGGCATTACCGAGCGTCTCGGATTGGATCTCAAGGCCTTCATAAAGAATTTTCGGCGTAGTAACATGTCCCTCACTATAACAACTGCACTAGCCATCGTAGCGGCTAATAGCATCTTAAAAGCTACTAAAAGAAAATTGTAAACCTTATTTATCATCGTAGTGGAACCTGCACTGAAAAATAATTATCGCATTGTTTTCAATCTTATAAACCAAACGATGTTCTCGAGTAATTCTTCGCGACCACCATCCAGACAGACTACTTTTTAACGGCTCTGGCTTACCAATCCCTACAAACTGTTGCCTCACAGTTTCTTTAATAAGTAGGTTTATCCGATCTAACGTTTTTTGATCTTGCTTCTGCCAGTAAAGATATTCTTCCCAAGCTTCGGTAAGCCACATCAGTCGCACAACTCTCTTTCGATGATTTTTCCTTGCTCATAATCCAGTAAGCCTCTCCTGATTCGTTCTGCATTAGCCGGAGTAGACAAAAGGTGTAGAGTCTCTTGAATGGAACGATATTCATCTTCGGCAATCATGACAACCGCACCCAGTCCATTTCGAGTGATGGTAATCGGATCTTTGTCCTCCACTGTACGTCTCATCGCCTCAGCTAAACCATTTCTAGCCTCGGTATAATTCATTAATTTCATAAGTTTAACTTACAGAAGTGACAGAATTCTGTCAATTTGGATTTTTACACTAAAACATTTTAAACGCTTTTACTCCGCCGACGCTTAGAACCGAGGTGCAACTGATTTCTGGACCAAATTTGGTTAGTTCATCAGATTGTTTTTAGTTTCAAATTCCGACGGCGTCATGCAGCCGAGGGAGGAGCCTGTTGCCTCATTAAAGAAGGACACCCTACGGTGATTGAGTGAGTGTTCCATTGCCTCATCCAGGTGGGCACCATCTCGAAATTTCACTCTATTCTTTTTACTCTCCAAGGAGTCGATACCTCCCTGTCATCGCTATAGCCTCCTCGACTCAATCTCTTCAAAACTTTGCCCCCTATTTTGCTCAGGATGGACTAAAGAAAGTCCAAGAAAAATTAGAAGCTCACCCCGAAACCCTCTCCCACAACAAGATCTCTTGTATAACACCGGTAGAAATTTACCAAGGGTAGGAATGTCTCGCTGAGGCATCCGCGTCTAAGCTCATCTGCCGAGGATGCCGCGGGATTCGTTGATACTCATTCCGCGCTGTTCTTTCCAGTCGATAACTGAGGGTGCTTTGTAACTTGCCCGAGCGCTTTCTACGCTTTCGTTTCGCCCAGTGGTAATTCCGCCGACGCTCGATTCTCGTGCTAACTGGCGATCCAAGGTGTTCGTCTGGAATGGTCCCGCTAAGCGTGCTGATTTTTGCCCGTCGCGTAGCCGTTGGCCGTCTTGCCTGGCTTTGGTCTGAAAGCGGGAACCATCAGTGTTACCAGCAAATTTCGTCCTGCCAAAATCTTTGCTGCCCAGCCACTCCTTCTTTTTATAATCACCAGTTTTGTACCGTTCTGTTTCCACTTTCCCTTTGAAATACGCGGACTCACGTTCACGATCAAATTGGCTCCTTTTATCAGATTTTGGCACCCAATTTCCTTCAGAATCTTGTTTGTATCCACCAGTTTCAGATAGCCTTTGTGACATCGGTTTTACACCTTCATCGCGAGTCGGCCTCGATAAATCCTTCTTCTCACCCGCACAGGAAGCCACAATCGCGGTTAACAAGACACCTGCGAGGCATTTTAAACTAAGAACTTTAACTGAAAATTTCATGGCAATTTAATCCGTTTTTCCAGGCTCTGATCAGGCACTGCACCGCGCTCCAAGGCTTTCGCATAAAATTGCCGAGCATCATCCAATTTTTGGTTTTTCGCATAAACCATTGCCAAGTTGAAATATGGCTCACTAGGCATCGGCTCCACAGATATGGCTGATTTGAAATTCGCTTCCGCCGCCTCCAATTTCCCCTGCCTATACTTTACAGTTCCCTGTAGAAGGTAGCTTTTTGCGTCACCGGGCGATAACTCGATCGCCTTATCCAAATACTTTTCTGCCGACGTTAAATCTTCGCCGCGTAGATAGGTATACCCGAGCATCTGATAGGCGTAGGCGTTATCAGAATCCAGTTCGATGGCCCTGCGGAAGCTTTCGCTGGCAGAGCTGACCTCGTCCAGCTTTAGCTGCACTACTCCAAGCTTACACAGCGCAGGCACGTGCCCGGGATGCTGCTCTACCATCATTTCAAAGAGTTCCCGGGTAGGCAGTAAACGTCCTGCGAGAAATGCTTTAGTCGCCGCCCGGTCATAACTGTCTAGTTCAAGATTCAGGGCATCCGTAGCTGTTTCTACACTGGCGCGATCACGTGCTCGCGGTGCGAAAAATTCGCCATCTACCTGTTGATCCGCTACCAGTCTCTGCTCCTCAGCAGAAAGCTCCATTTCGTTGCTATCAAAAATATCAATCGCGGCTTTCAACTTAGGGTTTTCCTTACCGAGTGCTCTAGCGGCATCCACAAGTAGTTCTTTCGCTTGGCGCCTGCGGTCCTGCACACGCAGTGTCCTCTGAATGACTTCCCGGAGCATCTCTACCTCTTCGTTACTTGCGTCAGTGCTTCCATTTGCCAGTGAAAGTTCCTCAGCTTCCAGGCGTTGTTGCAGCTCTTGCATACGCCGATCTTGATCGCGTTTCTCGGAATGTAGCCGATTGATTTGGCTCTTCGCAATCGCTAGATCGCGGAGGGCATCCACCACATCATCCTTTACGGCATTGGCATTTAAATTAAGCCTTTCAACCTTCTCATTGGCCTCACGCAGATTTTTCGCAAGCCCCATGTTCTGCTCAATGAGCTGCTCGATTCTACCCGACTCATTCAGCTTAAGTAAGGCTGCCATCTGATCACGCTCTCTCAGTAGCCCATCTCGCTCTCCCTCAAGCTCAGTAAAGGCCTCCCTGCTTTGCTCGAGCTCCGTCATCAATCCTGTGATTTGCTGATTTGCTGATTCCAATTCAGCAGATTTCTCTTCTAAAGCACGCTCAAGTTCATCCATCTGCCGCCTTTGCCCCGCCACTACTTCATTAGAAACCCTCCGCTCAGATTCCATATCGCGCTTTGTATCAGCCTCTTTTTGCCGGAGTTGCACAGCCTGCTCTCGCATGATCTCCATATCTGTGTTGAGGATTTGTATCTTGGAAAGCGCTTTCGTGTGGTCATTGCGGCTTGTCCGCAGAGCCATTCCCATCGCTTCTCGCTCTTGTTCGAGATTCTCAATTTCACGATTCAAAGCATCCATTTCACTGGCCACCGGAGCTGCCGCCATACGCGCGCGCATCATCTGCATCTTGGATTGCGCTTCCTTGAGCTTGCTCTCCAACATGTTGTTCAGCTTCCGCAAATCATCAACTCGCGATGAATCCCGCATTTCCGCATTGCTTCGATTCCTGCGGATCTCACCTCGCAAGCGATCCACTTCTTGTTCTGCATCCTGCAAGCGCCTCGCCTCCATCGGATCAACCTTCAAAATGTTTTTCTCAGGTAGCTCCCCGACTGCCTGTTCCCCGATTTCCTCCCCACGCACCTTGATACCGCCTTCGAGCTCGGCCACTACCCCGCGCGCTGCTTCTAACTGATCTGCTGCCTTCTGCTTCACTTCCTGAATCGATCCACTCGTCAGCTCACGCCGATTCTTTACCATCTTCGATTTCCAATCAGGATAAAATTCAGCTACGGAATCAAATAGCTCAGCCGCTTGTTTGTATTTCTTCAGCGCACCGACGTAATCCTTCTCTCCCTCCAGAGTCTCGCCACCCCTACTCGCGAGATACGCTTGGAAATAAACATCTGAGGGATCAAAGCGTGGATCGCTCGGTGCTTGCGCTACTGAATCTTGGCAAATAACAAAACCCAACGCCAAACTTGCCAAGATGAGTCGAAGAGTCATTGCCCGTATGAATTTTCCGAACATGAGCCGCGAGAAATAGCATCCCTACGGCGCTTCGCAAGCACGAATGGCGGCGCTCATCTCACATGATCAATAGAATTTTGAAGAAATCGTCTAAAACACGATCCCAAAGCACGAACATCAAGTAGCGACATTCACAAATTGCTTAAGGTATCTTAACGACATCTTACCACCACATATAGGTTATTCACAGAGAAACACATACCACATAGTGTGGATCAGCGGCAGATCTAAACTTTCGGCGTGTTTTGTTCGACGATTTGCAGAATGGTCTCCCATAGAAATTTCCTGTCAATTATGTATCTAAAATCTCTCGACATTCATGGGTTCAAGTCATTTGCCGACAAAACTACTTTCGAATTCGCCCAAGGTGTGACGGGAATCGTAGGTCCGAACGGCTGTGGCAAATCCAACGTAGTGGATGCCATTCGCTGGGTTTTAGGAGAAACATCTGCCAAAGCCCTACGCGGCGGCGAGATGGCAGATGTCATATTCAATGGAACGGAGAAGCGTAAACCCCTCGGAATGGCGGAAGTGACACTTACAATGGCGGATTGTGAGAAGGCACTGAAAGTGGATTTCAATGAGGTCTCACTTACCCGCCGAGTGTTCCGCGATGGGCGCTCGGAATATCGGCTGAACGGCACCTTATGTAGACTGAAAGATATCCACGATCTGCTCATGGATACCGGAATAGGACGGACTGCCTATTCCATCATGGCACAGGGGCAGATCGATCAGATTCTTTCCTCCAAACCTGAGGAACGCCGGGCCGTTTTTGAAGAGGCAGCTGGGATCACAAAGTTCAAACGCGAGAAAAAAGATGCTTTGCGGAAATTAGAATACACCGAGGCAAATTTGCTGCGGGTTTCCGACGTTCTCGCCGAGCAAGAGCGTAGGATGAACTCTCTAAAACGCCAAGTGACCAAAGCAAAAAGATTCCAAGCGCTTTCATCCGACTACAGCATTTTAGATACGCACCTCGCCCACAAACGTTTCGTTGAACTCACCGCAGAGCGTGCGGAACTCACCAATTCCATCCGCTCTCTGGACGCGCAGGACTCACATCTTGAGCGTTCCGTCCCCACAAAGGAAGAAGCTGTGAAAGACGCGAGAACTGAAGCACGTGAGTTCGAGGCAGAGTTAGCAGAGATCCGCCAGCAACTCAATACTCACCAAAACGCGCTCACAGCTGCAAAAGCCCGCGTCGCCTTCAATAATGAGAGAAAAAGTGAGCTCCAAGGTAGAATTGCCCAAAACTCCGATGATATTTCATCCACCAAAGACAAGTTAGCGCAGCAAGAATTCGACTTTACTGCCGCAAATGAGGCTCTCGACCAACTAAACCGCCGCATCGCGCAGCAGGAAATTGCCCTCCAGCAGCAAGAGGAAAAATCCGTATCAGCACGCGAAGTCCGCGCGAACTTAGAGTCGTCTCTGCGTGCATCGCGTTCAGAAGGAAAATAAAACGCAAACCCTAATCGCTTCCATGCAAGCGAAAATTGAGTCCTCCCTTGCACAACTTGAGGGAAATCGCGACCGGGCTCGACTCCTCCAAGAAGATGAGCAACGACTTAGCAAGGAAATTGAGACACATCGTGCGCAGCAGACAGAGATTGGTGCCCAAGTCGACGCTACTGAAGGAAAGCTACAGTCATTAGAAGAAACCTTCGAAAACGCTGAGCGCACCCGTCAACGCAGCCGCGGGGATCTCGATTCTGCAAGGAAATCAGCTATCGAATCAAACCGGGAGCTAGCGCAACGCTCGGCGCGTCTTGATGCCGTCGCGCAACTTGTGGCTTCCGGTGAGGGTTTTGCAAAAGGCACGCAAAACCTGCTTTCTGGCCTCGATACACCCAAAGATTTCTTGCCTCACATCCAAGGTGTTTTAGCCGATTTCTTACAAGTGGAGGACGCAGCGGCGAAAGCCATCGAAGCTGCCCTCGGGATGCAGTTGCAAACTGTCATCGTCAGCGATTCTAACATAGCAGAAACGCTTATCACTCGCCTCACCCAGAAGAAATTAGGGCAGGCTGCCCTCCTCCCCAAAAACTACGTCAAAAAGTCCAATAACAGTCAAATGGAGACGGTCCCTGCTGGCGCCACCGCTTGGGCGTTAGACAAGGTCAAAGTGGCCCCTGAAATCGCTGAAGTGGTTGAAGATGTTCTTAAAAATACACTCATCGTCCCAGACCTCGCCACAGCTATGCGTTTGCGGGCAGACTACGCGGCAATAAATTTCGTCACAGAAAACGGCGAGTTACTCTCATCACAGGGCATCATCCATGGTGGTGCTTCTGCAGGAAAATCAACATCCGTCCTCGAACGCCAAAACGAAGTCAGAAGCTTGAAACGCGAAGTTAGCGAGCTCAAGAAAACGGATGAGAAGGTTAGGGAAAAAGTCACCACTTTAGAAGCGCAGCTCGAGGCCGAAGGGGAAGCCGTCGAAATCGCTAGGGAGCGCTTACAGAAACAAAAAGTGACCCTTTCTACGCTCAAAGGTCAATTGTCTCTCGCCAATCGCGAGGTGGAGAATTTCAAAACCCGGATCGATAACGTAAGGTGGGAAGCTGGTGAACTGAAAAAACGTGAGGACACGGCTTCAGATTCTCGAAAAGACTTAGAAAGTGAACTCAAAAGCGCACGAGAGCGCCTCATAGCGCTCGAAACTGAGACAAGCGCCTGCCAAGCAAAGCTGAACTCGGCAATCAGCTCGGAGCAAGAATTCACAGGTGGCCTCAATGATCTCCGCACCAAACTCGCGGTCGAAAAACGCGCCAAACAAGCAGCTGAAGAGCAGCAGAGGCCCATGGAAGCGCGACTTTCGGAGCTTCGAGAAATTGCCATCCGCCGTGAGAGCGAAAACGAAAATTTTCTAACACGAATTCAAACTTCGTCTGAGGAAAATGAGAAACTAGCCCACGAGATAGAAGATCACACCGTCGAAACAGAAGACTTATCTCAGGCGCTCAAGGAAAAAGGGGCAGGCCGAGATAGCTTGGTCAATGCGATCGAGGAGGCGGAGAATCAACTAGGCAAACTTCGCAAAGAACTCGCCGCAGTAAATGAACAAAAAGGCAGGGAAGAAATTTCTGCGACAAAATTAGACCTACGTTTAGAAAACCTACTTAGCTCTACCGAAGACAGGCATCAGATCGTTCTCGCAAACTTCGAGCCAGATACCCACCTACTTCTGACCACTCTCAGCCAATGCGGTAAGACAGATCAAGCCTCAGCCGCACAAAAAGAGGACTCCGATATACCTGACTTACCGGGCGAGCCAGATTGGTCCGAAGTAGAGCAACTTGTCCAAGAACTGAAACGGAAAATTGAATCCATGGGCCCCGTGAACACGGATGCCATCGAGGAATATGACGAGTTGGAAGAACGCCATGATTTCTTGCGGAATCAGCACGATGATCTCACCTCATCCAAAACTGAACTACTCAACGTCATCGAACGTATTAACGACGAGACCCAGCGGCGGTTTTCCGAGACCTTTGCCCAAGTCCGCATCAATTTCCGTGACATGTTCAAAGAGCTTTTCGGAGAGAAAGGCCAAGCAGATCTAACACTACTCGATGAAGGCGATCCTTTGGAATCTGGAATCGAGGTAATTGCGAAACCACCCGGCAAGAAACTTCAATCCATCACCCTGCTGTCTGGTGGCGAGCGCTCAATGACTGCCGTCGCACTCCTGTTCTCCATTTATATGATCAAACCATCGCCTTTCTGTGTGCTCGACGAGCTAGACGCACCTTTGGATGAATCAAACATTAATCGTTTCGTAAAAGTGCTCGATCGCTTTATCGACAACTCCCAATTCATCATCGTCACACACTCCAAACGCACTATGGCCCGCGCCGATGTCATGTATGGAGTGACTATGGAGGAATTCGGTGTTTCAAAACCCGTCGGCATGCGCCTCACCGCCTCATCAATGGAACCGAAGGAAAGTGGAACATCTGCTGCTCAAAAAGCCGCCCTCCGGCTTGATGCTTAGTTCGGGCTCTAGCTTTTCACTCCGTAAATTGAATCCAGTCAACACGAAGTTCAAAAGGCCCCGCTTTCTTATCTCCGAGGAGAATGCGCAGTTGTCGGAGATTACTAGTATCTAGCGCCGGGCCATCTAATTCTTGCCCGCGCCAAGAGGGAATCATATCTGCAAAGCGCACCGTCACTTCAGTCCATTCCTCATCAACAGTTTCGAAATTAGCTTTGTAATCAATGCGTGATCCTCGATGAGTCGCTTCCGTAGCTACGCGGAATTGATAGGTGCGGCCATCGCCTTTCACACGAAGAGTGAATCCTTCAGCATCTCCCCCGTTCCATAGTCCGTCATCGGTTTGCAAGGAAGCAAATCCGCCGTTTTTTTGCAGGGAGAGTTCACCTGAGAAAATGAGACTGCCTCCTTCGATTTTGCCTTTCCCAGAAGAAAATCCACCCATCACACCGTCATTCTCCGCACGCCACGTAGGCACTTCCGCCGGAGTTTCAAAATTGAATAACCTAGCCTCTTTCTCAGCTGCCATAACAGTTACGCCACTAGCGAAAATTGAGAGAACAAGAACTCGAAAGTTTACATTACACATTTCGAACTTTCGTGCCGCATATCGCTAGGTCAAGAGCTCTTCGAAATCCCAAGTCAATGCTCGCGGAAAAACTGCTCAATGCGGCTCAAACCTTCGTTAAGCACATCGAGTGTGGTGCAATAACTCAAACGAATGCCCTCATCATATCCAAAGGCGATCCCCGGGACGGTCGCTACCTTATACCGCGAAAGTAATTTATCGCAAAGATTCATCGATTTCAATCCGGTTTCCCCAGTGTAGATGAAGAAGTAGAAAGCGCCTTTCGGCTCAATCACGCGAATGTTTGGAATGGCTGCCAAGCGCGCGAAAACAAACTGCCGCCTTACATCGTATTCTCCTCTTAGATCTTCGATGAAGCCTTGATCTCCCTGCAGCGCAGCAACGGCACCGTATTGCGCAAAAGTTGTAGCATTTGACACACTATGATTTTGCACCTTCTCGATTGCTTCTGCTACTGGTTTGGCTGCAGCTGTATACCCGAGCCGCCAACCTGTCATCGAATACGCTTTCGAAAATCCATTTACAGTAATGGTTAAATTGTAAAGATCTTCGCTTAGTGAGGCGATTGATACATGTTCAGCGCCGTCGTAGACGAGCTTCTCGTAAATTTCATCCGACAAGATCATGATGTCTTCTGTCAGTGCGATTTCACCAATCGCCATCAGCTCCTCACGTGAATAAACCGCACCTGTAGGATTTCCCGGGCTATTGATGATCACCATCTTCGTCGCCGGTGTCATAGCGTCCTCAAATTGCTGAGGCGTCATCTTCCAACCCGTCGATTCCTGCGTTTCCACCATGATCGGCACCCCGCCCGCCATTCTCACCATCTCTGGATACGAGACCCAGAACGGCGTTGGGATAATGACTTCGTCCCCCTCTTCAACCACCGCTAAAATCGCATTGAAACAGGCCATCTTTGCCCCTGATGTCACGCAAATCTGATTCGCCGCATAATCAAGATCGTTATCCTTCTTAAATTTCTCAGAAAGAGCCGTCCTCAACTCCGGTATACCAGCCGCAGGTGTGTATTTTGTCCTGCCATCCATCAAAGCATTTACCGCGGCCTCTTTGATGAAAAGCGGCGTATCTACCTCGGGCTCACCACCAGCTAGAGCATATACCTCTTCACCTTTGGCCATCATTGCCTTTGCTTGTGCAGTTACAGCGAGCGTAAGCGAAGGTGAAACCTTATCAATTCGAGAGGATATACTATGCATTTCGGAGAGTAGTTATTGTTTGTGAGAAATTCCAAGTGCCTCCACCGGGCGCTCGAAATTTTCCGTCGCTCCCCGTCAAAGCGGCGCTTGTTGTGGAGCCTCCTCCGAACCGTGGCAAGTCAAATGCTGAAGAATCTCCTAACAGCCCACAAAAAAAATCCGCAACCCAAGCGGACTGCGAATTTGTTCGAATTGTCCGAACGAAATTTTTCCCAGATGAGAATAGAATAAGCTTCAATTACGGGAGCTTCGACAAAACAAACACTTTCTACGCCTCTTCCTTGCGGATCGCGCTAATCTCAGGTGCTCCCTCAACCGCATTATCCTTTGGGTAGGAAATATCATTTAGCACCTCCTCGCTCGCACCAGCTGCAATCGCCTTTTCTTCATATTGATCTACCACTGCGTCTCGAATATCCTCTTCCGCCATCTCCAAACCCTGCTCCACGGCCTCGATATTCGGGTCTTCATTTACATAGGGTGGTGCCATACTGGATTTCGGGCTTTGTGCTGCTGGCTGGACTGGATCGAGTGGGAACATAATGTGTTGTAGTTGTGCACTCTTACTTGCAAGTTACGTTCCGGGTTGCTTTTCTAAGACTTTTAAAGGCTTTTAGCCCGCGCGAGACATCCACACAGCGGCTTTTTGCAACAGCCGACGAGACCTTTAACTGCAGCTTGCAAGCACCCTACCACTTTTCTCCTTCTAGAAGGTCAAAACGGCCAAAAGATCGGGATCAGGATAATTCCAGCAATCCACAAAGTGAGCGACAAGGGAAGACCTACTTTGATAAAATCGGCAAAGCGATACCCACCAGCCCCGTAGACATAGGTATTTGTTTGGTAACCAATAGGCGTGATGAAGCTCGCGCTCGCCGCAAACATGATTGCCACCAAAAACGGTCTAGGGCTTACATCAAGCGAAAGTGCTACAGAAATTGCTATCGGTGTCATTAAAATCGCTACCGCGTTATTTGTCACTAACTCAGTGAGCACCAAAGTTAGCAGATAAAATCCAGCCAGAATCACTATGGGACCAAAGCTATCCATCACACCCACGACATTCATCGCAATCCATTCCGCACCCCCAGTTTTCTGCATCGCAAGGCCCACACCTAACATCCCGTAAATCAAAAATAGCACGTCCCACTCAATGGATTGGTAGGCATTGCGCATTTTCAAACATCCAGTCAAAATCACCAACACCGCCCCAACGATAGCCGCACTCGTAATCGACATCGCACCAATCGCTGCCACCAACACCACTGCAGCCAAAATCCCTATCGCCACGGCCATCTTCGATTTTAACTTCGGCTCAATCAGCGTCTCGTTGAGACTCAAAAAGCTCCCTTCTTGGTTCAATCTTACAATGCTTGTAGCTGGTCCTTCCAAAAGCAAAGTATCGCCAAAGGCCAAAGTCATATCTTGGTAACCCTCCCGCACATTCACACCTTTCCGATGCACCGCAGCGACCATGATCCCGTAGCGCCTGCGGATGTTTGAAGACTTCACACTCCTCCCTATCAAAGGACTTTGCGGACCTATGATCGCCTCCACGGTCTTAATTTCAGCGGCCTGCTCATCATCTTCCGAATTCCGATGGATCGTTTTCACCTCAGAATTTTCCTGAATCTCCACAAGCTGCTGTGAAGTCGCCCGAAACCACAAAATATCTCTCGCCTGCAGCGTAATCGCATCCAACGGAATATCATCGACGCGCCGGCCGTTCCGAATCACTTCATAAACTATCGTGCGCTTCCGCTTCGAAAAGATCGAATTCTCAATCAAACGCTGCCCAATCAGTTCAGACTCACCCGGAATTTCAACCGCGCTCGAGAATTTCCGAGTATCCTCCGCATCCAAAAGACTACTCACCGTATCGCGCTCAGGCAAAAGGTGCCGCCCAATAAAATAAATATAGAGAAACCCAATGAGCGCATAGACCACCCCCAACTTACTGATCTCAAAAATCGAAAACGCAGGCTGTCCTTGTTGTTTGGATAAACCAGAAACCAAAAGATTCGTTGACGTGCCGATCAACGTAATCGTCCCACCCAGAATACTTAAAAAAGAAAGCGGAATCAGTAGTTTGCTCGCTTTCAGCCCCGTGCTCCGGGCAAACGCCATCAGAACTGGCAAAAATACAATGACCACCGGCGTGTTGTTCATAAAGGCCGAAAGCGGCACAACTATGAGCGCCAAGATGAAAATCGCCCGAGTCAGCGAGCTGCCGGCCCAGCTCTCGAACTTTAAGGCAACCCAGTCAATAACTCCCGTCCGAGTCAGCGCTGCACCCAGCACAAACATTGCCCCGATAGTCATTGGCGCAGAATTACTAAAAATGCGCCCGAGGTCCTTCTCGTCCAAAATCCCCAGAAGCAGCAACAAGGCCAGCCCGCCAAGCGCCACCAGATCATTCGGCAGCCATTCCTTAATAAAAACGAGAAAAATCCCCCCCAAAACCGCAAAGGTCACATACATTTGGATCTCGGGCGGCAGATGCATCTTCGCAGCCGAGCCTAGCCAAGCTCATCAACTTGGCAATCTTACGCACACAAAATTATCACCCCTCGGCCACCCAACCCGCATTGCTATTTGTATTCCCTGAACGTCTCGCTAGAACCCATTCATGAATCTGCTTCTGAGAAATGCGCATATTGCTTCTGAAACATCCGATAAACTCACACTTTCTGATGTTTTCATAAAAGACGGCATCATTCAAAAACTCGCGCCGAATATCCCAAACACCACCGAAGCCAAAGAGATCGATTGCAAAAATGAAATCCTTTGTCCGGGATTTTTTGATGCCCACGTCCATTTTCGCGAACCAGGCCAAGAACAGAAGGAAAACATCGCCTCCGGCTCAGAAGCAGCCATCAACGGAGGAATTACGGGTGTCGTCATGATGCCTAATACCTCTCCAGCCATCGATTCCGGGGCTTCTGTGAAAACTGTGCTCGATTCATGTCATTCCAACTCGCGCATCCCTATCTACACCTCCGGCTGTGTCACCAAAGGCCGTCTCGGCGAAGAACTCGCCGGCATTGAGGGCATGCGAGAAGCGGGCGTGAAAATGCTTACCGACGATGGCGATACCACCATAAATTCCTCCATCTTATACCGCGCTATGCAGTATGCCACCGAGTTCGGCATGTTCTTCGCCTCCCATTGCGAAGTCCCTGAATTAGCTGGCCCCAGAGCCCTCAACGATGGCCCCATTTCATACAAACTCGGCATCCAAGGCTCACCTGCCTGCGCCGAGGAAATCATTATCGATCGTGATATCCGCCTCGCCCATGCCACCGGAGCCCATGTCCACATCCAACATGTCTCCTCGAAATTAGGCATGGAAACCATTCGTTGGTGGAAATCCCGTGGCGACGTAAAAGTCACCGCCGAGGTAAGCCCCCACCACCTCCTCTTCACAGATGCCCACATCGGAGAGTTCGATACGCATTTTAAAATGAATCCGCCACTCCGCACGGCAGAAGACAATGCCGCACTACTCGAAGGCCTTCTCGACGGCACCTTCGATCTCATAGCCACCGATCACGCACCGCATACGCCTTTTGAAAAATCCCAGGACTTCGTATCCGCCCCTAATGGCATCACCGGCCTCGATACCGCACTCGTCTCTCTATACCACCATTTCATCGCCACTGAAAAACTCTCATGGCGCACACTCATCCAAAAATACTCCGCTGAGCCCCGGCGCCTCATGTCCCTCCCAGTCCCAACCATTTCCGAAGGCGAAACCGCCAATCTCACCCTCTTTAATACCCGCGCAACCTCCACTTTCTCCCCCGAATTCATGAAATCAAAATCGCAAAACACCCCTTTCCTTAACCGCACACTGAATGGCCGCGTAGACCTCGTCATATTAGGCAGCGAAGTTCTGCTCAGCCGGTGCGATGAAAAATAGCTTTCGATTTAGCCATAATTTCCTAGGCACTCGCTAGCTTCATCCCATAAAACCGCCTCCACATGTCTCTCACAGCACGCCACTCCGCTAAGAAACTGCAACGCAAAACCACCGGCTACGCAGCTTGCCTCCTCCCTTTCAATAAAGACGGCAGCATCGCCAAAGACTCCTTCCAAGCCGCCGTCGCCCGCACCACAGACGCCGGCCTCGGTTGCGCTGTAAACATGGATACTGGCTACGCAAATTATCTAGAGCCAGCCGAGCGCACACTCATTCTTGAACTCACCAAGGAAACCATCGCTGGCCGCCGTGACTTCATCGCTGGCGCTTTCGTAGAGGGCCTCGAAGGAGATCTTATCGATCTTTACCGCTCACAAATGGACGAAATCGTCTCCTACGGCGGCACTCCCATTCTCTTCCAAACCACCCGATTCCATAGCTGGAAACCTTCCGAGATCGTAGAGCTCTACACGAAAGTCTGCGAGGGCTACGAATCTGTCGTCGGCTTCGAGCTAGGCTCTATGTTCGCTCCAAATGGTATGATCTTTGATGAGGAAACCATCCGTGGCCTCATCCAAATCCCCGCCCTCAAAGGAATCAAACACTCATCCCTAGACCGGGGAATCGAGCTTCGCCGCCTAGAAATTCGCGACGAAATTCGCCCAGAGTTCAAAATCTTCACTGGCAACGACCTCGCCATCGACATGACCGAATACGGCTCTGACTACCTTTTAGGCCTCGCCACCTTCTGCCCTGAGCTCTTCGCCCTCCGCGATAAATACTGGGAAGAAAACGACGCGCGATACGCCGCCCTCACAGATGCCATCCAGTATCTCGGAAACATCTCCTTCCGCGCCCCCGTCCCTGCCTACAAACATTCCTGCGCTATCTTCCAAAACCTGATCGGCCGCTGCCCGTCCCCACTCACTCATCCGAAGTCCGCTACTCGCCCCGATTGGGAAGCGGAAATGCTAGCAGATTGTGTCACACGGCTCGGCTACAATAAATAAACTCTGTGCACCCCTCTGATCTAGCCATCCACACCTTCACAAATAAACCGTGGAGCATCTCGGAATGTATCGAAAACTACGCGCGCGCTGAGATCGGGGGCATCTCAATCTGGCGGGAAACCCTACAAGGCACCAATCTTACATCTGTCCGAAAGCACCTCGTAGATAGCGGACTCACACCCATTTCCCTCGTCCGCGGTGGCTTTTTTACCTCAAAGGACACCGCCGACCGCCAATCTGCCATTTCAACAAATAAAGAGGCAATTGACGAAGCAGCCGCCCTCGGGCTGTCAATGGTCGTCCTAGTTTGCGGCGCTACAATCGGCCAAACCCCCGAACAAAATCTCGAGCAGATCGAAGCAGCCATAAACACACTCTTGCCCTACGCGGAAGAGCGTAACATCAAGCTAGCCATCGAGCCACTGCACCCCATGTACGCTGCCGATAAATCCGCCGTCACCTCACTCCGCGAGGCCAATATCCTAGCAAACCGCATCAACCACCCCCTAGTCGGCATCGCCATCGATACCTTCCACGTCTGGTGGGAAACGAACCTCAACGAAGAAATCAAGCTTTGTGCCTCACGAGGCCACCTCTTCGCCTTCCATATCTGCGAATTCAAACCCGACTTTGATCACCCTCTCCTCGATCGTGGACTGCCAGGCGAGGGAGTCAATGCAACCCCCCGCATCCTCCAATTCATCCAGGAATCCGGCTTTACTGGCCTTGCTGAAGTAGAAATCTTCTCACGCACATATTGGTCCATGGATCAACACCACTTTCTCAATAAAATCCTCGCCTCAACGAAAAATCTATAACTCATACACTTTCCTATCCTCATGAAAAAAATCGGCATCATTATGAACGGCGTCACCGGACGCATGGGCACAAATCAGCATCTAGTCCGCTCCATTCTTGCGATCCGTGAACAAGGCGGCGTCGTCCTCCCCGATGGAACCCGGCTCATGCCAGATCCTATCCTCACCGGCCGCAATCCCCAAAAAATCGCCGAATTAGCCGCGAAGCACAACATCGAAAGGCATTCCACAGATCTCGATGCCGCTCTTGCAGATCCTTATAACGAAATCTTTTTTGATGCCTCAGGCACTCCACACCGCATTCCGTTTCTCGAGCGTGCAATTGCTGCCGGAAAACATGTTTACTGCGAGAAACCTACCGCTGTCGAATACTCTGAAGCACTTCGAATTGCCGAAGTCGCTGAAACTGCCGGCGTTAAAAATGGAACCGTCCAAGACAAGCTCTGGCTGCCCGGTATTCGCAAATATCAACTCCTCAAAGAACAAGGTTTCTTCGGAGAAATCCTTTCCGTCCGCGGCGAGTTCGGTTACTGGGTATTCACTGGCGAGCACGAAGGCCAGCCGATCCAGCGCCCCTCTTGGAATTACCGCTCCGAGGATGGTGGCGGAATGATCATCGATATGCACTGCCATTGGCGCTACGTCATTGATAATCTTTTCGGAAAAGTCACACGCGTCTTCTGCAAAGCCGCCACTCATATTCCCCAGCGCATCGATGAGCAAGGTAATCCTTTCAAAGCAACTGCGGATGACTCCGCCTACGCAATTTTTGAGACAGATACTGGCGTAACTTGCCAGTTTAACTCATCTTGGAATACCCGTGTCCGTCGAGATGACCTACTTACCATGCAAGTCGATGGCACCGAGGGCTCTGCTATCGTCGGCCTCAGAAAATGCTGGGCGCAGCATCAATCCGTGACTCCAAGACCAATTTGGAATCCGGATATCGACTCGCCTATCGATTACTACGCAAACTGGACGGAAGTTCCCGACCAACTTGACTTTGAAAACGCCTTCAAAATCCAATGGGAGCTTTTCCTAAAGCATGTCGCCATCGATACACCCTTCCCATGGACTCTCCGTGAAGGTGCCAAAGGCGTTCAACTTGCCGAGGCATCCCTCAAATCCCATAAAGAAGGAACTTGGGTCGAAGTCTAAAACATCCCTACTCAAAGTATTCCAAAACTGACGCCAGTCCCCCGTCTCGTCTGCCCAGACAGCAATTCTCAAAGGCGCTACCCGCCACTCTTGACACACAAGTGCACCTAGTGCATCTCATCGCCTATGCCTAAGCTTTCTATCCGCAATCTCGATGTCTCATCGAAAGAAGTCCTCATGCGTGCCGATTTTAACGTGCCCCTTAAGGAAGGACAAATCACCGATGACACGCGGATTCAAGCTGCCATACCCTCAATCAAACATCTGCTCAAAGGCGGTGCAAAACTCGTCCTCTGCTCTCACATGGGCCGTCCTGATGGAAACGCAGACCCGAAATTTACCCTCGCCCCAGTCGCCAAAGCACTCTCAAAAGCCTTAGGCCAAGAAGTCGTTCTGGCCCCAGACTGCATCGGTGCAGAAGCTGAGAAACTACGAGACGCCCTAGAATCCGGGCAAGTTCTCCTTCTCGAAAATACTCGCTATCACGCTTCCGAAGAAAAAAATGAAGCTGATTTCGCCAAAAAGCTCGCGGGAAAAGCGGAAATCTTCGTAAATGACGCCTTCGGCACAGCGCATCGCGCCCATGCCTCCACCGAAGGAGTCACAAAGTTCATCCCCACCTCCGCAATGGGCTTCCTCATCGAAAGCGAGCTCGAATACCTCGAAGTAAAATTGCAGAATCCCGAGCGCCCCTTCCTCGTAATCATGGGCGGTTCCAAAGTCTCCGATAAAATTCAAGTCATCACCGCTCTTATGGAAAAGGCAGATGCATTTCTCATCGGCGGCGCAATGGCCAATACCTTCCGCAAAGCACAAGGCTACGAAGTTGGCGACTCCCGCGTAGAAGCTGATAAACTAGACCTCGCGCTCAGCATCTTGGACAAAGCAAAAGAAAAAGGCATCGATTTCCTTCTACCTGCAGATACCCGGATCACTCAAGAATTCAAAGACGGCGCAGCAACTCAAGTCACCGGTATCTACGGTGAAGGTGGTGGCGTAGAAGCTGGCTGGGAAGGCATCGACATCGGCGATGTAGCCATCAAACAATTTGAAGATGAAATCGCAAAAGCGAAAACAATCATCTGGAACGGACCGGTGGGTGTCTTCGAAATCGAAAATTTCGCCCACGGCACAAAAGCCATCGCCCAAGCCATGGCGAAGTCAGATGCAACCACCATCGTCGGCGGTGGCGATTCCGTAACTGCCGTAAACCAATTTGGCCTCGACGACCAAATGACCTTCATCTCTACCGGCGGCGGTGCCTCTCTTGAACTGCTCGAAGGCAAAACTCTGCCCGGAGTAGCTGCCCTTAGCGAAGCCTAAGCCACCTTACATACTCTCTAACTTCACCCTATCATGTCACGTAAGCCTATCTTCGCCGCAAACTGGAAAATGAACAAAGGAGCCTCTGAGACAGAGGACTTCGTAAAATCTTTCCTTTCCAAAACCCAAGGCCTCAACCTCCCTGCCGATATCGTTATCGCCCCTCCGTTCACCTCCCTCTCGAAGCTTGCAGCTCTCCTGCACGATTCAAATCCTGGCAAAAACGCACATGCCATCCAGATCGCCGCACAGAATTGCTCCGAATATGACTCCGGTGCCTACACTGGCGAGATTAGCGTTATCATGCTGCGCGAGGTACTTCGTCCATTACGTAATTCTCGGCCATAGCGAAAGACGCACCATTTTTGATGAAACAGATGCCATGATCAACGCGAAGATCAAGAAAGCACGCGAAGCCAATTTAAAGCCACTTTTCTGCATCGGTGAAACCCTCGACCAGCGTGAAGGTGGAAAACTCGAGGATGTCCTCCGCACTCAGATCACAGATGGTTTAAAAGACATTTCAGCAAAAGACCTAGCGGACCTCGTCATAGCATACGAGCCAGTCTGGGCCATCGGAACAGGCGTTACCGCTTCTTCAGAGCAAGCCCAAGACGCGCACGCCTTCGTCCGTTCAGTAATTTCTGATTTATATGGCCAAGAATCTGCCAACCGCATTCGCATTCAATACGGCGGCTCCGTAAAGCCTGCCAATGCAGCTGAACTTATGGCCTGCCCCGATATCGATGGCGCCCTCATCGGCGGCGCTGCTCTTGATTCACAATCTTTCCTAGAAATCATCAAAAACGGCACCGCAGAATAGACTTCCACGATTTGTGGAAAACTGAGTTTGCGGACAGCCTAGAAGCTTCCATATTCTCTACTTATGAGCGAGAACATAGAGGATAACTTCAACCAAATCGATAAAGACCTATCCCACGTCTGGATCGACCTTAGCGACTCTGTCCGGAAACGCGCTGCTGACTTAAAAGTCCGCGCAGAGCAGACAGAATTGAAGGCAGACACGATTGTGCTCTCCGATGAAGTCACTCGCCTCTGTGATCATGTCGAAAGCATGCACGCCGATGTCGTAGACCTTCTCGAAACAATCGAAGAACGCCTGCCTCAGCAAGAAATCGTCGAGAGCCCCGAGCGCTTGGCTGCCGAGAAATATGGCGATTCAACAAGCGAGGAAGTCGATAAAGAGAAAATTCAGATCCAGCGCGAGAGTCACGAGATGCGGAGCGATTTCAAAGACGTCCTAAAAGCGCTCTTCATGTGGGTGGATGATCCAAAAGAGCGCATCCGCGAAAAAAAGTAAATCCCAAACTCCCCCCCAAACTCCACCCACGTCCGCTCATTTCGTAAAGTTTAGCACCCCATCATCTAGACGCCCGCGGATCACATCGCCCTCGACGTATTTCCCTTCCAGAACTTCAAGACTCAGCGGATCGAGTAGATAACGCTGAATCGCCCGCTTCAAAGGCCGGGCACCATAAACCGGATCGTAGCCCTGATTTCCAATAAACTCGATCGCTTCTGGCTCCAGCTCAAGCTTCAGCCCCTGCGCACCAAGCCTTTCCCGCACACGATCAAGCTGCAGATCCACAATTTTCGTGAGATCCTCGCGCTCTAGTCGGTCAAAGATCACTGTTTCATCAATTCGGTTGAGAAATTCGGGCCGGAAGTGCCCTTTTAACGCTACCGAAACGGCCGCCTCCCTTTGCTCCGCATTTTGCTCCCCCAAAATATGCTCGGATCCGATATTCGAGGTCATAATCAGCACAGTATTGCGGAAATCTACCGTTCTTCCCTGCCCGTCCGTAATTCTACCATCGTCGAGCACTTGCAGTAGAACATTAAACACGTCCGTATGCGCTTTCTCGATCTCATCAAACAAAACCACCGAGTAAGGTTTACGCCGCACATGCTCTGAAAGCTGCCCACCCTCGTCATATCCTACATAACCCGGAGGTGCCCCAATCAAACGAGAAACGCTGTGCTTTTCCATATACTCGGACATATCAATCCGGACCATCGCCGCCTCGTCATCGAACAAAAATTCCGCCAAAGCTTTCGAAAGCTCAGTTTTCCCCACTCCCGTCGGCCCTAAAAACAAGAACGAGCCGATGGGACGGTTCTCATCCTGCAAGCCCGCACGCGCCCGCCGCACCGCGTTTGCCACCGCCGTAATCGCTTTCTTCTGCCCAACAACCCTCTCTCCTAACCGGCCTTCCATCGCCACGAGCTTCTGTTTCTCACCCTCTTGCAACCTACTTACCGGAATTCCTGTCCATGCCGCGACTACTCGAGAAATATCCTCCTCCGTCACATCCTCCTGCAGCAATGCACCATTCTTCTGCAGCCAATTCAACTTCTCCTGCGCCTCTTCGAGCTGCGCATTCGCCTTCGGCAAATCTCCGTAAGTAATCTGCGAGGCACTCGTAAGATCACCGATTCTCTGCGCCCGCTCCACATCCGTTTTCAACGAATCAATCACCTCCTGCGCATCCCTTACTTCATCCAAAACCGCCTTCTCATTCCGCCATTGAGCCATCAAACCAGAAGATTCCTCCTTCAAATTTGCCTGCTCTTCCCGCACCTTCTCCAAACGAGCTACCGATGCCTTGTCAGATTCTTTTTCAAGCGCCTTCTTCTCCATCTCGAGCTGCATGATCTGCCTCTCCAGAACATCAATCTCAGTAGGCATAGAGTCTAATTCGATTTTTAATCTCGAAGAAGCTTCATCAATCAGATCAACCGCCTTGTCTGGTAAAAACCGATCTGAAATATACCTATCTGATAAAGTAGCAGCGGCCACGATAGCTCCATCCTGTATGCGCACTCCATGGTGAACCTCGTAGCGCTCTTTGAGACCCCGTAAAATAGCAATCGTATCCTCCACGGAAGGCTCGCCAACTCGCACCGGCTGAAATCTACGCTCCAACGCAGCGTCCTTCTCAATATATTTCCGGTATTCATCCAGCGTCGTAGCGCCGATCGCATGCAGCTCGCCACGTGCCAATTGTGGCTTTAACATATTGGACGCATCCGCTGCTCCTTCCCCCGCTCCTGCGCCTACAATCGTGTGCAATTCATCGATAAAAAGGATGATTCTTCCCTCAGCCTCAGTCACTTCCTTCAAAAAAGCCTTCAGCCGCTCCTCAAATTCACCCCGGAATTTCGCACCCGCCAGCATCGCCCCAATATCCATAGAAACCACCATCTTTTCCTTCATCGCATCCGGCACATCCCCAGAAACAATCCTCCGCGCCAGCCCCTCCACAATCGCCGTCTTCCCCACCCCCGGCTCACCAATCAACACCGGATTATTCTTCGTCCGGCGAGAAAGCACCTGAAGCACCCGCCGGATCTCATGGTCCCTGCCAATCACTGGATCAATCTTCCCTGCCCGCGCACGAGCTGTCAGATCCGTCCCATACTTCTCCAAAGTCTGATACTTCCCTTCCGGATCCGCATCCATAACTTTTTGCGAGCCTCGCACATCCCGGATTGCTGCCTCCGCCTTTAGCTTATCTAACCCAGCTTTCCTCAGCAAATCACCAGCTGGTGACGCCCCTTCGAGGGCACCCAAAAGGAAATGCTCAACCGATAAATAATCATCCTTCATCCTCTCGCGCACTTTGTCCGCCTCGCCAAGAGTCGCCCGCAATCCAGCACTAATCTGCGGCTGCGTAGTCGCGCCAGATACACTTACTTCTGCTGCAAGGCCTTCCGCAATAGTCGCCTTCAATGCTCCCGTATCAATACCGGCTTTCTGCAAAATCGGCACAGCAATGCCCCCATCTTGCTGCATAAGTGCTAGTAAGACATGATTACTACGAAGTTCAGCATGCGCAGATTTCGAGGCAATATCCTGCGCCTTCTGAAGTGCCTCCTGTAGTTTTTGCGTCAATTTATCAAGTGCCATATTCTTAAGTCGTTTTACTATCTACTTTCACAAATGTCAAAATTCCGCAAATCTCGTTCCTCATGAACTCCCCAATCCCTGCCCTTGGCAAGGTAAGTCAAAACCCTGTTTGAACCACATGATCTTCCTAAGCCAAAATCTCCTATCGCCACCTCCCTTCATACTCTTAGCCGCCCTCCTCATGGCCGCTACCTTCCAAACTTCCTGCGCAGTAGAGCCTACACAGCCCACCTCGGTGAAAGTAACGAAGACTTCGCGTTACTTTGAGATGCACCCAAAAGATTTTGCTAGGATCCCCCGTTTGCAAGAACAGCTGAATTTTAAAAATCTCGATCTCACCCTTCTCAATGCGGCCATTTTCCACGAAACAAATCGAAGGCGAGTCCAGAAAAGTATCCGCTCCCCCCTCCGCTACTCTGACAAGTTACAAGATGTCGCAGCCCTACAAGTGCAGAACAACCTTGAGCGGCAAAAAGTCAGCCACCAAAACACAAATCCCGGCCAACGCGCGCTCGAGGATCGCTTCGATTTCGTCGGCATACGTTCCTCTGTCTGGGCGGAAAATTTAGCCATGGTTTTTGGCATCAAATATGAATCTGGGACGAAGTTCTACCACGGAAACACAAATGGCATCCCCACCCCTCGCAAAACTCCCGAGGGGCCTCCAATACCCCCCCCACACCTACCAATCGTTTGCCTCAGCTGTCCTAAACGATTGGATGGAATCCCCGGGACACAAAAGTAACATCGTCCTCTTTGATGTTGAGACACTCGGCACATACGTGCTCTATGATACAGACTCGAAAGGCGTCCCTACCTTCTACTGCGCGCAAGTCTTCGCCGGAGAAGTTACAGAAAAATGAAGGCCTTATACAACTCGGTGATTCAGAATGGACGAATGCCGGAGCTATTTTTCAAAAATGCCAGGCGTGAGGCGGGCGCGATGCGAGCATCGTAACCAACGAGCAACGCAGCAGTTTTGGAAAAGAACCCGGCTCTAAACGAAAACGCGAAGCGCAATTTACAAAGTTGGTAACGTTATAGGAATGGCGCGGACGGAAAGCGAGCAATAAATGAAATGCTCCCAGATTCCGACAAAACTCCCACCAAATCAGCAAGGCTCGTAACGTCGCCATCTCCGTTTTGTTAGGCTTCTTCTTTTGTCTTATTGGCTATGATCGAGTAGTCCTTCTGCCAACCGCAAGAGCAGTTGATCCTCCTCGAAATTGGGAAAAGCACACTCATCAGCGCAATTAATGCGGGTGGAATAAATCTGATTCCGACAATCGCGTAGCCACCTGCAAATCCACCGTTCGGAAAACCAATAGTGACCAAAACGACTATAGCGATAATCATCCAAGGAACGATCATCCCGTAAGCTAAAGCCTTCAAGAATCGTGAAACTTTGCCTGGTCCGATCTCAAGGTTCACTTTCGACCGGAACTGCTTGCCGCATTCAGGGCAACAGCTTGGAAGATCCTTAGGGTATGGGAGATCGAACATTTTATTCGTCCACTCTGAAGTGCCAAGTGGTATTACTCGGCCAATCGGATAATAAGCCGCTCGTCCTCAATCCGGAGATCTTCAATTCCACGCACTGCTCCCTGCGAGCCAAAGACCTCATTCAAAATATCCTTTCCTTTCAGACCTGCTAACCAGTCATTTGGCAAAGACGCACCCCAGACTGTCACATCGTCGAGCACTAAACTCGGCCGTCCTTCCTTTGTATCTACAAAAAAACGGGCCCGCGCCTTGAGCCTCTTCCCACCCACAAGTGGCAAAGTATCATCCAAATCCGTCTCAATCCGCGCATGCACAGCCCCTTTAACCAGCTCAAAGCGGACCTGCTCGCCCATCCCTGTGTTCTGATTCATCAATCCATTCAACTCCCTCTCGGTGATAATCAATTCTTTCTCACCGCGCTCATACCCCCTATCCGCCTCACCCTCTTGTAGCCCTTCAATCTTCGCCTCCAGCACCTCGTTTTCTTGGGCAGATAACTCGACCGGCTCAATCGGCCGGTTTGACCAAAAATACCAAGCTATCCCTCCAAGGATTACCAACACAACGGCAATCAAGATCGCAATCAAACAACCTGGCACCCGCGATCGCTGATCTACCGCAGGAGCGTGCTGCGCCCCTACATCTACATTCTCATCACCTAAATCCTGCTCACTCATTACTCCTTAAGCTCCTCAAGCTCCCGGATTTTGATATTCCGGAAGCAAACCTCATCCCCATGGTCCTGAAAACAAATATGACCCGCATCCGCAGTTCCAAATTGCTCCCAATCCGCAAATTTTGATCCTGCCACCCGCTTCTTCCAATCTTCCGAGCCAATTTCGTATGAAACATACTTCTCGCCGTTCATCCAATGCTCACAAAGATAAGTGCCCTCAGCCGTCTTCTGGCACTTGAGAACGAAATGATTCCATTCACCTACTGGTTTCGTAGTATCAATGTCCGTCGCATACAGCCCATACATCCAGCCTGCCTTTTCGGGATCTTTCCCGTCCACATTATCCTGAATCTGTGCTTCCGGCCCCGTCTTGTAAGACTGGCCCTCACCCTCCAACACTTTAAACATAATCCCCGAGTTTCCACCCTCAGAGATCCTCCACTCTAGCTGCAATTCAAAGCTTTCATACTTCTCTTTGGTGATAATATCACCCTTACCTTTCCTACAAAGCGCGCCATCCTCAGCCACCCATCCTTCGGGTAAATCATCCCCTCCATACGCCCGAAAATGCTCACCGGCATTCTCTCCATCAAATAACAACATCCAGCCGTTCTCTTTCTCCTCAGTTGTCAGCTGGTTCAAAGGCCCCTCACTCGCATGCACAAACGTCAAAGCTGAAACAACAAACACAGTGAAGAAACGAAGAATTCTCATAAAATTTAATTAAAAGCTACTCACCATTACTCACCAACGCCAGCAACCTGTCAAACTTTCAACACGAACGCTACCTCAGATCCACATTCCCGGTAGTCTGTGACAGAATCGTAACAAAAAGCCATTCTCGACAATCCCCATCGCATATCACAACTTTTCCCCAGAAGGCGTCTACCCCAAAGAATTCTCCTACCGGTCCACCTCAATTGCCACCGCCCATTATGACAAAGATCTTCTACTTCATCATATTTCCCCTCATCACCTTCCTAACATCCTGCGGAAGCATGCAAGCCGTAAAATCCACTGCTGCAAATGCCACGAAATCCGTGAAAAACTTCTCATTTTCAGATCTGCGCCAAGATCAATTAGAGATCGTCCAAGCCCGCGAGGGCGACCTCAAAGAAATGCCTTCTGGCAAAGACCGTGCCCTCGCTTTCGACGAAAAACGCAAACGCTCTTTCTGGTCCTTCAGCCTCCCTCAAGACTTCAAAGAACCCGTCCTCCCAGACATCGGCCTCGAGGACAACGAACTCGAAGGCTCTCTGCTTCCTCCGAAAATTTAGGGCAACCCCTTGAGGTAGAAATCCTCTAAAAAATGATTTTGAAGCATCTACCCAACCGATAGCTCTCGCCCATTGTCGCTCTCCTTAAGCTCTAGTAGCAGCGGTCCTGCCTTCTTTACCCACGCCTCCACCCCCTGATACTGGGCCGCCCCTTCACCCCACGCGCTCCGCAGCATCTCCGTATCAATTACCCCCGGATTTAAGGAAACTACTGCCAAGCCTCCCGGCAATTCCTGGGCCAGTGCCTTCGTAAGCCCCTCAATCCCCCATTTACTGGCACAATACGGCGCCACCTCCGGCGATGTGCTCCGACCCCACCCCGAGGATAGATTCACTATCAAACCCTCACCCGCCTCCAGCATCATCGGCACGACATGGCGTATGATATTGGCAGTTCCACTCAGATTTATCCGCATAAGCCTATCAAATTCGTCTGCCGGAATCTTCCATAGCGGAGCAGGTGAATTGATGATCGCAGCATTATTAATCACCAAATCCGGTGGCCCATTCGCCGCGAGGGCATTCTCGCAAAATTTTAACGCTTCTTTGTCTTCGCTTACATCGCACACCCCAAAATAATGCGGCTCCGCAAATTCCTTTTTCAACTCATCGATCCGCTCGGGCCGCCTAGCGCATCCATTCACCACGTGCCCCTTCTCTACAAAATATCCCACCAACGCCCTCCCTAAGCCCGCACTACAGCCAGTCACCCAAATGTTCATATCATCTACTAGCACCTCGAAGGCCCGTGCGCCACCCACCAGCGTAAGCTCAGCAATTTTTCACCGAAAGAGCACCAGTCTGGCATCCCATCTGCACAACCATCACGAATGCCTTGGTATTCTCCCATCGACGAGCTCTCTCCTGAAGATCGAGAAAAAGGCATGAAGGTCCTTACATGGGAAAGCCTCACCGGAAATGCGATGACACTCCTTGTCACCGGCGCATTCCTTCCCGCCATGGCCCTCGCCCTCGGTGCTGGAAACTTCATGATTGGCCTTCTCGCCAGTTTCGCTCCCATCGCCCAAATGTCACAAATCCCAGCCATCCTGCTGGTCGAAAAAATTGGCCTTCGCAAGCTCATCACCGTCGTTTTCGTCACCCTCTCACGCTTTTTCCTCGTAGCTGCTGCACTCACACCGTTCATCGTTCCAGAGTCTGCCCAAGTCACCGTCTTCATCTCCTGCATGGTCATATTCTTCCTAGGCGGCGCCTTCTCCGGCTCATCTTGGGGTGCCATGCTGAAAGATCTCATCCCTCCCACTCAGCTTGGCTCCGTCCTCGCCTCACGCTTAGCCGCCGCAACTGCCCTCGGCGCAGTAATCAGCGTAATTGCCGGTTTCAGTATAGCCCCACTCGCACATTTCCTTGGCGATAAAGGGAAATCCTACGGCATCGTCTTTCTAATCGCCGCCGCTTTCGGGCTAGTAGGGGCCTTTATGCGCTCCCGAATGCCTGAGCTTCGTATGCCGAAACGTGCGCAAAAGGTCAGCTGGCTCAAAACCCTCACAACACCCGTCAAAGACACAAATTTCCGGCGCCTCCTCTTCTTTTCCGCTGCCTGGAGCTTTACCGTCATCATGTCCGGCGCGTTCTTCACCGTCTACATGCTCAATCGCATCGGCATCCCTATGAGCTGGGTCATCCTACTCGCCGTCATTAGCCAGATTACTAACATCTATTTCTTCAAAGTCTGGGGCCGCATCGCAGATCGGTTTAGCAACAAAAGCGTCCTCGCTGTCTCCGTCCCACTCTTCATCGTCATCCTGCTGCTATACCCATTCACCACCATGCCGGAGCGCTACTACCTTACAGTCCCGCTACTTGTCCTCATTCACATCATCGGCGGTATCTCCACCGCAGGCTTCAATCTTTGCGCCGCCAATATCGCCCTCCGCCTCGCCCCACACGGCTCTGCCACCGCCTACCTCGGCACTAACGCCTTCTGCGCAGGACTATCTGCCGCCGTCGCACCCGTAGTCGGAGGTCTCATCGGCAGCTACTTCGCCATCAAAGAAATCAGTATCGAAGTCTTCTACCGCGCCAACGCCGCCGATGTAGAAAATGCCCTATCGATCCCTGCCCTCAGCTTCCGCGGCCTCGATTTCGTATTCTTCACTGCTGCCCTCACCGGCCTCTACGCATGGCACCGCCTTTCACTCATCGACGAGGAAGGAACCGTGAGCGAAAATGCCGTCCGCGAGGAAGTATTCTCCTCTGTCCGAAATAGCTTCCTAAGCACCGCTGGCCTCTCCATGGGCATGCGCCGAATGACTGCTTTCCCCTATGAAATGCTCCGCCGCCGCAGCAAATCAGCTGTGCCAAGATCTCCTAAAAAACCACCCAGCTAGTTGCACCTGAGTTGCGAAAAACTACGAGCTCAGCTACCCTTCCGGCCTTCATGCCCACCCCAGCTTCTTTCCTAAAATCCAAAGGCTACAAACCCTTCGCCTTTCAAAAAAAAACTTGGGCCGCCTACCGAAAAGGCGAATCTGGCCTCCTCCACGCCCCCACCGGCCAAGGCAAAACAATGGCTGTCTACCTAGCCCCCCTAGTCGCATCTCTAAAATCCGATCAATGCGCCATCCTCTGGATCACCCCCCTCCGCGCCTTAGCCCTCGATACCCTTCGCGCCCTTCGCGAGCCCCAACAATTTTATAAGAAAAACCTCACCGCCGAGGCCCGCACTGGCGATACCTCAGCCGCCGTCCGCGCAAAACTCCGCAAACGCCTCCCCCATACCCTCGTCACCACCCCAGAGTCACTCTCGCTCATGCTCACTCATGACGATATGCGGGAAAAATATCGCAGCTCCAATGCGTAGTCATCGACGAGTGGCACGAGCTACTTGGCACCAAACGAGGCACACAAACAGAACTCTGCCTCGCCCGCCTCCGCACATGGTTTCCGTCCATGCGCACATGGGGCCTCTCCGCCACCCTCGGCAATCTCCCCATCGCCGCAGATTCCATTTACCCCCAGCCATCATCTACCCCCCCAACCGTCATCTCGGCTGCGCTTAAAAAGAACATCTTCATCGAAACGATCATCCCAAAGCACATCGATCGCTTCCCATGGTCTGGCCACATCGGCACCTCACTCGCATCTCAAGTCATCCAAAAAATCGAAGACGCCCAATCCACCCTACTCTTCACAAATACCCGATCTCAAACAGAAATCTGGTTTCAAGAACTCCTATCCATCCGCCCAAAATGGTCAGGGAAAATAGCCATGCACCACGGCTCGCTCGATCGCTCCGAGCGCGACTTCGCAGAAAACGGCCTTCGCGAAGGCTCCCTCAAATGCGTCGTCTGCACCTCATCGCTCGATCTCGGCGTAGACTTCTCCCCCGTAGATCAAGTCATCCAAGTCGGCTCACCTAAGGGCGTCGCCCGCCTCCTTCAGCGCGCTGGCCGCTCAGGCCACCGCCCCGGAGCTTCCTCCCGCATCATTGGCGTCCCCACAAACGCCCTCGAGCTCATCGAATTCGCAGCCGCCCGCAAAGCCTCCAAAACACAAAAAATCGAATCCCGCCAGCCCCTCTCAAAACCCCTCGACGTCCTCGTCCAGCACCTCGTCACCTGCGCCATCGGAGAACCCTTCACCCCCGAAGAAATGCGCCGCGAAATTCAGATCTACCTACGCCTACCGAAATCTCAGCGATACCGAATGGCAATGGGCACTCACCTTCATCACAAAAGGCGGCGAAGCCTTAGCCGCTTACCCCCAATTTCAAAAAGCCACCATCGACGAAGAAGGCCGCTACTCTGTCACCGCAAAACGGCTCATCACCCAGCACCGCCTTTCCATCGGCACTATCACCTCAGATAGCCACATCTCCCTCCGCTTCGCCAATGGCCAAACTCTCGGCACCGTCGAGGAAGGCTTCATCTCAAAGTTAAAGCCCGGCACCGCTTTCATCTTCGCCGGCCGTCACCTTTCTCTCATCCGCATCCGCCAAAAAGTCGCCACAGTCAAAGCCTCACCAAAAAAACCACGCGGCCAAATCGCCATCTGGGGAGGCACCAAAATGCCCCTCTCCACCGAGCTTTCTCACGCCTTCTCAGATCTCATCAACCACCCCCCTACCTCACCCTCCGGAAAACCCGCAAAAACACCCCCAGAGCTCACCGCCATCTCACCCATCCTCGAAATCCAGCAAAAATGGTCGCACCTGCCCACCGACGAAACACTCCTCATCGAGCACACCCGCACCCGCGAGGGCGAGCATCTGTTCTTCTTCCCCTTTGCGGGCCGCCTCGTCCACGAAGGCCTCGCCGCACTCATCGCCTTCCGGATTTCTCGGGAAAACTCCGAATCCATCACCACCACCCAGAACGACTACGGCTTCTCCCTCACCGCCCGCAAAAACCTACCCTTTGCCGAACAAAAATCTCCGCACCCTACTTTCCCCAGAAAACCTGCTCCAAGACCTCCTAGAATGCATGAACACCACCGAGCTGGCCCGCCGCCAGTTCCGGGAAATCGCCCGCGTCTCCGGCCTCATCCTCCAGCCCATGCCCGGCCGCCAAACCAACTCCCAGCGCGAGCTACAATCCTCCGCCACCCTCCTCTACGAAGTCCTCCAACGCTACGATCCCCAAAACCTCCTCCTCGCACAAGCCGAACGCGAAATCCTCGAAAAACAGCTAGAACTCACTCGTCTCACAAGCTCCCTTCGTCACCTTCACCAACAACCCATGCTCCTCAAAGAAACCGGCCGCCTCACCCCCTTCGCTTTCCCCTTATGGGCAGATCGCCTGCAGTCCATCCACATCGGTGAAGATGCCGCCACCCGCCTCGAAAGCATGCTCCAAGAACTTGCCAACGCATCTTCATGACATCAAGTTTCCCCGCTTGCAATTCTTGCGCTTCCAAGAAAAGCTACATAGAGTTGTCTTTGCGGAAGGGCACAAGAACATCGTTCAAAAACCCTACGCACCTTTGAACGAACCACCTACCACCATGCTCCGCATCCTAACTGCCATCCTCATCACCCTATTTAGTGCCGAGTTTGCCTTCGCAAAAGCCGTAGAGGTCAATGGCATCGCTGCGAAAGTAAACGGACGTGTCGTTACCAAAAATGAAGTATCCTTCATGCTAGCACCCGTCTTCGGCCAACTCGCTACCAAATTCCCCCGCAGAGGCCCAGAATTTGATCGTCAACTTAAAGAAGCCCAAGAAAAAGTCTTACAAGAACTCATCGACAGACAAATCATCCTCGACGAATTTAAAAAACTTGGTGCCTCAATCCGTCCAAACCTCATCGATGAGGAAATCGACCGCCAAATCCGCGAACTCTACAATGGCGATGAGAAGAAATTTCGTGAGGAACTCAAAAAATCTCGCCTCACCATGGACGGTTACCGTGAAATGACCCGGGAGAAAATGGTCGTCCAAGCCATGCGTGCCCAACAATTCTCAGATGCCCCGCCGCCGCTTCCTAACGAAATCCAAAAGGAATACAACTCCATGCGCGACGAAATTCGCGATACCTCAAAGGATAAAATTACCTTCCGGAAAATTTTCATCCCCGCCTCTGATCCCGGTGCACCCCTCTCCTCACCAGAAGACCAACTCGCCATCGCCGAGGGCCTCGCCACCAAACTCAACAACGGCGAGGACTTTGCTACCCTTGCCAAACAATTCTCAAAAGATGCCTTCGCCACCGAGGGCGGCTACCAAGAAAACGTCCCTCGCACCGATCTCTCAGCCGAATTCGCCTCCATCGTCTTCGACGCCGAGGAAGGCCGCCTCATAGGCCCGCTTCTCGATCCTCGTGGCTTCACCATCGTCAAAATCGTCAAAAAAAATCTCGGGCCTGCCCCACCCCTCAACAAAGTCCGCCCCATGATCGAAAGCCGCGTCCGCCGTGACAAAACCTCAGAGCAATACGAACGCTGGATCGAATCGCGCAGAAAACGCGCTATGATCGATATTAAATTATAACCTCAGATATCTCTCTAGGCCCCCGCCTCATCTCAAAACCCAGCTGCGCAAATGGAAGAACGCTACGAAATTAAAGGCAAAATCGGCCAAGGCGGACTCGGCACGGTATACAAAGCCTTCGATGTCCGGATGAACCGAGACGTTGCCATCAAACGCATCATCAACAGCACCGAAGACGAGAATCTTCCCGCAGAAGCCACTCGCCAACTCCTCAAAGAAGCCGGCTCCCTCGCTTCCCTCCAGCACCCAAACATCGTCACAATCTACGACGTTGGTGAAGACTCAGATGGCCCATTCGTAGTCATGGAGCTCCTCACCGGAGACACACTCGAAGGAATTATTGGTAAGGGCTCCTTCACCTGGCCGGATTTCCGTCAGCTTGCCAATCAGTCTCTCGAGGCACTCATCGCTGCCCAAGAACTCCATATCGTCCACCGAGATCTCAAACCTACAAACATCATGCTCACATGGCTCCCTTCAGGGAAGTTCCAAGTGAAAATCGTCGATTTTGGCCTCGCAAAACTCTCTGCCAAACCCACCCTCCAAACCATCGACCAATCCGATGGCGTCTTCGGCTCCATCTACTTCATGGCACCAGAGCAATTTGAGCGCGTCCCTATCGATCTGCGCACAGATATGTATGCCATCGCCTGCGTATACTATTACGCACTCACCGGCACCTATCCTTTTGATGGAGACTCCGCTGTGGAAGTTATGGCAGCCCATCTCCAGCACCACGTAACTCCTCTCCAAGAAGTCCGCGAGGGTATCCCCATCTGGGCCTGTGAGTGGATCATGTGGCTGCTCAATCGCCAGCCCTCGGATCGCCCAGCCTCCGCGCGCGAGGCACTCCAAGTCTTTCTCGAACAAGATGAAGTCATCTCGCCACCTCTAAGTGAAGGGGCCGCATCCAAACCCGATGAACCGGCCGCAACCCGACCAAAACTCATCATACCCGGTGCCGCACCCACTCCCACAGCCGTCGAAGAGAAAACAGGCTCCCATCCAAAGAAAACAGCCTCTGTTCCTAAACCTCTCCAGCCACCTAGCGGCTCTCAACCCTCAGTCCATACCAGCAAACAAGTCGTCCAGTCATCTCGAAAGCCCGAGCCAGCCCCGACCGAGCAAACAGAAGATTCTAAACCACCCGAGGTAGAAGAAACACCAACCCCTAGCCCGAGCCCGAGCCCAGCTTCACCCACCTCTGAGGACACAAAGCCTGCCCCTACCCCTGCAAAGAAAATCACTGCTCCGGCACCCACCTTACGGAAAGCCTCCGCAATTTCCTCATCCATACCCAAGCCCAATGCAGTTGCCACAAAACCTGCACTTGCTCCTACGAAAACAAACCCCGCACCAAAAGCTCCCACCAAAACGGTGAAAGACACCTATTCTGTAGGTTCTCCAACTGCCCCTGTAGCCGAAGAGCCAGCTTCCAAAAGCCCCACTCACCCGAAAAAGCAGAAAAAACGTCTCTCCAAAGCTGCGATTGCTGTAACCATCATTAGCCTCGTCCTTGTCTGCCTCATTGCTGGTTATGCGATCGTGAGGAAAACCAGCAATAACTCCGAGGCTGCCCTTTACAACGAAATGATCACTTACGCTGAAAAGGGTGATGCTACTGAACTGCCAGTAGATGAAGAGAAACTCGAAATACTTCTCCGAAACGCCGTTTCCACCGGAGCCAACAAAAACCGTAACGTCCTCTTCAAAGCACTCACCTTAGCTAAAGCTACAGACGGCACAAATGTAGACCAAAAAATCGCAGAATTCGCTACCACCCGCGAGATCATTCCTGATGTCCGCGTTGTGCTCATCCGCGATGTCTTAAGAAAACGAAATAACCCGGAAGTCATCGATACCTTGCTAAATTTTGCAGGCGAAACATCCGATACAGAAGCAGCTATAGCAGCCCTAGAAGCCACACGCTTCATGGCCAGCGATGAACATTTTGCCTCATTCTTAGCCACCATCCAATCCACCACCAATCAGAAGATCCGCAAAGCAGCCGAACTCAGCGCTGCAGAAATTATTAAGGATTCATCCGATAAACCTCGCCTCGGCGGCATCGTTGCCACCGCTTATGAATCTGCGATCAATGACGAAATCAGACACACCATGCTCCGCCTACTCAGTCGGGCCGGCGGACCCAAAGCCCTCGAAATCGTTAGAAAGAACTTAGAAAGTAGCGATGAGCTAGATCAAATTGCCGCTTTCGTAGCCCTCGAAACTTGGGAAGACAACACGGGCTTTGAAGTTCTAACAAGCTTCCTAGAAAAGGCAAAGCCCGGCAAAATACGCACTCGTGCATACGATTCCACCTACCGCTACGCATCTGGCCAGACAGAAAACCTAGAAGAGACTTGGACAAAACTCTATCAAAGCACCAAAACCCCGGAGGAACAAATGAACCTGATCCGCGGCTTAGCCAATGTCCCTCCCACCCCATGGGTCTATAACCTGCTCGACCAACTAATCGGTAGATCAGAGTCAGATGCCGCCATCGATCTTGCGGAACGTGCAAAAGCTCGCCTCAAATCCATCGAAGAAGACACTGGAAACAACTGATTTTCAGCGCAGCTATACACGCTACAAGCGTCTCATCACATCGCTTCTACCCATAAATACCTTCCAATCTTGAGCCCAGAAACGCAACTAGACCAACTCACACGCGGCACCGCCAACATCCTTTCCGAAAAGGAATTACTCGAAAAATTAAACCTCGGTCGCCCACTCCGCATCAAACTTGGAGTCGATCCAACTGCCCCCGACATTCATTTCGGACACACCGTCGTAATCGAAAAACTCCGCCAATTTCAAGAACTCGGCCACCAAGCCGTTCTTCTGATCGGTGATTTCACCGCCACAATCGGCGATCCCTCAGGCCGCTCTGCGACGCGCCCCCCTCTCACTCGGACTGAAGTCCTAAAAAACGCCGAAACCTATACCGAACAAGCATTCAAAATCCTTGATCAGAAAAAAACAGAGATCGTCTACAATGGTGATTGGTTTCGTAAAATGAACTACGAGGAAATCCTCCGGCTCAATGCCCGCGTCACCCTTCAGCAAATGCTTCAACGAGAGGATTTTCGCAATCGTCTCGATTCCTCTAAAGAAGTCCGCCTCCACGAGCTTCAATACCCCGTAATGCAAGGCTGGGACTCCGTCGAAATCAAAGCTGACGTAGAACTTGGTGGCACAGACCAACTCTTCAACATACTCGTTGGCCGAGATATGCAAAAAGCCGAAGGCCTACCCCAACAAGTGGTTATGGTTATGCCCCTACTTGAAGGCCTCGACGGCATCAAAAAAATGTCGAAATCTTATGGAAACTACATCGGTGTAAACGAGTCTCCCCAAGAAATGTTTGGCAAAGTCATGTCCGCATCCGACGAGCTCATGGCCCGCTACTACACCTTACTGCTTGGCGAAAACCTCGATACATCCTTCCACCCTATGGACGCGAAAAAGTCCTTAGCTACAAAACTCACCACCCGCTACCACAGCGCTACCGCAGCTACCAAAGCATGTCAAAACTGGGAAAAACAGTTCTCTAAAAAAGATTTGGCATCAGCAGAGCTCCCCAAAATATCACTCAGTGAAATTAAAAACTCTCATACAGTCCTTTCACTTACCGCCTACGCCTTTGCCTCCGCCTTCCATCTAGAAAAATCAAACGGTGAGCTCCGCAAACAGTTCATCACCTCAGGCTCTGTCCAATTAAACGGTGAAAAACTGCTAGACCCCACCGCACCCCTCACCCCCATCACCGGCGATGTCCTGAAACTTTCTAAAAAACACGCCGTCCGATTTATCTAAATAAGAACCGCTTTCGCTAGGGTTCACAGCTTGGAAACACCTCATCTCCCCACCAATCTTCTTGCATTCCACACAAAACTCGAATACCCAAACACCCCTTCAAGACGCGCTCGTAGCTCAGCTGGATAGAGCATCCGCCTTCTAAGCGGACGGTCACTGGTTCGAATCCAGTCGAGCGCACCATATCTTTCACTACCCCTGCCCGTCCGATCCACCCTTTCATCCAACGGAAAGTGGAAAAACAATGTCGAAATTTACACTTTACACAACCTTGTGTTTTCAATTCACTCGTCCACCGTCTACTAAACCTTCCCGTCCACGCAATCGAAACACAAAACAATATGAAAAAAACACATCTACCTAGTATCTTACTAGCATCCTCTCTTTGTGTATCTTCTACACACGCAATTACCGTCGCTTTGGATACGGGTAACAATGCACCTAGTCCATATACTGTCGGAACTGCAATCACCTCTTCCAACAACGGCGGTTTTGGCTTCGGTGCTTGGGATCCACAACCTAGCTTCAGCTCAGCAGCAAGCTGGTCCGCCTTCACCGCAGGTGGCACAAGCGCAGATAGGAACTTCAATATCTACTCTGCCAGCGGTTTTGGGCAAGCTACTCGGTCTTTCAGCACTCCTCTCGTCGCGGGTGATGTTTTCTCTTTCACCTTTAGACTTCCAACCGGAGCTGGCAACGGTGGCGGCATTGCATTTGGAACTTCCCCAAATCCTGGTAACGGCGGACTTGAGTCGTCACCCGATTCTGACGATCTAATCGAAATCTTCCGCTTAGGTTCCACCAACAACGTTGGACTAGAAGTAGCCGGCGTTGGCGGCTTCATCAATACTGGTGTTCAAGGTGCTGGTATTGAAAACTTAGCAGTTCCTTTGAGGTTTACTAGATTAGCAGGCAATGATTGGTCCTTGCAAATTGGAAGCGGTGCTGGCGCGTATACTACAACCGGCACGACTACTGAGCCAGTGAGTTCAGTCAGAATGTACTTTATTGGTGCCGAGGCGACCGATAGTCCTACTTTGGGTAACATCAGAATGGATAACTTGCAGATCGAGGGAATCCCAGAGCCATCTTCGTCCCTTCTTATAGCTCTCGGTGGCCTTGCTCTTCTTGGCCGTCGCCGTCGCTAGACTTTTCCTATCTCACTTGAGATCTACTAACCCTACTGGTTTTGCCAGTAGGGTTTTTTCGTTCTCAATTACTCCAGCTCAAAACTTCTCTTTGAGTTCATGATTTCGATACGCAGTAATCAATCTTTCCAACTGATCTATCGCATACACCAAGTCTCGGTCTCTTCGGGGCGCAGTGGTTCTGCCCGCAGCTTGAGTCCACACTTCTCCCGTTTGGACGCGGGCTTATGGTTTGGAGCACGCCGGGCAATGACACGATCTACTTTCGCGAGGGTGACCGTGGGAATGAATTCGTCAGTGGTGACGGACAGTGGAAGGCCAAAGTTTCAAGATTGAGGCAAGTCATTCGGAATCAAGAGGGCTGGCAATATACCTATGCGAAGGGACGCCTCACGGAGGTGCGCTCACCAGGCATGCGCATCCTAGAGTTTAAATGGGATCGGAAGTTACTCCTTGGTATCCAGCTCCGCGACGGAGCTGGAAACACCCGCATCCCTGTTCTTTCTGCCGTATATGATACCAATGATTGCCTTAGCGCCCTGAAGCTGGTAGAGACGCAACAGTTTTTCAAATACCACCAGCGCGGTAGCAAGGAATTAATAGCGCTGTGGAAGCCAGTAACCGGTGAGCCGATGAAGTTCCGTTATCATCCCGACACCGATGTCTTGCAGGGCATTGGAAAGGGTGATACAAAGGAAATTGATAACATCGAAATCATTAAAACCGTTTATGTGAAGCCGACGAAGGAGCAGAATGCTGCGCAGAAGATCGCCGCGAAACGCAATCCGCTAAATTATTGGCTCGAAAAGGATTTGTTCGGAACATACGTTTATGGACGGAAAGGCAAGGGAAACAAGGAATGGGATTCCTCCGTTATTACAATCACCGCCACGGACGGGAGCGAGGCCAAGGCAGATTTCTCCGCTCAACGCGGGGTGATGACCTCAAAGCAGGGCGGCATGGAGAGGAAGGAATATTATTACCGCTCCCCCGGGCAACGTTATGATGGCAAGCTAAGACGCGTCACTCTCGGGAAAAAGGTCATTGAGGAATACCGCTACGACAGACGTACGGATTACTCACCGAGCGGATTGACTCGCGTGGAAAAATCACGTTTCTACGATTATGATCCCAAAGCGCGCGCAAGAAAGTGCGATTGGGAGCCAAAGCCCGTCCGCATCCGGCAGGGCACTAGGAAAGCGCTCCAAAGTCATCGCCGCAATACAAATATGATGAAGGACGGCAAGCTCACGATCGCCAAGGATTCCCTCGGCCGCGTTACGAGTACGCCTACACCCCACGCGGAGATCTGCGGGCCGTGCCGCAATTCCGCCGGGGATGAGTTGTCCTATGAATACGACGGACTTGGCCGGATGATTGCCTCCGAGGTCCGCGCGGACGCTCTGAGGTGACCTACGACGAGTTCGGGAGAGCGGCTTCCACTCTTTCACCGGAGGGTAATGTTTCTGAGGTGAAGTATGGTGAAAACGGTCTGCCGGAAGCGATTCAGACCAATGGAGCTGTGGCGAAGGAATTCATCCGGAACGCCATCAAACACGCTAACGGGAGAAAAGGACGGCTAGGCCGCTTCACCGCCATCGAGCGGGACAGCATGGGCAATCTCCTCTCCATTACCGCTCCAAACGGAGCGGTCACCGCCTACGAGTATGATTCGCTCAACCGCCGCAAAGCGCAGATCGATGGCAACGGCAACCGTATCGAATTTAAATATGACAACCGTAGCAACCTAGTAGAACAAACCAACCCCATCGGCGGCAGGCAGCGATGGAAATACGATGAAGAGACCGGACGTCAGATTCTCCGTGGGAACGGGATTCAGAAAATCAGCCAGACCCACAATGAATACGGACAGCTCACCTTGCTCGACTATGGTAAGGGCGAGAAAGTAATCTTCGAATACGATTCAGACGGGCGACAGAGTGCAGCCCTCACCCCGGAGGCAGCTTTCCGATACGAGTTTGACAAGGGCGGGCGCGTCGATGCCGTTCAGGCCACCCACGGGGAGGATGACTACCTGCTCCAGTTCCGCTACAACCTGCGCGATCAGCGAGAAGCTCTCCTGCTTTCCAAGCGTATCTCGCCAAATTCCCAGACCTTCGAGCCATTCCAACAGACCGATACCGGTTTACGATGAGTTGGGCAACCTCGCCGCGATCTACTCGAACGGCCTAGCCGTAGTTTCCTACACCCATGACAAAGCCGGCAGACCCATCACCAAGACCTTCGGCGAAATCGGCAAAGCCGTCACCCCCCTCACTGCCAGCTTAAAATATGATTCCTCGGGCAGACTGAGCAAGACTGAGTTCAAGGGCGGACTACTTACCTCACCGCTCGTCCTCACCTACAATTGGGACGTGGCGGACCAGCTTTCCAGCCGCTCATGGAACGGGCGGACGCTTGTTTACGGATACGATGCCGCCGGGCAGTTGCTCAGTGTTACCGATAAAGCGGACGGAGCGCTCGTGGAAGCCTATCGCTACGATCTTGCGGGGAACATGCTCGCGAAGCTCGCCCACGGAAAACTTGCCGCGATGACCTACAACGCTGCCAACCAACTGGATACCCTCTACGACCTCGCTACGACTGATCCGTCTGTCCTAGAGAACCTTCCCAAGACAAACGAAGAACTCAAGGCCGCTGCGAAAACTGCCACCAAGCACCACTACGATATCGCAGGCCGCCTTTTGGGCACTGATCCTGCAAAGCCAACAAAATATGGCTGGCTGGATAAAGTAATCGAAACCCCGCTCCCCAATGGTGGAACCGCAATCCACAAATACTGGCCCGACGGCCAGATCGCCTCTCGTGGAGGGGCGTCATCCTGCCGCCCAACAACCCAAGTCTTCCCCCATCCCGAAGAAGGAAACCTTCCTTTGGGACGGCCTGGCCCTCATCAAGCGCAACGACACCATCTACATCATCGAGCCGCACCCAAGCGGAGGCGTCCCCATTGCATCCCACCCGGTCGGGAAACCAGATCAGATCACCTACCATCTCAACGACATGTTAGGCACCACTTTGGGGACTGTGAACAGTTCCGGAACCAGTTTCACCAACCTCAGCTCCTTCGGCCTTCCCAAAGCCAGAGTCAGCCACGGAACCACCACCGAGGCCCCCACAAGACCCACACCCCAGATCAACGAACCAACGCGCCCCACCCAATAACCTCTTCCCTGAACACTGAAAACTAAACACTAGCCAACTCCTCCAGAGTCTTCCCCTGATCACCGATCACTCGGCACTTCTTCCCACCCTCCAAACAAAACAAAAATGAAAAGAACAATAACTACCCTTGCCCTAGCGGCAATCCTCACCGGAACTTCTCACGCCGCCATCAGCGGCAAGAAGCCGGCCTTCATGGACAAGCAACAGCTCGCGGCGATGCGCGCCAGTGCCTCGTCCGCAGCATCAATAGAAGCAGGGAATCCCGCTTTCTTCACCGGCAAGCCTTATCTCGCCGCCAGCGATGGCTATGCATTCAAATACCGGAGCTACTGCCCTGGAATCGCGCGTTGGACATCGGAAGATCCGAGCGGGTTTCCTGATGGAGCAAACGGGAGTTATTACGCGCCAAACCCCGTCAGTGAATTGGATCCGAACGGTCTTCGCGCTACACTGGCTTTCGAGAATCAAATTCATACAATCTCCTTATCGATCTACGTTTATGACAGGCTAAACAAGGTTACAGCCGCCACTGTCTTAGGCTGGAAAGCGGCGATCGAACGAGATTGGGCCTACTCCGGAACCGACAAATCAAACGGGGAAAGTCTGGAGTTGAAAACCAACGTTGCTATCGGACTCCATGGAGCCGCACCCTACAACCGTGCGGCATCGTTGGCGCAATACGATAATGTCGTTGAAATGACGAACCATTCCAATGTCGTATCCAATGTTTCTGGTGGCGGTAGGGTAGGGACTTTTGTCGATAATCTAAGAGATGGTGTAGTTGTTCATGAAGTCGGTCATTTTATGGATGCGGCTGATATGTACACGGTAAACCCTGACGGTTCAAAATCACCTAACCAAGGATGGTTTAACACAATAATGGGTGGCTCCAATCCGCTAGGAATTAATGCGACAAAACTGGACGCAAACCTTGTACTCAGGGCTCTTGGCGAGAACACTCACTTATTCGAATGAAGGTTTTAATTATTCTGATTGCCTTAATTTGTCCGTTGCCTTCGCAAGACTTGGAACTGCAGAAATGGTTTGGATTGCCGACAGAATTTGAAAAAAAATTACTGGAAGAGGCTGGCGCGAGTACCGTGCTAGCAGTGTACAAGGTCGCCTATGTGAAAGATGCAATCGGTGAAATATTATCCGTTAAAGCGGATCTTGAAGTAATGGTTGGATCACCTGGAGAACTGAAGAAGGGATTATTGAATGTGAATGTCGCTTTTGTGAAATTCCCTGGTAAAGACGAAAAGTTTTTTTACCTCTCGGTTCCTGTTCAGAGAATTGCCGAAATTGGGCTTTCAGAATTTCCAGAAGGGATTTGTGAGTACGTCTAAGGCTAAATAACATTTTCTTTTGCCCGGGGGTTCAAGATGGGGGTGGCGAAAGAAATTCGCCACTCCGCGATTCTAAATTATGATCACAGAGCAAAGCGTTGAGTATTTTAATGGGGAGACGTTGCGCTGCAGCGTCGGCTCCGGCAATCAGAACAAGGCTGCGGTGATCTTCGCGTTCCTTCTTCCGTTTCTATTCCATTGCTGGAATGCGGGGTGGAAGATCAGGAATTTCTGGCTCCGGGTCAGGTGTCTCATTTCAACATTTCCTTCGGATATGGAATTGCTATCCTCCAAATCTAGATCGATCCGAATTTTTTTGAAGCAAATTACTCCACCTCTGCCTCACCCAGTGGCCTCTTCCCTGAAAACTGAACACTAGCAAACTCGTCAAGAATCTTCCCCTGATCACCGAACACTCGGCACTTCTTCCCACTCTCCAAACAAAACATAAATGAGAATAATCATAACCACCCTCACCCTAGCGGCGATCCTCACCGGAACTTCTCACGCCGCCATCAGCGGCAAGAAGCCGGCCTTCATGGACGAGCAACAGCTCGCAGCAATGCGTGCGGAGGCTGCCTCTAAGACGATCAAAGAAACGGAGAATTCCGCCTTCTTCACGGGAAGGCCATACCTAGCTTCTATTGACGAATATGCGTTCAAATACCGGAACTATAAATCCGGCATTAGTCGGTGGACTTCTGAGGATCCAAGCGGATTTCCAGATGGGGCGAACAGCTCCATCTACGCCCCTGTTCCAACCGCTGAAATCGACTGGCAGGGTCTTATCGTCGTCAACTTTAAAGTGGTTACAGAGATAAGAGCAGGGGCGCAAGCCGGGACGAAATCCACTCATATGGTTGAAGTCGATACAGGCGCAAAGTCCATTACGCTAGATAGTTATACTACTGGCGTTACGAATATACCTGGCCTAGGCGCAGTCGGCAGTAGAAATGATAATTTCACCGGTACTCTGAACTCCGTAACCGATTGTTTCATTGACCTGACTATGGATGGATCAACTGCTAGCCGAGCCTTCCCCGCAGCTATTGACTACTCATTCAACATCAAGCTAACTCTCAGGACTGGTGGCAAGGGAGCCGCAAGTCTTGCAATAGATCATGACGGATATCCGTCATACGAATATCATATAAATGGAACACAATACTATAACTTTGCCGAACAAAATCTCAGCGATTTGGGTGGCGGATTAGATATTATTGATTTGAAGAATTTTGATACCGGTATTGAGAACCCACGTTGTGAGTAAATGAATCCATTTTTAAAAGTTATTCTATTATCTATCTTCATAGGGTGGATTACGGCTTGGGCGTTCAAAAATTGCCGATTTCTACTCAAATTTATTTATTTTTTTCTGATTTCTTGTTTTGTGTTGTTTGTTTTGTCAGCAATAGAGGGCGATTTTAGCATTTTTGTTGATCCCTATGATTGGTTGGCTTGGAGGATAGTTTTCATAGTAATTATGGTTACTATCTCTCTATCTACCCATAGTTCTGTTCGCGCGTTTATAGAGATGCGTACTACCAGTATACCTAAAGAGAAGGATCAAGTTTAAGCACTATAAATTACCATCGTTAAACTTCTTACAAAAACACTGCCTGTCTTGCTAGTAGATACCTAGATTTTAGTTTTAACCTATGAACGATCAGAATTCCCCAGTATCATGCCGGAGTTTTACCGACTATTCCTTCTTGGTGAGGTGTCTCATTTCAACATTTGCTTCGGATTTGCAATTGCTAATTGGTAACTTCATTTTTTTAAGGGACTAAATTTTGGTGGATCTCTTGATCATCAAAAGATTGATAAGTCGGATTATAGATATTAATCAGAAAATGTAGTTCAATTTGGAGATCTACTGTTGACATGAGGGTGAAGATCAATATAAACGGAACTGGCGGAAGAAAGCCAGCTGAAACCGGCTCGCAATTAGTGACCAAGGGTAAATGATTTGAAAAAGAAAATGGTATTATATGGGCTGATGTCTGCTTTGATAGCATGCATTTTTGGTTGTCATCATGACAAGCACGATTTCAAAGCGGGTGAGTCCGGATCGATAGGATTGGAAGATTCAGTGTATAATCTATACTACATAAAATTTAGAACAACCAATGAGTCGGAAGGGGTGATACTTTGGCGTGAGAAGCCAGGATCCATAGTAGTATTTGGGCAAGATAAGACACTTAATAGTATCAATGGAAGACAAATTGAAATTGGTGATTTAAACAAAGTCAATTTCATAGATAAGGACTATACTATAAATGGCAGTGGTGATTTAGGAATAAAATATGAAAAAGACGTATTAAAATATAAAGATAGTTCAAATCTGATCCCAATTATAAGATAATCGGTTATCGGGTGACGTGTTGCATTGCGATATTTCTCTCGAACTTCTAAAGCAACGCTGCGGCACCTTTGACCTACCAGTGCCGTAGCGTTGAAGTCGTGACTACAAGAAATTACGCCAACGAGTTTAGATATGATCGTCCACTTTCTGAGAATGAGCCAATTACTATGCGGACCTTGGTGTGTCGCATCTGGCGGCTTCGACACGGTTGGTCGGGCTCTACAGATCGGGGCAAGCTGGAGCAAGGAAATTGAAGGTCACGAAGCAACCCTTACATTTGCATCGGCATCGAATTATGGAAGAAGTGGTATTACAGGGCTCGGATTCCAGGCCAATGGCGCTCTTATTGGTGGAGGTGCGAGCGTGTCATGGTCAAACCCCTCAGGGAGGGTCAGTTAATTTACAACCCTTTCAATTAAGATTGTCGAATGAAAAGTTTCATTATATTTTCAATTAGTCTTTTCATTTTCTTTCCTAGTAAATCTACCGGGAGTGATTTTTATGTAACGATAGCTATCACAGATGACTATGGTGGTGGATCAAACACTCTAGATACTGCGTTAAAGAATTTCCCTAATACTGGAGAAGCCAAGGGTAAATCTGGAGAGAAAATACGGTATTGGTATGCTAAGAGATATGAAGTAGTTTCCGAAAATGAACGAACCTATCTGATAATCGATATTCAAGATAAGCAATCCAAAGTCAAAAGTTTCCACAATGTCATCCTGATTGATGAGGCGAAAGATATTAATTTCAACCTATTCAGTGACTCTGAACTAACCGTCTATATAAGCCCTAAGACTGATCCAAACTAATCGATAAATTTTATCATGAGTTGTATATTAAGTTCTACGTTATTTAAAGGGCGCTCGCTCGTCCTCTCGTCGGTTTGAAGTGGCTGATACAGTCCACAAGTTCTCAAAAGAATGATCGTAAAAACTACCTGCTTGCTCATTTTGGTCTGCAGCTTGTTGTCCGCAGCGGAAGAGCGGTGGGTGGTTTCGTCCAGTGGCCAAGAGGTTCCATTTTATTCATGGCAAGCGGAAGCAGTTGAATCCGCGACTGCCATACTGGTTCTGGTGCCAGGTTACAACGGCGATGGGGTAGGAATGCTTGATGTGCGGTGGAAGTCTTTTGCGGAAAAGAATCGATTGGTTCTCTTGGCCCCGACTTTCAAGGCGGAGGGTGATGAGAACAATCGGGGCAAGGGATATTATTATCCCGAGCAGGGGAGTGGCAGGGTTCTGGAGAAAGGGATTGCGGAGGCTGGGAAGCAATATGGGGTGCAGACTGACAAGGTTCTTTTCTTCGGCTTTTCCGCAGGGGCGCATGTGACCCATCGCTTTGCGATCTGGAAGCCTGAGAAGGTTGGGGGCTTTGTGGCGTATTCGGCAGGTTGGTGGAGTGCTCCGGTAGGAAAGATACGGGAAGTGCCCGCCCTGATCATGTGCGGGGAGGATGATCCCCGGTATGGGCCGACTTTTGACTTTTTCAAGAAAGGAAAGGAGCTGGGTTGCCCGTGGGTGTGGAAGTCATTCGCTGGGGTGGGGCATGAACTTACGGGTCCGGTGAGGGAGATGGCGGAGGTGTTCCTGGAGGACTATGCAAAGAGGCTGGCCGAAGGGAAGCGCCGGGTGATCAGTGAACGGTAAGCAATAGAAGATTTGAATTAATATTTTATATGAAAACTAAGATTGGAGATTGGGTGGGGCTTGGTTGGGCGAATGCGATTTGCAGGATGTGGAGGGATATTTCTCGGACTCGCCATGTGTGCGCGCTTTGTCTGATGGTCCTAACGGGGGGATGTTTCGGCCAAGAATTCGGTTACGAGGGAGGGGGCTTGGATTCCAAGTCGGCGGAGGCGCTGCCGGCGAGGACGGTGCAGTTTGAGGTCAGTTCCCGGGCGGAAGGAAACGAGAAGATTCCATTTTTCATAAGGACGCCCAAGGACTACGTGCCGGGGGACCGACGGGTCAGGAGGCTGCTCTTCCTATGTCCATATATATTCCAAACCGGGAAAAACCGTATCAATCAGTGTACGGAGTTTATTGATCTCGCGGATGAGCGGGGTTGGTTTGTAATGTCGTGCTCGTTTAGGTTTGAGGCGAGATGGGCGCGTGATGAAAAAAGATCCTATTTTTACCCGGAGGGGTTCTCGGGAGAGGCCGTGCTGGAGGCGCTGGACGAGGTTGCCCGTAAGTATCCTGTGGATACGGAGCGGTTGTTGATAGAGGGGCTTTCCGGGGGGGCGCAGTTTGCACACAGGTTCGCGATGTGGGTGCCGGACCGGGTGAGTGCGGTGGTGATCAATAGCGCGAGCTGGTTCGATTCACCGGGTGCGGAATGCAACAAGGTCGCGTGGATGGTGCTCGTGGGGGAATCCGATCCGGCGTATGATGCAAGCCTCGTGCTGGCCAGTGAACTGCGGGCGGTGGGAGCGGCGCCACTCTTCTATCCTTACACCGGGGAGGCGCACCAAGGCGGCGGGGAGCATGTGGCGAAGCTAACCGTGGCATGGCTGAAGTTCCATGACGAGAGGACTAGAGGGCTGCTTGGTAAACCCAAAACAGGCCGGTTGGCGATGGCGGCGCGGGACATGCAGTATGTAGGGGATTTGCAGTTTCTTACCTACAAGGAAAACAACCGTGAGAATTATGAGGATCTACCAGCGGACCACAGCGTATTTTTGCCCAACAAGGAAATTGCGGAGTTATGGGGGAAATATGAAGGGGAGGCGGGCGAATGAACGGCCGCTGGGGATATCGTCATCGGCTGGAGTGAGGTGAGGCCAGTTTGGAATCGCAGTCAGATAGCGTGTGTGGATCGAGTGTCTGCTGGTAGTGAGTGATCCCTTTAGAATGAGAAATAAGATTGAGGAGAAGCTCTGTAGACTTTGAAATTTGTTGGGAGATTGAATCGTAAGGAAGCCAAGAGGTAAGAAAGCGGCAAGGGAACAAAGCAAGAACTGGGTCATCATGGTGTCAACTTGAATGAGGTAAAGGAACCCTCAATCAATCACCGTAGGGTTTCCTCCTTTAATGAGATAACAGGCCTAACTCTATCTGAAAAATAGCTAACCTAAAGTATGATAGCAGAGCAAAGCGTCGAGTATTTCTACGGGGAGACGCTGCGGTGGAGTTTCGGTTTTGATAATCCGAACAAGGCCGCAGTGATTTTCGCATGTCTTTTGCCATTTCTGTTCTATTGCGGAAACGCGGGGTGGGGTTTTCGGAATGTTTGGCTCCGCGTCGTAATTATTCTTCTGGTTAGCGCGTCGTTTCTGGCGGCGGGCTACTGCCTGTGCATGACGTTTTCCAGAGGGGCGTTGGTGGCTGCGGTGGCAGGGCTGGTGTATGTGGCTGGTGTGGCGTTGTTTCGTAATCGTGGAAGACCGGTGGGGAAGTGGATTGCACATTTCCTGCTGCTGGGCGCATTCGGATTCTTGGTGATCTGGACGGGGCTGGGGACAAGGACGGGTGAGGCGGCGAAGGGCGACCGATCAGTGGGCAACAGATTCGACCTGTGGTCGGCGGCGCTCCAGATGTCGGTGGAGAATCCAACGGGCTTCGGTGCGGGGCGCTCTGGCGCGGAATACATGCAGTGGTATCAGGAGATGGATCGCGAGGAAGGCTACCGGACGATGGTGAACAGCTATTTAACCTTTCTGGTGGAATACGGTTGGGCTTGGTTTGGGCTCATCCTGATTGTTTTTACCTTTTTCTGGACATGGACTTCTCCAGGGCGCGGGGATGATTTGTCGGTGGGGCTGCGGGGGCTTTTGGTCGCATTTCTCGTGGCAGGGATTTTCAGTACCAAGACGATGGAAGAGTGGCGGCTGTGGATTTTACCGTGTCTTGCTGTCTTGATGCTGGCGGTAGTGAAGTTCCAAAGCAGACAGGTGATGCACAGGCCGTCGCTTGCCGCCTCGTTCGGAATTGTCGTTGCGGGTATGTGCATTCTTGTTGGGAAAGGATGGAGTGAGAGTTCCAAGGATACTTTGCGCAGGGAGTTCAGTGGGGTGGCTGGAGGCAGTAGGGTTGTGGGACTCGCGAAAAAGGGAGCTGGGAGCCGGGTGATGGGCATCGTGCCTGATCCGCAGGTTCTTGGTGAGCTTCACGGGAAACTTTTTCGTGAACTAGCCTTAGAAGGTAGCTGCAGGATCGTTCTCGGAGCGGATGCTAAGTCCGCCGGAAGGGTGATACTGGTGGGAAGGGCAGTCCGCACCGCGCTGCCGACGCACGTGGGAGAGTTGATCCTGTTGGCACCTGAGATCGTCGAACCGTCTACTCTGGAAAAGCTCAAGCAGTCCACAGGCGTGGTGCGATTGCTTCTTGGGGAAATTGACGAGGACGGAAGGATCGCCTTCTGGACAGATATTGCTGAACGTGAGGGCTGGGAAGTTGCGGAACTCTTTGGCGTGGGAACCAGGGTTGATTGGGCCTGGGAGGAAATCACGGCGATACTGGAAGAAGATTAAAGTGGCCACTTACGCAGGAAGAGAGCCGCTTGTCGAATAAAGGTAAGCTGGAGATATACGACCCCCTTTGGGATCTCGCAGCGGAACCTGTTCCGACAGTAGTCTGGCGGAATGTCCACATAATCCATCCCAGAGCCATCTTCGTCCCTTCTTATAGCTCTTGGTGGCCTTGCTCTTCTTGGCCGCCGTGGTCGCTAGACTTTTCCTATCTCACTTGAGATCTACTAACCCTACTGGTTTTGCCAGTAGGGTTTTTTCGTTTTCAATCACTCCAGCTCAAAACTTCTCTTTGAGTTCATGATTTCGATACGCAGTAATCAATCTTTCCAACTGATCTATCGCATACATTAAGTCGCGGCCTTTCTGACTGTCTGCCAAAGTCTTCGGCGTTTCCCACCTATGGATCTCCATCAGAGTCGGAATAATGTCGTCACCATCTCTCACTGCCGCTTCCACAGATTCAAAGTGATGATGCCGCGCAAGAAACGTCCGCGTAGGCTCAAGGACTAACGTATAGCCATGATCCCCATACGCTTCCGAAAAAGCACCATCAATCGTGATCGCCTTTCCGCTTCGCTTCATCGGTGACTCACCTTTCTCAAGTTTCACCGGCACATGCCCGTTCACAATCATCCCCTCTGCCTGCTCAACCTCAAATTCCGCTAATAGTTTTTCGCAGAACCAAGTTTCGTGCAAAAGATCAAAATATGGATTTTTCCGCTCATCATGAGTCGATTTCTCCCCTAACAAACTCCGTTCAAAAGTAGCCATCCGGTCTTTCCCAAACAAGGGCGACTGAGGGCCGCTCCACAAATACCACAGCAGATCAAGGTCACTGACCTTTGGCGAATCTTCCACCATCTTATAGATCTCCTGATCGATTGCTTCAAAAAGTGCCTTCCCATACAAAGCCTTCCCACGGATCACCATCGGCACCATCTCACCCGCCTTATCCACCGGAACACAACCGTGAAAAATAAGCTGCTCCTCCCGCCGAACCACCATCGAACCACGATGCACCATCCATTTCATGTGCTCCCACAGCTTCTGACTATTCAGAAACGAAGCCTTAAGTCGGTTCATACACATCCGCTCTGCCTCACTTAATTCATACGGATCATCAGGATCAATCGTTGGAAAATGCCCGTCTTTCAGCGCGTAGTCCACCCCGTCAATTTTCACCGTTTGCGATTTAAAATCAATCCGATGCAGCAGCATACGGTTCTGCATACCCCACTCTGGATGCCTCGCAATCATCTGCCCCTCCAGCTTCCATTGCATCACAGCCACCGCCTTCTGCATCCGCGCTACAGAAATTTTCTCACGTAAACCCTCCGTCTTTGGATCAAAACAACTCGCAGGATCGTCTCCATAAACCTCCCTCGCCAGCGATTCCAAAGGCATCAGCGGGATACCATAACCCTCCTCAAGTTGGAACAGCCGCCGGTAGCGCAGCGAAATGCGCAATGCCGTGCAAATAAGCGCTTCATTCCCCAAACACGCACCCAGCCACAAAACATCATGATTTCCCCACACAAAAGTGACATTCGGCTGCTGCATCAAATAATCGACCACCTTATCCCCTCGCGGCCCCCTGTCCCAGCAATCCCCGGCAATTACTAACTCATCAATCGCCAGATTCCGTATCACCCGACAACTCAAATGGATAAAATGCAGCATCCGCCGCCGCCGCACCAAAGTCTCCACAATCGCAGCAATATAAGCTCCCTCTCTCTCCGTAGAAGGTTCATGCAAAATTTCACTAAAAAGCTCCGCATACTCCGCTGGAAACAGACCCAACGCATGCTTCAGACTATGCCTACCCGCCAAAGTCCGTATCACTTCAAAAAGCCCGCGCAGCGTCCGCATCGCAAACTCTCGCTGATCCTCCGGCTCCTTCAGGCTCTTCTCTAGCTGCCCTACCACTTCCGCTGGATAAAAAATCAGTTTCAAAAATTCATCGAAATCATCTTCCGGCAGTTTTTCTCTCAAAAGTCTCTCCACCAACGGCCTCAGCGTCCCAGAAGCATTATTGATCACATGCCGCAGCTTCTTATCCTCTCCGTGAATATCACTAATCACATGCACCGTCCCTCGCGGCAAAGTGAGCTCCGCCGAATACCTCGCTATATTACTAATCGCGCTATCAATATTCGGCACTCGCTCAGAAAGGGCCTTCAAAGTCTCAATCTCATAGCCTCGCTCCTGCATTCTCCGCTTCCTCTCTCTCACGCTCCACATCGTAGAGAACCCTCCTGCCTTGGGCCATAGAAATGCTCGCTCAACTATGAAAGTTTCTTCTGCAGCCATAAGAAACTACGCATAATCTAAAAAAACTCGGTTTCCGTATAAGATGGTACTTGCAAACATTCCGCCTATCCCTTTTCTTTCCGCCCGCACCGCGACCAACGACCCGTTCGTCTATCGGTTAGGACTCCAGGTTTTCATCCTGGCAAGAAGGGTTCGATTCCCTTACGGGTCGCCATTTTTCGTGGTAAACAGCCTCCGCTTAGCATCGCGCTACGGAGGTTTTTCCCTTTCAGATTCATAGCACATCTTGTGAACCCACAGCAAAAAGCCGAGCTTATCCTTCAAGCAAAAGGCCAACGAAAGCTCGCTGCCCTTACCTGCTATGATTATCCGACTGCACGCCTTATCGATGAAGCAGGTATCGATATTCTACTCGTCGGTGATAGTCTGGGTATGGTGGTCCTTGGTTTTCCTGATACCACCCATGTGACTCTCGCACACATCCTCCACCACCTTGCCGCAGTCGTTCGCGCAAAACCCAAGGCCCTCATAATTGCCGATCTCCCCATCCACACTTACAATCATCCGAAAGCAGCGCTCGAAACGGCAAGCCAACTCATGGACGCCGGTGCCGATGCCGTAAAATTGGAAGGCGGTATTCGCCAAGCCGAAAAAGTAAAAGCCATAACAGCCGCCGGCATACCCGTTTGCGGCCATCTCGGCATGTTACCACAGCGGGTCCTCCAGGAGGGTGGCTATAAGAAGAAAGGCAAAACCCTCGAGCAAACTCAAGATCTGCTTGATGGCGCAAACGCCCTTGTCGAGGCTGGCGTGTTTGCGATTGTTCTAGAATCCTTAACGCCAAAAGCCGCAGAACATATAACAAAAAATATCCCCCTCCCCACAATCGGGATCGGCTGCGGAAATCATTCCTGCGATGGCGAAATTGCAGTTCTCACAGATCTTTTGGGCTCTTTCCCGTGGTTCGTCCCACCATTCGCAGTCCCGGAAGCCAATCTATCCGAGAAAACTTCAGAAGCTGTAGGCAAATACATAAATCGAGTTCGTTCCTCCTGACTCCACCCGCCCAGCCAACCGTTCGGCCTCATGCTGCTCTACATTCATATCCCCCTCTGCCATCGCATTTGTCCTTATTGCTCTTTTTATAAGCACACTCCCGGAAATACTGACATCTCGGCATTCATTGCTGCCCTAGAACTCGAAATGTCGCAGCGATTGGAAGTGTTGCGAGCCACTACGGAATTATCGACTACCCCTACATCGATCTACCTTGGTGGTGGCACACCCTCCATGCTTTCCCCAAACCACCTCCAAAGCCTTTTCGAAAGCCTCCACCGAAACTTTGCTATCGATGATAAAACCGAAATCACTATGGAGGCAAATCCCGAAACCTTCGGCCTATCAAAAGCGAAAGTTTTCAGGGAAATAGGAATCTCTAGGATCTCTTTAGGCATCCAATCCTTCGAGCCACACGTTCTAGAAACACTTGGCCGTGAGCATACACCAGAACAAGCATCACGCTCGGTCGGCGTCCTCAGAGAAGCTGAGATTTCCTCAATCAATATCGACCTAATGTTCTCAATACCCAATCAAACGCGAGCTGACTGGGAAAAAACCCTTAACCACACAATATCGCTCCGGCCCAATCATATCTCAGCTTACAATCTTACCTACGAGGAAGACACCGCCTTCTTCGCCGCCCTATCAAATGGCACCTTCGAAGAAAATGAAGACAATGACGCCGACGACTATCATCTAGCTGAAAACCTCCTCACAGCAGCTGGTTTCACTCACTACGAAACTTCTAACTACGCACTCCGAAACCATCAATCCGCCCATAACAAAGGCTATTGGGCTGGTGAAGACTACCTCGGCCTCGGACCTTCAGCCGTCTCAACATTCGGCCGTCACCGCTCCAAGAATGTCTCGGACACTTCTGCCTATGTGAAGCAAATGAACTCCATAGGCCACGCCACAGCAGAAACCGAAATTCTGACAACCGCACAATTAAGGATCGAGCGCATCGCCTTAGGTCTTAGAACTGACGCCGGTGTGCCTCTCCATACCATAGGGAAAAATACAAAATCTGAAACTACCCATCTAGTAGCAGAAGGACTCATCCAAATCACTAACTCGCACCTAAGGCTTACAAAACGAGGCCGCGCCCTTGTCGATCCAATTGCCTCCGAACTTATCTAAACAGAATTCTCTACCTCTCCACCAACAAGAATCCTATCCTTCACCAAACACTCCTTGCAGAAGAAGTTTCATCGACGCAGCTGCTTGCATACCCGTCTCCAAAACTTCAGAGTGATCTAAATGTGCCTGCAGTCCAGCCGCCCAGTTCGTCAGACAAGAAAAACCAGCAACTTCTAAACCCAGCGATCTCGCCTGAATTGCCTCCAATACCGTACTCATTCCCACAGCATCGGCACCCATCGTCCCAAGCATTCGTATCTCAGCCGGCGTCTCATACTGCGGCCCCCGCAAACCGGCATAAACACCCTCGTATAAATCAATATTCTGCCTACGCGCCGAATCCAAAAACGCATTCCGCCATAAACTTGAATACACTTCACTCATATCTACGAAATCCGGACCGCACAAAGGTGATGTCCCCGTTAGATTCAGGTGGTCCGACAACGCCATCCAACAGCCAGGCTTAAAATGCCTATTCAACGTCCCTGCAGCATTCGTTAAAATCAATCTTTTCACCCCGCGGTTCGCCATCCAACGCACTCCCGCTGTCACATCCGCTGCCGAATGACCCTCATAAAGGTGAACGCGACCTTTCATAAGCAGGACGTCACTCCCAAAGATCGATCCAAAAACGAACTTACCCTCATGACCCGGCACCGTCGAAGTTTTCAAACCCGCTTCCGCAAAGTTTACCGACTCAACGGTTTTTACCTCGTCCGTTAGGCTTCCCAACCCAGATCCTAATACGATGCCGACCATTCCATTACCCTATTTCCCTAACTACTCGCAATCAAGCCCCTTCACCTACTCGAGGTTTGTTCATCCATATCCCTCTAACTGTCCCGAAGGTCTTTCGAATCACAAACACAGCGAGAACGAGCAGCACAAAGAAAACAAAAAACGCCAAAACTGGCGCAAATGCCATCAAAGTCAGGCCCCCAAGCACCATGCCGTCCTCGGCAACGCTAGCGACGCTGTTTGAAACAGGTTCAGGAGACATATTCACCAATAATCGAGTGCCAGCCTTCGCACCATGGCTCGTTATACTTGCGCCTCCGGCCAATAAACCACCGATTGCAAGAATAGCCGGATCCATCTCCCCGAGGGCCGCAACACCTAACAACACCCCGCCGGCAGGTCGGATCAAAGTATGTAGCGCGTCCCATCCACTATCTACCCACGGTATTTTGTCAGCGAAGAATTCGATTGCCATCAAACTACCAGAAACAATCAAAACCCAGTCGTTTCCTAGAATAAGCAGGTCCGGGTGCTCAGCGGCTAGGTCAATCCATTGGAAACGGATCGCAAGCCCTGTGACAAATGAAGTAAGATATAGATTCAATCCCGCCAAAGTCGCCAAACCAAGCGCTATTCCAAGACTCTCAAAAACGTCCATTAGACCTAGGCTACCATATTTCGCATCAGCCCCCTAAAAGATTATCAATTAAGGCACAAAAAAGCCGGTATAACCTGAGTCATACCGGCAAATCATTTACCCTACAGATAATTCTGCAGAGCGAGAGAGTTTACTCATCGTCGGTATCCTCGTCAGCTGGTATAATGTCCACTGTCGGCACCTCGATGGTCTTTGTTTCTGTGCCTACATCCACACTTGGTGCATCGACATCATATTCTGGGAGTTTCGCTTCACCTTCCACTTTCACCTCTGGCATTTCGCCATCTTCAGTTTTTTCAACGTTGCACGAGCTGAGCGCAGCCGCTGCCCCGATGGATGTGAGAGAAAGAAGGAGAGTCTTACCTGATAATTTCATAGTATTATGGATATAGCATCCATTACGCCAGCCTGCAAAAGCTCGGGAATCCAATGATAACGGGGTTTCAAGCTCTTGCCCCCAAACAAATAACTGGATCCTCATTCAATTTGCACGTTCAACACGTTCCTATTGCACGATAGCTTATCTACTCAACTGACTCACTCGTCGGCATAGGCATCCCCAGTCCTTCCGCCGCTAGAAGTTTTCGGAAGTGAATCTGCCCTACCCTACGCCCATCAGTGCTAGTAACCTTCGCCTCGTAACCGAGAATGATGAGCGTCTCCCCTACTTCTGGGAACCTCTCAAGCTGTTGAGTAAAATAACCTCCCACGGTAGTCACCTCTCCACTCTCGAGAGATAAATCCTCCACGTAGCCCTCTAGATCATTGAGCGTCATCGAACCCTCAACAACAAACTCCTCCTCATTCACCCTCATAAATGCGGAATGCTCATTATCAAACTCGTCCTGGATATCACCCACGAGTTCTTCCATAATATTATCAAGAAATACTAACCCTACCGGAGTTCCAAACTCATCCACAGCCATCGCCAAATGAGCGTGCTCTTTTAAGAAAAACTTTAAAAGTGTATCTAACGGCATCGTATCCGGCACCAACTTCAGCTCGCGCTTAATCCGCATTAGATCAGGATCTGGATCCCTGATCAATTTAAACAAATCTTTGATATGTATCAATCCAATCGATTGATCCAAATGCCCTTTCACTAGCGGGAATCTTGTATGCTTACTACGGATAGCCACATCCATCACCTTCTCAAAAGGCTCGTCCACATCCAGGACAACCACCTCGTTGCGCGGCGTCATAACATCACGCACCCAAAGCTCATTGAGCTCCAGCGCATTGATCAAAATTTCACGTTCCGTATCTGTCACTTCCGCAAACTTCCCGGAATGCGTCACCAATATCGCCAACTCCTCGGCCGAGTGCACATGCTCACCCTCACTAATCGGATCAATCCTGAAAATGTTCTTCAGCAACCAATTTGCGGTGCCCTGAAAAAAGCGAATGACCCAATAAAAAGTTTTGTAGAAAACATGCAACGGCTTCACCAATGCCTGCGTCACCGCCAGTGAACGCCTTATGGCAATCGACTTTGGCACTAGCTCCCCAATCACCACGTGCAAATAGGTGAACGACACATACGCAATCACCAAGGAAACCCAATAAGTTGCCTGTTCCGGCATACCTGCCCAAGCGCACAAAGGCGCAATCAGAGCCGTGACAAAAGGCTCACCCAAGAATCCCAAAGCCAACGACGAAAATGTGATACCCAGCTGATTCGCTGAAATATATCCATCTAAATTCTTAACCACATGAATCGAGCGCACCGTATCCGCCCCGGTCTCCTTCGCATGTGTCTCCAGCTGACTTGGCCGGACTTTCACAATCGCAAACTCTGAAGCGACGAAAAACGCATTCAGCAAGAGAAAGAATGCAATGCCCCCCAGATACAAAATCGTCTCCAATGGCGTTGGGAAATCCTGCGGTATCTCTCCAAAGCTCACAAATGCAACCCCAGCCATATTCCAAACCTCACCTGCTAAATCAGAGCTTCTCATACACCCCCTGATCCCGCTTTTCTAAAACTGTAAAACCCGCCGCCTTCGCGTCAGTGACCGATAGCGGTTTCGTAATACGGGGCGTATGTGTGCGCGAAACACGTTTTCTCACCGGATATTTACACAAAAAGCACACAGCAAGCGCTTCCCGATCCGCCGGTCTTCTCAAATCGAACCCACGCCGACACATCCGACACGATCGGTCAGGATCATCTGGTTCTTCGGCTACGTATTCGTAAATGGGCATAGGTGCAGCACAGGCGGGAATCAGTCCTCTCCTATGCTATCTAACGGATTTCGGCAAGCTGGTTCTTAGTGTTTAAAACACCGGCGGCAACGTCCTTCTCAGGAGCCCACCTCAGCTTACTACCAACTTGACTTGGTAACGCCGGGTAGTAAACCAGCGGAAGCATATTCACGGAATGTAATCCGTGACAAACGAAAACGGCGGATAAACGCACGGCGGCGGCCTGTGATCTCACAACGATTTACAACCCGAGTAGGGCTAGCATCACGTGGCAGCATCGATAGACCTACGTAATCTTTCTCAGCCTTCAGCTTATGCCGTAGGTCAGCATACTTATCAACTGTCTTTGCTTTACGTTTATTGCGGGCGATCCAACTTTTCTTAGCCATAATTCGGGACGCGGTTAATAGCCCCTACAAATACACATGCAAGCCTAAATCACCTTCCGCCTAATTTTTTGCGCAAATCCCATAAAATATGCGCGAAAAAACTACCTTCTCACCACCTCGCCATACTCCAGCAAGCCCTGTTGCCCACCTTCCCGTCCAAAGCCAGATTCTTTGAAACCTCCAAATGGCGAACTCGGATCAAATCGATTAAAGGAATTTCCCCATACCACACCCGTTTTGATCTGCTTCACCACATCCAGAAATTTCGATCCCTTATCTGTCCATACCCCTGCACTAAGCCCATATGCCGTATTGTTTGCCTTCTCAATGGCTTCTCCCGGAGTCCGGAAACTACCTACAGTAAGCACCGGACCAAAAATCTCATCCGTCACCACCCGATGACTCTGAGTCACGTCGCTCAACACACAAGGCGCGTAGTAAAACCCTTCAGAAGGCAGCGCCTCAGAATTCTGATACACCTCAGCACCATACGCCCTCCCTGCTTCTACCATTTCTCGAATCCTCTCCAGCTGTTTACGCGAATTAATCGCCCCGACATCAGTATTCTTATCCAACGGATCACCAGTCTTCAACGTCCGCATCCGGTTCTTCAATTTCTCAAGAAATTCCGGCATAATGCTCTCCTGCACTAGCAAACGCGAACCCGCACAACATACATGACCTTGGTTGAAAAAGATTCCGTCCACAATCCCCTCAACTGCCTGATCGATGGCCGCGTCTTCGAACACAATATTCGCACCCTTACCTCCTAGCTCCAGAGAAAGGCGAGTCTGCCTCCCTGCCAGCTCACCTTGAATCCACTTTCCCGCCTGAGTCGATCCCGTGAAAGCGATCTTTGCCGCAGCAGAATGCGTCACCACAGCCTTCCCCGTATCTGCCGCGCCAGTCACAAAATTCACAACCCCCGGTGGAAGCCCAGCATCACGCACCAACTCTGCAAATTTCATCGCCGTCACCGACGTAGTCTCCGCAGGTTTCAAGACCACCGTATTACCCACCGCCAAAGCCGGCGCCAGCTTCCAAGCCAGCATAAGCAACGGAAAATTCCATGGAATCACCTGCCCAACCACCCCCAACGGCTTCAAATGAGCACCCGGAGCCACATACTCCAATTTATCTGCCCAGCCAGCGTGATAGAAAAAATGCGCAGCCGCCATTGGCACATCAAAGTCCCGCGCCTCTTTAATTGGCTTTCCACCATCCAAAGTCTCCGCAACCGCAAATTCACGCGCCCGATCCTGCAACAACCTTGCCAGCCGGAACAAATATTTCCCCCGTGAGCTCCCCGAAAGCCGCGACCAATCGCCAAACGCATCACCCGCTGCACGATACGCCGCCTCCACATCCGCCTCCCCCGCCTCTGCTATCTCACAATGCTTCTTACCATCTCTCGGACTGATCGAATCAAACCAAACACCACTCTTTGGCTCCACAAATTTCCCTCCGATAAATAAATCATACCGCTCCTCAATCCCCGCAGGAGCCGACTCCGGAGCCGGATCGAAATCCCACAAATTGCCAAACAACAACTCCCGTGCACCCACCTTTTCCTGCGCTCCTGTAATTTCCTCAACCATACCTAGTGCCCCCAGCATCCCTACCATCTCACCCATTGGCGAGGAGAAAGCTTCACCCATCGCATCTCCCTCCGGCACCCCTCACCTACCAGAACGCCGGATCACCTCCGCAAACAACTTCGCCTCCGGCGTCGGCCTGCGCTCCAAACTCGGATCCTTATCTAAATCGACAAAATGCAGGCCGAAATCCGTATTTGGGTCGAAAGGATGCCCCCATTCCCGGTTTGAAGTGACCGACCACCAATTATAAGCCCTCACCGGCACCCCTTTCTTCAATGCCAAAGCCACCTCCCGCAAATGCGCTAACATATACTGCGCCCGCGTCGTCTTCCCTGCCGAAGGCGTACAACCGTTCTCCACGATAAAAAGTTCCTGCCCAGGAAACCACCGACTATACCTACGCAGCGCATGATACAAACCTCGTGGCCAAACCGGCGCTTCCAAGAACCGACCCCGCGCCGCGTCTTCCAGCGATCGAAACTTGTGCAAGCGCCACGTCGGCAAGCCCCAATAGTAATCCAGACCTACAAAATCCTGCGCACCTATCGCCTCCTCAGGACATAGCTCCGGCGCCAGTTTCCCCGCCATTCCCAAATACCACCAATTCGCATTCGCTATCAAACTCGTCGTCCCCCAAAACCGCCAAGCCCAATTCAACCATCTCGTCTTCGAAACCAGCACCTGATAACGCTCGCCCGGCTCTACCGGCACCAATTCCACCTTCCCGCTATCCCCAAAAATTTCCTCCGCCACCTGCCGCGCCAGCTGAACCTCCAAGGACCTATCTACACTCTCCCGAGACATTCCCAGCACGTCTTTCCGTATGCCGATTTTGATCTTCCCTCGCCGCTTCACCCGGCGAAATCCCCTCCCCACCGCCATCCGCCCCGGCAAACTATCCACCTTGCCAAAAACCTCATGCAAAGAAACCGGCTTCCGCAATTCCCAATGCCTTTCTTCTACTGGAACTTCCACTCCATCCGCACTCGCCTTCCCACGCAGCGTATCAATCGCACGATTTACATACTCCACCAAACGTGAGTGACCCTGCGGAGCCAGCGCAACGTAAAATTCCTCACTCAAATCTTTCACAAGAAATCGATACTGACTCATCCCCTCCAATTCCGCTGGCAAAAGAAAAAACTCATCGCCATACAGCGCATCCAAGCGCCCCGCATCCAAAGCTGCCCGCGCCTCTGTATAATTACTATACACCTGCTTCAGCCCGTCCTCAGGCAAGTGTTTCTCCCAATTTTCCGCCTGATTCCCTACCCCAATCACCCCGATCCTCTTCGCAGAAAGCGAGTCCATGCCCTCTCCCACATATCCAGCGTCCACCAAAACCGCCTTCCCCGTGCGCGCATAGGCATCACTCATCTCGAAAGGCATATCATCTTCCCGGCTAATCCCCCCGATCATCAGATCTACCTTCCCGCGCTCACTAATCAAGGCACTCTTTGTCGTAAATTTAAAAAGCGCCTCCGCCAGCCCACGGTGACATGCCCCCCAATCCATCAGCATCTGCAGCCACATTGGAAACCCCGTCACCAAAGGATTCACGCCCACCTGCGCATCTGCACGATACCCCTTTATCGCCGCACGCGCCCGCGTATGTGCCAAAAATAGATTAGGCACCAACTTTCCTACCGCCTCCGCCTCCGCGTCCACCAACGAGCCCCTTGGCAATCCGGGTGGCATATAATACCGGTTTTGCCACCACGGCTTAATATACCCAAATGTTAGCTGAGACGGCTCATTGAACGTGATCCACCAATCCACCTTATCCCCAAAGGCCTCAGCCATCCGATCTGCATACCTAGCAAACAAATCTGGAAATTCCCTCCCGATCATCCCCCCGTAATCCCGCTCCAGCCACACCGGCCATACGAAATGATGCAAAGTCACCATCACCTTCATCCCCTTGGCCCTTATATAGTCCACAAGTTCCTCGTAATGCGCAATCGCACCCTCATCAAAAACCCCGCACTCAGGCTCCACCCTCACCCACGCTATCGAAAACCTAAATAACTTACACCCCAGCCCTGCTGCCAAATTAATATCCTCCCGATACCGATTCCAAAAATCCGTCCCACGCTTTCGTTTGGTAAGCCCTTGGCAACGCTCCCACATGTCCCAGACATCCTCGCGCTCCGCCTCATACGCCTCCACCTGATGATCCGCATTCGCAGTTCCAAAAAGGAAATCCTCCGGGAACGCCGCACGCAAATCTTCGTCCCTGTCCACGTATTTATGGGAAAATGCCTATCGCGGAATCTTTAGGTTCTGCCCTAACATAATCACAGAACCTCGAATACCGTTCGCCGCCTTGATCTTCGAAATCGTAGTGCCATACCGTCGCGCTAGGCCCGTCAAAGTATCGCCCCGCCGCACTTTGTGCCTTACAAAGCTAGGTTTTGGCTTCGGCTTCGGCTTCGGCTTCACAACCACTTTCGGCTTCGGCCTAGCAATCGGCTGCGGCTGCACCACCGGTGTCTCCGCTGCCACCGAGGGCCTCGGCGCCGGACGCGGCTCCACAATCGGCGGTGAAGCTGGAGTCCTATTTCTCACAACCTGCTCCGCCGGCTTTCTTGGCCGGTGCCATTTGGAAGGATTATCTGCCCAATCCTCCACATAGTTCCCCCTACTATCAAAAGGGCCCGTCATCGCCGTAGAATCAGGTGCCGAGCCTGAACCACAGTGTGTCAGCAGCAAGGCAGTAAGTAGAATTGCAATGGTGTGGGCAACGATGCGCATCAGCCGGACCATGACGGAAAGCTACAAATATGCAAAACTTAGTTCCTGTTAGTTGGATTTTTCAAAGTCATTTCCTGCTCCCCCATCAGAAACCCCCACTTCGCGTTCTGTTACTGACAATTTACCGTGGCCGGCACTTAGTCACCCGCAGACATGTCGCTCAGAAAAGAATCCTATTTAACCCTGAAGCTCGCAGTGCCCCTGATCATTGGGCAAGTGAGTCAGATGCTCCTCGGAGTGGCAGACACCATGATGATTGGCCGCCTTGGCGTCACCGAAATGGCCGTCCTCACCTTTGCAAATTCACTTTTCTACGTCCCTTTCGTCTTCGGCATCGGCGTCCTCACCGCCGTCTCCGTCTTCACCGCCGGGGCCCATGGTGCGGGAAATGCAGCCGCCGCCAGAGCAAGTTGCCGCCACGGAATGTATCTGGCCACACTCATCGGATTCCTGCTTTTCGTGCTCATGGTCTTTGTGTCCTTCTACCTAGGCATCTTCCAACAACCCCCTGAGGTGACTGCAAAAACCGGACCTTACTTCCGCATCATCATGCTCTCAATGATTCCCGGACTGATGGCAATGGCACTCAAAAACCACGCTGATGCCCTAGATCGCCCGTGGCCTCCTTTTTGGATCTTCCTTTCGGGTGTTATACTCAATGTTTTCCTGAATTGGGTCATGATTTATGGAAATTTAGGCTACCCACCCCAAGGCCTAGAAGGTGCCGCTTGGGCCACCGCCATCTCTCGTCTCGCCATCCTCATCGCCATGTTTATATGGCTCTACTGCCCGAAAGAACTCAGCGAGTGGGTTCCGCATCGCTGGCTTGTCGCCCCGGATCTACCAGAAATGAAAAAATTCATCGGAATTGGGGTTCCCGCCAGTATTCAAATGATTTGCGAGGTCTCTGCCTTCTCAGCTGCCGGCCTGCTGATGGGGCGCTTCGGTGAAACCGCTATGGCCGCTCACCAAATTGCCCTCATGTGTGCCGCTACCGCCTTCATGGTCCCCCTCGGCCTTGCCATGGCACTCAGCGTCCGCATCGGAGCCGCCGCTGGAGCCGGCCAAGTCGATCGACTCCGCGTCATCGTCTCCTCCGGCTGGCTCCTCGGAACTGCATGGGCCATCATCGGCGCAGTCTTCTTCTTCGTCTTCGGCAATTGGGTTTCCTCCTTATTTATCGATGAAATGCCCGTAATCGCACTCTCCGCAAAAATTCTCATAATCGTCGGCGTTTTTCAGCTGTTCGATAGCCTACAAGTCGGCTCCGTCTCCATGCTTCGCGGCCTTCACGACGCACGCATGCCTGCCTTCATCGGCTTCGTCTCCTACTGGCTCATCGGCCTACCCTCCGCACTCTTTCTCTCTCGTTACCTTGGCCTCGGCGCAGTTGGCATCTGGTGCGGACTCGCCATCGGCCTACTCGTCGCCTCCCTTACCCTTTGTCCTCGCCTCTGGAAAATGACGGCACCAAAAGCTGCCCAAACCGATCACGCTTAATCAAAAACTCCTCTTTCTCTCCCTCTCGCGTAATTTTCACCAAGACCTCACTGCCCTTTTCTCTCATTTCAGTGATCTGAAAGCTCGGCTCCCTCTTCACCCGGAAGAAACAATGCAGAGGCACATCCGGATGAGCCGCATTCCATAAATACCGAGCATGCGGATACCCCGGCACCTCCGCCATCGTAGCCAAAACCTCCCGCACCCTATATTCCGAAGTATCCTTCAAAAGCTTCTTCGCCACCCCACGCGCAGCCCGCGCCTCCAACCAAGCCGCAAAAGGATTCTGCACATCCTCCTCAATCTCCTCCAGCAGCTCACGCTGAAACAAAAACATCTTCTCCTGAAACTCTGCCCGGTCCAGCTCACCGCGCTCGAAACGCGCCACAAGTTGTCGGGGTGTCTCTATTGCTCCGTTCATTTGCACGCTTGTGTAACATTCTAGACCTCACTCGGCTCCGGATACACGGATCTCTTTCCACTCAATTTATACGCTAAAAACGTCCCCATCGCAAGTGGCGCGTATGCCCCCCAACCCAAAAGCTCGATTCCCATCACTAACGAAGCCCAAGGCGTCTTTGTTGCCGCCGCAAAAAAAGCAATCATGCCCATCCCCGCAAATAAATCCACCGGAGCATCCAAAACCCAAGCTAACCAATTCCCCAAAGCTGCCCCGATGAAAAACAACGGTGTCACCTCCCCGCCTTTAAATCCCGCACCCAACGTCACTACCGTAAAAGCAATTTTCCACATCCAAGTCTCCGCAGGTGCCTGTAAATCAACAGCAAAGAACCTTGGTAAAGTATACGCATTTTCATCCTCCGCCAAAACCCCAAGACCCAGATAGTCTCCCGTCCCCGCCAACCAAAATAACAAAATCACCACCATACCCCCCACCGCCGCCCGCAACGCCCCATCCGGAAACCACACCTGAAGCTTTCCTGCTACAAACTTCGAAACCCACACAAAAAACCGACTCAGCAGGGCCACAACACACGCAAAAACAAAAATTTTCGGCATTAAAGGAAACCAATTCCCCAGCGATCTCTCCCACATGATAGCAGGATACACCGTATGCCCAATCCCCCACGCATGGCACACCTGATCTGCCAGCAACGCAGTGAACAAACAAGGAATAAGCTTCCTCGATAAAAGCCGGAACCGCGTAAACTCCAGCGCAAACAACGCCCCCGCAAATGGCGTCCCAAAAACCGCCCCAAAACCCGCTGAAATCCCGCAAAAAATGAAAATCTTCTTCGCCCGCCCCCCTTTGCTCACAAAGCCACCCACCCACGCACCCATCCCTGCCCCCATCTGCACCGCCGTGCCCTCACGTCCTGCAGAACCCCCAAACAAATGCGTCACCAAAGTCGCCAAAACCACACTTGGCGCCATCAAAGCCGGAACCTTTCCCCTGTCATGGTGCAGTTCCGCAAGAATCACTTGATTGCCAGCCCCCACAAATCTCCCATGCGTCCTATAATAATAGCCCATCCCCAGGCCCGCCACAGGTAACAAATACACCAGCCATGACTGCGAAAACCGCAATCTAGTCACCCAATCCAAACCCCACAAAAACCCCGCCGCCGCCGTCCCCACCACCACCGCCACCATTGAAAGCGCCACCATCCATCTTACAAATAACAGCCCCTTCATAAACTTGCCTCACCACACCTAAACATTTCCCCCATACTTGTGAACACGAATATCCGCTCCCCCCACCTCCCCATGCACCAAATAGCCTGCATTCCCCCTAGCCTACCCGCCCATTTTCAGCTACTAAATCACCATGAGTCTTACCCCCGACATGCGATCACTCAATTCCCTGATCAACTCAGTCGGCAAGGTCGATAAAACCGGAATCGAAGCACGTGTCGCCAAATTCGGCACCCGCAGCATCAAAAAACACTCCAAAGTCTTTGGCCTAAAAATGGCCATCTCCATGGTGGATCTCACAACACTCGAAGGCAATGACACTCCGGGCAAAGTTGCCTCGCTCTGTCACAAAGCCCTTCGCCCGCATTCGCCAATGCCTCAACTTCCTATCACAGCCGCCGTCTGCGTCTATCCAGCCATGGTAAAATTCGCAGCCCAAATCGTCAAAGGCACCCCCGTCCGCATCGCCTCTGTAGCCACTGGCTTTCCTTCCGGCCAAACTCCCCTCAGCACCCGCCTCGATGAAGTCAAATTCGCCGTCAGCGAAGGCGCCGACGAAATCGATATGGTCATCAGTCGCGGCAAATTCCTTTCCGGGAGAATTCAAGAAGTCCAAGACGAAATCGTAGCTGTCCGCGAAGCCTGCGGCACCGCCACTCTCAAAGTAATCCTCGAAACCGGCGAGCTAGAAACATACGATAACATCCGCGCCGCATCCTTCCTCGCCATGGAAGTCCTGCGCGATGGCGATTTCATCAAAACCTCAACTGGCAAAACCTCCGCCAACGCTACCCTCGCCAACACCCAAGTCATGCTCGAGGCCATTCGCGATTTCTATCTCGCCACTGGACGCCAAATCGCCATGAAACCAGCCGGCGGCATCCGCACCGCCAAACAAGCTCTCACCTACCTCGTCGCCGTCAAAGAAACCCTCGGTGATGCATGGCTTAACCCCACTCGCTACCGCTTCGGCGCATCCTCCGTCCTCAACGATCTCGTCCGCCAACTCGTAAAAGAAGATACCGGCCGCTACCAAGCCCCCTACACCTTCAGCGAGGCCTCTGGCGGATACTAAATAAATCTGTCGGTTTTCAGTTTTCCATCTGCGCAGATCTTTATACCGTCCGCGCCATGCCACGCCCTGACTCCCGCGCCAACGATCAACTACGCACGATCTCTTTCCACCCAAATGTTGCCCCCAACGCAACAGGCTCCGTCCTCGTTTGCTTCGGAAATACACGAGTCATCTGCTCCGCCACCCTCGAAGATGGCGTCCCCGGCTGGATGCGTTACCAAAAAATCTCCGGTGGCTGGCTCACTGCCGAATACTCAATGCTCCCATACTCCACCCATGATAGGAAATCACGCGATATCTCACGCGGGAAACTCGATGGCCGCTCCTCAGAAATTCAGCGCCTCATCGGCCGCTCCCTTCGCGCAGTAGTCGATCTCCAGAAAATCGGCCAACGGACCCTATGGATCGATTGTGACGTCCTCCAAGCCGACGGAGGCACCCGCACAGCTTCCGTCACCGGTGCTTGCGTAGCCACCGCCATCGCCTTCAACCGCATGATGGCAGAAGGGAAAATCAAAACCTTCCCCCTGAAAAAACTCGTCGCCGCTGTCTCAGCCGGAGTCTTTGAAAACACACCCGTCTTGGATCTAAACTACCCAGAAGACAAAGCCGCCACCGTCGACTTCAATATCGTAATGACCGAAAACCTCGAATACGTAGAAGTCCAAGGCTCTGGGGAAGAAGCCGTATTCTCCCGCACTCAAATGGACGAAATGCTCAACCTCGCAGAAAAGGGCATCTCAGAAATTTTCTCCCTACAAAAAATGGCTATCATCAATGCAGATAAGGCAGAACCCGTAGATTTCGCCTCACTCGTCACTTCCTTTGGCGGAAAAGCCTAATTGAGAAGCGAGTTTCTAAAAAATCTTAAATTTCCCCTCAGATGAGCGAGAACGACCTTCTGAACCTCCTCAAGCACCAAAAAGTTTCCGCAAGGAGGATCAAGGTCGCTCACTGGGTCGAGTCTAAGCCTGTTCAGGCAGCAGTCATCTTCCTAATCATCATCAATGCCATCGTTCTCGGCCTAGAAACCAGCCCCTCAGCCATGCAATCGTTTGGCATCCTCCTCAAAACGATCGACAGAATCTGCCTGCTCGGCTTCGTCATCGAGCTAGCCCTCAAACTCTACTGCTACCGACTCACCTTCTGGCGCAGCGGCTGGAATATCTTCGATTTCCTCGTCGTCGGCATCGCCCTCGTCCCTGGTTCTGGCACTTGGGCCGTCCTTCGCTCCCTCCGCGTCCTTCGAGTCCTCCGACTCCTCACCGCAGTTCCCAGCCTGAAAAAAGTCGTCGCTGCCTTCATCCATTCCATCCCCGGCCTCGGTGGCGTCATCGCCGTCATGACCATCTTCTTCTACACCACCGGCGTCCTAGCGACAAAACTCTTCGGCGCTACCGAACCTGAATACTTCGGCGATCTCGGCTCCAGCCTCTACACTCTATTTCAAATCATGACCCTCGAAAGCTGGTCCATGGGCATCGTCCGCCCCACCATGGAAAATCATCCTTGGGCTTGGCTCTTCTTCGTCCCTTTCATCATGATCGCCACCTTCACCATCCTCAATCTCTTCATCGGCATCATCGTCTCTACCATGTCCGAACTAGCTCTCACTCCCGAAATCGATACCCATACAGATCCCGAACTCGTTGCCATCCTCACCCGCATCGATACAGATCTAAAACAGCTCCGCTCACAAATCGAAAAAGGCCAGAACAGCACCAACACCTAAGGAAAACTTTGGAAAAACTACCAATCCGGGAGAAGCTCCCTCAACTGCTTCTCCGCCACCTCTGCCCAACCTCGATTCGCCAATGGCGAAGCTGGTGATGGATGCAAAATTTTCCCAACCGCGATAGGTCGCCCCAGCTCTTGGGCTGCCTTTTCCAATTGCTTCTCCGCATACGCACCCACACCCACAACGGTATGCGGCATTAAAATGTCCAAAACCCGCGCCAAATGCGCACTACAGAGCCTTTCCACCTCATTCGCCTCCGCTCGCACAATCTTATCCGGCGTCAAATTTGCCCCACTCTCTTTCATCCACACCAAAGGACAAAAATTAATCACCAGATATTTCCTGAAAAAATCTTCAGCATCCGGGAAAAGCTCCGAAAAATAACCCCACAACCTCCGCCCACTCACTTCCGAGCGCTTACACGCCATACCCTCAATCGGCCTTTTGGGATGCTCAAGAATCGGTTTCCGTATAGTCGGCTCCAATCTCATCCATTGCCGGACGAGATTCACCTCTCCGAAGGGTACCCCACATTGCGCCATCCCATAGGGACCCGGATTCATCCCTAGAAACAAAACCTCCTTCTCAGAATCCCCAAATTTCTGCAAATAGGACTCATACCCATCTCTAGCATAATCCGTCGTCAGATACGTCCACGCTACCGGATCACTGAAGCGCAATCCTCCTAAACTTTCATCCAAATCTCGCCCCGCGCGAATAAGATCCGCAGCTATACCCGCCATGAGATCAAAAGGATAACAAGTATCACTGGCAGATAAATCAAAGTGCCGAAAAATAACTGCCTGCACTCAGTCCGCGTGCTTTTACGAAGAAATCGGTAACTCAAAAAAGCCAATACAAGCGCGCAAAGAGTCCCAGCAATCAACCACCCCAAACCCGTAAAACCCCATCCCAACGGAAACAAAGAAAACACCACCAACATCAGCGAAAACATCAAGCAAAGCCGCCCACTTCGCCTTCCAGAGACATCCCCGTTCGACCACATCCTATACCCCGCGTCCTCATACTCTTCCCGGCAAAGCCAATTGATCGCCACAAAATGCGGCAACTGCCAAAAAAATAGAATCCCAAACAAAAACCACGCTTCCGCCTCCAATATTCCCCCGCCTCCCCCTACCCAACCAATCACCGGCGGAATCGCTCCTGGAATGGCACCCACCAAAGTGTTGAGTGAGCTCAAACGCTTCATCGGCGTGTAAATGAAAACATAGATCGCAATCGTCGCAGCCGCCAAATACGCAGCCTCCGCATTCACCAAAACGGCCAAGTGAATAATGCCTGCAGCAGATAAAATCCATCCTAACCCAAACGCTGTCACAGGATTGATTCTCCGCGATGGCAATGGCCTGTCCGCCGTCCTCTTCATCATCAAATCCAGATCAACCTCCATCAACTGATTAAAAGCAGCCGAGCCAAATGCCGCCGCAGCCGTCCCCACCAAAGTGTGAAACAGCAAAGCCCACTCCATATCGAGGCCCTTCCGCGCAAGAAGATAACCAAATAAAGTGGTTATCAGCACAAAAAAGTTCAACCGGACCTTCATCAGCACGGTTAAGTCCTGACGTAAGTTCGGTGTTTTACTTTCTCCTATCTTCTCCTCAGAAACCATATCAATCCGCAGGCCTATCCACCCGCATCATCGCACCACCCGTGCACCTCCGCCAGATATTTGCTTCTCCACCTCTTTTCGCGTCGCCATTGAAGTATCACCCGGCGTTGTCGCTGCCAACGCACCATGCGCCGCACCGTATTCCACAGCCTTCTTCGCATCGTTGAACTCCAAAAATCCAAACTGCAAACCCGAGGCAAAAGAATCACCACCTCCAACTCGATCTAAAATTTCCAAATCGTCATACTTCCTGCTCTCCTGAAATTCACCATCGTGCCACAAAATAGCCGACCAATCATTGATCGTAGCCGTCTTAACCCCCCTCAAAGTCGTCGCCGCCACTTTAAAATTCGGAAATGCCTTCACTGCCGTCTCAATCATCGCCTTGAATGCATCAATCTGAATGTCCGAAATATTGTGGTCCACCCCCTCAACCTCAAAGCCCAGCGAGGCCGTAAAATCCTCCTCATTCCCAATCATCACATCCACATACTCCGCGATCTCGCGATTCACCTCTTGCGCCTTATCCTGCCCCCCAATCGTTTTCCACAGCGAAGGCCGGTAGTTCAAATCATACGAAACTACCGTCCCATACTTCTTAGCCGCGCGCACCGCCTCAATCGTCGTCTGCGCAGCACTCTCAGAAAGCGCAGCATAAATACCGCCAGTGTGAAACCAGCGGACACCTAATTTCCCGAAAATATGCTCCCAGTCCACATCCCCCGGCTTGATTTGAGAGGCTGCCGTATTCCCACGATCCGGGTTCCCCACAGCCCCCCGGATGCTAAACCCCCGTTCTGTAAAATTTAGCCCGTTCCTCACCGAGCGCCCAATCCCATCATCTTCCGCCCACTGAATAAAATCCGTAGCCACACCCCCCTGCATAATGAAATCTTCAATCAAATGGCCAATCTCATTGTCAACCAGCGCAGTCACAACACCCGTCTTATAGCCAAAGCATTTCCGTAAACCACGTGACGTATTATACTCACCACCTCCTTCCCATGCCTGAAAATTACGCGTTGTCCGTATCCTACCTTCACCCGGGTCTAGCCGGAGCATCACCTCACCCAGCGAAATTTGGTCAAAAGCACATTCGTTTCTATCTTTGATAATAAGAGCCATAAAAAGGGAACCGATCCATTCGGGGCGAGCATTCAACTCTCCCTCCCGCCACCTGTAAAGGCGTTTGCTCACACACTCCGCTTTCCACCTTCAACGCGGCAACTCTGCAGTCTCAAAACGCCGATACTGCGAGCGTATCATATCGTCAAACGGCTCGTTCTGCACCGCCCTAGCCGACCACTCAACGGCTTTCTCCCGCTCCCCCTCCGCAAAATAAGTCTCCGCCATCGTATCTAAATAAGCAGGCTGGTTTGGCTTCCTCTCAAGGGCCTTGTCTAGATGCTCCCTTGCCTCATCCAGCCGCAACTGCGCACGCGAGGCGAACCATGCCGCCGTATTCCGCGTATTATCCGAGGCCGGGTATCGCTCCACCACAGCAGAAAGCCCAGCCCACGAATCCTCAAACCAACCTCCTAACTCACTTACCAAGCCTGCCTCGCGCACCAAAGGAAAAAACTCGTCCGCTAAAATACCATTGGTCTTCAACACCTCATGAATCTTATCCAACCGCGCAATCGCTCCCTGCCGATCGTCCTCAAGCTCCGCCAAAGCCTTCGGCAAATCCGCATTCAACCTCGCAATGACAAACCTTATCAAAGCCTCTTGGCGAAATCCTTGATGCACCTGAAACAAAGCAAGCGCCTCATAGGCCGCAGCTGCCCTCTCCCACTGCTTCGTCCGCAGCATCGACGGCGCATAAACACTCAAAGCCGCTATAAACTCGGATCCTCTCGTGTTCGCCAAAATTCCCGCCCTCGCATACCATATCTCCGCCTGTTCCATAAAGCCCCCATAAGCATATGAGGCTGCAATCCGTGCACAACTAGGCGCAAATCCCAACGTCAGCTTCTCAGCAAGTAAATCGTGCCGCTCTGCCTCATCCAACATGCCAGCACGCCTAAAATTTATCGCCAAGTAGGCATGCATCTCCGGTGAGCTACTTTCCAAATTCTCCGCATTCTCCCCTAAAAACTCCGCCGCCTCTTTCCATCTACCCGCTGCCGAAAAAAACCGATCTATCGTCCCCCATCCCTCATTCCCGGGCATCTCATCATAGGCGCGCAAAGCATTTCCCACATCTCCTTGGGTCTCCGCCAGCCTCATGATCCGACCCAGCATTTCTTGGTCAGCCTCGCCCCCTGTCTCGTCAGCCACCTCCCAAGCTCTTTCAATCCATTTAGCCCTCAAACCTTTAGGATCATCCGTGATCCGAAATAACGCCAAAGCAATCTCCAAAATCTCGCCTTCACCAGCCTCCGCATTCTCCTTACGCAACCATGGCAACCAATCCCCCACCGGAAGATTTTCATTAAGCGGCATCATAAATACCTCATTCCATTTCTCATCATCATCCCCCGCCCACTCACTCGCCAGCTCAAATGCAAACCTAGGTGCCCCAAGGTCCTGCTGAAAAATTTCCGTCAGAACAGAGAGAAATTTACCCCTATCCTTCTTGGCAAATTCTAACAACGGCCCTGCAAATGCCTCTTCAAACACTTGCCTCTGCCCCGTAGTCTCAAGAAACGCCAACACCTGCCGCAGCCGCCCAGACTCCCGCAACAAATCTTCCCGGTTCACCTTCTTTTCATCAGTCAGATTCTCTAAATGATCCTCAACTCGCTTCTTCAAACCCTCAAAGTCCGGTTTCAGCTCATACACAGCGAGCGCTTTATCAATTTGCTCCTGCGATAAATAATGCCGAAAAGCCACCTCAGGGTTCATCTTCTCCTGTAACAATTCCGCCGCACCTGGCTCACCCAAAGTCGCCAAAGCCGCCATAGCCTGCAATTGCGATTGCTGTTCTTCTGCCTCCAAAGCCCCCTCCAAGGGCAAAAGATCCTTCGCACTCACTTGCTCGCCTCCCCATCTCCGCAGCGCGAGTTTACGATACACCGCAGACACCCGCGTCTCATCCTTACCGCTCCCATAACCTTCTAAAAAACCTTCCGGATTTCCCATCAAAACCTCCAAGTATGCCGCTGTTCTCTTCGCGCCCATCCCCTCAGCCACCTTCCGCGCACCTTCCACATCACCCTTCACCCGCAACAAGGCTAGCCGCCACTTATCAGCGGAAATCGTCCCGGGCGGCTCCGCCTTCTCTAACTCAGAATCCAGCATCCCCATATTCCAATACTGCGCCGCAAGCGCCATCAGATCAGTATACTCAAACGGTGAAATCCGCAAAACATCCAGCGCCGCCTGAGCATCATCCCGCATCACTTCCTCCCGCGCTGCTGTAATCGCCACACCGCGCAAGACCGGCCGCATCCCTTTTTTTACCTGCTCTGGCTCATCTGAAAATAGCCTTAGCGCCTGAAACCACGCCCGCCGCTCCTTCAGCTGCCCTAAAATAGCAATCTTCTCCTTCTCACCCGCCTCTAAGTAATTCTCCACCAACACAATCACCTCTGGCGATGTTTCAGGCGTAATCTTCATCCTCGCATAAGCTAACAACTCACTAGCCCGGATCGCTGTCTCCGGCTGATCAGATCGCCGTGCCTCTTCTAAAATCTCTACCACCTCCTGCCCCCTCTCCCACAACATCCTCGTTGCAGCCTCTCTTTCCGCATACTCATCCGAGGCCAACTGACGAATCGCCTGCGCATCTCTCACCTCACTCGCGTTACAAAACGCCCCAACAGAGATCACAATTATAATACGTCCCAGAATTTTCATCATGTGAGCCTCCACAATGCCCTACCCCAAACAATTATCAAACCAATACCAAAACACCACCCAACAAACATCCCCGCCCCCGCCCCAAAGGGGCACCCGCATACCAGCCCGGGGTGCAACCCTGGATTCCATCCCCCATCGATTCACATGTTCTGAAAGAACACCGCATAAACACCCACCTCCGCCCCAAAGGGGCACCCGCATACCAGCCCGGGGTGCAACCCCGGGGTTCCATCCCCCACCCATTCCCATGTTCTGAAAGAACACCGCATATCATCCCACAGCGGACGCACCCGCCAAACATCCCCGCCCCATCACCCTTCCCCGCCCCAAAGGGGCATCCGCATACCAACCCGGGGTGAAACCCCGGGTTCCATCCCCCCCATTCCCGTGTTCTGAAAGAACACCGCATATCATCCCACAGCGGACGCATGCGCAAACCAACTTAATGCGGCCTTTTTTTTAGAACACATCCGTTTGCATCTATCATTCCCCGGGATTTCACCCCAAGCTGATATGCGTTACCCCGTTAGGGCATTTCGCCTTATACAAAACTCTACACCCCAAGAAAAAGGAAACCGCTGTGCCGTCCTTGGAGCTGTGAGCCACGTTCCGGAGACTCAACAAGGGGGACCGTCCGAAGGGTTGCATGTCTTCCTAAGAAGGCATGACAGTCGCCAGTCGGATGAATGGTCCCTAACATAAATATCGGTCCGGGCCAGCTTCCAAAATGGTCGGACACAGCAGTAAGCCATCAGACTATCCCATCTTGCCAAACACGCAACGGAGTTTCTACACTTTCACCAACTTTTCCCCGGACAACCCCTCTAAACCGTCCCAAACATCCGGTCGCCCGCATCCCCCAATCCCGGCAAGATATAGCCTTTTTCGTTCAAACATCGATCCAAAGCACACGTATAAATCACAACATCCGGATGCGCCTTCTCAAACGCCTTTACCCCCTTGGAGCCGCCAGAAGAGAAGCAAATCGAATACGTTTCGCCCCCGCGCCTTGCAAAGTCGAAACTGCATGCACCGCCGAGCCTCCCGTAGCTAACATAGGATCCAAAACAATCATCTCAACTTCCGCCAAATCATCTGGATGCTTCAAATAATACGCCTCCGGCTCCAAGGTATCTTCGTTACGCGCCAAACCTATATGCGCCACAGACGCGTCCGGTATAAGATCCAGAAATCCGTCTAAAAATCCTAAACCAGCCCGCAAAATTGGCACCAGCACAACAGGCCTCCTCACCTTCGCGCCCTGCATCTCTTCCAATGGCGTCCTGCTCGCTACCGCCTCCACCTCAAAAGTGGCCGTCACCTCCGCCACCATCAGCGAAGCAATACGCCTCATCCTTCTGTCGAAATTCCGGCCCCGGACAGCGTGGATCACGCAACCGTGTCAGCTCCTCCATGATCAAAGGCTGCGCAATCAAACGGACCATACTTATCTGCCAGTTCCTAAAATCGATTTCAGCTCAGATAACTCAACCCCCAAATTCATCGCCGCCTCCTTCATATTCCCATCTGCCCGATCCAAGATCCTACCCGCCAACTGCTTGCTCATCCATTCCAACAAAGGAGTTTGGGAAGGTGCAGAATTGATCACCTGATCAAGCCCGTGGCCCAGTGCTGAAGTCCGCGCCGGTGCCGATGCCAACGGTATATCCGCCGGTAGCAAAATCTGCGATGAAGCCAATGCACACGCCCGTGCAATCGTATTTTCAAGCTCCCGCACATTCCCTGGCCAATGATGTTCTGACAAAACACCTAACGCTTCGCTTGAAATCCTTATCCGCGCCATCCCGTTTTTCCGCGTAATCTTCTGTAGGAAATACTCCGCCAGCAGACTGATATCTTCCGGCCGCTTCCGCGCAAAGGCGGGATCCGCAACTCCACCACATTCAATCGATAGAATAAATCCTCTCGGAACCTACCCGCCGTCACCTCCGAGGCCAGATTCTTATGCGTCGCAGCCACAATGCGCACATCCGTTTTGAGCATATCGTTCGAGCCCACCCTCGAAAAACTTCCATCCTGCAGCACACGCAACAATTTCACCTGAATCGAAAGCGGCATATCACCGATCTCATCCAAAAACAAAGTCCCCCCATCCGCCTGCTCAAAGCGACCCGCCCGCTTCGCAATCGCACCTGTAAACGAGCCCTTCTCGTGTCCAAATAGCTCACTCTCCAACAAATTTTCAGGAATTGCCCCGCAATTAATCGTCATCATCTCCTGCTGCTTGCGCGGACTATACTCGTGCACAGCATTCGCCACTAGCTCCTTCCCCGTCCCACTTTCTCCAGAAATCAAAACCGGCGCATCAGATCTAGCAACTCGGCCCACCAATTTAAAAACATCCTGAAAAAGCCTCGAAACACCAATGATCTTCACCCGCCCATCTTGGCTCGGCAACTCAGTCACTGGCTGCACCGCACCACGCCGGTCCTCCACCGTCTGCAAAGCAGATTCCACCACCGGCCGAAGCTCAAAGGAAAGCGATTCCTTCCGCAAAACATCGTGTGCACCCTTCTGTGTAGCCTCGATAATTTGACTCGTAGTAGGGAACCCAGTTGTCAAAATTACCAAAGTATCCGGGCTGTGCGCACGGATCCGCGCCAAAAGGTCCACTCCATCAAAGGGCTGCAACTCCATCGCAGTCACCACCACATGCACCGCCGTTTTTTCGATCACCTTGATCGCCTTCCCCGCATCATCGCAGCGTAAAATACGCAGCCCCTTGGCTTTTAGGTGCTTCGTTGCCCAGTCGAGGAAATCTAAGTCCGGATCGACAAGCAATAGAGTTTCTTCAGGGACAGGATCAGGCATCGGGCAGGCGTGAGGTTCCTGAAACTCTGCCAATTATGCAAGCGACAAGATTTAGAAAGCAAAAGCCGCCGTAAATGAAAGTATTTTACCTCAGTCGTCTGCCCGCACCGCCTCCTCAATCATTCTCGTCGTAATCTTACGAAACTCCTTCACCGGAATAGCAAATGTCTCTGCACGGTTCGCGCGCGCTATATTCATTCCCACCAGCTTCCCATCCAAATTGATCACCGGCCCACCCATCGTCGCACTGTTGCCCATAATATCATGTTGCATCACCCGCGGGAAACCACTCCGTCTCTTCGAGAAATCACCACTCATCTGGTCATTTCGATCCACCTCCTCGAACAACTCCCCCCTCGCCGCCAATCGCACCATCTCCCTGACCTCTTCCCCCTCCCGCAAAAGCAATACCTCCACCTCTTGCCCTGCCTTCATCTCCTTCAAAATCTCACTCATATCCTCCAAGTCAGTAACAATCTGCCCGTCTAATTCTTGAATCAAATCCCCCTTTTTGAGCCCCGCACCTTCCGCACCGCTTTCATCCGTCACACTTCCTATCGTCAAACCCTCCTTATCACCATCTAGCTGCACCCCCAAAACCGCACCCCCGTCCGGCGTGATCTCGCGCGCCTTTGCACTAACAATCCCTGCCAAAATACGTCGTTTCGTCCGTGAGGTAGCGCCATTTACTATCACAACAGATCCCCTCTTAGCCTCAGAATCCGCCGCAAATTCCGGCACCGCCAAGCCTTCAGCTTCCACCTTATACAAACCCACATCCCACTCAAAATCTGTAGAAACAAACTCTACGTCTTTGTAAACCTTACGATCTATCCGCACCTGCAATTTCCCCATATCACCCTTCGCAATCTCACTTTGCTTCGCTAAAATATAACCATCTGGCCGGACAACAATCCCATACCCTAGCTGTTTCCTTCCCTCCAAAAATACCGCACTAATCTTCTGGATAGCCACCCGCTGCTCTTCTAGCGAACTCAGCAAAGTCTTCCCTGTCAGCCGAAATTCCGTTGGCAAATTCTGCTGCGCAAATCCCCCAAGAACCCCGAGCAACATAAATATGAAAATCCTCATCTCAGCGAACACCCAAACGCATTTCAAAACTCTTCTCCTCACCACCCCGGATCAGCTCCAATACCAACTTATCGCCTTCCGCCATCTCCTTTAAAATCTCCTTCAACGCTTTCCGATCCGGCAGCTCTGCCTCATTCAGCTTCTTTAAAATGTCGCCAACTTCCACCCCTGCCTCAAAAGCCACAGAATCCTTTCCCACCTGCGTCACCTTCAACCCCTCTGAACTATCTTCCGTCCCAACCCCCAAAAACCCTCGCCCTTTCTCAGGTTTCGTCGCAAATGGCCCTTCCCCAATAAACTCCGAAGCCAACATCCGGTCCCATCCCTCTAAAAAAACATCCACTGGCACATGCATGTTCACCGGCGTCTGCGGCCCCACCCTCGAATGAATGCCTATCAGCCGCCCCTCCATATCAAACAAAGGTCCACCCGAATCCCCCCCAATTAAAGTCCCATCCGTCTGAATCGTATCATTCGCCACCCTCACCAAACGCCCCAAACGCGCCACCGCACCCCTTTTTACATCAGACCCACCAGAATGCCCCAGAGAGAAAATCCAATCCCCCAGCTTCGTCCTATCAGCCCGATCAATCTCCACCGTCGGAAAATCCCCACCCCCAGGGTATTCATCCAAAATCTGCACCAAAGCCGCATCCACCTCAGCCATAAGCCCCAAAGTTTCCGCCTTTAGTTCCGTCCCGTCCGGCAAAATAACCCCCACCTTCTTACCCACACCCGTCGAAACATGTGCCGCCGTCATCACCAGACCTTCCGGACTCACAATAACACCCGTCCCAGTCCCCTCACCCAGATCTATACACACAGTAGCCTTCTCCGCCTTCTCAATCGCCTCAACCAAAGTCTCCTCAATCAGCTCCCAATCCTCCACACCCTCAGGCACCTTCTTATCATTCAGCGGAAAACCGTAGACAGCCCCTGCGAAGGTCACAACAAACACAAAGCCCACCCAAGAATACATCCAACCCCTCATCAATCAGCGCTCTAAGATTTCCACCTCATACCCGTCAGGATCCGTCACAAACGCCATCTTCGAGCCACCATTTGTAAATTTCTCCTTCCACCCAGATGGCCAGATTTCTATCCCCGCATCCTCTACCTTCCCACAATACTCTACAATGTCATCTACCCCCAAAGCCGTATGCATTAAATCTTCCGGGCAGCTCTCCTTATAATCCTCAGACCACGTAAGCTCCAAAAAAACATCATTCCCCTCCAACTCCATAAAGGCCAACTTATTCCCTTCTGGCGAGTCTTTCCGCTTTCCTAAACGATATCCCAGCTTCTCATAAAAAGCGATCGAAGCCTCCAGACTCTTCACGCGAATGCGCGTATGCAAAAATCGAATCATGACTTAAATCCTAGACGGAATGTCTCTCGCTGCAAGCTCCACTTCCTCCTTTACCTAAATGAATTTCACTGAAATTGATCGAGAAGACTTCCGCAATCTTTTGCAGGAAATTCAAGATACACACATGCCTTACGGCCTTTTCGGAAAAATGAATTACCCACCCCATGGCGTCCCAATCTACGATTTACCAGAAGAATACCTCCTCTGGTTTAAACAGCGCTCCTTCCCCAAAGGCCGCCTCGGCGAGCTCCTTGCCCATGTCTGCGAAATTAAAGAGTGCGGTATGGATTCCCTTTCGATCCCATACGCCGTGCAAATGGCGGACGCACCAAGCTGAAACGATAAAAAAGTTTACGCGAGCACTCTCACTCACCTACCTACGACATGAAAGAACTACTTAATTGACAAAATTCGCTTCCTGTCGTCCCTTGGCCTGTCGTAGCGAAAGACTACAAAAACCCTAACACTCCCCCGAAGCATTGATTCCCCTACGTTCACTCCTGCCCATAACACTCGCCGCACTCGTCAGCGTCACCACTTCTCTCTCTGCAGCAGATTACTTCGTATCCCCCACCGGAAGCGATACTAGTGGAACAGGTTCCTTGCAGTCTCCCTGGAAAACCATTGCCCACGCAGCCAAAAATGTTGCCCCATCTGCAGACCACACAATCCGGATTACCGCCGGAACCTACGTCGAAACAGAAGCAACCGTTCTTCCTCTTGGAGTGAACCTAGTAGGTGCCGGTGAAGATCAAGTCACTATTACCAGCAATGGCGCAATCCCGTCACCACCAGGAGTCGATGATACAAACCCCGATTTTAAAAAGTGGTATTACGGCAGTCTTATCCAACTTTATTCAGCTGGTTACGGCGAGGGAGAAGACATTCTGCTCGGCGAATTCGAAGACATGATACCATCTGCCGATGGAAACCAAACATTGTCAGGCTTCACGATTGATGGAGGAGACCAAATCAAAGCCGGAGTATGGGTTCAGAACCGTAACAACGTGACAATGCACGACGTTACGATCAGCAATTGCATACAGCGCGGCGCAGTTTTTACCCGTTCAGATTTAGAATGGTTTCTACCCCTACCAGACGGTCTGTGGATGTATAACACTACGATTTACGACTGTGAGTTCTACAGCAATGGAATCCCGATCTTTTCCTTCGCCAGTGGGACCCTCGTGATCGAGGAAATCTCGGGAAATCGTGCATAGGCGGGCTCGATGGTGCAGACATATATGACTTAAACATCGAAGACAACGAAGGTTACGGCATCAAGTTCATGATGGTAGGCCATTTCCGCAATATCAGCATTTTCAACTGCAATATAACGACAGTAGAGGAAGCCCCCATCGCGGGAGAATACATAGCCATAGAACTCTGGAACTTTGATAAAGGAAATGCAATTTATAACATCAATTCCAATACCTGGCATTCATACGTAAACCACGAGGAAATTACCTCCTATCTACCCCTTGGAGACGAGTCGAATAACTTAAGTCTTCGAAATGTGAAATCATCGATCTGGACGGTAGCAGCGATACACAAGCTCTTGAAATCGCTCTCTCCGGCGTTGAAGTCGCAAATTGTTACTTTCAGGACAAAGGATTTGGGATCGCCCTTTGGGCCGGAAACGAGGAGTCTGCCACTTACGTCAATACCAACACAATCATTAGAAACAACGTCTTCGCAAATATCGACCGTTCTATATCGAATGGATATGGTAACAGTTCCGGTGTCTTCGTCCAAAACGCAGCTCGGAACCTAAAAATATATAACAATGTTTTTGATCGTATGGGCGTCGCCCTTAAGCTACCTAACGCCACTGAAGTAGAAGTTCTAAACAATATCTTTCTGGACACTGGAGCACTCGATAGCGAAAGCGGTTCCGGACTATATGATTATAATCTTAAGTGGAACTATAATGGCGGGCAGCCTTCCCATCAAGTCGCAGCCAACGTGGGCAAGCTCACCGAGGGATCAAACAACATAGTAGCAGACCCGGGACTTAATCAATTTGGCGATCCTGTAACTTCATACTACAGAGCTATATCTGCTGACTCCTCCGTCGTAGACGCAGGAGTCGCAACTGGGTTTTCATTTCTTGGCGCTAGTCCAGATATTGGAGCATTCGAGTTCAACCCAGAGATACCTTGGGATGATGAAATTGATTGGGGTAATACTCCAATCAACCGAAGAGGGCTCCTCGATGATGCGAACGGAAATGGCATTGCAAATCTCACGGAAGTAGCCCTTAGCGAAGATCCAACTTCCGGCCAAATCAATAACCCAATCATCATGAATATAACTGACAATGGCGATGGCACCAAATCAGCCTCGTTATTTTATCAGAAGCGTTCCGATCAGTTCAATATCATCATGCAAGTCTCACGTGATCTTGATAGCTGGGATTCTGCAAACGTTTCCGGAGAACTTTCGAACGGCAGACCCAATAGCTACCTTCAAACAGTCACCGTCTCCAGCGAAGACAATGAAAAGCTCTTCATGCGCCTTCAAGTTACACTTGTTGAATAGCAATAATAAAAGCTGTCCCTCAAACTAAACCATCTTTCCGCGCCTGCTTCCAATAAGCATACTCAGAACGGTTGAAATCTACATACTCTGGAGATAAATCACTCGAATACATCGTGTAATCAGCCGTTCCCTGATTTAAATCGATGATAATCTCAAACTCGGGGCCAGCTACAACCTCGCGCAGGCTATTCATCGGCGTATCTGCTTGTAACCCTCCACTGCACGCCTCTAGGCCGCCAATTGATATATCTATAAGCTCCTCGCGGATTCTAGCGCGTGAGTAACCCACAGCATGAATAATCCTACCCCAGTTTGGATCTCCTCCATTCCAAGACGCCTTCACCAAAGATGATTTACACACTGCCTCAGCTACCTTTTTTGCATCAAGAAACGTCCGAGCGCCTCGAACTTGCACTGTCACGAATTTCGTTACCCGCTCCCCATCCCTCACAATCGCCTTCGCCAACTCAAGCATCAACCACCCCAATGCCTTCCTGAATTGCTTACAAACAGTCCCGTTTCGCCTCGCTTTCTGCATCCCAGAAGCCCCGTTTGCCATAACTAGCACCGTATCATTCGTGCTCATATCACCGTCAATCGTGATCCGATTGAAACTATCTTCCACAGCCTCTTGAGTGGCTTTTTTCAATAAATCGGAAGAAAGATTCGCGTCCGTAGTAATTAGGCAAAGCATCGTCGCCATACTCGGGCTGATCATCCCAGCGCCTTTCACACACCCCCCCAACCGCACCTGCTTACCACCTAACTCAAACTCAATAGCTACCTCTTTCTCATGAGTATCACTCGTAATGATAGCACGCGCCACTTGATTCCCGTCCCCTCACCTAAGCTCTCCACCACGGCCCCTAGCTTTGGCTCAATTCTGCTCATCGGCATCGGCAGCCCGATTACCCCCGTGCTGCACACCCCAATTTCCGTTCTCTTCAGCCCCAAACTCTTCGCCACCGAACTCGTCATCACCGTCGCATCCTGAATTCCCGGAAGACCCTGTACAAGCATTCGCATTTCCTGAATTCACCAAAAAAGCCCGCAAGTCACCTTTCCGTAAATGGCTCTGCGTCAGCCTCACCGGCGCCGCTTTCACCTTGTTCGTAGTAAAAGTCCCCGCCGATATGCACGCACTTTCCGAATACACTAAACCAAGATCCAACCTGTCATTCGCCGGATCCTTAGTCCCGCAACTCACCGCCCCCGCCCAGAGAACCCTTCGCAGCCCCTACACCGCCTTCCACTCGCTTTCTTGGAAAATCCATACCTTGCAACTTGCCTACACGCTTTAACCTCCTCCGCAAAACATAGGAAACGCAAAATTTCCCGAAAATGCACTCTTCCTCACAAAAGTGCCAGCTCGCCCTTGCCATCTGTCGCTAGCGCCTTTAATTGCCTCTATCATGTGCTTCGCCACCGACGCACAAAGCTTTGCATCCACCCAGATCGAGTGGATTCTACACCTGGAACATGAAAAAACGCGTTATCATCATCGGAGCTGGCCCCGGCGGCCTCACCAGCGGAATGCTTCTCGCCAATCGCGGCTACGAAGTCACCATCCTCGAAAAAAATCAACACGTTGGCGGGCGCAGCGCTCCCATTCATGCCGGCCCCTATACTTTCGATACCGGCCCGACCTTCCTCCACCAAAAATTCACCCTAGAAGAGATCTTTGCGGAAACCGGCCGTAAACCAGAAGACTACCTCGACCTTCCAGCCTGCTCGATCCCATGACCCGCCTCTCATGGGCGGATGTCAGCCTCGAAACCAGCTCCGATGAGGATAAAATGGTCCGCAACATCGAGGCCGCCTTCCCCGGCCAAGAAGGAAATTACCGCCGGTTCATGCGTGACCATGCTGAAAAACTCCGCGCCATCTTTCCCTGCCTCCAAAAACCCTACAACGAGCTTAAGAACTACCTCGATCCGAAACTCGTCAAAGCCCTCCCCTACGTCGCCACCAATCGATCCGTCATGGACGTCCTCGGCGACTACTTTGACGACGAACGCCTCAAACTCGCCTTCACCTTCCAAGCGAAATACCTAGGCATGTCCCCATGGAAATGCCCCGCCCTCTTTAGTATCCTCGCCTATATCGAATACGCCCACGGCATCTATCATGTCCAAGGCGGCCTCTGTCGAAATCTCCAAAGCAATGGCCAAGGTCATCGAAGAAGAAGGTGGCACCCTTCGTCTCGGCGCAGAAGTCACCGAAGTCGTTTCTGAAAACAATATCGTAACCGGCGTCCGCCTCGCCGATGGAGAGCTCATCGAATGCGACGACATCGTCCTCAACGCAGATTACGCAAAAGCCCGTTCCACCATCTTCGGAGAGAAAAATGAAACCTCCGAAAGAACTCAAAAAGAAGAAATTCTCATGCTCCGCCTTCATGCTCTACCTCGGGCTAGACACCATCTACCAAGACGAGCCCCATCACCACATCATCTTCGCCGACGATTACGCAAAAAACGTCTCGGAAATCCAAAGCCAGCGAATCGTCTCAGAAGACCCTTCAGTCTACGTCCGGAATTCCAGCATAAATGACCCCACAGTAGCACCCGAGGGCCATTCACAACTTTACATCCTCTGCCCTACCATCAATACCCGCCACGGCTATTCATGGGAAGATAACCAGCAATACTACCGCGATAAAATCATCGATCGCATCATCGAGAAAACCGGCATGAAGGACCTCCGCGAGCACATCGTCGAAGAACGCATCCTCACCCCTAGCGGCTGGGAAAGCGAAAATATCTTCATGGGCGCCACCTTCAATCTCGCCCACACCCTCGATCAAATGCTCTATCTCCGACCACAAAATCGAATGAAAGGCTTCAAAAACGTCTACCTCGTAGGCGGCGGGACACATCCCGGCAGCGGCCTACCTACCATTTACGAAAGCGGCAGAATTTCATCAAATCTCATATGCGAGTCCTACGGCATCAAGCGACCTCGTGTAGATTTTTCTTCTGATATACTCAACGCAGCGGTAGCCTAGCCGTCGTTCATGAAAGCAATCCTCCTAATCTTTCTTTTCCTTACCACCCTCTCACAGGCAAAGCCCAATTCTGAGCAATACCTAAAATGGCACCGTGAATGCCTCACCGGTGATAAATCCACCATCGACGCCCGAATCACCGATTTCGAAAATCGCCTCCGCGACGACCCATCAGATCAACTCGCGCGCGCCTACCTAGGCAGCGCCCACGCCCTGCGTTCACGCGCAACTTTTTGGGGACCCACAAAACTCAAGCACCTCAAAGAAGGGGAAAAACTACTGAACTCCTCTGTCGCAGCAGCCCCAAATAACCCTCGCGTCCGCATGGTCCGCGCAATCGGCTTCTACCACATGCCAACGAAGTTCGGAGTGCGTCCCCTCGCCATCAAAGACTTCGCCATACTCACCCCGAAAGCCCGAAAGCCCTCCAAAGCACTCAGCAAAAATGAGCGCCAAGCCATCCTCTACTACGCCTATCTCGCCAACAAAGAAGCAGGTGCCGCCAAATCCCACGAGCTACGCAAAGCCGCCCACACCATCGCTCCAAACACCTGGTATGGAAGGCAGACAAACTAAGACGTTAACGCGCCAAACTGCTCCCGGCTCAAAACCACTTTTTCATCATCTCCCCCATCTTCCCACGCGGCGGTAACATCTCGAACACATCAGGTAAAAAATACCTGCGCATCACCGATCTCTCATAAGAAAACGTCTCCACCCCACGCTTTCCTCGGTAACGACCATTGCCACTCTCACCCACCCCACCGAAGGGTAGTTCCAAAGTAGATCCTTGCTTCATCGTATCGTTGATGCAAACCCCGCCGCTGCGTATCGCTTGCTGCAACTCAGCGGTGAAAGCCCGTTTCCTCGAAAACATATACAGCGCGAGCGGCGAGCTATACCCCGCTAAACGTTGCTTAAGCTCCGCCACACTCTCATAAGCTAAAACCGGCAGAATAGGCCCGAAAACCTCTTCCTGCATCACCGCGTCAGACCAATCAGCCTCCGGCAAAATCGTTGGGGCGATCCTAAGCTTACCCCTGTCATCCTGCCCCTTCCGAATCGCCTTCCCCGCAAGCAGACCCAAAACCCGGTCATAATGCTTCTCATTGATAATCCGCGACATCTCTTCCTCCCAAGGCAATTTCATCAGCAATCGCTCCATTTCCGCCACCAGCCCCTCCTTCACTCCTGCCTCCACCACCACAAAATCCGGCGCAAAACACGTCTGCCCTCCATTAAAAAACTTCCCAATCAAAATCCGCTTTGCAGCAATCTCTAAATCCGCCGTCGCATCCACCACACACGGGCACTTACCTCCCAGCTCCAATACGGTAGGCGTCAAATGCTTCGCCGCCTTCTCCGCTACAATTTTCCCAACCCCCTGTACTTCCAGTGAAAAAGATAAAATCAAAGCTCTCATTCAGTAAGCGCTCAGCCACTTCCTGCCCGCCTAGCTCTACCTTGATCACATCAGCCGGAAAGCATTTCTCCAGCAGCTCCTTTAACAACTGACCACAAGCCGGAGCCATCTCAGAAGGCTTCAAAACCACCGAATTTCCCGCAGCTATCGCCGTAATCACTGGTGCTAAAGCCAACTGCACCGGATAATTCCAAGGCGCAATCACAAGCACTTTCCCAAATGCACAGAGCTCCACCCTACTCTGCGCGGGCCAAAACCAAATCGGACTACCCACCCGCCGCGGCTTCACCCACTTCTTCAGCTTCTTCCGCATCAGCTTAAGCTCCTGTAGAACAAACCAATACTCCGCCAAAAAACTCTCCACCTCCGGTTTCCCCAGATCCTTACTCAAGGCACCTAAAATATCGTCACACCGCGCTTTCAACTCCTTTTCTAACCTTTCAAGAGCTTCCACCCGGCCCGCTACACTCAAAATTCCCTTCATCACCTAGAACCCCTAACACCAAAACCTCTCCAACACCACCCTCACCGCACATAATTCTCCCCAAGCTCCATTTCCCCTTCACATTCCCCTCATTTCTCCGAAAGTCCCCCCGTGTTCCGCCTCGCCATCCTTCTAGCTGCTATCCCCATCATAGCTGCACTCTTTGCCCGTTGGTATTTTGGAACACGCATCCTCTCACGCACTGGCACCCGCCAATGCAGCTGCGATCTCAATCGCTGGGAAAAATCCTTCGGCTCCGCGCACCTACCACTTGCCGAAAAAGCCGATGCACAAGTCTACGCAAACCTCCTACACGAAACAACCCTCCAAGAATGGCGCACCCGCGAGCCTAAATCTGCAGCCTCCCGCGAAGGTGCTCGTAAATTTGGCATGGCCGTCCCTCCCCTCGCCGCCATCGTCGCCATCCTCGCCCTCATCGTCGGAAAAATCCCCATCTCCGGTGTTTTCGCCATCTTCCTAGTATCCACCGCCCTTGCCGTCATCTTCGCCTACCTCTCCATCGCCCCCGAACTAAAAGCCATACTCGCCACCTCTCGCCGCCTCCGCGATACCCGCGTATTCCACCGCAGCGATGACGAAAACGCCGTCATCGCCACCACGAAAGCTCTCGCTTGGAAGAAAGTCGCCCCACCTGTCCTAAATCTCCTCTAAATTCCATCCTCCTCTCATGACACTACTCGGCATCATCATCGTCATCTCACTTTTCCTACTCTGGAACCTTGAACTCATCGCCACTCTCCTAAATCTCAAAACCTTCCCCCAATCACCCCCTGCCGAGCTTGGGAGCCTGATGGACCAAGAAAAACTCGAAAAAGCCCGCGATTACCTCCGGACAAACTCCCGCTTCGATCTCATCCGCTCCACCACATCACTCGCCATCTTCCTCATCTTCTGGCTACTCCACGGCTTTCCCCTTCTCGATCAATTCGCCCGCTCAATCACCGATAACGAAATCATCACCGGCCTCATCTTTCTCTCCATCCTCTTCGCCGCACAAAACCTCATCTCCATCCCATTCTCTTACTACGAAACCTTTGTCATCGAACAAAAGTTCGGCTTCAATAAATCCTCAGTTACCACTTTTATAGTAGATCGAATCAAAGGCGCGTTTCTCGCCGCACTACTAGGCCTTCCCCTGCTCGCCGGAATACTCTGGATTTTCCAAGAAATCCCCAATGCATGGCTATGGGCATGGGCCTTTGTCACCGCCTTCCAGCTCATCCTCACCTACCTCACACCCACCTTCATCCTCCCGCTCTTCAATAAGTTCACCCCCATGCCCGAAGACGGCCTAAAACAAAAAATCGAGGCCCTCGGCAGAAAATGCGGCTTCCCCCTCGAAGGCGTTTTCACCATCGATGGCTCAAAACGCTCCACCAAGGCAAATGCCTACTTCACTGGCTTCGGGAAACACAAAAAAATTGCCCTTTTCGATACCCTTACGGAAAAATCTACCACGCCCGAAATCCTCGCCATCCTTGCCCATGAAATCGGTCACTTCCGCCTCGGCCATATCAAACAACGCCTCGTCGTTGGCATCCTCCAAATGGCCGTCATCTTCTTTCTCATCGGCCTCGCCACCAATCCCAATGGCACCTTCGCCCGCGCCCTCCACGATGCTTTTTTCGTCAATCAGATCTCTCCCCACGCCGGCCTTGTATTTTTCACCATACTTTTAGAACCTGCCTCAAAAGCCCTCGCGATCCTTGCCAACGCATGGTCTAGAAAGCACGAGTTCGAGGCAGATGCATACGCTGCCAAACATACGAACACCCCAGAAGCACTCGCCTCCGCCCTCAAAAAGCTCAGTTCAGATCATTTATCTCATCCCTCGCCTCACCCACTCCGCATCACCTTGGACTATTCCCACCCTCCGCTATTGCAGCGCTTAAAAGCACTACAACAGTCAACTTAAACTTGAATCTGTCCCACTCTGCTGCCCTTTTCCTCAGAAACCTGTCTTAGAAGGTCTACACCACACTCACTCAACCACTTGCATCTCCCGCCATCGTGGATCCTCAAAAACCTATCGCCCCGCCCAGCAAAAGAACCACGTTCCTAAAGCGGGGCTTCAGCACACTTGTCCTTTGGGGCGCAGTCACCGCCATCTTCGTAAGCATGATCCCCTCTGCTTACCTTGCCCTCATCGGTGCCCTTACTACTATATCTACCCTTGAATACTTTCGTATGCTCAGGGCCGCCCGCGTCGCTTGTTTTCCTCGCTTCGGCCTCATCATCACACTCATCTACTGCGCCGCTGCCTATTGGCACCTTCACCAGTATCGCACAGATATTCCTCAAGCCATCGACATCGCTGCCATCTTCATCGTCATATCCGGTGCCTTCATCCTCCAACTCCGCTACGCCATCGACGGCGTCGAGGCCCTACTCGCCGTCGCAACCACCCTGCTCGGCTTCGTCTACATAGGCTTCCTCTTTAATTTTGCCGCACGCATCTCTTTCATCGGCGATCCCACAGCTGCTGTCCCCGGCGCGTTTCTTCTCCTTTGGCTCATAGCCGTCACCAAATTTACCGACATGGGAGCCTACATCACCGGCTCGTTATTCGGTAAACACAAAATGATCCCCCACGTCTCTCCCGGAAAAACATGGGAAGGCATCATCGGTGCCATTTTCTTCGCCCAACTCGGCGGTTGCGGTCTCTATGCTATCTTTTCAAATCACCTCTCTGCCCTCCACTCATGGCCTCACGTAATTCTGTTAGGAACTCTTCTTGCGATCCTTGCCGTCATCGGTGACCTCGCCGAAAGCGTCCTAAAACGCTCCATCCGGGCAAAAGACTCTGGAAATATGCTCCCCGGCATCGGCGGCGGCCTCGATCTCATCGATAGCCTTTGCTTCACCGCTCCCGCCCTCTATTTCTACGCTACTTGGCTGCTACCATCCATCACATGAGCCACTCAAGAAAACGCCGCGTCGTCCTTCTTGGTTCCACCGGTTCAGTCGGCACCTCCACCCTGAAGGTAGCGCAGTCTCTCCCCGAGGAAATCGAAATCGTAGCCCTCGCTGCCCACTCAAACATTGAGCAACTCGCGGCACAAACTCATGATACCGGTGCCAAACACATCGCCATCTATCAGGCATCCAAAGCCGCCGAGCTACGCGGCCTCGTTCCCTCAAATGTCACAGTCTATGAGGGCCCCGAAGGTTTGAACGAAATTTCCCAACTCGCAGCTGCAGATATTGTTCTCGTCGCCATCGTCGGCACTGCCGGCCTCCATCCGGCCCTCGCCGCCATCGATGCGGGCAAAAACCTCGCCGTCGCCTCCAAAGAAATCCTCGTAATGGCCGGTGAACTCATCACCACCCGTGCCCAGCAAAAAGGCGTTCAGATCCTACCAGTAGATTCAGAACACAATGCCATCTTTCAGTGCCTTGCCGGACACAAAGGCGGCACCTCAGAAATTTCACGCCTCATCATCACCGCCTCTGGAGGCCCGTTCCGCAACACGCCCGCCCCAGAACTTTGGAATGTTTCCCCGGAAATGGCCTCAAATCACCCCACCTGGGACATGGGTCCAAAAATCACTATCGACTCCGCTACACTCTTCAACAAAGGCCTGGAAATGATCGAAGCCCGCTGGCTCTTCGGCATCGGAATGGAGAAAATCGAACCCATCATCCATCCCCAATCCATCGTCCACTCCATGGTGGAGTTCAAAGACCACTCCATACTCGCCCAGCTTTCGCAAACCGATATGGGCTTTCCCATCCAATACGCCCTTACCTACCCTAAACGGCTAAAAGGAACCCTAGAACCGCTCGATCTTGCCACTCTCGCAAAACTCGAGTTCTCCACACCTCGTTTCGATGATTTCCCTGCCCTGAACCTAGCCCGCAAAGCCGGTCTCGAATCTGGAACAACACCTGCCGTCCTAAACGCAGCCAACGAAATCGCAGTCCAAGCATTCCGAAATCACCAAATTCGCTTTCCTCACATCTGGAAATGCGTGGAAGCAACCATGATGGCCATCGAAAACCGACAAAACCCCGATCTGCAAACCATCATCACTGCAGACCAAGCCGCCCGCGAAAAAGCTGCCGAAATCTGCACAAAATTCGCAGAAGAATCTTAGCCAAGCTAAAAAACTCACGTTGAGAAATACCCGCCCCAATCAGAGGACGGAGGCCACATTAAAGTTATTCTACCCTTTCCCTCATCGCCTCCAGAATGACGGAAAGTTTCTCACGCTCCGGCACCGCACCCCTCGCCTGCTCAGCCTTACCACCGCCCTTCCCGCCACCTAAGGCAGCAAGTTCCTTCAAGATCATTCCCGCGTTCTGCCCGCCCTCCAAAGCATCCGTCCCACAATGAACCGCCAAATGGAGCTTACTCCCGTCATCCACCACTAACAAAGCCGCACCTACAAAACCCCTTTTTTTAAGCCCGTTCTGAAGCTCCGGCAGCAGCGACGCCTCCCCCTCAAATTGCGCAATAATCGGCCCGCCTTTGCCTATCAGCTCGCTCAGCGCCTCATCTGCTAGCTCTGCACCTTTCGCGGATGCCAGTTTTTTCAGTCGCTTCTCTGCCTCGATGGCCGCGTTTTGAGTCTCCTCCAATGCTCTCTGACCTTTCTGAAACGTAGCGTTGATCTCGGAAATATCCGCCCGCTCCGTTAACATAGCCGACATAATATAGGGGAAATCATTCACTTTTTCCGGAGACTCCCCAGCTTCTTCCAGGCTCGCATTTGCCGCACTAAGTTTCCCTCTTGCCGCCTTAATATCCACTCTCCACTTCTCAACCGCTTGATTCAAGTAATCCCACGCATTTTCTCCACATACCGCCTCGATCCGACGCACGCCTGAGGCCACCGCACCCTCCGATTTGATCTTAAACAAACCAATTTCCGAAGTATTGCGAACATGCGTTCCCCCGCAGAGTTCCATCGAATAACCATCCAGCTGATTCCTGCCTCTGCCAATCTCAACTACCCGCACAATCTCCCCATATTTATCTCCGAAAAATTGCATAATGTCCTCCCGTTCCTTAATCGATTCATGCGCCACCTCCGTCCATGAAACCGCCATATCTTGCTTGATGGCACCATTCACCATTTCTTCCATCAGCCCTACCTGCTGATCTGAAAGCGCTGCGCTATTAAAATCAAACCGGAGACGACTCTCATCCACCGAAGATCCCTGCTGACTCGCAGTTTTCGCCACCACCTCATGCAGCGCCCAATGCAGCAAATGAGTCGCGGTATGATGCGCCTCAATCTTCCGCCGCCTCTCCCCATCCAATCTCAGCTCAACCCTGTCCCCCACCGCCAAATTCGCCGTGGTATCCACCACATGCGCCCTAGCCCCCCCAATTTGCTGCACCGCCTCTACCGGGATCTCCCCAGAATCCGTGGAAATCCATCCAGAATCACCCGCTTGCCCCCCCATTTCCGCAAAAAACACAGTCCGGTCTGTCACCACAAATTGCGAATCACCCTGCGCATGAATCTCCAAGATCTCAGCATCAATCAAATCCTTCTCAAACCCGAAAAACTCGGTTTCCACATCTGAAGAAAAATCTAGGGCCCTGACAATCGAAGATTTCTGAGCCGCACGCGCTCGCTCACGCTGCTGTCCCATCAAACTCTCATACTCATCCATATCAACCGCTACACTTCGCTCTTGCGCCAGCAGTTGTGTAAGATCAATCGGGAACCCAAACGTGTCATAAAGCTCAAACGCCAGCTCACCCGTCACTTTCTTCAACCCTCCCCCCATCGCATCCTCAAATTTCCGCAAACCGCGATCCAATGTCTGATTAAAGCTCGTCTCCTCCAGTTCTAACGTTTTCCGAATTGCGTCCTCGCGTTGAATGATTTCAGGAAATACCTCACCCATCTGCGCGACCAGTGCGCCCACCATATCGCCTAAAAATTGCTTCTGACCTGAAAATCCTAATTGCCGCCCATACCTCACAGCCCGCCGCAAAATCCGCCGCAGCACATAGTTTCTCCCCGTATTCCCCGGCAGAATTTCATCCGCGATCGAAAAACTCAAAGTCCGCAGATGGTCCGCAATTACTCGAAACGCGATCGCCTTCTTCAACTCCTCTGAGAAATTCGCCCTCTCCGCCCCAGGCTCCGGATAAATATCAGAATAAACCTCACCACTCAGCTCCTCCAACCTACGAAACAAGGGCTGGAACACATCCGTCGCGTAGTTCGTCGGCTTTTTGGAAAAATCCGTAAATCCATTTGTATTTTGGATCAATGAACAGGCCCTTTCAAAGCCCATCCCAGTATCCACATGTTTCGAAGGTAAATTCCGAAATGACCCATCTGCTTCCGCATTGAATTGAATGAAAACCAAATTCCATATCTCGATGCAAAGATCAGAATCTTGATTTACCAGCTTACCTTCAGAATCACCCTCAGGCGTTAGATCCACATGCAACTCAGAGCACGGACCACACGGACCCGTCTCACCCATCATCCAGAAATTATCCTTCACATTGCCATTCACAATGTGCTTCGCAGGATCCAAACCCTTTCCCTCAAACAACTGAGCCCAAAGATCATAAGCCTCCTGATCAAAACTCGCCGGATCTCCCTCACCCGGATTGTAAACAGTCGCATAAAGTCGCTCCGGCGGCACCCCCCAGACCTCCACAATCAATTCCCAGCCCCACTCAATCGCTTCCTTCTTGAAATAATCGCCAAACGACCAATTTCCCAACATTTCAAAGAACGTATGATGATAAGTATCATACCCTACATCATCCAAATCATTGTGCTTACCCCCGGCCCGAATGCACTTTTGCGTATCCACCGCCCGCGCCGGATTGTAAGGCGCTTTCTCTGTCCCGAGAAAATAGGGAACAAATTGATTCATCCCAGCATTCGTAAACAAAAGCCCCGGTGATTGCGGCAGCAACGACGCAGAACCCACAAGGGCATGCTGCTTTTGCTGGAAAAACTTGAAGAAAGAAGCGCGGATCTCAGTAGCTGTCATAAAAAGGGCCGCGCAATCTGGACTCCTAAAAGCCTCCTGAAAACCCTTAATTCACTCGAAACAGCCGTTACCCCCAAAGTAGGCACTCTATGGTTGCCCGCTTCGACCTAGTACGAGGGCGCAATCTCAGCCACACGCCTTAGTCCCAGACATAGCGTTCATCATAGTCGATACCGTATTTTTCCAGAAATGTCCGGTATTCGTCCTAAAAGCTATGTGTAAGGTGGTGCTCCTCCTGTGCGTCTATGTAATGTAAAAGCGTTTCCTTCTGGCTCACTCCGATTGAGAAAGCCCCATATCCCTGCTGCCAAGCAAAATTACATAGGGAGCTATCCCGTTCCTTCATTCACTTACTCGAAACTGTTTTCGTCTCTTTCACCAAATCGGCAATCGACGTTGTGCGAGAAAGCCGGACAGCCAAGTGCACATGATCCGCTACACCACCCACCCGATACGCCTCACATTCGCATTGGCGCACCACCCCAGCAAGAAAAGCATGAGTCTTTTCACGAATACCACCCTCAATCCAAGGCCGGCGATCCTTCGTACTCCAAACAAGATGAACAAGAATGTTTGAAAGAGACTGTGGCATCGTCCTACAGGGTTTATACCCCAACAAGCCAACACAAATCTTTCTTCAATAGCCCAACACGGTTCTCCATAATACCCCAACCAAGCAACGCATACTTCTCCCCAAAAATGCCCTAACCGGGCAACACTTACCAGCCTAGGGTGAAACCCTGGGGAGGGTAAAACCCTGGGTCGATAAATCATTGAAATATTGGCGTTCTGAAGGAACGCCGCATCCAGGTGGTCTGGACCCGCAACTTACCCTCACCCATATACCGCGTCCCTTCAAAACGCGGATAATTGCTCATGACACAACTCCCAAGGTTTCACCCTGGGTCGCATTCGCATGTTTTACAACGTGATTGATGTTGCCCGGGCGAAATAAGCGTGTTGTCATCCCCATCCCCTTCGGTAGGGCTTTCAGTATATGGCAAACAAGGACGTAACAGACCCCGTGCGGATGGAGAAAATTGTCTCCTTATGTAAGCGAAGAGGCTTCATCTTCCAAGCTGGCGAACTCTACGGCGGTCTCAATGGCTGCTGGGATTACGGCCCCCTAGGCGCAGAGCTAAAACGTAATCTAAAGGATTATTGGTGGCGCAAAACCGTTCACGAACGTGACGATATCCTCGGCATGGATGGCTCCATCCTCACCATGGAAGAGGTCCTCACTTCCTCAGGACATATCGGTGGTTTCAGCGATCCTATGGTCGACTGCAAAACCTGCAAAGGCCGTTTCCGAGCCGATAGCCTAGAAACTTTTGAGTGCAAACAAAAGCCCAGCGTATGCCCCGGTGCCTCCCCAAAATGCGAGCTCACTGAACCCCGTGAGTTCAACTTAATGCTGCAAACAAACTTCGGCGCAACTGGCGAACAAACCGCCTACCTCCGCCCGGAGACTGCCCAATCCATTTTCTGCCAATATAAGAACATTCTCGATTCAAATCGGATCAAACTACCCTTTGGCATCGCTCAAGTCGGCAAATCTTTCCGCAACGAAATCAATCCTCGGAACTACATCTTCCGCTCAAGAGAATTCGAACAAATGGAAATCGAATATTTCTGCCACCCGGACCAAGGCATGCAACTAACCGAGGAATGGCTAGAAAACCGCCTCACCTTCTATGCTGAAATCGGAATACCTCGCGAAAAATTACACATCCTCGACGTCCCCGATGGCGAACGCGCCTTTTACTCGAAAAAAACCTACGATATTGAATACGAATTTCCATTCGGAATCCAAGAGCTCGAAGGAGTCGCCTACCGCACGGATTACGATCTCGGAGTCCACGCCAAAGGCTCCGGCCGCCCCCTCGAATACTTCGATGAAGAAACCAAAGAGCGTTTCCTCCCTCACGTAGTTGAACCTTCCGCAGGCTGCGATCGCACCGTCCTCGCCCTTATTTGCGAGGCTTACGACGAGGAGGAGCTTGGCAAAGATGGCAAAAGCGACCTGCGCACCGTCATGCGCTTCATGCCAAGCATGGCACCTATCAAAGTAGCCATTTTCCCCCTGCTGAAAAAGAATGCCGAGCAAGTGCGTATCGCCAAAGAACTTCAAAAGGCCCTGCAACCTTGGATGAACGTATTCTACGATGAAACCGGAGCCGTCGGCCGCCGCTACCGCCGCCAAGATGAAGTCGGCACACCCTTCTGCATCACCGTGGATTTTGAAACCCTCGGCGAGGAGGACGCAGAACTAAAAGATACCGTCACTCTCCGCCATAGAGACTCCATGGAGCAAGAGCGCCTTCCCATCGACGAAATCCTCAGCTACCTTATCGCACGAATCCGTTAATTTCATCCGCAGATCCTTTCAAAAACAAACAGCTCCTCTCACTTCACACAGTTTGAAGTTGCAACTTCCGCCTTCCCCCTCCATCGAGAGAGCAGAAACACCTGATCCCAATGGCCGATAAAGAAGATAAAAACGAAGAAAACGTAGGCGGAAAGTTTTACGTCGATAGCCAATGCATCGATTGCGATCTTTGCCGCGAGACTGCACCGAGCAATTTCACCCGTGCCGACGATGAAGGCTATTCCTTTGTCTTCAAGCAACCGGAAAACGATGAAGAACGAGAGCAATGCCTAGAAGCAATGGAAGGCTGCCCCGTAGAAGCAATTGGTGAGGACGGCGACGAATAACAATCCCATGGCCCGGCGTAAAAAACGGGGAGCTGCACAACGCCAGAAGATCCACGATGAACTACTTCAAGAGTGGTCAGGGTGCGCCAAACCTGACGACCTTGGAAAAAATATCTCAGCCGCTGGCCAATGGATCGATGACATCCTGAAGTCACAATTCTTCAGTGAAAGCCTAGACGAAGAAACCCTCAAAAATACTTGGAAGGAAATTGCTGGCGAGTTCATCGGCGCAAATACCCACCCAATCTCCGTAAAAGACGGTGCTTTAGTCCTGCAAGTCACTCAGCCAGCAATGCGCTTTCACCTAGAGCAGATGAAACCTGAGCTCCTTGCCAAAGTAAAAGCAAAACTTGGCGCGCAAAAGGTCCGCTCAATCCGTTTCACACTAGGTTGATGAAGAGCTTCTAGCTCCGCCCATTAGGCAGAATCCACCATGTTTAAAAACTACATTTTCGATTGGTCCGGCACCTTGGTCGACGACTTAGGTCCTGTCATCGAAGCGACCAATGCAGTTCTCTCAAATTACGGCCTGCCCGCCTATGCGCGCGAGGATTTTCGCCGAAAATTTCGTCTTCCCTACCGAGAATTCTACGAAGAGATCTTGCCCGGTATCGCCCTTGAAGAGCTCGAAACTTACTTCCGTCCAGCCTTCGATACCGCCACCAGTGCAGTTTTCGTCCTCCCTCATGCCCGCGAAATGCTCGAATGGGCGCAGCACGAAGGTGCCAGAATGTTTGTCCTCACCTCTATGGATGCCATCGCCTTTCAAAGGCAACTCGCAGAATTCGATATGGCGAAATTCTTCGAAGCCACCTACGCTGGCGTGCTCGATAAACGAGATTTCATCAAAACCCTTATTTCAGATCATCACCTCACCAAAACAGAAACTGTCTTCGTTGGTGATATGACTCACGACATCGAAACTGCCCACCACGGAGAAATTTCATCCATCGCCGTGCTCACAGGCTACCAACATCCAGAAATACTCGCCAAAGTCCGTCCGGATATCACTGTCCCCGATCTCGGTGTCTTCGTGAAAATGTTTTCTCGGAAAAAAGTTGAACTACCCATCGCTACCGTCGGTGCTCTCATACACAATTCTCGCGACGAGATCCTCCTCATCCGCACCCACAAATGGAGTGACAAATGGGGCATTCCCGGCGGAAAAATCGAAAGAGGTGAGCCCGCTGAAACTGCTCTAAAACGAGAAATCTTTGAAGAAACAGCACTTCCAATCTCAAATATTCGATTTATCACCTCCCAAGACTGCATCGATTCCGATGAATTCTTCCGCGATAGCCATTTCATCCTGCTGAACTACACAGCCTTCACGGACGCCACCGAAGTCATCCTAAATGACGAAGCAGAGGCTTATCGATGGCTTCCTCTCGAAGAAGCACTGAGCTACGATCTCAATATCCCCACACGAAATCTAATCAATATGGTCCTTTCTGAGAAAATAGATCCCAAATCATGAGCACCGATCAGATCGAAATACGCCGCCTCGCCGTTTCTACCAATATTGGAGTCCCACCTGAAGAACGTGCAACCGAGCAAACCGTTTGGATCAGTCTGTGGCTCACCCCCAACGTCCCTTTTGATGATTTGCACGATTCAATCGCCCAGACAGTGGATTACGCGAAAGTTGCCCAAAAAGTAAAACTCATCGCCAGCTCAGAGCCGCGATACCTGATCGAAACTCTCGCTACAGATGTGGCAAACCAACTTCTTAAATCCTTTTCAATCCACTCACTCACAGTGAAAATCGAGAAAAAGGTCCTACCTAACACCGAATTCGTAGCCGTAAAAATCACACGACCTTAAATCGCATCGATTCCCCCCTACCTATTCGCCACAAATTATGAAGACTTTCCGATGGACAGTGCCGGAGATACCACAGAGTCGTGCCGAGAAGAAGTATTCGGCGGAGTTGGCTTTGCGTCGGCGTCAGATACCGACAAACGACGAATTAAACGAGTGTCGTAGAGGGGAGAAAATTGCGAGCAGAGGATACTTGGTGGCGCTACTTCTTGGATTCGTAATTACGGTGGTATTGTTCTTCGTAGCTTTGTTTCTTAGATCCCAGGATATCCTCATTAGCAGAGATTTAAGTATAGCTCCATTTTTCGGAGGATTGGGAGGAGCAGCGCTTGGCACGTTTCTATCATGGCGGCGCTACTCTGATAGCCGACAAAAGATGCGCAACTACTTGCAAGAACAAGTCGGAGATGGAAATGCCGAGGAACCCGTCTGATAAGATGTAGATTTGACACCGGCGTGCCATTCCCCACTTACCTATGCTATCAACCCCTCTTCCGCTCAAGAAGCACCATCATAAGGAAGCTCAGAATCAGATTCAGCTCTTCGCGTGCGCTGATGTTCCCCAATTTCTCCAATTCAAAACGCCCTTCAAAAAACGCTGCCTGCTTCGTCATACGCATCGCTTCTTCATTTGAGCCATGCTTCGCAGCTAGATACTTTGGATGAAATAAATACCCAGTAGCCATTGAAACGATGGGGATCTGACCCAAAATACTATCCATGACTTTCGCAGCTGGGTTTTCCTCTCGTATCGAGAAATCCGGAGTCGAATCGCCAGGATTAAATACCTCATAATGTGCCCGCCAAATCGAGCGCCAACCCTTCCTTCCTACCGAACCTATCTCGCGGCCACTCGCATCTGTAGAAACATATTTTGCCGACCAATCAATCACTTTACTCGCCTTGATATCTGCCAAACGAGTCGCTTTATCCCGATCCGTGAAAATCTCCACATGTTCACGGAACTTGAACATCTTCTGCTTGGTAAACAGAACGGTTCTCCCGTTCGCATCCACTACAGTCGCTTGGCTAGCCAGCGCCATAACTTTGAAACTAAGCCGCAATGGATAAACCACACCCTCCAGGTGCTGCGCGATATCGCTACTACCCGGAGCACCCTCAAATCTTTGCTTCGGAGTCTGATGGCTTAAATCTTCCATAGCCAGAAACAATCAGCTGCAGTGCCAAAATGCTAGACAAAAAGAACCGAAAATGGTCACCAAACAGAACTCAAAAAATCCCTTCACCTTTGGCCTTGGGCGAAGCTCATATTCGCTAAAAACTGCCCAAATTTTTGCGAGATATCCGGGGTAAGTCTGCTAGCCTCCGCGCGTATGGACTCAGAGCGGTTTGAAAAGAATTTCGAAAGAATTAGAAAAGATTATGTCGATCAATTCGATGAGGAGCTCGAAATGGAATTTGGCGAGTTTGCAGAGGAAAACTTAGAGCACGGGCAAGGACAGGACCAAAGCTCAGAATTCCGTAAAACCTATTTCCGGGAACTATACAAATTACAAGTCGAGCTCGTCCGCCTGCAAGATTGGGTAGTCGAATCCGGCCATAAACTCGTAGTCCTTTTCGAAGGGCGCGATTCCGCAGGCAAAGGCGGTGTTATAAAACGAATGACCCAACGCCTCAACCCCAGAATTTGCCGTGTAGCCGCACTCCCCGCTCCGAATTCTAGGGAACGCACTCAGTGGTATTTTCAGCGATACGTGGAGCACCTTCCAGCCGCTGGCGAAATCGTGCTCTTTGATCGCAGTTGCTACAATCGCGCCGGAGTCGAAAGAGTGATGAACTTCTGCTCCGAAGACGAATACCAAGAATTTTTCAGATCTGTCCCAGAATTTGAGAAAATGCTCATTCGCTCTGGTATACAAATCTTGAAATATTGGTTCTCCATCGGTGATGAAGAGCAAGAATTCCGCTTCGAGTGCCGGAACCACGATCCCCTGAAACAATGGAAGCTCAGTTCCATGGATCTGGAGTCAAGGAAACGCTGGGAGGACTACACCAAGGCCAAAGAAGTCATGTTGAAGCACACTCACATCCCCGAAGCCCCATGGCGCATCGTCCCAGCAAATGATAAGAGAAAGGCCCGCCTAAACTGCATTTCACATCTGCTTTCCCAAGTTCCTTACACCACAGTCGAGCGCAAATCGATCGAACTACCAGAGCGCATACATCATGACGATTACCACCGCGAGCCAGTCCCAGACTCCCTCATTGTCCCACAACTTTTCTGAGCATTCTTCACATTTCTCTGTCCTAATCATTTTCACCTTGGAAGACTTTTCGTTTTCCAGTCGTATACTGTCATATGAAATTCAATAAGCTCCTCCTCACAGGACTATTCGCCTCAGCTCTTTTCACAATTCCTGCCACTGCTGAAGAAGAAGATGAGCACCCTCTCGCTGTGCAAATGAGCACCATGAACGATGCTTACAAGGCAATCCGCCGCGAAAAAGATCCAGCGAAAGGCGCGGAACTCGCTCGCGAGGCCCAAGATGCCATGATCAAGGCCATTACGATCCTTCCAGAGCTCGTCACAGAGATGCCCGAAGGTGATGAAAAAGCAAAAGCCGCCGCTAATTACCGCAAAATGATGGGTGAACTCATCGCCACTCTAGGCAGTATGGAACTCGCCTTCCTCGACGGCGACATGGAAAAAGTGAAAGAAGTCGTAAAGGAAATGCGCGATAGCAAAAAATCCGGCCACGACCAATTCATGGAGGAAGAGTAAGTCTCAATCGACCGCCAAGTAGGCTCTCTACCTGCCTAACCAGTTCAAAATCCAAAGCACCCGCTTCGGGTTTTCTTACTCCTCGCACTTAAGGCAAGCCCGAGGTGCAATGACTCCCTACTTCACCAATACTCGCGTGCCTACCTTCACCTTGCCGTACACCGTAGGCATCACCTTTCTAGGTCCGCGAATGCACGCATGGGACGCAGGATAACGCGGAACATTGCCGACGTGATGGCCCACACCGTCGTTGGTCAGACGCATCCAATACTTCATCGGCGCACCCAAAAACTTTCCTCCCTCTGGCACCGAATCTTTCCGCGAGTCTGCATCAGAATTTACTACATTACCCTCAGAATCCAAAATTTTGCCATACAGATTTGAACGCTTATCAATGATCTTCTCTGTGATTTTGTAATCTCCCGGTGGTGTCGGACGGCTCTTCGTTCCCGACGAAATCGGATAATCCATTACTACTACATCGCCATTCATCAGCTTTCCGCGCTGCGTTGAAAGATCGATCCTTATCCATGAATTCGAGGCGTTCGTCTCAGGTAATAGCTGCACATTGCGCCAGACATCATACGTTTTCGGATAGCCTTTTTTTGCTGTGAAATGCTTGTAAGTGCCCACAGGAAACGGATTTACATACTCCGGATCAGTCTTCGCTTTCACCGGCTCCTCGATCGGCTTTTTCGTAGCACAGCTCGCTAACAAGGCGATCAATCCACAAGTAATGAATGTTAGTAAGGTTCGTGATGTCATGATGAGTAAAGCTGCGTGAGCGGTGCGTGATTATAGATTTACGAGAAAAATAGCAACCTTTCTATTTCGATTCATTGACTTTCCTGATATCACACATCCCTTTTACCTTCGATGGTTTCTCAAGAACTCAAAACCAAACTGCGCGATGTCCCTCATCAGCCCGGCGTATACCTTATGAAAGATCGCCTCGGCTCGATCATTTATGTAGGCAAAGCCCGCGATCTCAAACGCCGCCTCTCTTCGTATTTCACACCTTCCCGAAAAACCCGCGCTAATCTGAAAAACCGGGCCCTGATGGACTCGATCCACGATTTCGACATCCACACAGTCCGCAACGAGCCCGAATCCCTACTTCTCGAGGGAAAACTGATCAAAGACTACCGACCCCGCTACAACATCGCCTTCCGCGACGACAAACGCTTTCTCCACGTCCGCATAAAAATGGACGATCCCTTCCCCCGTTTTTCCTGCGTCCGAAGTAAAAAGGAAGATGGCGCAAAGTATTTCGGCCCGTTTGCCCACTCCAGCGCCCTTCACGACACCCTGAACTGGCTAAACCGTCGTCTCGGCCTCCGTGTCTGCCGCCCTGTGGAACCTACAGAAGTCGATTACCGCCACTGCAATGCAGATATCATCCGCAACTGCGCGGCACCCTGCATAGGCCGCATCTCGCGGGAACAATACCTAGAAAAAGTGGAAGACGCATGCCTAATCCTAGAAGGTAAAGGCCGCAAAGCAGTCTTCGATGAACTCCAAGCAGAAATGCAAGCCGCTGCCGAAGCCCTTGACTTCGAGAAAGCCAGCACCCTCCGCGACATCCTAGGCAACCTCCGAAAAACTCTCTCCCCCACCCGCCAATTCTCCCGAGGCCGCGGCGTCCCCACAACCGTGAAACCCACCGAAGACCTCAAAGACCTCGGCGAAGCCCTAGGCCTTGATCGACCCCCAAAAGTCATGGAGTGCTTCGATATCTCAAACGTCTCCTCAAATCACATCGTAGCATCCATGGTGCGCTTCACCGATGGCCAGCCAGACAACCGAAACTACCGCCGTTACCGCATCCGCACCGTCACCGGGCAAGACGATTTCGCATCCATGGCAGAAGTAGTCCTCCGCCGCTACTCCCGCATCCTTCACGAAAATGTGCACGAGGATTCCGAGTATTCACAAGAACCTCTAATCGAAATGCAGCGTCGCCTCGCCAAAGAGGGTAAAGCGAAAATTATCCTCCCAGATCTCGTAATCGTAGATGGCGGAAAAGGCCAGCTTTCCAGCGCCTACAAACAACTCCGCGCCCTTGGCCTCCAAGAACTTCCCATCATCGGCCTAGCAAAACAGCATGAGGAAGTGTTTTTCCCCGGCGAATCTGATGCCCTACGCATCTCCCACGACCGCGGCGCCCTCAAACTCCTCCAACGCATTCGCGACGAAGCCCACCGCTTCGCAAATGGCTACAACGAACTACTCTACCGAAAGCGCATGAAAGAAAGCGCCCTCGACAACTGCACCGGCATGTCGCCCCGCAAAAAAGCCCTTCTACTCGAAAAATTCGGCTCCGTCGTTCGCATCCGCCAAGCCTCAGCCGCACAAATCGCTGAAATCCCCGGAATTTCCGAAAAATTCGCAGAAAACCTCTTATCCCAACTCAGCTAAACACCCATGGAAAAAGCAATCGTCACTCACTTCGATGACATTCCCGCCACCGAATGCCCCTGCGGCATGACAAAACGCGCTTTCGCCATACCGGAAAACAAAACCGCTACCATTCACTACGTGGATATTTCAGAAAATGCCCGGACACATTATCACAAAAAACTCACTGAAATTTACCTCGTCCTCGAAACTGAGGGAGAAACTTTCATGGAGCTAGACTCAGAGAAAATCCCCGTTCGGCCCATGTCTACCATCTTCATCCCGCCCTACGTCCGGCACCGGGCCATCGGCAAAATAAAAATTGTAAATATTCCCATTCCGGCCTTCGACCCGGAGGACGAATGGTTCGATTGAACCCTCCCTAGAACTTACACAGCTCTCCCTTGACCTTTTACCTCCATGCACCTACCTCATTTGCATGGATAATGATCTTCCTTTAGCCATCGAGGCTGCCCTAGCCGCCGGTAAGCTTCTGCGCAAACACTTCGGCACCAATCTCGTCGTCGATGAAGCCCTGCAACATGATATCAAGCTCGCTCTCGATAAAGAATCTCAGGATCTCATCACCCAAATTCTCCTCTCCGCCCGCCCTACTGATGCCCTCTACGGCGAAGAAGGCATTGCAGGAAACCAAGACTCCGGCCGTCAGTGGATCGTCGATCCCATAGATGGCACCGTGAATTATTTCTACGGCATTCCTCACTTCTGCATCTCTATCGCCTTACGCGTCGATGATGAAGTAGTCCTCGGCGTCATCCACGATCCTATGGTAGGCGAAACATGGACCATCGAGAAAGGCGGCATCCCCGAGTTGAATGGCGAGCCGGTGAAAGTCTCAACCCGGGAAAAACTCTCAGAATCCATCCTATTTGTAGGCTGCGGGAAAAGTACGGAAGCAATGAGCACCGGCATGGAACGCTTTCAACGCGCCTCGCTCAAAGCCCGCAAAATGCGCATGATGGGCTCGGCAGCACTCGGAATGGCCTACATCTGCTGCGGTCGTCTCGACGCCTACGTAGAATCTACCATTTCTCTATGGGATATTGCTGCCGGGAAACTCCTAGTCGAGGCAGCTGGCGGAAAAGTCACTTTGACGAAAAAGGAAGGCAAATCAGACGCCTACTCCATCGTCGCCACCAACGGTAAAATCCCTATCGAGGAAATTCTGTGATCGGAATCGGCTACGACGTTCATCAATTCGCGCTAGACCGACCGTTAATCCTCGGTGGCGTGGCCATTCCCCACACGCATGGCCTCGCCGGCCACTCCGATGCTGATGTCCTTTGCCATGCCATCGCCGATGCCATCCTTGGGGCCATGGGCAAGCCAGATATCGGCCACTACTTCCCACCCGGCGCAGAGTTCTGTAAAGATATCTCATCGCTCAAAATTCTGGAAAAATGCCGTGAACTCTTAGCCGCAGACAGCCTCACCCTCATCAATATCGATTCCACACTTATCGCAGAGGCTCCCAAAGTCCTACCCTACCGCGAGCAAATGCAGGCAAAAATAGGCACTGCCCTCGGGCTTTCACCCCAGCGCATCGGTATAAAGGCTACCACCAATGAAACTATGGGCTTCGTAGGTCGCAAAGAAGGCATCGCCGCCATGGCCGTGGCACAAATTAAGGACTGAAAACCAAGTAAAACTTTTCCCCGCAATGCAGCTTCAAGATACCCTCACCCGCACTCAAAAACTCATCCAACCTATCGATGGGACTACCTACCGCTTCTACTGCTGTGGCCCCACCGTCTACGGCCCGGCCCATATCGGGAATTTCCGCACTTTCGTCCTCCAAGACGTCTTCCGCCGCACCCTTGAAACAAGCGGCACCCGCACCCTCCACGTCCGCAACATCACCGATGTGGACGATAAAACCATCCGCGACTCCCAGGCAAACGGGCTTTCCCTCAAAGATTTCACCTCCCAATGGACTGAGAAATTTCATGCCGATTGCCAGTCCCTCGCCTGCCTACCCCCTCACATCGAGCCCTCAGCTATCGAACACATTCCCCAGCAAATCTCGATGATCGAGACGCTGGTAAACAAAAAGAACGCCTACGTTTCAGAAGGATGGCTCCGTTTATTTCGATATCTCCTCCTTCCCGGATTACGGAAAACTTGCTCACCTCGATGAGCAAGAACTTCGCATCGGTGCCACCCAAAATGCCCGCGCCAATGCAGACGAATACGAAAAGGACAACCTATCTGATTTCGTCTTATGGAAAGCGCACCGACCTGAAGATGGCGAAAATGCTTGGAAGTCCCCGTGGGGCCCCGGCCGCCCTGGCTGGCACATCGAGTGCTCCGCCATGAGTTTCGAATACCTCGGCGATACCTTTGACCTCCATTCCGGCGGGGTCGATCTCATTTTTCCCCATCACGAAAATGAAATTGCCCAAAGCAAAAGTGCCTGTGGTGGTGAGTTCGCAACTCATTGGTTTCACGTAACACACCTTCTCGTCGATGGCGGCAAAATGTCAAAATCACTTGGCAACATGTATACTCTTTCCGATCTTGAGGCAAAAGGCCATACAGCCATGGAAGTCCGCTACGCCCTGATCGGTGCACATTATCGAAAACCACTCAACTTCACTTTGGACTCTCTAACCGGAGCACGGGAAGCCCTATTGAAAATTGCCAAAGCAGCCTCAAAAATTGCCGAGAACATGGGCACCGCCACCTCCCTGCCCTCAGCTGATTTCGGCCCGTTCGAGCCCGCATGGAAAGCCCTCAATAACGATCTCAACACCCCCGCAGCCCTTGGCGGCATATTCACCGGCCTCCGCCAATCGGCCTCACTCACCGGCCCGGAAGCCGCTGCCGCTCTTGCCGGGCTAAATCGTATCTTAAAGGCCCTAGGCATCACTCTACCCGAAATTACTACAGAAACAGTAGACGCCCCCGCCGAGGTAAAATCTCTTGCCGAAACACGCTGGCAGGCACGCTCCGCAAAAGACTGGACCACCTCCGATAAAATCCGCGATGAACTGCTCAGCAAAGGCTGGTCTGTAAAGGATGGTAAAGACTCTTACGAACTACGAGAAGCATAGTATCTAACCAATAAGTATCTACCCTCACCTTGCGCTTCTCTGTCCTAGGCTCCGGTTCTGCCGGAAATGCAACCATCCTCGAATGCGGCACCACCCGCATCCTCATCGATGCCGGACTATCTGCTAAACAGCTATCGCTCCGCCTCATTTCCATCGGTATCAACCCAGATTCAATCTCCGCCATCCTCCTCACCCATGAGCACGGAGACCACGCACGCGGCCTCAAAAACTTTCTCAAAAAATATCCTGTCCCTCTCTACGCAACCGCAGAAACTGCTCACGTCCTCCGAGGCTCCGTCTGCCCTTCCACTGCATGGAACACCTTCGATGCCGGACAGGATTTCAAAATCGGCCAACTCAGCATCCATTCCTTCCCCGTTCAACATGATGCTGTCGATCCCGTTGGATTCACCATCGCCAGCGATGAACTCCGCCTCGGCTTCCTCTCAGATCTCGGCTTCGTCACCTCCGGCGTAAAACAACAACTTAAAAACCTTACCGCCCTCTTCATCGAAGCAAACTACGATGACGACCTTCTTACCGCCGATACCAAACGCCCTTGGGCCATCAAACAACGCATTTCCTCACGCCACGGTCATCTCTCAAACGCACAAGTCGAAGTCCTCTTGCGAGAAATCGCCCACCCAGATCTCAGTCAGATCGTCTTCGGACACCTGAGTTCAGATTGCAATTGCCCCAAGAAAGTCCGATCAATCTTTACCAAAGTGTTTCAGGAGATTGGCACACCCCAGACCGCGCTCCATTGCGCTTCCCAAGCCTCCCCTACCCCTTGGTTCCACCTCAGCCTCCCCTTTCGACTCATCTGATCCACCCAGATAATTCCCTACGCGCTCCGGATTTTCATACTCTGCGGAAACTTCCCCGTCTCCACCCTTGCCCAAACCGGGCAACCTCGCACAAACTCGCCGGAGATGAATATACTCGTTGTTGGAAAAGGTGGCCGGGAGCACGCACTCATCTCCACTTTAGCTCTCTCCCCTGAAAAACCTAAAATCTTCTCGTTCCCAGGCAGCGACGCCATTTTTCAAATCGCCTCGCCTACCACCGCTACTGATTTGCCCTCGCTTATTGAGTGGATGCTGCAGCAAAAAATCGATCTCTGCATCGCCGGGGAAGAATCCTACCTAGTTACAGGTGCCGGCCTCGCAAATCTTTGCGCAGATCACAATATCCCATGCTGGGGACCACGAAAAGAATCTGCCCAACTTGAAGCCAGCAAGGAATTCGCGAAAGACTTTCTCATCCGAAATCAGATTCCCACAGCCACAGCCGCCGTCTGCACCTCCGTTGAAACCGCTAAGCAAGCTATCGACGGAAAATACCCCACCGTTCTAAAGTTCGATGGACTCGCAGCTGGCAAAGGCGTCGCCGTCTGCCCAGATGAAAAGGCCGCCACCCAATTTCTCGACGAAGTATTCACCGCAAAACGGTTCGGCCCAGGCCGCCTCCTTGTCGAAGAATGCCTCGAAGGCCCCGAAGTCTCGATATTTGCCTCAGTAGTCGATGATAAATACCAAATACTTACCCCCGCTCGGGACTACAAACGCTTACAAGATGGCGATGCCGGCCCGAACACTGGCGGCATGGGCGCAGTAGCCTCACGAAAGATTCTATCCAAAGAAACCCTAGATTATATCGAGGAAACCATCGTAGCACCTACAGTAGCCGCCCTCGTTGCAGAAAAATTACCCTATCGAGGATTTCTCTACTTTGGACTGATGCTCACTCCAGACGGCCCGAAAGTCATTGAATACAATTGCCGTTTTGGAGATCCAGAATGCCAAGCCGTCATGCCTCTTCTTAAGGGAGATCTCGCAACCTACTGCCTTTCCGGTGCTAAGGGAAATCTTGATACAGGTGCCATCTCCTTCAGCGACGATTGGTCAGTATGTCTCATCCTCGCCTCCCATGGATACCCTGAAAGCGCCCGCGCTGGCGATGCGATCAAAGGCTTAGAAAATTCTGAATCCGCAGTCTATCACTCAGGCACGAAACATATCGACGGCGTATGGCAGACTAATGGCGGCAGAGTACTAGCCTGCGTCGCCCAAGCAAAGGACCGATCAAGCGCCGTCCAAGCTGCGTACGAAATCGCAGAGAGAATTACCTTTCCTGGCATGCAACGGCGCTCTGACATTGGCATTCTCCACTTTCCTGAAACAAAAAGCCGTCCAAACGGCACCGTATTGCGCACCATAGACACCGAGGAAATGGATGCGGGAATTCAAACGCTGGCCACCGCCATCCAATCCGCAAATTCCGAGGCACCCATCGCACTCATCGGCATACGCTCTCGCGGCGATGAAGTGGCAGAGCGCCTACTCAATCTCCTATCTTCCGAAGATCGCGAGCTCCACTTCGGCGTCCTCGATATCTCCCTTTACCGGGATGATTACGGCCATCTTCGCGAAAACCCCAAACTCCAAGAAAGCGATATCCCCTTCGAGGTCGATGGTATGCACGTAATTCTCGTCGATGATGTCCTTTTCACTGGCCGCACCATCCGCGCCGCCTTGGACGCGCTTTCTGATTATGGGAGACCAGCCAAAGTCGAACTTGCGGTTTTAATTGATCGTGGCCACCGCGAACTTCCTATCCTTCCGAACTACATTGGCATCAAGCTGGAAACTGAGCGAAATGACCACGTCCACGTATCACTTGAGGGCACCGACGGCGAGGATGTCATACGTGTCCTAAGGCCCACCGCTTCATGATCCCGAAGAAGAAAGAAAACTCCTGAAGAGCTTGCCGCCCTCCGCGACGAACTCGGGATTCCGGACATAGATCAACTACCGACTCAGGATCTACCTATAATTCCTAACACAACGACACCTCATCTGCCCGCGCAAAAAATCGAGCTTCAGCAACCCGAACCCGAGCCAACACCCTCCCCAGAAGCGCCCAAGCCTGAGACACCTGCCAACCAAGTCCGTGAAGCAGTTGTCCAATTAGATACAGAGTCCACACCCCATACCAAATCAGTTCCTAAGCCCTCACATACCCTAAGAAAAAAGGAACTCCCTCTCGCGCCCTCGAACATCAAAACCACAAAAACAAACCTTCCTGGTAAACGGCAAGGCGAGGAGGATATCGCCCGCCTACGCAAACAAGAGGCCATCGCCAAAATCTCGCAGCCAACATCGGATCCAATGTTCCAAATCCGGGCAACCACAGCTCGGCTCTTTCTCCTCATACCCGCCTACACCATCGCTATCGCGGCTGCAATCACCGCCGGATTTCGTGTCCATCACATAACACCCATAGCTCTCCTGCTCGTTGCTACTGCTCTCACCGGCTTCATCTACGCTAAAAAGAAAAGATCCCGACACCACGCCGCAATTCTGATCATTATCATCCTGATGACCTTCGCCTTCGGAGCCCTTCATTACGCACCTCTGTTCCAAAATGCCCCGTAAAGACCTACTCGATATCACTTCACTCGACCGCTCTGAAATCGATCTCATATTGGATCAAGCGGTCCCCTTCAAAGAACTCTTTACCCGTTCCGTAAAGAAAGTCCCAACACTGAAAGGGAAATCCGTCCTCACCCTTTTTTACGAGCCATCCACTCGCACTCATTCTTCCTTCGAAGTCGCTGCCAAACGCCTTTCAGCTGACTTCACCAACTTCGATGTCCGCCATTCCTCTATCACAAAAGGCGAATCAGTGCGTGAAACAGTCGAAACACTTCAGGCCATGCGCACGGACTACATCATCGTCCGTCATTCTCAATCCGGCCTACCCGCAACCATTGCCGCCCAAACAAAAGCCTCCGTCATCAATGCCGGCGATGGCGCCCATGCACACCCCACCCAAGCCCTTTTAGACGCCTTCACCATCCGCGAAAAATTCCCCGACCCCACTGGTAAAAAAGTCCTCATCATCGGCGATATCCTCCACTCCCGTGTAGCACGTTCCACCTCATGCATCCTCAAAAAACTCGGCGTAAAAGTAGCCTTCCTCGGCCCCGGCTCGCTCCTTCCTAAAAACGGACCTGAGAACATCGAGCGTTTCACCTCCTACAAAACTGCAATGGAATGGAAACCAGATATCATCTACCTCCTTCGCGTCCAAATGGAGCGACAAAACGCCCCCTTCTTCCCTTCCCTCCGGGAATATCATAAACTCTATGGAATCACCGAAGCCCGCCTATCGGAAATCTCTGATCAAGGCCTATACATCATGCACCCCGGCCCCGTAAATCGTAACGTAGAACTCTGCGACCAAGTCATGTCCTACCCCCGCTCCCTCATCAACGACCAAGTAGAAAACGGCATCGCCACCCGCATGTCCGTCCTCTACCACCTAAAACCCAGTCATCATTGAGAAGCCGTCAGCAGCCGATCATTCTCTACCCAACTAAAAGTGGATGTTGTCAGCCCATCAACAAAAGTCCTAGGGCAACCGGATTAGGAAACGAAATTCAGCAAGTCTCTGACGATAAACCCGGCTCTTTTTTCGACAAGTGGCTCTGTTCCTGCGTAAGTGGCCTCTTTAATCTTCCTCCAGTATCGCCGTGATTTCCTCCCAGGCCCAATCAACCCTGATTCCCACGCCAAAGAGTTCCGTAACTTCCCGGCCCTCACTGGCAAAAGACGAGTCTCCATAATGCCCAACTCGGGCGACACATACCCCTTCAAAATGCCCCAACGGGGCAACGCATACCAGCCCAGGGTGCAACCTTGGGGAGGGTGAAACCCTGGGTGGATAAATCATTGAAATTTTTGCGTTCTGAAAGAACGCCGCATCTAGGTGCTTTGAACCCGCAACGGACCCGCAACCATATACGGCGTCCCTTCAGAACGCGAATAATTGCTCGGGACACAACTCCCAGGGTTTCACCCCGGGCTGGCATGCAACGACCCCTTCGGGGCTACAGTGACCAAAAATAAATCTCTCAAAATTACCCTAACCAACAAAACACATGTTTCCCAAAAAATCACACCGAACCTGGAAAAACACGATTCTCCATAATGCCCAACTCGAGCGACACATACCCCTCAAAAATGCCCCAACGGGGCAACGCATACCAGCCCAGGGTGCAACCCTGGGTCGATAAATCATTGAAATACTAGCGTTCTGAAGGAACGCCGCATCTGGCCCCGCTCACTGAAAAATCACCCGACCACAATTTGGTTATCCAATACGATGACAATTTGGAATTTAACACCGATCCAAAAATTCCTTCATCTGCAGCCTTATCAATGCTCCAGATCTCTGCCTGACCCCTTTTGCTGACGGTGCGCTCCGGGAAAATTACCCGGGACACATCTTCCTTCGATCAGCTCATGGTTATTTCCACCAATCCCATCATCATCGGAAATCGTCCTAAGGATCTGCCGGAGGATGAGAGCGGTTACTACAAGGTCGCTTTCATCGGGCAGGTGCCGGTGAAGGTCACGGGAGTGGTCAGCTCCGGCGATTACCTCCTTGCCTCCGGTGAGGATGACGGCAGCGCCATCGCGAAATCCGCCTCAGAACTCCGGGCAAGCGATACCGCCCACATCATCGGGCGTGCATGGGATTCTTCGGAAGATACCGGCGAGAAACTCGTCAACGCTGCGGTCGGCCTCGATCACGGCCCGGCGCTTGTCGCTGAGATCAATCAGCTCAAGAAACGCCTGAACGATGTGGAGACATACATCAGCACGCAGAAGAGCACCGTCACCTCCCGCTAAAAAGGACAGTATGAAACAATTCTCACTTCTACTGTTTTCTCTGACCCCCCTCCTCGGGCAGATCAGCTCAGCGGACTACCAGATCAATCCTGCGACCATTGATGGTGGAGGCGGACCGGCCTCCACGGTGGACTATGCGATCACCGCCTCCAGCATCGGCGGTATCTACGGAATTGCGGACTCGGCGGACTACTCCATCTCGGGCGGATACGTCCCGCAGATCCCCATGGGGACGATGATCGATCTCTTCAGCTACGACAGCTGGAAAACCCAGTTTTTCGATCCCGGCGGTGCCGATATGGCTCGCGGCGATGACGCGGATGGCGATGGGATCAGCAACGAATAAGGGAGTCAGGCAGAGATCTGGCGCGTTTCTTATTCCTTCCATAATTTATTCAGCCTCCTATCGGTTTTCAATCGAATCCTAAGCTGCCTCTCCGCTCTCCTCACGCTGCTCCTCACTCCCATTTCCAACTCCCTTGCGATCCAGTCCAGGGTCATCCGCGAATAACGCCTCACCAGTCTCCCTAACATCGCTTTCCTCATGTCCATCTTCCGGCAGGCCGTCAGCTCGCCGGACGACATCCCGAGAACTCACATGCCCTCCCGTATCCAGCGCCGTGCGGACACTTCGCGATCCATGACCGACGTGCCGGAGCTCTCCGTGTCTTCAAAAAGCCTGGCTCTGTGCAATGATCCGCGAATAACGCCTCACCAGTCTCCCTAACATCGCTTTCCTCATGTCCATCTTCCGGCAGGCCGTCAGCTCGCCGGACGACATCCCGAGAACTCACATGCCCTCCCGTATCCAGCGCCGTGCGGACACTTCGCGATCCATGACCGACGTGCCGGAGCTCTCCGTGTCTTCAAAAAGCCTGGCTCTGTGCAATGCTGCCTGACCCCTTTTGTAAATCCCCTCAACTGCAACCTTATCAATGCTCCACCAGATCTCTGCCTGACCCCTTTTCTGTAATATCCCTTGCCCCAATTGTTCTTATCACCCTCCGCCTTGAAAGTCGGGGCCAAGAGAACCAATCGATTCTTCTCCGCGAAAGCGTTCTATCGCACATCAAGCATTCCCACCCCATCGCCGTTGTAACCTGGCACCAGAACAAATATGGCGGTCGCGGATTCGACTTCTTCCGCATGCCATGAAAAAAAATGGAACATCTTGTCCACTGGATGAAACTGCCCACTGCTCCTCAGCTGCGGACAAAGATCTGGAGCGTCCCCCTGAAGAGTTGGACAGGTATTAGGAAGAGATTTCCGTTTGGAACGAGCCCCTTCAACCGACTTTTGTCGGGGGCTTGGCTTCGACAAACAATATCGACCAAGCCACTATCAATCTCTAACTCTCTTTCCTGAAATGAACGAAGAAAGCACTTCAATCAAACGTTGGACGGCACGACGCAATGCCGAGATCGTCACTGAAATTATCAAAGGCAAAACTACTTCCGCTGAAGTTGCCAGAACTCACGATCTCACAGTCGGAGAGGTCGAGCGATGGAAAGCCGATTTCATCGAAATGGGAACTGAAGCTCTACGCTCCCCGCCGCATGATGCCGAAGCACAGCACAAAGCCAAACAAAAGGATCTCCTCGCCAAAATCGGCGATCTCACGATGCAAACAGAGGCCTATAAAATCGCCTGTGAGATACAGGGAACGACAGCCGAAGGCAGCACATAACCCTTTCCGGAGGAGGAAAGGGCATACCTCATAGACTGAGTGGAACGACGTCAAAGTCACTGCCCGACGTGAACTTATTAGCCAAGTCCAGTCACAGCTCCTCGCGTCGGGTCACACACCTTCAATCACACGACTTTGCCGCTGGTTCAAGGTTCCAAGATCAACTGCCTACTATTAGCCCAGAAAGAACAAACCACGCCCTGTTGATGAAAAACTCGCCGAGAAAATCAAAGGGATTCATGAGAAGTAACCTAGTTGTGGATTCCGGGGAACATGGAGTCGCCTGCGATTCATCGACGGTATCTAGGTGAATCGAAAGAAAGTCCACTGAATTATGAAAATCAATGGCTGGACTCTTCCCAAACGCAAAGCAGGAGCTCGGCCCAGAGTGAAAGACTCTGTTTCGGCCACCGAAAACCCAACCAGAGATGGGCAACAGATCTTGCCAACATCAACTGCGGCATTGACGGCTGGTGTGTCTTTGCCCCCGTCATCGACTGCTGCACACGCGAAGTGCTTGGTCAAGCTCTTGAGCCCACTGGAAAAAATAGAACCGTGGAGCGCGCCCTGAAAGAGGCATTGTTATCACGCTTTGGAACCTTTCACAGCGCTCCAAATGGTATGCTACTACGACATGACAATGGCTTAGTCTTTGGCTCCAGAAACTTCCGTGCGGTAGTTAAAGACTACGGCCTCACCCAGGAATACATCACACCCTACACACCAAAACAAAACGGACTCTGTGAACGCTTCATCAAAACCTTCAAGGAAGAGTTTTGCTGGTGCAACCGCTTCAAATCTGTTGCCGAGGCCAGACTAGCACTGCGAGCTTGGATACATTCATACAATACCAAACAGCCTCATCAGGCACTCAAATACAACACACCTTATCAACAGAACCAGAAACTATGCAAAGCTGCCTAAATAACACTTTTGGCTGTCCAACTTCAAAGGGAGCACTAGAGCCTAGATCTAATTTTGAGGACTGAAACAATGTTCATCCATCGTTGAACTATCTAATTATGATATTTCTAAAGTGGTTCCAGCATCACTAGGTTCACTTCTTGGTCGAAAGTATAGGATACATTTTGAATCTAAACCGTTCTCCTCGTCTTCCTTAAGCCTCCAAAACGCGTCTCACTTGGGTCATACGTTGAGAGTTTTCACAGATGATTTTGAAAATAACTAAGGCGGGCATCGCAATCAGCATTCCAGCGATCCCCCAGAAGCCAGCCCAGGCAAAGATCCATACGAATACTACGAGAGGATTGATCTTAAAGCGGCCTCCGAGCACTGCGGGTGTAACTACATTGCCTTCGATTGCGGTAAGGATGAAGTAAATGATAGGAGTCATGATTACCATGCTCGGCTGATCAAAATTTACAGCAGCGGCCATGAATATGACGAAAGTCCCGGCCAAAGCGCCGAGGTAGGGGACGAAATTTAAGATAAATGCCATGACACCCCACAACATTGGCCGGGGCATATCTAACGCCCACATTGCTAAGCCTACGCAAATCCCCAAACCTGCGTTGATAATCGTTATAGTTAGTAGATAACGTGACACATCGTTGCCCATGCGCTTGAGAATCTCGGCAGTGCGTTCATTCTCGGCCAACTGCCGCGTAATGCGGTTCCCGTAAGCGAGACTGAAGAGGACCAAAAGGAGAAATGCGAGAAGTCCGAGGCTGAAATCACGCGATTCCTCAAAAATGACAGTCAAAGGGTCTTCGTGAATTTCAACCATCACCGGAGCACCTTTAACAACTTTCGCAGGCTCTTCCTGCGCTTCATTGACACCTTCATCGATATAAGGAACAGACTTCTGCACTTCGATTTCTGCGGGAAAACCCTTTTCGTAGATAGGTCCTTCCGTTTCTCCCCTATCATCACCTTCGGTGCCAGCAATGAGATTCGCAGACGAAACAGGCTCGTCCTCCTCTGCCTCGTCACTTGTGGCCTCTTCCACCCGATTGGCCATCTCTTTGATCTCTGCCCGCACCTCTTTCACTGGTCGAAACACTCCCTGAACTTTCTCCAACAATTGCTCTTGGTCGACATTTCGCGCCCACTCAGCACTAGGGAGAAATGCCTGATACGCGCCAAAACTAAGAATGCCCACCAACCCACAAACAGTAGCTGCCGCACAAAGCATCCTTGGAAGGTGAAGCTTCCGAAACAAACGATAAATCGGATTTACGATCAGTGAAACCAAGCCCGCTAAGACCAAAGGTAGCAAAACTGGCTTCATCAAAATCAACGCATAGCCCAAAGCTAATAAAAACAAACCGATCTGGGCCGCAGAACATAAATTCACCCCGCCTGCCACCCACCGCCTGTTCGCAGAGCTCACATCTTCCGCTGCAATTTCCACTTTCTCTTCCGGCATAGGCTGATCATTCACAATCTGTTAGACAAATCGATGTAAGATTTTCCATCAACCCCTCACATCATTCCACCCAGACTGATTTTAGGTATTGATCCTCTCGATATTCTTCCGGCATTTCCTTTGAACTCATAGTCCGCCCACCGATCATGTCCTCGAAATTCCTAAGGGAAATGCCCCTAAAATTTGTGCAACAAAGCATCCACCCATCCCTCGAAAGCACCTTCCTCGCTAAACTCACAAGCTCTCCGTAATCTTTTTCCACCCGAAAAACCTTACCCTTCGCATCCCGAGAAAATGTCGGCGGATCAAGAATTACCCCATCAAATTTCCGTCCCTGCTTCGCAAATCGCCGCAACCAATGAAACGCATCTCCCTTGCAGAAATGGTGCGCAGAATCGTCTAAACCATTATGGCGGAAATTGCGCCGCGCCCAATCGAGATAAGGACCGGAAAGATCCAAAGAAGTCGTCTCCCCTCCACTCACCGCTCCTGCCACAGAAAAAGCACCCGTATACGAAAATAGGTTCAGCAGCGTATCTCCACTGGACATCCGCCGCATTACTTCCGCGCGGTTCAATCTTTGATCCAAAAATATTCCCTGCGAGTATCCGCTTTCGAATGAGATCTCGAACTTCAGGCCGTTCTCTTTCGCCAGAAACGGATTCAATAAATCTTCATTTACCCCATACAACAACTGCGGGCTCTCCCGTTGATTTTGATCCAGCCGTTTCCAATAGACCGGGCGTTGCGAATTTTTAAGCCAGGCTTTAACTCCATAGATCGATTTCAGGGCCGCCCGTGATTGCCAGCCATCTTCCTGCGTATTCTTCCAACGCAAATCCCGGCACACCATCCCCTGCCCCATCGACCAAACGCACAGCATCAGTAGCGCCATCAGCGAGAATAGACCGCCTACGTTCCAACGCCTTCTCTAAATGCTCCTCTTTATAAATCATAAAAACACTTACGATTTCCGCCTCGCCACTAAAATACAATGCCTCGCACGTTTTGCCCGTTCATGGGTTTTTGAAGCCCTTTCTTCGACGGCAAAACCTGCCTTTAATAAGAGTTTCTTAAACTTAGGGGCCGGTTCTGAAAGCCAATAAGCAAGTGTCCCTGTTGGCTTCATCGCTTGCCGCAGTTTTTCTAGAAACCCCGTTGAATAAAGCCGCGCGTTGCCCGCTGTGATCAAATCGTCCGGAGTATTGTCTATATCTAAGAGCAAAGCATCATACGTTCCGCCCCGCGCAGAATGAATGATATTATATAAGTCTCCCTCAATTATTTTAGTCCGTCCGTCATCCAGCAATGGCCCGTTGAACTCCACAAGATGAGTCTTATTCCACTCGATCAAAGGGCGCATCAGCTCTGCTACCTCCACAGTAGCTGGGCTACCTACTAGCTCTAACGTGCGTTTCAAAGTGAAACCAAGACCCAGCCCACCTATCAAAACCCTCGGATGAGGTGGCCTCGTGGATGCCCCCTCCACAAGATGCGCACACCCTAAATCTGCCAACTCCTGCTCCGAGTAGGTCAATGATGTGCTCATCAGCTCGTAACCATTGTATTTTAAATAGATCTTTCCGTCATGCTTGTGCAGTGAGTAACGCGTGCCGTCAGGCATGGTGGATTCATCTAGCTGAATGTAGGGCTTCACTCATAGAAACATTCCGACCTCGGCAACTTTTCACAAGAACGAATCTATGTCGTTAGTTGCCCTCCGGGATCTCATCCGACCTTCCCTTCAAAAATTTCCTATTGCACATAGGTCGTCCATGCCTTTCCTATGCAGTATGAAAGTAAAACAATTGCCGCTGCTACTCGTTCCATTTCTCGCGATCACTTCCTGTGAAAAGAAGGAGCCGACCGTCGAGGGAATGAATGAGGCAGCTGAAGAGGCCTCTGCCGAAGCGGACGATGCTGCTGAAGAAGTCCGCGAAGCTACTGAGGAAGTCCGCGAGGCCACTGAGGACGCCACTCAAGCTGCAAAAGATGCTGCGGAAGCGGAAGCTGAACGGGAAAAGGCCATTGCTGAGCAGGAGTTAGCCGAAGTGAAAGCAAAAGCCGCCCAGAAAGCTGCGGAAATCAAAGAGGCCGCCGCACGAGAAATGGAAAATGCGAAGGCCGCCGCAACAGCTGCCGCAGAAGACATGAAAGCAAAAGCTGCCATAGCCAAAGAAGACATTCAGGCAGAAACGCAAGAAGTGATGAAGCGTATGGATGCGGCTAAGGAAGGTTTCATGCGCAATCCAAATGACCCCACTGACTCTCCAGACGTCTCGGAATAAATCCTTTTTTCAACCCTTCAAAACTGCCCTTGAAGATGTCCCGACTCTTTTTCACCTTTTGGCTGTGCCTCTTTGCTACCCTAGGGGCTCAACAGCCAGAAGAGCCTACGGAATCAACGCCGATCGAGGTGCAGGACGTCGCGAGCGACGACGTAATCCTTGAGCGTATAGAAAAGATATACGAGGCAGTCGGCGGCTTTGAATCGATAGAAGTCCAAGTCCAGTCCGGTGTCGTTACCCTCAACGGCACCATCAAAAGCGAACAACTGCGTAAAGACGCTATCTCTTTAGCGAAACGCACTGAAGGCGTAGTGCTAACCCTCGATCGCCTCAAAGAACCTGCGGAAATCACCAGCCAATTCGCGCCAGCTTACGAAAAGGTGAGGGAGATGTTGGAAACTCTCATCGTCAAACTTCCTCTCATCGGTGCTGCGATTCTTATCCTCGCGGGCGCCTATTTTCTTGGGAAAATCTTCAGCCCAAAGCTTGGTCTCCTTGATCGACTTAAGCTTTCATCCATGGGGAAACAGCTCTTTGCCCGCTTGGCAAAGCTCGCCATCTATCTCATCGCGATCCTCCTCGCATTAGAGCTTCTCGATGCAACTGCCATTGTCGGCGCAGTCGTCGGGCGCCGCAGGCCTCGCGGGTATCGCCATCGGCTTTGCCTTCAAAAATATCGCTGAAAACTACCTCGCAGGTGTCCTTTTTAAGCACTCGAAACCCGTTTGAAATCGGGGATGCTATCGAAATTGACGGACAAATTGGAAAAGTCGCCGTTCTCACAGCTCGTGACACCGTTCTAGTCACCCTCGACGGCAATCACCTGCGCATCCCCAACGGAGTTGTGATGAACTCCACTCTCCTGAATTTCACTAGAAATCCCCTACGCCGTTTTGATTTCTACGTAGGAGTCTCAACAGATTTCGACCTCGGTGAAGTAAAGCGAATTGCTATGGATCACCTACGGGAAAATCCTGCCGTTCTCGATGAACCTGCTCCTATGGTTGTAGTAGACAACCTCGGCGATAGCTCCGTCCAGGTCCGGCTCTTTGCATGGGTCGATCAAAGGAAACACGACTTTCTAAAATCCAAGAGCGAATCAATCCGACTCATCAAAGAAGCCTTCGACGAAGCCGGCATCGAAATGCCAGAGCCGATTTACCGCGTGCACCTACGCGATGGAACGTTCCCTAGCATCGAGGACCCATCGACATTACCTGAAAAACAAAGACGAGCAGCGAAACCTATCTCGGACGCCGATCTCACACCCGACGAAACCATCGATAAGCAAATTGCCGATGAAGCGAGCAAATCTGGCGAGGAAAACCTACTGGGCGCCGATCAAAACACAGGAAACATCGAACAAAAATAACTCTACTTATTTCACCGCAACAAATAAAGTATGAGTGAAGCGTTTCGCTTTTGGATATGCTTTTGCACCGATTGCTTCGGCATTGCCAAAGACAGATTTCAGCGATTTGGTAAAAGCCGTGTCTCGATTTGCTGACCAATAAACTACCCTGCCACCTTTAGTTAAAGCCTCTCTAGCGCGCGAAATGCCCGCCCTATCATACAGCCCAGCGTTGCCCTTTTGCACAAGGGGATCAGGGCTGTTATCCACGTCCAATAGGATCGCCTCATAAGTGGCTGGCGCGGCCTTTGCGATGATGTTCGCCACATCGTCCAGCGTCACCGTCACTCTAGGATCCTCCAACAAGCCGCCATTAACCCCAAGAAGGTGCTCGCGATTCCAATCCACTACCACCTGCAGTAGCTCCGCTACCTCAACAAGATCGCTCTCAGAACATAACTCAAGAACTCGCCGCAACGTGAAACCAAAGCCAAGCCCACCAATAAGCACCCTTGATCCCACAGCCATATTTTCACAGGCAAGTTCCGCCATCGTTTGCTCGGACGAAGCGGCGATCGTGCTCATCAAGGGCACACCCCGCACTTTCATAAAATAGTTACCATCGTGCTCTTGCAGCACCAATGGCTCACCATCTGGAGTAAGTGCACTTGCCAAAGTCGTAGTGACCTTCATGCCTCACTCAATAGCGGTTTTTGACATACATAATAGGTCACAACACCCTGAGTCATCGGATTTGCTTCAGACTTCTCAAATCCATTTTCTTCTAAAAATGTAAGCATTTTATCCCCCGCTGGAAATTGCTCAATCGAGCCACCCAGATACTCATAAGCGTCTTTTTCACCTGTCAGAAGCCCCGCCATTTTCGGAAGCACATGATGCAAGTAAAGCCGGTAAGGCTTACGCAATACACCTTCTGGAAGCGAAAAGTCTAAGATAAATAATTGACCCCCGGGCTTAAGCACTCGACGCATTTCCGCCAGTCCCTTCACATAATCACCCATATTGCGCAGTCCAAAAGCCACCGTTACGACATCGAAATCTTCATCGGGATAAGGCAGCGCCAAAGCATCCGCTACCTCTGTCTGCCGCACACCCCGCGAGCTTGCATGTGCTAACATTTCCGCACAGAAATCCGTAGCCACTACCTCGCAGCCCGGAATCTCATCTTGAATCTTAAGTGCTAAATCCCCCGTGCCACTTGCCACATCTAACAAACGCTTAGGCGGAGAAATCCTTGATCCGTTTTGTAACCAGATGCCGCCACCAGAAATCCATGCCGCCCGAGAGCACATGATTTGTCATCACATACCGATCCGCTATACGCGCAAACGCATTCTTAACGTAAACTGGATCAGGCACTTTGAGATTTCAGACAGATTAAGTAGACCGATACCGGATAGATCAATGTCCCTCGCCCTCTTTTAGTATGTTAGGAAACTTTTCTTGAAAACGTTTAAGCCGTGGAATGGAAACGCCGCGTATATAACCGTGCTGCGGATTTAACTTCTCAAAGTCTTGGTGATAATCCTCGCCAACCCAAAATTTCTGAAAGGGATAGACCTCGGCAGCTACTTCTTCCGGCGCTATCTCTTCGTTTAGCTCTGCAATCTTACTCTCAATGATTTGCTTCTGTTCAGCATCTTGGTAGAAAATGATAGAACGGTATTGAGAACCATTGTCAGGTCCCTGCCCGTTTACCTGCGTAACATTCTGGGAGCCAAAAAATACATCCACCAAAGTTCCAAAAGAGACTATTTCAGGGTCATATATGATTTCTACCGCTTCCGCATGTCCTGTCCGGCCTGTGTTGCTGGACTCGTAAGTTGGATTATCTGTATGGCCTCCCGAATAGCCTGAAATCGATTCCTTCACTCCCTTCACACTTTCATAAACAGCCTCCACACACCAAAAACATCCGCTAGCAAAGTAGGCACGCGCCATACCATCTTTCATTGGAACTTTCACTGGTTCAGCCTCTTGCGCTTTGTTTTGCATTTCTCTGTTCGTTTGTGTCTGTGAGCAAGCAGTATGAATCAGCAGCGCGCTCAATATATATAAAAATGTAAGATATCGTCTCATATAAAAACAACCTAAGCGAGGCTTTCACCTATTTCAATGGATCACCATCCTTGAAGAGATATTTCATCGCCTGCTCCATGTCCTTATCACCACGTCCCGATACATTGACTAACATGATATCATCTTTTGGCAATGAGCCCGCGACCGCACAAACATATGCCATTGCATGCGCTGTCTCTAAGGCGCAGATGATTCCCTCCGTTGTCGCGAGATCTTTAAATGCTGCTAATGCATCGTCATCCGTTGCGAATGTGTATCTTTACCCGACCTGCCTCCTGCAGAAACGCATGCTCAGGGCCTATTGCTGCGTAATCGAGCCCTGCAGATACTGAATGCGTGAGCTCGATCTGCCCGTCATCATTCGCTAGAAGCCAAGTCTTTGTGCCTTGTAGCACACCCAACTTTCCTCCCTGAAATCTCGCAGCATGCCTTTCTGGCAAGATCCCCTCGCCACCTGCTTCCACACCCACCATCCGCACATTCTCATCTCCTAAAAATGGATGAAACAAACCAATCGCATTCGAGCCACCGCCCACACAGGCCACCAAGACATTCGGTAAACGACCCTCCCTTTCTAAAATTTGTTCTCTAGCCTCCACTCCGATCACTCTGTGAAAATCCCTCACAATCATCGGAAATGGATGAGACCCCAAAGCAGAACCTATAATATAATGGGTCGTCTCAACGAAGGCTACCCAATCGCGCATGGCCTCGCTCACAGCCTCTTTCAGCGTCGCCTGCCCAGCCGTGACCGCCCGAACCTCCGCCCCCATCAAGCGCATCCGCGCCACATTCAAAGCCTGGCGTTCCATATCTACCTTTCCCATGTAAATCACGCATTCCATCCCAAAACGCGCACAAACCGTCGCCGTGGCCACACCATGCTGCCCCGCCCCCGTTTCAGCGATGATCCGCGTTTTCCCCAAACGCTTCGCCAACAGAATCTGACCGATCGCATTATTAATCTTATGCGCCCCTGTATGCAGCAGATCCTCTCGTTTTAGATAAATCTTTGCTCCACCTAATTTCTCCGTCCAACGTTCCGCAAAATACAATGGAGTAGGCCGTCCTACGTAATTTTTTAAAAGATCATCGAGTTCTTCCTGGAAACTTGGATCCGCCTTGGCCTCCTCATACGCCCTCGCTAAATCCTGCAACGGAGTCATCAAAGTCTCCGGGACAAACATGCCTCCAAACTGGCCGAAGTGGCCTTTGACATCTGGTGATTCAGTAATGGTCATGGTAATTTCCAAGTGGGCTTCAGTTTCGTGTATTCACCCTGTGGTAATAGGATGTAAAGCGGGCGGCGGCTTGGGTCAACTTTTGCAATCAACATTCTCAGTCGTTCTTCCACCATCGTGGTGCAACCCGCAGTCGCTGCTTTGCCACCGCGCCTCCAAATATGGAAAAAAATCGAAGACCCACCGTGCGGCACCGCGTTCGGTGGTGAATTGTGGCCAATGAACATTTTCAATGATTGTGGATAATCATTTTGCTTCATCTGCGCCGCCTTTTCCCAATCCGTGCGAGGCTCGTGATCTAAAGTAAGAAACTGATTGTAATATTCCGAAGCCCCATCCTCTACCCACAAATCGCGCGAGCTCACTTGATGGTAGAAAGTTTCGGGATGCTTCCTTACCCCCTTCGCCGCGCCCCAAACGCCACCGAGATCAAAAACCCCCGCAGGCGAGCGCCCATCTCCCTCTTTTTTTAACCGCACCCCCGGAGGTATTGGATGAAGTCCCCTCCCCCATACTGAGCCGTTTTTCCCCAGTCGCCCACTCCATTTCTCACCTACCATCTGCCACACCCCGCCCTCCTTCTCATAATAGGCAAGCGACACATAAGATGAGTCCCAATTTTTTGAAATCCCCACAACGCATTGGCTTGAATTCGCAGGGAGCTCAAAAGCACCCAAGCCAAGACAGGTAAGCCAAAGCAGAAATAAAATGCGGAAGTGCATATGCACAACTTGCAAAGAAAATCGCCAAAAAGCAACTGATAGCTTGGCGCAACCTACTGCCCTGAGCAAACTTCCGCACCATGCGCGCCAAAGCACTATCTTTGCTTCAAAAATTAACCGAAGCCCACTCCGTATCCGGCCATGAGGACGAGGTCCGGGCGATTTTCTCCGATGAACTTTCAGAAATCGGTCCCTTGGCCACAGATCGCACTGGCTCCGTTGTCTGCGCCCTTCGTAACGAGGGACCACGCGTCCTCATCGCAGGTCACATGGACGAAGTCGGCTTCATGGTCCAAAATATCACCCTAGACGGTTTTATCCAGTTCGTCACGATCGGCGGCTGGTGGAACCAAGTTATGCTCGGCCAGCGCGTCGAAGTTCTCACTCGGAATGGCAGCAAAATTACCGGTGTCATCGGCAGCAAACCAGTCCATTTCCTCCCCCTTCGGTCCGCGACCA
>CAWKHB010000002.1:0-140188 GCA_963849375.1 uncultured Verrucomicrobiae bacterium | reverse complement strand
CAGTGCGCTGGACGATCTGCTCGGGCGGCCAAGTTCTGCGGGAATGAGAACTCCCGCCTGCCGTTGGAGAATCTTCCAGGCGCACAGAGGACGATTTATCTGGAAATCCTTCGTGGCCCGCTGGTGAACCGGCGTGAGGAAAGAGAAAATACGGCACGAGTATGGGCGAAGCTTCGGGACGATTGGACTGCTTTTTCATGGCCGGAAGAACTCTGGGCTTTTGTGAAACGGATTCCCGGCGATCCCGGTTCCCTGCTCCAACAAGCCGCCGAAATCCTAGCCCGCGATCCGGAGCAGACCGTGCATCTGGCCAAACTAGCGGCGGATATCACCGGTGACAGCCATGCCCTAGACAGGAACTCGCCGCTTGCCGGAATCTGTTTACGGGCACTCAGGTACACGACGCTGGATGCGCGGGCGCGCCGCGAGGCATGGGCCAAACTCGCCGTCTGATCGACGATACTCAGCGCCCCCCTCCTGTGCCTCAATCTGCGGACAGCAGCTGAAACGGAGTGGATCAACTGGCACGCGGATCGTGGCGAACCGTATTTCCTCCCATGGCGGCAGAATCCCAAGTGCGCCCCTGCGAAAAAATGAAGGAGGTTTTTGTCTGCGAGAATCCAGCCATCGTCAGCGAGGCGGCGAACCGCTTGGAAGTAAATTCCCGCCCGCTGATCTGCCTCAACGGAATGCCCGCCTCCACCGCGCGGACGATGCTGGATCTCTTGGCGACCGCCGGTATCACGATCCATCTGCGCGCGGATTCGACTGGGCCGGACTGCGTATCGTCGATCAGATTTACAAAAAAGGCCGGACGACGCTCTGGCGAATGGACGTTCTCGACTACCTCTCAGGAAAGCAAAGCAGCAAGCTGAAAGGGCTGCCGTTCCATCCGGAATGGGCTGCGGAGCTCTCGCGTGAAATGCAAGAGCGGGGCATGGCAGTTTACGAAGAAGAACTAACCGACAAGCTGCTGGAAGACCTACGGAAAGACGATACGGTGCCGGATTTTACAGACAAGGCTGCGGGCTTGTGACAGTTTGTATGGGTCATACACTGTCTACAGATTTATATATGAGCCATGTTAACCCTCCCGTTTCCGCAACGACCGATTATCTCCAGGCGATCCGTGAGCGGGTGGCAACCATCGTCGTCGGGCAGGACGTGGTGGTGGAGCGAATGCTAATCGCACTGCTGACCAGCGGCCATCTGCTGCTGGAGGGCATGCCCGGGCTGGCGAAGACCTTGCTAGTCAACACGCTCGCCCCCAAGCGATGCATCTGAATTTCCGGAGGATACAGTTCACCATCGATCTCCTGCCGTCCGATATCATCGGCTCCGAAATTCTAGACGAACGGACAGGCGGCTTCCGCACCCACCGGGGGCCGGCGTTTACCAACCTCCTGCTAGCGGATGAGATCAACCGCGCGGCACCCAAAGTCCAAGGCGCGTTGCTGGAGGCGATGCAGGAGCGGAAAGTGACGATTGGAAACGAATCACATCCTCTACCCACGCCGTTTCTCGTGATCGCCACGCAGAATCCCATCGAGCAGAGCGGCACCTTCGAGCTTCCGGAAGCGCAGCTTGACCGCTTCATGCTGTGTGCCACCGGCTGGGCTATCCGACACCTACGGAGGAGGAGGAAATCCTGAGACGAAACCTCAAGCTCGGCGTAAAACGGGAAGGCACGGGAGCGGTCGCAAAAACGGAGTTTGACCTAATTCAAGGCGAGGCCATCGGCACGGAGGCGGATCTTGTCGCGGCGATGGAAGCGGCGAACCACATCCACGTCAGCGATGTTTTCCTGAAACAGTGGTCGATGTCGTGGAGCGCACCCGGAAGCACGCGGATCTTGAGCTTGGCTGCTCGCCGCGCGCTGGTCCTTCCCTACTCAAATCCTCGCGGGCTAGGGCACTGCTCCATGGTCGAGATTACGTGGTGCCAGAAGATCTTTTGCCTTGGCGGAGGACGTGATGCTCCACCGCATCCGCCTGAGCTATGAAGCGCTTGCCGAGGGCAAATCCGCCGACGGCGTCCTCCGTGAAATTCTTGAAGCCTCCGTTTCCTGAAATGGAAGACACCCTCCATCACTGCGAGCCTCTCGACAGCAGGCAGTTTCTCCTCGCGGTGAAACGGCTGGCGGAGAGCCTTAGCTATGGCACGGATCGCAGCCCTTTCCTCGGCCAAGGCATCGAATACGTCCAGTCCCGCCGCTACGAGCCGGGAGATCCGGTGAAATCCATCAACTAGCAGGTAACCGCACGGACGGGGAGAACTCATGTCAAACAGTTCGAAACGCCCAAGCAGATGCCGGTCTGGCTGGTGGTGGACACCTCCGCCTCCATGGCGCTCGCCTCGCCTCCTCCGGGGAAATACGGCCTCGCATTGCAAGTGGCCGGAGGCATCGCGCTGGCATGTCTGAACCGGTGAGTCCTGTCGGTTTGCTTGGCGCGGGTGGCCGGGATATTGTAGTAAAACCTAGCCTTTCGAAAGACGTGCTGCTGCAGTGGCTTCACGCGCTCCCCGCACCTATCGTTTTGATGAGCCGACTACGCTGGGCCGCCGCCTGATCTCGTTAGAGCCGTCACTGACCCAGCGCTCCATGCTCATCGTGCTCAGCGATTTCCATGATCCCGATGCCCTTGCCGCCTTGAAACTGGTTGGCGCACGGCACGATTGCATCTGCCTTGTTTTCCGTGATCCGCAGAAGACAACCTCACCGGAGCGGGACTTTTCCCGGGCGCGTGAAGTGGAGTCCGGCAGGGAAATCCTAACCCACGGAAAGCGAATGCTATCCACCACGACAAATCTCACAGACGCTTTCAAAAAAGCCTCGCTCGATCATTTCGTCATTCGTCCCGGCACGCCCTTTCTCGGCAGTTTGCGGCACTTCCTCCGCGCCCGTGGCGGAGCCTCCCGCCGCAACAGCCAATGACACTCCGGCTTTCCATCATCCTTCTGTTAGGCTCCTCGGCATTGATGGCGGAGACGCCCTCCCAACGCGTTGGCCTGCCACTGGTGATCACTGAAATTTATATTCCCGGTGGTGAAGTGCGAGCAAAGCCACGGCGGGACAGCGAGCCATCGCTCTCCGTCAGGATCATGGAGGTCAAACCCGCGGAAAACGGCAGCCGCTATGACTTCAGAGATCCACGGGCTCGATCCCGGCAGCTACGATCTCGTGGAATATCTCGAAGCCCCGGAAGGAACATCCATTCCCCCCATTCCTTTGAAAATCACCGCCGACTTCCCCCCGGAATTCCCAAGCTCCATGAGACAGACCGCGGAATTTTGCCCGAACTCGGCGGATACCGGCGGACGATGACCATACTCGGCGCCATCTGGCTGGCTGGACTGCTTGCCATCCTTTTCTGGCGGAAGAAAAAGCAAGCCGATAGCGGTGAGGATAAAATCACCCCGCCAACTCTTTCTGAGCGCCTCCGCCCGCTCGTCCTTCACGCGGCGGAAGGAAAACTCCCGTCCACAGACAGGGCGAAACTGAAGCCACTGCGTCATCGCGCATTGGCGTGGGCAGCGCCCGGAGATCGCCGCACTTTCCCAGCGGAAGCGATGGTAGCACTGCGTTCCGATCCGAAGCCGCACCTCTTATTCTCGCTCTCGAAGGCTGGCTACACGCGAGAAATCCCCTCACTTCCGAGCTGCAAATCGCAGAACTTCTGGCTCCCTACCAATGAACTTCGCTCATCCATGGCTGATTGTTTTTCTCGCCGTTCCCCTCGGGCTGGCGGTCTTCCTATGGTCACGCGGCCGGCGGAGAAACCCCCTCCCTTTCGATCATCAGCCATTGCGACGCGCACGTCTGTTAGATCTTTTCCTCAGGGCCGCCGATCTACTGCCACTGCTTTTACTCGCCGCCGCCATCTTTCATCCTAGCGGGTCCACGCCGCTCGAGCAACCGCGCAGCGAACGAGAAATGACCAATATTCTTTTCTGCCTAGATGTATCCGGATCAATGACGGCTTCCTTCGGATCAGGGAGCCGTTATGACGCGGCGATGGAGGCGGTAAACGATTCCATTTCCTTCCGCAAAGGCGATGCCTTTGGGCTGACGGTGTTCGGCAGCAGCGTGCTCAACTGGGTGCCGCTGACCAATGACGTCTCCGCCTTCAAATGCGCACCGCCGTTTCTCAGGCCGGAAATGCTTCCGCCCTGGTTCGGCGGGACGATGCATAGGAATGGCGCTCAAAGCAGCGGAAAAAACCATGCTGGCCGGTGACACCGGGGACAGGATGATCGTCCTCTTCACCGATGGCGAAAGCTTCGATCTCGAGAACGGTCAGGATGTAGAAATCGCTAACGGCCTCAAGGCGAACGGGATCAAGGTCTATGCGATTCACGTGGCCGAGGGAGGTATGCCAGATACCGTCGGCGTGATCGCTTCCATCACCGGTGGGGAGGTTTTTTCCGCAGGAGATCCGGCTGCCTTGAAATCGATTTTCGCCCGTATCGATGAAATGCAGAAGGCGCCGCTGAAACGTGTCATGCCTGACCCCATCGATTTTTACCAACCCTTATCGCTGGCTGGATTGGGAATCGGCGCGTTGTATTTGCTAACCCTTTTCGGACTCCGCCACACGCCATGAGTAACCCCGCCCGCTGCTCCTAGCCATCGCCGCGCTCGTGCTCGCTACGGGAGCCGAGTGGTTGCATCTCGGGCGGGTGCGAAGTGTCGCCGCGCTGGCTTTCGGGCCCCGGAAAAAAGCCGCCATCGCGAGCGGATCAGCACCGCTGGTCCGCATCCTCGCCCTGACCGCTCTCGTGTGGGGACTTGCGAGTTTATTTTTCCTGCCGCCAGCCACCCATCGCTCCATCGTCAAAGAAGTGGAGCCAAAAGAAAGGCAGCACCTGCTGCTGGTTCTCGATGTCTCCCCCAGCATGCGCCTCCAAGATGCCGGCCCCGGTGGCAAGGAAAGCCGCATGGCACGTGCCCGCGCGATCCTGGAATCCATCCTCGCCCGCACCGCCCACGACAAGCTGCACACCACCGTCGTCGCCGTTTACAATGGAGCAAAAACCGTCGTCGAGGAAACCCGGGACCTCGAAATTCTTCATAATGTCATGAACGATCTGCCGATGCATCAAGCTTTCCCTCCGGCAAGACCAAGCTCCTCGACGGCATCACGGAAGCCACCCGCATCGCCGCCGCATGGCCTCCCGGCACCGCCACTCTCGTCCTGATCAGCGATGGCGATTCTGTCCCCGCGACGGGCATGCCCAAGTTGCCTCCGTCCGTAGGTGGTGTTCTTATCGCCGGAGTTGGGGATCCACTGGAAGGCACTTTCATCGATGGCCACCACTCGCGACAGGACGCCGCCGCCCTGAGACAGATCGCCACCCGGCTCGGCGGTGAATATCATGACGGAAATAGCAAGCTCGTCCCGAGTGCCATGCTCGAGCGACTCGGCACCCTGGCGGTCGATAGCAAAGCCCGCTTGCCCGGACAAAGGGAACCCGCGATTTTCCTGACCGTCCTCGGCGCATCCCTGCTCGCAGCCTTGCCAGTCCTGCTTCACTTCGGCGGCTCCCCTGGAATGCAGGCCCAGATCGCCTCCTTAAATCAAGGCCGATCCCGAGAAACTGATTGCTTCCCATCTCCGAGAAAATCGCCATCCTTCCACGAATCTCAAAGCCATGAAAATACTCATCCTCACACTCTAGTATCTGATTCCCCTCGGCCTACTCGCCTATATCATTACGGCCGGGTCGGGAAAAGATGACCCTTGATGCCACCGCCGTATCACTGGCAAACGCGAAGTCCCATGCCGATGCGGAAGACTGGGAAGCCACCATCGCCGCCTACGAGGAAACGCTTGCCGAGCTACCCAAGGACCGCATCCCCGAAGCCCGCCGAATCCGCCTAGAGCTTGCGAAAGCCCGGATGGAAAATTCCCAGCTTCCGCAAGCCCGCGCGAGAACTCCGCACTCACCAGCGAGCTTTCCGAAGACCCCGCAGCCGATCCCGCCTTGAAGGACGAGGCCATTGCAGCCCTCGCGGCCTCGCGTTTCTACATGACCTATCTGATGAAACTGGAAGGCCTCCCCGAGACCGAATGGGCACCAGAGATCGATGCTGCACGGCAGGAACAAACTCCTCGTCCAGCGCTCCACCGCCGCGGGCGATACGGCGGCGGCGAAAAAACATGCCGATGATCTTGAGTCCACCATACGCCTCGCCCGCATGGATCCTTCCGAACTCTACGGAAAAGCCATTCCGAAACAATGCAGCGGCTGCCGCTCCGGCAGATGCGCTGGGACGAAGCCGAGAAAAACCCAAGAGCAAACCCAAGGACAGCCGCGGCGCCTCATCCGGCCCACCCGTCGATGGCGAAGGCTCCTGAAATCGCACACTCCATCATCCAAACAATGAAATCGCTTCCCATCCTCGCCGCATTTGCCGCCCTCGCTCTCCCTGCCCTTGCCCAGAGAGCCGGCACCCTTCCGGAAAACATCGATTTCGATGTGCTCCGCAAGCTCATCAAGCAAAGCACGAAGAAGCCGGAGATCCCTGCCGGGAAACAGAAACTGGCCATCTTGAAAGAACTGAAATTCGACCGTAGCACGGCAGGTATCCTAGCGACACGGCTGGAGGAGGAAGCGCGCATGAAGCGCGCATGGAAGAGCCCAAGGAAGAGCAACCCGCCGCCAAGCCAGTTGAGAAGCCGACACCCGCCCAAGTGAGCGAGAAACTGAAGCAGGATGCAGAGGTTTTCCTCAGGGATGTCGTGCTCGGAAGATGGGACAAGGTTCGGGATTGCCTTCCAAAACCAACACCCGAAGACGATTCCGTAGAAGCCTACCAACTGGTGGTCGAGACTCGCCAGCCCCGCGCAGGTGAGTCCGTCACCCGAACTCGCGGCACAAGGCGCAAAACCGCATTCGCAAGGACAGTTCCTGCCTCCTGCGGATCTGTTAGGGCTGATGGGCGCCGCCCCCGCCGCTCCCGACAAAGATCTGATCAAGACCTTCGCAAAGCTGTTGGCTACCGATCCACGCCCGCCCGCCAATTTTTTCCAAACACTCGAAAAGGGCATCCCGCACTTCGGGGGAGAGGCGAAGAAAGACCGTGAACGCGCGGCCTTGTTTTTGCTAGACGCCGGCTTGGTCAAGGAAACGGCTCCCTACTTGCCGGATCTCGCGGAGGCACGGAAGAACAACGATTACTCCGCCCTGAACCTGATCGCCCGCCACCGAGTGATGCTTTCCAATACCGACAAAACCGCCGCTGGAAAGGATGCGTTGCCACTCGCTTGGGAGCTTTCCACGATGTTTCTAACAGACACCAAGGCCCCCGCCGAAGCACGCGCGGAAGCCCTGTCCCGCGCGCTCATCCTCATCCCCGAGCTTGACGATGACACCGGTAGCCAGTGGTTGGAAAAGACTTTCAAAAACTCCGAAGGTGACGGGCTGGAGTTGCTCGCTTCCCTAGGAACCCTGACCGCCCAGAGCCGCGAGAACCGCAGCGAGACGATACGCCTTGAGCAACTCAAACTCCAGGCCGCCGCCGTGAACGCGATTCTGTCTTCCGAGAAAGTGGATCCCGCCGCTTGGGCGGAAATTTTCACGCTTTTCGCCTGCCAATGGAACCACGAGGCGGAGGTCACCCGGCGGCGCGATCAGAGCACCTCCCGCCGGACACAAGCGCAGTATGATCCCTTTGGAAATAGGTTTTTCGGTCGTCCGGAAACCCAGTATCGCGGAAACGACGCCCGTCCCATCGGTGCCGGGGAAATCCTCGAATGCAAGCCAGACGGACGCTGGCTGGACGATCATCGAAGTCTCTACCCGCAACGAAACCCTGCTCGCCTCCGCACGTCTGCTCCTGAAAGTGAAGGACGAGAACAAGGCCCTGCCGCTCGTGAAAACCCTAGCAACCGTTGACAAGGAAAAGGCCAAATCTCTGGTTCGCGAAATGATCCGGGTGTGGGCTGAGAATCACAACCCCAACGAGAAGGAGGACAGCCGGTCCCGTTATTTCTATTTTTACGGATACAATCAGCAGTCCGGAACCATCCCGCTCACCCGCTCGAAACAGGAGCGGAACCTTGTCGAGCTGGCCTCTCTCGTAGAAGGTATCCAAGCACTGGATCTCGATGAATCGTTTCACGAGGAGCTTGCGGACGCCTTCATTTCCTGCCACAGCAAGGCGGAAGTCTGGCGGGTGGAAGCCATAGAATCGGTCTTCGGCACCACCGATGCCCTCGATTCCGCAACCCTCGCCACCCTCGTCGGGCGGATGCGCCAGAACCTCGCTGGCCTCTGGCCGAATCCGAAAATCCAGCAGGCCTACAAGACCAACCGCAAGGACAAGGAGCTGCAGGAGCAGATCCTCCATGGCTACTCCGCTGCCAGCGGGATCCTCGAACGGGCGCTACTGAAAAAACCTGAAAACGCATGGCGGCTCGACACCCAGCTCGCCGCGCTCCGTTTCGAGGAAAGCAACTACCAGAGCAGCATCGCCTCCGATCACGAGCATTCTGCCATCAAGCGAGATTCCCTAGACAACCTGGCCGCCGCCGCTAACGCATACGCCGCGACCCTGCCGCTGGAGGACTCCACCAAGGAGACCACTTCCGTATTCGAAACCTGGTTTTACGGAGCACTTGGATCACCCACACTGGAGGCTCTGAAAAGCCATCACGTCGCCACGCCTGAAGAGTATGAAAAAATTAAAGCCGCGCTCGAAGCCCTGCCAGGGGAAAGTAAAGAGCGCCATCTCAAGGTTTTCGCAACCACGCTCAATACCCGCCTCGCGAACGTCCCGCCGGATTTAAAATTACGCTTTCTGGAGGCTTCCGAGGCCGTCGCCGGGGATCAAGAGGCTCTCACGGATGCCAGCGAAGTGCTCGCCTACTACCGCGATCTGGTCACTGAAATCCAGCTTGATGCCTCGGTGGATGGCTCGGCCAGCGTCGGTTCCGAATCTCCCTTCGGCCTGCGGGTGAACATCCGCCATACCCGGGAAATTGAGCGTGAGTCCGGGGGATTTCAGAAATACCTCCAGAATCAGACCGCCTCGCCCTACGGATTTAATTACGGTCGCCCGCCGGAGGACTACCGGGACAAGTTCGAGAAAGCGGCCCGCGCGGTGCTAGAGGAACATTTTGAGGTTGTTTCCCTCACCTATCATTCCGACAAGGTCGAGTCCCTCACCGATCCCGAGTACGGCTGGCGCGTCACCCCGTATGCCTATTTCCTGCTGAAACCAAAAGGCCCGCAAGTGGACAAGGTGCCGCCCCTGCGCATCGATCTCGATTTCACCGACACCTCCGGCTATGTGGTGCTGCCCGTCAGCTCAGGGGAAGTCCTCATCGATACCGCTAACGCAACCCCGCGCCCATACCGCGACCTCCGCGTCACCCAGACTCTCGACGAGCGGAATGAAAAGGAAAACGGCAGCCTGTTTCTGCGAAGTCAAAGCAACTGCACTTGGCCTTGTTCCGCCGCTGGACGAGTTGTTGGATCTGAAAGCTGGTGATTTTGAAACCGGAGCCATCGAAGATCGCGCGCTGCGTGTGGTGGAGCTGGACGCCGCATCCGAGGATCTCGCGCCAATTTCCGAACATGAGTGGCGGATTGAACTGAAACCCGCCGGCGGCTATCTGCCCGCATCATTCCATTTCCCCGCCGTGAAACCGCAGGTCGCGGAAGAGGATGGAATCACTCGGCAGCGCTACGTCGACGTGGATCTTGTCCCAGTCGGCCCGGAGGTCGCGCTGGGTGGTGAAACCCGGCGCTCCATGCCGTGGATCGCGGGTGGGATTGTTGTCATCGTTGCCCTTGGAGCGGGGGGATTCGCTTTCAGGAAATACAGGAAAGCACCAGAGGACGATGGCCCAGATCTGCTTCCCCTGCCCACCCAGATCAGCGCGGTCAGCGTCATCGGCTACCTGCGGCGGCTCAGTGATCGCGAGAGCCTACCGGAAAGCGTGCGCGAATCGATACGAAAGGAAATTGATCTGTTAGAGAGCCACCATTTCGGCAGGGACGACATCCCGCAGGATTCCGCCAGCCTTGAGGAAATCGCAAAACGCTGGCAGGCGGCCTAATCGCGCCGGGATTCGCCGGACCCCAAGGAGGCGTGGAAATTGAGCAAACTGAGGCCCGATCCTGAATAATTTTCGTAGGGTCTAACTTCCTATATCCTGTCGCGTGATGAACCATTTGCCCGGGGCGGGATTTCTCTGTAATGCCGGGTCGCTTGTTTCCGTTGCATGAGAAATTCAGACCTTCCAATGGTGGTTGAGTTCGGTTTCAGAACTTAGAATTATTTATTGACTTGGAGTTCTCCTAGGGCGAAAACCCTGCGGATGGGAATTGAAGAACGGAAAAAACGAGAGTTCGCTGAGCGTGAGATGAAAATCATTGCTGCGGCCGACAGGCTTTTAGCAAAAGGCGGTTACTTGAGCCTGAATCTCGATGAATTAGCGCGCGGATTGGAATACTCGAAAGGTACTCTCTACCAGCATTTTTCAAGCAAAGAGGATCTCGTGTTAGCCGTGGCGAACTATCACATGGGTATCCGGGTGGAATATTTCGTTCGCGCCTCAGGATTCAGGGGAAACCCACGGGAAAAGATGTTTGCATTCGGAATTGGCGATTTTCTCTTGGCCCACCAGCACCCACACGCTTTCCCCATCGGGCAGCTTGTGAGGACGGAATCAATCTGGGAGAAATGTTCGGAAGCTCGGCAAGGCGAGTTTTTCCGGCTCTCTGGAGTGGCACTTGAGCTCGCCTTCGATCTGGCGGAAAGCGCGAAGGCTGGCGGCAATTTCGAAGAATGGTCTCCCGGTCCACGTCAGGTGATTTGGGGAATCGTCAGCCTCTCGAAAGGCGCACACCTACTGAGCGACAATACGATTCTCCGAGACCAGACCGACGACGAAATTCTCGGAAATCTCTATGACAACTACCACCGCTTTCTCGATGGAGCCGGATGGAAGCCTTCTAGCCACTCTTTCGACTACGAGAAAAGTCGGGAGAAAATCGAGACCGAATTATTCTCTAGCGAATTTGAAGCCCTACGATGAAATCTTCGATGCTACTCATATTTTTGCTGACCGCTTGCTCGGTCACGCCGGATTACAGCCAGCCCGAAATTGCTGTAGAAGGGACTTACTATAGCCAGACCAAGGCGCAGGAACGCACCCGCCTCAATGCCACCTGGTGGCGGGCCTTCGGGGATCCCACAATGACCCGTCTTGTTAGATACGTCGCCTCCGGTAATCTGGATCTCACAGCTGCGGCGGCGCGGATCAATCAGGCGGATGCTCAGAAACGGATCGCGGGCGCTACGCTGAAACCGACACTCGGCCTAGACGGATCTCTCCGAAGGCTGCGGCAGAGTGAGGACTCCCTAAACCCGGTTGGAATTTCCATACCGGGTGGCGGAGGAGGATTTGCGGGGATCTATGAAACTCTCTATCAATCGAATCTGAGCTCTGGCTGGGAAATCGATCTCTTCGGGCGGAGCCGCCGCCTGATTGAGGAGGCGGGCGCGGGCGCGGAGGCTGCGGCATGGGATTACGAGGATCTCCGCCTTTCCCTGCAATCTGAGATTGGGCAGAGCTACGTCCGCTACCGCGTGGTGGAGGCACGGAGACGCGAAATCGAAACGAACCTGGTTCTCCGGGAGCGGACTGCAAAACTTTCTCGCGACAGGAAGGAAAATGGCTCGGCCAGCGGGCTGGATGTGGCGAGAAGCCAGAACGCCGTGGACATCCTCAAGGCGCAGCTCCCGGCCCTGATCGCCACCGGTGAAGCGGAGATCACGGCGATGGCTGCTCTTTCCAATCGTTCAAGTGGCGAGATCAAAGCCTTGGTTACGGGTGCTGGCGGAATGCCCAGCCCGGAGCGTATGATAGGAACCGGAGTGCCTTCCGATCTACTGAAAACGCGCCCCGATATCCGCGCCGCCGAGCGCCGCCTAGCACGGGCGACCGCCCGGAAAAACGTTGCCACGGCGAGCCTTTACCCACGGTTTTCGCTGATTGGTTCCTTGGGCACGGAATCGATTTCCACAGGAGATCTTTTTCAGAAGTCATCTACGAACTTCGCAGTAGGACCGTCCTTCAGTCTTCCGATCTTCCAAGGCGGTCGGCTGCGCGGAGAAATTAGCGCGGCGGAGGCTGGAGTGCAGGCGCAGCTCGCAAGCTACGAACAGAGCATCAACAACGCGATCAAGGAAGTGGAGCGGGCCTCCATCACTTTTCAGCAGTCCTTAGCGGAAACGCGAGGATGGCAAGCGGCGGTGAAGTCTGCTGCCAGCGCTTACGAAATTTCGAAGATTCAATACGATGCGGAATCGCTTCCCCTTGAGCGCCTGCTGGACGCTGAGGAAGCGCTCATTTCGACCGAAGTCCAACTTGCCGCTGCGCAGGGAAAAACCGCCATCTCTCTCATCCAGCTTGGCCGCGCTTTAGGCGGTGGTTGGGCCGGGAAATAATCCACAATCTATTTATATGAAACGAAACTTGTGTATGGTCTGCTGCCTTTTGGCCGGGTGCAGCGCAGACAACGATGAAGAGGCCACCAAGATCGAACTAGCTCCCATGGCCGTCATTGGGATCCGCTCGCTCACAGAATTCCCAGTGGAGGAGAAATTCACTGGATTGGTCGAGGCCGCTCGCACCGCCCAACTAGCTTTCGAAGTCCCCGGCACGGTGGTTTCGGTATCCCTTGATGAGGGTGAAAGAGTGAAAGTGGGAGACGTTCTCGCGCTCGTTGATACGGAGAGGCTTAAAGCGCAGCGAGAGCAGGTTGTAGCCTCTCGCATTCAGGCGGAGGCCGCGAGTGAGCTTGCGGAATCGGAATACGAACGAGATGCGAAACTCATCAAACTGGACGCCGCGACAGGTCAGCAGCTTCAGCGCACGAAGCAGGCTTTCGAGAGTGCCGTAGCGGTCGTAGAGCAGATCGACTCTCAGCTGGCAGCCATTGATGTGGATCTGAGAAAAAGCGAATTACGCGCACCTTTCTCAGGAACCATTTCAAAACGTTTCATTGACGAGGGCGCCGTCGTATCACCCAGCCAACCTGCCTTCAACCTCCTGGAAACGGGGAGTTTGGAAGTGCGCGTAGCGATGAATCTGAGCAACGGAGAAGCTGTTGAAGTAGGCACTGAACTCACTGTCAAACGAGCCGATGGTGAGCGCTTCAAGCTCCCCATCGCCCGTATCCTTCCACAACGCGATTCTTCAACGCGCACAACGGATGTGATCCTCACGCTAGCAGGGGATGAGAACGATCTTAAGCCGGGCGATCTCCTTGACGTCATTTATACAAAGACAGTGACTGAAACTGGCTTTCTGGTGCCACGCAGCGCCCTTACCGAAAGCTCCCGCGGACTTTGGGCATGCTTTGTTGCCGAGCCCGCGCCCAAGCTTTCCGAGAACGCCGAGCAGCTTAGGCGCGCCGATCTGGAGATCATTCATTCATATACTAGCTCCGTAGTAGCTCGTGGTGGGATACGGGAGGGCGACCGCATCGTCGCCTCTGGTTTGCAGAAAGTCAGCGCTGGCCAATACATCCGCATCGTGGAAACGCTTGAACCCCTCAGACCTCCGGAAAATGAGTAAGCCACCCACGGAATCCGGCTCCGCGGCCATCGCGCTGTTTTTCGAAAACCGCTACCTCTTGGTTCTCACCATCATCGTGACCCTCGTCGCTGGGCTATCCGCGATCAAAGGATTACCCCGGCAGGAGGATCCAATTATCACCAACCGCGCGCCCATTGTTCTCACTCGTTTCCCCGGTGCATCTGCGGAGCAGGTGGAAGCATTGGTCACGAAAAAACTCGAGGAAAGCCTCAACGAGATCGACCAGATCAAGAATATCGACAGCACCTCGCGAGCAGGCTTTTCCCTTATTTCCATCGAGCTGAAAGATGCGGTGACCAAGGAGGATACGGCCTCGATTTCCTCAGAAATCCGCGACAAGCTCCGGCAGGCATCCGCAGATTTTTCCTCACAGATCAGCTCTCCGTTTCTCGACGATCAGCGAAATGCAGTCGCCTATACGATGATCACCGCGCTGCGCTGGACTCATGCCGAGGGCGCGGAGGAAAGCCTAGGCATCCTCTCGCGGCGAGCCAATGAACTTGCCGACCAGCTTCGAAATATCACTGGCACGGAGCTCGTCCGCATTTACGGGCAGCCCCGCGAGGAAGTGCTGGTGACCATCGATCAGGCAGCTCTCGCTCAGCAGGGATTGACTGCGGCCGGAGTGGCTGCGGCCCTTTCGCAATCGGATGTGAAACTCCCCGCAGGCCAGCTCCGTAGCGATACCACGACGCTCCTCCTAGAAGTGGACGGGGAAATCGAAGACCTCGATCGAGTCCGCAACATCATCGTCAAACAGGGGATGAACACTCGCACCGTACGGGTGGCTGATGTCGCGAGCGTGGAGCGAAGTTGGCGTATGCCGCCCGATCAGTTGGGCTACACGAACGGCCAGCGGGCGGTCTTTGTCGCCGCTAGGATGGCCGAGGCGGAACGAGTGGATCTCTGGGATAAAAATGCGCAGGAAACTCTGGAGGATTTCCGAAAAGCGATGGGTGGAAAAATCACCGCTGAAACCGTCTTTCGCCAGAACGACTACACCACCGAGCGCCTCGGTGAGCTGGCGTGGAATCTCGTTCTCGGCGCGGCCGTTGTCATGGTTGTCATCCTGGTTACCATGGGTTGGCGGCGCTCGCTCATCGTCAGTGCCGCGCTCCCCCTCACCGCAGCCGCTACTCTTTTCGTCCTATCCGTGCAGGGCGGGAAGCTCCATCAGATGTCCATTTTCGGCATGATCATCGCGCTCGGCCTGCTAATTGATACCGCCATCGTCGTCACCGATGAAATCCGAATCAAGCTAGCGCAAGGCCTCTCGCGCCGGGAAGCACTTGTCGCCGCCCTCCGGCATCTTGCCATCCCTCTCCTCAGCTCCACCCTCACGACCGTTTTCGCCTTCGTCCCCATCCTCCTGCTACCTGGCGGAGCGGGGGATTTTGTCGGGTCGATCGGTGGAAGTGTGATCGTCGCGGTTAGCCTCTCGTTTATTTTATCCATCACGGTCATCGCGGCGCTCGCCGCTATCTTTTCCGCCCCGCCTGAGGAGGGGAAAAAATACCGTCTCCCGGCCTGGGTTCGTGAAGGGGTGGAGGCCCGGTGGTTCACCGGCCCAATGCAAAAAATCATTGGGCTGGCAGTTCGTCATCCGTTGATCGGTATCCTGATGGGAGTTTCTATCCCCGCCATCGGGCTTGCGCTGGCTCCAACCTTGGGCAGCCAATTTTTCCCGCGCACCGATAGGGACATGTTCACCATCGAGGTGGAAATGGCTGCCACCACCTCCATCCAAGAAACGGTAAAAGTCACCCGTGAGATCGAGGAAATTCTCCGCAAAGACGAGGCCGTCGAGCAGGTTCACTGGCTCGCAGGAGCCGTTTTCCCGCCAGTCTATTACAACATTATCGAGAACAAGGATAACAGCCCGGAATACGCGATGGCTGTTTTGAAAGTGAAAGACTTCGAAGCCACTACCCGTCTCGTCCCCGAGCTTCAGGCAAAGCTCGACACGAATTTCCCGCAAGCCCGGATCCTTGTGCGGAAGTTCGCACAAGGCCCCCCATCCACGGCGGATATCGAGATGCGTATCAGCGGTCCGGGTATTTCCGAACTTCAGCGTCTCGGCGACGAAGCCCGGCTGCAGCTTGCCGGGCAACCAAAAGTCATTCATACGGAAGTCACCCTCGCTCGCGGGGACCCGAAGTTCATTTTCAAGCCCGATGAAGCTGCCGCGCTGGCCGCAGGCTTGACCCCAGCGGAAATTTCAACCCAGCTCCAAAACCTCCTCGAAGGCGTCCCCGGCGGCAGCTTGATCGAGGCGGTCGAGGAGCTTCCCATCCGCGTCAGAATCGGGGCAGAACAACGCGATACCATCGAGGAAATTTCCGATCTCCGTCTGGTGGGAAAAAACGGCAGCCGCGTCCCTCTGCGCGCCATCGGAAAGTTTCATCTGGAGCCGGAAACCTCCGCGATCACACGTCGCAATAACGAACGGGTCAACACCATCCTCGGTTACGTCAGCACCGGTGGCCTGCCCATCGACATTACCAACGCGACCAAAAAGGCCCTCGACGAATCGGATTTCAAGTTGCCGCCCGGCTACAGGTTCAGCCTCGGTGGCGAGTCCGAAAACCAGGCGGACGCCGTCGGGAATCTCCTTCTTTATCTACCTGTGATCGTCACTCTCACCATTGCCACCATCGTGCTTTCGTTTAGAAGCCTGCGCGTGGCGCTGATCCTGCTCGCCATCGCTCCGCTTGCCGTCGGCTACGGTCTGCTCGCCACCTGGGTCATCCAGTTCCCCATTAGCTTTAACACCATCCTCGGCTGCATCGGACTCGTCGGTCTTGCCTTCAACGACAACATCGTCGTGCTCGCCGCCATTCACGCGGACAAAGATGCGCGGCGGGGTGACATCGATGCGATCCGCCGTGTTGTCGCAGGAACCGGGCGCCACTTGATCAGCACAACGCTCACCACGATAGGCAGTTTCCTCCCGCTGCTAATCATCGTCGGAGGCCAGTTCTGGCCGCCGCTCGCAGTCGTCCTCGCAGGCGGAGTGGGGGGAGCGACCTTTCTAGCAGCTGTCTTTACACCCGCCGCCTACCGCTTGATCGTCGCCAGAAAATACAAAAACGAACCGAACTGAAATGAGCCCACCTAGCCTTCCCCAAAAATCTTTTGATCTACTTGAAAGCTTTGGCGGGTAGAACGTTCAACCTGACGGACACCACAGAAGGTCTGTCCCTTTCTTCTTACATGATCGGTGTGGAAAAGTTTAGGTAATTTTCAGGTGCCAGACGCGTGCTAGCTTATCTATTGCTTGGTGTAACGGGATGTTTTGATAGATGACTGCTCGCAACCAACGAATGAAGCGAACTGTTCTCTGGCTTGCTCTAGGGATCGCTTTTCCTATGAAACTACTAGCTGGCTGCATCAGTTTCCCTCCCCGGTTTTTCCGGGTTTTCTCTCGTGCTTTGCTTTTTCTTTCCTCTACTTCATCGCTTAGCCCTCGGCTCTTCATTTCTTCTTCCATAAGCAAGCAGAGGTTATGTGTCAGGCATTCAAAGATGGCATGATGGCGTTTCGCTGTTTGGGTACTCGCCCATGATTTCCTTTCCTCCATCTTACTCTTTAACTTGTGAAACACTTTTTCTACATCCCAACGGTGCTTGTAGATAATCACAAGCTGGTAGGCAGGAAGTTTCATATCATTTGTTATATATGTATATTTACTGCCATCTCGTGGATCTATATATGTGATGCGACGTATCAACTCGCTATTACTAGGTCCTACGTAGCGTTCTTCGGTAATTCCTTCGTTGCGTAGATCTGTGGTATCTATCAAATTGTGCGAGCAAGTTATCGCTGCACTATTGGATTTCTCACGAGTTATAAAATAGATTCCTGAATTATACTTTAGCTTACTCCAAAGATGATAATCAATACAGGCCTTATCCCATGCGTAGAGGATTTTTCGCCCCTTGGGAGCTTGGTTGCGGAGGAGTTCAGTGCTCGCTCGTCTTATGACCGTAATGTCATGGGCGCGTTTCTTGCCGCTGTTTGGAACTCCAAGATCAAGATGGCCCAAATGATGATTGCGTAGATCAAGGCGAAAGAAATGACCAGTGGCCTCAGCACTTTTGCCATTAGTTTTCGGATCAAAGGCAGCGGCGTGATGGTAGTGACCATCTGCTGCATAGATATCGTAGCTATTTAGCTCTTTGAAGGCCGCAAAAGGATCGGCCAATTGATTTGTCATGGTGGTGCGCAAAAGTCCATTAAGAGAACTTATGTTGCCTAAGCGACGCTTGCTTTTGAGGGCTTTGAAGAAGTGGCTCGGGTCGATGTTTTGGCCTCCTTGATCGGCGTGATATTGAAGGAACTCGTGGCCAGTTTTTGCGTGGCTTAAGCAACGTAAGATACCAAGTCGAGCGAACTCAAGATCGCTAATTGATGAACACGAATAAGGAGTTTCTGAGGCTCCATAATTTTGTTCTAAATGATTGAAAAGTAGAGAGTTAAGGTTACTCTGGGAGTGATAGTCTTCGGTCATAAAAATTTTTTTGGACTTAGGACTGCAGGGCAAGGTTTATTTCACCACAAAGGGTAATTAAATAAGGGATTACCCTAAAAATGACTCGAGGAAGCCTTTAAGTTAGAGGCCATAAGAGCGGCCATACAGGCCCAGCAACGATTCTTGAGAGGGTGTTTTCTTGCCAGCTTTTCCACACCGATTCTCTTACATCAGTATGCGGGTCAAAGGGGTCGGGTCAAAGGGGTCAGGTTCCTCATAATTACATTTCTCTCAAAGGGGTCAGGTTCCTCATAATTACATTTCTCTTGGAGTTCTCTGTGTTCGAGAGCATTCTCTGGGGATGCCTAGAATGATGCGACATCAGTATGCGGGTGGAGTGTATCATGTGATGGCGCGTGGTGATGGTGGGAAGACCATTTTTGAGAGTGATGAAGATGCCAAGTCGTTTCTATTCCGGCTAAGTCAAGTGTGCGGAAGTCATGGGTGGCGAGTGCATGCTTGGGTGCTAATGAAGAACCATTTCCATCTCTTACTTGAGACCCCGGAGCCAAATCTGGTGACAGGAATGAAATATCTTCTCGGCACATTTAGTCAAGGTTGGAACTCGCGCCGTGCGCGTCGGGGGCACGTGTTTCAAGGTCGTTACAAGTCAGTGCCTGTTAGTGCGGAAGTAGAGAGTCCATATTACTTCCGAATAGTTGCCGATTATATTCATCTCAATCCGGCGCGTTCGAAAGTTGCGGGTGGTAAACAGGGAAAGTTGGTTTCTTACAAATGGAGCAGTCTCCAAGACTATGCGCGGGGGAAGGGAGCAAATTGGTTGGTTCTAGATCGGGTGCTTGGGGCGTTTGAACTTGCGAAGGACGGCCGTGGGCGCCGGGCCTACGTGGAGTGGCTAGAGAAGCGCGCGGCCAATGATGGAGGAGAAATTGATGGCGAGGCGATGAAATCTTTAAAACGTGGGTGGTATTTAGGAGAGCCGACGTTTGCGGACAAGCTGCGTGAGCTAGTTTCAAAAGGTAAAAGCAAGGAGTTAGGAAGAGATCGAGTGGCCCGAGCACATAGTAGGGCTGAAGCATTGGTTTTATTGAGGAAGTGTCTGGAAGCGCAGGATCTAGATTCGAAGTTTGAAACATTAAGGAAGCTGCGCAAAGGGGACTTTCGGAAAGTTTTAACAGCAGTCCTCCTACGTAAACATACGAGTGTCAGCAATGGGTGGCTGGTGGAACGCCTCGAGATGGGACATCCGAATGCACTGAGCCGCTTGATGGGTGAGTTTCGAAATGATGAGAACAGCGTTGAGGAACTAGAAAGAATAGAGAAAATGTTACTATGAGGAACCTGACCCCGTAAGACAGCAATGGGTGGCTGGTGGAACGCCTCGAGATGGGACATCCGAATGCACTGAGCCGCTTGATGGGTGAGTTTCGGAATGATGAGAACAGCGTTGAGGAACTAGAAAGAATAGAGAAAATGTTACTATAAGGAACCTGAGCCTAATTATGAGAAAATGTTACTATGAGGAAACTGACCCCAATTAGAAATTGTTCATTCTCTATTCCAAGCCGGTTTATCCCGGCGCTTTCCCTGACCCCAATTACGAATGAGCCTTTACTTTAACTCCTCTCTCCAAAAAAATCTAGAGTCTTGGCTGATTCCGAACCTCTAAGTAAATTTTTTAGATCCTCAGATTCCTTAAGCTTACTTTCAATCTCGCCTCGCATTAAAGAGCCATAATTGATCAAGAAATCTTCGAAAACGTAAACACGCAAGGCCTCATGATACCTCCCACCTTTATCAGCTTTAAGCACCTCACAGATTATATCCCAAGTGTATTGGCCATCAAAATCAACCACAGACATTAAAATATCAAACGACCATGAACCGATTTTATAATCGTAACTCCCAACTTCATACCTAAATAAATCCAACCATCCTTCTGCAACAATTTTAGCTTCTAATCTCATAAGATTTTAAAAACCATTCCTCTCGTTGATAAGCTCGCCATCCAAATATAAATCAAATCCCTCTGAGCAATCCGATATTATGTAACCAGCATCGGATAGCCTGTAAGGATTCATTATATTATAAAATCTTCTGTAAAATACAGAACCCGTTCCAGGCGAACAAACTTTACATTCCGTGTACTCTTGTTTTGTAATTTCACCCACAATCTCATCTGCAGCCCCTCCTAGCGGATCCAGAGCATCAATCGCTGCCAATTCCATGGCCTTCTCTGGTGGATAACCTTCGGCAAGCGCTTCATTGTATTTTGAGAAGGAAAATCCAACTCCAACTGCAATACCAACGCCAGGGATTTTTTTACCTATGTTTTTAATAACATTTCTATGTCCTGTATAAGACTTAGATTTTTTTAGCCTTTCAATTATCTTAGTATTTTTGGCGATTGAATCTCTAAGTTCGCTTCTTCTACGTCGATGCCAGTCAAAGCTATTTTCGTTTGCAACCCCTGGAGATTGAGGACCAATACCGTCTGGACCAGACCTCAATTCCCTTGGATCAGTAATCAAGTCATCCAACGAAGATTGCAATTTTTCAGTAGTAACATTTATCCCATGAATAATTCTGTCTATTTGCTCGTTGATGCTAGCCAGGCCTAGGAAATCTGTGTCGTTTATAGCGTTATTTCCCACAAACCCATACAGGTTCACCCCACCTCTTTCTCCGATCGGATCCCTGGACGGCCATCGGCCGGTTTGGGGGTTGTAGTAGCGGTAGCCGTAGTAGTATAGACTTCCCACTTCCTCAAATGGCTTTGTCGAGAAACGATAGTCATTCGAATCTGCGTAGGTGCCGTGTTTGCCGATTAGCTCGCCGAAGGCACTGTAGAGATATTCTGCGGTGAATTCGCCGGAAGCGTTGGAGAGGCCTACTACGTTGCCGTTTCCATCGTAGTGGAAGAATTGGGTTTCGTTGATGGTGTGATCTTCCGGCCATAGAAGAGCGCCATTGCTATCTCCGAGATGAAGAGCTTGCGATGAATCCAGGCCCCAGACAAAGGTTTTGGTGATTGTATCTGTGGCGTTTAGCTCTGCGAGACAACGCCAGCCTGCCCATAGATAACGGGTAGCTTCCACCGGTGCGGTGGCGCTTGGTTGATCGAAGAGTAGGCGCTCGACCCGTCTCCACCCGGAATCATAGACGCACTCTACGCGGCGATATGGCAGACCTGCTGTCACGGCAGAGGCGAGGGTTTCGATTTTGATGAGTCGATTTTCTGCATCCCAAAAAAATTCGTGGATACCATCCGAGCTGAGGTTCCCATCGGCATCATACTGTGGGCTCTGGCTGGCCGGTGGGATGAGAATGGCGCCGGTTTCCGTGATGGTTCCATCCGCTACGTCTAGCAATTTCCGGGCTGGGCCACTAGTATTATCTGCAGCGACCTCTTTGTGGAAATAGTCTCCTTGCCGTGAGGCGCTAGCTCCATTGACGGTGACCGTAGCTGTAGGGGATGCACGGCCAATGACGTCTGCGGCGGCGGCAAGATGCGAGACGCGGCTGCAAAGAAAGCTGAATTGGACAGAGGTGAAGCATGGTGTGGAAGTTTTTGTGTGTAGGCAGTGTATCCGGCGGTCTTTCAGACCTTGCGATGGTTTTGGTGATGTAAACATAGCCCTGCGGACTATGCTGGTATGTGGACGCTCCTCCGGAGCTTAAGATGATAGGTAAGTGGACAGTTCTCTGGAGGTTAGGATATAAGTTAATTTTTGTATAGAAATTGAAGGATGGGATTTATGTCTTGGCATTTAAGAGCGTGTTTGATTTGTGTATCCGGCGGTCTTTCAGACCTTGCGATGGTTTTGGTGATGTAAACATAGCCCTGGCGGACTATGCTGGTATGAGGACGCTCCTGTGGAGCTTAAGATAACAGGTATGCGGACGCTCACCTGGAGCTTGAGATAGATAATATTTTTTTTGACGCTCCTTTGGCGCTTAAGATGATTGGTATATGGGCGCTTTTTTGGGGCTCTTGCTCGTGTCCATGGCTGGGGTCTCGGTGTTTGCTTTGATGAGGCGACGCGGGAGTGAATTGAGGGTTTGCTAAACGGGGTGATGGTAGCAAGTTTTACGGTATGGTTGAGAATCGATATGATTGTGTGCTGATTACGGGTGCTTCGTCTGGCTTGGGAGAGGAATTTGCGAAGCAGATGGCGGGGCGGGTGCGGAAAATGGTGCTTGTGGCCCGCAGTCACGATAAGCTTGAGGCGCTAGCGATGGATCTCCGGGCGGAGTATCCTTCTATGGCGGTGCTGGTGCTATCAGCGGATTTATCGAAGGAGGCGGAGCGTGTTTCTTTGGTTGAGAATATGCGGGAGCGTAAATGGCTGCCGGATGTTTTGATCAACAATGCAGGGTTGGGCGATTATGGGGATTTCTCGACAGCGAGGTGGGAGGATCTTGATGCGATGATTCAGGTTAATATGACGGCGTTGACACACTTGAGCTATTTGATTGCGCCTTCGATGGCGAAGATGGGAGGTGGGGCGATTATGAATGTCTCCTCGTTAGCGAGTGTGATACCTATCCCGGATTTCGCGGTTTATGCGGCGACAAAGGCGTATGTAAGTAGTTTAAGTGAGGCGCTGCGGATCGAGCTGAAGGAAGATGGTATTCAGGTGATGGCGCTTTGTCCCGGGCCGGTGAAAACGGGCTTTGGCGATACAGCAAAGCGAGCTGGAAGTGATAGCGGGATCCCTACGCAGGAGTCCTTTTATGTGAGCAAGGAGCAGGTTGTGAGGGAGGGGTTGGATGGGCTCTTTGGGGGACGGGCTAGGGTTTTTCCGGGTTGGAAGGTGATGGCGGCAGGTTTGTTATTTGGCGCGCTGCCGATGTTTGCGATTCGGCTGATGATGAGCAAGCGGCCGAGGCGGTAGGTCTAAATTGAGAGATGGCAGGGGTCGTTTCACCGAGATATGGTAGCTACGGAGTTTCTGTATTCATCTTTTTCGTGTAGTCTGTGGCGTATTTCATGAAAAGGAAGAGGGCAGTGCCGATTGACAGGAAGGTGACGGCTAGAACTGTCAGAGAGAAGTAGGGTAGGAGGTGTTCTGGGAGGACGAATCCGATGATTCCAGCAAGGATGAGGGGAAATGCGAGCATTGAGAAGATGATCCCACCAATTTGATTGAGGTGATACCATGCTTCGTCTGAGCGGAAGGAGTGTTTCGTCCGCATTCCATAGAGTTTGTTCATCGGGATTTTTCTAAATATGAGGGGCAGGCACGCGAGATATAAGGTGATGCCTGAGAAAAGGAAGGTGATGGCTAAGGTTTGCATTGGGTTGATGGGTGTTACGATATTTGCATGATCGGACCTATTTTTAAAAATAATTTATGGGTGTCTTTGTAGATTTTGGCTGCGCAAATTTTGTTTCCTTTTCTTTTGTTGTGAGGATGGCAGGGTAAGCAGGTGCGGCTTTTGTTTCCTTTAGTAGTTTTACTCGTTCTGGCAGTTGCGTGCGTGCGTTGCTCACCGGTGGGGCCGCCGGGGGGCGGTGGTGGAGCTAGGCAGGGGGGAGGTATTTCTACTTCTGCGATGATGCGGCAGGTGAATTTGAAGGTGGACATGGTGCCTAAGGGGACTCATGGGCGGCGGGTTGTGAGGCCGATGCGGCCGCGGTATATTACGATTCACAGCACGCAGAATTATACGGCTGGTGCGGAGAGGCATTCGTTGGCTTTGAAGAGAGGTGCACTGCGATCACGGAAAACGAGGACGGGAAACCGAATTGGCTATTTGATTTGGCATTTCACGGTGGATCAGGGAGTGGCGATCCAGCATATGCCGACTTCTGAGCAGGGTGAACATGCGGATTTTAGGGGGCCGGGGAACCTTTACTCGATTGGAGTGGAGATGTGTGAGGAGCGTGGATCAGATTTGCGGGCAACGATTGATAGGACTGCGAAGTTGACGGCGGTTTTGATGAAACGTCATGGGATTCCGTTGGACAATGTGGTGCCGCATTATCACTGGCCAAGGCGGGGGAAAACCCCGCCGAATAAAAATTGTCCACATTTTTTGATGGATAATGGAAAGCCGGGTGGGAAGTGGCGGCAGTTCCGTAGGCATGTGAATTCGTATTATCAGCAGCTGCAATGACGGGTGCAGGGTATGGAAGTCCGGGGAGCTTGGGAGTGATCTTGGATTCGGATGTGCATTATGAATGTCAGCGATGCACGGCGTGTTGCAAATGGCCGGGAGATGTAAGAGTTGAGGAGGATGAAGTGGAGGAGATTGCCGAGTTTTTGGGATTGGGTGCTATGGAGTTTGTTCAGCGATTTACGCGCTTGCGGACAAATCGGAATGGGCTGTCGTTGGTGGAGAAAGAGAATCACGAGTGTGTGATGTTGGAGGGTGGGGGATGCCGAATTCATACGGTGAAGCCGAGGCAATGTGCAGGATTCCCGAATCAGTGGAACTTTCCTGGGTGGCGGGAGGTTTGTAAGGCAAAGGCAGTGCCGACGACGAAAGCAAAATCGGAACGAGAAATGCTAAGTGACTCTACAGTGTAGAAATGCATTCGTCAGAACTAACGATGTATGACATTGGTTTTTCGCATTTCTAACTGAACCTTCGCACGGATTTTATTAACCCAAATGGCCAAAAAGACTTCAAAAAGCAAATCGACGCCGAAAGCGAAGACTCCACAGAAAAAGACCGATAAGCCAGATAAGCCGCGCATTCTGATTGTGACTCCGGAGATTACGTATCTGCCATCGGGGATGGGCAATATGGCGCAGCGGATGTCGGCGAAGGCGGGTGGTTTGGCGGATGTTTCGGCCTCATTGGTTTCCGCCTTATTTAATTTGGGTGCGGATGTGCATGTGGCGCTGCCGAATTACAGGAAGTTATTTCAGGGTGATATCTTTAGTTTGCACGAGAAGGAACTGAAGAAGTATCATGAGGTTTTGCCGGAGGAGCATATCCACTTGGCGGAGGATCGGATTTTTTATTATCGAGATCGGGTTTACAGTGAGCACTCGAATGAGGCGATGCGGACGGCGATGGTGTTTCAGCGGGAGGTGATTAATCACATTGTGCCGAAGGCGCGGCCGGATTTAATTCATTGCAATGATTGGATGACGGCTCTCATCCCGGCGATGGCGAAGCGGCGGGGGATCAAGAGTTTGTTTACGGTGCATAATATTCATACGCGCCAGGTTTCGCTAGAGCAGGCGGAGGAGACAGGAATTGACGCGGCTGAGTTTTGGATGAATTTATTTTTTTCAAATGATCCGGGTGGATATGAGTATGCGCGATCTCATGTGCCGATTGATTTGCTGACGTCGGGGATCTTTGCATCGCACTTCATCAATACGGTGAGTCCGCGATTTCTTTGGGAAGTGGTGGAGGGCTGGCATCCGATGGTGCCGGATTCGGTGAGGCGCGAGATGCAGAATAAGTATCACGCGGGTTGTGCTTCGGGGATTTTGAATGCGCCGGATGTTTCGTATGATCCGAAGACAGATGAGGCGCTGGAGCAGCAGTTTGGTGCGGAGGATTTCCGTGAGGGGAAACGGCGGAATAAAGAGGCATTTCAGCGCGAGATGGGGCTGGAGGTGGATGCGGATGCGCCGTTGTTCTTTTGGCCTTCGCGGTTGGATCCGATGCAGAAAGGGCCCCAGCTTTTATCAGATATTTTGCATCGGACGGTTTCAGATTATTGGGATCGTGGTTTGCAGATTGCGATTGTGGCGAATGGGCCGCATGAGCAGCATTTTTATCATATTGTTGAGGAGTTTAAGCTTCAGGCGCGAGTGGCGATCATTGGGTTTGATGAAAGGCTTTCGCGGAGAGGGTATGCGGCTTCGGATTTCATGATTATGCCGTCGTTATTTGAGCCATGTGGGCTTCCGCAGATGACAGCGCCGATGTATGGATCGCTGCCCGTGGTGCATGGGACGGGGGGGCTTTACGATACGGTGCGGCCGATGGATGTGGATAATAACATGGGCAATGGTTTCCGCTTTGATCATTATACTGCGGATGCGCTGCGCTGGGGGATGGATGAGGCGATGCACTTCCACAATCTGCCGGAGGAGACGAGAGATCCGCAGATCCGGCGGGTGATGGAGCAGAGTGCGAAGGAGTTTAGTCATGAGGAGGTGGCGCGGCGTTATATTGAGATCTACGAGGAGATGCTGGCGAGGCCGCTGGTGGAAAATGAGGCGGGCGTGAGTTATGCTTGATGCGAAGACCTAGGGAAATTGGGACTGGTTTAGTCTAGCCAGAAGAAAAACGACCGCATTAAGATGACGGCGTTCCCACTTTAGAATTTTTATGAAAGCACCTATTACTATTTCGATTACTGGCGCGGCAGGCCAGATTGGCTACGCAATTTTGTTCCGGATTGCCTCTGGTTTCGTGTTTGGCGAGGATCAGCCAGTGAATTTGCGGCTGATTGAGATTGAGCCGGGATTGCCTGCGTTGAAAGGGGTGGTGATGGAGCTGGAAGATTGTGCGTTTCCGCTACTGCAGGAGGTAGTTGCGACGACGGATCTAGATGAAGGCTTTCAGGGTGCGAACTGGGCGTTATTGATTGGTTCTGTGCCGCGGAAAGCGGGGATGGAGAGGGCGGATTTGCTAGGCATCAATGGTAAGATTTTCACTGGACAGGGTGAGGCAATTGCGCGGGCTGCAGCGGAGGATGTGCGGGTTTTGGTGGTGGGGAATCCTTGCAATACAAATGCATTAATTGCGATGAACAATGCAGAGGGAGTGCCAAAGGAGCGATTTTTTGCGATGACACGCTTGGACGAGAATCGCGCGAAGAGCCAGCTAGCGGAGAAGGCAGGGGTGCATAATTCTGATGTGACGAATTTGTGCATTTGGGGAAATCATTCGGCGACGCAGTATCCGGATTTCACGAATGCGAAGATCAAGGGGCAGCCGGTGACTGAGGTAATTGGCGATCAGGAGTGGCTGGAGGGCGAATTTATTAAAACTGTGCAGCAGCGTGGTGCGGCGATTATTGCGGCGCGTGGTGCTTCTTCTGCAGCCTCGGCGGCAAATGCAGCGATGGATACGGTGAAGAGTTTGATTACGCCAACTGCGGAGGGTGATTGGTATTCGGTAGCGATTTGTTCTGATGGATCTTATGGAATTGAGGAGGGAATTATGGCTTCGATGCCGATCCGGACGAAGGCGGATGGAAGATGGGAGGTTGTGCAGGGTGTGCCGGTGGGCGAGTTTTCTCAGGGGAAAATTGACGCTACGATAGGTGAGTTGCTCGAGGAGAGGGAAGCGGTGAAGGATTTGCTGTAGTTCTGGGAATCACGGAGGATAGGCTTTTACTGTTTTTCCCAAGTGGAAAGCGGTTGCTTGTTTGTGGGGGTAGGCAGTAAGATCAGAGCGTGCCGGTTGTGGATGAAAGTGCTTTGAAGAACTCGGTGAGCTCGGTGAACTCTGTAGGGGCGGAGGGGGATTTTCTCTGTTCTGCTTATCGGGCGATGCTGAAGGCGCGGATTTTAGAGAACAAACTTTCTAGCTTGTATAAGGCGGGGAAGATTGTGGGCGGTGTGTATCTGGGGAAGGGGCAGGAGGCGGTGAGTGCGGTTTTGGGGACTGCGTTGATACAGGGGAGGGACTGTTTTGCACCATTGATCCGGGATCAGGCAGGGCGGACGGCGTTTGGCGAGCCTTTGCTGGATTGCACTCGGACGTATTTGGGCTCGGTGGAGGGGCCGATGCGTGGGCGGGACGGAAATATTCATAGGGGGCGGCCTGAGAAGGGGATGCCAGCGATGATTTCCCACTTAGGAGCGCAGGTTCCGCTGATTGCGGGGATGCTTTTTGCGAAGCGGTTAAAAGGGGAGCTTGATGGGTGTGTGGGGGCTACATCGGTGGGTGACGGGGCGACTTCTACGGGGGCTTTCCATGAGGGGCTGAATGTTGCAGCTGTGGAGCGCTTACCAATGGTAATTGTAGTAGCAGACAATCAATTTGCGTATTCCACGCCGACGGCCCGGCAGTATGCGTGTGAGGATTTGGCGCTAAGGGCGCAGGGTTATGGGGTGCAGGGGTATACGGTGGATGGGACGGATCTAATGGCGTGTGCGGATGTGATTTGTGGGGCGGTGAAGCGTGCGAGAGAGGGTGGTGGGCCACAGATGGTGGTGGCAAAACTACTGCGATTGAGTGGGCATGGTGAGCATGATGATGGATCTTATGTTCCAGAGGAGGCAAAGTTTGGTAGGTTTGGGAGGGACTGCATTGATGTGGGGCGGGAGCAGCTTATCGAACGAGGGTATACTACGGCGGTAGAAATCAGTGAGTGGAACCAAGAGATTTCCGATGAAGTGCAGCGGGCGGTGGCGCAGGCGCAGCAGGAGCCGGGGCCAGATCCGTATCGTGAGGTGTGGGAGGCTTTATCGACAAAATTTCCGGGGCCGGAGGAAGTATGAGTGTGACGTATATTGATGCGATTCGGGAGGCGCAGCATAAGTTGCTTCAGGATGATGAGCGGGTGTTTTTGTATGGACAGGATATCGCAGCTTTCGGCGGTGCGTTTAAGGCGACGAAGGGATTGAGCGAGGAGTTTCCGGGACGAGTTTTCGATAGTCCCATTTCTGAGGACGCCATGATTGGGCTCGCGATTGGGGCAGCGATTGAGGGGATGAGGCCGATTGTAGAGATGCAGTTTGCGGATTTTTCGTCGATTGGGTTTAATCAGATTGTAAATCAGGCGGCGACGCATTTTTATCGGACGGGGATGCCGATTCCACTGACTGTGAGGCTACCATCGGGTGGGACTCCGGGTTCTGGGCCCTTTCATAGTCAGAGTATGGAGGGGCTGTATGCGCAGTATCCGGGCTTGGTGGTAGTGACGCCGGCGACGGTTTCAGATGCGTATCATATGTTGGTGAGTTCGGTAGAACTGGATGATCCGGTTTTGTTTTGTGAGCATAAGTTTTTATATCGGTGGTTAAAATCAAAGGCGATTGATACGGAGAGTTTACCGATAGGGAAGGCGCGGATTGCGAGGCCTGGGAAGCATGCGACGGTGGTGACGTATAGCGCTATGGTGCATGAAGCGGTGAGGGCGGCGGATAGGTTGCAGGCTGATGGGTGGGAGATCGAGGTGGTGGATTTGCGATCGGTGAAACCGTTAGATTTAGATACGGTGCTGGCATCGGTGGCGCGGACGGGGCGATTATTGGCCCTTGGTGAGGCGTTTCCGTGGGGTGGGGTTACTGCGGAGGTAGTAGCGAGAGTGGTGGAGGAGGGTTTTCACCTTTTAGATGCGCCGCCGGTGAGGCTGAATGCACGTGATACGCCAGTGCCGTATCATCCGAAATTGTGGGCGGCGCACCGGCCTACGCCAGAATCCGTTTGCGAGGCGCTCCGAAAGTTGCTTTCACTCTGACACGCTACTATGCCAACTGTTCCTATATTAATGCCCCAGCTAGGTGAATCCATCGCGGAGGCAACTGTCATCCGCCTTGATGTCGGGGTGGGCCAAGCGGTGCAGACTGATCAGGAAATTATAGAGGTGGAGACGAACAAAGCGGTGATGGGGGTGACGACGTTGTGTGATGGGGTGGTGGCAGAGATCCGGGCGGAGGAGGGGATTTCGTATTCAGTGGGGTCACTTTTGGGTTTGTTGGAGGTGACTGATGAGGAGGTAGCTAGGACGGGGGTTGATACGGTGGAGAGCTTGGAGGCGAAGAGTAGCCAAGCGAGTGCGGGTGAAGATAAGCAAGAGGAGAACCTTCATTTTGCCCTTGATGGTGATAGTTATGAGGAAAATCCGAGTATTATCCCGAGTGTGAAGGGTTTGCCCGTGCCGACGGGTGTGCTGGGTGCGCACTATATTTCACCAAGAATGCGGGCGCGGATGGATGATATGGGTCTGCGCGAGGCGGATATATCAGCGATTGTCGGGACAGGTGCTGGCGGGCGGGTGACGGTGGAGGATTTAGAGAGGTTTCTTGATTATTTGGAGGCGTGGCCGAGTGCGGAGGCCTCGCCGATGCGTTTGGCAGTTGCTGATGCGATGCGGCGGAGCTGGACGCGGCCATTGGCAACGGTGGGGCTGCCAGTGCTTTTAGATCGAGTTTTGGAGCACCGGCGCGAGCAAGATCCGAAGCCCGGGCTAACTTTGTATCTGCTGCGTGCGTTTGCGTTAGCAATCCGCAGGACGCCGATGAATGCGGGGTATTTGATTGGTGAGAAAATAGTGCATCCGAGGTCCTTTGATATTGGGGTGGCGGTGCAGGTGGAGGACGGGGTTGTGGTGCCGGTTTTACGGGGTGTGGATGGGAAATCGTTGGAAGATTTGATCGCGGAATACGACGATTTAGTGGATCGGGCGAGGCGGAGGCGTCTGAAGGATGTGGACACGGTGGGTGGAATCGCCACGGTGACGAATTTTGGCACGTTTGGATTAACGACAGGAACTCCGATCCCATTGCCGAATGAAACTTTGATTCTAGGAATTGGCGCTGGGCGGAAGATGCCTGTTTGGAGCGAGCAGGTTGAGACTTTTGTGCCAGCGACTGAAGCGGAGTTGATGCTTACGTTTGATCACAGGGTGGTGGATGGCGGTGGGGCGGGTCTGCTTTTAAAGCATGTTGCGGAATTGTTGCAAAAGCCTTCCAAATTGTAGAGGCTGGAGATGTGGAAACAGAATCCGAGAAGCCAATAAGGTCAGATATTCCGAAAAAGGCTATTTATCGGCTTTCGATTTATCATCGTTGTTTACAGAAATTGAGCGATAACGGGCAAGCGACGGTGAGCTCGCTAACCTTGGCGAAGGCGGCGGGTGTGAAGCCCTCGCAGTTGCGGCGGGATTTGGGTTACTTTGGGCAGTTTGGCACGCGTGGTTTGGGTTATCCGGTGGATGCGTTGATTGGGATTATTCGGGAAACGCTGGGACGTGAACATCTTCAGCCAGTGATTTTGGTGGGTGCGGGGAATTTAGGATCGGCTTTGCTGGGCTATCAGGGGTTTCGAAAGGAAGGGTTTGAAGTGGTAGCCGCGTTTGATGCGCAGCCCGAAGTAGCGAGGGCGAGGAAGCTGAAGATTCCGGTGCATGGGATGGATGGCTTGAAGGATTTCATCGCTGAGAATGAAGTTAAGCTGGCAATTTTGTGTGTGCCAGTTTCGGCGGCACAGGAAGTTGTGACGCGCTTGGTATCTTATGGGGTGCAAGGGATTTTAAATTTTACACCGGTGTTATTAGAAGTCCCTGCAGCGGTGACTGTGAATGATGTGGATCTTGCTTTGGAGCTTGAGCATTTGGGGTATTTTATCCGTTAGAGAAATTGGCTAAATAAATTCTAAGGAAAAGTAGAAGTGGTGCGTTGTGAAGGTGAGCGATGAAGAGGAGAGCAGCAGCTGCATGACACCCGAGGAGTTCGAGGCGTTTATTGAGCAGGCTGTGATCGATCACGAATCAGCTCTGATAGGATATGCAAGGACCTTTACTCATGATCTCGAACGCGCCCGCGATGTGGTGCAGGATACCTTTATCCGGCTTTGTCAGCAAGAGCCCGGCAAAGTGGAGCAGTATCTTAAGACGTGGTTGTTCACTGTTTGCAGGAACAGGTGCTTGGATGTGCTCCGGAAGGACAAGCGGATTGAGCCTCTGGATGAGATTAAATTTCAGAAAGTGGCGGGTAAGGAGCGGGCACCGGATGCTGAAGCAGAGGCAGGGGAGAACTTGGAGAGTATTATGAGTCTTTTGGAACGGCTGCCGACCAATCAGAAGGAGGTAATTTTACTAAAATTTCAGCAGGGACTGAGTTATAAAGAAATCGAAGATGTGACGGGTTTGAAGCAGGGCAATATAGGATTTTTGATACATACGGGGATCAAAAGGCTGCGTGAGTGGCTTCCGGAGGGGGCTTCTTGTTGAAATGAAAAGTTACGATACAGATTCTAAGTTAACTGACTATTTGTTGGGTGAGTTGTCTGCAAATGACTCGGCACAAGTTCGAGATCTAGCGGCGAAGGAGCCATCGGTGAGGGCGTTTTTGAAGGAAACTGCTGTGGTGCATTCGACGATGTCGGAGGTTTTAGGATGTGAGCGGAATGGCTTGGCGCAAGTGCAGCGAGAACGCATACGTAAGGCCGCAAAAGAGGCGACTCGCGGTGGTAAAATTATCGAGCTGGATTCGCATCGCAAGCATAGCAGGTGGGGATGGAAGCATGGGATTGCGGCTGCTGCGGCAGTTGCGTTAGGAGCATTCTTATTGACGTTCGTGCCGGAAGCTGGGTCGTTAGGCGCAGGCAGTCAGGTAGCTAGCGCGCCGGTGATGCCGCAGGAGAAAATTTTGAAGGTGGAGCAGAGAGATCCATTGGACCTTGCGGGGGATAGTTTGAAGGAGATTGAGCGGTCGATCCGTTTGGATGAAAACTTGCCAAGTGCGGATGTAGTCGATGTTTCTCAGATTCTCCAAGAGTTTCCTTTGCGGGCGAAGAAGTTCGTCTCGGTAGCTGATGGCTGCTCGCTGGGAGCGGAAGTATTTCAATGTCCTTGGGATGAAGATAGTTATTTGGTGCTTACAACTATTCAAGGTGCGCGCGAGGTTGAGAAATCGATTTCGGTAGATTTTCAGGCCGCACGGCAGGTGACTTTGGTGATAGATCATTCTACGGAAACTAAGATTGCGCCTTCACCTTTTTCGCAGAAGGCGAGTCCGATCAAGAGTGGGGCGTTCGTCTCTTTTGTTTTTGAGATTCGTAGAGCTGGGACTGAGTTGACTGAATCCGATGTGCAGTTGGGTATATTGAGCTGGTCTGTAAATGGTAAGGCTGCCTCGTCGTTAGATTTGGAAGCGGCTGCGGATATGGAGCTTAGTAAAGACGCTCGTTTTGCCTCGTTGGTGTCAGCTTTTGGTATGTGGCTGCAGGATCAAGGTGGGAAGATTGAAGCGGATTTAGTGGAGAGATTGGCGCAGGAGGTGGCAGTTGATAATCCGGCGCAGGATCGGTATGAATTTTTGAGAAATCGTAGATCAGGCGCTGATTCTTGAGGACAAATCACGATAGAAAGATGTGTTAGTTAGGTTTTCTTATAAAACCGACTTGTGGTAGGTCTGAATATCTTCAATGGTATTACATACCCATTCTTTCCACTATGTCCGGAGATCATCCTTTTCAGTATTTATTTGAGTCCTTCGGGAAAATGTCGGGCAGCCACGCCGACGAAGTAAACCGCGAGGCCTTTGAGGAGATCCGAGATGGATCTATCTGGGTCGATCCCGAGGCAAGGTCGGTGTTTTTTGCTAAAATCGCCGGATGCTGGATATGGGAAGACGCATTTGCTTTCGCGCGCGAGGCACCAACTGGGTTCTTCGCATGAATTTATCGCACTTCAGGCGGTGGGGGGAGATCAGATTGACACGATCTCGGTGCTGAAAGATGTTTTAAAGAGGCTTGTTCGAAGTCTTCCGAGGGCTGGTGGGTTGACGGTGATGGATCTGGTGACTCGTCGCTTGTTTGCGACATCGTTGCAGCCCTTGGTAAATTCTGGAGAAGTGCCGTGTCAGGACCGGGAAGATGCGCTAAATTCTTTGAAGCTGCGTCCGATAGAGACTTTAGATTTCCACAATCCTAACGCGATTACCGCGCATTGGGCGCAGGAGAATTTTGAGCTGCTCGGGCCGCGTTTGTCTTTGGAGATGGCGCAAAGAAACTCGCTGGCGTTGCGTGAGGTTTCGTTTTGGGTGAATGCTTTTTTCCAGTTTGCCTCGACTTCCATTGGGGATCCGAAGCGTTCTGATATTCTGAATGATGAAGTTTTCAAAGATGAAAGCTTAGCGCATGAGCGTTTGGTAGGGCTGCTGGGTTTGCTTACTTCGATTATGCGGGTGGTTCTTGTGGCAGATGAACTCGAGGGATTTTACGGAAATGAGAAGGCTGGGCAGAAAACGGCTGCGTTTTTGACTCGGCTTCAGCAAGAGGCGGAGCGTGTTGATCTCGTGATTGCTACGAATCATGATTTGTGGGATTCGGCATTTAGGCCGTTGTTGAGTTCTGGTTTGGTGGAGCGGTTGGAGGAGAATCAAATTGATCTCAAGCCTTTGGAGCGGTGGCAGGTGCAGGCATTGTTGGAGTCTCGTCTACCGGGTCAGGGAGAGAAATTGATCAGGAAATTGGATCAAGAGGATTTTCCAACGAGGGCGAGGGAGGTAGTTCGTAAGGCACGGAATGTTTATGATAGGCAGGATGGTGACGAAGGCGGGTTGCCGGCGGCTTTTGCAGACGATGTATTCGGGAGCGAGGATAATAAGAGTGTTGGTGCCGCCAAGGGTGAGGAGATTGAGGATTTAGAGGCAATTATACCTGAAACCGAGGAAGAGTTACCTGAACTGAAGGAGACGGAAAGCCCGTTTAAAGCGAAAAGTGAGGAGGTAGCAGAGCCGGAGGAAACCATCGGAGATGCCGCACCGCTGCCGAGCTCACCGCTGGATATGGGCGAGCCTGAAACTGCTTTTGCTGATTTCACCGACGACAAAGAAGACGAAGAGGAAGAGGGCTTCTTTGGTGCGACGCGGGAGGGGGAAAGCAGCTTTGCCGCCGAGGCACCCAAGGGGCCGTTTGGTGAATTTACTGCGGATGACGGTTCCGAGAACGAAGAATTCGTGGAAGAGAAGCTGGAAGGACCTGTAGCCAACGAAGCATTTGTAGCGGGTAACAGCGCTTTTCCAGTGCCTGAGCCGGATGGAGTTGCTGAAGGAGAAAACGACTCCGATTCTGTGACAGCTGAGGATTTTCAGGAGTTTCGTGACGATTCACAGGGATTTCCATCACCGATTGAGGAGTTTATAGAACAGGATCAGGAGGGAAATGATGAGAAAGATCTTGGCGATGAGAATGTGAACTCGGTGAATTTAGATCCGGAGATTGCTGCAGCCCCTGAATCGATTCCTGTGCCGCTAGCTCCCTCGCCACAAATGTTTTCGACGCCACCCAGTCTGATTTACCCCCTGAACTAAGTTCCGATCAAGACGGGAAGTCAAACTTGACGGAACCTTTCTCACCTAGCTCTGACGATGCACCTACTTTGAAAGATGCAGAAAGTAAGGGTGAGCCTAAGAAGTTCAATTTCCCAGAACCACCACCGAAGACACCGGAAGCACCCATTGTAGAAGAGCCAGAGGAAGTGCTGCCGCATCAGCGGATGACACGCGTAAATCTTTCGCAGGTTCCGGATGTGGGTGCGTTTAAGCAGGCGCCAGCTGTGCAACTTCCGCCGTCGCAACTGCCACCGGCCGGCGTTCCACCAGTCCAGATACCGCCGCCGCCGGTGCCAAAACCCAAGCACGTATCTCCAGAAAATATTGAGGAACCCCCGCCGAGTGCGCCACTGCCACCGACGGTGGAGAAACGCGGGACAGAGATTTCTCCGCCAAATCCTTTCGCACCATCAAAGTCGGAAGAAGCTGAGGCTGCGAGCGCGCCGAAACTGAATATTCCGCCTCCAAAGGTCTACAAGCCCGTGGTGCTCCCACCTAAAACTGAGTTACCGAAGCCAGTTGAAGGGCCAAGTCATTTTGAATTACCGGAAGCGGTTGAAGCGCCAAGGCCTTTTGAGCCCGTTGATGATCCGAAGCCATTAGAGCAGGAAGCGGAAGAGGAGGATGTGTTTGATGATCAAGGGGATGATCGAGTCGATGATTTGTTACGGCAATTCCGAGAGCGCTATGGGGATGGAAACTGAAAAAAGAGCCAACAAGTCCTTGCGGTAAGTAGGTAATTGGGTGCTTATTGAGGTGAAGCGAACGTATGAGTATATCGACAGAATATGAGTCACCGGACACTCTAGGAAAGGCGGCAAAGGCCGTTGAAGCCTATCAGGAGGAAACTGACGATCTGGTAGGCGAGCGGATGGTGCTTAATATGGGGCCTTCCCATCCGGCCACTCATGGTGTTTTGCGTCTGATTTTAGAGCTTGATGGAGAAGTGATTCATTCGGCTGAACCAGATGTTGGCTTTCTTCATCGCGGTGATGAGAAAATCGCTGAGAACATGCATTACAATCAATTTGTGCCTTACACGGACCGGCTCGATTATCTTGCGCCCTTGGCCAACAATGTTGCGTATGCATGCGCGGTTGAAAAATTGATGGGCTGGGAATTACCACCACGCGGACAAGCACTGCGTGTCTTATGTTGTGAGTTAGCTCGCATTTCAGCGCATATGTTGGGCGTGGGTGTATGTGCCATGGATGTGGGTGCGATGACTGTTTTCCTTTATACTTTCACGGAACGTGAGAAAATTTACAACCTGTGTGAGCAGTTGACAGGAGCGCGTTTTACCACCTCATACACCCGTGTGGGCGGGCAGTTGCGTGATATGCCACCGGGCTTTGACGAGGCTGTGCGGACGTTTCTTGGCGAATGTGAGACGGCCATTGATGAGATTGGTAAATTGCTAGATAACAACAAGATCTTCCGGGATCGGATGATGGATGTGGGTAGTATCAGCCGCGAGTCTGCGATTTCGTTTGGTCTGACAGGGCCGAACTTACGGGCCTCGGGTGTGGATAGAGACTTGCGTAAGGACAGTCCTTATCTCGGTTATGAAAAGTATGATTTTGACGTGCCTATTGCTACCGAGGGTGATTGTTACGCGCGCTATCAAGTGCGGATGGAGGAAATGCGTCAAGCGATCAAGATCTGTAGACAAGTGCTTGATACAATGCCGGATGGCCCAGTGAATTTGGCCGATACCAAGAGTATGCTACCTGATAAAGAGCGGGTGATGATGTCGATGGAGGAGCTTATTCACCACTTTATAGTTGCTACGCAGGGAATTGATGCGCCGGTGGGCGAGGTGTATTTCGCTGCAGAAAATCCAAAGGGCGAGCTTGGTTTTTACATTCATTCGAAGGGTGGGGGGGTGCCGAATCGCTTAAAAATTCGTAGCCCATCTTTTTGTAACCTTTCGATTACCTCGAAGCTTTTGCCAGGTCACATGGTATCAGACATCCCGGCTATTCTCGGCTCCTTAGATTTCGTAATGGGCGAGTGCGACCGTTAGAATAACCCAACCTATGATCACCAAATATTTAGCTCTTACCACTATACTCACCGTAGGTTATGCCAGTGCAGAATTCCGCACTTGGACGCGGGACGATGGGAAGACTGCCAATTTAAATTTAACGGCAACTAAATCTGAGGGTGATGTTCTCAAAGGGGTTTTCAAGATGCGAAATGGCCAATCCGTCGAGCTAGCCGCAGCAGATCTATCTGAAGAAGATGCAGCCCTTGTGGAAGCGTTTCAAACAAGTAAGCTTGAAGAGGAAGCTACTGAATTGGCGGCAGTTGCATCGGTAAGTGTGTTCGATGAAATTCTCGATGGAAATCTTGAGAAATTGGAGAAGAAGTCTCTTAGGCGCTACGAACTGGAGAGCAAACCAACGAAATACTATTTATTCTACTACACTGCATCTTGGTGCCCTCCCTGCCGGAAATTTACACCTTCTTTGGTCGATTTCTATGAGCAGAACAAGCCCACTAGTGATGAATTTGAAATTATCCTAATCACGTCTGACCGCGATGATGACGCAATGGAAGATTATGCGTTCGAGAAAAAAATGAACTGGCCGCACCTCAAAATTTCAAAAGTAGAGGAGTTTAAGAAAGAGTTTCAACATCCGGGAGGTGGGATTCCTAACCTTGTGCTTACTGATCTGGAGGGGAACCTCATTAAGACTAGTTACAACGATGGCAAATACATTGGACCGACGCCTGTGATGAAGCATTTAGAGGAACTCATCAATTAAGCAATTCTCTTCACCTTTTTCACTTTAAAACCTTTTCTATGACAAACGCTACACCAGTAGACACAACTGAAATTCTAGAGGAATCTGGAAGCAAGTATTTTGCTCCTTTTGCCGTTGGGCCTGAGCTTGAGTCAGAAGCGGATGACCGTATATCGCATTATCCAGAGAGTAAGCGCTCAGCGGTTTTGCCTTTGCTACATATTGTGCAGCATCGCTTTGGATTTATCTCTGAAGAGGCGGTTGCATGGGTTGCAGAAAAACTTGAGCTGCAACCGATCAAAGTCTTGGAGGTTGTCACGTTTTATCCGGGGTTCCGACAATATGCGCCTGGGAAATACCATATCCGGGTTTGTCGCACACTTTCTTGCGCCATGGGCGGTAGCGGCGAGTTGATGGATGATCTGTGTGAGGAGTTTGGGATTGATCGGGCATCTGCGGATTCCCATCATCATCCGATTTCAGTTTCACCCTGTGGGAAATACAGTGTGGAATTTGCGGAGTGCCTTGCCTCGTGTGGGACCGCACCTGTTTGCTTGGTCAATGATGACTTTTATGAAGGCGTTGACGTTGCGTTGATGAAGAAGGCTTGCAGCGATACTACTGCCTAACTTCGGCTATGAACCGGCTGGATCAGTCGGCCGACTAGGGGGTGATTTGATAAATGGTGGACGAGGGCCTGTTCCAGCATCGCCGTTTGCAGCTTGTGCTTTGATGGCACCTGCGATTGCGCGCGCGAGTTTTTGACGGTGCGCGGGTGAGTTAATTTGGCGGGCTTCGGTGGGATGACTCATGTAGCCGCCTTCGAGAAGAACGGATGGTATGGAAGGGTTTCGAGTGAGACGAAGACGTCGGCGGACCTTGCCGGCATTTTGAGTATGAGGGACAACCGAAAGCATGGCACGCTGGCAACGGGTGGCGAGGCCATGCGAATCGACTCTCCACCAATAAGTTTCCGGCCCTCGGCGAGAGGCAGGCCCGGCATTAAAGTGGACGCTAACGAGAATGGCATTGGGGTAACGGTTTGCGAAAGCTACGCGATCGTCGAGGTCGATAAAACGGTCATTCGGGCGGAGCATTACGGTGCGGAATGAACCTTTTAGTTCGTTTTCGAGGCGGTAGGCGAGATCAAGGTTAGCTGCTTTTTCAGTTTGTCCGGTGAAACGGGAAACTGCGCCGGGATCTTTGCCCCCGTGGCCAGCATCGATGATGACAGTGCGGAAGCCTTTTGGACCAGCGCGATTGCCCCAATAGTCTAGCCCGCCTTCTGCATTTGCTTGACTGGGACCGCGGGGGGCAGGTGCTTGGGAACACGAGAGGAAGGTGATCGAGGCGATTAGAATGGTGCAGAAGGGCAAACGCATGGGTGTGCTTAAGGTGGATGGGGAGAAGTATCAATTGCCATTTCATAATCAAAACTCTTCCGTCTTGCCCAGCTGGCTCGCCCACCCTAGCCTGCGCGCCCACTTAGATTCATGAAATCCGTTACTATTTACGATACGACTTTGCGCGATGGAACGCAGGGTGAAGGCTTCCAACTCTCCGGGCTTGATAAGCTACGGATTGCTAAGCGCTTAGATGAGTTTGGTATCGATTTTATTGAAGGAGGTTGGCCGGGCTCGAACCCGAAAGATGTGGAGTTTTTCAAGGAAGCTCGTTCGCTCAAGTTAAAACACGCGAAGTTGGCGGCTTTCGGTTCGACACGGCGGGCGAACGTAAAGGTGGAGGAGGATCCGCAAGTGCGCTTGTTACTTGAGGCTGAAACACCTGTGGTAACCATTTTTGGAAAGAGCTGGAAGCTGCATGTGGAAGAGATTTTGCGGACAACTGTGGAGGAGAACCAAGCGATGATCCGTGATACGGTAGCGCATTTGGTAGAAAACGGCCGTGAGGTGATGTATGATGCGGAGCATTTTTTCGATGGATTTAAGGATAGCTCGGAGCATGCATTGGCTACGTTGCAGGCGGCTGCAGATGGGGGGGCGGCATGTTTGGTCCTTTGTGATACGAATGGTGGCACGTTGCCTTCAGAAATTTCGGAGATTTGCGCAGCTGTGAGGAAGGCACTGCCAGACACGCCGATGGGCATTCATACGCATAATGATTGTGAGCTGGGAGTGGCAAATGCGGTAGCGGCAGTTGATACAGGGGCAACACAAGTGCAAGGGACGATTAATGGCTACGGCGAGCGCACGGGTAATTGCAACCTTACCTCGGTGATGCCGATTCTGCAGCTGAAAATGGGTATTAAGGTGGTGCCTGCCTTAGAAGGCTTGCGCGATTTGTCATATTTCGTCGATGATGTATCGAATAATCCACACTTCGCACGATCGCCTTTCATTGGCCGGACGGCCTTTGCGCACAAAGGTGGGATGCATGTGAATGCGGTGCAGAAGTTAGCGCGTAGTTATGAGCATATTCTGCCTGCGAGTGTAGGAAATCAGCAGACGATTCTTGTTTCTGAGCTTAGTGGGCAATCAAATATTCTGGTGAAGGCAGAGCAACTTGGGATGCCTTTGGAAAAGGGTGCGCCGGAGGCGGCTTCGGTGCTTAGGAAGATTAAGGACTTGGAAAACGAGGGATATTCTTTCGAGGCGGCAGGCGGCTCTTTGGAATTATTGATTCGGCGTGAGCTCGGGAAGTATAAGTCCGCGTTTGAGGCGAATGAGTATCATACGAGCTTCCGGCAGTATCGGGATGGCCATCATCCTGTGTGCGAGGCGACGGTGAAGGTTTCCGTTGGCGATGAACGCGAATTGACAGTCGCGGAAGGAAATGGGGTAGTGAATGCATTGGACTTAGCTCTGCGGAAAGCGCTTTTGCCGTTTTATCCAGAAATTGCGGAGGTTTCTTTGGTGGACTACAAGGTGCGGATTTTAGATGGGCATGATGCAACTGCTGCGAAGACTCGCGTGTTAATCGTCTCGGCTCACCAAGGAAAAACATGGAGCACCATTGGAGTTTCAGGGAATATCATTGAGGCGTCATGGATCGCCCTGGTGGACGGAATCGACTTATTTTTGCAAAGAAAGGGTTAGTTGTTCGCGCTGGAGGGTTAGCTCTTTGAGGGAGTTTTCTGGGCAGTGCGGTTTTGCATTGGAAGATTCTGTGTTTGTATTCACTACCTTGGGCCTCCACGGTAGAACCTTGTCTGCGAGCGAAGGAATTTTCGTATTCAATTTGGCTGAAGTTATCAGATAAATGGAAGGGATTCGTGGTCTTAGGTAGGGATGCCGCGGTTATGAGAGATCGAAGAGGTCCATTTGAGGGGAGTCTGCGGTGGGTAGGGAGTCTTCTAGTTTGGTTGTTTTGGGTTTTGGGTGTTTGTCTTTGGCGGTGGGTTTGGTGGAGTTCATTTCCAGATGACTTAGGATGGCGCGGGCGCGGGCTAGGACGGGTTTTGGGAGGCCAGCTAGGCGGGCGACTTGGATGCCGTAGGATTTATCGGCGGGGCCTGGAAGGATTTTGTGGAGGAAGATGATTTCATCGTTCCACTCGCGGACGGCGACGTTGCAATTCACTACTGCGTCTCTGGTATTTGCGAGGTCTGTGAGTTCGTGATAATGGGTGGCAAAGAGGGTGCGGCACTTCACTTCGTCATGAAGGTGTTCGGCAACGGACCATGCGATGGAAAGGCCATCGAAGGTGGCTGTGCCACGGCCGATTTCATCGAGAATGACGAGCGATTTCTCGGTTGCGTGATTTAAAATTAAGGCAGTTTCTGACATTTCTACCATGAAGGTGGATTGGCCACGGGAGAGATCGTCACTAGCGCCGACGCGGCAGAAGATGCGGTCTACTAGGCCTATGGTAGAGGAATCTGCCGGGACGTATGCGCCGATTTGGGCTAGGAGGGTGATGAGTGCGAGTTGGCGGATGTAGGTGGATTTGCCAGCCATGTTTGGGCCGGTGAGAATTTGCAAGCGGCTGGAATCGGGAAGTAGCTCGGTATCGTTAGGGACGAATTTCACTTCGGTGAGGGTTTGTTCGAGGACGGGGTGTCTACCGTTTTCGATGATGAGCTCGGTGCCTTCGGTGAGTTTTGGGCGGCAATGGCGGTGGAGTTGTGCGGTTTCTGCGAGTGCGCAAAGGGTATCGATTTCAGCGATGGAGGCGGCGGTTTCTTTCAGCTTTTGAAGGTGCTCGACGACTTTTTCGCGGAGTTTTACGAAAAGTTCGTATTCGAGTTTTTTGGATCGTTCTTCGGCGCCGAGAATTTTATTTTCCATTTCTTTGAGCGCTGGGGTGATGTAGCGCTCGGCATTGGCCATGGTTTGTTTCCGTGTGTAATCATCGGGGACTTTTGAGAGCTGGCTCGTGGTTACCTCGATGAAGTAGCCGAAGACGTTGTTGAATTTAATTTTGAGCGACTCGATGCCTGTGCGTTTGCGCTCGTCTTGTTGCAGGCGTGCGATCCAGTCTTTACCGCTTTTGGCGGCGGTGCGGAGTTCATCGAGCTCTTCGGAGTGACCCTCGCGGATGATGCTTCCTTCGCGGAGGTTTACGGGAGGCTCATCGGCGAGGGCTTTGGTGAGAGTCTCGCAGAGGGTAGGCAGGGGATGGAGTTTTGAATGAAACGCAGGATTTTCCTGTTTCAGGGGGGCTACGATTTCGATGAGATTCGGGATTTCGAGGAGGGAGATGGCAAGGGCTTGGAGGTCGCGGGGGTTTCCTGAGAGTTGCGCGAGGCGGGAGGTGGTGCGCTCAATGTCGCGAATTTTTTTTAGGGATTCGCGCGTTTTGGAGAGGAGGAAAGGTTCGGCAAGGAAAGCGGCGATGACATCTTGGCGGGCGGTGAGTTTTTTGAGATCGCGGAGGGGATGCAGGACCCAATCGCGGAGAAGGCGTGCGCCCATGGGGGTGGCGGTGCAATCGAGGACTGCGAGAAGTGTGTGGGCGGGGCCTGAGCGTGAGTCTACGAGATCGAGATTTTTCTGGGAGGCATGATCGATGAGGACGTGTTCGTTGTTTTCGAGAAGACGGGGAGGGTTTAGGTGCTCGCAGGAGCGGCGGAGTTGATTGCTGAGGTAGTGGAGGGCAGCGCCTGCAGCGGAGCTGGCAGCGTGTAGGTTTGCGCAGCCGAAACCTTCGAGGGAATGGACTTTGTAATGGGTTTTAAGGAAATCGAAGGCGTGCTCGGGGAGGAAGGTGTAGCCATCGTAGGGTAAGGCGTTTGGGAAATTTTGAGAGAAATCGGCGATTTGGTGGTCCGGGATGATGACTTCGGAGGGAGATATGCGGGCGAGCTCGTCGATGAGTGCGGCTTGATCTGGGAATTCTGCGATGATGAACTCGCCGGTGGTATGATCAATCGCAGCGAGGCCGTGGCATTTTCCTATTTTTGTGAGGGCGGCGAGGTAGTTTGGCTTTTCGTCGTTAAGGAGGGTGAGATCGTCAATTGAGCCTGAGGTGAGGATTTTCGCGATTTCTCGCTCGACGAGTTTTCCCGGGATGGGCTCGGATGTTTGTTCTGCGATGGCGACGCGTTTCCCTGCTTTAAGTAAGCGGGCGATGTAATTCTGCGCTGCGTGATGGGGGACGCCGCACATGGGTGTGCCGCCGCGCTTGGTGAGTGCCACGTTCATGATGGGGGCGGCGTTTTTAGCATCCTCGAAGAACATTTCGTAGAAATCGCCAAGGCGGTAGAAGAGAATGATGTCTGCGGGGAGGCTTTTCCTCATGGCGAGGTATTGCGCCATCATCGGCGTAGGTGCTGACATGCGGCGATGGTGGGTAGGGCTGGGCGATAGTTCAAATTTTAAACGCAGTGGGGTGAGAAGAATCGGGTGTTGTGGAAATGTCTGCGGTGGGGATGATAGGGCTGTGAAGGATCAACGGAAGGTGAGCGATGTGGTGTTTGCGGGTATCGATTTTGAGGGCTCGGGTGCGCAGCGTGGTATGGAGGATTGGCCGGTGCAGATTGGGATGGGCACGTGGTCTCTTAAAGAAGGCTTCGGCGATTTTTTTGTGACGAATTTGGAGAAGCAGGGGCGGGTGGATAGGTATGCGAAGAAGATTCACGGGATTGGGGAAGCTGCTTTGGAGGGTGCGCCGAGTTTGCTTTCTCTGTGGCCGGAAGTGAATGGGAGGCTAGGGGATGGGGCCGTGCCGGTGGCGCATGCGAAGGGGACGGAGAAGCGGTTTCTTAGAGTTTTCCCTGGGAATGCTTTTGATCCATGGGTGGATACTTTGCTGTTAGCGCGGGCGGCAATTCCTACTGCGAAGAAGCACTCGCTGGGGCTTTTTTGTGAGGATGTGGGAGTTGCGGAGCGGGTGCGGGAGCTGGTGCCGGATCGCGGTTGGCATGATGCGTTGTTTGATGCGGTGGCATCTCTGGTTTTGCTCGAATGGATGATCACGCGCTACGGGCTGGAAGAACTGCCGTTGTGGGCTTTGGTGGCGCCGAATACGGGTGCTTGGTCTCGTTTGCGTAAGGCTTTGAGCTCACAGGCGAGATGATAAGAAATCGGCAGATAAGGAGGGGGGTGCAGGGCTTTGCGTTGGTCCTGCTTTTGTGTTTCGTGTTTTTTTTGGTAAGTCGTGAATCGAAGCGCCCGGCCTTGCCCCGGTGGGAGCGGCAGGAGAAATTGTTAGATCGGGCTGTTAAGGAGAGAGAAAACCATCAAAGAGGACGAGAAGATTCTGCGTTGGTGAAGGCACTGTTGGCGGGGGACCTCTCTGAACGGGAGTTTCAATTTTCACTGGTTACGGAAGCTGTTTCGGGGAAGCGGATGGTTCCTTTGGGCGCGCAGTCCTTCGGTGAAAGGGTGATTGGGCATTTGGGTGCTGTGTTGGCGCAGGTGATTCAAGAGATGAACGCTCCAAACTCAGCAATCAAAGGCTTACGAAGGATCAATGAGGGTTCGCGGTATTTTGAGGACCGGATTCTGGAAATTTTAGATGAAATCGAGGGAATTTCCTGTGCGATACCAAATACGGTGGGGGGCAAGGCGCAGAGATCGGGTTATCCGGATTTACGGATTGTGGATGAGGTGAGTGGCGAGGTGTATTACCTTGATCCTAAGTTGATGGAGAGAGGCTCGGAGCGGAGCAGTTTGCGGACGTTTTACTTTGAGCCAAAAGTTGAGACCTCGAAGATTTTGGATGATGCGACGCATTTACTGGTGGGTATCGAGCATGATGGGAACGATGGGGATTGGAGTTTTTTAGGTTATCGGCTTGTAGATTTGGCGAGTTTAAAGGTTCGTTTGAAACCAGAGTTTCAGACATCGAATCGAGGCATTTACGAAGATAGTAATTTCGTAGAAGTGGGGTTGGGGGAGTAGGGATATAGCGCTGTTCTTGTGCGCTAGGTATGAAATCAAGAAATTGGAACGATTCTGTCACTTATGCTTGGCGGCGGTGGATATGATGGTGCAGAGTGAAGAGTGGAATGGGTGAAAAGCACCTAGATATTTCCATTTGAACCAATAAATTATAGCCCTATGCAAACTGCCAATGTTAATCTGCCAATCACCGTAACTGTGAGGCATGAGGAAGTAACTGACTCTCTTCGTGAATACGCTCGAAAAAAAATCGAGGGGTTGCACCTAGATTATCCTAAGATCATTGAAGCGAAGGCCATTTTGGATGTGCAGAAGAATCGCCAGATTGCGGAGATCATTTTGTTTTGCACAAACCACATCACGATTGAGGCGACGACGGAGGGGCGCGATATGTATGTTGCCTTGGATGAGACGATTGATAAAATTTCGCGCCGGATGCGGAAGCATAAGACTAGGCTTTTGAAGAAGAATCGTCCGCACAGGAATGAGTCGATTCGGTATCTTGATGAGCGATATTTCTCCGAAGAGGTATTGGATCATCCGGAAGAGTCGGTAGAGGATCCTGCGCCATTTATTGTGCATCGTGAGAAGTATGGCATCAAAACGATGTATAAAGAGGATGCGGTGATGGAGCTAGAATTGAGTGACCGGCCTTTTGTTTTATATAAAAGCGCGCGGCGCGATTGTTTGAGTATTATTTACCGTAGAAAAGACGGGGAATATGCGGCTCTGGACGTGAATACGTAAGTTCTAGTAAATGAATTTAGTTAGGAAGGGGTGGCCATGGAGGTCACCCCTTCTTGCATTCGGCAGGAGCTGTCATAGGATCTAGATCTGAAAATTTTACTTACAGGTGCCAATGGTTATATAGGTATGCGGCTGCTGCCTGCTTTGCTTGAGGGGGGGCACCAAGTCTTGGCGCTGGTACGGATAAGAGGCGGTTTCCGCAGCGGCAGTTCCAGGCTTTCATTGATGATGGGAGGCTGCGGCTCATTGAAGGTGATATGTTGCAAACTGATTCGTTGCCGGTCTTGGACGGTGATGTTGCGGCGGCTTATTATCTTTTACACTCCATGGGTGCGGGAAAGGATTTCGAGAGCCAAGAAGAAGCTTGTGCGCGGAATTTTACGCGATGGGTGGGCGAGACAGATTGTGATCAGACGATTTTTCTAGGTGGGTTGGTGCCAGAGGGAGAGCTTTCTAAGCATCTGCGTTCCCGCGAAAATGTTGCTAAAATTTTGGAGAGAGGATCGATTCCGACGACTATATTTCGGGCGTCGATCATTGTAGGTTCTGGGTCTGCTTCATTTGAGATCATCAGGGATTTAGCAGAAAAGTTACCGATGATGCTGACGCCGAAGTGGGCGATGACTCGATGTCAGCCAATTGCGATTCGCAATGTGATTGGATATTTAATTGGGTGTTTAGGGAAAGAGGAGTGCCGGGGGCAGGAGTTGGATATTGGTGGGCCGGAGGTGCTGACTTACCGGATTCTGCTCGAGCAATACGCTGAGGCCCGGGGCTTGAGAAGATTTATTATCTCTGTGCCGTTTCTCAGCCCTCGTCTATCCGCGCATTGGCTGCATTTGGTGACGTCTACTACGATGACCCTTGCGAAGTCTTTGATTGAGTCACTCAGCAATGAGACAGTTTGCAAGAGTGACCGGGTGACAAAAATCATTCCACAAGAGCTTTTGACTTATCGCGAGGCGATTGCAATGGCCTTTGCCCGGATTGCGCAGAACAAAGTGCCTTCTTCGTGGATCGATTCACTTTCGTCGGGCAAGTTGCATCCGGAGTTTTTAAAATCGATTCGCGTTCCAGAGCATGGGATTTTGACTGACGTGAGGGAAGTGGGGTTGCTTGCGGACCGTGGGGATGTGATTGATGCGGTGTGGCGGATTGGTGGGAGAAATGGCTGGCCGTCGATGGATTGGGCGTGGAAGTTGAGAGGTTTGATGGATCGGATGGTAGGCGGTGCGGGGGTCAGACGAGGGCGGCGAGACCCTGAGGTGCTGCATGCTGGCGATGCGTTGGATTTCTGGAGAGTGATTCTCGCTGATAGAGATAGTGATGGATCTTCTGCGAGGCTGATTTTATTTGCTGAGATGAAAATGCCCGGCGAGGCGTGGTTGGATTTTGAGATTACTGAGGATCAGTTGATACAGACGGCTACTTTTCGGCCAAGGGGTTGGCTGGGCAGGCTGTATTGGTATGCGGTTTTACCATTTCACTTCATTTTGTTTCCCCAGATGGCGAAGCGATTGGCGGCGGGGAATCCGGATTAGCGGCGAGGATATGATGGAAGGCTCCAGTAGATAGAGCGGGTAGTTTTCGAGAAGAAAAAAGATTTCTTGGAAGGGAAGAAATGGCTCCGGCGCTTGGGATCGAACCAAGGACCTAGTGATTAACAGTCACCCGCTCTGCCGCTGAGCTACACCGGAATTTCATTTGGAGGCGTTAGATGCGCCGCGGCGAGAACATGATGTTTGTTTGGGGTTTCGTGCAAGAGGAAAGTTGCATAAACTTAAGTTAAGGGCGGTGGGGAAACTTGTTGGTTGTAAATTGCTGCTGCGGTTATCCCCCTGCGGCGAGGGTGACGAGCTCTAAGCGATCGCCATCGTTGAGGGTAGTGGTTGGGAATTTTTTTGGGAGGATGGCGGAGTTGTTGAGCTCGGCGACGATTGGTTTCCCCTCGAGATTAAGGGTTTTTAGCAATTCGGATAGGCTGATGGGGGCCGGGATGGGGTGGGGGTTTCCGTTGAGTATGATTTTCATGGTGATGACGGTTTACTTCCATTGGGCAAGTTGTTCGGGGAAGGGGCATTGCTCGCAATTTGTGAAATCTTCTAAGCAAAAGTCGTGATAGAGCTGAAGCATGCCTTGTTGATGGGCGATTCTTTTTAGGTAGGGTTTTGCGGCTGTTTCGCTACCGAAAAGGCGGATGCCGCATCGCTTTAGCTTTTGGTTTACTGTGGAGTATCGGATGCGGTGATAGTTTTCGTAAGAAAAGTGGCCGTTGTGGATGGCCATTGGAATTAGGTGATTGGCGGCGAGTTCTAAAGATAGGCTTTTGCCAAAGACCGAGATGGAACGCAGGCTGCGATGGGATGTGAGGGTGTGGTGGTGGGACCAAAATGGGTGCTTTAGGTCTTGTAGAAACTTAGCAAGAGCGGTGGGCGAGAAAGGGTTTGCGCAGGCGAGGCGTTTGAAATTTGCCCATTGTGCGATGAGAGCGGAGAGGCCGCCAACTCTCCGGTGAGGATGATTGGCAGGACGTTGGCCGTGGGTTTTCCATGGGGGTGCTTGACGCTCGATGGCCTCATGATTTGAGCGATGCCGCCACCAGGTTTCCCAAAGTTCACGCAGATGCGCCTGTGTGTCTTCGGGAGCATTTCGATAGATTTCGGTATCAAGGAAGCCCGATGTGCCGAGGATGACGGCTTCTGCCTGATCTGGATTTGCGCGGAGCCATGCGATGGAGCTGCGCTGTGCTAGAAGTTTCATTGCAAGTGAATTACCGCCGTAGCCAAGGGTTTCAGCAGTGGCCCAGAACAGGGCGGTATCTAAACCGTGGGCATCTGCAGTGGCTTGGAAACGGACATTTTTCCGAGACGCTCGGTGCAAGGCTGCTTCTTTGAGGAGGCGCTCTATGGATGCTGGAGGGAGTTTTGCAAGCGGCTTCAGACATCGGCCGGGCCGAGAGATCGCAGTTTCACGAAGGGGAAGGCGTAGGGCATCGGCTAATTGGACAGGGCTGATTAGTAGCTCCGGGACTTGCCTATGTTCTGAGGTGCGTATGAAAGTTTTCCGCAGGGCTGGCTGGAAGGCTACGTGGAGGACAGTGTTAGAGAAGTTTGGGTTGGTGGAGTGGCCGTGATTTTCCCAATCGGTGGAGCAGGTATCGATTTCGAGATCTCCGGGGTAGGTTGTATCATCGATTGTAACGGCTGCGTGGTGAAAATCAGGGCCGGCCCCGAGATTCCACTCACCAAATTGGGCAATCCGGCAGTTGCGCCCATCTTTCAATATGAAATCTCGACCGAATGCGCCCGAAAACCAGAGAGCTTGCAGTTCGATCTCAGAGGGTGTTTTCGGCGCAGCTACCTCCTCAAAGGCAAGGGGTGGGTGCCAAACACTTTCGAGTAAAAAGCTGTAGTTCACGAGATTCTAAGAGGATTTTTCAAGAAGACCGGCGCGAGAATTTGGCTATTCCGGTATTTGTGTAGGATCGGCGATGGGTGGTGGTGGTGGATCGAGAATATCGAGCCAACCTGAGATGGATTCAGCTTCAGATAGGCCTTGGTAGGTTTGCTGGGCCGCGCGGAGGTCTGCGATGGCACTTTGGCGGTTATTACTCTGGCGTTTTATCGCTATGAGAGAGAGATCTTGCCTTAATTTATCGCTCTTTTCAGGGAAATATTCTTTGGCTTTCTGGAGCCAATTCTGGGCAGATTCAGTTTCGCGTGCTGCAAGATGTTCGTGGGCGATGCTTTCGGCCATGGCACCCGATTTGAGTTTTTCGGCAGCTTCACCGATCTTGCTTAGTCGGGTTGCCCGGTTGTCTGGCCATTGGCGGGCAGCTGCAGCGAGGGCCCGGAAGTCACGGTCGGCGCTGGAATGGGTGCCGGTTCCGCCGATGTGGAGAAAGGGACGGTAGAGGGGATCGCCAAGGACAACTCCTTGCCACGAAGCTACGGGCATAGCGGCCCAGGCGGCTTCGACGAGTGTCCAGCCATCAAGAAGGCGGGTGTGAAATATATCAAAGTGGTGTGACAGATGAAGGTAAGGCTCGTAGACGTTACCTAGGGTGGCCGCTGCACCTCGAGCGAGTAAAGGGGCACACCAATTTTGGTGCGGATCGGTTAGTTGCTGACCGCTGAAGGAGTGGAGATGAACTGCGATAGCACCTTGGCGGAAGGTGAATCTGGGATTGAGAAAAGGTCCGCTCACGTTCCAATCATACCAGCCGTAATACATTGCTGCTTCTGTAAGGGGATAATTTTTTGGTAGCGTGTCTGGAAAACGATCGACGATTGTCGGTATGCCGATGGTGCGGCTCTGGGTGCTGATTTCCTCGAGCCATTCGTCGCCTTGGGGAAATTTGTTTGCGATATCGATGTAAGTGCGGCCCCAGAGACTAGTTTTCTCGGTGGCGATGGCATCTGAGATCATGCGTTTGCAGGTGCCGAGTGTGGGTGCGTCGATACGTGCTGTGAGGAATTGAAAGGGGATATTTGCCTGGTTGATGGGGCTTTTACTTTCAAAGAATGAGTTTTTAAGGACACCCAAAGTAGGTAATGACTCTACGCCGAATAGAGCGAGTTCTGAGTCAACTGAGGCTTCGCTGCGGCTGGCTATGGGGTCTTGCGGGTTAAGAGTTGCTTGGCTATCGGGCGGAGGGGTTGGCTGAATACGTAATGGGACGCCGCGCATCAAGACAATGGAGCGGACGTTCGAAGACGTTGGCATGAGAAGGTTCTCTTTATTTTTTAAACGGGCCCAAAGCGCTTCTGTTTCGAAATGTTTTCGGAGAGGTGCTACGATCGTTTTCTCGTATTCATCCCGGCTGATATCGGGGCGGAGCGGCATGGGAAGGCCCAGCATGTGCTCGGGGGGGACTTCCCTAGCTTTTTGATAAAACTCTGCGAGCGCTAAGGATTCCTGATCTGATGAGTTGTAGAGGATAAAAACTTCTCGATTTGAAAGGCCTTGAGAATGCCCTTGGGGGGAAAATGCGATGTCTAGCAGACAGATCAGGAGGAGGCAAATGAAGGCGTTAGGTAACCTGATAGCAAATTTGCTGGGCATGTATTTAGTCTGCTTTGGAAGCGGAGGAAGGTCAAACATGTAGCTGCAGGCCATCGAAAGCGGGACTGAACCCGCTGGGTAGCCGATTTGAGAACTCTTGATGGCCAAGATCATGGCTCAGATGGGTGAAAACCGTTTTTGAGGCATTGATGCGGGTGGCGATTTCTAAGGCTTCATTGACGGAAAGGTGCGTTGGGTGTGGCTTGTCGCGCAGGCAGTCCAAGATAAGCAGATCGACTCCAGCGAGTAATTCCATTGATGATTCGGGAATCTGTTTTGCATCTGGAATGTAGGCGAAGGATTTGCTATTCGGGCAGTGAAGCGGAAACCAAAAACTTCGACGGTGCCATGAATAACGGGAAGGGGAACGACCTTAAATGGACCTAGGGCAAAAGGTCCGGTTATCTTGATTGGATCTGGCTTGATGTATCCTTTGTAGATATTCGTAGAGAAAAAAGCCCAAGGAAACATTTCCGCAAGGATTTTGAGAGTTTGGCCGGAGCCGTAGATTGGAAGCGGTGTATCGCGGGACCAGCAGAAAGCTCTTAGATCATCGAAACCGACCACATGATCCACATGGGGATGCGTGTAGATGACGGCATCTAATGCAGAAATTTTTTCCCGGAGAGATTGAATACGCTAAATCCGGCCCGGAATCGATGAGAATTTTAAAATCCCCAGATTCGATGAAGATAGAGGAACGTGTGCGTTTATCTTTTGGATCATCTGAGTGGCAGATGGCGCACGGACAGCCTATGACTGGGACGCCGACAGAAGTGCCAGTGCCGAGGAAGCGGATGCTACTTTGCTGATCCAAAAGGTCATTTGTCGAGGGGTTAACTAGCAGCCGCACCCGCCACCGCCGCCGCCACCACAGCAACCGCCAGCGTTATTTGCTTCTTCGACTTCGTCTGCGGAGGGGACGCGGCCGAGCTCCATCGTCATGCTGACATATTTGCCAATTTCCTTCTGCATGGATTCTAAACGTCTCTGTGCATCCATAAAGTCCGCCGCTACGGGGTTATCAAATAGGGTATCCCGGGCATCTTCAAATGTTTTAACTTCGGCCGTGCCAAGCTCTATTCCGGCGCTTTGCTTGTGGTGCAGCTCTTCGCCTTTTTCGTGGACGGTTTGATACTGCAGCTTAGCAGCGTCGTCAGCGAGAAATCGTTCGACATCGGCTTGGAGCTTCTTGAACTCAGGATCGTCGGCGATTTGTTCGCAAAGCTCTTTAGTCTTGGAAGTTATGGTTGTTCTTTGAGAAAGCAATGTCATGCCGGTTTTATAAGACGGAGAATGGTGGGGTGCAATGGACTTTTCATAAGAATGTTTCTGTATAAGTGGCAGATGGGTGTTTGTTTCTTGGCTTTTCTGGTGTTATTCTCCGCCATGTTCTTTGCTCTTACAGAAACTGATGGCCTTGCGATTGCTTTGCTGGTGACTGTTTTGACAAGTTTTGGGGTAATCATCATGCTTTTGGGGTGCATGTTGTGGAACGCTTCTCGGAGAGACCAAGATGTAGATCAGCTTTTGGATGAAATGGAGAAAAGCGAGAAAGATGGTGAGTCGAGAGCTGCTGAGGCCCGGGCAAAAGGGGGCCGAGGTGAAGATAAGTTGGAGGATTGGGAAAGAGCGGGTGATTGGTGGAAAAAAGATTAGGCCGTCATTTCATCATGAGTTGAATTCCGTAAGTTTCGCCAAAAAATATGTCTCGCAATATCCAGAACAGCAGGGACACAATGCGCCGGCTCCCGTAGGTGATCTATTGAAATTAGAAATGATGCGATAAGAGTTTTTGATTACCATGCGCATTTTTGATCGATTCAGCACCGGCTTTGCACTTCGCAGATCTTTTAAGGAAGTGATTGGGGGGGGATTGGGTGTATGAACTTAGAAATCACACACACAACGCGGTATGAATATGACAGGCAGGTGCAGTTTACACCTCATTTGCTGTATTTAAGACCGCGTGAGAACCCTTCGTTACGGGTAAGAAAGAGTTTCGCATTTGAGCTGTCACCTGATGCGAATTTGCACTGGATGCGAGCGACTTTGATAACCTTCCTGCATCTGCGCATTTTTGGCTGCATGCGGATGTGCTGGAAATACGTGTGAGATGCGTGGTGGAGACGAGTGAGAAGCCACCCTTCGAATTTTTAGTGAGGGATTATGCGGAAACCTACCCATTTGAGTATGAATCACTGCGATAAGTTTAATTTAGCTATCTATCTTACGCCGCCGGAAGAATCCGAGCAGGCAGCACTGCGCGAATGGCTCTCGCATAGATTTCAGGCTCAGCCATCGAATACCCTAGGATGGCTGTTGCAGCTAAATCAGGTGATCGATAGAAGCTTGGTCTACAGACGGCGGGACGAGGCGGGGATTCAAAGTGCGCTTGAGACGATTGCGAGTAATTCGGGTTCATGTAGGGATTACGCATCATTGTTTGTAGCGATTGCCCGGACGCTGGGCATTGCTTCTCGTTTCGTAAGTGGGTATTTGTATGATCCGTCTCTGGACCAAGCGGTCGGCGGCGATATGCATGCGTGGGTTGAGGTGTTTTTGCCCGGGGCAGGATGGCGTGGTATGGACCCTACAAATGGAATTTTTTGCAATAGCTACTACGTCCCGGTTGCTCACGCAGTGATTGCAGAAAGCATCAATCCGATACAGGGTGCATTTATTAGCAGCAGCCCCGCCACATCTGTATTAAGTAGTCATCTTGTCATATGCCAGACTGACTTAGTCAAATAAGATAGAAGAAGATTTAGATAAATATGAAGATTGATTACGAACTGGGAGATTTCTTCGATGAGATGTATCATGCGGATGGGACTCCGCGGCCTCATTACAGGAAATTAGTTGAAACGCTTTCCACACTTACAGAAGAGGATTTTAGCAAGCGGAAAGAGGCGGTAGAGTTGGCCTTTCTACAGCAGGGTATAACTTTTACGGTTTACGGTAACGAGGAGAAGTACGGAAAAGATTTTCCCTTTTGACTTGGTGCCAAGGATCATTCCGGCGTCCGAGTGGTCTCACATGGAGGCTGGTCTTATCCAGCGTATGACTGCGCTTAATCTTTTTCTTCATGATGTATATCACGATCAAAAGATCATAAAAGACGGGATTATTCCTATCGAAGTCATTAAGTCTGGAAAGCATTTCCGCGAGGAAATGGTAGGATTCGAGCCGCCGAAGGGAATTTACATTCATATATGCGGGACTGATCTAATCCGCGATCACGATGGCACCTATTTAGTCCTTGAAGATAATGGCCGCTGCCCATCGGGAGTCTCGTATATGATTGAGAATCGTCGGGCGATGAAGAAGGCATTTCCTAAGCTTTTCCCAGCATCTGGTGCGCGCGTTCTATCACTGATTATCCAGACCGTTTGCATAAAGCATTGCAATATTTAGCGCCACAAGCTGGCGGTGCTACGATAGCTGTTTTGACTCCTGGTATCTATAACTCTGCCTATTTTGAGCATTGCTTCCTAGCGCGTCAGATGGGTGCCGAAATTGTCCAAGGCGAGGATCTGGTAGTGCGTGAAGATGATTGCGTTTACATGAAAACAACCGTTGGCCTGAAGAAAGTCGACGTCTTATACCGAAGGATTGATGACGATTTCATAGATCCTGAGGTGTTCAATAAAAAATCCTTGTTGGGTGTGCCGGGTCTGATGCGGGCTTATCGTGCAGGAAATGTAAGTTTAGCGAATGCTGTAGGAACTGGTATAGCTGATGACAAAGTTACATACTGTTTTGTTCCGGATATGATAAAGTATTATCTCGATCAGGATCCGATACTTCCGAATGTGGAAACATTTCTCCCATATCGCGAAGCAGATATGAAGTATGTGATGGAGAACATGGAGAATCTAGTAGTGAAAGCTGCGAACGAAGCGGGTGGATATGGAATGCTTATTGGCCCTGCAGCAAGTAAGGCAGAGGTGGCAAAGTTCCGTGAGATGGTGAAAGCAGCACCTCGTGATTTTGTGGCTCAGCCGCCTATTTCACTTTCTCGGCATCCAACTTTCGGAGAAGAAGGTCTGGACGGCAGACACGTTGATTTACGTCCTTACATCTATCCATACCAGACAAATCCGCGTCGTGCCGGGAGGCTTAACTCGAGTGGCTCTACGCAAAGGTTCCTTGGTTGTGAATTCCTCCCAAGGTGGTGGCAGTAAAGACACTTGGGTGCTTAACAATGACCAATAGTTGATCATCAATTTACATATTATACTAAACATTTACGATTATGCTTTGCCGAGTTGCTGACTCTTTATTCTGGATGAGCCGCTATATAGAGCGCGCTGAAAATACTGTGCGTCTGGTAGACGTGATGCATCAGACAATTCTTGAGACGGAACAATTCCCCTGATGATGGTTCTAGTTATGCCCATTGGGAACCTACCTTACTTACCCTTGGTGAGAAAACGGCTTTCGATGCTTTGTATGATGTGAAATCTAGTTACAACGTAACAGAGTTCCTCACTTTCAATTCGAAAAACCCGAGCTCAGTTTTCAGTTGTATTGCTAGCGCACGGGAAAATGCCAGGACTGTTAGGGATCAGATTTCTACGGAAATGTGGGAGACTTTGAATCGTCTCTACCTTTTCATTAAGAGGGCGGATGCGAAGAAAGTTTGCTCTGAAGCTGACTTTGACTTTTTTGAGGATATTAAAGATTTTGCGCATCTGTTTCGTGGTATCTTAGAATCTACTTTTCCGCAGGATTTGGGTTACGAATACGTAGTTTGTGGCCGGGAGATTGAGCGCGCGGCAAAGACTTGTCAGATCTTAGATACGAAGCGGTTTACTGCGATTGATGTAGAAGAGCCAGATGACGCACTGGATGCAGTTCAGTTTGCGGCAATCTTGAGGAGTTGTACAGGTTTTGAAGCTTTCCATCATGAGCATGGGTCTGACTTGGATGCGGTGCCTGTGCGCCAGTTTCTTCTCTTATCTCGCTTATTTCCGAGATCTGCTCTGTTCTGTATCAAACGATTGCAGACAGCTATGCATGCCATTTCCGGATGTCCGATTACTTATTTTTCCAATGAGCCTGAGCGCCTTACCGGCCGTCTTGTTTCACACTTAAATTATGCATTGGCCGTTGATGTAGAAGGTCTTGCAGGGGATCAATTAATTGATGAAATAGAAACAGAGCTGGGCGAGATCGCCGTTGCTTTCAGTAGGCAGTATATGCGTGCTGAGATTTACGATACGGAAGAACAGCTGCAGACGTCCCAGAGCCAATCACAAGGTTAAGGTTAGGCTTGAAATCGAGATTTTAGGTTCACCACTTTTTATTTTCTGGGTTTTGGCGCAAGTGCAGAACACTGGCAGGAGAGAAAGTACCGGGGACAGGACTCGAACCTGCACATCAAAAGACACCTGATCCTAAGTCAGGCGCGTCTACCAATTCCGCCACCCCGGCTGGGGGAAGGCACTCTTAGGTATTTCCAAAAGTCATGCAAGCTTTTGCGCGATGAAATTGCAGGTTTCTTTTGTGTCCGAGACCAAGTTTCGAGCGATCTAATAACCTTTCATCCATTCCACAATGTTTGCTACATCTTGGGCGGAAAGCCCGAGTTGTTCAGCATTCAGCATTAGGGATTTTTTCATAGGTTTGCGGTCCTTGATTTTGTCCTTTGGAATGGTCTGGGTTAGGCCACCGATGGACCTAATCATCAGGTTTTCTCCCTCTGATAAGATGACTCCATCGATTTTTGTGCCATCTTTTAGGGTGATCGAATGGCCATCGTAACCATGGGAAATATCATGTGAGGGCTCGACGATGGAGCGGATCACAACTTCTGCTGGCTGACGGCTTCCGAATCCAACCAAAGCAGGTCCATGCTCGACACCTTGTCCGTCAATTTGGTGGCACATCATGCAGCGGCTAGCTGATACTTTACCCAATTCAGAATCGCCTTTGAGAGCTAGAACATCAGTAGTTGTATAGTTTGGGTGAGATGGGTCATCCGGCATGATGGATTCTACTATTTTCAACGGTGGTATGATGATGCCCTCTGCGATAAGGGTTTCTTTTAGGTCCATGAAACTCCATTCGCCCTTCGGATCGGTTGCGTAGCCACCATTTTGCAGATTCACTATTTTGATGGCTATTCTTTGCAATTTCAATGAGGGCATCGGCTGCGGACCTATGATTGATGAAAGCGAGCGCATCTACGGCTAGTTTTGTTTGTGGAGTGGATAGTTTGTCACTCTGGGCACGGGTAAGAAGCTCTGGAACGGCGGCTTCAGGCATTAGGCGCCAAGTTAGCCACGCAAATGTATCGGGCCACTCTTCCGCGCTCAAATCTATATCCGCGCGCAGTGTTTTCCATAGTTTTTCACCATGATGGCCGGTTCCTAAGCCTAAAGATTCAAGGTAGGAGCGGTCTTTGCCATCAAAGCCTTTCGCGACGGAAACGAGAACTTGTTCGGCCTCGGACCACTCACGATAACGCATTTCAAGGGCGGCCTCAGCACGAATTGTAGGGTGTTCATCTTCCGCTAAGGCTTTCGCAGCGGTGAGAGCTGCGTCGGATTGATTGGCTCTACGCAGTGCGCGAAAAGCGGTTAGGCGGCGCTGCGGATCTGGATTTTCCAGCAGTTCCTGAATTTTTGCCGCGCCCTTCTCGCCCATGTAAGGAAGCAGCCAGATGGCACGAGAGGACACGAAAGGATCTTCGTTCTCCAGAATATTGAGCACGGCCGGCAAGGCCTTTGGCCCAGCATTTTTCAGTAAATGAAAGCCGACCCAGCGCACATTGTTTGCCGGGGACTCGAGAAACTCACGACCCCTCTCGATAGGATCTTCCGAGTATTTTGGCTGAGTAGGCTGGAAATCAGCAGGTGCAATTCTGTAGATGATGCCTGATGCAGCTTCATCGAGGGTGTCGTGTCCGCCGACGCGAGAGTCCGTCCAATCAGCAATATAAATGGCGCCATCGATGCCAATGGCGATATCTGCAGGGCGGAATTGGTAAATGCTCGCTTCATTTTCCTTCATGTCGTATTTTTTTGGTGCACCACCCACGAAGTCAGAGCCGTCGAATACTTGCTCAGGATTGGTTGTTACGAAATCTTTGCGATTCAGGTTGAAGCCAGAGCCTTTATGTTCTGGCTGATACCGGAAAGATGACATTTCTTCCTGGCTCGCAGCTTAGAAGGCTTCCAGCAAGGTTTTCGCTAAGTATCCCGTTTTCGTAGAAGGTAATTCCGGTAGGTGAGCCGCCGCCGTAAACGTCGCCAGCGGGCATGACGCCTGGATCGTCTTGGCGCCACTCGGCGGTGGGTATATCTTGACCGGGGCGTCGATCAGCTGACCAAGTGCGCTTTCCATCACGTGAGAAATAGCCAGCGTTTCCGTGTTCGATCATGTGTGTTACCCGACAGGCTGGTGGGTCGTCATTGTCATTTTGGAAAACGTAGCCGTAGGAATTTGTGATTTGTTCGTAGGAGTTTCTAAACCCATGTCCGATGACTTCTGTCCCTGTGCCGTCGGGATTGATTCGGATGGCGGCACCTGAATTATGAGAGAAGCCGTCTGCCGATTTCTTGCCTGCGATTTTCTTCACATCCGCGACATTTTTCGCAAATCTTTCATCCAAGTAAGCCCCGCCAAGAAGGAATTCTTTGTCAGCATTATCAGTGAAGGCTGCGCCCATGTTCCCTTGGTTGAAGACCCATTTTCCATCAGGGCTTCCGGTTACTGAATGCAGTGAATGATCGTGATTTACACCGTTAAATCCGGTTAAAAATACCTCCTTGGTATCTCCTGAAGCTTCGTCAAATTTTCCATTTTGATCGACATCGGTGAGTTTCAGGAGATTGGGTGGTTGTGAGACGAGCACTACGTTATCGAAAACTGCGATTCCAAGTGGCGCAATCAGTTCCGGATCCTGCCAGAAGACGGTGCTTTTATCTGCTTTCCCGTCGAAATTGGTGTCTTCTAGAATGATGATGCGGTCACCCTCTGGCCGGCGATCTAGTTTTTTACGATAATTTACTCCTTCGGTAATCCAGACGCGGCCATATTGGTCCACATCCATATTCGTAGGATTGTAAAGCATGGGACTCGCGGCCCAAGACGTGATTTCGAGGCCTTCAGGGATCACGAAGGAATCGAGGGATAGATCAGGAACACCTTCGGATGGAGACCATGCAGAAAGGGGAAGAGTGGCCAGTAGGAAGGCTGGGATTAAGTGACGCATGTGGGGGTTATTAGGTTATGTATGGGTTGTTTTTTGATAGGGTAAGTTCTGTTGAGTGACCGATGAACTCTTTCATTGCCAGCGGTGAGACGCTATGTCAAATGTGTGGATTTTAGATTTACTAACTCGGCGGAGGGTGTTGGTATACTGTTATGTTTGGTAAGTTTTTGGGAAGATGTTTCCTTTTGCTCGTGCTTGGTAGTTTCACCCCAAGTTTGGTTGCAGGTGAAAAGGTGGACCAGAAGAAGTTAGTTTTGATCGCGGGGAAGCCGGTCACCCGCCGGGGATGCACGAGTTCCGTGCGGGTTGTATGTTGTTAGCAAAATGTTTGGAGGGAATTGAGGGTTTGAAGGTGGAAGTGCATACGAATCATTGGGTGGATGATGATGAGACGCTAGAGGACGCGGATGGGATTGTAATTTATGCTGATGGCGGCGGGGGGCATCCCGGCGCTGCAGGATAACCATCAGCAGTTGCTGCAAAAGGCGATTGATCGTGGTGCGGGTATCATGATGATGCATTACGCGGTGCAGTGCGCGGATCATACAAGTTGCGGTGAAACATTTCGCGAATGGATCGGTGGAAATTACGAGGCTGGTTTTTCGTGCAATCCAATCTGGACGGCTGATTACAAGAGCTTTCCGAAGCATCCAATATCCCGGGGCTTGGTGCCTTTCAAAATCGAGGATGAGTGGTATTTTTCGATACGGTTTCCCGAAGATAAAAGCAATTTGACTAATCTCTTAGTGGCGAAGCCTAGCGATGAAACGAGAGACGGGCCGTATGTGTATCCAGCAGGTCCGTATCCGCAAATCCAAGCTCAGAAGGGCCGTGATGAAACGATGATGTGGACCATCGAGAGGGAGGATGGCGGCCGCGGGGTCGGATTTACTGGCGGGCACTTTCACCGCAACTGGGCGGACGATCATTTTCGGAAAGTCGTGCTCAATGCGATGCTTTGGATCTGCAAGGTTGAGGTGCCGGAAGGCGGGGTTCGATCAAGTGTTACGGAAGAGCAGATGACGATGAATCTAGATAATAAAAAGCCTTCACCTTAGAGGCAAAGGCGATCAAATAATTCCGATAATGGCAGCTGCAGGGAGATGTAGAAATCGCCAAATTCTGCGTAGCGGGCGGAAACAGGGTCGAACCGCATTTCATAGACGATGGCTTTGATTTCAGTTGTATCTTTCGCAAATAAGGTGACGCCCCATTCCTGTTCATCGAGACCTGTGGACCCGGTGATGAGTTGAAGGATTCTGCCTGAGTATGTTCTGCCAATTTTAGCGTGGCCCATCATAAGTTCCCGGCGTTCTTCGTAAGTGAGTGAATACCAATTATCGTTTCCAGAGCGGCGTTTCATCATCGGGTAGAAACACATGATGGGCCAATCTGGCAGCTGAGGATAGACACGGTAAGAACGGTAATGCGCCATGCGTTCATCAAACTCTTTTAAACCTTTTTCGAATTCATCGGATCCCTCCGTCAGACCCTTCTCAGCGATCAACGTTTCTGCGGTATATTGCTCACGGGTGGTGGTATATTCGGAAGGTTCAGTGAGGGACAAATAGGAATATGAGGGAGTGAGAATTTCAGGGCCGAGAGACAGGGTTAGTTGTTTTTCGAATGCATTCGCAATGTGAAGATTTGGAGTGACAAGCATGAATGCTATGTCTGCTTTAGGACTTACGACGGATAGTGTGAGAAGCTGGGTGTCTGGCGTTGCGCGTATTTCTTGGACAAGCTCAGTGAGATTAACTTTGGCCGTGCGTTGCTCATCATCTGTGAGAAGTGACCATTGTGAGTGATCAATATGGTAGAAGAGATGGAGGACGTGCCAGCCCTCCTTCGGTATGAGCTGATTTTGTTCTTGCGAGATCATTTTGCTTTTTTGAAATCTGTTGAAACTTCGGTTTCCACCAAAAGTGTAAATTCGGATTTAGGGTCGTTTACGTCGGTTCCCTCATAAATTTGGACGGTCCACGGTGGGTTTTCGCCAGTGCGGTATGCGGCATGCATGCCTACATCATCGTAACCTGCCGTTGCTGGGACGGAAGTAGACATTTCGCCAGCAACTGAGCGGGTAAGTGAGTCTCCAATCACGATGCCGTCTTCGTTACGAAAAAAGACGCGGACAGCTGCTGATTTTCCGATGAGTTCGAGGTTTACGACGGGTATGAGTTGGGTGCCGCGTTGCACTACGTCGCGGTTTTCACCTGTGAGAACTGGTTCGCGCCAGAAGGTGGTAAGTTCGTTGACAGTGATATGTTCCCCGGTGATTGGAAGGTCTGGCTCGTCCGCAACTATGGGGCGGGTGGGTATATTTTTAGAAAAGGTGAGGATTCCTAATATTGCGGCTATTAATAGAAACACTAGGAGGGCAGTGATGCCTATTTTCTCCAAGGGTGTGACTTGAAGGCGTTTTGGGGTATCAATTTTCTCCGGTGGCTTCTCGTTTCTTTTGGGGAAATCCTCGGTAAGGTCCGGTTTCGTGGTAGAAGGCATATCTTGGCTGGGATCGTCAGGATCCAGCTCACCAAGGTCATTATCACGGAGGGAATTGACGACGTTCGGCTGCCCCAATGGGGTTTTTGCTGAAGGCGATGGCGGTTTATCAGCGTCCCAGGACTTTTTTGGGGGTGTGTTTACAGAGGAGACAGTGGAAACCGATTGGGGTTTCTCAGGGGGTGAGTTTTGGCTCGGGAGTGGTTTCGTATCCAAGGCCGGCGGCTTTTTCGATCTAAGGGGCTGGTTGGATTCGCCTTTTTTATCTGGTAACTTGGAAGTTCTTGGCGCGGCGTTCTGTTCTTCCTCGTCAAAGTCCCATAAATTCAGCTCGGAGGTATCTTCGGGCTCTAGTTTAAAGACTTCATCTTTTGAGGTATCGGGGGAGTTGGAAGGGGGATCGTTCTGCATAACCTCGGTTGGCCTTGTTACTTCGGCGTGATGGATTTGGCGAGGGCAGAAATGGGACACCTGCTAGTTTTCTTAGAACTTTTCGTATATTCTTGTAAGCCCCGGATAGGCTACGCAGCATATGCGGCCTGCTACGCAGGGTGAAATGGGTAAATTATTTGGGACAGATGGGATTCGTGGGAAGTTTGGGCAGTATCCTATTACTGAGGACTTTGCGCATCGGCTAGGGTGGGCGCTTGTGCGACTTTTTGGTAAGGAGACTGAAGCGGCTTACTGTTGTGATTGGGCGAGATACACGAGAATCTGGCCGGTTGCTTGAGAATGCCTTAGCGGGTGGTCTGAAGGCGGCTGGGGCCAAAGTGATTTTGCTAGGTGTGCTTCCTACACCAGCCACTGCTCTAGCGGTCACTGAAACGAAGGCGGGGGCGGGGGTGATGATCACAGCTTCGCACAATCCTTTTGGCGACAATGGGCTGAAAGTTTTCGGAAGTGATGGGTATAAGCTCTCGGACGAGATGGAGGCTGAGCTTGAGAGGGTCATTTTAGGCGATGATGACTTGGTGACGGTAAGCAATCATGGAAGCATTACAGAGCATACTGGTGGGGTTTGTTTTTATAAGGAAAGTCTTTTGGGGAGTGTCGGTGATGCCGATTTCAGCGGATTGAAGGTGGTCATCGATGCAGGAAATGGGGCTGGGAGCTCGGTAGGGGCATTGGTTTTCGAGGCTTTGGGGGCGGAGGTGATTTCGATTTCTGAGACACCTGATGGCAGGAACATCAATGATGACTGCGGGGCTTTATTTCCTGAAAGGGCGGCTGAGGCTGTTTTGCAAAACGGGGCGGACGTAGGAGTTTCCCTCGATGGTGATGCGGATCGAGTGATTTTCAGCGATGCAAAGGGGCTTGTGCTTAGTGGGGATCAGACCTTGGCGATTTGTGCGCGGTTTTTGAAGGGTGAAGGTGTGCTTTCCAAAGATACCCTAGTTACGACTGTGATGAGTAATCTAGGTCTCGACGAAAGCATGAAAAGTGAAGGAATTTCGGTGGTGAGAGCGGGTGTGGGGGATCGGCAAGTTTTGAAAGCTATGCTTGAGGAAGGGTTTTCTTTTGGGGGGGAAAATTCAGGGCACTTGATTTTTTCAGAATATGCGAAGACGGGCGATGGGTTGTTGAGTGCCTTGCTGATGTGCAAGATGTTGCGGACTTCGGACAAATCTCTTGCGGAGTTAGCAGAGGGAATCATCGAGTATCCTAGTAAACTTGTGAATTTGCCGGTTTCGGCGAAGCCTGATTTGGCTGCTTTGCCTAAGCTTTCGCAATGTTTGGCTGAGGCCGACGATCTCTTCGGAACTGAGGGACGGTATTTGGTGCGTTATTCAGGAACGGAGGACAAGGTGCGGATTTTAGTGGAGCATAGGTCTGAAATGGTGATGCAGGAGTGGATTGGAATTCTGAGTAAGACGATCCGGGAGGAAATTGGATGACAGGTTTGGTGCAGGACATGTGGCCGCTTTCTCTCGTAGATGCGATTGAAGAGTTTCCAATCGGGAACCGAGGGTTGGCAGACTATCTCGACGAGGCAGATGAGGAGCTAACGCGTCTTATTTATGCCTGCCGGTATCCGTGGGATTTGTTCGAGATTCATGAGCGGGTGCTGAAGGAACTGATTGATTACAAACAGCAGGGGGAGATCCATGAGCGAGCGGTTATTGAGGGCCGTTGTAAGATTGGTAAAGGCTCGCGAGTTCTACCGGGGGTTTACATGGAGGGAGATGTCGTCATAGGGGAGGGCTGTAAGATTGGTCCAAATTGTTATATAAGAGGTTCGACGAGTATTGGCGACCGCTGTCACATTGGGCAGTCAGTGGAAATCAAGAACAGCATCATTTTGGACGATACAAACGTGGGTCACTTATCCTATGTGGGCGATTCCATTCTCGGTAGAAAAGTGAATTTTGGTGCTGGAACGACTGTTTCGAACTTACGGCACGATCATGGAAACCATAAAAGTACGGTCGAAGGGGAGCTGATTGACACGCGGCGGAGAAAATTAGGGGTGATTGTGGGTGATGGTGTTCACACGGGAATTGGAACATTGATTTATCCTGGTAGGAAGATTTGGCCGGCTAAGACTACGAGACCGGGAGAGGTGGTAAGCAAAGATATAAGGTAAAAAGTATATGTGTGGAATAGTGGGTTATATAGGCAAAGAGAACGCTGCGCGGGCTCTGATCAATGGTTTGAAACGGCTGGAATACAGGGGGTATGACTCGGCAGGTCTTGCGATATTGGATCGAGATGAGGTGCTTGTCTCGAAAGCAGCCGGGAAGGTGGCGAACTTAAGTGCGCGGGCACGGGAGAACTGGGAGGAGGACTTATTTAAGCGAGCTGGGACAGGCATCGCGCATACGCGTTGGGCAACTCACGGTCCGCCGACAGAGGTGAATGCGCATCCGCATCTTGATATGGATGGCGGCATCGCCCTTGTGCACAACGGGATCATTGAGAACTACCGCGCGTTACGGGCGCGTATGGAGAGTAAGGGTCACCATTTTCATTCAGAAACCGATACTGAGGTTTTGGCCCATTTGATCGGTGAGTGCTATAAAGGCGACCTATTTCAAGCGGTGTGTGACGCGCTTCATCAAGTTGAGGGAACATTTGGCATTGCTGCTATAGCGCGGCAGGAGCCCGGGAAGATCATCACAGCTCGGCGCGGGAGCCCGATTGTTATCGGTATCGGAGATAAGGAGGCAATCATCGCGTCCGATGCGTCAGCAATTCTCGCGCATACGCAGAGAGTGATCTATTTAGACGATAACGATATAGCCATCGTCCAGGCTGATTCGGTGGATGTAAGAGACCTTAATAATGTTCCAGTGACTCGGGAAATCGCCGAATTAGCATTGGATGCGGTAGCTGCTGAAAAAGGTGGTTATGAGCATTTCATGCTGAAGGAGATCCATGAGCAGCCTGAGGCTTTAGGAAATGCGATACGGGGGCGTTTAGATTTGCAACTAGGCTCGTCAGTTTTAGCGGGAATGGGAACTTCCCAGAGAGAATTGGCGGAGCTTTCGAGGGTGGTGATGGTGGGTTGTGGGACGTCTTTGCACGCTGCGATGGTGGGGGAATATGCGTTTGAAGATATTGCGCACATTCACGCCGAGGTCCAGCAAGCGGCAGAATTCCGGTATAGAAACCCAATTCTGGGTAGCCGGGACTTTGTTATAGCAATTTCACAATCTGGGGAAACAGCGGATACGTTGGCAGCTGTGAAAGAGGCCCATCAAAAAGGAGCTTTTGTGATGTCGTTGGTGAACACAGTTGGTTCAACAATAGCTCGGGAAACTGGGCGAGGTGTGTATTTGCATGCTGGTCCTGAGATTTCTGTTGCTTCAACGAAGGCTTTCACCTGCCAAGTGAGTGTCTTACTTATGATGGCGCTGAAACTGGGCCGCGGTAGGCGGTTTTCGCGGGAGGAAGGGATGAAACTTGCCCGGGAAATCGAGTCGATCCCGAGTTTAGTAGCTGAGGTAATTAAAAGTAATGATAGAATTGCAGAAATTGCCAAAAACTACACGGATCACGAACATGCGTTTTTTATTGGAAGAGGGCCGATGTATCCGGTTGCGCTGGAAGGCGCGCTGAAGCTGAAAGAGATTTCATATATTCATGCTGAGGGCTATCATGCTGCCGAGCTTAAGCATGGGCCTATTGCGCTTCTGCAGCCGGGAACGCCTGTAATCGCGGTCGCCTGTGAGGGGAATGCGAAAGATAAGACTCTGGGCAACGTGGAGGAATGCCGGGCTAGGGGCGCGAAGATTCTTGGAATAACTACCCAAGGAGACCACGAAGCTGAGGCAGTGATGGATGAATTTATATCGATTCCAAAGACGCACCCTCTAGTGGCTACTGTGCCAGCAGTTGTGGCGCTACAGCTCTTTTCTTATCATGTGGCGAGGTTACGGGGCTGTGAGATTGATCAGCCACGGAACCTAGCAAAAAGCGTCACTGTGGAGTGACGCTTTCGCTTATTAGAATGTGGTGAAGTCAGCCTTCAGATGCTTTTTTGATCTTGATAAATCTCATAGGCCTTCATGGCGCCGAGTCCAAGGAGGGAGGGTTTGATAAGCATGGCGGCTAGTCGAAGTGGTGCAGTGACCATTGATTTTGCAGGGAGGACTTGGAGGCAGTAGCCAGCCGCAAGTGCGATGAGCACGGCTTTGTCAGGTGATTGCCGAATTTTTTCCTCGTAGGTAGCGAGTGTTTCGGCAGCTTTTACACGTGCATCGAGGATTGCGGAATTGGCCTTCCCGTTGATAGTGGAAGCGTCAGGTTGGGTAATTGGGGTAGTTTCAGTGTTCATATTTACCAGAATTTAATAGTTTCGTAAGCATTGCGGGTGCCGGAGCGGAGGGAACTGCAAGCATCAGAAAGTGGACCAGAGAGATATTTCTCGGTGGTTGTAGGTTGGCTTTTCCCTTCTAGGATGAGGTAGCAGACTGCTGCGCCGAAAACAGCTGAGCCAATGAGAAAGGAAATCGGGTTTTTGCGAACTTGGTCCGATACACAGTCACATGCGCATTCGGATTTGCTCACAACTGGTGAGAGCTTTTCTTTAAGTGTAGATTTGAGATCTTCTGACGGAGGAGTGGCTTCGGTTTGCATACTATATTTTTGTTTTTGCAGAATTCATTCCAAATACGATTTTGTCCATCAATGCGTTGGTTTATGGGGATCTAGCATCATTTCAAACGACGGGCGTATGGCAGAAAGACAAGCAATTCCTGCGAAAGGTGCAATATGCAAGGTTGTGGATTCTCTAATGGTGAGCTGTTTAGGCTTAGCGATTCTTGAGAACCTCGTTGTGGTCACCTAGTAGTAAGTTTTTGGGCTTTAGTGCAGTTTCAGAGTATCCAAAAGCCATGATGGCTACTCTTTCGCCCTTTTTAATTAAATGCGCGGCGCCTCCGTTAATGAGGATTTTTCCGGTGTTGGGTGGGCCCTCGAGAACATAAGTTTCCAGACGAGCTCCCGAGGTAATCGAGGCCACGAGGACCTTTTCTCCCGGCCAGAGATCGGCAGCGTCCATCAGATCGCGAGGAATCTCGATACTGCCTTCGTAATCTACATCGGCCTCAGTAATTACGGCGCGATGCAGCTTTGACTTCAAAACCTCGCGGGTCCAGAGGGAGGACTTTGTTTCAGTTGCGGCCATTCGGTTGGAAAACGAACACCTTGGAAGTGAGGTGAGTCAAGAAATTTTAGCCTAAGTATCTTGCGGATTGTCTGCCTCCGAAAAGTGATAGCGGATGGCGGATAAAGCGAAAAGAGTGGCCGTTTCTACGCGCAGCACTAAAGCTCCGAGAGAAATAGGGAGGAAATTTTTCTTGAGGGCTGAGTCGGACTCGGCTGGGGAAAAATCACCTTCGGGGCCGATGAGGATGGTTATAGAGCCGGTTGCGGAGTGGCTTTCCAAGGTCTTGCGGAAGTCCACGGCATGTTCTATGAGAGAGGCGATCAGATTGAGCTGCGCAGGTGCGTGGTCCTCGATCCATCGAGCATACGAAACTGGCTCTAAAATGTTTGGCAGGTAGTTCTGGCCGCATTGTTTGCAAGCTTCCAAAGCGGTGCGACGCCATTTTTCAACTTTATTGTCCCCCGGAGCTGATATGGTGTGTTCTGTGATGAGGGGAACGATGGTTGCTACGCCTAATTCTACCGATTTCTGGATAATCCAATCCATGTTTTTCCCTTTGGGAATTGCTTGCGCCAAAGTGATAGCAGGGTAGATGGGATCTTGGCTCTCTGCGATCTCGAGCATGAGATCTACTTTACTTTTTGTGACAGAGAGCACTTTGGCTTCGGCTTGGCTTCCAATACCGTCGAATACGGTGATCCATTGGCCTTCTTGAATCCGAAGAACTTGGGCCAAATGCTGCGCCTCGGGTCCTTGGAGGACTGGTGCTTCTGTCCATTCAGAAGGTGGGAGATAAAAACGCGGCATGCCTAGATATTTCGTAAAAAATAAAGCGTCTCGTTACAAGGCAAGGAAGTTTGCGAGGAGTTTCTTGCCATTTTCAGTGAGGATTGATTCAGGATGGAATTGGACGCCGTGGACGGGATGTTGTTTGTGTTTTAGGCCCATGATTTCCTGTTCCTCAGTCCATGCAGTGATTTCGAGGCAATCTGGTAGGGTCTCGCGCTTTACGATGAGCGAGTGATACCGGGTCGCTACGAAGGGATCGGGTATACTTTTGAAAACGCTGGTGCCGTCATGGTGGATGGGTGAGGTTTTTCCGTGCATGAGGCGATCTGCGCGGACTACATCGCCGCCATAGACTTGGCCGATGGATTGGTGGCCGAGGCAAACTCCGAGAGTGGGGATGGAGGGGCCAAGCTCTTTGATCAGCGCGAGAGAGATCCCAGCTTCGTTGGGTGTGCAAGGGCCGGGGGATATACAGATGCGTGACGGAGCAAGTTTTTTGACCTCATCGATGGTGATGGCATCGTTTCTGAAAATTTTCATTTCTGCGCCCAGCTCGCCAAAGTATTGGACGAGATTGTAGGTGAAAGAATCGTAATTATCGATGATAAGGAGCATGAGAGAGGAAAGGTAGGCGCGGTTTCGGAGGAAATCAGCTTTGAAGCGTTTTTGCTAGGGCGATAGCACGGCGCAGTGCCATGGATTTGTTTACTGTTTCCTGGTATTCGTAGGTGGGATCTGAGTCCGCAACGACGCCACCACCGGCCTGCACGTATGCTTTACCATTTTTCAGGAGACAGGTGCGGAGAGTGATGCAGGAATCGTGAGAGCCGTCGAAGCCAAAATAGCCCACGGCCCCTGCGTAGGTGCAGCGTTTGTTTTTCTCCACCGTATCAATGATTTGCATTGCACGGATTTTGGGGGCACCACTCACGGTTCCGGCAGGAAAGGTAGCGCGGAGGACATCGTAGGCAGTTTGATTTTCCGCAAGCTCACCATGCACATTTGAGACGATGTGCATTACGTGGCTGTAGCGCTCTACGATCATAAAATCATCGACAATGACTTTCCCGTGTTTGGCGATGCGGCCCACGTCGTTCCGAGCAAGATCGACTAACATAAGGTGCTCAGCGCGTTCTTTGGGATCTGCCAGAAGATCTGCCGCGAGGGCATCGTCTTCTTCGGGGGTTTTTCCTCTCCAGCGGGTTCCTGCGATGGGGCGAATGTCGATTCTGCCGTTGATCGAGCGGACATGCACTTCAGGAGAGGAGCCGACGAGCGCGAAGTCTTCCATTTCGAGCACGAACATGTAAGGGGAGGGATTTACATGGCGTAGGGCGCGGTAGAGATCGACGGGCGATTGCTCGAAAGGAAGGGAAAAGCGCTGTGATGGGACAAATTGGAAGATATCACCGGCAGCAATATATTCTTTGCCTGCAAGAACCATCGCCTCGTATTCGGCTTGGGAGGTATTGGAGGTTGCGGGTTCCTTTGAAGTTTCAGCCATTCCATTGAGGGCAGGAATATGGAGGGGACGATTTAGGATTTCTAAAATTGAGGCAATTCGGCCGGTGGCTGCAGCGTGAGCCTCTGTGGGATTGGCGTGTTCTTCAATAAAGGCATTTGCGATGATTTGAAGCCGGCGCAGGCGGTGATCAAACACGAGGAGGGTATCTGCCAGCATGAAAATGGCGTCGGGGACGCCAAGAGAATCCTCGGGAGCGTCTTTCAAAGTGGGCTCGAACTGGCGGATTGCATCGTAAGCGAGGTATCCGACCATACCTCCGGAAAATGGAGGGAGGGCAGGGTTTGGGACAGGCTGGAAGGGGGCCATTTCCCGCTCAAGCGCGGCTAGAACATCATCGGGCACCGTAAATTTTTTCGTAGAAGCGCCATCGGTGATGGAAATTTCTTTTCCACGAGCCGTGAAGGTGCGTTTCGGGCCGGAGCCGACGATGGACCAGCGGCCGCCTTTGTCGGTGGCTTCGGCGGATTCCAGCAGGAAGGAATGTTTCGCATCGCGGAGTTTGATGTAGGCAGACAGAGGAGTTTCGAAATCGGCAGCGAGCTGAGTGAAAACTGGAACGACATTCCCTTGGCGCGCAAAATTAATAAATTCGGGAAGGGCTGGCTCTACGGGGATCGGCGTCACGGGGGAAGGATGGTAGGGATTTTGGTGTTTTGAAACGTCAAAAATGGAGTTTGGTGCAGCAAAGGTGTTTCACGTTTGAATTTCGTATATGAGAAACTAGTATCAGGCCGTGGCCATCGCATTGGAAGATTTGAAGAAAGCCTTGCCGCCGGGAGGGTTGTTTGGAGGTGGAGAGTGGCGTTGGTCGCCCGAGCCATTGGTTTTGACGGCGAGTGAAGTGAGGGAAATGACAGCGATGGGGCATCCATTGGCGAAGTTTCAGCAAGCATGCGATGTTTTGTATCGGCGCGCGGCTGCGGGCAAGGTGGCGCCGTGGTTGGCGGAGGTTTTGGATGTTGGCAAGCCGGATTGGTTGATCGACGTGCAACGCAAAGGGGGGATGGCAGAGCAATTTCCGCGAGTGATTAGGCCGGATTTGATGCTGGCCAAGGGTAGATTTGCGATTACGGAGTTAGATAGCGTCCCGGGCGGGATGGGGATTACTGCATGGTTATCGCAAACTTATGGAGGCGCGGGATATGAGGTTTTAGGAGGAAAGGATGGGATGGTGGAGGGGTTTCGCTCGCTATTGCCGGACGGAGGTGATGTTTTGATTTCCGAGGAATCGGCAGATTACTTGCCAGAAATGGAGTGGTTGGTCAATCAGTTGGGCGAAGATTGGGAAACGGAGATGGCGGAGAATTATGAGCCGGGGGATAAAGACCTCTATCGATTTTTTGAGCTATTTGATTGGGAGTCTATGCCGTATTTTAGGAACATGGCCGACCGCGCTGCAGCGGGTGATCTAAACATAACGCCTCCTTTTAAACCGCATTTGGAAGATAAGCTATGGCTGGCGCTATTTTGGTCGCCGGCGTTAAAAAAGGTGTGGGAGCAGGCTTTGAGAGGAAGTCATTTGCGGAGGTTGCGGCAGTTGATTCCCTTTGGGTGGGTGTTGGATCCTGAGCCGCTGCCGCCGCATGCTGCTTTACCAAGGCTAGATGCGCACTCGTGGGAAGAGGTGGCTAATTTCTCACAGAAAGAGCGGAATTTGGTGCTGAAAATTTCAGGATTTCATGAATCTGCATGGGGCTCCAAGGGTGTATTCATCGGGCATGATTTGACGGGAGCGGAGTGGAAGGACCGCTTGGAAGCAGCTCTTGCACAATCAGCTGAGCAGCCGTGGCTTTTGCAGAAATTCTACGAGGCACGGCGTTTTGAGCACCCGGTTTATACAGAGAGGGGTGAGATAGAGATGGTGGAGGTTCGAGCGAGGCTTTGCCCGTATTTTTTTACGGATCGAGAAGGGGCGACGACGTTTCGAGGATGTTTGGCGACATTGGTGCCAGCAGATAAGAAAAAGGTGCATGGCATGAGCGATGGGATTTTGGTGCCGTGCGTTGTGGAGGATTGAAGGGAAGGCTTTGCTTGTAGCTTAGATCATTTCGACGGATTTGGTGGCTAGGGCGTGTTTTTGCAGAGCTTGCATGAGTTCCATTTCTGTGGGAATGCGTGCCAAAGGCGCTCGGTAGCGGGTGGAGATATCCTTCCAGACTTTGAAATGATTTTGGTAAGCCGAAAGATAGTGGCGGAGGGTTGAAGCCTCGACCCTATGCGGCGCGAGATTTTCAGTTTCGGCATCTATAAAATCATAGTTTCCGGACCAATCAGGGTTTGCTTCATCGAGGCTGTACGGCGAGAAAATGATTGGGATTCCTTGGCGCTGGGTGAGTTGATGAAATATAGGAGCGGGATCGTCTGGAAGGAGGAGATCGGAGACTAGAACTCGAAAGGTTGCGGGGCGGAAGGGGATTCGTGCGATTTGATCGCGAAATGGGGCCTCGGAAGAAACGGATGGCACGGGTTTGATGGGCACTTTGAAGATATTTTTCTCTAACTGACCGCCGATGGCATAAGCTTGGACAGAAGCTCCTGCGACGAGTGAAGAATTGATGAGAAACGAGACGAGTTCCGCCACTCGTTTGGCTTTTTCAGGCAGGAAAGTCATTGATGCGGAGGCATCGACAACGAGGTCAACCATTGGGCGGTTCTCCTCCCGAAAAACTTTCATGGTGTATTGTCCCGTGCGTGCGTAGGCATTCCAATTGATGTGCCTGGGATCATCGCCCGGGCTGTAAGATCGATGATCTTGAAAATCCATTGATGCGCCTGAGCCACGCCCTGCGAAATCGCCGGCTGCGCCTTGCCAAGTGAGACTACGGAAGGGTAGGCGGAGCATTTTCGTAAAGGGGGAGGGTTACGGATTGGGTAGTGTGGAAATCTGGAGCAGATTCGAGGGTAGATAATAGGTCGCAGCAAGTTCGTTGACGGTTTTTAGGTCAATCGAACGATAGTCCTCATCTCGATTGCGTGCGTATTCGAGGCGTTCTGGGTTGGTTTGGGAGCCGGATAGGACGGTCGATAGCCAATATCCGTTGTCGCGCAGCGATTTTTCCAAAGATGAAAGAGTCGGGGCAATGGCGCGGTCCAGCTCATCTTGTGAGGCGCCCTTTTCGGCCAGTTCGGCAGCCATTTTTTCCATGGTATCAAGGAGGCGCGGCACATCGTCTGGTTTACAAACAGCTTGAGCGATTAGATAGCCGAAATTGTTCAAGGAATCCGACCCAGATGCGCCCGCGTTTGGCGAATAGGACGCGCCTAATTTCTCGCGAACTTCTTCACGTAAACGATCGCCATAGATTTCTGAGAGGACATTGAAGCGGCGAAATTCTGGAATGTTGTTGCGGATGCCCGGGGTCTTCCAGATTGCGGTGGCAACAGCTTGGGGGATTTTAGAATCGTAAGTGAAAGTTTTCTTTGCTGGGGCATCTGGAAGTGAGATATCTCTTGTTTGGGGCGTTTCTTTAGATGGTTCCAGTTTACGCTCCGGTAGGGTGCCGAGGGTGGAAAGTAGGTCTGCGAGTAAGGTTTTCTGATCAAAATCGCCAACAATCGAAAGTTCCATCGCGCCTTCTGCGAGCTGGGGATCAAACCATGCTTTTACTTGGTCAATGGTGTAGTTTGAAAGCTTTGTTTGATCTGGGACAGAGTAGCGGAAGTCATTTTGGTGCAACCAAGCTTGGAGCTCAGCCATGGGGCCTGAGGTTGTGTGTTTCAGGTTTTGGAAGAGGACGGGGATATTTTTTTGGAACTGCCAGAGACCCTCGGGGCGGTAGCCGGGATCTGAGATCATGGCAGTCATGAGCTGCAGTTGAAGCAGCTGATCCTCGGGAGTTGAGGAGCCTGATAGCAGCAAGGCATCCTCCGAAACGGTGAGGGAGCTTCCGACGTTTTTCCCTGCGAGAATTTCGGAGAGATCGTCATTTGAGTGTTTGCCGAGGCCACCTGCACCGAAGATTGCAGCGGCAAAATTGTCTAACATGGGGGTGTCGGCAGGTTGTGTAAGCTGGCCAGTTCCGATCTTAGCGAGAAAGCGGATGCGATTTTTTTCAAAGGGCGTCTGCTTCAGATTGATGCGGATGTTATTGCTTAGAGTAATCTGCTGAATGCCTAAATCCTCGACCTCAGTAAGGAGGGCGACGGAACCGGCAGGGCCAAACTCGGTGTAAGCGAAAGGGGTGGCTGGGCGGTCCTCTGGGGCATCTACAAGGTCATTCTGGGAGGCTGAGTAGGTCTCCGATAGTTTCTCAAGTGTGCCTTCAGGGGTATTTTTGGTAGATAATACTAGGTGGTAGCCGGGGATATCCCAGAATTCCTTAAAAGCTTGGTGGGCCTTGGCGACGGTGAGATTGGCGAGGGCGTTGGCTACGATTTCTAGATTGGTTTCGGGTGTGGAAAACACGGTTTCGTCGTTCACGGCACTTGCGATGGCACTGGCGAGGGTTTCACTTTTTCGCGTATCTTTACGCTTCACTGCTTCTTGGAAGGCGTTGAGGTAATTCGCCTTTGCTTCTTCCAATTCACGTTCTGTGAAGGGAAATTCGAGAGCTCTGCGGAATTCTTGTTCGAGAATCCGGGTGCTATCTTCCCAGCGGTCGTCGGCAACAGTGACGGATACTGAGCCGAGCTCAAGTTCGTTAAATAAGGCATATTGTGAGGCTCCACCATCGGTGATGGGTGAATTCTCTGCTTTTGCGAGGCGCTCGAAGCGGCGAGTGACTATTGCGTTTGCAATTGCGAGAGGGATTTTAGAAGAGCGGTTTTCAACGGTGTCTGGTAGTATTTTGTAAGGACGGACGGAGGTGATGCTGATGTCCGAAGAATCTAATTCAGGATCAGAGAAGATGTGAGTTTCGACGCCATCTGGAGGAGCAATCGAGCCTAAGTCAGGGGCATTTTTTAGGTTTTCTGGATTGCGCATTGACCCGAAGGTTTCTGCAATCCGATCCTTCATTTTCTTAGGGTCTACATTGCCGACGACGACAAAGGTCATTTTCGAAGGGATATAATGGTTTTCGTAAAATTCTACGAAGCGCTCGCGCTGAGCCTCTTTTATAACATCTTCAACTCCTATCGGAAAACGTTTGGCGATGAGGGAATCCGGAACGAGAGCGGAAAATTGTTGCTGCATCATCCGGTATTGCACGGAATCGCGGGATGCTTTTTCAGCTAGGATCACGCCGCGCTCTGCATCGATTTCTTCGGAGCTAAGAAGCGCTCCGTCGCCAAAATCACGCATAATGCCGAAGGTCAGGCCTAGAGTATCCGGCTTGATGTCGGGCAAATCGAGCATGTAGACGGTTTCATCGAAAGAGGTGTAGGCATTTACGTGGGCACCGAAGGCGATGCCGCGCGATTGCATTTCACGGATCAAGGCATTGGCGTCTTTATAATTTTCGGTGCCGTTAAAGACCATGTGCTCGAGGAAATGGGCGAGGCCGCGTTGGTCCTCTTCTTCTTCTAGAGAGCCAGCTGCGATGTGAAGGCGGACGGAAAGCCGGTTAGGAGGTTCCTGGTTGGGGAGAATCATGTAGCGAAATCCGTTTGGGAGAGCTCCGAAAACGGCCTGTGGGTCTGCTGCAATGTCAGAATTTTCTGAGGGCCATGGTTTCGCCTCGGTATTCTGAATATTCTCGGGAAGGTTTTGTTCAGAGACTTGAGAACTACTTACTTCTGACGTGGTGGCGGTTTCAGGTGAGGCGGTTGTCTCGGTTTGAGTTCGCTTTCCGGTCAAAACGAGAAATGCAGCCAATGCGGCTAGGATCAGAGATAAGATTAAAGGGGTAGCGTTGCGCATGGCTAAGATTCAGGCTTTGGAAGGTGAATTACAAATATGAATATGCATTTTTGCGGATCAGTAAGAAGTAGCACTGCTTGATCGCTGAGTGGAGGGGGGTAAGCTGGTGAAGATGACTCTCGAAATTTCGACACCTGCTTTACTATTTCCGGCAATCAGTTTGCTGTTTCTGTCGTATACGAACCGATTTCTTCATTTGGCGGCCTTGATTCGGCAGTTGTATGCAGATTGGCAGGAGAATGCTGAGAGTGCTGTCGAGCTGCAAATCTATAACTTACGGCGGAGGCTGGGACTTATCCGGGCGATGCAGCTGCTGGGTGCGCTGAGTTTGTTACTCTGCGTTGTCTCTATGGTGGGGGTGTTGGAACAGGCTCATCTACTGGCGATTATTGCTTTTGCGGCTGCGTTAATCTTGATGGGTGGGTCTTTGGCTTGCTTGGTATGGGAGGTATGGATTTCTGGAGGTGCTTTGCGGATTTTACTCGCTACGATGGAGGACGGAAAGACCGCGCAGAGAGAATCTGATAGAAAAGATTGATAAGGATGTCGCTAGAAGCTAACAGATGGGCATGGATACAAAAAAAGCGAGTTACAGCATCCCGTCTTTATTAGCGATTGCAGCAGCTATTGGTAGTTTCTTCACGGGGGCAATTATTGGACTCTTACTTGCGGCACTTGCTGCGATTTTTGGAGTTATAGGCATTTTGCTCGCGCTTTCGCCTAAGACAAGGGGTGGCATCGTGAGTATCATAGCTATCATTCTGAGTTTTGTGGGTGTTATCGCTGCGATAGTTAAATTTATCGGTTGGTTCGTTTAGTATGCTGAGCGTTCCCTTGGACTTTGAAATATTTCTATAAATCAGTGTAATGAAGTGGAGAAATCGAAGGGAGAGCGCAAATGTGGAAGATGCGCGGGGTCGGCGCCGCCCGATGAGTCGCGCAGGAGGCGGTGGAGGTATGGCCTTCGGACTTCTGAGCATGGTTGTCCGGCGGTTTGGCATAAAAGGCGTAATTATTGCCGCAATTGGTTTCTTTGCGCTGTGGCAGTTGAATATTTTAGATCCTAGTATGCTGTTGGGTGGCGGTGGTGCTGCCCGCCCGGTGGCTACCTTGAGTTCTGAGGAGGAAACGGAACGCTTTGAATTTGTTGAGCGAGTGCTCGCACGGACGGAAGATGTATGGAAGGCAGAGTTTGAGCGAGTGGGCAGATCCTATAAACTGCCAATCCTGCAAGTGTATACCGGGCGGACGAACACAGCGTGTGGGATGGGTAGGGCAGAAATGGGGCCGTTTTATTGTCCCGGCGACGAGAAAATTTACATTGATCTGAGTTTCTATGATGAGCTTGCAAAGACGTTTAAAGCTCCAGGGGATTTCGCGCAGGCTTATGTAATTGCGCATGAAGTTGGGCATCATGTGCAGCACCTTTTGGGTGATCTTAGCAAGGTGGCGGCGCGGCGAGGGAAGGCGGACTACAACCAGATGTCGGTAAGGTTGGAGCTGCAGGCGGATTTCTATGCAGGGGTGTGGGCGAGGCATTCGCTAGAATATTTTGAGCTGACAGAGGAGGATCTGCAGGAGGCGATGCGGGCTGCGAATGCAATTGGTGATGATGCGATCCAGCTACGGCAGCAGGGGCGGGTTGTGCCGCATGCTTTTACTCACGGAACTTCTGAGCAACGGATGCGTTGGTTTCAGAAAGGACTGGATGCTGGGCGGATGGAGGAGGGGGACACCTTCGCCATGCCGTATGAGCAGCTGTGACTTGGCACCTTTGGCGTGCAAAATGACAGATAGCCTTGCTGATTGCGCTCTTAAGACAGGATCATGTCGTTAGGTCAGTAATGCGGACCACTTCGGAATCACTTGTATCTGTTAGGTTTGTAGGTCAGATATGATCTGAGGGTATTTTGGAACTCGGTTTGCAATAGATGAGTTATGCAGAACGATAAAACAGTAGAGTGTCTCAACGATTTATTAACCAAAGCCTACGACGCCGAGGAGGGTTTCAAACAAGCCGCAGACCGCGCGTCAGAGCATCCAACATTGGCGGCATTTTTTAGAAAACAGAGCGACTTACGCTTGTCCTTCGGCCACGACATCAAGGCTGCTATCACGAAATACGGCGGCACACCTGACAAGGGCAGTAGTGCAGCCGGGAAAGCTCACCAAGTTTGGATTTCTGTGAAGGATACATTGCACTCCTGAGAACGATGGTGAGGCAATTTTGGAGGAGTGCATCCGGGGCGAGAAGCAGGCTCTTGAAGAGTATGACGAAAAGCTGAAAAATCCGGACCTCCCGTCTGATGTGATTGCCCTTATGACTTCACAAAGGCAGCAGATCGCAGAATCGCTCACCTCAGTTCAGGCAAAAGAGGCAGTGCGATAGTCCGCAGACTCACCTACATTTAGTAATAGGACAAAAGTGCCGGCCCTTGTAGGGTCGGCATTTTTGTAGGTGTTGATTTAGGTCAGATTGTTTGGGAGGAGATCTACGAGTTTTTTAATCGCATCAGCTTGATGGCGATTGGCAATGAGTAGCGAGTCTCCAGTTTGAACAACAATGAGATCTTTCACGCCCAAGAGGGCGATGTGGCTCTTTGGGGTTTTGCTGAAAACGATATTGTTCTCAGAATCGGCTTCACTGATCTCGATGTTTGTTCTGTTTCCCGTGCCTGATTCGGGGAGGTATTTGGCAATCGAGATCCAAGAGCCGATGTCGTCCCAATCGAAGGTGGCTTCGATGTTCAAGACACGATCTGCAGCTTCCATGAGCGCGTAATCTATGGAAACTGGTGTGAGTTTCGGGAAATTTGACTCTACTACTTTCTGTAAATCGTCGGATTGGCGGAGTTCTGTGATGAACTGAGATAGTTCTGGGGCATGCTTTTGAAGTTGGGATATTACGGTTGAAATCGACCAAACGAACATTCCTGCGTTCCATGAAAAACCGCCTTGTTCTAGGAACTGTCCAGCTAGAGCTGGATTTGGCTTCTCGCGGAACCTTTTTACTTCATAAACCTTATGTGCTAAGTCCGGGCCCTCGGTGTGGACTTCGGCTCCTCGCTCGATGTAGCCGTAAGAAGGGCAGGCCCAAGTAGGTTTGATCCCAATTGTCACGAGCCCATCCGTTTTGGCTGCCGTGGCGATGGCGTTTTCCATGACGGACTGGTAGGCACTCACGTCTTGAATGAGCTGATCTGCCGGTAGGACCAGCATAATCGCATCTGGATCACGGGCTGCGATGAGACCGATGCCAAGGGCTACTGCAGGTGCGGTATCACGTTTGGCAGGCTCGGCAAAAATATTTTCAGCGGGAAGCATGGATGCGACTTCGCGCACTGCGTCCACCTGTAGCGAGTTGGTAAGTATGAGAATGTTTTCTCTCGGAATGAAGCCTTCGAGGCGTTTGATGGTCTGCTCTAAAAGAGTGCCATTGCCGAATAAGTCGAGAAGTTGCTTTGGTTTATCGTTCCGGCTGAGCGGCCAAAAGCGGGTTCCGGAGCCTCCGGCGAGGATAAGGGCGTAGTGACTTGAAGGATTAGGCATGGAGGAGGTTTAGCACCGAGTTTGCAGGTTAAAAGAATGGAAACTAGGGAGTGGGACGAATTTGCCAATTGCTTCCGTATTCAATCTGTATGCTGCCTTGCCAAATGCGATGGGTGTGCGTCATGCTGCACTGACGAGGTGCGATGACTCCAATTTTACGGAAAATACTAGGAATGAACTGGGTCCTTGTCCTCGTGATGTATGGCCTTTTGATTTTCGGGGTATTTATGATCGAGAGCGCGGCGAGGCATTTGGGGGTAAGTGAGCTTAAGATCGAGCAGCACGGCTCGGCGGGTGGCTACTTTGCATGGATGCAGAAGAATTGGATTGTGGTAGGCAGTTTAGCCTATTTCGGCGCAGCTCTCGTAGATTATCGTTGGATCCGGTGGTTAGGAGTGCCGTTTTATGTGATTAGTCTGGGGCTGATGTTTATGGCGATGCAAGCGGATGACTCAGTGCACCGGTTGAATTTATTTGGATTGAGCTTTCAGCCTGCGCAATTGGGCGTGGCCTCAGGGATCGTTATGATTGCGTGGTTGATGCAGGATTTACCTAAGATTCATCGGGTTCTGGGAGATCCGCGGGTGAAGATTGTGATGATTGGAGTAGTGGCAGTGGTTCCGTTTTTGTTTGTGATGAAAATGGGGGATATGGGCTCGGCGTTGGTCTGGATTCCGGTGGTGATTGTGGCTCTTTTGGTTGCGGGGATTCCATTTCGGTATCTCAGCTTTATTGGGCTTATATCGGCCGGGGTTTTGCCGATTTTATACTTCGTGATTTTGCCTTTGGTCTCGGAACGTGGGCCGGATCGGATTGATTTATGGTTAAGGATGATGCAGGGGCAAGAGGTGGATATTCAGGGGGATGGTTACGCGCCGCATAATATATCGATGGCCGTTGGTAAGGCTGGCTGGAAGGGTATTGGTTGGAAGGCTACTGCGAAAAAGGGTTCGCTGCATGACAAGCGCTTCATCCCACACCACACGGCGCATAACGATTTCATTTTCGCTGTCATTGCAGAGGAACTTGGATTTCGGGGGGCCCTTTTGCTAATCGGTGGGTTTGCGCTTTTGCTGATCCAGGGGCTGTTTATCGGATTTTACAGTCGAGATGTGGCTGGGCGGCTCCTTGTTTGTATGGTTGTTGCCTTATTCTTCGCGCATATTTTTGAGAATATAGGCATGTGTGTGTTGCTGATGCCGATTACGGGCATACCACTCCCACTGGTGAGTTATTCGGGGACGTTTGTGGTGATCTGCATGTTTTTGCTTGGGCTTGTGCAGAGTGTTTGGGTGCACCGGAGGCATGGGAATTTGGCGAAAGCGTAGGGTAGTTGAGGCCGCTTGATTGGTGGCCGATTTGTTATTCACACCTTTTCACAAGCGGCTGGCGGAATTTTTAAGCGAAGGTTGACGGCATTGGCGCAATTTTGGCACACATTGGCGAGACTATGGCGGAGTTACTTACAAAGGGGGCAGGTATCGATTTCCAAAAACGCAAGGCAGGGGATGAGGCACCTGTAGATGATGTGACGCGGGCTTTGCCGCACGCAGTCGGGCCTGAGAAATCTTTGCTTTCGACGATGCTTCAAGATCCGCAGGAGTATATTTCCGTGGCAATAGAAGAGAAGCTTACGCCGGGGCATTTTTATCTACCGAATCACACTACGCTGTTTGAGTTTTTGGTGGAGTTGTTCGAAAAAGGGGTGGAGGTGGAGCTAGTTTCTTTGTTCCAGAGGCTGATGGATCGAGGGCTTTTGGAGCGCTCCGGTGGTGCGGGTTATTTGTCGGAACTTTATACGTATGCGCCAAGTCCCGGGCATTTCCGGCATCATCTCCAGCATGTGAAGGACAAATTTGTTCTGAGAGCGATCATCCGGAGTGCCAACGAAGCTGTGGCCCAAGCGTATGAAGCGCCAGATGAGGTGCCGGAGCTGTTAGATACGGTAGAACAGAACATTCTGTCCATCCGAGAGAGCGCGGAGACGACGCAGGGGCAGACTTTGAAGCAGACTGTGGAAGAAGTGATGCGGGATTTCCAGGTGTTGCTTTCAAAAGAGAGAGTTTCGCTAGGTCTTAGCACTGGTTTTGAGGAGTTGGATAAGAAATCGGGGGGATTAAAGCCGGGTGAGATGTTCGTATTGGCGGCGCGGCCTTCGATGGGAAAAACCTCTTTGATGATGAACATTGTGGAACATGTGTGCCTCGATCAAGGGAAGCCGTGCATGGTGTTTTCCTGTGAGATGAGCTCAGCCCAGCTCGTGCAGCGGCTGTTATTCGCGAGGGCGAAATTTGTAGTATCCCAGATTTCCCGCGGCTATACGCCGAAGAAAGCAGAACTAGAAAGGATACAGAATGCGTGTCGGCAAATTATTGATTCCAAGTTATTTATCGATGACACAGCTGGAATTTCGATCAATGAATTGCGTGCGAAGGCGCGGCGGAAGAAGCGGGATGAGGATATTCAGTTTATCGCAATTGACTATTTGCAGCTAATGAAATCGAGGACGAGGCAGGCTGAAAACTCGCGCGAACGTGAGATTGCGGAGATTTCTGGTGGTATTAAGGCCTTGGCGAAGGAGCTGGGTGTGCCGATTCTTATTTTGGCGCAGCTGAATCGGGGGCCGGAGGGGCGGACGGGGAAGTCGTTGGGGGTTCCGCGGATGTCGGACTTACGGGAATCAGGTTCCATTGAGCAGGATGCAGACTTAGTGGGACTACTATACCGGAATAAATATTACGCAGAAAACGAGGAGGAGCGGGCTGCTTTGGAAGGTAAGGCGGAGCTAGTTTTAGCGAAGAACCGTAACGGAGAAACGGGAGGAATTCCGCTTACCTTCATTGAGGAGCTCATGCGTTTTGAGACTGGACCTCCGGCTGAGGAACCAGAATAGGCACGGAGCGTGGCTTTAGAGGTAGGTGCTACTTAGCAGTCTTTTTAGAACGGGTAGCGCGTTTTGTGAAGTCGACCTCGGAGATCTCGAACTTTTCGGGTTCGTAGCCCGGATGGGCCCACTCGATTTCGCCAGCTGCCGCTTGCATGTATTGGAAAGCTCCGCCGAAATCTTCGGGAGGGCAGGCACGTTCACCATCGATCATTTTTGGGCCTACTTCGCCAGTGGCCCCTTCTAAGCGTTTTTCAAAAACGAGTTCATGGATCCATTCATCTGCAAAGTCGTAGCGATAAAGCATGCGCAGCGGTAACCTTTTGCGCCCCATAAAATCTGAGATTGTGACTTTCAATTCGTCTTGGAAGTCTCCAATTGTTTGATCGGCAAGGCCAACTGGACCGATGACATCTACGAGGCGTTTGCCTTTGCCGTGGCGGAATTCATGCGGATGTTTGTTTCCCCAGCCCATGGCAGCTTGGATGGCATCGCTGAGTTGCAGGAAGGTAGCGGAAGAAGAGATTGAAAATGTACGCCAGATTTTTGGTTGGATGCCGTAGGTGAAAACCCGGACAGACACACGCTCGTTTTCCAGTTTCTTGGCCATGCGGTAACGTATAGAAGGTGCTGGGATGTTCAATCTGATTTCGCGGCAGCCTCGCGAATATCTAAGATAGCTTGTTTCATATCTGATTTCCCAAAGGTAGTGGAACCAGCTACCATCACGTTTGCACCGGCTGCGTAGCACAGCGCAGCGTTTTCGGAATTGATGCCGCCGTCGACTTCGATGTGGTAGGTGAGGTTTTTTTGCTTCCTGAATTCAGCTGCTAGGGCGATTTTTTCGAGTATTTCGGGCATGAAAGCTTGTCCACCGAAGCCAGGGACCACGGTCATACAAAGAAGTAGATCGATTTCTGCAAGATAGGGCATCACTTTTTCGAAAGGAGTAGCTGGGTTCAATGCAAGGCCCGCGAGACAATTCGCCTTTTTGATTTCTTGAAGAGTGGCTGAGACGTCGTGTTCCGCCTCTACGTGAACGGTGATACAATCCGAGCCTGCGGCTACAAATCGCGGTAGGTAGTGGTCTGGACGGGAAATCATCAGGTGGACATCGAGGAAAATGTCATTCGACTCGTGGACTGCTTGCACCATTGCTGGCCCAAAGGAGATGTTATCAACGAAATGGCCATCCATCACGTCAAGATGGAGCCAATCAGCTCCGGCGTGAATCGCGCGGCTAGTTTCTTCACCGACTTTTGCGAAGTTAGCGGCTAATAAAGAGGGTGCGATTACTCGATCTTGGAAGGTCTTGGAAATCATAGGGGAAGGGAAGCATGAGGTTCAGGGAAGGGAAGAGAAATTTGTGCCGGGCGCGGAGTGAATTTCATAAAGAGGTGAAGTCTTAGATGTTTTGAAGCGAGTAGAGTTGTCGGCGAGGTCTACTGCCGTTATGAAGCTGCTACGCGGATGGCAGAGGAACTTATTATTGATTTACAAAGCGATGAGCATTTCATGCGACAAGCGTTGCGGGAAGCGCGGAAGGCTTATGCGGCCGGAGAGGTGCCGGTGGGCGCAGTGGTAGTGCATGGTGGCAAGGTGATAGGACGAGCTTGGAATCAGGTGGAAACTCTGAAAGACGCTACTGCGCATGCTGAAATGCTGGCCCTCACAGCTGCGCAGCAAGCGATGGGGGATTGGCGGTTGGAGGGCTGTACCTTACACGTCACTGAAGGAACCTTGCCCGATGTGTGCAGGGGCGATTGTGCATTGCCGACCCGATAAGGTCGTTTATGGATGTGGAGATCCCAAGGCTGGTGCGGCAGGAGGGTGGATCAATCTTTTGGATTCAAACCCGCCGTTGAACCATCGCTGTGAGGTTCTTTCTTCGGTACTTGGTAATGAATCTTTGGCGTTATTGCAGGACTTTTTTAAGGAAGCCCGGCAAAGGAAGAAGAAAGATTTATCGTAGAAATGGCTTTGAAAGCCCTATTTATCGAGGCTGTGGTGGAAGTTGTCTAGATCTTGGACGGAAAGGACAAATTCCTTGAGAAGTTCGATGGTGGCTTCGATGTCATCGAGATGTGCCGTCTCTACTACGGAATGCATGCAGCGCAGAGGTAAGGAAACTAGCGCGGAGGGTATGCCTTCACGGGAGTTGAAAATTTTGTCTGTATCTGTCCCAGAAAAGCGGCTAGATGATTCGTGCTGAATTGCGATTTTCTTTTTCTCGGCCAGGGCAATGAGGCGTTTTACGATGAGCGGATGATTGCAAGTTCCGTGGCTAAGGGTGGGGCCTTCGCCGAGCTTCACGAGACCAAACTTCGCGGGATCAATTCCCGGTGTATCAGTGGCATGAGTGACATCGAGGCAAAGGCACATGTCTGGCTTCAAGCGGTAGGTAGCCATCATGGCACCATTCCCGCCGATTTCTTCCTGAATGGCGTTGAGGCAGACTAAAGTAAGCGCAGGCTTCTCGCCGCTTGCAGCGATTCGCTTCATTACCTGCGCGATGATGTAACTGCCGATTCGATTGTCTAGCGCGCGCGAGATGATCCGTTTGTGCGCTAGCTCTGCTGGGCCGTCTTGGTTGACCATTGGGTGGCCGACCCGGAGGCCCATTTTTGCGACTTGCTCAGCATTGGAAGCACCTACATCTACCCAGAGATTATGGACTGCGGGCGCTTTCTCGGATGAAAGTGAATCGCGGCGAAGGTGAATGGCGGTATTTCCGATGATGCCGGGCACGACTCCTTTATCGCCGAGGATATCGACTCGCCGACCGCGGGCGGTTGCTGCATCGGAGCCGCCAACTCGGTCTATGCGCAGAAAGCCTTTGTCATCGATGTGTTTGATGATGTAGCCAATTTCGTCTGCATGAGCCTCAAGCATCACGATTCGCTTAGATTTCCCCTTCAAAGTTGCCCATGTGGAGCCATAGGCATCGCAACTTACCTCAGAGGCAGTGGCTCGCAGATAATTGGCCCAGACATTCTGACCGGGCATTTCGAAACCCGTTGGGGAAGGGGTTGCAAGGAGTGTGTGAAGGAATTTTTTGTCTGCTTTATTCATTTCGTTGCTGGATTGACGAAGATACGAGCGCAGTGCCTAGCGACTACCGAAGAAGCCTTTTAAACCTCCGAGAAGCCCTCCAAGTTGAGATAGATCGGGATTTTTCCCCGCCATGACGTCGTCCAACATCGGATGCAGTTGAGCTGGAAGCTTTGCTTTGGCGAATTCCGCGACGGTTGTGATGGCTTTTCCGGCCATTTCGTCTGACATGCCGAGGGCGGTAAGACGTGTTCTAAGTTCGTTGATCATGATATGCGGTGGGGTGGGGTAGGGGGGATAAGCTGTCAGGGACTGGGCCTCAAGCAAGTGTTTATCAAGTGAGCAACCCTTTTGTAGGCGGGAAGAGCTCCTGGCATAGAAGGCACTCCTTTCCGTTGCAACCTCGGGCCGTGCAGTGCTCGCGCCCGTAAAAGATGATTTGTAGGTGAAGTTTGTTCCACGAGGCTCTCGGAAACACTTTTTTGAGGTCTCGTTCTGTTTGAACTACATTTTTGCCTTTGGTGAGTTTCCAACGTTTTGCTAGGCGATGAATATGGGTGTCTACGGGGAAAGCGGGGACCCCAAACGACTGTGCCATAACAACTGAAGCTGTTTTATGCCCTACACCGGGTAGGGTCTCGAGGGCTTCAAACGAGGCAGGGACTTCACCTCCAAATTTCTCTATCAAAATGTTACTCAATGATGAAATCGCTTTTGCTTTTGTATTCGACAAACCGCATGGCCGGATGATTTCTTGAATATCAGAGACTGGTATTTTCGACATTGTATGGGGTGTGGAAGCTAAGCGGAAAAGTGCCGGAGTGACAAGATTCACCCGGAGATCTGTGCATTGCGCAGATAAAAGGACAGCGATGAGTAGGGTGTATGGATCATGGTGATCGAGCGGGATGGGTGTTTCAGGATACAGCTCTTCCAGGCGTTTTAAGATATGAGCAGCTCGGTCCTTTTTTAGCATGGGAAACAGTGGGAGTTATGAGGTAAATTGAATAGGTTGGGTTTGCTGAGCGTTCAAGTTTGGGGTTGCTGGTTAGAGGGCTCGGGATACGCTAAATTTATACGATGAGATGGGTGAGGGTAGTGCTAATTCTCGGCTTTATAGGAAGCCTTGGAGGACTCACGTGGCTGTATTGGCAATACGAAGAAGCGCGGCCGGGAGGTGTTCTCATTCGTGGAATGAAGCCAAAAGTCCAGCCAGATCCTGTCCGATACCGAAGTTTAAGCGCCGAACTCAAAAAGTGGCAGGAAGATTTGGGGGCAAAATTTAAAAGTGCTGGCACGCAGAAGGAGAAGGATGAGATCGCCCATGACGCGCGTGTGATATTTGAGTTGGTAGCACCGGAGATGATGAAATGTTGGTTGGGCACAGGATACGATTTTAATGGGACGGCAGCTGAGCCTGGAGAGGGAAAGATAGCCTGTGGATACTTTGTTTCAACGGTATTGAAAGATGCTGGCTTCCGAGTAAATCGTTATCGTCTCGCACAGCAGCCATCCGGAAATATTATGCAAACCTTTATACCGCGGAAAGAATGCCGCCTGCGAGTAGGAGTCGATTATGAGAAATACGCAGACTGGCTAGAAGATCAGGAGAGTGGGATCTATCTAATTGGGCTCGATACTCATGTGGGGTTCATTGTCATTGAAGGAGCGAAGGTCCGGTTCATTCATTCATCTGGAATCGGCAAGGCAGGGGTAGTGAAGGAGAATCGAGCTGCAGCAAAAGCCATACAGAGATCAAATTGGCGTTTGCTGGGTCCACTAACGCAGAACCGAGGTTTTATAGAAAAGTGGTTATTGGGTGAAAAATTGAACGTCCGGAAGCTTTAAGAATCAATTTCACCCACCACGATATATCTCTGAGAACTAAGCCGTTTGCGGTTCATTGCCGCTTGTTTGCGCGGTGGCCGGAGCCGTCCCAGACTTTGGCCCATCCATTTGATTCTGCAGCCATGACCAAAAGGTCACGGTGTATGGAGGCGATTGGATTTATACGGCTACCGGTGGCTTCGAGTGCTTGGCCAGTCCAGACGTTGCAAATTCTAGGGAAATAGTAGGGGTGAGGGGTCTCTAGGAGCACTCCATTGCCCCAACTCGAAGGCGCTACGATGATCGGGTGACCATCTTCGTCGGAGACTGTGCAGTGGTTTAGAAAAGATGCGATGTAGGGGCCGCGTTCTCTGGGTATGGATTTCATCCAAATTTGTTGGTTTGGGGAAACTTCGGGCACGTCCCAGTTGATGGGGATGCATTCCATCACTGAGCGGGAGGGAAGGAAGATGGCACTGATGACTTCAGGAACGGTGAGCCAGCGTTGATTTACGTAGGCACTGCGGTCGCCCCACGAAAATGTAACATAGAGGCAGTCGGGAAAATCTTTTGGGGGAATGAAACCGCTCTCTAGCAGCCATTGGTAGGGAAATACCATTCCAGTATGCAATTTATCTGCGATGAGCCAGACTTGCACTTCCGGGAGCCTCTTTTCATCGAAAGTGACAGCGGTATTTTGTTTGATTAGTGCAGCGCTAGGTTGTGGCGCTGGTGGTATCGTTACGAAGTTGCACGAGCCGAGGGTAAGAAATGCTATGCAAAGCAATAGTCTCGGAAGGCAGTGCATCAGGAAGAAAGAAATCAGATTTTATAAAAACGAGCAGATATATTGGCATATTCCCGTGTGAACTGTGATGCAGAAACCGCTGTTTCCGGATACTTCGAAAGCCTCGTCAGTAGGTATAAATTTCGTGGTATCTGAGCCATCGATGACTACCTCGCAGGAGCCATCTATGATCTGCATATGTTCGGGAGAGACTGTATTAAAGCGGTAGGATCCGGGGAAGATTACACCGAATGTTTTTTTAGATCCATCAGGAAGCGTGATACCGTGGGAGACGACATTGTTTCCATGGTATAGATTCGCCAAAGGCTCGGCAGTAACGTTCTGGAATTGATGCATAGGCACGGGCAGTGCTTAGTGAGGTTTTCCGGGCTTGTCCATCCTGACTTAAGAGTTCTGGCCCATTTTCTACTCGTTTCTAATCTACTGCGACTTTCCACGCTGCATATCCACCCTGCAAGACGGATACTGAGTAACCTTTTGCCGCGAGTTTTGTGCCGACATCGGTGGCATCCGGGCATGCCATATCTGTGCAATATAGGACAACGGGTGTGTTCCCTTGATTTGCTCTACGGATTGCTGGCGCATGTTTGGCAAAATCCTTGTCAAATGCTCGTTTTGGCCAGCTGATAGAGTTTGGGATATTGCCTAGGCGATGTGAGATCGTTGGGCGGACGTCGTAAATTACAGCCGCATCTTTCTCGACGAGTTGATAGAGATCGCCAAGTGGCATCCTAGTCAACCGACCGGGTGTGATCGCTGGCTCCGATGGGGAGGGAGGGGGCTGTTTTTGCTTGGTTTTAGCAAATTTTGCTTGTTCCTCGTCGACGACTTTTCCGGGAGTGAGCGGAGGAATAGGCCTCTCAGGCTCCTTTTCTGCGCAAGATAAATGGCCGAAACTTGCCATTGAGAGGCAGCTCAGTCCGAGGTAGCGATGTAGAAGTTTCATCTACCTATTTTTATAAGTTCTACGTCGAATACGAGTAAGCCGCCGGGCATTCCACGTCCGGGATTCTCTCCGTAGGCAAGTTCTGCAGGGATCCAGAAGCGGCGCTTTTCGCCTTCAGTCATCAGCTGCAGGCCTTCCGTCCAGCCTGCGATTACGCCGTTGAGAGGAAATGATGTGGGCTCGCCACGTTTCACTGAGGAATCGAACAGTTTACCATCCGTTGTCCATCCCGAGTAGTGAACGGTGACGGTATCGGACGCAGTAGGGTTTTTGGACCCTGAGCCGGGAGTGAGAACTTTCGATTTGAGACCAGATGGAGTCGTTTGTGCATCGGAAGGGGCTGCGGAGACGTCTTTTGGTGTTTCAAGCATGATAGGTTCTGAGTTCGAGCAGGCTGATATGGCAAGAGCAATTGCAGATAATAGGGAAAAACTTTTGAGCATTCGCTTAAGGGATCGTGTATCGCGTTTAAGTCAACCTACGGTTTTATGTAATGTCTTCCACCAGCTCTTCATGGCCCATTTCAACCGCTGTGCGTCGTTGAATGTGAATTTTGCCTAGCAAAGCTTCTTGCCGAATTACGAACTGGTTGAGTTTCATAAGTTCGAGGACAGCTAAAAATGTCACAATGACTTCTGACTTCGTAGAGGCGTCTTGAAAGAGGTTTTCGAAAGCCAGAACTTGCCCGGGTTGAAAATGTTCGAGTAAGAAATCGATTTTATCAGAAACTGTAAAGCGATCGTCGACGATATCGCCCAAGTCATGAGATTCTTCAAAGCGTTTCAGGACGTTCTGGAATGCGCGGATGAGATCGAAGATTGAAACTTCCGCGAGAGTGGGTGGTTCTGCAGGCTTTTCAGGTGTTTTAACGGGCTGGTGAGCATAGCGCCCTTGCTGCTCAAGCTCTTTTACGGATAAGAAACCGGCAGCGTCTTTGAATTTTTTATACTCGATGAGTTGGCGGATCAACTCCCAGCGGGGATCGTCCTCCTCGGCATCTTCCTCCGGCGGCTGTGCTACTTTGGGTAGCAAGGTTCGGCTTTTCAGATACATCAAATTTGCAGCCATGACGATGAACTCGGACGCGAGATCTATGTTCAGCATTTTGAATGTATCTATATAGATTAGGTATTGCTTCGTAATTCTTTCGATAGAAATTGAATGAATATCCAATTCATCTTTCTTGATGAGATAAAGCAGCAGATCTAGAGGGCCCTCGAAGATCTCTAATTGCACTTTGTAGTCGTTGGCGTCCAAATTGATTGTAAGGTGAAAACAGAAAGGCAATTTCTTCTCGTAAGAAAGTCCCCAAGTGGTTCTGATGAGCGCGCATTATGAACTTAGAGTCTGAAGACGAGCAATCTCAAATCTTCCAAGATCGTTTGGGACAATGGGTATCGAGCCAAGGCTTCTGGTTCCAGCTACGGCATTCGCTGTCTGGAGGAGTCTCGAATGGGAGTTTCCTCTACCATTTGTTCAAACTTCTAAGCCGGATTGTTATTTTTGGGTTGATCGCGGTAGCGGGTGTTTGGTTGTTCCTATCTTTTAAAACTGGTGCGGAAAGCTATCGAGCAGAATTGGAGTCCTCGCTAAAGGATAGTCTTGATGCAGAAACCATTGAGCTAAAGTCTTCCAATGTCAGCCGGGGTGAGCTTTATATAGGATCCCTTGATGCGGAGGGTGCGAAAACCGCCCCTTACACGAATTTTGAGCTGAGAGGCTTGAAGTGTGACCGAGTCGTGCTTGATCAGTTTAGATCGAATTGGGATCCCGGCCTTATAAAGATTTCGAAACTTGATATAGACTTGAAGGCTGGGGCTGACACGGAGGAGAGCGCAACTGGTTTTGCAGAAGTTTATCTTCACGAATCGGAGCAAGTAGCGGTAGATGCGATTGACATTGTCGATACGAATATAAGCTGGGGTTACTCTGATAGGACTCGGGGATCTATCAGAAAGAGTTCCTTGCAGGCACAGCGGACTCCGGGCGGGTGGCGACTCCGGCTTCGAGGCGGTCTCTTTTCTCAAAATTGGCTTAAAGAACTCCAAATCGTCCGGATGGATGCGGAGTTAACAGAGGAGGGATTGTTCATCGAAAGTGCTGAATTTCAAAAAGGTGATGGAAAAGTTATTTTCAAAGAAATAAGGCTTATAGCCGGGCAAAGACCTGATCTCTCGGGCATGGTTGAGCTAAAAAGCGTGGATTTGGCCACTATAATTCCGATAAAAGCTGCTGACTATCTTGAGGGTAAAATTACAACAACCCTCACAGTCAGCGGCTCTACAAATGCGACGGAAGGCGTGGGGTTTGCAGGGAGAGTCCGCCTTGGTGATGAAGATCTCGTAGCTCTCCGCGATGAAATTCCGCTGCTACGGGCACTTAGTGTGGCAGATGCGTTTAATAACTACCGAAGGCTGGAATTTCGTGACGGATCTTTCAATATGAAGACGTCGGGAGGGCGATTAAAGATCGACAATATTAATCTAAAGGCGAGTGATATCCTTACCTTAAAAGGTAAGTTATCTACCCGGCCCCCTAGTTTAGAAGAACTCAAGCTGATGAGGGAATCTGGGTTCTCAGGAGGGCGTAACGAGTCGGGTGAGAGTGATGATGAAAGCGCAACAACTCTCCGGGATATGCTAGCGAATACGGGCGGGAGCGGAAAAAATCTTGGCATTTTAGATGATCCGGCAGCGGTTGAATTTCAGCGGCTGGGTTTGAATGCCGAAGAGGATGGAGATGATGCATCGGCGAACGATGTCGTGTTTCTTACAAATCAGTATGCGGGTGAGTTGGAAATTACCTTACGTGCCAACGCATTTGAGAGAGCGCCCAATTTAGCAAAAGAGTATCCCCTAGACATACAATCTGGAAGGGTGCCCATGAAGCTGAGTTTGGAGGGAACTATTTTTGATATTACTAAAGATACAGCAGAGAAGATTTACAGGCTTGGCACTCGTTGATTTGACTTTAGCGCCCTCACCATCCTAGTTGAAGCGGCGGTGTTAAAATGGTTACGCCACCCCGGTCGCTCGTTTCGCTGCTTTGCACTGCGGTCACAGTTTCATCTGTAAATTCCACTCGTAACTTGCTTTTTTCTTCTTTGGTGATCGAGGCGACTTGGCGAAATGTCTGGCCAGAACGTGGATCGATACGTGTCACATAGTTCTTCACTTCCTCAGTACTCGATGTATTCCCAGATGCTCGAAGTGCCATCAGAAGTGAGTCGTTTCGAAGACTTGCTTGGAGACCCCTTCGAGGCCTCGACTTCTTTTGCAGTCATTCCAATGGCCACACCTCCCGCATCGATCATTGCATTGACAGTGATTTGGCGAGTGTATAGCTCCTTCAGTTTCTTAACAAAATCCTCATCCGGATGCGTAAACGCCCATGGAGCTACCCACCCTGCAAGGCCATTCCGCGTGCCTTCACCGCGCACCCGGTAGACTTCATCCGTCATACCTTCCAAAATGACGGTTTGCTCTGCTTTGAGAAATCCTAGCCTGCGATTTCCTTGGCGATCTGCAAATACGGGAGCCGTTTTTAAAACTTTGAGAAGTATCGGTTTTTCGACGACGTGTTTTAGGTAGATCACATTTGGATCTGAGTCTAAACCTGTGTTACGAGCACTCGATATTCCCCTTGCACTTGGCCGCTGAAAGTGGACATCAAGCCGAAGACCAAGCTGCCTACTAATCGAAAATACATTCCAGATGATAACGCTATGGAGGCGTCAGGTCAAACTTACGTAATCATCCCGCCCGCAAATTTACTAAACAGAGCATACACCTCCATCTTGCACTTCGAGGACATGCGGGCAGGTGCCAGATGGCGATTTATCGAGCCAATCCAGATGGGTAGTAGTAATCCACTTCTGCGCATCTTGTGGTAGTTGTTCGAGTAATGCATTTCGCCTAGAAATGTCCAATTCTCCGAAAATATCGTCTAAAAGGTAGATGGGCAGTTTCTTTGCCTCTCGCCGAAGTAGTTCTCCTTGCGCAATTTTCAAAGATAGTGAAATCGTGCGCTGCTGTCCCTCACTCGCGTAATCTTTCGCGGCCATTCCTTGAATTCGTAGGGCTACCTCATCGCGGTGTGGCCCAATTACTGCCTGCCGCAGCATGGTTTCCTTCTTCCTCGCCTGAAGTATGGAATCTTTCAGTGCTGGCCCGGAGCCCGGGAGATATGATATACTTAACTTTTCTCCTTTACCAGAAATGGCCTTCTGAGCGGCCGCTGCGAGAGGGGATAACGCGTGTACGAGGCGTTCTCGGCTTTCCATAAGGTAAGTCCCATGTTCTATGAGAATATCCTCCCAAGCTAATAATTCCGGTAACCTAAGATGCGGCTCCTTCAGCAAAAGGTTCTTTGCTTTCAAAGCCCGCCGATAGCGCATGAACGACGTTCTGTATTTTCTGTCCAATTGAGCGCCTAGGAAATCCAAAAAATGCCTTCGCGTTTCACCCGGACCTCTTACGAGACTGAGGTCTTCGTTACCCATCCAAACGATCAACCCGCCGCCATCGAGGTAGTCGTTACGCGATTTTTGTAACTCACCATCGGATTTCAGCATCAACCCGCTCGTTTTCAGCTGCACTTTCCGCTCTACGTCCCATGGATCTCCCGCAATACCGAAACCCGGTGAATCAAATCTAGTGAGTGTGCTGAACCTACTTGTCCTAGGTGAATGCAGCCGGACTAAGGTACAAATCGCCTCGAGAATCGAAGTTTTTCCTTGTGCGTTATCGCCAATAAAAATGGCACCCTCTTTAGGTATTTCCAGTGAGAGCCCCTCAAAGCACCGAAAATTCTGTAATCTCAAATTCCTTACCACGTGCTTTATGAAGCTGCCTGAATATGGTTTAGCGCTTTCTCGTAAGAGGAATTTGCCAGATAATGCTGCAATTTCTTGTCAAATAACTGCATATCACGAGCTTTTACTTGCTCTATTTTCTCTGAAACGTCTTTCAGTGCTTGAAGATGGGCCGTAGGATCACGATCTCGAAAAGAATGATCTGCAATCACACCTATGCGTTCTGTGAGAAGGGCTTGGAGTTCTGGATGCATCGTTCCGGAATGATAGGTCGGTTTCACAAATCGCCAACTAAATGAGCGCCGCCCAGTGAATCTTATTTGAACAGAGTTTCGATACCCATAGCTGATTTACGGAGAAACTTAGGCATACGCTTCGGGTCTTTTGGGGTAAATAGTTTGTAGGCAAAACCGATGAGATGCAGGGTAAACAGCCGATCAATCACCCGATAACCCCTCTTTTTCCTAAGTAGTAGACGCAGCGCCCATGACAACGTGCGTCGTTTTACCTTGAAGGGTTCATAGGAGATTTTGATTCGGTACCGCTCACGGACATCTTTGGGATATCTTTGCTTGTAGATCTTCTTTGCAGTTTTGATTTGTTCACCCAACTGTTCATCAAACGGCAGGAAATAGTATCTCCTCGCCAGTATCAGAAGCGCAAAAAAGTCACGCATGTGCTTGATGTCATCCACTGGCAAATCTGCTTCCTCGGCTAGCCGTATCATCGTCGGAAAAACGGTAACAGCACCTTCGCCGGCGCGGATTGATTGCTCGGGGTCTGGAACGAAGTGCCTAAGGATCTTTGAAACAGCATGATTAATGAAAAGGCAATCCCAGGCCATATTCACTAACGGAGGAATTCGCACGCGGCGGAAAAAAAGCTTCTGTCTTGCAAATTCTTCGATGTAGAGGACCTCGTGAATGAGGGTGTCCGCATGGCGCAGAAGCTCAAGGGTAGCACTGAATTTATCAGCGCCCACCATACCTTTAATAGCCTCCTCAACACTGGCGCCGTCTTTAAAAACTCGTATCGCAGTCACCACATTCATACGGATCCAAATATCTGAATGCGCATTGTCAGCGAGAAATGTCAGACGGCGGAACCTATGCCAGCCACCCGTCTGACACCACATCGACATACCAACGACGTGATCCGCACCTTCAAGCTCCCGTCGAAAGTGCTCACAAGCTCTCCCTATAAAGGATGGATACTCGCCAGCTCCTTCGTATTCACGCCGCCCTTGCAGCTCGATAATCTTCGCCTGCTTCACCCTAAAAAAGGCGCGATTCAATGGAATGTAGCGGAAGAAATCGCTTTCACCATGTTTCATAGAAACAATGAAATTTGGTGAATCTACACCCATCAAAGTCTCCGCCAAAGTGCCTCGGTGCCAAATCAAATCGCCAATGTGATGAGCTCCCACCGTCCACGTCCTCAGGATTAACTTTTTATCCCGCGAGTCGAAATGCGGCATCAACTTTTTAAGTAAGCGATTCGTCTCCCTTGGGTTCCGTAAATGAAGGCGAGTCCGGATCAAATCTGTGACATCGTTTCCATCGCTTTCACCAATACGGAGAATGAGCCCGGAAAGTTGAGGAAAATCATCCAAAACCTGCTTCACCAAATCGATGTAATATTCCTCCAGCCCGTCACAATGGTCCTTGAAAGTCACGTCGATCGCCGGAGTTAAAGGGATGATATCACTGGTGAGAAACACCTGAAGGCCAAACTCTTTGGTAAATAAATCAAAAATCTCAGCAAACTTTCCTCGGAAAAAAGCAATTTCACTGGCAACTGTAGGCTCATGGAGTGGGTGAGTTGCCAAATGCGCCAGATCATCAAGCGTCACCGCATTGTAACCAATATCTTTGACTGCCTTTGCAAAATCTCTGAGATCAGAAATGATACGCTCCCATTGCTGCTCTGCCTCTGGTCCCTCCGTCTTTAAATGTAAGAAAGGAATTTTTGACCAATTGATCCGGCTTTTATCATAGTTTCTGAAAAACGGCCCGATGGCATCGATGAGAAATAGTTCCATAATAAGATAGAGAAAAAGCTGTAGCAACGAAGCTCCTGTGAGAGACATGCTTTGTGACGGGATTGTCACATATCGACAAAAACCGTAGCAGGGAAGGGCCGAAATCCCGAAACGGTTCATTCGAACTAATTTTTAGAATACATCATTTTTAGGTTGTCAATTTAGGGTTTGCGGGGCTTACTCGCCGCCCGCAAGCACGGTTATTCTTTGTCTTGCTAGCATGGCCTAATAGCTCAGTTGGTAGAGCAGCGGATTGAAAATCCGCGTGTCCCTGGTTCGAATCCGGGTTAGGCCACCACTTTTTGCTATTCCTACTGGTTTCGCAGCACTACAGGTTTCTCGTCACTCAACAAGAGTGTGAAAACGGCTAAAAACCAAGTTGGCACTTTGCCTGAGGCCTCCCTACAAGGGCTCCCTGTTAGCCCTATCGTGACTAGCCTAGGACGAAACTACGCTACCGCGTGGTCCTGATGCTCATTTTCCGCGTTATCGCCAGCATTTGAGAAGCCAAGCAGTGAATTCCTATCATGGATGCGGGGCTCCGTGCGAAGGTGCGCACGTTCAGTGAGGAAGGAGATAAGGTGGTCTAGATACTGGAAATATAGTGGGTCCTGCATCATCGCTGCCCTATCGCGAGGTTTTGGATACTCGATAGAGAGTATCTCACCTATCGTCGCCGCTGGACCATTCGTCATCATCACTACGCGATCGCATAAAAACACTACCTCATCGACATCGTGCGAGACGAGCACTGTCGTGATCTTCTCCTTGTTCAGGATCTCGAGAATTACATCTTGGAGCTCCATGCGAGTTAGGGAATCCAAACGACCAAACGGCTCATCTAGTAGCAGGACTTTCGGCTTCAGTGCTATAGCACGGGCAATACCTACTCGCTGCTGCATGCCGCCGGACATCTCCTTAGGATACTTATCCATAGCGTCTTGAAGGCCTACCGAATGCAGAGCGTACTGCTACAATCTGCTTTTGTTCGGCCTTCGTGGCATCTGGATACACATTCTTAACACCCAGCATCACATTACCAAATGCATCCATCCAAGGCATGAGGCAAGGAGATTGGAAAACGACTGCACGGTCTGGCCCGGCGTCGACTATTTCATTTCCGCCGACTACGATTCCTCCATCAGAAATCTCATTAAGGCCTGCTAGCATAGTTAGCACTGTGGATTTTCCGCAACCAGAATGCCCAATGAGGCCTATAAATTCCCCTTGTTCTATATTTAGGTTGAAATCAACGACTGCACGGAATGGTTCGCCGAACGGATTCGGGTATGCTTTAGCTAAATTAAATATTTCTACGTGACGCATAAGAGTTAAGGGTAAATTTTATATACAATAAGGTGGTAATTTACGCTGGCAGTTTCCATTTTGTGCCACCTTTATTCATAGAAGGTGGTTTGAAGTCCCGTGGTGTAACATCGGGCATTTGGATGATACTAACGCTGCGCTGTGACTTAGCTTCACGGTTTAGATCCATGAGATATTTTGTAATATCTGCTTTGAGCAACTGATACTCCCGGGAATCATTCAATGTCCGTCTATCGCGTGGGCGTTCTAATGTCACCGGAAATGCCTCGGCAAGCGTGGCTTCTGGACCCATCGTTAATGGTATAATCCGGTCTGCCATTAGGATCGCCTCGTCAACATCATTCGTGATGAGCACTACGGTCCGCTTCTGCTCATCCCATATTTGCAGGATTTCATCCTGCAGAACGGCGCGCGTCAAAGCGTCAAGAGCTGAAAGTGGCTCATCTAGTAGTAAAACTTCCGGTTGCATCGAAAGAGTCCGTGCTAGCGATACACGCTGGCGCATGCCTCCAGAGAGCTCGTGCGGTTTCTTATCTCTTGCGGGAGTAAGATGGACCATCTCGATATACCTTTCTACATGCTCTGCTACTTGTGCCTTAGTATACTGTTTATATACAGACTTAACAGCCATTTCAATGTTACCAAAAACGGAGAGCCAAGGAAGAAGTGAGTAAGATTGGAACATGACTCCACGCTCTGGCCCTGCACTTTTAACCACCTTGCCATCCATCCGAACAGTTCCGGAAGTTGGCAATTCTAAACCTGCTAGAAGAGATACCAACGTAGATTTTCCAGCACCTGAGAAACCGATTACAGCGACGAACTCGTTCTCAGCTACTGATAAGTTTACATCCTGAAGAATGTTCACTCTATCTGCCTCCGGCCCAAACCCGATAGAGACTTGATCGAGCTCTAGAAACGGCTTCTTCGTTTGATTGGGAAAGGGTAGGGGATCCATGGTCGTATTTATCTAGGTGTTTAAACTGCTGTCCCGGCACTATCGAAGGAGACCAGACGCTGGAAGATGATCATAATTCTATCCAAAGCCATTCCGATGATGCCCACGATGAATACAACAACGAACATTTGTGCGAAGGATTCCGAAGAGCCGTTTGTATACATATCGTTCACGAATTTTCCGATACCTTGTGAGGTAGATAGGATTTCCGCTGCTACAAGCACCATCCAGCCGACAGCTAAGGAAATTCGAAGCCCGGCAAATATGAGGGGGAGCGCAGTTGGGATAACAATTTTAAAGAGCCGCGCGGTAAATCCGAGCCGTAAAACTTTGGCAACGTTCATATGATCTTTATCAATCGAAGCCACACCTAAAGCAGTGTTGACCAAAGTTGCCCAGAGCGAGCATAGCGCTACAGTCAAGGCAGAAGAGATAAACATAGGATCAATCTTATAATCTTTTAACACGGGAACATGATCCAATGCTTTGACTAACCAATGATTCTCTGGCTCTGGCATGAAGCCACCTACGATAATCATGATGATCGGCAGCCAAACGAGCGGAGAAACAGGCTTAAAGAGCGCTATAAAAGGTGTCATAGCGGCCATGAAAGTAGGAGACAGGCCGCATAGAATCCCGAGAGGTATGGCAATGGCCGAGGCTACTAAAAATCCAGTAAATACGCAGAATAGAGAACGCACGATCTGCTTCGGCAAGGTCCATGGTTTCGCATACTGAGATCCAGCTGTAGTTTCCAACAGTTCCTCAGTTTTTACCACTTTGTTACCCATACGGTAAAGATCACCTTCAGTCGCATTCAGGAATTCATCTTTGGATGCAGCTAAGCGTATTGTGGACTCTTCGGTTTTTACTTCCCGAGAATCATCACCAAGCATGCTAATATATTTACTAAGAAACTGGCGTTCTTCAGCTAATCGAGTGAGCGCATCGCGAGCTTCTTTAACCTCGGGGAATGTCTTGCTCTGCGCCTCTGAGTAAACTGTCTTCAGCTCTTTGAGTTCCAATTTCTCAGCCTCAGTCGCAATTTTGTTTTGTTTTATTTTGTCTAGGAAAGCGAGCCGGACTTCAGCGCGTTGTTCGGTAAGTGTGCCTGCTGTTTCTTTCAATTCATTTGTTCGCGCAGTTTTGGCGGCACGAAATTCAGCTCGTTTGGTGTCGTAGGCCTCCTTGGACGGAGCTACAAATGAGTCAAACTTCTTCTTTGATGTTGAACTCACATTGTCAATTTGTTCTTTAGCGCGCGCTTCGAGTTGATCGAGGTCAGCTAGTCTCTTGCTAGCTTCTTGAAGATTCTTAAGTCGATCAGCAGATGACATAAGGTAAGCATCTGCCTTTGCGGTCTCCCATTTATGAAAACGCCAAACCCCTTTACTAGCATCCCAAACAACAGATGGAGTCGGGACTTCCCCTGCTTTTGTGCGGTGCTTCGGTGCTAAAATCGACCACAGCCAGATAAAAGCTAAGAATGAAATTACAGGAACTACAATAAAACGGCCAATTTCTTTCAGTTGCTTTTGTGGCGCTTCACCAGCGCAAAGCCTTACTACTGGTGCTAGGAAATTTAAGCCAGCTACGTCAATAGCTTTCAGTATCTTATATTTCATGATTTTATTGTATAGTTGAGAGTTAAAGTAGGGAAGTTGGAGAAAGTATATAAGCGCGGTGGTCCAGTGATCACCGCGCTTATGGATTGAGTTTACTGTTCAGCTAGTGCGGCATCGTCCTTCATGCCGATTTCGAAGGAATTGATGTATTCGATAGGCTTACGGCCATCGTAAGTCTTCCCATCGATGAAGTCAGCCGTTGCTGGCTTGTAACCATCATCAGTTTTAGTGATTTCGGCTTCAGTGAGGTGGCCCTCTTCCAGTAGCATATTGGCCGCTTCTTTATATACTTCAGGAAGATAAACTTTCTCCACTACCTCTTTATACCAAGATGCTGGTTTTGATTCAGAAATTTGACCCCAGCGGCGCATTTGCGTCAGAAACCAAACACCGTCGGAATACCATGGGTAGGTGCAATCATATTTGAAGAACACATTGAAGTCAGGCATGTCACGGACATCTGTTTTCTGGAAAGTAAACGTCCCAGTCATCGATTTACTTATAATTTCGAAATCTGCACCCACGTAATTTGGCTGAGAAAGGATACGGCAAGCTTCCTCGCGGTTTACGAATTTTCCGGATTCGTCGGTTGCATCTAACCATTTTCCAGCACGTATAAGTGCTTTTGTCATAGCAAGTAGAGTAAGTGGGTTTTCATCAGCGAATTTACGAGTAACACCGAATACTTTCTCCGGATTATTTTTCCAGATATCGTAATTCGTAGTCACTGGCACGCCGATGCCCTTGGCGATTGCCTGTTGGTTCCATGGCTCGCCAACGCAGTAGCCGGAAATGGTCCCTGCCTCCAAAGTCGCAGGCATCTGAGGTGGAGGAGTAACTGAAAGCTCTACGTCCGCATCAGTGCGGCCAGCCACATCGCTTTCAGAATAGAAACCCGGATGGATATCAGATGCGGCTAACCAATAGCGCAGCTCATAGTTATGAGTAGATACAGGAAATACCATTCCAAGTTGGAGTTTCGTGCCGCCTGCGAGCATGTCATCTGCAATTGGCTTCAGTGATTCAGCGGAGATAGGATGTTCTGGTGTATCGGAATCAAGGGCAGGATCGTTTGCTTGCATTTCTTCCCAGACGGAATTCGAAACGGTGATGCCGTTACCGTTGAGATCCATGGTGAACGGCGTCACAACATTGGCTTGGGTGCCGATCCCGATTGTCGCTGCGATCGGTTGCCCGGAAAGCATATGGGCGCCGTCGATGTTACCTGTGATGACGTTATCAAGGAGGACTTTCCAATTGGACTGTGCAATAACTTCGACAGTAAGGCCTTCGTCGTCGAAAAAGCCTTTCTCCTTCGCAATAACGATAGGTGCACAATCGGTAAGTTTAATAAAGCCAAGTTTTAGCTCGTCTTTCTCGACGGCTAACTGATCGGCGTGAAGGAGCCCCGATGAGAGGGCTGCGGTTAGTATAACATTTTGTATTCGCATGGTCGTAATATTGTTTAGGACATAGCTTATAGAGCGATTGGCATGCCTCGCTTTTGAGTTGCCGGATTTTAAACCTTATAACGCCTCATTGTGCGTGTGAGGCAGACTCATGAGAAGCCTCTGAGCTTGCAGCCATATATATATCTTCACGATATAGGCGTGAGAGTGAGCCGAAAGATGAGCTCTCTGGAAGCGTTCCGGCAGAACGAAGGCCAGCCAGCATCCAACTCGCTTTATCTGTTGAAGGTCGATTCACAGAATTCCCATGAAACATATGGAAATTTTCACTAGGCACTTTCGTTATTCCCGTGTCAAACACTTCGGATAAGCCATTTCTGAGATAATCTGCGGGAACAGCAACGTATTTTTTGTCGGTCAGTATCTCGATTAAATCCTCTCGGAACTCTAGACTTTGGCATAGTTTACAAGACTCTATTAGTGCAGCGACAAGCTGTATTGTTTCGTCTTTCCGCTCCTGCATAAATTCACCACCGACGAGCAAGACCTTCTCAGGGTGCCCGTAGGAAAGGTCTGAAGATGTAACTGGAGACCACCCGTATCCATTGAGTATTGCCTCAGAATTCCAAGGCTCTCCCACGCAATAACCATCGATATGACGCGCCTTCAAATGCCGCGGCATCAACGAAGGTGGCAGAAAAATGATTTCAATATCGTCATTGATAAGTCCGTGCCGTTTCAGCCAGGTGTGAAGCAGGACCCGGTGTGATGAAAATCGGTGAGTAGCTGCTAGAGTAAAGGGACGGTCTTTTTTCCAATGACGCGCTAGATAGTTTTTCAAGCCTGATCCATTGCCTATTTCATCGCTCGGAAGGCCCTTTGAAAGAGTTATCGCATTTCCATGCAAATTTAAAATCATTGGCACAGCGACATCGCAGCGAAGATCTGTTAGGCCAAAACCGAGCGCAAATGCGATACCCGCGATGCATTGGGCCGCATCAAGATCACCATAGAAGAGGCGATCTCTCACAGTTGCCCAGCCGAGTTCCCGGTTTAAAACAACTTCGAGCCCATGTTTCTTGAAGATGCCTAACTCTTGCGCCACCGCGAGGGGAGCACAATCAGTAAGGGGGACGTAGCCGAGGCGGAGTGTTTGGGATCTACTTCGGTTGCTCGGACTGGGCCTCATATATTTGCCAGTAAGCGTATCGAGTGCCAAACTTACTGTTTTGGCATAAGCGGTGCTTATTTCACGCTACGACTACGATGAGAGACGCTAATTATGGATTGGGTACCTGACTTAAGGCAGCTTCGGGCGTTAGTTGCGGTAGCGGAGGAGGGGAGCTTCACGTTCGCAGCTAAAAAACTTTTTGTCACCCAATCTGCCGTAAGTCACTCCCTCAGAACCCTCGAAGAGCAGCTGGGATGTCGGCTTCTTGATCGCTCAGGAAAACGAGTAGCTGTCACTTCCGAAGGAGAAATTCTTTTCCGCCGATGCAAACGTGTTTTGCAGGAGCTCGATCAAGCGACGCGTGATCTCGATGGACTCAGACGTTGGGGCCAGACAAAAATCCGTGTAGGTGCTCCACATTCTCTTTGCCACTTTGTTATCCCAAGCGTCCTGCGGGAGTTCCGAGATTGTTTTCCTCGTTGCGAACCGAACATTGATGCCGGAGACACCGCTATCCTTCTGGAGAAACTTGACCAAGGTGAGCTCGACTTAGTTGTTGGTTTAAAGCCTAAGAGCCACAGCAAAGACGGGTATCGCGCTATGTTTCACGATCAGCTCGCTTTCGTAATTTCACCGTTTCACCCTTGGGCTGCGAAGGAAGACGAAATGCTACAGACACTTACTGAGCAGCAATTTATCATCTACGCCAAAGCAACAGAAACCCACCGCCTTATTGAATCTTGGATGGAGCAAATGGCGGGTAGGATCAAAAAACCCTTAGTCCTCGGAGACATGCAGGCGATCAAAGAAATGGCGAAACTAGGGACTGGCGTCGGCATTGTCGCCTCATGGGTAGCAGCGAAAGAGATTGCTGATGGAACTTTAAAAGCAGTGACAATACCTGGACCTCAGATCGATAGGGAATGGGGTGTCTTCCACTCAGTGCAGAGAGAACCGAGTCTTGTTGAAGAGGCTTTCATAGGTCTTTGCGAGATGGCTTTCTCAAATATGCCCTCATAAAAAAAACGCCCCGGACTTCTCATGAGAAGTCGCGAGGCGTTACCAACAACAGGCAGCAACAAAAACCTAGAAATTATAATTTAATTCGATGGATGCCCTCGTCGTAGTGGGCAACACATCCTTTGATTCAAAATGCGCGATCTTTGCTATCGCAAGAAAGTGCTCGTCGAATTTTTTAGCAAACACAGAGTTGATTTCCCAACCGCGTGAAGCGCTCACGTCGTTGTCCCCATAAGCATGGAGTGAATTCGTCATTTTGATACCGAGCGGCAGCTTCGTAGAATGGCTAATATAGTAATCATTCAAACCACCTGTTGTTCCGAAGGTCCGTTGGATTAGGAAAGCGTCTGCATAACCGTTAAATGCATGCAGTGTTGCTAAAGGCGTGCGGAAGCCTTGTGATAAATACTCAAAACCGGCAGTGAATGTTTGCTCACCCACTTTCTTGGAGCCGAAGATATGTGCGTAATTACTATCCACATCTTCCGTCACACCAGCGTCAACTTGGAAGGCCAGCTCTGCATGTAAATCAAATCCTGCTTTCGTAGTTTTTGCATAACCGCCGAACGTATCGCTATCAAGAGCGTTCAATCCGTCAAAATCCATAAGATACGCATAACCAGTTAAGGTAAGACCTTCGATACCACTGTAAGATCCGTTAAGGAAATGAAGATCTCCCTGCACATCTTGGAAAAAACCAGCTGCCTCGGAGCCGAAGATCCGGTTCACTTGGGTTACATAAGAATAGCTAAGTTTTACACCGGGAAGGGACTTGTTTGCTATGTTAATCGCATCATATGTCTGTTCGTTCTGTCTCCAGCCGACGTTACCAATAAAGGCCGCGTTATCATATATAATCCGCTGACGACCTACTCTTACGATGGTATCATAACCATTATATTGAAGGTAAGCTTGGTTTAGCTCATTCGTTTCGGGATCTACGATCACCGAGTTATTCGCTACATTTGGAGAAACACCCGGCGCTCCGCCTCTATAATCATCTATGAGGGCTTGAGTAAATTCACCTTCAACAAAGGCACTTAAGCCGTTCCATTCCATAGTTTGAAGACCTAAGCGCTCGCGAAAGGTAAGGGCATGGGATGCATCGGATCCATCAACATCGGCAAACTCATAGCGAGCTCGAATATTGATGGAAGGTGTTATCCAGTATTCGGCAGCTGCCGCTGGTGCTGTAGCGATTTCTTCACTAGGTGGCCCCGCAAAGGCGAAAGCGGGCGAGAGGGCTAATAAGGCAAGTTTTTTCATGTTCGTTTCGGTTCCTCTTGTCGAGAGTTGATACCCTATGAAGCCCATAGTTTGCCAACGTGCCAACCTCTGTGCTTGTTTTTGGTGAACAAGGTTTACCCGTCGAATGAGCATTAGTCATACTCGCATACTCACCGGACGAATTCTAAGAGATCAGAACGAGATTTATTTAAGTCATCCAAATTCATATAGAACATGTGCCCTGCCTCATAGTACTCGAAATTCACACGTTCCCGGGCAGCTGGCGAGATGTCTAAGGCCTGCCGGAAAGAGTACTCGACTCCTTCTGGCGGCGTTGCCAGATCTGCATAGGCACCCATGACTAAAACTCGTAAATCAGGATTATCACGCATCGCACGCGCTAAGGCAGCTGTCATATTCACGATGCGATTTCCCGAACCGTAATCCCATGGCCATACAGAATTGAGGACCTCGTATGGCTGATCTTCCGTCCAGCCTAGTTCTTCTGAAAGGTACGTAAGCATGGCAGTAGAGAACGCCCCTATAGCAAGAGAGAAGGACGGATCATACTCTGCTTGATCTACCGTTGCATCTGGTGCGGGCTGGGCGACTCGAGAATCAAATCTACCGATCACCTTGTCTTCGTCTCGCAATAGTTCTGCACGGAATTCAGAAGGGGAGATTCGGAGCCTTTCTCGCACCCAGACTTCTGCCGCTATACCAGTCAGTTCTGCTAAATTCTTAGCCACCGTAATCTGTTCCTCCTCACCAATCTCTACTCCTTTCAGCAAGGCCAAGCCGTATTCTTTAAAAGCATAACTCCTAGCCCGCTCTATCAATTCATCCCGGTCACCATCCACTTTGCCGTGGTAATGCGCAGTAGTTGCAAACGCTGGTAAATATATTTGGTGAGAAAGCTGGCTGCCGTCCGATTCCAAAATTGTTCTGAAATCCAGTAGAGCAGAAAGCAGTATGATAGCGTTAAGTTGCATACCATACCGCTTTTGTAAATGATCAGATAAACCCGCCGCGCGGACTCCGCCATATGACTCCCCACACAAATATTTCGGTGAACTCCAACGCTGATTTTCAGTAAGCCAAATCCTAATAAAATCACCGACAGCTTCGATATCAGCATCTAAACCATGGAAATCCTTTTCTGATGAGTCCTTGGTTGCGCGGCTGTAACCGGTTGAAACCGGATCGATAAACACCAAATCGCACTTATCTAGAATACTAAATTCATTATCGATGAGCCGGGCAGGGGGCTTCATCGCCTTCGTGCCATCTTCACTAAACTCAATCCGCCTCGGTCCTAAAATCCCTAGATGCAGCCAGACCGATGACGAACCAGGGCCACCGTTAAAGGCAAACATTACCGGCCTGATCCCTTGGGCTTCTTCTCCTGTGCGGACATACGAGGTGTAGAAGATAGAGGCAATTGCCTCATCATCTCGATTTCTAAGTACGGTTTTTCCAGTAGTCGCCGCGTAAGTTACTTCTACACCTGCAATCGTGACGCTAGCTCTCTTAACTATAGGCTGCCTGGGGGACTCAACTTCCGTTTCTAACTTTTTCGATTCGACAAGGGCACCGTCTTTGGCCTTTTCCGAGAAAACAAACGAGGAAAGTAGCAGAGTAACGCTGAGATAGAGGAAAATAGACTTCATTTTACAAAGCCGCATCATGAATGTTTCTTAAAGATTCGCAACGATCGAATTCTCTTCGATTTTCCTTTGGCTTGGCGAAAATTCGGATGACTAGAGTCAGCCCAGTGGAATAACGATTCTGTGTTCACAGTGTCTCAAGATAAAATACAACGAAACCTGCCCGCGAGATCTGCGCCGATTGAGGAAACGCGCTAGGCTAGAATAAACTACCGCGTTGCCATTAAGCGAAGCGAGGCATCCGATTTCCTTTAAACCATGCGCAAAAACCTGAGACTCCATTGAGCGGTCTCCGAAGGCGGTTCTCGCTGCGCAAGGTGAGTCCTACTGCGGGCAACGAAGTCATCGATACAATTTCCAAATTACAACTTGTTACAATATATGTAATCCAAAGTCCGATACGTGTTTCTGACACCCATTGGATGCCCGATGACGTGTTTTGGTCGCGAATTGTAGATCATCCTCTTAATACCTAGGCCAATTGATTGCCAGCTTCGTTTAATGGCGATACTATACCCCCATGGCTGCTACGAACGCGGAATTTTGGGGCAATAGCGCTGCCAAGCTTTCCCGCACGATAAATATGGGCTGGTTTTTAGACCGTTTGACGATTCCCTTTGTCCTTACAGCTTGCTCACTTGGCGCTGTTACCTTAATCGCTCGCAGAATGGATTGGGATCTACCGATCTGGCTGTATGCATCTGTAACTCTCGCAGTGCTACTGCTCTTACTTATTATAGTTTTCATCAAAGCTAGGAGAAAATTTGAAACGACGGACACCGCTCTCATCCGTCTAGAAGCTGAGCGAGGCCTAAACTCGGGACTATCCGCAGCGAAAGAGCATATCGTCGAATGGCCTGCTCCCCTTTCACCCTTCGAGAAGAACATTTACTCGTGGAATTTTAAGCGAACTCTTATACCCTTCGTCTTATCTTTAGCCATCCTGACAGCGTGTTTCTTCGTACCTATTCCAAATTCAGAGGAGGTCTTTTTTCCTAGTGAAGAGCCGCCAGCTTGGAGTGAAATCGATTCCGAACTCGATCAATTGGCGGAAGAATCTACAATCGAGCAGAAATATATCGAGGAACACCGTGAGCAACTCGATGCGCTACGAAACCAAGATCCCGAGGAATGGTTCAGCCATTCTTCGTTAGAAGCGACAGATCACCTACAACGCAGCCAATCTCAAGATGCCAATGATCTTCGGAGCCGCGCAGAAAGGACAGAAAACGCTCTCAATGATCTGTTTAGTCAAGCAGCTGATGGCAGTACAGCCGAGCGAACACAACAAATCGAAGAATTCCAAAAGGCGCTCGAAGCTCTTGAAAATGCTGCCATGAAACCGAATCAAGAACTTCTGGAACAGCTATCAGCAGCTACTGAGATGGATCTTAGTGAACTTTCCGATGCCCAGATTGAACAAATGAAAGAAAAACTGCAAAATCTTCAGCAGGCCGGGCAAGGTGAAGCCGATTCTGAGGGCGGAACCGAAGGCCTAGACGGCAAAGGGCTTGCAGAAGGCGAGGAATCTGCGGAGGACGGCGAATCCGGCAGCGGCGGTATTCTAAGAGATCCCGGCCATGACCCAGAACTTTATGGCGAGGAGAAAGACCGTTTAGCAGCTGGCGAGTTCACGCCTCTTCAAGCACAAGATCTTTCCAATTTGGCACCCGGTGACTTGCTACAGTTGAGAGCAGGGCAACACGATGTTGACGAAAAGCCGCTAAATCTTTCCGCTGGCGGAACGGGGGCTTCCGGAACTGGTGGTGATCGTGTCTGGAGAGACACTTTGAGTCCTGCCGAACAGCGTTCTCTCAAAAATTACTTCGAATGAGCAAGCTTGGCGATCCTGCCATCCTTGATAATCAATGTTCGATCCCCCACCTTCGCCAAATTTCGATCATGGGTAACTACAACTAGCGTAACTCCTTCATTATCAGCGAGCTTTAACAGTATTTCCAAAATTTCCTTACTCGTTTTCGAGTCTAAATTGCCAGTAGGTTCATCCGCAAATAAAACCCTCGGCTTGTTCACAATAGCCCGCGCAATCGCCACCCGTTGCTGCTCCCCTCCAGACATCTCCGCCGGCAGATGATCAGCGCGATTCTCAAGGCCCACACTTCGAAGCGCCTCGAAAGCTTCTGTCGAATTGTCCAATCCAGCTATCGCGCCTGGAACCTCGACGTTCTCTAGCGCCGTGAGCTCAGGCAGTAGGTGGTAATTTTGAAAAACGTAGCCTATGTTTTGATTTCGAAACGCTGCTTGGGCTTTCCGTCCCATGGCATATAGATCCTCACCACCGATCATCACCCTCCCTAGCTCAGGCCTCTCAACACCCGCCAAGGTATACAGCAAAGTCGTTTTGCCCGCGCCACTCGGCCCGCAGAGAAAGACTTTCTCTCCTTTCTCTATTTCTAAATCAATCCCATGCAGCACCTCGATAGATTTTTTTCCAAGTCGATAGCTACGATGCAAATCTGCGGTCTCAATCATGATGCTGCTCACTCGCAGAAACATGCACCGACATAGAATGATTTGTCTACCGCGGAAAAGATGAGGAATTTTATCCTATTGTGTGAAATACTAGCCAAGTCTGCTCGCAGCACTTAGAAAGCCCGCATGAATGCACCAGTTCTTCTATTTTCCGGTCAAGGAGCGCAAAAAGTTGGTATGGGCAAAGATTGGTTTGATCATTCTGCGACGGCGAAAAGTATGGTGCAAGAGGCCGATTCCCTCCTTGGCTATTCGCTATCCAAAACAATGTTTGAGGGGCCAGAAAATGAGCTGACTGCCACTTCTCGCTGCCAGCCAGCACTCTATCTGCATGGCCTGATGGGCCTCACCCTGCTTAAGGAGGCAGTGCCAAACCTCAAACCATCGGCCGCCGCCGGTCTGTCATTAGGCGAGTTCACTGCCCATGCAGCAGCCACCACTTTCACCTTCGAGGATGGGTTACGCCTCGTTTCCCAACGGGGCACCTTTATGGAAGAAGCTTGCAACGCCACTGATGGCGCCATGGCAGCGCTCATCGGTGGCGAAATCAAAGATATCGAGAGCCTTGCTGCGCGCTGCGATGTAGATGTGGCCAATTTCAATTCTCCCGGTCAAATCGTTATTTCAGGGCCATCTTCAGCTATTGACCAAGCCGTGTCTTTGGCAAAAGAGCATGGAATTCGGCGCGCAATTAAACTCAAGGTGGCCGGTGCGTATCACTCGCGCCTCATGGCAGATGCGCAGGAGAAATTAGCCATCGAGCTCGCCAATACCACCATGACAGTTCCTGCCATAGGCGGCACGACTGTCCCCGTTATTGCAAATTACACCGCAAAACCGGTCACCACTGAGGGTGCGATTCGTTCTACACTCACCTCGCAGGTCACCGGATCTGTGCGTTGGACGGAAACCATTAAATACCTGATTTCGTCCGGGCATTCTGATTTCATAGAAATTGGCCCCGGAAAAGTTCTCGCTGGTCTGGTAGGAAAAATTGCGCCAGAGGCAAATGTGCTCTCTATTGAGGACCAAGTTAGCTTAGATGCCGCCATCGCAGCACTCAGTTAGCACCTAGAAGCTTATAAAACGCCGTTTCACTCCCTAAATGCTCCCTCCCGAACTCAAAAATGACTTCCCCATCCTAGGAAAGCCAGTCAACGGTAACCCACTCGTCTACCTAGATAACGCAGCAACTACACACAACCCACGGTCAGTCATCCGAGCTTCGGCGAATTACTACGAAACACAGAACTCGAACATTCACCGAGGCACTCATTATCTAGCCCGCATTGCGACCACTGCCCACGAAGAAGCCCGAATTACCGTAGCCAACCACCTGAAAGCTGCCTCACCAGAGGAAATCATCTTCACATCTGGCACCACAGATAGCATCAACCTAGCGGCAGCGACCTTGCCAATTTCGCCCGGCGATGAAATTCTGATCTCTACCCTAGAACATCACTCAAACATCGTTCCGTGGCAACTCCTTGCTGAACGCACTGGCAGCACTCTAAAGATCATTCCATGCGACGAAGATGGCGTCTTAGATCAGAACGCCTATGCATCCTTACTTTCAGAAAAAACAAAAATTGTAGCTATCACATGGATTTCCAATGCCTTCGGAACTCCAGTCCCCGCTAAGAAAATGACGGCCGCGGCCAAAGCTGTGGGCGCTACGGTTCTGATCGATGCGGCCCAAGCCGTCCCCCACATGCCTATCGATGTGCAAGACCTCGGGGCGGATCTACTTGTCTTCTCCGGCCACAAAATCTACGCCCCAACAGGCATCGGCGTCCTTTGGGGACGGAAAGATCTACTCGAATCTCTCCCTCCATGGCGTGGCGGAGGTGAAATGATCAAAGAAGTCACCTTCGAAAAAACTACTTTCAACGATCTCCCCTTCAAATTCGAAGCCGGTACGCCAAATATCGAAGGAGCGATTTCCATGGCAGCCGGTCTGGATTACATGAATACCATCGGCCTTTCAGAAATCCGGACCCACGAAAATGAGCTTATACAAATGGCCGCTGAAGCTCTCTCTGAGATTCCGGGCATCATTTTATACGGTCCAGATAATCGCGTAGGTGCCCTCTCCTTCGCCATCGAAGGAGTGCATCATTATGATCTTGGAACACTGATCGATCAGATGGGCATTGCAGTCCGCACCGGCCATCATTGCTGCCAGCCACTTATGGCACGTTTTGGTGTCACCGGCACCACCCGCGCCTCTCTAGCCCTTTACAATACGACATCAGACATCGAAAAACTTGCGGAAGCAGTGAAGAAAGCTGCGAGAATGCTCAGTTAATCCCGCCTTAATCTATGAAACCCCATCCAAACGCACTGCTACTACTTTTTTCTCTGCTTGCCACCCTCCTTAGCTCAGCTGAAGAGGAGCCTACGCATGATCTCTTGCCCGTTTTTCGGACTGTCTTGGACGAAAGACCCCGTGTTTTGGTAGTCCGCATGGGGCCGCAACAAGCTCTAGCTATCGATTGTGAAAACGCACGAGTTTGGAAATACTGGGAATCTCCTTCTGGAAAACCTCCGGTAGACCTCCAAGGTGTAGTGTATAATGGCAGACACGGCCCTCAGCCCGTCTCCGTTGGACAAGTATATTTTGTCGATGACCGCCCTCAAATCCTTTTTGAAAACGACGATAAAAAACGCCTAAAATACCTAGGTCACTCTTTTAAAACTGATCGCGCTGTAGAAATTCGATGGAGCATCGTAAACGAGGAAAATCAAGCACTCGCCACCGTAACCATAAGGCCAAGCTTTTCTGATGACGCTGTGAAAATCTCTTTCAGCAGAAACTCAGACTCAAGCTCTGACTTAGAAATCCAAGTTCGACAGCCTGGCAGCGATCATACCGAAGCGCTAACAGAAAGCGAACCCGTCACTTTCACTATTTCTTCCTAAACTCTATGAAAATCCATTTTTCAATCGCTCTCGCTTTCTCAATAATCCTCTTCCCGGTCCATGGAGAAGAAAATGAAACGGCTGCTATCACTAACTTAACAGAGTCGCCCTTCATCAACTCTGGTAAAGGTGCCAAGCTAAAGGCCCCCCACCCCGCGACTTTGCTCCGCGATATTACACCAAATGGACTTGATATGACGATAGGGGGGATCGCTTTCCGACCCAATGGCACGATGGTCGTTAGCACTTGGGATAAAAACGGCTCAGTCTATTTCATCAACGGCTACGAAACCGGTGATCCTGAGAAACTCGAGATCGAACTGTTTGCCCAAGGACTTTTAGAGCCGCTAGGCATTGCATGTGTCGGTGACCGCATCTTCATCGCGCAAAAGCATGAATTGACGGAACTCATCGATACAGATCGTGACGGCACTGCTGATGAATACCGCTGTGTCTCCGCAGAATGGCCTGTTTCATCAAATTTCCACCTTTTCACCTTTGGTCCCGCTTATCACGACGGAAAACTCTACCTCAACTTAGCTATCTCGATCAATCCGGGGGGTGCAACGACCGTGGGCCAGCCAAAAGACCGCGGAACCTGCATCGCAGTGGACCCAGAAACGGGTGAATATGAAATCATCGCCGCCGGTATTCGTACCCCAAATGGCCTTCTTGTGACTGAAGAAGGCGATATCTACATTGCCGATAATCAAGGTGATTACCTTCCTGCTAACAAAATTATCCACGCCAAAAAAGGCCGCTTTTATAACAACAAATACGAGCCGCCGCACCCATGGTCTACTCGTGAAGTGAGCCCACCCCTCGCATGGCTTCCTCAGAATGAAATTGCCAACTCCCCCACCCAGCCCCAGCTATTTCCTGAAACATGGGCCCCTTATACCGGCCAATTGATCTTTGGCGATATCCACTACGGAGGCCTGCAACGCGTATTTATCGATGAAGTGAATGGAGAGCAACAAGGCGCAGCATTTCGCTTTTCCGGTGGTCTCCTAGGTGGCACAAATCGGATCGCTTTTGATCCTGAAGGCCGGCTTCACGTCGGTATCGCAGGCAGCGTCGGAAACTGGGGAATTGGGAAAACCCAAGGCATTCAGCAACTCACTTATTACCCAGAAATGACGCCTTTCGAAATGCTTTCAGTGCGTGCAAAATCCAATGGCATGGAAATCGAGTTCACCCAACCCTTAGCGGAAGGACAAGGCTGGGACTTAGCCGCTTACCGCATCGAATCTTGGACTTACAAGCCAGATAAAAACTATGGTGGTCCGAAAATCGATGTCCAAACCCACACACCGACGTCCGCCAGCGTTTCAGAGGACCGCACCAAAGTATTTCTCCAAATCGGTGACCTCGCGCTAGGCCGGGTTGTGCATATCGTTCTTCATTCTGCCCTCACCTCAGAGAAAGGCCTACCTGCGCATGCCGGGGAAGTATTTTACACCTTGAATCAAATTCCCGAGGACCGTCCTGGAACTCCCCTTCAGCCTCCTACTAATTTTGTGAAAATCGAAGAGGCAGTGGAGTCAGTTGTCCCTCGCCACCAAATCGTTCACAGCACCTATTGCGCTTCGTGTCACTCGATAGACGGCAGTCGCTTAGTGGGCCCCTCTTTTAAGGGACTTCTTGGCCGGGAACAAAGGGTAATCCGGAAAGACGGCACCACAGCAGACATCACGGTAGATAAGGCAAACATCCGCCGTGGCTTACTCGAGACCACTGCAGAATACCCAGAAACCTATCAACCCATAATGCCGGAAACCCTTCACCAAGCTCTGACTAGTGAAGATATCGAAGCAGTCCTGTCATGGATCGCAGAACTTTAATGACCTTATGCACATCGTTCTTGGCATCACTGGCTCCATCGCTGCCTACAAGTCAGCGGATTTGGCCTCGCAACTCTCGAAGCTTGGCCATGAGGTTTCGGCAGTGATGACCAGCTCAGCCTGCGAGTTTATCACACCTCTCACACTGCAGACGTTAACCCGTAAGCCCGTTTTAATATCTCTTGAGGACGAGAAAGATTCTTGGAAACCCGGCCACATCGAGCTTGCAGACAACGCAGACCTTTTTTTGGTAGCCCCCGCTTCGGCAAACGCCCTGGGGAATTTTGCCAACGGCCTAGCACCCGATCCGCTAAGCGCCATCTACCTCGCATTACCCAAAAAAACTCCAGTCATCTTGGCACCAGCAATGAATGGTAAGATGTGGGAACACCCTGCCACTCAAAGGAATATCAATACCCTAAGAACCGACGGCTGTCATTTTGTCGGTCCCGCAAACGGCGATCTCGCCTGCGGATACCAAGGAATCGGCAGACTATCCGAACTACCCGACATCATTAAAGCCGTCTCAAATGTAGCGAATTTGTAAAACATAGGGAATTTCCTTCCACCGGAGGCCTTACAAATTGAAGATTTGAACTTATGAAACTCAAATTCTGCGGTGCCGCTGGGACAACAACAGGCTCTCAACACCTCCTTGAAGTCAATGGCATCCGCATTCTCCTAGATTGCGGGCTCTACCAAGGCCGCCGAAAAGACGCCTACGAAATTAACTGTTGCTTCCCCCACTTCGATCCAAAATCCGTAGACATCACTGTTCTATCACACGCCCACATCGACCACAGCGGCAATCTGCCCAACCTCACAAGCAAAGGCTTCACCGGCACCATTTACTCCACTCACGCCACTCGTGATCTCTGCCAAATTATGCTTCGCGATTCCGCCCGCATTCAAGAACACGACGTGCGCTGGCTCAACAAACGCCGCAAGCGGAAGGGTCTAGAAGAAGTAGAACCACTTTATAGCGAATACGATGCCGAGCAGTGCCTCCGTCAATTCGTTACCCTTGGCTACGATAGGCCACTTCATATCGCTGATGGAGTGAAACTTACCTTTATCGATGCTGGTCATATCCTCGGTTCCGCCCAAGTCCTCCTTGAAGTCACCGATCAATCAGATGGAAAGCAGAAGCGCTTTCTCTTCTCGGGCGATGTCGGCAGAGGGCAAAACGAAGTCCTACGTGATCCAGTTGCTGTGAAAGACGTCGATTTTCTACTGATGGAGAGCACATACGGAGGCCGGGAGCACGAGATGCCACCCGGTTTTGACCATCATTTTGGAGACGTAATCAAAGCCGCCGTCAAACGCGGTGGAAAAATTCTCATCCCTGCCTTTGCCGTAGAACGCACACAAAAGCTTCTCTACGTCCTCAACGAACTCTTCCTCAGTGGAGAACTCCCCGCCATCCCCGTTTTTGTCGATAGTCCCCTCGCCGTTAGCGCTACGGAAATCTATCGGCTTCACCCTGACTCCTTTAACGAAGACGTCTACGAAGCCCTTTTTGAAAAACAGAACCCATTCGGTTTCGAAGATCTCACTCTCATCCGTTCCGTCAAAGGCTCCAAAGGCCTCAACGAGCTTGAGGGCGTAGCAATCATCATCTCAGCATCCGGTATGTGCGAAGCTGGGCGCATCCTTCACCATCTCCGCAATAATATCGAAAAACCCGAAACCACAGTCCTCTTTGTCGGCTACTGTGCGCAAGGAACACTTGGCAGAAAGATCCGCGATGGCGAAAAATCCGTCAAAATCTTTGGGGAACCTTTCGCCGTTAAAGCACATGTCGAGATTGTCGATTCATTTTCCGGCCATGCGGACCACTCGGAGCTTGTCGATTACTACAATGCCATATCAGGCCCTAAAAATCAAACATGGCTCGTCCACGGAGAGCCAGAAAGCTGCGAAAACCTCCAGCGCGCCCTAAAGACAAACAATCAGGAAGTCCATATAGGCCAACTAGGTTCAGAAATCACATTCTAGCACTCCAACGAGCTCACCTCCCGCCAGACCTACGAGCTACCTTCTCACCTTCTCCCTCCCAAATCTCCCACTCACTTTTGGCACGCACCTTCCCTCCCCTCAAAAGACGCATTAGTTCACCCTCATCCAACCCCTCCAACTTCAAGTGCGCCGAAATTATTCTCCGTAGCCGATAAAACGGCAAAAAATGATCCAACTCGAGTTCCAACCTACATTTTAAAAACTCGCGAATAAGTTTTGTCCCGCAGCTCTCACTCCGCAACGTTTTCCGCAAATCCAAAAGGCGATCCCATTCATTTTGAGCCGTTACCGGAAACAATTCTTCCACTACCCGCACCGCACTCTCCCTCCAACCATCTAGTACAATGCTCCTCATTTCTCTGATGAACATGGCTTAATGAGACCAAATCGCAAATAAGAAAATTAATATTGTGTAACCGCACTCCGACGATCTTCAAAATCCGCCTCAGGCACTGCCTCGGCGATCTCCGCAATCTTCTCGCAAACCTTCTGCAACCTGCTTTCTGACCATACTGGTGGCTCGCTAATCTTTTTCCTAAAACGCGCTAACCTCGACTTCGCATCATCTCGCAAACCCAGCGGCACCTCCGAAAGAGCCCTCGCAGCCACCTCAGCTGTCTCCGTTTGATGACATATCATCGCAAGATCATTTCCTGCCTCAATCGCCAGTTTTACATCATCGCCCCGCCCGTATCGGTTTCGGATCGCCCCCATATCAAGATCATCCGTCATCACCAAGTGCTTATCGAAGCCCAGCTGATCGCGGAGCCATCCTGTCACAATTGTCCTCGATAAAGAGGCGGGCATTTTAGGGTCAATTTCCGGATAACATACGTGAGCAAGCATGATGGCATCCAATTCCGGCATCAAAGCCGTATAAGGAATCACATCTTCTGCCATCAGCTCTTCCTTTGTCGCATTTGTCGAAGGCAATTCCTCATGCGGATCACTTTTCGCCCGCCCACATGCGGGAAAATGCTTAGCACAACTCAGCATCCCTCGTTTTCTCGTCCACCGGTTCCACAAACCTGCCCGATCTATCACCCGTTGCGAATCATCACCCCAACATCGTTGATTTAAACCATTCTGTAACTCAGGATAATGATCTAAATCCAAAACTGGCGCATAATTTAAATTAAAACCCAGCAAAGAAAGCAATTCCGCTGTCACCTCTCCAGCCCGCGCAATCTGTTCAGTATCGCCTTTCCGCGCAAACGCTTGTGCTGATGGCAGCGTAGGTGCAAAGGCCCGCGTCCGTTCCACCCTCCCACCCTCTTGATCAATAGATATAATAGGCGGCTCAACGCAAATATCCCGCAAATCATCAGTCAGCTTCCGTGTCTGGGAAGCTGACACCAAATTTCGGCTGAAAAGGATGAAACCTGCTGGCTGTAACTTGGAAAAAACCTTCGCTTCCTCAGAGGAAATCTCCGCTCCCGCCACACCCAACAACAACAACGCACCGTCCATCGCCAGATAAAACAGGAAGCACGCCCCACCAACAAGACATTTACCGCCTCAACCACCTATCTAACAGCACTAAAAAGGTATATCATCATCATCGAAATCATCGTCTTTGCGGAGATCTGCGGCCGAAGGTTCAGAACTCGCAGAACTCGCTTTGCTAGCGCTGCCTGCTTGCTGTCCAGATCCCTCTCCGCCACTATTGCCCGCCGCGCTGAGCTTCCAACAGGCAAGGTTCACGTAGTATTTCCCCTGATACTCGTTACCGCGAATGTCGAAATTCACCGAAACATCTTGGCCCTCCTCGTAATCGTCCAAGATATCGCACTTGTCCTTGATCACCTCGAACTTTATATCCTGCGGATATTTACTATCAGCCGTTGTCACTACAAATTCTCTCTTAGAAAACCCGCTTGGAAAAGTTTGCGTTTCGTTGATCAATTTGATCTTCCCCGATGCTTCATACATGCAGGTGATCTTCCCTAAAGTCGTTTCTTTGTCAAACGGTTGCCAAATATTTCCGTAATTAATAAGCGCTTCTCACAAAGTAGATATACCTTAAACACCACCAATTTCGCCAATCACCGGTCCCTTCCAAGTTCCCCCGAGACCCAAAACCGCTTGTCAAAAAGTTGGTGTTCACAGTCTGGAAAACCTACTATAGCCTTCCGCACATGCGACTCGATGACACCTTCAAAACCCTACAACAGAGCGGCCGAAAAGCCTTCATAGCCTACGTCGCAGCGGGTGACCCCGGGTTCGATCACTCGCTCCAAGTCATGCACTCCTTAGTGAAGGCAGGCGCAGATATCATAGAGCTCGGCCTGCCGTTCTCTGATCCTTTGGCAGATGGTATCGTCAACCAAATGGCCGCAGATCGTGCTCTCCAAGCAGGTATGACTACCGCCCGCTCCCTAGAACTCATCCGCGCATTTCGAGAAACAGATCAAAACACACCCATCGTTCTCTTCACCTATCTAAACCCCATCTTCACCTACGGCTTCAAAAAATTCCAAGCTGACGCTGTCGAGGCCGGCGCCGATGGCGTTCTCCTACTCGATCTCCCACCGGACGAGGCAGAGCTTTCCGAAGAATTGGCGGAAAACCCGCACCTGTCGCACATCCGTTTAATTGCACCTTCCACTCCGCCAGCTCGCGTCAAAATTTTAGCAGAAAAAGCTCAGGGTTTTATCTACGCGCTTTCTCGAAGTGGAGTCACCGGTGGCCACAGTGCCCCTTCCGAAACCATCCCTGCACAAGTCTCTGCCATCAAACAACATACCGAAGTCCCAGTATGCGTTGGCTTTGGAATTTCCACCCCAGAACAAGCCAGAATGGTGGCTAAATCTGCTGATGGCATTATCGTAGGCTCCGCCATCGTAAAACAAATCGAAGTGAATCCACTCAACGCCGCAGAAGCCGTCCTAAATTTTACAAAACCCCTCGTGGACGCCATTCGCTGACACCTCGCTAAAAGTATGATTCTTAATTTCTACAAAATGAACGGAGCCGGTAATGATTTCATCGTCATCGATAACCGCAATCTAGAAACCACCCTCGATACCGATACCATCGCTGCACTCTGCGATAGGCATCGTGGTATTGGTGCAGATGGCTTACTCGCTGTTGAGCCGGCAGAGCACGGTGCCGATTACAAATTCCGCTACTACAATGCCGACGGCGGCGAAGCTGAAATGTGCGGCAATGGCGCGCGCTGTTTCGGTTTCTTTACAGCACACCTTGCCAAATCAGACACCCCAGCCTCCAAAGTATCTTTCGAAACCATAGCCGGGACTCTCACAGCAGAAATCATCGGAGAGAATGTCCGGATCGCCATGTCCGTTCCAAAAAATCTCGAATTGAATACTCCCGTTACTATCGAAGGTCTCGATGGCCCGGTCCATTCAATCAACACTGGCGTCCCTCATGCCGTTTGCTTCGTAAAAAACCTTCCCGCAGCCAATGTGCTTAGTCATGGCCGCTCCATCCGGATGCACTCGCACTTTTCGCCCAACGGCACCAACGCAAATTTCGTGGAAATCCTCAGCGAAAGTCATATCGCAATCCGGACCTACGAACGTGGTGTAGAAGGTGAAACACTTGCCTGCGGCACCGGAATGGTAGCCGCCGCTTTAATACATCACCTCTTATCATCCGCTCCCAGTCCCATTGCAGTCGATGTCGCAGGCGGAGAAACCCTCAGCATCGGCTTCGAAAGAGCCCCGGACAATTCTTTCACAAACGTCACACTTACCGGCCCTGCGGACTTCGTCTTCGAAGGTAAAATCGAGATTTAATCACCACCGCGACTAGGCGGCGGCGGCACAATCCGAGGTCTGGGCAGGCGCTTCAACGATGCCCCATCGTCAAGACCTTGATCCAATCCCCTGCGCAGAGCCGATATCTGCTGTTTCCATTCTGAAGGGACATCCTCAGATCCATCACCCTCTGGCAATGTCTTCTCAAAGAAAACCTCGCCAGAGGAATCGCGGATTTGAACTTCGTCACCCAATCGTCCACGAGTAATTTTTAAACTTCCCGTTGCCAAATCCAGTATAGCCGTCCGATTCTTCACATCGATCACCCGAGTCGTTTGCTCCAGATCAACCTTATCCGCATTTTCAAGAAGATCACGTATCGATTGCCCCTCCTTACCCTGCTCTACACGACCAAGGACAATTGGAATTTTTAGCTCCGCTCCTTCCCGATATACGTAGGCATATATTGTCTCCCCAGGCTCCCAAATCCTCAATAAAGTCGCAAGCTGACCCTCGTTAATCAGCATCTGATCCTCCAGTTTCCAGAGTAAATCTGCCTCCAGAAGCCCGGCCTTTGCCCCGGCACCATCTTCCTTAACGCCAACAACAACAAAACCAACCCCTAAAGGCAAATTTGGTAATTGCGCCGCTCCGAAGGCATTTGGCTTCGTTACCGTGATCCCCAAACTTGCCCCTTCGTGCAGGGGATTCTCTACCTCCTTAGAAACCGAGATCCCGAACGCCCCGAACGCCCCGAACACAAACAACAACCAAAATAAGAAGCGCATACTAAAATTGATTCACCGTAAGCAAAAAAGCCTCCTCCCTTGGCTCCAAAACCGTAAAAACAATCCCCGTCTCTTGATCGCGCATCTTACGCTCTCCAACCACACTGAAATTCAATCTGCGAACAACATTGCCGTTATTATCTGAGAAAAATCCCTTGTCATCAGCCGCAGCCAGATACTCCGTATCCCTCAAAACCTTAGAAATTCCCGCAACATTGTCTGAAACTCCCACCTCTTCCTCGCCATAGTTGAGAAATAGCAAAAGCCCCACAAGAACCAGCGCCGCAGCAGAAACAACACCCCCAGCAAATCGCTTCCAGCCAGATGCAACTTCGAGTTCTAGTCCTTCAAGCAACTCCCCCGTTTCCTCGTAAAATTCCTCCCGTCCGCCACTGGGCATCAAACGTCTCAGCACATCCTCCGTCTCGCGGAATTCTAATTCTTTATCCATGACGAGCCTCCCGGATTGGCTCCACAGCCTTGCCCAATTGCTCAATCGCATACCGATACCTTGAGGCAGCCGTGTTCGGAGAAATAGCCAGAGTCTGCGAAATCTCTGCAAAAGTGAGATCGCCCCAGATCTTCATCACAATTACCTCCCTCAGCTTCGGACTCAAATCTTCCACCGCTTCACGCATCATCAGCGCCTCTTCATCCTCCTCCAACAAAGGATCCAGCCAAACTTCACGGAAATCGTTGAGGAAAATAATCGAATCCTCCCGCTTTCTCCTGCGCGAAGCCGTCCGATGATGCATCAAACCGCCGAAACGAATCGTCGAGAACACCAACGGCAAATCGGGAGGACCAGCACCCCTCCCTTTTTCCTGCTGATAATGCCACATCTTCAGCACAGCATCCTGCACCAAATCCTCTGCATCCTCGCGCGTTTTTGCCCACCCCCTTGCATATAGCAGCAGCCGCGGCCCATTCGTCGCGAGCCAGCGTTTCCAAACCTTTGAGCGACCTGCCATCCCATTATAAATGCCGACTGGCCGCTAATTTGTTCCTAAATCGTAACAAAATTTAATCGATGAAGCGAATTTTCCCCGGCACAGGCAACTGCCCAGCTGCCATCGCCTCATGCTGCTCATCCGTGCATGCAGAATCAGTCGGCGCGTCCGCCTCAGCGTCATTGGACTTCACCACCCCGTTTTGTAGCATCCATTGCTCCACCTCCTCACCACTCACGTCAGGTAGCATCGTGCCATTCACTTCCACGCACGGTGAAAGCGGCTGGCCGCTCCGCTGCTCCATCTCCCACCGAAATGCCGGATTTTTAATAATATCCTTCTCCTCAAACGGTAGCTCATACTTCCGCATAATCGCGCGAACTCCCTCACTCCAACCGCAAAATGTCTTCAGATAAGCCGTAATCTTAGGTTGTGTCTCACTCATAGTTCCAAATCCTACCCCCAACTTAAAATTTCTCAATAAAGATCGGTCCAATCCCCCCACCTAATCCTTCTTGTAGAGCCCTCGTGAAACAAACACCACCAGCACAGCCCCCACAAGCAACCCACCAAATAAAATTACCCAAAACAGCCCATCTACGAACCTAGGTAACTTGATGTTCATCCCCAACAGCCCCCCCAAAGCCACCAAAGGAAGGAAAAATCCCGCAACGAGATTCAATTTAAACAAAATTTTCCCCAGCCGATCCGCCGCCTCCGTATGCTCTTCCGAAATCTCTGCCTGCCGGAACGTAAGCGTCTCCCCTGCATCAGCTACCAATAATTCTGCCGCACGCTCCAATTCCCTCGCACGATCCCGATACCCGCGGATCTGCCGGTCGTCCGGCTCCTGCACCAAAGTCTGCTCCAATCCTTGGTTTAAATTCCGTAAACTCCGATACATCGGCCGCGCATGCCTCAAAACCTCAAATACATCTTTAATCTCGTCAGCGTCCTGAAGTTTTTCCTCATTCTGATCGATCGCCCGCGTATACCTGTCAAGTAAGGCACCCAACTCACTCAGACCAGACCCACTAGTTTGCAACCAAGCCCCATCATCTTGTTTCCAAAAAATCAATGCCTGCCGTTCTGGGACACCTGCCTCTGGCACTTCATGCAAAATAAGCAATAACTCACCTTGGCCCACCACACACCGCTGATGACCTGCGCGCCCGCTCAGTTGCTCCCGCAACTCTTGCTCAATCTCATAATGCCCCGGTAAACTAAGCTGCTCCTCAACCATAACATTCTACCGACTAACAAGCTCAACGGCCAAAATTCGCTTCTTCCACTCTTGATAAACCTTCGCATCAAACACCCGGTTCTTCATATCAAAAGAAATGATATATAAACCGGAATCTCCTTTTATGATTTTTCTAAAACTATGATGCCCTTCCCAACCGGAGCAGCCGTCATGCGAAAACTCTAAAGTATATGTCCCTCCACCTAAGCTCCTCATATCCATCTTGGAATTAGGACAATCTTTCCGTATACCATTAGCGATGCGCTCAGCCATCGCCTTAGGTGTGATGTAAGTGACCGTATGGTTTTCTGTAAGCAGGCTTTCCCAATCCAAGATGGAATCGCCTGTCATAACATACTCATTGATTGATAGCAGTGCATTCTGAGCACTGTGTCCTAATTCATAACCATAATTCGCAGGATCTATATCAAGTTTTTTGCTACCCACTTGCACTGGCTGCAGAGCACAGGAGCTAGCCAGCACGCACGACAGTACCTGCTAATATACATAATCTCCCCTGCTTAAGTTTCTTCATGATAAACTTTTATTTAGAAACTAAGAGGCGATACCTGATAACTTACCTACTGATTACTCTTATCAAAGGCCGCATCAAACGCTAAATCCGAACCCGGAAAATCCACATTCCGCACAAATGCAGCTGCCTCTGTCCCACCATGCACACGGTCCATCCGAATGTCCTCCCACTCCACAGATAAGGGCCCTGCGTATTTAATATCATTGAGGGCCACCATAATATCCTCAAATTCGATATCCCCGTGCCCGAGCGACCTGAAATCCCAGAACCGCCGCGCATCACCAAAGTCCGTGCTTCCTCCGAAAACACCTACAGTGCCATCCCCGTGGCCCCACCACGCATCCTTCATATGCACATGGTAGATTCGCTCTCCCAAATCTCGAAGAAACTTCACATAATCCACACCCTGGTATCCCAAGTGCGATGGATCATAATTAAACCCAAAACGTTTTTGCATCCCCACTGCCTTCAGCGCACGCTGCGCAGTGGCAATATCGAAGGCGATCTCCGTAGGATGCACCTCTAAAGCGAAGTTCACATTCACTTCCTCAAAAGCATCTAAAATCGGACCAAAACGCTTCGCGAAATCCTCAAAACCCTTCTCATAATATGCCTGATCTGTCGGCGGAAACGCATACAAAGCATGCCAGATAGAAGATCCAGTGAAACCATTCACCACCGCCGGGAACTCATCTTCTCCCTGGCGCTCCGGCTTCGCATCTAAAAATTTGCGCGCAGCCTGCCCCGTCTTGATCATCTGCTCAGCCGCCCGCTGGCGCACACCTTCCGCATCACCATCACCCCATACCTCCGGCGAAAGAATTGCTTTATGCCTGTCGTCGATGTGGTCGCAGATAGCCTGTCCCACTAAGTGATTGGAAATCGCATACGAAGTAAGCCCATGCTCGCTTAGTAGCTCCCATTTTTTAGAAACGTAATCATCCTCCGCCAAAGCCCGATCCACATCAAAATGATCTCCCCAACACGCAAGCTCTAGGCCGTCATAGCCCATTTCCGCAGCCAATGGCGCGAGTTTATCCAGCGGAAGATCGGCCCATTGACCGGTGAAAAGTGTTACAGGACGTGACATATCTATAAAGTGTGTTTGTGCTAAATTGCGGAACACCAAACACCCTGAATGCCTCGTCGCCCTTCTGAAAGCCGAAAAATCTGAAATCCAAATCCGTTTACTTCAAGCCCCTACAAACCAACAGACTCACACCATTTTTCCCGAATTTCTAGAAAAAGTCGCGACTTCTCGAATACCCGGCTATTCACCTGTTTTATCCACAGTGGCCCCTGAATCGCCGATGTCAGGAAAGCACCATCTGCGTCCGTGAGATCCGCCAAATTCATCCATTCCTCGCCTACCTCCACCCCGTCGCCCCGCAGCGAATCGATCATCAACCTACGCGTGATGCCGGGCAAACAGCCGCTCGCAAGGTGCGGCGTGAATACTCCACTCCCTCTGATCAGAAATAGATTCGCCATGGCTCCCCCAATCAATTCACCGCCGTCACGGACCAGTAGACAATCATCAAATCCCTCCCTCCTTGCCCTTGCTCTCGCAGCAATGTTTGCCGCGTAATTGCCAATTTTCGCAGGACGCATAGGAAAATCCCCCCCTTGAATACCAACAGACAACCCTTCATTCTGCATCACCACTTCATCCGCCACGATACACATCCACGAATCCCCTGCCTCCAGCTCGTCCAGCCTGCCTGACCCCAAACTCACCGAAATCCGCACCTTCGCCAAGCATCCTAAAAATCCATTTCGCTGCAAAAGCTCGGCGATGATTTCCTCAATATGATCCTCGTCAGTATTAACCCCACTCACACCCCATTCATCCAAAGCCCCCCGCATCCGCTCCAAATGCCTTCCCAAAAGGTGAGCCTTCCCTCGCACCGCCAAAACCGTTTCGAAAACGCTCAATCCATGGCAAAAACCCCGATCCAACGGTAAGATTAAAAACTCATCCTCCCGTAAAAACTTACCCCTCTGCCACACAATTCGCATAACCCTAACCCTTCTTCGGCCCAATCCACCCTAGAAACTCCTGATTGCCCGTAGCGCCCGAAATCTTTGCCGCCACCACGCCTTTCCACTCCCTCCCGTGCTCTAAAACTGCGAAATCCTCTATCTTTTGCACCGCCCGTGCCCGCAATTCCTCCTCTCTCACAATACCCCCCGCGCCAACCTCGCCCCGTTCCAGTTCAAACTGCGGTTTAATCAAACAAATTACCTCCCCTTCCTCCAGCAACACATCAAAAACCGCTGGCAAAACCTTCGTCAGCGAAATAAATGAAAGATCCATCACCGCCAACCTCACCTTCTCCCCCAAATCCTCCTCCTTCAGCCCTCGCGCGTTGAATTTCTCCTTCGAGATCACCCGCGGATCGTTCCGCAGCTTCCAGACCAACTGATTTGTCCCCACATCAATCGCATGCACCCGCACCGCCCCCCGCTGCAGCAAACAATCCGTAAACCCACCCGTCGAAGCTCCAACATCCAAGCAAACCCAACCTTCCACATCAACTTGAAATTCATCTAGCGCACCCTCCAACTTCAATCCCCCGCGTCCAACAAACTTCGGCTTCTCACGAATTTCCACCCTCGCATCCTCACCAAAACGCTCTGCTGGCTTATCCACCATATGCCCATTCACACTCACCTCACCCGTCAGCACCAAGCGTTTTCCCTGCTCACGAGAATCACACAATCCTCGATTGAACAACATTGCATCCAATCGATCCTTCCTCATGCCCACTTCGTAATCAAAACCGACGAGTGAATCAACCGTCCTTCGAAAAATTTTCCGCAAAACATTTTTGCAAATCCCCACCCCGGTCTACCTTGTTATCAGACAATCCCCAGCTCGTATGAAAAAATACCTCCCCTGCATCACCGCCGCTATCATCGCTAGCCTCTCTACAGCCTGCGGCGAAATCTCACCTGAAAAAGCCGCTATGAAAGAAAAACTTACACCCATGCAATACCGCGTGACCATGGAAGATGGCACAGAGCCCCCATTTAAAAATGAATACTGGGATAACAAAAAGGAGGGCATCTACGTATCCATCGTCAGCGGCGAGCCCCTGTTCAGCTCGAAAGATAAATTCAAATCAGGCACCGGCTGGCCCAGCTTCACCAAGCCCATCGAAGAAGCAGCAGTCAAAGTCGGTACCGATAACTCCCATGGAATGACCCGTGACGAAGTCCGCTCCAAAAAAGCCGATACCCACCTCGGCCACGTCTTCGACGACGGCCCAGAACCCACCGGAAAACGCTACTGCATCAACTCCGCCGCCCTCCGCTTCATCCCCGCCGACGAACTAAAAGCAAACGGCCTAGAAAACCTAGCCAAAACCTTCGAATAGGCCTCCAACGAGGTTCCCTTACCAAAACACAGCATAGCCATAGGTAAAATCAATCTCAGGCCACCGATGTTCGTGCCTATTGCTTGGTATTTGAGAACAGCAATCTATAAGCAATAAGCACACATCTTGCATAAGAAGAGGTGACATCGAAACGCTCAAACAGAGGGGCATTTTAGTCAGCAATCAATTCTACGATCGACTCAAGGAAGCCAGCCTAGGTCAAAGTATTTTCCTTCATCTTAACTCTGCCTCAGTAATTCCGTTCCTTCGACTCATCTCAGGAATCTGACGTTGAATTCTACACCTAGCTTAGAAGTCGACAATACTAACCTTAAGTTGCTTTTGTTCAGTCGAGTGCATGGAATCCGGTATTCGATGCACCAGAGAAATCTTCAGGGCCATAATAGCCACCACTCCATCTACTACCTCGTACGACGGCCTTAGTTGCTCGCGTATCACCCAGACGGAAATAAAAGTCGACACCATTCTTACCAGCTGGCGCAACGATCGGAATTCCGATCCCAACCATTGGAACGAAGCCTCGCAGGGATGTAGTAGTGTCATACGTCCATACTTCGGTAGGCCCTTCCTCGCTTCTCAGCGATGGCTCCCCCCATTTGCTTACAATCTCTGTTCTCGTGGGATTCGGCGCACCCTGTGGCTTCCCAATGACCTGCCGCAGAACCGGCTGTTCTGTCTTATTCAAATCGAAACCAGAGTATTCAGTCCTCGTTCCATGAACAAACCACCACCAACGCACGACGTGAGTAGGCCCGATAATACAGTAAACTACAAACCAGAAATCCTTCCATGCTAAGCGAACGATTCAAAACATACATCCGAAACCCAGTGAGGTGCATTCATCACATTTATCAGGCTTCCCCATTCAGTCAATTGCTCTTGCCCCGATATTCTCGTATCTAGGTTTGGCGTATCGGAGAAGTCCACCCGGAACTTGACCACATGAATTACCCCTGAGGCCTTCTATCCTGACGAAGGTGTTCGTTATTGAGTGAAATTACCATCGATACATTGGTAACGAAGCATAATACATCACGCGAACAAGAACGACACCATCACAGTAGTGGAGCACCGGAGCAAAGCTTGCATCGAAACAAATCGTCTCGCGAAAAACCCTTTGTCCCCTGTTTTTACTCATTCTTCACATTAAATTTGCTTCCACTTTGTTTTACGATCCATGTTTGTATCTAGCAAAGTTTCTTCTCTCGGCTCCATACCGCTCCTCTCGCGTAACCAATAACGGAACTGACTCAAGAACTCCCTGAACAAGAAGAACGAGCCAGCAAATACAATCGCAAAAAAACTCCATTCAAAAATTCCACTCGTCATTGAATCTTGCCTCATCAGAACACTGACAAAGGACGCTCTAAGAAATGGCAAACAAACGAAAACGAGCACAAATGCCGAGAACCAAGCGTTATACCCGCTGGTAAGGTATTTAGGATTCCGGATCTTCATCTATTGCCGAACGTCTCGTAAAAATAATGCCTAGGGCAACTACAGTTAGGTCTCACGAATTCCTAGGCGTCGCCATATCCCGCTCGCTTACTTTGTATCAGTATTGCTCGACCAGCTTTGTTGCGTTACGTCTTTTTACCCGGCTTCGGACATACGAGGCAGCGTTTGCAACCGCCACAGGCTGTAGAAGCAAGCTCGTATCCGCCATCTCTTATACGAAATCATCCACCGACACTCCAAGGAGCGTCTTCACGGGCGATGTCCTCCAGCACGATTACATCCGAACCGCAATCGGGGATGCTGATACTCATCGTGCCCAATCTTCAATATGCGGACAAAAATTCCTATTTCAATTCTCTCATGCAAAACACAACTGACCTCTTAAGCTCCAGAGGAGCGACCACATACCAGCATAGTCCGCTAGGGCTATGTCTACATCACCAAAACCTTTTCAAGGTCTGAAAGACCCCGCGTCACCAATACCTAGGCTCTTGGATACGAAGAAAAACTCCTATCCTCCATTCTCTTATACGAAACACAACTGACCTCTTAAGCTCCAGAGGAGCGACCACATACCAGCATAGTCCGCTAGGGCTATGTTTCATCACCAAAACCCTTTCAAGGTCTGAAAGACCGCCGGATATCGCTAGTAAAACGAGGACTATCGAAAGAAACTCATCCACCTTTTGCCGAACTATCGATTACTTACCGTGACTTACCGTGACTTTCCCAATTTTGGTTCGCGTATTCACAAGATTACCGCGCAGGCAGTTCATTTGTATTTTTGGAAACTCAAGTTCCTCATCTCCTCAAACACCGCACAAAATTCGGTATTCAAAATTTAGGTTGACCTTGTTGTTTCCTCATTTACCACCTAGCGCCTAAGAACCTCCTAATCATTGATCGGTTTGCAGAAAATTCTTCGTCATTTTTTCCTAATTCTTGGCTGCCTCCACCTTGTTGGCGGACCATACGCGCTTCCACAAGCGTATGCTTGGATGAATATGCTCATCGATTACTCCTCGAGTAATTCCCTTGATATGGCGATCACGGATACCTTTTCTGGAGAGAAACCTTGTGGTCTTTGCAATGTCATAGCTTCCGAAAAAGAACGTGATGCGGATCGCGATAAAAACGGATTTCCTGCCCCACCAGCGTCCGTGAAATACGGTAAAGAGCTTCTACCTTTAACGATTGCATGCCTATTAGCACCGCTTTCAGAGGACTATCTACCTCCCCCTTTTCAGGAAGGTCTCAATAGATTGAGTTCGATAACGATCAGTCCGCTGCTACCGCCACCTCGGGCGTAGTCATCATCGTTTTCTTCCCTAGGCTGCGCTGCTTTCCAATGTTTTTGGAAGGCCCATCATTCGCAAGCTACCCGCACCGGTGTCTTCTGACGTCTGCCGATGCGAACCTGCAAAGACAGGTTGAACCCACTCCGCACTAGGCGGCTTGTGCCGCTGTTCTAACATTTTTACTTAAATATTTTCGATGAAATTCTGCTACTTATACCTAGCTATCGCTATCGCCATCGCGCCTGTGCTTGCGCAAGAAACCCTAGAACCCACAATCGTCCAAGGCTCTTCGACATCTACTCCCACCCTCACCCACGGCACACCCGAAAGCGATTTTGAGCAGCTGCGCAAGGTTCCCGGCGGCACCGAAGTTGTAAATGCCGAGCGATTTCTAACAGGGCGCGCCTCCACTTTGGCTGATACTTTTTACCTCTCGCCGGGTGTCGTAGCACAACCGCGATTCGGCTCTGACGAGGCTCGTATTTCGATTCGTGGCTCCGGCCTGCAGCGCACTTTCCACGGACGAGGCATCATCTGCATGCAAGATGGCGTCCCATTGAACCTCGCTGATGGCGGGTTCGATATGCAATCAGTCGATCCCCTTGCCGCTTCCCACATCAATGTTTGGCGCGGCGGCAACGCACTAGCTCAAGGCTCCACAACGCTGGGCGGTGCTATCGATTTCATCTCTCGCACAGGCATAAATTCACCGGGTTACTCCGCGCGACTAGAAGGCGGCTCATACGGCTACCTCCGGGCCCGCCTAGCAGCTGGCCTTCTCGACGGCAATAAAGACTTTTACTTCAGCCTCTCCGCAAACGAACTCGATGGTTTTCGTGATAATTCAGAACAATCCGCACAGCGATTTTTTGGAAACTTCGGACTAAATATTCATGAAGACCTCGAAACTCGATTCTACTTCACGGCCATCAATACGGATTCAGACCTACCCGGCAACCTGACGAAAACAGAGCTAGAAGACGATCCTAGAATGGCTAATGACACTCCATTTGGTTCCGTCGCGTATAAAAATCAAAGAAACTTCGAGCTCTACCGTTTTGCGAATATCACAGCCCTTCAATCAGGTTCAAATACGATCCGCCTTCAGACAGCTTGGACTTACAAAGACCTCGATCACCCGATCACACCGTTTGTCGGCTTCATCGATCAGCTATCGAACGATTTCTTCACGAGTTTAACATTCACCAATGAAGACGATCTTGTGGGTCGGGAGAATCGCTTCCGCAGCGGCATACGGTTCTCATACGGCGAAACAAATGCCGCGACTCTCGCCAACAATTTAGGAAATCGCGGGGACCTGCGCACAAAAGACGATCAAACTGCCTCAAACTTAGATATCTTTTTTGAAAACGAGCACCATTTCACCCCTGAACTGGCACTTACTACGAGCATCGCCGCAACATATGCGACAAGGGACAACGACCGGAAATTTACCAAGACTGCGCCCATACCTGGCCCCTTCCCCGGCCTCAACTTCTTCACTCCACCATCTGCCACGGACATTACTTCCTACGACGATGATTACTTCAATATTGCCCCGAATATAGGAGTGGTTTATAAAAAAAATGACGTTCAATACTTCGCCGGTTTCTCACGGTCCTTCGAGCCACCATCCTTTGCCGAAGCAGTCACGAACAACATCGCCCGAAATGCGCAGACGGCTAACACTTTCGAAATCGGAACCCGCGGAACACAGTCATTCGCACGCTGGGATGCCACCGTTTATTACTCGGAAATCAAAGATGAACTCCTAGCCATCACAGACCCCGTCACCCTTGAGTCTACTACGCGAAACGCCGATGAAACCATCCACTATGGCATCGAGCTTGGCTCTGAAATTGACTTACTAGGTTCTTCGTGGATTGAAGATGATCCAGTCCATCGCTTCGTTCTTAGAAGCGCCTACACCTACGGCTCATTCCGCTTCGATGGTGATCCGATCTATGGTGATAACCGAATTACCGGCATCCCCCCCCATCTCCTTCGTGGCGAGCTTCTCTACGAAAATGCCCGCGGCTACTACGTTGGCCCTACCTTTGAGTGGTCGCCTATTAAGTCGTTTATCGATCACAGCAACACTTTCACAGCGGATCCTTACGCACTACTCGGCTTCAAGTTTGGCCGTAGAGTGGAGGATGGTGTCTCTTGGTTTGTCGAGGTGAAGAACCTTACGGATGAAACGTATTCAGCCACCCATGGAGTCATTGACGATGCTGGCGGCGTAAATCAACGCCAATTTCTCCCCGGCGATGGCCGCTCTGTCTTTGCAGGCCTAGAATGGAAATTCTAAATAGTAAATCCACCATTTACCCAACCATATCTATATCATTCATTATGAAAAGAATCGTCCGTAAGCTGCATCGTTATCTTGGTCTTATCTTTTCTATAAGCATTCTTATGTCATCTGGTAGTGGTGTCATACATATCATTATGACACGCACCCAAGCCCCTCCTCCGGCTGCAAAGCCTACAGGGTCACCTCTTGATGCATCTGCAATTACCGTATCCCCCGCTCAAGCATTTCCGGAAACCCCACTCGCCGCCTTAAACATCCGGAACATAAAAGGAAAACCCTTCTATCAAGCTATGTTGCCTGATTCGCCCGCGTTCACTTACATAGATGCTACCACAGGATCTCCCAGTGAAGCAGCAGATGAAATGTATGCAAAGCAAATTGCAAGTAATTTCTTAGGATCGGATCAGGTTGAAAAGACAGAATATCTTACATCCTTTAACCGCGAATATATAGGAATTTTCCGTATCTTACCAGTATATCGCTTCGATTTAAATGATGGCCTTGGCTCGCGAGTATATGTTTCCACACTCACAGGATCAGTGACAAGGCACACGAATGATGAAAAACAGTTCGAGGCAAACATCTTCTCTAACTTCCACAAACTTGCCTTCATTCGAAACAAAAATGCGAGAGACTGGATTCTGGCAACCCTAACGGGAGCTGCCTTCGTAATTTCCATCTTAGGTATCGTTCTTTTCTTCCTTACCCGGCCAAGAAAAAGCTCAGTAACAAACTAGATCAAAAGAACAGACTTTCGAACTCCAGGTTGAAAACTATACGAAATCTTCAGCAAATTTCTCCGCAATCGCCGCCAGCTTTTCCTTCTCCCCCTCCGTGAACTCGTAAGGCTCGTATTTCCCAATACCCAACGTCCCAATCACCTTCTCCGAGCCTTTCTTAAAAATTGGCAGGGCGATCGAACCCGAGACTCCTGATTTACGCGCGCCTTCCTTAGCTACTCCTTCAAGATTTTCCTGCAGATTACATAATTCTATGGGTCCTTTCTTCTCCGCAGCCGCTCCCGCAATACCCTTACCAAAAGGTATATGCGTCACCTTATCCAAAAGATCATCTGGCACCCCAATTGCACAAACCAAACTTAAAATTTCTCCATCAGCCTTATGCAATGTTCCTGTCTGACAGCCGAACTCTGATAGAACATCCTCCAATTCCTTTTTATGATCACTCATATCCTAAGTAAGCGTATTTCACACAAATTGTCCAAAGAGTCTTATTTCAAATAACCATTCGTCGCTCGTTCGGTGCCGATTTTGGTCTCTGGTCCATGTCCCGGCAGAACTCGAGTTTCGTCGGGCAACACCATAAGTTTACTTTGAATTCCTTCGATAAGCGTTTCAAAGCTACCACCCGGAAGATCACAACGTCCCACAGACCCTGCAAACAAAGCATCCCCCGCCACTAGTAATCCACTATCTTCATAGTAGATTGCGATACTATCTGCTGAGTGTCCCGGAACATGCATCACCTTCACACTCTTCCCTTGCAAATCTATATCACCCTCCCCCAGTAGTTCATCCACCGAAAAGGGAGCCACCGCTGGTAGGCCCCAATCTGCCCCTACCGCCTCCAAAGTAAGTTCCTTGGAATAGGCCGCCCACGCGTAGACTTTCACTCCCTCGTCCTGCAATTTTGCAACATCCTCCACATGATCATAATGCTGATGAGTTAGCACCAAAGCGTCCAACTTCACCCCCCTAGCTTCTAACCAAGAACAAACTCCTTCCGGTGCATCAAAAAGCACCGTTTTGTCTCCAAACTCCGCCAAATATCCATTCGTCTGGACCATCCCTCCCGTGTAACATGAAATCTGCATGAAGGGTTTTTCCCTCATCCCCCTCTCCTTTGCAACCACCTCCTTGCACCATGCGAAAACTTACACCGGAACTTCTCGACCACCTGCCCCCAAGCGATCCCGGGGCTGTAAAATCACGGCGCGACCTCTCCCGGATCAACCAATTCATGGGAAATCTTTCGTGGTTCAAAAAACAAATCTTCATTCCACCTACTTTCATCTCTGAAATCGGAGCTGGAGATGGCTCCCTAATCAATTCTCTCGGAAATACCTACCCGCAGAGCAAATGCATTGCTTACGACCTCGCACCCGCCCCCTCCCATTTAGTAAAGAACATCATTTGGCATACCGGCGATGCCTTTTCCCAACCGCCAGCCCACCCCGGCGGCTACCTTCTTGCCAATCTTTTCATCCATCACTTCGAAGATGCTGAATTGAGAAATCTCCGTAATTGGTTCCATCTCTTCGATACGCTTCTTTTCAATGAACCACTACGATCACCCCTCCCTCAGTTCCTAGGAAAACTCGCGCACCCTTTCATCCATCCAATTACCCGTCACGATATGCGCGTAAGTATTGAAGCTGGTTTTCAAATGGGAGAAATCCCTAACCTCATTGATCCTGAGTGCCTTTTTGATTGGAAGGAAACCACCACCCTGCGCGGCTCCATACGCTGCATCGCCACGAAAAAGGTGCAAGCTGCCTAAGCCTTTCCCGTTTCGGTTTCCGGGAACCGTGCTAGGTTTCATGCCTATTGAAGAATATCACCATAGTCGGTGGCGGCCTAACTGGCCTCTCACTTGCAATTGCCCTGCGAAACCGAGAAATTCCGGTCACCCTTCATGAGGCCGGGCATTATCCTCGGCATCGGGTATGCGGTGAATTCATTTCAGGCGTTTCACAAAAAACTTTAGAAAATCTCGGCATCACAGAAGCCTTCCACGGAGCTGCCCACCATCAGAATATCATCTGGTATTCTCAAAATACATACCTTCGCGAGATGAAGCTCCCCATTCCCGCAATCGGAATCTCGCGCTATCAACTCGATAACCGACTCCAGATTCTAGCAAAACAACGAGGTGCCCATCTCAACAGCGGCTCGCGTGTAGTTTCTAATAAAACGGAGCCCGGGACGGTATGGACAGCTGGCCGCCGCCCTACAAAAGGCACATGGGTGGGCCTCAAAGCACACATTCGCTCTGCAGAACTCCCGCAACATCTAGCCATGTATAGCGGCCCACATGGATACTTAGGAATCGCCCCCGTTGAAGAAGATTGGCACAATGTCTGCGGACTGTTTCAGATCGATCGCTCACTCAACGCCTCACACCAAGATCTTCTGCCTGCCTATCTCAAGAAGAACGGAAACACAGACCTTGCGAAACTACTAGAATTCTCCGAATGGCGGGAAAATTCTTTCACCGCCATCGCTGGGTTTGAATTAGGGAAACAGGCCCGTGTAGAAGGCCACTTGGCCCTAGGCGATTCACACTCCATCATCCCGCCCTTCACTGGCAACGGCATGTCCATGGCTTTCCAATCCGCCGAAATTGCCCTCCCGTTTCTCACCAAATTTTCTGAAGGTAAAAGTTCATGGCCGGAGACCATCTTGAAAACTATGAGTGCCCTCGATAAAAAGTTTAAGAAGCGCCTAGCCGCATCAAAGCTCATGCATCCTTTGCTCTTCAAAACTCAAGTGCATTCACTGATGAAATTTGCCCCTATCCCTGCCCTTCTTCAGTTAATCCGGTAACATTTTATCCCCCCCACACGAATCTATGTTCCTCAAAAGCTTGGCCACTGCCAATCCTCCGCACTCTTTTACCCAAGCCGAAACCTGTTCTGCACTCCGCTCACACCCAGAATTCCCCAAGTTAAAAAGCCGTTCCACTTCCCTTCTAGAAAAAATCCTCCTAAATGAAAATTCTGGCATAGAGCATCGGCAGTTTTCTCAAAAAGATCTCCGTCAAGTCTTCCAGCAGAATGCAGAACAGCTCAATCAAGCCTTTGAAGCGCATAACCCCGTTTTAGCAAACAAAGCACTTCAAAAAGCCCTCAGCGATGCCCAAGTCTCTCCTTCCGAGATCGATGCCCTCTTTCTCTGCACCTGCACCGGATATTTATGTCCCGGGCCGTCCAGTTACGTAGCGGAACTCGCAGGCTTACGGCCCGATACCTTCCTTTGTGATCTCGTCGGCCTTGGATGCGGTGCCGCCATTCCTACTTTGCGCGCAGCTCATGGCTACCTCGCTGCCAATCCGACCCACAAAGTCGCCATGATCGCCGTTGAAACTTCTTCAACCGCTTTCTTCATGAATGATGATCCAGGCGTTCTCATTTCCCTATGCCTGTTCGGAGATGGAGCCGCCGCAGCTATCCTCACCGGATCTCCATCATCTGATGAAAATCTCTGGAAGTTTACAAACTTCGATACTCATCACAATCCAGCAGAACGCGAAAAAATCCGATTCGCAAACTGCCAAGGTAAGCTCAAAAATCAGCTCCATCGCTCCGTCCCAGCCCTAGCAGGCGAAGCCGTTGCAAAGCTTTACGACAGACGAAAATCCGACCCTGATCAAGTTCTTGCTCACGCAGGCGGCCGCGACGTCATCGATACACTTGAGTCTACTCTCCCAAAATTCACCCTTTCTGAGACCCGCGAAGTCCTCCGAAAACACGGCAATATGTCGAGCCCCTCTGTTCTCTACGCATTGGCCGAACGCCTCGCAAACAAGACCGAAGACGAGGCCCTCTGGCTTACATCTTTCGGCGCTGGCTTCGCAGCACATTGTTGCGAAATTTCTCGTAAATAGAGTCCGTAACCGCTCAAAATGAGCAATTTATGCCGACGAACATCCCTAAGCCCGCTCCCGGAATTCGATTCCCAAAGAAGTTCGCCAGCTCATATTCATCATCTAGGACATTCTCGATTCTAGCGCTGATCCCCATATTGTCAGAGATCGAATATGCTCCATAAGCCCTCATCAAAAAGTAATCTTCCAGAGGCTCACCGCCATAAGATCTTTCGTCTACATACGTAGCACCCAGCCCGAGAGTAAGCCGATCACTGGCGCGCCAGTCCAGCGAAGCATTCGCCGTATTCTCAGGTTGATCCTGAAGCGATTCATCGAGCCACGTATAAGAAATGCGATAAGACACACAGCTGCTGATCTCCCCACGGCCCGCAACTTCAATCCCCCGAGTCGGCGTATCACCAGCTAGGTTAATAGGCGGCGTAGGGAAGCTTTGAATCCGGTCTTCTATCGAATTCTCAAAATACGTAACCGCTACCGCCATATCATCGCTGAAGACATGCTCCACACCCACATCCCACCCTATACTTTCTTCCGCATCCAAATTCGGATTTCCCGCCCCAAAGGCTGTCCCGTTCAGGTCCAGCAAAGTAGGAGTTCGGAATGCTTTGCCTACTCCAGCCCTTAGTCTCGTCGCCTCTATCACTTGCCAAGAAACACCTACGCGCCAAGTCACCTGATCTTCGAATTCCGCATAATCTTCCCAGCGTAAAACAGCATCCGTTGTGACTGCATCATGCGGACTCCAACGCCAGCCAATATGGCCTCCATACCGAATTTCATCCTGATCACTCCCTATCGTATTTTGAAAATCACTTCGCTCAATAAATGCCCCACCAAGAATCGTATGCTCATCCGTGAGGACATAGCTCTGATCCGTCGATAGCACCGTCCGATTCAGATCTGTCCCGAAATTACCAAAAGCCGAATCATTATCGTAGCTCTCCGAGTAATTTCCCAACGTAAATCGCGCCAGCCATCGCTCCGAAAACTGCGCATTCGCATACACAGTGGCCAGATTCGCATCCGTGTGATCCGTATTTTCACCAAAGTTCTGATACTGAAAACGCGAATCTGTTAGACGAAATGTAGCTCCCAAAGTCAGTGCTTCCGAGCTCGCCCATTCAATTCTTGCTGCGCCGCGTCCTTGGTCAAAATCCTGACCCGTAGCATCGTTATGAGTCCCATCGTAACCGGCTCCGAAAAACCATGAAAGCGGCCCATTCACCCCGGAGTTGGATAGATACCCGTTGAACGTTTCAAATGAACCACCCTCCAGCCGGACATTCGTCTTCGGCGCATCCAGACCACGCGCCGTTTCCAGCCAGATCACTCCCCCCACAGATTCGCCACCATGCACCGCCGCCTGCGGACCGCGCAGCACTTCTATCCGGCCCAAACCGTCCAAACGCGCACCCGAAAAGAAATTCCCCAACGGTGCTGTAGAGTCACTTAGCCGAACTCCGTCCACCACCAACTGGGAATAGGACGTATTTGTCCCCCGGATAAAAACTGACCCAATCGCTCCAGTCTGCCCCGATGTCGAGGTCGCAATAACCCCCGGCACCTCATTCAATGCTTCTCGCAGATCGAAAATCTGCCTGCGCTCAAACTCCCGAGGGTCTAACACATCAACTGCTGATGTGGCCTCCCAAGATTTCCCAGGCAGCCGCAATGCCGAGACAACCAAGGCATCTAAATCTCCCTCCACCTCAGCAGATATCACCCCTACTCCTCCTGCATAAATCGCCATCGGCAAACCCACACAGAACACACTTTTTACGCCCTTACGGAACGTCTCTTTTTGATACATTATTTTCGCTTTCCAGAACCTGAACTCCGCAGACTCTTATTGATTGGAACCCCTCCAAGGCTGGCGATCTGGCTCAGCCTCTTCCCCTTTAGTTGAAAGAGACCACACAGTGGCGGTACCGCTCCGGAGTCTCACCGGGATTCCCCATCGATTTCCTGCCCGTGCTACAGGCTTCCTCAGAGGTGCTGCAGTTTTACAACAGCACGCAGGCAATAGCTTTCCACAGAAATGAAGTCAAGCCCCCGCTCTAAAGACTACCTCGGATCGCTTCCGATAATTCTTTCAAAGCCTCATTCATCGCCCCTACCCGCCCAGACATTTCAATTCCTACCGCACTACCCACAATCGGAATAGGAACCATTGTTCTAAAACTTTTCGGTGAAGCCTCACCCTCCCCAATGCCCTGCGCTTTCCAAGTGCATTCCAAAGCCAATGTCCCATCTGGTAACGGATCAAAGCGATCAATCCGGATTTCCACCAAAGTTCCATAATCCTGAGCGACAAAGTTTTTTGCCGATTGGATGTTCGTAGATCCTGTCAATCTCCTAAGATTATCGGCCACAACCCTCGCAATCGCCGCATCCAAAGGCTCAGACCACAAATCATCCTCGTGAATCATCACCCGCCCATCAGCCGTCCGCGTCACCAGCTCCACTCGCTCTAAATAGGGCGGCAAACTTGGCCTCGCAATCGCCACCGCTGGCACTCCGCGATAAGGCAACTTATTACTCACCTTCGCCTCCAAAATATGCCTCACCGGATCATCTTCCACCGGCAAAAACACATTGCAGCCCACAAACAACAGCGGCATTAGAAATATAACTAAAATTCTCATTGACTCTCCCTCCCTCTTAACAAGCTGTTAGGATTTCTCTTCAAATCATTCGTCAACTCCCGCAACGCCCGCGAGGCAGTCTCAGTTTCATGCAACAATGCCTGAAAATTCAACAACATCGGCGATCTCGGATCACTAATCTGCGCAAACTCCTCCGCCGTCTGCTCAATACTCGCCAGACTCTTCCGTGTATCTTCCGCTACCCCGCGAATATCAACAAACATCGGATCAAGATTGCGGTTCGTCTTCTCGCTCAGCTGCCGTATCTCCACCAAAGTCGCATCCAAATTCGCTAGCGAACTCTTCAATTTCTCATCACTCGTGAAATCTCGGATATCTCTCGTTATCCCAATCAAATTCTCATTGATCTCCTCCATTTCAAGACTGCCAATCTGCTGACTCGCAGAAGCCATCACATCCTTCAATTCATTCAAAACCCCCTCCAAATCAAGATCATTGATCTTTTTTAAACTCGCCGAAACCCCCGAGATAAGCTCGTCAATATCCGTAGCCACCGTCGGCACCACCGGATACCCAGCTGGGATTTTAGGCTCATACACGAAACCCTCATCAGCTGGAATCATATCAAACTCCACATAAAGCTGCCCTGTGACATAGCTCTCTTGCTTCATCCCTGCCCGCAGCCCCTCATCCACCGCATTTTGTATCCCCTCAAAGCTCGAAAGATCTAGCTCGCTATCCCCCGCACCCGCCACACTTCTCAGCTCATCCTCAGTGAGCTCCACAATCACAGGAATAATCTTCCGGTTCACATCAGTATCCACAATCACATTGATTGAGGCTACTCGGCCAATCCGCACCCCACCAAAGCGCACATCAGAACCTACCTGAAGCCCGTAAACGCTTTTATCAAAATACAGCATCAGCCGATACGTATCTTCAAAATACTTGCCCGCTCCCAGCATTACGATGGAACCCCCTGCTAGAAGTAGCCCCAGCAAAGTAAACAATCCAATTAGTGATGGTTTGATTTTTCGACTCATATTTCTGAATCTTCAGTCACGCCCCTTCGCAGGAACTTTCGCACAGTGGCATTTTCTGAGTGATCGCGCAACTCCTTCGGGTCACCTGTCGCTCCCTGCTTCCGCGTATCCGTATCAAGGAAAATTGAATTTGTTCCTATCGCGAAAATACTCGGTAGCTCGTGCGTCACAATAACAAAAGTAGACCCCAGAGAATCCCGCAATCGCAAAATTAGCTCATCCAAGCGCTGCGAGCTCAGCGGATCCAAGCCCGCCCCCGGCTCATCCAAAAACAAGATTTCGGGATCCAAAGCCAATGCCCTCGCAATTCCCGCCCGCTTATTCATCCCGCCGCTCACCTGCGCCGGATAATAACTTTCAAAGCCACTCAGCCCCACCAAAGCCAACTTATACGCCGCCAAATCTTGAATTTCCCTCTTGCTCAAATCCGTCAATTCCTCCAACGGCATCGTGATATTTTCCGCTAAAGTCATAGACGACCACAAAGCACCCGATTGATACATAACGCCGAACTGTTTCCCAATCACCGCCTTTGCCTCGTCATCCTTCTTCGATAAATCAATACCGTTATACAGAATCCTACCCTCTTGCGGCTTCTTTAAACCAATCATATGCCGCAGCAAAGTGCTCTTACCACACCCACTACCACCCATAATGATAAAGATATCCTTCTCTTTTACCTGAAAATTAAGATCCCGCATCACCACGAAATCGCCAAACGCCATCGTCAAATCCTCTACCTCGATTTTCGCAGCCCGCTCCTTCATATTTCCAATAATGTAAAAGCCACCGCAAATGCGGAATCCAAAACAATCACCGCCGTGATAGCGCCAACTACTGCCCGCGTAGTCGCCTCGCCCACAGCTGCCGAGGAACTTCCCGCATTCATTCCCTGCAAACACCCACTGATAGCGATTGCAGCCCCAAAAAATACGCTTTTTATCACACCCAGCGACGCCTGCGTCAAATCCAGCATCGTAAGCATCTCTGTGATAAACAAATTCGGTGGAATCCCCACCCCAGCCGCCACCAACATGCCTCCAAGAATGCCCACCACATTCGCATAAACCGTCAGCAAAGGCATCATCAGCACCAAAGCAATCACCCGTGGCAAAACCAAATGATCAAAAGGGTTAAAACCAAATGTCCGCAGCGCATCAATTTCCTGATTCACCTTACGCAC
>CAWKHB010000001.1:0-162403 GCA_963849375.1 uncultured Verrucomicrobiae bacterium | reverse complement strand
GAGTGCGGGATAAGAAAGTTCACGCCCCGCCGCGGGAGCGGTAAATATGATAAAATCTTGTATGATGTGCTGTGTGCAAAGGTGGTGAATAAAATTTGGCATAAGATCCTACTTGCAAAACTGCATAAAATCCTCTTATATCCCGCCGCAACCCGCTCCATGCATCGGTTAGAAAACTGAATGCCAAGCATCGCCAATGATCGAATCAAAAAGCATTTTACTACCTATCTACCTGAAAGATATTTCAGCAGGCGGGCCTTTATTCAAAGGTTTATGATGAATCGGCTCGTCAATCATCTGAAGCACTCGCAGTCCGAGGTGGGCTGTGCGTCGAGAAGCTCCGGAGCGGGAATTAACACATCCAAAGGATAAAGCCATAGCTAGACCACAGAGAAACAACAATAGGGGCCGTTACCGCGATATGACGCGGGTTAACGACCGGATTCGTGCACCCAAAGTCCGGGTGGTAAATTCTAACGGAGAGCAGCTCGGCGTTATGCCAGCTCGTGAAGCCTTGGCGAAAGCGCAATCCGTGGGGCTAGATCTCGTGGAAATCGCCGGCAAGGCAGATCCGCCGGTTTGTAAGATCATTGACTACGGAAAATACAAATACACGCAGGCGAAGCTGAAAAAGGGTAAATCCAAGACTTCGACGCGTATGAAGGAAGTAAAATTCCGCGTAGGCACTGGCGAGCACGATTACAATATCAAACTTGGGCGCGCTGAGGATTTCCTTGAAGGGAATCACAAAGTCCGCTTTGTCCTCCAGTTCAAAGGGCGTGAGAACGCGCATAAAGACCTTGGATTTGTAGTTTTGAAGAAGATCATTGAAGATCTGAAAACGATGGCAGCTGTCGATCAGCCACCACGCTTGAACGGGCGTGCGGTAGCAATGATTTTATCCCCATTGCCAGCTCATCAGCGGAAACGCCATTTCCACCTTTATCACGGAGAACTCATTGAGGACGACGAGGATGATGAGGAGGAAGAAGGTGACTCCGATGAAGACGTTGAATATACTTCTGAGGATAGCTCCGAGGACACAGCGGATGTAGATGTAGATGCAGAAAAAGAAAAAGAAAAAGAAAAAGAAAGCTGATGGGGAAATCCCTAGTAGACCTGTTCGCAGAAATTCGTGGTGGCACGCAGGAATGGCTGTTGCTGTTTGATATCGACGGGACTTTAGTCGATACCGGCGGGAAAGGCATGCGGGCGCTTATGTCCACTGCGGCGCAGGTGTTTCGCAGCGAAGCACCCTCCTTGGACCTAGCGGGCTCGACGGACTTGGGCGTTCTGGACGGCTTGTATCGACATTACAAAGTCTTACCTGATAAGGGTGTTACTGGTGATTTTTTCGGGTCTTATCATATTGGCCTGAAGGAATCCCTAGAAGAGAATACAGATGAGGGGCGTGTCTTAGATGGTGTCGAAGAGTTGTTGGAAACCCTCCAAACCTATAGGCATGTGCAGCTGGGCCTGCTTACTGGGAATACAGAAGAAGGGGCGCGGATCAAACTTACGCACTACGGCCTCAATAGCTTTTTCGCTTTTGGAGCTTATGGGTCGGATCAGGCAGATCGAAATGTTCTAGGCTCCATAGCACTTCAGCGTGCAACGGAATCTACGGGTAAGAATTTCACACCTGAGACGACTCTAGTGATTGGCGATACACCCAAAGATGTAGCCTGCGCGCATACGTTCGGGGCAAAATGCCTTGCCGTAGCTACTGGGAAGTTTTCTTCTGAGGATTTGAAAAACGCCCGAGCAGATTGGGTGGTGGGTAGTTTGAAAGAAGTAAATGCTTACCTTAGAAACGTTTAGTCAGCGATAGGCGGACGGTGCGGGGTTCCGCGGGGTGAAGATGAATGTCTTCGATACCACCAACTGCTTCGCCGGGAAGTCGGGATGCGTAGAAGTATTCGATGTCGTTATCATCCCTACCAAGGAGATTTAAAACGTCAATTGCCACTTCCCAATCATTTTTTCGATAGCCCACTCGGCTATTTACCTGCCAAGATCGCCGGGATTCTACACTATCATCTTCGACTAGTGGCCGGGCGCCGAAATATCGAGAGCGTAGTGTTCCATATACGCCCTTCTGATTTTCCTATCGTGATTCCGGTGTTCATAGTGATTGGAACTGAGCCGGGAATTTCGTCGCCATCTGAGGTGCCGAGGAGCTTGGCATCGCTAAGGGTTAGCTCATTGTCAAAGGTGATCCACTCTTTCGGTTGCCAATAGGTGGACCACTCGATGCCAAAGCGCTCTGTAGCAGGGCCGGGTTCTGAGGTTCCGGCATCACCGACATATAACAACTCCGAATCGCTATGGAGGTAAAATAAAGCCACGGTGCTGACGACATTATCCAGAATTTCTGTCCGCACTCCTAATTCGTAGCCGTAAGTTTGCACAAGGGGATCGACAGCATCCGCTGGTAAACCTGTTACTGGATCGATTGTAATTGTCGTTCCACGCGCGTCGTTCGAGTGAAAACCCAAGCCAGCGCTAGCATAGAACTCAGTATCCCGCCACGGTCCAAAAATGAGATTTAGCTTAGGACTCGCGATTGCATCCGTTTCAGTTCCAGAGTTCCGCGGATCGTCACTATCTACATCGAAGTAAAAGCCATCTAAGCGCAGCCCGGGTTGAACTCGGAACCAATCATTCACTCGAAAATCTAAAGAAGAATAAACACCCAGACTGCTTTGATACACGTCATCTACCCGCACGGTGCTAGTGCGCCGGGTGTCGGTGGTGTTATAGAGACCGATACCATCAAGAAAATCGTGTCTTGTTTGAAGCCCGACGGTGAGACTATTTCCTTGTCCAAATTCCCAGATTCTCCGTGCTTCTCCGCCTAAAAACCAACGCCCGTCCTCCTGCTCAAATTGGTCGCCATTGACTGGATCGTTCAGGAAGTAGGTAAAGTTTGAGAAAAGATCTAAGTTATAACGTCCTAGGTAGAAGTCGACATGAGTCCGTCCGTCTGCCTGATCGCGTTCCCACTCAGCAGTCAGGCTGTAGCGCGAGGATTCGCCCCGTATGCTATCATCGATATTCCCGAGCCGATCAATGCGAGAGCCTATCGCCCGGCGGGGTATTTGGTCTGTAGAGTCCCAAGTAGCATCATAAGCCATTGCTGTTAGGCGAAATGTGTCACGATCTGATTTCTGAAAATATTTTAGGAAACCGTTGAATCTACTCGAGTTGCCATCTCGCACCCAAGGGCCGTCGTAGTAGTTATATTCCGCCGCGTAAGTCAGCGCACTTATATTACTATTAACTGCAGATTCGCTGAGGGTAAGCGTATCTGCCAGCAGGGTGCGGAAGTAGTTATTCTCGCCAATTTCTATGGAAGCAATACCCTGTGGTAAGATATCGAAGAAGTTGAACCTCGCAGCTCCAGCAGTTGAGAGATCGCCAAGGTGTGCATGGAAGGGCCCCTTCCAATAATCAACACTTTCGATAAGTTCCGGCACGATGGGATTAAGATCTGCATAGCCTTGACCGTGCGCATGAGTTACAAAATTGAAGGGCTGCCCGTCAGCAAAGATTGAGAAATCAGTCCCGTGATCAAGATTGAATCCGCGGACGAAATACTGATTCGCTTTTCCGTCGCCAGAATGCTGGGTGATGATGACTCCGGGTATTATTTCTAAAATTTCGCCACGTCTGAGGTAAGGGCGTGTAAGGAGCTCCTTGTTGTTAGCCTGCCCCTTGGAGGCAGTATTCGCCTCACCGATTAGGCTTTCAGATTTACCGGTGACGATCAGCGCATCAAGCTGCTCTGCAATAGGTTCGTCCTGCGCAAGCAAACATGAAACTGCATATAGACCAACAGTCATTCTCATTAGGAATTTCATAGAACTCGTTGCATCTAGTTGAGGTTTGATGATACAGAGTCAACAAAGTTGTTGGTATGCTGAAAAGATGAAAAACGTAGATTTTTTGAGAATGAACCTTGTCTATTAATTCCGGGTAAACGTCCGCACGAACCGGTTGCTTAGTTCTTTAGATAGGTCCCTTGTTGGCAGACATGTGATTCAGTAATTTCTGGTTAAATTCGTCCGCCATATTGTAGCCGAGGCGACGGAGTTGCTGATCTAAAGCGGCGATGGCTACCATTCTGGCGGTATCTCTACCCGGGCCTACAGGCACTTCTACATGAACTACTTGTTGCCCGAGGAGTTCATAGGTTTTGCTTTCGAGACCCAAGCGGTCTACCTCATTCAAATCCGTCGCAGGCTTTAATGTGACGACAAGGTCCAATCGTTTGTCAGGCCGGATGGAAGCAAGGCCGTAAAGGTTGGCAACGTTGATAATTCCAATTCCGCGGATTTCCATATAACCTTTCGATAAATCGGGGGCTGTAGCGATGAGTTCACCGCCTATCTGCTTTACCCGCACCATATCATCAGCGACGAGGGAGCCCCCACGCTCCAGAAGGCCGATGGCGGTTTCGGATTTTCCAGATCCACTTTTTCCGACGATAAGCACTCCGATGCCGCGCATATCCACCATGCATCCGTGGATGGTTACGGTAGGGGCGAATTCTTGCTCAAGGCTGATGGTGGCAGCGTTGAGAAATTTCATTGTGATCTGTGAAGTGCCAAAAATAGGGATGTTGTGCTCCTTGCTCACCGCCATTAGTTCAGGCCCAAGGGTAGATCCACGGGAAACGACGATGCAGGGGATATCCCGCTCGCACATACGCCGGAAACGATCAATCCGCATGGCTTCAGGAAGTTTCCGGAGATAGGCCATTTCCAGATTTCCTAAAACCTGAACGCGCTTTTTTGCAAAATACGAGAAGAAGCCTGTGAGGGCGAGGCCGGGGCGGTTGACGGCAGGTTCACTAATCACGCGATCAAAACCGACTCGTTCACCTAGTAAAACAAGTTTCAGTGAATCCGAGTAAGCCTCGAAAAATTTATCAACCGTGATGGATTCGACAGTTCTTACTCGTTGTGACATGAAATATAACTACTTACATCGGTACAGCACGGCACGCGAATTCAGCTAAGTCTTTGCATTTCTCCCATAAAGTTCGGTGAGCACCCCGGTAGGGCGAGGAATCGCGAGTTTGCAAAGCGCTTTAAGATGTCTAGTATCACCGATAGATGAATCTTCCAAAACTCCCAAATCTCGGCAAAAGGACTCACATGCCGGAGTCATATTCTGCAGTAGGTTTCTGGAGCGTAGTTCGGAAACTTTCGAAAAAGGGCGGCCGCAAAGTGCTTGGCGGTGCCTTCACACTTTACTATTGCCTGCGTGACCCTGAAACGCCTGCTTGGGCGAAATCCGTCATTGTGGGCGCCTTGGGCTACCTAATTTTTCCTTTAGATTTAATCCCGGATGCGATTCTCGGTGCTGGTTTCACTGATGATTGGACGGTGATTTTGGGTGCGCTTGCTTCGGTTGTTGCGCATGTAAAGGATGAGCACCGGCGGCGGGCAGAGGCTTCTGCGGAGCGAATTCTTGGCGGGCGCCCTGATGTAATAGACGTCGAGTCTGAAATGATCTTGGAAGAGATGGATTGAATAAAAAGATCGTAAACTGCGTATCAATTGCACACCAAATAACACTTATGAAATCTCCTTTCCTAACACCTCTCCTCCTGCTTCTGCTAACTTCGCTGGTTATGGCAGGAGTTTCCATCGACGAGGCCAAGTTCGGCGCGAGTCTTGGCGGCTGGAAAATGAAAGGCAACAAGACGGCTCAATACCACCTCTCTGGAGCGGAATACCGCACTTACCGGCCTGAGGTCACCCCAACTCCCGATGAAGGTATTTTCATTTCCATCCGTATCGATCACGTGCGCGGTTGGCTTTCATCAAATGATCATGCAGTTTTAGAAGTAACGGTGGACAGAGACGGAAACATTGCTTCTGCGCAGTCGAACATAGCCATCCAAGGGCGCTCTGTCAGTAGTGACTTGATACGTGGAGTTGCCCTTGGCGGAAAACAAGCCGTAGGTATGGATAGGGCGGTAGCGATAGGAACTGAGCTTGTCGCAGATATTTCTTCCAAAATGCTGCGTGAGAAAATCGTAGAAGCTGGTCGTGTTTCTTTCCCTTCCGTGCTTCGTCATAATTACAATTTACTATACCAAGCCATTCGAACAACGCCGCGCCCTCCGGTAGCGATACAGATACCTGAGCCCGGCGAAGAACCGAGTCCAGAACAGGTGCCTTCAGTTCCACCCGCTGAGAGCAAGGGTGGTAAAGAGAAGAACCTTCAGATCCGCCCCTACGGCGTTGTAGAGAAATCTGATATGTAATACCAAAATCGAAAAACATCTGGAAGATTGGATTACTGAAGGTTTTTTCAAGTAGACTTCGGGCAATCGTCCAGACCTTTCCCGAATTTAGTATTAGGCAGACTGAGTTATGAATTTTATCCCCGCGGATGGAATTTCCGGTGGGTATCTTTGAGGCCTTGAGAGCTTACATGAGTATAAATTTGAGTAGTCGCGATGTCGCTGTGACCCAAAAGCTCTTGAATGATCCGAAGATCTGCCCCGCCCTCCAAAAGATGAGTGGCGAAGGAATGTCTTAGCATATGAGGATAAATTGGGAGCGGAATACCTGCTTCTAAAGCCCTTTTTTTCACAATCTGACGCACTCTTTCGGAGCTAAGATGAGTTCCCCGCACACTTAAGAAAATTTCTGAATGGGTTTTACTTTTCACCAATTTTGGGCGCTCTTGTGTAAGATACTCAGTTAGCGCGGCCAGTGCGCGCGTTCCTACACGCGTAATCCGAGTTTTTTTCCCTTTCCCCTGCACCCTTAGGAAGCCTTCATCGGTATCGAGCCACTCGAGTCGGGCACTGCAAAGCTCAGAAAGACGTAGGCCAGCTGAGTAGAAGAGCTCTAAAATGGCACAGTCCCTTTTCCCAAGCGGCACTTCAGTATTTATCGAGGAAATCCAGCGTTCTATCGTCTCCGCATCAAGAGTTTCTGGAAGCCGCCTGCCAGCTTTTGAGGCGAGAAGTGGCTGGGCCGGATCCATCGGGAAGCCCTGATTCGCATGTAACCACCGGAAGAACACTTTTAGATGCACAGTAGTCAGCCGGACGGATGCGGCACACAAACTTTCCTCACGACGCTGTTTCAGGAACTCGGCGAGCTCATCTGTTCCCACCTCTTCGGTTACTAAACCCTTAGTGGAAATCCAGTGATTTAACGCTCTCAGGGTTTGCTGAATTGACTCCCGATAGGCTACAGAAAGTCCCATTTCGACGGCGAGATATTGGTCAAATTCCCGACTTTGGGTAACGAAATTGGTATAACTCATCAGCGCGTAAAAGTCTGCAGGCCTTGCTCCTGTTAGGATATAAAAAAGTTTTAAAGAAACTATGGCATTTATTCAAAAAGATATTGCCAGACCGATTTATTTATGGATGATGGTAAACATGAATTCTGGAAAAAGGTGTACGCCGTCATTTCAGAAATCTGCGTAAGTCACTGATAACCAACGAGTTTCGGCGCTACGAAAAAACCCAATGAAACACAACCATCCAACTATCCGGCTAAAGTCGGGCTTGGCAATCGGCTATACAAATGCTCTCGCAACTTCTTGTGATGATATAACATTAGGTGGGGGCACTCATTTCCTTTTAGCAAGAAACGGCAGAGGTAAATCGACACTACTCCGAACCCTCGCGGGGAGTTTAAAAAGTTTAGGAGGCAGTTTTGAAAGGGAAGGTGCTACGCAGTATTTACCCGAAGATATGCGATTTGATGCGGAGCTTACTCCGAAGACCATCATGAAATCTTTGCTTCCGAAAAACCGCTTCGAATCTGCATTTCAGCTGGCTAATGACATCGAGCTAGATGTGGATAAACCCTACGGAAAACTCTCTACGGGAAACCGCCGCAAAACCGCATTGATCATTGCTGAGTATTCGATCCGGCAAGACACGGGAAACATTTTGTTGTTGGACGAGCCGTTTAGTGGGTTGGACGCTTTTGCCCGTGAGACCTTTGAAAAAATGTGGGATGCCACAGAGGAAAACGTCTTAAGGCTTGTCTCATGCCATCCGGACTATGACTCCATGAAAATGCCCTCCGTGCTGATGATCGAAGGCGATCACATTCGCCATCATCAGGCCTCTGATCAGCAATGGTCCAAACTCAAAGTCTTGCTGAACTAGTAATGAGCTAACTCAATTTTAAGGAACCTCGAAAAACCCAACTCCAGTGCGCCTCTTCAAACTCACATTCGCTACAATCTTTCGCCGCAAGGCATGGGCGATCTGCCTATTTGCGATATTGGTAATGCCTTTCGTGTTACCTCTGGTTTCTAGTGCTTCTGAAAAGCCAATCATGGTTCAGCCAGCTAGAATTCAAGCAGCTTGGGGCACGCTTTTTGTCTGCACAATGTTCTGGGGCTTCTTCTCAGCCGCGCGACTGGGAGAATCAAATACCCAATCTGGAACGGGAGAGTATTTCAAAACATGCGGCCTCTCGGCAACTAGGCAGCTCTTCGAAATCTGGCTCGCAGTTTCTGCCTTCATCATCCCATTAGCCCTTGCTGCGGTAGCTGTCTGTGTCTTTGCTGCAATGCCATCAAATGCCGACGAGCGTAGTATGTGGTGGATACTAAACCTCCAGTATTTTGCTCTTTTTATCTTGGTTTTCACACCCCTTTTGGCATTGGCGATTGCCGTAGCCTCACGATTTGGAGGTATCTCCGGCTTTGCGGTGACTTTCTTCATCACACTCTACGGGCTTTATGGTGTGGGCTATTTGGATCAGATGTTACAGATCGAGACAAATTCAATTTTGGAGTTCATCTGGCTATATTCTCCGCAATACCGCTACGCCGATCTCACCCAACGGCTTTACTTCAAGACTGGAGCCCTCTCAGGCGAGGTGTTTGCCAATATGTTCCTCTATTTCACTGCCATACTCGCCATCAACGCAGGTGTATCGCGCCTCTGCTTCCGCACCACCCAAACTGTCTAGCTTAAACATTCGTTAATTTTACTATGAAACCCTTATCCATCCTCACATCGGTCTCTATGATCTGTGGCGGCGTTGTAGGGTTTGCGCTCAGTTCCCCCGGTCTTGTTCATACTGAAGATACATCATTTCCGCCGAACCCCTTGGGAGTGAAACGTAGCCCTTACGGAGAAGTATTCGCCATGGCGATGCAGGGGCCGATTGATACATTCTTTCATGTATCTCAGTCAAATGGTACTCTGGAAGGTGAAGCCCATACGCACAAACACGCAACGAACTTAGCTTTCGAAGACGAGGCTTACACAGGTTGGAACGAGCGGCTGCGGGCGTTTATTGATGGGCTAGCACACGGCAAAGAGGCGCGGACAAACCATAGAGGTGCTTCAGCAGCTCACAAGTTATACCTACGCCGCAGTGTGGAAGACAAACTACGCTTTGCCTATGATTTAGACCCAAGTCATTACGGAAACTATAATGCATATCACTTCTTTCTGACAGAACCTGAAATGGGCACTCGTCCTGAGCTCACACCAACGGCAGCTAAGTTAGCCGATGAAACGATTGCCTATTGCATGGCTCAGCGGAATGATCCACGTCAAGCCCTCACAGCCGCTTCGGCAGCGTCTAACATCATCCAGCTGATGCTTAACGACCGGGCAGTCGATCCAGAATCTCCACGCTATTCTGCCGAACAGATGCGTGAGGTTTTCACATGGGTGGATCACTCAATCAACCTCTATACCCATCTTGCGGCGAAGTGGAACAAAGAAGGTGTATGGGACAACTTTTCTGAACTCCGCCGGCTCGAGACCGAAGAACGCTATAGGTTTATCAGGAAAATTCGAGACAGCCAGAAGCAAGCGATTGATCGCCTTACGAATGAATATGCTTCATCAGGGGTGAGCAACTCAGCTGAGCAGGGCCATACAGTTAGCAATGGGGGTAGTGCCTCAAATTAATAGAAGTATGCAAACCATTTCACCACCACCTATGCCAAACTCCCGGAGCGGATCGATACCGCCGTCGGTTGAGAGTCTGCACTTCGGGCCAGAAATGTCTGGGCAGGAAATCCTAGGTATCATTTTCCGCAGGTGCCGTGAACTCCGCGTATCTGATATTCAGATGCGCTCTGAGCGCCCTGTTTATATACATACCAATAAGGGTATGGAAATCCTAAGTGAGTTAGGAATTTTGAGTGCGTTGCAGATGGATCGGATTCTCAAAGAACTCATCAGTAACCGTGAATCGGCATCACATGGTTTTGGGACAAATGATTCTATCGAAACGAGAGTTGATAGTAAGATTAGCGATGCAATTGCAGAGTTTTCAGAGAAAATGGTGTCGGACTTCTCCTGCGATGGAATACCAATGGGTGCTAACGGTGAGCGATCCGGTCGGCTTCGTATCCAGGCTCACCTCTCTTCCTCAGGACTTGGCATCACCTGCCGGATTCTAAATGATTTTATCCCTGAGTTGGAAGGTCTAGGAATCGATCCCGATACCCTCGATACTCTCCGTCATGCAGTGCTGAAACGCGCTGGCCTTTGTTTGGTAACCGGGCCTACTGGTTCCGGAAAATCTACGACACTCGCCTCTCTCATTGATTGGTTACGTCAGCATCATCCAAAGCACATCGTCACTGTAGAGGACCCGATTGAGTATCAGTATCCAGATGATATGGAAGATCCTGTCTACCCGGGCCACCGCACTCCCTCGCCATCCATTGTAACGCAGCAAGAAGTGGGCAGAGACGTTAGTAATTACAAACAAGGACTCAAAGATGTGCTGCGCAAGGCACCTCATGTCATTCTACTAGGAGAAATTCGCGACCGCGAGGCTATGGAGACTTGCATGGAAGCCGCACAAACCGGCCACCTTGTTCTCTCCACCCTACATACCACGGGCGCAGTAAAAACAATTGGCCGGATCTTGGAGCTTTACCCTCGGGAAAACCATGCCTCGGTTCTTTCTCGTTTATCGGAAATCCTCATTTTCATCCACTCTCAGGGCCTTCTAAATGGCACGGAGCGCCGGGTCCTTACTTATGAATTCCTTCAGAACAATGATGATTCCGTCTCTTCTGCCATCTCGAATTACGATGGCGGTGCCCGCTCGCTTGAGGATGTCATCCGCCGCGCTGGCAACGTGCAGTGGGATGCAAATCTCGAAAGACTTCTCCGTAACGGATTGATCAGTGAAGACACCCTGCAATCTGCAAAAATGAACCGTAACGATGACGACGAAGACATCTAAAACATTCAAAACACTTTCCTAGGTAAGTCACAATGACTTGCCTTTGAATAAACAAAACCAAAGAAAACAATAAAAACCATGAAACTAACAAACACACATCATGTGAAATCAACCAAATCCGGCATGACGCTCCTCGAGCTCACCGTCGTGATTCTTGTGTTGCTCTCACTGATCTCTATCCTTTTCATCGGCGCTCGTGCGTGGAAAAAAGGATCTGACCGCGCAGCAGCTATCCTGCAAATTCGTAACGTGCAGCAAGCAGTTCGCTCCCATGCAAATATGAACAATATAAATCCTGGCGGTACAATTGCGAAAACAGACATCATCGGACCGGGTCAATATATCGAAGTCGATCCAGTCGGCAACCACCCTGCGCCTTCACCAATTAACTTTGTGATAGCTGCTCCTACGGTTGTACCGGCAGTGGGAACCTTGTATATGACCTCAAGTGATACATATTATGCTCCTGTCGCTGACGACATCAAAGATTGGTGATACTAACTCGTGTGGAGTATAGCTACGCGCAGTATCGTTTCCGGTCCGCTCTAATCTATAAGAGCGGACTGGCTATCGGTCTCTTTTCAACTACTATGGATGCCCCCGAATCCCCTCTATGAACGCTTCACAAACCCTTTATTTTGGCACAGCTCGAACATCCATCATCGCTAAATCCATTTCAGCGATATAAACAAGCCTGCGCCGTTCTGCAGCATACCAGCCGTGCGCGGCAATCCGCATGGTATTTAGAAGCTACCGAACTCGAATTTCAGGTGCACATCCGCATAGATGGCACTTCAATCCAGACTTTCCATTACTTTCGCTCCACAGATACGTGGAGCCAGACAGCCTCGATTTCCGAATCTGTCCTTACTGATCCTGAACAAGCTACTGCCTACGGTGAAGAGCTTATTAAGAAAGCTCACGAGCTGAATTGCGATGCGGTAGGAGTTGCCATCCATATAGCAGATGAGTTTTCTACGGCTGAGCTCAAGCCAGAATTTAACAGTCCTTCAGCACTGCCTGAGTTGCGTGAAACAGCAGTGACTGATCCAATCCGGATTCTCGATGATTCCTCGGTAAATGTAGAGAAAACCTCTTGGCGGGTCATTCCTTATCCAGCCACTCATAGCGAAACGATTGGCACTACCGTCAGTATATCAAAACGAATCAATCCCTTTATAACCAGTCTGCGGACCCTTGGTGATGCAGAGAATTTCCCGATCGTTCTGCATTCCCTTTCTGCTCCCCTTGTAGCTTTATCGTCCCTAAGCGAGGTCATTTCGCCAGAGTCAGAGCATCCTTTTGTAGCAATTCTCCAATACCCTTGGTTCACCGTCCTGGCCTTCTTTAATGAACATAAAGATCTACGTTTGCTCCGGACACTTCAACATCGCGGACTCACTCGGCCATCTAATTTCCGCCAAGCCATTCAAACGACAAATTCAGCCTTAGAGTTTCTAGATCCAGATCTCTATGTTGTGCCATTGAATGAGCATCCGGATGTGCATATAGTAGAAGATCTCAACCAAAGATTTCCGGGTTCTCGTGTTCAGAAGGTTCAGTTCCCGCGTTTGGGAAAGATCCCAAGATGGATGCCAGAACTACCACTGGCGTTAGCGAAGATGCCTGAAGATCAGACGGGGCTAAGCCATACCTTCGGGGTCTTGAGAGGGGAAAAATGGTTTCTACAAGACGCCCTCCCAGCAAACCAAGAGGTTTTAGAGCTATTTCCTACCCGTAATGAGATGCGCCTCCTCAGACTTGCCAAGCTCGCGCGTGTTGCAGTGATCCTAATAGCATTTCTAGGAGTCGCCTTTGTAGCATTTAGTGCCTATGCCATTACGAGGCGGCCAGAATGGAAGTTCAGCGAAGAAGAGGCAAACGCTGTAAAACAGCGATTGGTGGGCCTGAATCAAACTCGTCAGAAGATCGATCATTGGAACAATCTTTTGGAGGATCGGTCGAAAGCCTGGACCTCAATGGAGGCTCTTGCGCAGTTGTTCCCGGATAAATCAAACATCTTGCTCGATAATTTCACGCACACTGTGCGCCCGGACAACGTGCCGGGACAGGCAAAGGTAGGTTTTATTAAAGAATGGGTCATCACTGGGGCTGCCCGAGACGAAGCCCTTGCCTATCTGAATAGCTTGAATACGCGAGAAGGGATTACTGCTCAGTTTGCTCGCATCGCAGAACTAACAGGTGACCAAGCGTATGACCCTGAACCAAATACTAGGACGATCGTAGTCAATGTGCGGACACAGGAGAATTCGTCGTTCCGGCAAGTGCCAGCAGGTGAGGTCGTAGACTCAGACAAAAATTCTTACCCTTTCACCTTTAATCTCACCATCACTCAGCGCTTTGAATCTGCGGATCCATTAGCGATCAATGCAAGCAAGGCCCCGTAAAAATAGAAGATGTATAGACAATCCATTATTATTTTTGGCATCGTAGTGCCGATTCTCGTTGCCGCCTTATTCATTGGTTGCACAGTGTTTGTGAAGGCGAAGATTACCAGTTCATTTAATAATAAATCGCAGCACTATGCCGGTCACGAGGGTCGTAGAATAGAGGCGATTGAAGTAGAGGCCCGGCTAGCTCAGCAGCAGGGCTCGTTTAAACGCTGGCAGGAACTAGTAGATCAAGAGACTTTTTCGGTAGTTACTACAAACTTACGAGCTATCGGCAAAGAGTTACCTGCAGAAGAATTTCAACAAACTGCATTTGAAAGATTGAGTCAATCCACGGGCTTTGGTAGTATCACAGCTCAAGATTCATCAGGACTTCGATTTAATTTCCGTGGAACTTACAGAACCCTGCAAAAAGCCTTCTTAGAACTCGAAACGCGTATGCCAAATTTACAACTGCAAGAACTCCGCATCACGCCCAGTACGTCGACTGAGGCACCACTGTTGGACATGCAAGTCACTTACACAGCCTGGGAAAACTAACTACTAATGCTACCGAACTCCACATCTCTCTTCTCACGATATCGTAATAGAATACCGCTCGTCGGTGCTACGGTGTTCCTAGTTGCGGCTTTTGTCTCACACGGACAAGACGAGATTGAAAAGGTTACGGAAGCAGAGGCAGAGCCAGTCGAGGCCAGTGAGGAAGTGCTATCCGGCCCTTCGAGATTTGCTGGTGCATATGCAGAATCTTACATTGAGGCGCATGCTGCTAAATTTTCGATGAGAGATCGTGATCTAGGGCCTTTCGGGTTGTTGCAAGATCCTACTGCAGAGCCTCCTAAGCCGAAGGTGGCTGTTAATGGTAGCAGAACAAGAACAGCAGCTCTGCCGGCGACGCCATTGTCTGACATGATCCGATTGATTCGTGTGAATACAGTGATGCCAAGGGAGCGAAAATTTCTTATAGGCACTCGTTCATTTTCTGAAAACGACCAGTTTCCGATGATCTATCAGGGCAAGGAAGTCCCAGTAAAAATCGTCGAAGTAAGCTCCTCTAGGATCAAATTCATGAATGCTGAAACGAAGGAGGAAGCCGTTCTAGAACTTGGTCTCTTACCTTCTGGCATGGTGGCTGGTGGTGGCAGTTTGAAACCACCGGGTATGGTTGTCCAAAGTGCAAACCGACCTCTCACCCTCGAATCTAGCGCCGGACCAGACGCGCAGAACTGATTTTCAAGATAAACCCAAATCCATCTGTTGTTATGAAAACCCCATCCCGCCTTCTACTCTTTATCGGCACCTTCTGTATGTGCACCATCCATGCCTCGGCGCAGGATCCCGGAATGGCTGATCCCGTGAGGGATGCTCTTGAAGAGCGGAGCGAATCAATCATGGTGGAGGAGGAACGTGAGCGCTTTATAGGTGATTCGGAGACACCAGAAATTGGTTCGCAGCCTGGTGAGCTGAATGACGATGGCACAGCAGCTCCGTTCGCCCCGCTGGAGGAGCAGAAGCGCGAGATGACGGAGGCCGCTGAGGGTTATATCATTAAAGATGCCGGCTTGAATGATATATTTCAGTTCCTCGCGAAATCAGGTGGTAAGCAATACTTCCATAATTTGCAAATCAATGGGCCGGATTATGTGGTAACTGGTCACTTAGACGATGGCAACCCAATCAACCAAATGGAGGAGTTGGCATTTATGTATGGGCTCTCATTGCATACAAAAGGAAATACGATTTACGCTCTCACTCAGGCCCAACTGGGCAATCTGCCTAGCAGCGAGTTCGCCTATCAGCTTCGGTATCTGCGTCCATCTGATATCAACCAGATTAAAGATTTGGTAAAGCCAATGTTAACTCCCGGGACAGGCATTGTAAACTTCGAGCCGAAGACGAATACGATTATAGTAATCGATACACCTACACGTATTGAAGCAGCGCGTAACTTACTGCAAGGGATTGATAAAGCGAAGGGACAAATCATCGTTGAGACTAAGATTTTGCGTATCAACTCATCTGTAGGTGAAAAATTAGGTGTGAATTGGACGAACTCACTTGGCGATGGCGGGATTCCATTGGAAGTTACCTCTCAAATTGGGAATTTATTTGGGCTGCCGACTAGGTTCACAAGCGAGTTTGGATCCAGTTCTCCAGGGGACTTTAGATCAGACCGAGGTAGCATTGTGCTCACACCCGTTCAGCTAACTGGCGTTCTGCGTGCGCTTAACGATGGGGGCATTTCAAATCAGGTAAGTAATCCAACGTTGATCACTGAGGATAACGAGCCTGCTACAATTTCCATCATCGACCGTATACCTATCATTACATCGACTACTACTCCGGGAGGTCTTAACGGCCAAGTGACCGTGACAGAAGAAGTGCGATACAAAATCGATACATCGGATAAAGCCATTACTGAAGATGCTGACAACCATCGTGAGATCGGTATTTCCATTGCGGTAACACCTACGCTGCTCCCGGATGGAACTGTGCGCATGAAACTCCGCCCACGGTCTGCTCAAATAACGGGTGAAGTAGTAGGCGTGGGCGTTGGAGGAATTCCGGGTAACCGTTATCCTCGGGTTACTGAATCTATGGTAGAAACACTTGCCAGAATTCCTGACGGTAGCTCGCTAGTTGTTGGTGGATTCTATGGCGAGGTGCAGTCAAAACAAGATAACAAAGTGCCGCTGCTCGGTGATTTACCGATCCTAAACTTTTTCTTTAAAAGCAAGGAAGCTAATAAGGAACAGACCTCGCTGGTGTTTATTGTTACACCTACCTCCTATGATCCTACGAGTGGTGGAACGACGCAAAGGGTAAGTAACCGCCTCCAAGCAAAAACTGAGCTTCCGTGCGATTTCGATCACGTCGATCCTTACAATCCGGGGCCAGCCCACAAGCCAAACCTTGATCGGACGATCCGAGGGATGCAACCTGCAGAAGCTCCTTACTATCCCCGCACAAGTGGTGTCACGAAACGCCGCACCAGCATCATACGCCGGCGCTAGCTTGGTGCCTTGTATATACTATGAACGAAGTAGTCAAATCGATCTTTAAAGAAGAGAAGCGACCTAGCGTTGAACAAATTGTAGAGAACAGTCTTATGCGAACAGCTGAAGCACTCGGAGATGCGAAGGTGGCGAATGGGGTGGTGATTTCAGGATGTTTGGCGACGGCTTTGAAGAGTATCTCGGAGGGTAAGCCTAAGGATTTGATTGAAATGATCTGTCGGAGGGCTGGAACCAATGAAGAGGGCATGGGGCCAGCAGTCCAAAGAATCAGTGATATATTGGCCGAGAACAAGCGCCCGATTCCACCTGTTATCCCCTTTGCGAGTAAACTGATAGCGCCTTCCGCGTTTTACGATTTGTTTGACGGGATGCATCGCCTAGGGCGAATGTTATTAGTGCCAGTGTTATATGCAGAAGATACAGATTCGATAGGCACTGGCTCGGTAAACCCCATCGCAGCAGAGTCTTTGGCCGAGGAGATCCATTATGCTGTGGCGAACCGCTTTGGAATACGGCCTTTCACAACATCTGTGCGTATGGATTACGAATCATGGACTTTTCTTTGCCGGAAACATTTTGAGCTGTAACAATGATTGATTTCGACGGGATACATTTCAATAGCTTAGTCAGCGAGAGGATCATGACAGAGCTGGCGAATCACGATCCCGTGTTCGCAGAATTGGATCAAGACCAAGTACCGAACCGGGTTACGCGCTTCAGCTTCATGGCTGCAGTCGCACATCTGAATAGCTTACCATTCTTCCCTAAGGTTGCAGAATTTTGCGACGCTGAGTTACTTACGTATTGCGATGCTACGGTAATGACTCGCGGTTTTTTTGCGCCGCTCTGTCTTTCTGGCGCACGACAACTTATCGTGGCGACGGCGAACCCGTGGAGCCCGTTGGCCGAAGAATACCTCGCACCTCGTTTTCCAGATTTAGAAATTGTTAAGGTTGTTACTCTTGCCTCTGAGATTGCGAGAGCTATCGAATCGGTGGGCACAAATAGTGGGCCGAGTAGGTCAGATCTTGAGGCCATTGATGTGGAGGACATTGATGATGGACTCCAAGATTTCGATGTCACCTCTGATTATACTGAACCAATGGCACAGCTTGTTGCTACGGTCATGTCAGATGCTGTCCGGATTCGCGCATCAGATATACATTTCAAAGTTGAGAAGGAAACATTCTATTATGCTTTCCGCGTAGATGGAGATATTGGCAGGAAGGTAGAGATACCGATGAAGTTGAAGGATAGGCTTGATGCCTTTTTATTGAACTTGATGAAGCTGCCTACGGAGATTCGCAATACAAAGCCGGGGATTTCTGGGCGCTTCACGATTGCATACTTCCACCGGCCTATTGACATCCGCTACGAGCGGCACCGGACCTATCGCGGCTATCATATTACGATGCGTTTGCTAGATAAGAGCAACATCAACGTCACATTGGGTAAGGGGACATTGGCTTTTGATGATGAGACCATGTTTGCATTGAACAAGGTAATGAAAATCCCGGCAGGTATTATCGTGATGTCGGGGCCAACGGGTTCTGGTAAATCCACAACCTTGAATGCCATCTTACGCGAGTTGAACCGGCCTGAAGTAAACATTCTTACTTTGGAGAATCCAGTGGAGGATGAGGTGGCAGGAATTACGCATTGTGATCTGCGAGGCCCAGATGAATTCAAACCGATGATTGCCTCCTTCATGCGATCTGATCCAGATATCATCTTGATGGGTGAGGTGCGGGATCTTGAGTCCGCAGAGCTAGCCATTGAGGCGGCTGTGACGGGGCACAAAGTTCTTACAACGATTCACACTCCGCGGGCCTCGCAAATTATTGAGCGTTTTGAACAGCTAGGTATCGAACGGTGGAAGATTGCACAGACGCTGAAAGCTGCGTGTGCGCAGCGCCTGGTAAAGATGCTTTGTGCTTATTGCAAGGAGCCGGCAGTGGGTATCTCAGACTTAGATCGTAAGACCTTTGCGTTAGATGACTCGTGGGCAAAAGTTTCTATTTACAAAGCGCGCGATGGAGGTTGCGGAGAGTGCCGGAATACGGGGTATTCTGGGAGAACAGCGATTTTAGAGATCATACCTATCACCCCAAAGGTATCTGATCAGCTTTCGAAAGGGGAAATCACACCGTACGAGCTTGAGGTGAGAGTAGCAGAAGAAGGGATACTCCCGAACTTGCGCCGTAGCGGATTACGCCTCTTGAAAGAGGGGAAAACAGATATCACCGCAGTGAGTAAGGTGATCGATATGACATATACTGATGACTAGTGCAACTATACCCGCCAAAACCAAAATTGGAAATACTGGAAAGACAGTAGAATCTGGAGCTTTGAAGAAAAAGCCGGAGAAGAAAGGTATCACCTTTTTTGACAAGCCGGATAAAGTCAAAGAGTTCCCGGCGAAGACTCAGGTAGATATGTATAGGGGCATTGGCTCCATGCTAAGAGCGCAAATCAATACGGCGGATGCGCTTAAATATTACGGACAGGGCCTACCGGATAAAACGGTGGCGGATACATTGGAGGCGATCCGGACGGATATCAATGCGGGGATGAATGTGCATGAAGCTTTCCGGAGGACGAAACGCTTTAGCGAGACAATTATTGGATTGATTCAAGCTGGTTCTGATGCAGGGCAATTGCATGAGGCATTCCGGTCCCTAGCAGGGAGGCTTACAAATGAGTTGAAATTTAAGAAGGCGATTAAGAAAGCAACGGTCATGCCGGGTATCATTATTGCTGTGCTGCAGTGTGCGTTTATTGTATCCCAGGTTAAGATTGTGCCTCAGGTAGAGGAGATGCTATCGGGTGTTGGACAGGCCCCAGATGGCCTAACAGCTATATCATTTAAAGTGAGCCACTTTACTCAATCGGTATGGCATATTTATATTTTAGCGGTGATTGGTATAGGAATTGCAATCTACCGCTCGCAGAAAGTTCGCGGCTTCTTGATGGGTATCGCGATGTCAAAATGGCGTTTATTCCGCAATTTGATTATGTCACTGCGCCAGATGACATTTATTTCTACGATTAAGCTCCTTCATTCAAATGGCATCAATTTAGCAAAATCAATCCGTGTATCGGCGAACAGTGTTAGCGGCACTCCTTTTTATGGGGAACTGCGGGAGGCTGCGGATAAATATGAGCACTCGGGTGTCCCGCTTTCTACTGCTTTCGCAAAATACACTTCGGTAGATGCGCAGGTGACACACATGCTTTCGATTGGCGAAAAATCAGCGTCACTTGACTCACAGCTTGATATGTTATCACAGATGTATGAGGAGGATGCTGAGAACTATATGTCTGCCTTTGCGGCTACTATTAGTTTCTTAGTTCTGCTAATTGCAGTTTTCATTATAGCAGCCGTTTTCATTGGAACGTTTTTGCCAATTTTCCTAATGGGGCCGAAGATGATGCAGAGTGGTATCTAGAGATTTAGCAGTATGCAATTAACTCGCATCGACCGCTGGCTTAAGGAGAAGTTTGTATATCAGATACAGATTCTTACGTTGCGGCCGTGTGAAGTGTTGCCGAGGGGTGTGCGTTTGGAGAATTTACCGGAAAAGGCAGGCAGGAGATATAAGCACCGCTACACCACCGGGAGTAATAAAAAGGCAGAGGCCATTCTTTCCTCGCTGAAAGAACACAATCAAATGTTCACGACTCGGGTGGTGGACAAGGATAAGTGGTGGGTGCAATTTATTGCGCCTGAGGGAAAGTCGCCTACTTGGTATGTGGTTAGCGTTTTCTTACTATGCAGCGGATTGACACCAGTTGTCGTATGGGTGCGGAGTTTGTTACGTGATCCAGAATTTATGCGCAATGCACTGGATGCTTTGGATGTCTTGAAAGGTTGACCTTTCCTCCCAAATTTACGAAGTTAAAGGTGGATGACGGCTACGAAACGAATTCTCTTTGTATGCACAGGAAATACCTGCCGAAGCCCGATGGCGGAAGCGATTTTTCGGGAGGCGACGAGAGACCGTGCTGAATATCAGGTAAAATCTGCAGGTGTGGCGGCTAGAGACGGTGCTGCATGTAGCTTGGATACTGAAAATATTTGCTCAGATTCTAATTTGGAGCTTACGAGTTTTTCGAGTCAATCTGTGACTGAACGGCTTTTAGAAGAGGCTACCCACGTATTCACGATGACGAAGGGCCACCTAGCGGCGTTGGAAGGGGATTTCCCACAGTTCTCCGATAAATATTATCTCGTTTGTGAGTTTGTAGATATCGATGGCAAGGGGTTTGGCGCTGATGTCCCCGATCCGATAGGGATGGGGCCAGCAGCTTACCAAGATACTTGCCGGGTGCTGAAAACGGCGATCCCGACGGTGATCGCCTATATTGATCAGACGGCGTAGGTGGTTCAGATTTCTAATTTGCCTTCTACACCCGTTTTGATATCTGCGCCGGTGGCGGCACGGGTGAGAATTTTTGCCATAGTGACTAATTTGCCATCTTCGGTATCCCAGTAGTGCGCGGAAGCAGGTTGAACTTTGATGAGGGTAATTGATGGATCTTCTTTTCCTTCAGGGAACCATGCCTCGACCATGCGATTCCATAGGCGATCAATCAATTCTTGGTCAGTAGAAATACTTGCGGTTCCAAAAATAGTGAGGAATTCCATTTCAGAGGAGTTTGCGAAGATAAGTTGGACGCGGTGGTCTGCATTGATATGGCCATTGTGGGTGCTGTCATTGCGGCTAAAAAACCAGAGATTTCCTTCGTAATCAGCTTCTTGAACGCGCATGGGAATCACGTGAAGGGGGAGTTCTCCTAGATTACTCGCGAACATGCAGGTATCTGATTTACCGACTAGGTCCTGAAGTTTTTCGATAGCTTCTTCTGCAAAGAGATTTTCTTGATCTGACATAAGGCGATCTTCATCCGTAGAAACTTTGCGGTCAAATGGAAGATTTTCGTAATTCACAAATCTTTCTGAGATTGCAGATTGGGCGAACCTGCGCCATGAGAAGGAAGTTATGGACCGCACCACTTCTTTTCTACCTCGTCACATTGGGCCTTCAGAAACTTCGATAGCAGAAATGCTTGAGTTTGTAGGGTATGAGAGTTTGGAGGTCCTTACGGGGAAAGCAGTTCCAGCGGATATTCAGCTGGATAAATCGATGGATTTGCCAGCACCACGTTCGGAAACTGCGGCTTTGGATGAGCTGAGGACGGTGATGTTGAAAAATAGGGTCCTGAAGAATTTCATCGGGCAGGGATATTACGGGACACATGTTCCAAGTGTGATTTTACGAAATATTTTGGAAAATCCGGGTTGGTATACGGCGTATACGCCTTATCAAGCAGAGGTTGCGCAGGGACGGCTTGAGGCACTTTTGAATTTTCAGACGATGGTTACAGATTTGACCGGGCTGGATGTGGCGAATGCGTCTTTGTTGGATGAAGGGACGGCGGCGGCAGAGGCGGTGACTCTGGCAGCTTCTTGCAAACCAAAGGGAAAAGCAATTTTTGTGTGCGATCGCTGTCATCCGCAGACCATTGATGTTGTCCGGACGCGGGCCGAGCCGCTAGGAATCGAGGTGATGGTGGGGGATCGTGAGACATTTGTTCCGACGGCTGTGGAAGGTTTGTTTGCGGTGATTGTGCAATATCCTGATACACGGGGCCGGGTAGACGATTTTAGAGATTTTTTTGAGAAATCGAAAGAAGCGGGGGCGGTGGTGATCTGCGCGACTGATTTGATGGCTTTGGCTTTGTTGAAACCGCCGGGTGAATTCGGTGCGGATATTTGCGTGGGCTCCAGTCAGCGTTTTGGGGTGCCGCTTGGCTTCGGCGGGCCGCATGCCGGGTTTATTTCATGCAAAGATGCGCTGAAACGGAAGATGCCTGGGCGCTTGATCGGTGTCTCGGTAGATACGCAAGGGAAGCAAGCGTATCGCTTGGCATTGCAGACTCGTGAGCAACATATCCGCCGTGACAAGGCGACTTCAAACATCTGCACGGCGCAGGTTTTGCTAGCTGTGATGGCCTCGATGTATGCGGTGTATCATGGGCCTGATGGTTTGAGAAATATTGCTACGCGCATTCATGAGAATACGTGTGTTCTTAAGGCTACCCTTGAAGCTGGCGGTGTGGATATAGAGACAGGGGCATTTTTCGATACCTTGGTGGCGGAAGTTGCTGATGCGGATGAGGTGCTTTCGTGCGGAGTTGAGAACGGCATCAATTTGCGCCGTATAGATGATAGTCATGTTGGTATTTCGGTCGATGAAACCACTCTTCCAGAGGATATTTCTTTGATCTGTAACGCATTTGGCGTTGAGGGGAAGCAGGAGGAAGGGGAGCGTGGATTCCGTGATAATTTTACCAGAAAGACGCTTTTCTTAACAGCTCCTGCCTTCAATTCGTATCACGCGGAAACGGAGATGCTCCGGTATATCAAGCGATTGGAAGGGAAGGACCTTACGCTGACCGAGTCGATGATTGCGCTGGGATCTTGCACGATGAAGCTGAATGCAAGTTCTGAGATGTTGCCGCTGAGTTGGTCTAGTGTGGCCGATGTGCATCCATTTGCGCCGGATGATCAGACGAGCGGTTATCGGGAGATGCTGGGGCAATTGGAAGGGTGGCTAGCAGAGATTACTGGATTTGCCGCAGTTTCCATCCAGCCAAATGCAGGTTCACAGGGGGAGTATGCTGGGTTACTGGCCATTAAGCGGTTTCACGAATCCAATGGAGAAGGGCATAGAAATATTTGTCTGATTCCTGTTTCGGCTCACGGCACAAATCCGGCCTCGGCAGTAATGTGTGGGATGAAGGTTGTGGGGGTGAAGTGCGATGCGCAGGGAGACATCGATCTTGATGACTTCGTGGCACTCACGGAGAAGCATCGTGATGAATTATCGGCCTTGATGGTTACTTATCCCTCCACACACGGAGTTTTTGAGAAGGAAATCAAGAAAATCACTGCCATCGTTCACGAGGCGGGGGGGCAGGTGTATATGGATGGTGCGAATATGAATGCGCAGGTGGGCCTGACTTCTCCGGGTATCATCGGGGCGGACGTTTGCCATCTGAATTTGCATAAAACATTCTGTATACCGCATGGTGGGGGAGGGCCGGGCGTGGGGCCCATCGGTGTGGCAAGCCAGCTGGTGCCGTTTTTGCCGGGGCATTTCGCTCTTGAAGATACGACGCATGCGGTTTGCTCCGCCCCGTATGGTAGCGCTTCTATCAACACGATTTCTTGGATGTATATTGCTATGATGGGTCCGCAAGGCCTGAAACACGCGACGCAAATGGCTATTTTAAATGCAAATTACATCGCAAAACGCCTCGAAGCGCATTTTCCGATCCTTTATCGCGGGAACTGTGATTTGGTAGCTCATGAATGCATCATTGACTGCCGGGATTTGACGAAAAGATCGGGAATCACTGTGGAGGATGTTGCGAAACGTCTGATGGATTATGGTTTCCACTCGCCGACGATGTCTTGGCCGGTGACGGGGACGTTGATGATCGAGCCGACAGAATCTGAGTCTCGGACAGAGCTAGACCGCTTCTGCGATGCGATGATTTCCATCCATGGGGAAATCGAAGATGTTATCGCGGGTGAGACCGATAAAATAGACAATGTCCTGAAGAACGCTCCGCATACGAGTGAGATTCTTTGCGCGGACAAGTGGGAGCATGCGTATTCTCGGGAAAGCGCGGCCTATCCTTTGCCGTATTTACGCGATCACAAGTTCTGGCCAGCGGTTTCTCGGATTGACAATGTGCATGGAGATAGAAATCTCGTTTGCACGTGCGATTCAGTTGAGGCGTTTGCGAGGGCCTAAAACTTAAGCGCTTGGCTATTTAGGAATTACGAAGTTTTCCTCGTCGAGTGTTAGGTGCGTGGGCCATGGGATGGCACCGGGTTGCAGAGTATCTCCCTCAATATGCCAGCCTGGTAGCAGTTTTCCGAACGAACCGTCCTTGTTTCCAGCTTGGAATTCGCTGTGTGAGTTGGGTTTCGGCGGGTGGGGCATCGACATGGAAACGATCATTCCGTTTAAGGCAAGGCAGGGGTAGGCAGCGGGATTTTTCGTTTCGGTATCGAAGAGAAACACCCGTTTGCTTTGGGTAGCTTCGGGAATTTCTGAGGCTAAAGCTTCACCGCCAACCCAGATGCTATCCACACTTGCGTCGTAGGTGTTCACAACCTGAAAATCACCTTTTGTCAGTTTAGCGAAGGATTCGAGAACCGGTATGAGTGCTGTGGCGGTAGGGTCTTGTTCTAAAATATGGATCATTGCCTTGCGCGGAAGAGCCGCCGACTGGGTGAGCTGGTGGGCATTTCGAAGCACGGAGGAATTCGCACCGGCAAAACGCGCTTGGAGGGCTTTGGTAGATGTTTCGAGCATCGCGACTTGAATCTGAAGGCGGTTCGGCTTTTCCGAGGAAATTTCCTCACCGACAGCAATTGAAAGTCCATAAGGGAGACTGTAGGGCCTCTTCTTAAAGACTTTCTCCCTCTCAAATGAAAAAATGGAGCCCCAAGAGCCATCTACCCAAACAGGTAGAATCGGGCATTTCGCTTTCCTTGCGATTAGTTCGAAGCCTCTCTCAAGCTCGCAAAGGCCGCCGGTGCGAGTTAGCTGACCTTCAGGAAAAAGCACGACGAGATCGCCCTTGCTAAGCGCAGCGATGGTATGGCGGATTGCTTCCAGCGGCTGATCACGGCGGATCGGCACGGTGCCGAAAAGCTTCGCGCCGAAGCTGACCATCTTATTCGCCATAAAAGTCTCATCCATGACGAAGCGGACAGGGCGCTCACTTACCGTGGAGATGTAAAACGCATCGGCGAAGGTCACGTGATTTGGCAGCAAAAGCGCGCCACCCGTTTGCGGGATGTTCTCTGTTCCGGTGATTTTAATTCGGTAAAAGGCGCGGATGGCAGCAAGGCAAATAAGGCGGATGAAATCGGTTGGAAGCAGTCTTAGGACAAACCAAGTCATCACCCCGCAGCTAAGACCAACTAGTAGGAGCTGCAGGCGGAAACCGGCGATTTCAGGAATACCGAGAGCTCTGGCAATCCAAATCATCAGCTCGATAAATATCACCGCTACGATACCGGCGAAGCAATCCTGCAGGTTGACAGCGGCCTGCATTTCACCGCGCTTATCAGCCGGGTAGCGATCTTGCATCCATGCGTTTAGCGGTGCTAGAAATAGAGCGGCTGAGAAAGCTAGAAGGCCGAGAAAAATAAGAAAGGGGACGCCACCGGGCTGCAGGGTCGCTAAGATCAGGGAGGTTATCGTCATGAAAATGCCGGCGATAGGCACCCAGCCGAGCTCGATGCGTTTCCGTAATAGCCATGATGCGAAGCCAAAGCCGAAAGCCATTCCCAGCGAGGCGTAGGCCATGAAAATAGATGATAAAGTGCCAAAGCCCTCGCCGCCGTCGGTAAGGGAGCGAGCGACTTTCACTGACCAAAGATTGATGAAGGCCGCGAATCCCCAGAAGTAAGCAACTCCGAGAGCTGCGCGCCGGAGGCCAATCCTGGCCCACAGCTCCTTGAGATCTTTGAAGTGGCTTATCAAAAGCCCACCTGAAAGTCGAATTTTGCCCTGTGCCGGCACCCGCGGTATACTGCTGGCAATGGCCACAGCGGGGACAGAAAAGCAGACGAGCAGAATGAGCGGAAAAAGAGCCGCTTGCCATGCGTAATTCTCTGTTCCGCCAAGGTCTTTATACCGCTCGTCATACCACCAGCCAGCCACGACTTGCCCTACGAGGATCGCTAACATCGCTAACATCTGCTGCACCCCAGCTGCGAAACCGAGGTGTTTTGAGCCGACAAGCTCTTTGTTGATCCCAATTTTCGCCGGACTGAAAAACGCCGACTGCACGGCGAGGAGAAAGAACCCACAAAGAGCCAGTGGCATCCATTTAAGAAAAACGGCCAGCACGATGATCGATAGGATGAGCACCTGCGCGATGGCGGCGCCGAAAATGACATCGCGTTTTGAGAATCGATCACTTGTCCAGCCCGCGAGTGGGGCGAAGACGATAAAGGGAATGGCGATCATTAGCCCTGCGATGGACTCGACGTTGTAGCCAATGACGCCGCCCAAGGGGATGAGGATAAACTGCGCGGCCTTGTCATTAAACGCGTTTTGCGTTTGTTGCACAATCATGCTCCAGTAGCCCGTCCACTGGCGGCGGCTGGGCTCTCCTGAAGGCTCTTGGTAGGCAGACATCGCCTAAATGTATGCCCCTCGGCATTTGATACTTTGATCCATTTCCATGGCTGGGTTCGATTCGCTAGCCTCGCCCACCACGACAGCTGGCACACCCGCTACCGTGGTATGTGGCGGCACATCGCTGAGGACCACACTGCCCGCCCCGACCTTTGCGTGCGTGCCGATTTCGACGCGCCCGAGAATTTTCGCGCCCGCGCCTATTAAGACTCCAGAGCGGATGATCGGGTGGCGGTGGCCACTATCTTTGCCCGTGCCGCCGAGGGTGACTTCATGAAGAATAGACACGTCATCTTCAATAATAGCCGTCTCACCAACTACGAAGGAAGTAGCGTGATCCAGCAGAATCCCACAGCCAATGCGTGCCGCCGGATGTATATCTGTGGAAAAAGCCTCTGAGGAAACACTTTGTAGATAAAGGGCGAGCCAGCGTCGCCCATCATGCCATAGTTGGTGGCTTACACGGTAAGTGCAAAGGGCCATAAACCCTTTGAAAAATAGCAGCGGCTCCAAAGGCGAAAAGCACGCGGGGTCTCGCTCAAACATCGCCAGTAAATCTCGTCCGCAAGCCCGCGCAATCGGTTCATTTTCAGATATAATTTCTTCAAAAAGCGGCTCGATTGACTCCCGCGGCATGTCTTCACGCGAGAGCCGCCGTCCCAATCTCGCGGCCAAGGACGCTGCAAAGCTGTCCTGAGAAATCACGACATCTTCTACCAAAGGGCGCAGAGTAGGCTCCGCCTTGTGTAGGATTTCTGCTTCAGAACGAAGTTTCGCCCATAGATTGTCGAGATTCGCGGCTTCCCCCCCGCACAGTTTTAATCCAGCTTGAGGCAGTGCCGTTGATTTCGTCTCGCTCATGAAAATTTCTCAAAAATTAGAATATGCCTGCCGTGCGCTTGCGCAGCTCGCGAAGACCTATGACGGCAAGACTCTTACCCGTCTCGACGAGCTTGCGCAACGTGAAGCTGTCTCAGGGAACTTTTTGGTGCAAATCCTTAACGATTTACGCCGCAGCGGCTTGATCGAATCGCGCCGTGGTGCCTCGGGCGGTTACATGCTTTCAAAGGCCCCAGAGAAGGTCACTTTACGAGAAATCATAGAATCTGTGGAGCCTTCTCAGCTTCAGAACACGGCAGCGCCCCATGGTGAATCCGGGAAATATGTGCAACAGGTGTGGGAAGATGTTTCAGAAAAATTTTCGGCAGAGCTGGACGCGATCACCCTTGCATCTTTCCATACTGCCATCGCGGCGCCGGATTTTTCGATCTAAACTGCCGATAACCAGGCAGGTTCAATATATTTCGCAGGTGAGAACATGGAAGATAGCTTGAAAGAGGTGCCTGAACTCCAAGGCCGCTCTGCATTTGAAGTAGCGGAAGGTTTAGAGCACCTAGGCGGTCTCGTTTTCTTCGATTCCGCAGGGAATTTTCCAAAGACAGCTCGGAACCCAATTTCCGTCATCTCGGCAGCGCCTACCAACATGTATCAGGGCTCGATTTTTGATCAAAACGCGATTGAAGAGCTACGTGCCGTTCTTAAGAAGCAAAAGTCGGGAAAAACTCACTTAGAAATGCCAAACGGTGGCCTTCTTGGCTGGGTTGAGTATGAGGGTGCTTTCACCTTCGGAGAATATCGGGAAGTCCTGATTCGCGATGAGATCACCGGAAAGTGGTGGGAAACTGGGGATTTATCTGCTCAAGTCAAAGATTCAGGTATGGAAGCGAGTCCGCAGATCGGTGAATTCACTCAAAACACCTCTAAGGCGGCTTTCGTAGAAAAGGTAAAGGAGGCAAAGTGTTACATCCGCAATGGCGATATATACCAAGTGAACTTATCTCATAGATTTTCTGCCAAGATTTTAGGGGAGGGATCTTTGTTCAGGTTTTACAGAGAGTTGCGGGAAAGGTCTCCGGCGCCGATGGCCTGTTGGATGGACCTTGGTGGTAAGGAAATTCTCAGCAGTTCCCCTGAGTCATTTCTGCGGATTTCTGGTAGAAATATCGAGACAAGACCGATCAAAGGCACCCGGCCGCGGTATAAAGATCCGCGCAAGGACGCGCAGAGCGTGCGAGAGCTTCAAACCTCATCTAAAGAGGCCGCAGAACTAGTGATGATTACTGATTTGCTCCGCAATGACCTCGGCCAAATCGCGGAATACGGAAGTGTAAAAGTGCGTAGAATGCTGCACCTAGAAAGTCTTGCCCAAGTGCATCATCTGGTTTCGACCATCCAAGGGACGCTACGCGATGGCGAGGATGCGCTATCGGCACTGAGTGCCTGCTTTCCAGGCGGGAGTATCACCGGTGCGCCGAAACTCCGGGCGATGGAAATTATTCGAGAGTTAGAAGACGAGCCGCGCGGGGCGTATTGTGGCGCGATGGGTTGGCTGGGTTTTAACGGGAATGCGCATTTTAATATCGGGATACGCTCGTTAATCCGGGAGGGAAACGAGGTCTCCTACCATGTCGGGGCTGGGATTGTAGCGGACTCAGATCCACTTGCGGAATATCTGGAAACTTTACAAAAAGGGAAAGGCATACAGCTCAGTGTTGAGAGCTATCGCGCGCAATAGCGGAGTCTAACCTCCACTATCGGCGGCTTTAGACTCATTTTCCCAATAAGGAGCAGCGGATTCCATCCGCTGTATCACTCAACCCCAGCCATTTCCTCAGCACGGAGCCAATATGGAGCAGCGGATTCCATCCGCTGTATCACTCAACCCCAGCCATTTCCCAGCACGGAGCCAATATGCAGCATCGGATTTCATCCGCTGTATCACTCAACCCCAGCCATTTCCCAGCACGGAGCCAATATGCAGCATCGGATTTCATCCGCTGTATCACTCAACCCCAGCCATTTCCCAGCACGGAGCCAATATGGAGCAGCGGATTCCATCCGCTGTATCACTCAACCCCAGCCATTTCCTCAGCACGGAGCCAATTTGGAGCAGCGGATTCTATCCGCTGTATCACTCAACCCCAGCCACCATCCTCGCATCAACCCTAAATAACTTCGCCTAATTTCACAAGCCACCCACAACCCCTCCCACCTACCCAATCTTCCAACAAAAACCCCTTTTTCCTACCAACCATACCCTTCCTCCCCCTAAAACTCCCTTATGCCTCACACCACTCCCATCCTCGTCGGCGGCTCCATCGCCATCGACAACATCAAAACCCCCGTAGCTGAAGGAAAAAATCTTCTCGGCGGCTCCGCATCCTACACCGCCATCGCTGCCTCCTATTTCACCTCCCCCGTTCACCTCGTAGGCATCATCGGAAAAGATTTCCCTGCCGAGCACCTTGAGCATTTTGCCCAAAAAGGCATCTCCACCCAGGGGCTGGAACGCTCCGAAGGCGACACCTTCTCATGGACTGGCGAATATCATGAAAACATGAACGATCGCGATACCCTAGCTGTAGCCACCAACGTTCTCGAGAACTGGGAGCCGAAAATCCCTACGGAAATGGCAACCGCCCCCATCGTCGTCCTCGCCAACATGCATCCTGTAAATCAGCTGCAAATGATCGCCCAAATCACCCATGAGAAGCCCTTTATCGCCGCTGATACCATGGATCTCTGGATCAATATCGCCAACGACGAACTCCACGAGGTCCTTCAGAAAATCGATTTACTCGTCATCAACGAATCCGAAGCACGGGATTTCTGCAAAACCTCAAATCTCATCAAGGCCGGCCAAGTTTTACTCAAAAAAGGCCCACCCCATGTCATCATCAAGCTCGGCGAATTCGGAGCGATCCTGTTCTCAACCACTTCACCAGCCAATCCTTCAGCTGCCGATGGCAGCGCCACATCGTCCGAAATCATACCGGGCGTGGATGTTTTTCGCTGCGTTGCCTACCCACTCACAGAAGTTGCAGATCCTACAGGCGCCGGAGATTCCTTCCTCGGTGCACTTGCCGGACACCTAGCCACCCTAGATCAAACCACATTCTCGCATGCCGATCTCCGGAAAGCACTAGCCTACGGCTCCGTAGCCGCCTCCTTCACCTGCGAGGAATTTTCCACCCGCCGCCTAGCTGCCATTTCACGTGCTGATATCGATCACCGACTTCACACCCTCGAAAATCTCACCAAATTTTCGTGAACCCAGAAAACTTGAGCACTAGAGTGAATTCTTCCTTAGCCCACAGAATTACTTGACGAAATCGTCACATTGTATATATTTCGTAAACACCAGAGAGAACTTTGGATGGCCTTAAATCGCGGAAAGGCGAAAAGTTTAGAATATTAACTTGACCCTTTCATCGAAATGAATGAAAACTTGCACTTGGAAGATGCTAAAAACTTTCCCATTGCCCTTTATAAAAGTCATCTATTGTCCCCTCAGCGTTTTACGTCATAGAAAATTGATATCAGGAGCTGCCCTTACGGTCCGTTCCCTAAGTTAGCGAAATAGAAATAAAGTTTAGAAAAACCCAATAACAAACCAAGCCATGAAAAAACTCCTCCCAATCACCGTTCTCGCCGGCGCAGCCGCTGCCGTGGGCGTCATCCAGCTTACTGAAAGCAATGCGCCTTCAGTTACCAAGTCTTCCATCCAAGACGTTTCGGATGCTACTACTCCAATCACTACAAAGCGGAATCGTCCTGCAGCACTAAGCACGCTCGATCAAACGGCAGGCATCCAAGCCCCAGAGCAAACAAAATCAGTAGATCGCGCGGTTGCTGAAGTATCAAAGTCTTCCAGCAACAGCGGCCTTCGGACAATGCCTCTTCCGCAAGCGCAACAACCAGCTAACCGCTCGACTGCAGCAGTAGCTAGTAACAGCGCATCAGTTTCCTCCGCAGACCAAGCTACTGCGAAAAATGGCACCGTCAGGAACAACAACTCGATCGCGTCCAATCAAACAACGCAGAATTTCAATAACTCAGTCGTAAACAGCGGTTTCGGCGGAAGTAATACACTATCAGCTCCTACTAACACAGGTGCCTCCTCAGTATTGACTGACTCGGGAGCTTCTGTTTTATCCGTAGATTCAAGCGAAGCTGAGCCAATTGGAAGCAATCCAGAAGTCGCATCGAATAGCGCTCCAGAAAGTTCTTCCTCACCGAGTCCTACCACCGCAAACGCAACTAGCTCCGGTGATTCTCCTTCCCTAGTCGCATCATCCGCCAACATGACCCCAGAAGGCGCGACCTTCTCGCATCCAGTAGGTTATGTGACACTAGGCAATCCAGACGGAAATGCCGCAACTCCAGACGTTCCTGCTAACACTGATGTTACTGTATCAATTCCCTTTGCTCGGGAGACAGAATTAACAAGGAGTGTAATCGGAATTACTGGAAGTGTAGTTACTTTCGGCGGACCTACTGTCACAGCTCAGGCATTTGTCGACGCGAACGCGCCTTACCAACTCACTGTCACTTCCGGAGCCCAAGAAGGTTTGGTTGCCCTTATCTCAGCAAATGGGACAAACACTTTCACAATTGGCAGTGTAATCGCGGGTGATCTGTCAGCGGTGGAAACTGATGGGACTGCTAAATTTGATGTTTCTAAGGCGTGGACTTTGGCATCTTATTTTCCAAACGATCTATCGCCAGGAACCAGCGTGTTATTATTCACTGGCACGAACTCCGGAATCAACGTAGCTGCCGACCTAGGATATGTTTGGAGCGGCACTAGTTGGCGTGGGAATTTAGGTGCCAGCGGGGACGGTAACAATACTTTGTTATTTCCTGGTGAATCATTCATACTTCGAACTCAAAGCTTACCGGTTGATAGCCTCGTCGTCAGCGGTAGCGTTCCAATGTCTACATCAAAAACTGTTGTTCGTAAATTAAATAGCACTCAGGCACAGGACACAAGGCTCTCATTCAATATTCCAGTTGACCAACCTATAGAAAACCTGCAGGGGATGGAGCCCGGCGATAGATTGCTAGCCTTCAGTAATGCTAACGGTGGGATCAACAAAGCAGCAACTGAAATACTTGTTTATACCTCAACTGGCTGGACTGGTATTGGCGGAGTTAGTGGGCCCCAGAATGGTATTTACAAGATCAAGGCTGGCGTAGGATATGTGGTCCGCAGAGATGCGGGACGAGGTGTGGGTGATATTACCTATTCACTGCCTATTGATTACGATAATTCTCTATAGTCAGGTATAAATTTCACAAATGTCGTTCTCAATCAAAACTTATCTCACATGTTAACTACAAAACTAATTACAGCGAGTATTGTCGCATCATTGATCACGCCTGCTTTTGCAACCGTATCACTTATTTTCAATGGTCCCTCGTCAACACAAGGTGGTGTAACCTCAAATTTTGCCGATCGTGCTGGAACGCCAACAAATGGTCTTATATGGGGTATTATTGTGGATACTGACAATAATGGTTTCAGCCCGACCTATGACCTCCTCGCTCTCAGCACAGGCCAGACTTCACCCCTGTCAATCAATGGTGCGTCATCTGGGGATGTATTGGTTACCTCCCAGTTCGCTACCTTAGATACCTCGGGTGATACTGAGTTCAATTCTGATTTCACTCAGGAGATCAATCCTGGTGGTCCTGGAGGACTAGGGTCCATAACATCTGTTGTGATTGGTGGTCCGAACATGATTACACCTGCAGACACATTTAGATTAGTATGGTTCGATCCAGATCAGCGAAGCGCGGGGTTCATCGATGATGCCACATTTGTTATTGGTGCAGATGGTTCTAACCTAGACTACAGCAATATCTTCCGGGGTCCTGATCCGATTCGTCCTGCAACGGGTATTACTTTGATTCCCGAGCCTTCGACTGCTTTGCTTTCGGTGTTGGGACTTGGGCTTCTAGTTCGCCGTCGGCGGAGTTAGGTTTTGAGTTTGAGGCTGTCGATCAGTCTTACATGACCTAGATAGGCAGCCCACTGAATTTGGCGGGTTGCTGGATCTAAGTTTTCAACCTCAGTTAGGTATTCAAACCTAGCTGAGGTTTTTTGTTGGATGGCATCTACGAGCTCAGCTTGTGCTTTGGGTTCGTTTAGATCCGCAGGTCCTGATTGGATCATCTGATTGATGAGCGGTGCGAGTTTCCGATTCTCTTCCGTGAGCAGTTTGTTGCGAGAGGACATGGCAAGTCCGTCAGCCTCACGCACCGTTGGGTGAACAATAACTTCTACGTTTAGATCGAGATCTCTCACCATACGCCGGATGATTGAGAGTTGCTGGTAATCCTTTTCTCCGAAGACTGCGGCATCACAGTTGCTGAGGTTGAACAGTTTGAGAACAACTGTGCAGACTCCGTCGAAGTGTCCGGGACGGGACGCACCACAAAGCGTTTTTGAGATTTCTGTTTCGATGACCTTGATCGAGTGGTTGGGTAGATACATCTCCTCATCAGTAGGGAGGAAGACGAGGTCAGCTTTATGGTCTTGGCACAGTTTGAGATCGGCTTGGTTGCTACGTGGGTAAGACTTAAGATCGTCAGGTCGATCAAATTGGATGGGGTTCACGTAGATGGAAACAATGACAGTCCCGTTCTGTCCGGCCTTTTGGCGCGCCATATCGATAAGAGAAGTGTGGCCGGCATGCAATGCGCCCATGGTGGGAACTAGAATGATGGGCCGCGGTAAGTTTAGGAGAGAGGATCTGAGTTCCACCTTCGTATGGCAAATAATCATCCAAACACCTTCACGGCGACTCAAAGGCTTTGCAACTGTAACGGGATGATATCCCTTCAATATGGAGAAGGGCTTTGTAAGCCCTTTGCGAAGAATTTGGAGGGAGGGTGTTGGCTGCGGATGCGGTTCCGGTGAAGAAGAAAGGGATCGTCTCCTTTTTCCAGACGGTGAGGTAGGGTATTTTGCCAATGCTATGCAAAGGGCTTGCAAACCTAGAAGGCCAGCCCCGCCTCCTCCATATTCTTTCAGATAGAATGTGGGGGGTGCAGCCTCGTTTCATAGTGGTGAGAGATTTACTGCTTCCAAGTTGTTTTGTCAGGATCTCTTGAATTGTAGGTCGTGAACTCAGTTGATTGTAGCGAGTGGTAAGGGATTCATGCGAAATAACCTGCGCATGAACCCACGATGGAGTGAGCGATCAAGATCGTCTAGAAAGATGCGTGTAGATGATAAGGTTTGGGAGTATAACTAACTATTGAATCAGATTACAAACTATACCCTCGTAATGTTCCGATCCAAATTCAATTTTTTACGTGCATAAGCCCAAAAATTTGATAGAAATTTGCTCGTCCAGAATGCTTTAAGAGAGAACGAACGTCTATCTATGAAAGCCTATTTAGCAGTCAATTCAATGATGCGAGTTAGTTGGTTTGGAGTGGTAGCTCTATTAATAACGCTAAGTTTGAACAGCTGCATAGTGCAAGATAGCAATAGGCGGATGGCACCGGGTTATAGTGAATCGAGTATTGCAAAGTTAAAATCTTTTTATATTCGAAAGGACGAAGAGAATGATGACAACTTAGGGCAAGATATCGCTGACGAGCTTAATAGCAGGGGCTATAAGACTTATGTTGGGACCTCCGCGAGTGCGCCTGCACGAGTGGATGCAGTAATTTCGTATGCTGATAAGTGGGTCTGGGATATAACGAAGTATATGTTTAGTCTTGAGCTCAGAGTCAGTGAACCAAGGTTTCCAGCCGTTTATGCAATTGCTAAAACAACTCGCTCTTCGCTAGCACGTAAATCGCAGAAAGTGATGGTTCAAGAGACGGTAGCCAAATTACTCGATCAATAAATTATGAATATAAGAAAATACGCACGCATAGCACTGATAGCCTTATCAATTATCGCTTTACCCAACTGTGCAGGGAATGCCACTTCCGCAGCTATTACTCCAGCAGGAGTTCAGGCCAAGTCGAACATTGGCAAAATGGTTACTGCGCGAGTATCTGGCGGAACGCCCGATTCAGGGATCGCAGCAACTATCTCTGATGAAAGTTTCAAAACTGCTATCGAGTCATCATTAGTTAAAAGTGGGCTTTTTCGGTCGATTGGAAGTAATGACTACGAGCTTTCTGCTTTTATCGTTACAATCAAGCAGCCGATAGCGGGTTTGAGCATGACCGTAAGTATGGAAGTTAGTTACAATTTGCGGAAGGCTGGAAGCCTTATTTGGGCAGATACAATATCCTCCACATACAAGGCCCCCTTGGGTGATGCATTCGTTGGCGCTGTGCGGCTTCGTAAGGCAACGGAAGGCGCTGCAAGAGAGAATATCCGAAAGCTAGTTGTAGCTTTGGATGAGAAGTTCTAGAATCGAAATTTGAATAAGATAGGCTCAAGGTTTGAGCTATTGTGTCCTTAGATGCAATTGACTAAATTTAGACTGTGCAGTTTTGGTATTCTACTAAAGGTGTTTTTGGGATTTGGCCTAGGCTACATAGGTTTCAATCATTTGGGCGAAATCCGGGGAGGCTGAGGGTTGGCTTGCTGAAAAGAATTTGGTTAATTATCTTCTGATGGTGGGGGTTGGTTAGATTTTTACTGGAGGGCTCCGCTGTGGATTACTTGGCTGGGGGTGACGATGTCGGCGAGACCGTTGCGGTGAATGGCTTGGAGCTTGTAGCCAGAGTAGTGGAGGGCGGCCAGGACGAGGGTGGCGCAGCTAAATTCGTGACCGATTTCTAGGATGGAGTTGGGATTTGAAGGTGCGTTTCGTAGTCCGAGGATGCCAGAGTAATCATATGCAGATTTTGGATTTGAGGCGGTGGTGATGACTTGGTGTGTAAATTCTTCAAGTTTCTCTGTGTTGATACTGCCGGGTGGCGGACGGAAGACGTGCCATGATTTTTCAGAGAGGTAATCGAGGTCGCTATCTACGTTTACAGCTTGTTGGATGGCGACTTGGAGGAGACGGTGCTCTTGATTTGAATGCTGAGTGTTAGGAACTACGAGAGCGATGTGGCCATAGCGAAAGAGCTCATAGGGAAGTTTTTGGATACTGCCTTTGCGGAGGTGTTTCCATGCTTCCCGGTGGCTCATGTGAAAAGCGATTACGTCACCTGGGCGGAGGGCTTGGCGTTCGGTTTCTGTAAGGGGGCCATCAGCGGCCTCGTGTTTCATGACTAGATCCATAGTGGCGAGGGAGTTACCCGAAGTTGCTTTTGGGGGGTTTTCTATCCAGCTGAAGGGGATGCGACCTTTGTGGGGTGAGGTGCTAGTGCAGGATGTGATAGAATTGATGGTGAAGAGGGTCGTTGATATGACGAGGGTGCGGCGAAGTAGTTTTCGTTTCATAAGAGGCGTTTGGTGAGGGATTCGGGTGGGAGATGGCAGGAGGAGTTTTTTCCAAACCATTAGATAACGGTGGCGGGCGATGAGGCGGTAGAGTTTGTCTGCAAGGGGTGTGGACATCATTTTTCCGAAGATGGAGAGCGCTCGCCAATGGCCGCCGAGTGCGGAGAGGAGGGCAAGGATGGCGCGGGACTCGGTGAAGGTTTTGCCGTTGGTGACGACTTGGATGGAGCTCGGAGAGTTTAGGGGGTCGATGGGGAGGGGGGTGAAACGGAGGAGCTCGGCTTGATCTTCCTCGGCGAGGAAACGGATGGACTTCGAGCACATGAGGCATTCGCTATCAAAGTGGACTATGAGCGGGTCTTTCGAATTAGGCTTGAGCCAGGTTGGATCAAAGGTGAAGAGGTGGATCATCAGCATGCCGAGGCTGAGATCTGCAAAGTCGATGACGGCGATGATGCCGAGATGCATGAGGACAAGGGTGAGCCAGATCCATGGTCTGGATTTCCCCCATAGGGCGAGGGGGAGGAAGAGTAGTTCTACTGCGAGGGTGCCCCAAGTCATTAGAGAGAGGACGGGATCTGGGAGAGCTATCATGAGATCGCGGATAAAGCCGGGGCGTGCCAGCGGATTTTCCAAAAGAAAGTGCATTGCGGAGCCGTCGATCCAGCTGGGGGAAAATAGCTTGGTGTAGCCAGAGAATGTGTAGCCGGCGGCAAGTAGAATCCATGCGGCAATGAAGACTCCAGATGGCATGGCCCAGGGTCGCTTGTGTTTTCCACGAGACAGGGGCTCACCGTTGGGGATGAGCAGGCTGAGAATGAGGAGCAGGCCAGTGTATGGGATGGATGGGTTAGATATCAGGTTGTTGCGGTGGAAAAGCGCGGTCCACCCGAACCACAGGATTGCTGCTGCGGCATGGCGCCAGATGCCTGCAGCGAACAACGCTGAGCAAAGGGCCATGATGATTAGGAAGGTGGTGAGCCAGCCGTCCGTGAGGGGTAGATACAAGGGGTTTGGAAAGAGCCCGTAGGTGGGATTTTGCGAGGGATCGGGGATGATTCCGTCTTTTCCGAATAGCTCGCTGGCCCATGGGATGAGGTGTATGAAATGAACGAGGAGGTAAGTTCCGAAAACAATTCGAAAGATGCTAAATTGCCAAGGGGACATTGGTTTCATAATTTAGGAAAGATCAGAGGTTCTTGTGTTTCGCCCACGCGCGGGGTGATTTGCACGCGAAGGTTTTTGATGTGACTGGGGATTTGGAGTTCTTGTCTGAGTGGGGAGCCGGGTGCGAGATCGATGGCAAGAAGGGAATCGCGGAGCTCAGCCGGGAGGCGGGGTGCGAAGGCGATGGCAGCGCCGTGAACGTTGCGGCGGTTGTAGGGACCGGAGAGTTTCGAATAACGTTCTGAAGTGAGGTCGAGTGACCAAGCTGCGCCGTCGGGCGTTTCACCAAGTAGGCGAAAGCTTGCGGCGAAGGGCTCGTAGCCGTTTGCTTCACAAAATACTTTCGGGAAAGGTGCTATGCCGGAGGCTAGGCCGATGCCTCGAAGGATTTTCCAGCCAGAAAGGTAGCCTAGCATTTGGGTGAGGCCGATAAGGAGTATCAGAACGGCTAGGGTGTTGCGGATTTTCATTTGGAGATAGGAGGAGAGATTTTTGGTGTGGCCGAGGAGTAACAAGCCCAGCGTTTCCGGCAGCCGATGCAGGTGGGGGAAAGGGCTGTTTTGTGAACATCTTGGAAGGTAAGCATTTCGCGGATGCGGAGTTCACGTTCTTCTTCGAAGCCGCAGCGGACGGGAGATTTGATAGGATTTTTCAGCGTTCCGAAGATCCAATCCCAGAAGGGGAAGATCTGCGTAATTCTGTGTGTGATGCTTGAACTTATGGTGGAGGCGGTGGCTTTCAGGACGTTGAATGAGCCAGCCAAGCCAGCGGGGAGTGCGGACGTTCCAGTGATAGAAATACTCAGCTACCGCTGTGATGGCGGTATAGATGGCGGCGGACTCGATGCTGAGGCCAAGGAGGGCGTAGACGATGAGCGCGGAGAGGACGGAGTTGATGAAGATTTCTACGGGGTGCTTGTAGAAGCTTGTTAGTAGCTCGATTCGTTGCGGGGAATGATGGATCTGGTGGCAAAGGCGCCAGAAGAGGGAAGATTCATGGCGAACTCGGTGCCAGAAATAGTAGATGAAGGTAGAAACGAAGTAGGCCACCCCTGCCGCGAACCAAGGGTGCATCAGGTCTTCTAAGTGGATGAGTGCAGCTGTTGAAAACCAACGATCCCAAGTGAGACCTGCAAGAATGACGATGCCGAGCTGCACGGAGTTGACCAAAATGATGCGTAACCACCAGAGGCGAGATGTGGGTAATTTCTGGCCCGGCCAGAGACGCTCGATGGCGATCATGAATGCGGCGATGATGATGAGTAACCAAATCATGCCCGTAGGCTGGCAGAGATTGGTGGGTAGGTGTTAGTCGATTATCTTTTGCTAATCATCGATAAAACTGATATTAAAAGCACGGTATGTCTCAGCCTTTACCTAATCTTCATCACCTTGAATTATTTTATCACGTGGCTAAGGCCGGCGGTATTACGGCAGCGGTGAAGGCGATGCCTTATGGAATTCAGCAGCCGGCGGTGAGTGGGCAGATTGGGCAACTTGAGGCGGATCTTGGGGTCCGGCTTTTTCAGCGGCGCCCATTTCAGCTGACTGATGCGGGACGTGAGCTATATGAATTTGCCAGTCCATTTTTTGGGGGACTTGCAGGGGTGGCGGAAAGAGTTGCGGGGAAGGCAGACAGACATCTTCGCTTGGCGGCTCCGGCGACAGTGATTCGCGATCATTTGCCGGGAATTCTAGAGGCTGTCCGTAGGGATGTGCCTGATTTGGAGCTGACTTTGCTGGAGGCTGGTCAGCAAGAAATCCAGTCTCTTCTGGAACGTGAGGAGATTCACCTAGCAATTGCGGAACTAGAGGGAAAGCCGGTTTCAGGTGTGAGGTGTGAGGTCCTTTTATCGATGCCCTTGGTGCTTTTGCTGGGGCCGGAGATCACTACGAGGGAGGCTAGGTTGAAAAATTTGGTTGGGAAATATCCTTTGATACGGCCGGTTGCAGATTCGGCAGTGGCTCGGATTTTTTCGAAGGGGTTAATGCGGAGGAAGTTAGATTGGCCCGCGCGGATTGAGGTCAGCACGTTGGAACTTGTCGAAAGTTATGTTGCGCGCGGGTTTGGGGTGGGTCTTAGCGTCCGGCAGCCGGGGCGGGTTTTACCCGAAGGTGTGCGTATGTTGGAGCTGAGCGGTATGCCGGAGCTAAGGATTGCGGCACTTTGGCGAGGGAAGCTGGGGGTTCTCGCGCAGCGGGTGCTCTCAGATTTAGGAGAACGGGCCAAGGGGTTTCAGTAAAGGAGTCAAGGGCGGTATCAAACTGATAAGAGGGGAATTGTTGCCCCTTTGCACTGATAGGGAAACGTTTTGCTAGTCTTCTGCTAGAGGGCTTGAAAAGCTGGAAGGCCAGCCCCGCTTTCTCCATATTCCTTTGCCATAGGAATGGTGCGCCGGTGTCAGCTTCCAAATTAACCGGACGGCTTCCTCGGCGTCGCCATCTTGTTCTCCTTCCTCTATTCTTCGGCTAGTAGTGGAATCTCAACTGCGCGATCTTCAGCGTATCGCTATCGGCTTTGTAAACAAATCGATGTTCGTCGGTAATTCGCCGCGACCAGTAGCCTCTCCTATCACCCTTGAGCGGTTCTGGCTTACCAATACCTTCGAAAGGATTCCGCAACGCCTCTTCAATGAGCCGATTCAATCTCTTAAGAACCTTCTTATCGCCAGTCTGCCAATACAGATAATCCTCCCATGCTTGTGGAGCAAAGAGGAGATTCATTCTGCGAGGTCAGAGAGTTGCTTGTGGATTCCTTCTCCACGTTCGAGTGATTCGATTGCATCATTCAGTCGTTTGGCATTCGCTGGTGAACGGAAAAGATAGGCGGTCTCTGAAAGCGATTCATAGTCGTCCAGAGAAAGCATTACGACCGCCTGATTGCGCTTTCGCGTGATGATTACAGGATCGTGGTCGTCGCAAACTGAGTTCATTGTATCCGCGAGATTCTCGCGGGCAGCGGTGTATGACATTGCCTTCATGAGGACAGGATAGCGTCCAGGTTTGCGATGTCAAAGTCTTTGCAGAGTTCATCATCGCAGTCATGCGAAAACTGCTCCACCAGATCTACGGAATCCTCAAGTCAGGACTACCCTACAACCCCGAGTAGAGAGGTTTTACAGGGGCTTGAAAAATCCCCCCGGAAGAAAAAGAAAAAATACCTCAAATTATCCTTGCTGTTTCACCGCAGCATCTTGTTATCCTCTTCGTTTCTTATCTGGCGGCCATCAACTCATCCATGCTCCAGAAGCATGGCGATCACTTTCTTGAGATTGGAAGCTAGTTCTTCATGGCTTTCGCCTTGGCTATGAGCTCCAGCAAACCCAGGCACAGAGCCGATGAGCAAACCGGTCTCAGGACAGCGCTCAATGACTGCGGTAAATGTCTTCATGCGGAAAGGGTAATACTCGCTCGAAAAATGCGCTACTTCCTTTTTCTCCTAGACGATAGATGGAATATGGAGAAGGGGATTGTATCCCCTTTTTGGTTGGGCTATTTAGGTGGCTTTAGTCTTAGTAAAGGGCTTGAAAAGCGGGAAGGCCAGCCTTGCCTTCTCCATATTGGGGGGATGTTTGCAAATTGAGCCGTTCGCCATGCAGATTTAGGCCTTTTCATGTGAACCGGAGGTCAGAAGGGAAGGGGAAAATTAGAGGGCGAGGCTTTGTAGATGAATGGACGGAGAGGGTTTTGGGGGGGTGCTGAGGGCCTTCGGCATGGTGTCTGCAATACTAAGAAATGTAATCAACCAATCAAATTTATGGAAACAGCAACACTAACACCAACGAAACATACAAACCTTCGCCATCTTCTCGAGGAGCAAACTCGGGATCTATACAATGCAGAAACAAAGTATGCAGAATTCCTAAACCGGATGAAGCTGGCATCGAATGATGGAGATCTTGAAGCGAAGTTCGCCCATGTAAGAGAAGCGACAGCTACGAATCTTGAAAAGCTTAAGACAATTTGCAATGAGCTAAACGTGCCGCCGACAGGAGTGAAATGTGAGGCAATGGCCGGTTTGCTCAAAGAAGCAGAAGGGCACTGAAAGAGAATATGTAAACGGATCAGTGAAAGATGCAGCTTTGATCGCGAATGCTCAGCGCATTGCTCACTATGAGATCGCAGGATTTGGAACAGCTCGGGCGTTTGCCAAAAAGCTTGACCTTGATGGAATTGCCGGACATTTCAATGATATGGCGAATCAAAGTGGCGAAATTGATAAAGAGTTTACGAAAATTGCTACAGGTTCATGGCTCACACCGGGCGTGAACGACGATGCGCTATAATTCCCTTCGGCATCTTATATAGAATAAAAAGTTTAAGAATCGGTAGTCAGACGCCTGCCGATTCTTTGCATAAACACATCTGAACGAAATGGACATACCGCCTATTGATCCCACTCAGTTTCCGCTTGGAAGCTATGTAACTGATAAGGGGGCGGCATTTCGAGTATGGGCTCCCAACGCAGACTCGGTGAGTCTTATCGGGAGCTTTAACGATTGGGAGCCGGACGGGGTTCCTATGGAAAAGGATGAAAGTGGGGTGTGGAGTGTGTATGTGGAAGGCGCGAAGGATGGCGATGAGTATAAGTATTCGCTAACGAACGGGGAGGAAAAGATGGATCGGGTAGATCCACGAGCGATTGAGGTAACGGCGTCGAACGGAAATTCAATTTTGCGGAGTCGCGATTTTGAATGGGGCGAAAGTGACTTTCATATTAGCAACCATAATCAGTTGGTGATCTATGAACTGCACGCAAAGACATTTCCGGAAGATCAATCGATTCCCGGACTGGAAGCAGTGATACCTAAGTTAGCATATTTAGCGGAGATGGGTATAAATGCGATTGAGATTATGCCGGTGGGAGAGTTTCCGGGTGATCTCTCATGGGGTTATAATCCGAGTCATCCTTTTGCAGTGGAAAGCAGCTACGGGGGGCCATTGGCGCTGAAAAATCTGGTTAAAGCGGCCCACGAGGCGGGAATCGCGGTGATCTTAGACGTAGTTTACAATCATTTCGGGCCAGCTGATTTGGATTTATGGCGATTTGATGGTTGGTCGGAGAATGACGGGGGAGGGATTTATTTCTACAATGATTGGCGGGCAGAGACTCCGTGGGGTGCGACGCGGCCGGATTATGGTAGAGATGAGGTGCGTAGCTATATTTTTGATAACGCGATGATGTGGCTGGAGGAGTTCAAGATGGATGGGCTGCGCTACGACGCGACCTTGTTTATGCGGAACGTGCGCGAACATGATAACGAAGGCTCATTTTTGGAAGATGGTTGGTCGCTGACGAGATGGATCAACCAAGAAATTCGAGAGCGTTTTCCGGAACGGATTTTGATAGCAGAGGATTTGAAGAACAACTCGGGAGTGACAAAGAGTATCGAGGATGGAGGTTCTGGATTTCATGCGCAATGGGATGCTAGTTTTGTTTTCCCAATCCGGGATCAATTAGGGAAAGCGCAGGACGAATGGCGGTCGGTTGAGACGGTGGAAGAGACTTTGCTGGCCTCGTTTAATGGTGATGCGCTGCAACGAGTGATTTATACGGAGTCTCACGATGAAGTTGCGGAAGGTAAGGCGAAGCGTGTGCCGCAAGACATTCAGGATGATGAGGATGCGGATGGTTATTTTGCACAGAAGCTTTCATGTTTAGGTGCGGGGCTGTTATTTACGTGTCCGGGGATACCGATGATTTTCCAAGGGCAGGAATTTCTTCAAGGTGGGGCGTTTTCGGATGAGATTGCGCTCGAATGGGAGCTCGCAGAGAAATTTCAGGGTATCCGCCAGATGTATCGAGATCTCATTTTTCTGCGACAGAATAGAGAGAGGACGACAGGCGGATTGTGTGGGACAGGCATCTCGGTATTTCACTTAAATAAGGAGCAGAACGTGATTGCGTTTCAAAGATTTTCGACGCGTGGGAAAGGCGATGATGTGGTTGTGGTTTGCAATTTCGGTAATGAAGAGCGTGATGGATACCGTATTGGTATGCCGACGGATGGGCCGTGGAAATTACGGTTCAATTCGGATGCTAGGACTTACAGTAGTTTGTTCGGCGGGACGGAGAGTTCTGATCTTGAGGCGGATGGAGAGGCTGCGGATGGCTTGGAGCATTCTGGGCTGGTGCGTGTTGCAGGCTATTCTACGCTGATCTACTCACAGGATCCTGATTGATCTAGAATTCGGTTGTTATCGAGCGATTCTGGGAGAGGCTAGGTAGATGTTTTGTATTCGGGTTCTGCTTGCTCTGACTTTCTTGGGGAGTGGATTGCTTGCGGATGATAACTATTTGGTAAATTTGGATCCGCTGTTGGCTGTCCCTAGTAATTGGGAGATGACGGTAGCAAATTTCGAGAAGGCATACACCGTGGAGGCTGGCCAGCAATTTGTCTGGCTAACGAACGATAAGAAGAGAGCAAAGTTCGCGAGGAATTTAGCTGGGATAGATGGATTTGTTTTGACGGCTTTTCCCGATCATGTGCCGGTAGTAGAAACGATTGTTGATTTTGCTGGGGGACGGGTGAACTTGGTTACGGTATCGATTTTCAATCGTGGCGATGAGGAGCAGATTTCGCTCGCGGCTTTCAAAGAGAGGTTGAAAGGCACCTTTGAGGCGATGAACGGCGTTTTTCAGGTGCGACCGAGGACGCAGAAGGCAGATCCGACTGATGGCTTGCTTACGGAAGGTTTCAGTTGGTACCAGCGGAAGAAGGGTTTTGGTCTATTGGAGTATAATGAGAACGCGCTGAGTGGTAATGCTCGTGAGTTTCTGCGCTTACGACTTGCGCGGCCGGGTGCTAAGGGAAACCTTGCGCGGGCTTTGACGCACTCGCGTGGGGGGGCAGCAGTTGGCCTCGATAGTTTAGCTGAAAATGTGAAGGAGAGGGAGAACGGTGATGTGTTTATCGATGGGATTCCGATGGTGGACCAAGGGGCTAAGGGTTACTGTGTTGTTGCTGCGGCCCAGAGAGTTTTTGAGTATTTGGGAGTTGGGGTAGATATGCATCAGCTGGCGCAGATCTCTGATGCAGACCCAGAGTTGGGGACAGATATTATCGAGACAGCGCTGAAGGTGGGAAAAATTGATTATCGATTTAAGACGAGGATGGATGTTTTATGTTTAGGGCCGCCGGGGCAAATGGCTGAGGTTCATTTTAAAAATGATAACCTTCGGCGGAAGGGTGATTTTGATCGACGTAAGTTTGAGAAGCGGATTCGATCCAATATAGAGGACGGTTTACCTGTTATGTGGGCGTTATTGCTGGGTTATTACCCAGAAGATCCGCCACTGCATGAGCAGATGCGAGGGGGGCATTTGCGGCTGATTATAGGATTTAATGAGGATAAAGATGAAATTTTGTTCTCGGATACTTGGGGGGCGGGGCATGAGTTGAAGCGGATGAATATGGACGATGCCTATATGGTCACTACAGGTTTATTTACGCTAAAGCCAACTACTCGGTAAGCTGCGCGATTTCTTCTCACGCTGCGTATGAGTAGCATTTCCGTGACTTGGTAGGAATTGGCTTTCCCTAGTAGTGGGTAGCGGATCAAACTTCTTGCAGTTTATGTCCAATCCTTTTCGTGAAGACTTAGTATCCCGCAACCGTCCGGAGCCGTGCTCAGTGGTTATCTTTGGAGCAACCGGTGATTTGACCCATCGGAAGTTGATCCCAGCGCTATATAATCTAGCTGTGGATGGTGAACTTCCGACGGGAGTAAACATTATTGGTTTTGCGCGCCGAGATAAGTCAGATGAGGAGTTTCGCGAGGGCTTGGAGGTTTTAAATAAAAAGGTCTCCAGATCTGGCCACGATGATGAAGTTTGGGGGCAGTTTATTGAGAGTGTCACTTACCATAGGTCTGAGTTTAATGATGACGAGGGCTATAAGAGTTTGGCGAAACGCCTCGATGAGATTGATCAGAAGCGTGGCGGACAGGGAAATCGCTTGTTTTACATAGCATCTGCTCCTGAATTTTTTGACGATATTCTGTTGAGGCTTAAGGGGGCAGGATTGAATGAGGCGAAGGAAGGCAGCTGGGCACGGGTGATTGTGGAGAAGCCATTTGGAACGGATCTGAAGACGGCGCAGCATTTAAACAAGGTGGTGAACGAGACGTTTCATGAGAAGGACACGTATCGGATTGATCATTACTTAGGCAAAGAGACTGCGCAGAATCTGATGGTTTTGCGGTTTGCGAACGCGATTTTCGAGCCTTTATGGAATAATCGATACATCGAGCACATCCAGATTACTTGTGCTGAGAATTTAGGTATGGAGGGTGGACGCGGCGGATATTATGAGAAATCAGGTGCGTTGCGGGATATGGTGCAGAATCACCTTTTGCAGCTTTTGAGTTTGGTAGCGATGGAGCCGCCGACGGATCTTTCAGCAGATGGTGTGCGGGATGAGAAAGTGAAGGTGATACGCTCACTTAGGCAGTGGGATACACCGGAGAAAGTGGCAGTTAATGTGGTGCGTGCGCAGTATACGGCAGGTCATGTGGATGGAAATGCGGTGCCGGGTTACCGCGAGGAAGATCGTGTTTCTCCCGAGTCGGAAACGGAAGCGTATGTCGCGGTAAGGTTGTTAATTGATACGTGGCGCTGGAGTGGGGTTCCATTTTACATACGGATGGGCAAGCGCTTGCCAAAGAAATCTACGGAAATTTCCGTGCACTTTAAGGAAGCGCCTTCGGTGCTCTTCAATGCGCTTCCGGGAGGCGTTCCGGGTGGCAATGTTCTTGTGATTCGTATCCAACCTGATGAAGGGATTTCTTTGAGAATGGTTTCCAAGATTCCGGGGACTTCACTGCGCCTAGAGCCGGTGAAGATGGATTTCCACTATTCCACCAGTTTTGGGAAGGGCAGTCCGGAGGCGTATGAGCGATTGATCTTGGACGCTATTGCAGGTGATGCGACTTTATTTGCGCGGCGCGATGAGGTGGAGGAGGCATGGCGGTTTATTGACCATATTGAGCATGCTTGGCATGAATCGGACAAGAAGCCGGAGATGGCGGAATTTGTGGCAGGGTCTTGGGGGCCGAAAGAGGCGGATGAGCTGATAAAAAAGGATGGCAACACATGGCGCAGGCTGTGAGCGGAGACTTCTCACTGGGGCTCACGATTCTATCGAAAGAACTTCAATGAGTTCCTTGATATACCTTCCGAAGCTAAGATGAATGATTGATAGTTATATGACAGTTAAGCAAACCGAAGATCATCCAGAATTGGGCATCGAAGTGCCAATTTCACAAATTGACCATGAGCTAAAAAAGCTATGGGAGCAAGATGAGGCGCGGACAAATGCTTCGTTGATGAATCTTGTTGTATATACGGAGGAGTCCGGTGGTTTAACGAGGAATTCTAGGATTATCAATGATTTGACTCGTGAGAATGCGTGTCGGGCGATCTTGGTAGAGATTAATCGTGATGAAGAAGCTTCCTTACGCGCATGGATTACAGCGCACTGCCATCTTTCACATGGGAAGAAGTCCGTATGCTGTGAGCAGATTGCATTTCGGCTTACAGGAAGAGTGCCTGGGCGGTTTCGGAACACTGTTTTTGCGCATTTGAACTCAGATCTTCCATTGATCTTTTGGTGGCAGGGGGAGCTCTCTGATGTGTTTACTGAGCGATTAGCAAGTGTGATGGACCGGCTGATTGTCGATAGCTCTAGATGGGCAGATGTGAGGCATAGTTTTGCGCGTTTGGAAGAGGCACTGGAGGGAAATCCTGCATTGGTTATCCAAGATCTGGCATGGACGCGATGCTGGCAATATCGGGTGAGTATTGCGGGGCTTTTTGATGATAGTTTAGCGCAAGCGATGCTGAGTGAAGTGAGCAAGGTGGAGATAAAACACCATGCTAAAGATCGCAATACTGCTTTGCAATTGCTCGCTTGGCTGGCCGTTCAGGCAGGCTGGGAATGGACGGGTGGGCTCGAGTTTCGGACGAGAGGTGGGCAGGTGATTCAGGGTAATTTGGAAGCGTCAGAGGATTCCGCAACGATCGCAGGCATAGAGATTTCTTCCTCAACGACGGCGGTGCGTGTGCAGCGGGAAACTGGCGCAGCGCATTTGTTGCGAGAGGTGTCTTCGGGAGCTTACCATGTAAGTTCGCTTTCACCTGCCGATCCAGAATCGTCGGAAGGTTTAGTAGCGCAACAGCTTTCTAGGGGTGGAAAGAACTCGTTGTTTCTTAAGATTTTGCCATTGTTTTTGCGGATGTTGAAAGAGTAAGGGCTACGGAAAATTTTCTTCGCTAAGCCGCTGCAAGATGGGCAGACTGGGGAGAGTGGAGGAATTCGAGCTATCTGAATTGCGCAAAGAAGTTTCGCGCTTGCGCGAGCAGCTTCTCTATATTGAGGAGCGGCATAAAGATGCGATTGGGAAGATCGGCAAGCAGGTAGACACTCTGGAGGGCCGATTGAAAGGTGAAATCGCAGAGGCGAAACCTAAGCTTGTTGAGAAGAAAGAGCCGGTGAGGATCATACAGCCGCCTTCCCTCCCGAAGGTGCAGGAGCAAGCGAAGGTAGTAGAGCCGGCTCTTATGGGTCCAGTAGTCTCAGTTCCGGGAGAGGATGAGAAGGTCGAGAAAGTCGAGAAAGTCGAGAAAGCATCGTTCGAGTTGCAGTTTGGCCGGGTGTGGGTGGTGCGCATTGGTATCGTAATTTTTCTGACGGGTTTGGTCTTTCTTGGAAGTTATGCTTATCAGAATTTTGTAAGAGAAACTTCAAATGCGGTGCGTCTCGGTTGTCTCTTTGGGCTCTCGGGCCTTCTTATTGAGGGAGGGCGACGGCTTACTAAGAAAGCGAAGTTGAAGGGCTTCGGTGAGGTGATCTTTGCGGACGGTATGGCATTTTTCTATTATTGCACCTTTGCGGCTCATCATGTGGAGAGGCTTCGTATTATCGAGAGTCCTACGTTGGGGGGGATTTTACTCTTTTTAGCTGCCGCTGGAATTGCGGTCGTTTCATGGGTGAGAGACAGTAAGGCGACGGCGGTGCTGGGAATTGTGCTAGCTTCGTATGCGACGATGTTGCAGCCGCTGGGATGGATGTCCGGTGTTTCTAGTATTCTGCTGGGGCTGATTGGTTTGTTTTTCATGCTGAGACCCGGCTGGATCTTGCCGGGATGGGCTTCGATGCTGGGGAACTATGCGGCGTTCTTTGGCTTGCAAGTTTTGGGAGCTAGTGGCGATAGAGTAGGGGGCAACGAGTCTGGAAACGTGTGGTTTCTAGCGCCTTTGTGGTTGATGTTCGCCTTGCCTGGTGTTCTTGGGAAATTCAAGGAAAGCATGAGTGAAAGGGCCCGGGCGTGGTTTGCAGGATTGAACAATGGTCTGTTCTTCCTGCTATTTTCGTATCAGTGGGTTGCCAGCTTTGGGGAGGTGGGTTACTGGATGGTTGCGGCCATTTTTGGGAGTATACTTTTGGCACTCGGAGTGGTTGGCCGGCGTTTGGGGACTTTGGCTGGATCGGTAAATCTTTCGCAAGGTATTGCTTTGTGCACCTTTGCGCTAATCATTCGGCTGGAGGGCCAGCATCTGGCACTTGTGTTGGCGTTTGAGGCTCTCGCGTTAGCTGTAGCTGGATGGAAATTTCGTGGAAAAATGGAAGTCCTTTTTGCGCTACTGTGTGGAATTGGTTCTACGGCAATTCTAGTAATGGGAGACATCAACCCCGATGGTCGATCCGCGGTGTTACCGGTTTGGAGCGCCAGCTTATGCGCTGCGTTGTTGGGAGTGAGTTCCATAGTGGTTGCGCATTCTGAGTATTCGAGAAGATATTATCTGACTGTATGCCGGCCGGTGGCGTTGCTGTTATTTACGGCTGCATTATTTCATTTGGGTAGGGTTTGCTTGTTTCACCTTGAGGCGACGTCTGGAATGCTCTGCTCAATGGGAATTTCGATAGTGATGGGACTTAGTGCACGCGTTTTGGATCGAAAGCAGAGACAGCCTGAAATTTTGGTTGGTAGTTTGGTTCTTATGTTTATTGCAGTTTATCTAGGTGCATTTTCTGGCTCGGCAGTAGCTTTGTTGTTCGCATCGGCTATTGGGATTGCGGGTGCTTATTTCTGGCATCGCGACTTACTGACGCGGGCCGAGACAAAAGTAGGACGATTCTACTCACTCGGGCAGCCTCATATTTTTGCTTGGGCTTACTCGCTGGCGGTGCCTGTGCTTGTGTTTTTTGGTATCCAACAATTTACACCATCGGGGCTTTCACTATATCATTGGGAGCATATAGCTAGCTTGGTGTTGGTCATTCTGGCGCTTTTATTTAGGGTAAGTCGTTTGGCGATTGGGGGGGCCTTGTTGAGTATTGTTTCATGGAGGGCGATGGCTTTTGGGAATGAGGTATCAGTTTTAGGGAGCTTTCTGTCAGCGGGTCTAGTTGTTGTGGGTGCGGTGTGTTTGTGTAGCCGGTGGCGGAGCAGGTTAGAAAATGAAATGCACCGAGGTATTGCAGTGTGGGTCTTACGGACTGGCGCATTTCTATTTTATTGCTTTGCATGGTATCGGTATAGTCCGCAGGCGTGGATTGATTGGGTGGCGGCGACTTCGATTGTGTTATCAGTGCTTGCGTTGTTCCTCAGGAGAAGAGTATTGACCGAAGCGTTTGCCTTTGCAGGGACTGCTGTGTTCTCGCTTTTGGTGTTTATGATTTACTCGGGATGGTCATTGGAGGAGGGCCAAGAAACATGGAGGGGAGTCATCACAATTGGAAGTTTGTTGGCTTTAGTGCTATCACACCGCGGAGGGGCTAGGCAGATGGGCGATGCCTCTATGCACAAGTTTTTGGTGATTTGTTTTATGGGGCTTGCATGCTTTGTGGCGGCTTTGTGGTCGACGCAGATGCTCGTTTGGCGGCTGGGATGGGGGCCGGCCGTGATGTTGTGGGCAGTGTTGGGATTTATTTATGTTAGCCTTGGACTTTGGCAGCGACTTTCCCACGTGCGGATGGCTGGGTTTATTTTGTTGGCGATTTCGCTAGGGAAGTTGTTTGTCGTTGATGTTTGGGATTTCACAGCGTTCTGGCGAGTTTCTTCATTCATCGTGTTGGGTGCTGTGCTGATTGGCCTTGGGCTTTTCTACAATCAGTTTTCTGATGTCATGAAATCGCTTCTTGAGGATGAGAATGAGATGCCAAAAGCTGAGGAGTAATTAACTTCGAAGTATTCGAGATTATATTTTGAAACTGGTGCCGAATTCTTGATCTAGGGGGCGCTACGGCATCCATTTGCGAAACTTCTTCCCAGAGTTGCTTTGAAGAACTACAAAGTTCTAGAAACCCAATCTAGAGACTATGAGTAATTTACCATCGGAGGAGAGGCGCAAAGAATATTGGAGGGCAAATCTTCGATGGCTTGGGATCTTACTGAGTATTTGGGCCTTTGTATCCTATGGATGCGGGATTTTGTGGGCTGACTTTTTGGATCAATTCAAGGTGCCGGGCACAAAGTTAAATCTTGGTTTTTGGTTTGCGCAGCAGGGTAGTATTTACTGTTTTGTAATTCTTATTTTTGTCTATGCGCGAGTGATGAATCGGCTAGATCGGGAGCTTATAGAAGGAACGGGTGCGGAGGAGGGAAGTTAAGCTTTTTAGGTTATGGATGTTAAGATTTGGACATATATATTTGTAGGGCTTTCCTTCGCGGTTTATATTGGGATTGCTATATGGTCGCGTGCTGGCAATACGGGTGATTTCTATGTAGCTGGAGGGGGTGTCCCGAAGATTGCGAATGGTTTAGCGACGGCGGCGGATTGGATGAGTGCGGCGTCGTTCATCTCGATGGCGGGTTTGATTTCTGTGATGGGGCGAGATGGTGCGGTTTATCTCATGGGTTGGACGGGGGGTTATGTGTTGTTGGCTTTGCTTTTGGCACCGTATTTACGGAGATTTGGGAAGTTTACCGTCCCGGATTTCATCGGAGATAGGTATGACTCCAGCACGGCACGGGTGGTGGCGGTTATATGTGCGATTTTTGTATCGTTCACCTATGTAGCTGGGCAGATGCGCGGGACGGGGGTGGTGTTTTCAAGGTTTTTGGAAGTGGATGTGGATACGGGTGTTTATATAGGAATGGCAGTGGTATTCTTCTATGCTGTTCTTGGTGGTATGAAGGGGATTACGTATACTCAGGTTGCGCAGTATTGTGTGTTAATCTTTGCCTACTTGGTGCCGGCGATCTTCATATCAATTATGCTTACGGGGAACCCAGTTCCGCAGCTTGGGATGGCAGGGAATGCCGCTGGCGAGACTGTTGGGTTGGTGGAGAAGCTTGATGGGTTGAGCAGGGAATTGGGCTTTGCGGAATATTCAACCGGGAGGAAGCCGATGGTTGATGTGTTTGCTATTACTTTGGCGCTTATGGTCGGCACAGCTGGTCTACCGCATGTGATTGTGCGATTTTTCACGGTGAAAAAGGTGAGTGATGCCCGAAAATCTGCGTTCTGGGCCCTGTTGTTCATTGCTTTGCTATATACGACGGCTCCAGCGATTTCGATTTTTGCGCGCACGAATTTGCTCAGCACGGTTTCGAATGCTTCCTATAGCGAGTTACCGGATTGGTTTAAGAAGTGGGAGGACGCGGGATTGATCGCGTGGGTTGATAAAGACGCGGATGGGAAAATTATCTATGATGGGAGTGGCCCGGCGTTTTTGCAGCATGCATCGAAGATGAAGGTGGAGCCGGTTTTTGTAGAGGATGATCCTGTGAACGAGAGAGGCTTTGCAGGGGAACGCATTTTGCTGAATGAGCCTTCAGAGTTCACAAATGAGCTTTATGTGGATCCGGATATTATGGTGTTGGCTAATCCAGAGATCGCGCAATTGCCGGGGTGGGTGATTGGGCTGGTAGCGGCTGGTGGCTTGGCGGCGGCTCTTTCAACTGCGGCGGGATTACTATTGGTGATTTCTACTTCGGTGGCCCATGATTTGGTGAAGCGGACGTTGAACCCTTCAATTTCTGACAAGAGTGAGTTGTTACTTGCTAGGATTTCGGCTGGGCTAGCGGTGTTGGTGGCGGGTTACTTTGGAATTCATCCGCCGGGGTTTGTGGCGGAGGTTGTTGCTTTTGCATTTGGCTTGGCAGCTTCATCGTTTTTCCCAGCTATTGTTTTAGGAATCTTTTCGAAACGGACGAATCGTTTCGGAGCGATTGCAGGGATGACGGTGGGTATTTTGTTTACGGCGAGTTATATATTGTATTTTAACTTTGGAATTTTTGGACTGCGTGGGACGCCGGATCAGTATTTGTTTGGAATTTCACCGCAAGGGATCGGCTCGGTAGGTATGATCTTGAATTTCATAGTTACGATTGTTGTTTCTCGTATGACTCCGCCGCCATCGGAGGAGATTGGTAGACTTGTGGATGGTATACGATATCCGAGGGCAGCATTCGGTGAGGTAGATTCTGGGCCGAGCGGCCATTAATGTAAGTTATGTTCGCATTTTCAACATGTTGGAATAATAGTCGCCATACGGAGGGGGAGGCGATGATTGATGAGATCCTTGAGATGGGGTTTGATAGGATTGAGCTTTCCCATGGGATGACAATTACGAAGCTACCGGGTCTTCAGAGTGCCTTTGCTGCCGGCAAGTTTACGTGCGCAGGGGTGCATAATTATTTTCCCTCGCCGGTGGAGGTGATGATAGATGCGCCAGATGCGTATGAGTTTACGTCTCATAGGCCATTTGATCGGAAGCGTGCGATGGAAATGACGTTGAAAACGCTGGAGTTGGCTGCAGAATTTGAGGCTGAGTATGTGGTGTTACATATGGGCTCTACGCCGATGAAGCCAGCGAAGTTTACGAAGCCTCTTACTGCGATGCTAGGGGATGGTGACTCCCGGCAGGCGGGGTATGTGAAGCGGAAAATTGATTTTGTAAAGAAGCGGGAAAAGGTTGCGCCGCTATATTACCAGCGAGCGATTGAGGCTTTGGAGGAGTTAGCCCCGGTGGCGGCGGAGTATGGGGTGAAATTAGCGATTGAATCGCGATCGCGTTTTGAGGATATGCCGAATGAGCGTGAGATGGTGCGGCTACAGGAGCATTTTAAAGATGATCCGTGGATTGGGTATTGGCATGATTTTGGGCATGTGCAGCTAAAGCATAATCTAGGGTTTCTAGATCATTATGAATGGCTAGAAGAGATGAGGCCCTATCTTATAGGCGGGCATGTGCATGATGTGCAATGGCCAGCTAGGGACCACCGGACGCCTTTGACTGGGACGTTGGATTACGAGAAGATCTTGTCATATTTTCCGAAGGATTGCCCGCTTGTGTGGGAGCTGAGTCCTACGAGGGAGAGAGATGAGATTGTAGGAATGCTGGAGAGATGGAAGGACGCAGGGCTCTCCGGAGTTGTTAGATAAGACCTTGCCGTGGAGGTAGGGTTTGGTAATGTGGCCGCTAAAGTATGGCTACGTTTGTTCAGAATATCTGCCCTTCCTTACAGGTAGTTACTCCTGGTGAGAGGCGTTTCGGGGCGAGGCTCAACAGTCATTTAGAGGATGATTACTTGGTTTGGTTCAACGTTCCGGTGGGTAGGAGCAGACGTTATCCGGACTATGTGATTCTTCATCCTAAAAGGGGTCTTTTGGTTCTGGAAGTTAAGGATTGGAAAGTTGATGCTATACGCTCGTTGGATAAGGAGCGATGGGAGGTTCAACTAGGTGGGAAGCGTAAGAGAGAGGTGAATCCTTTAGAGCAGGCACGGGGTTACATGTTGGAGATTGTAAATGGATTGCAGCGTGATCCCCAGCTGAGGAGTAAGGAAGGGAGTTATTTGGGTAAGACTGTTTTTCCTTATGGGTGGGGAGTTGTGTTTCCGAACATCACACGGAAGCAGTGGGATTCTTTGGTGAGTGAGGAAGAGCAAGCGCTGATACTACCTGCTCATCGCTTGATTTGTCAGGACGAGATGATTGAGAGAGTTGATCCCATGGCTTTTCAGGAGCGATTGTGGAGTATGTTTGAGTTTAGGTTTCGAACTACAATGACATTGCCACAAATTGACAGGGTGAGGTGGTATATGTTTCCTGAGGTGCGGATCGATGAGCGGAAGCAGGGGGAGTTGTTTGAAGAGGAGTTGGCACCAGATCTTGTGAAGGTGTTAGATATGCAGCAGGAACAGTTAGCGAGGAATCTGGGGAGGGGGCACCGGGTAATTCATGGTGTTGCGGGTTCTGGTAAGACTTTAATTTTAGGTTATCGCTGTATGCAGATTGCGGGTGAAGCGAAGCTTCCGGTGTTGGTGCTTTGTTACAATGTTTCGTTAGCTGCTCGTTTAAAGTGTTTTATGGAGACGAAGGGTTTGAGTGAGACAGTTCAGGTGCGGAATTTTCATGAATGGTGTGGTGAGATGTTGCGGACGTATCATGTGACTGAGAAGGAGGGGCCCAGTCCTAGATGGGAGAGGCAGGTAGAAAGTGTGATTCAGGGAGTGGAGAATGGCATGATACCTCGCGGTCAATATGCGGGAGTCATGGTTGATGAGGGCCACGATTTTGAGCCTCAATGGCTGCAGCTAGTTGTGCAAATGGTAAACCCTGAGACAGATTCTTTTCTGTTACTGTATGACGATGCGCAAAGTATTTACGGGAAAAGCAGGGGACTTGATTTTAGTTTATCAAGCGTGGGGGTTAAGGCGCAGGGTAGGACTACCATATTGCGGCTGAACTACCGAAACAGTCGGGAAATTCTGAAGTTTGCGTATGATTTTGCAAAGGGGAGCATCACTTCTGCGAGTGCGGATGAGGATCATATTCCACTTATCGAGCCGCAGTCGGCTGGGATTTCGGGTGTTGAACCAGTTTTCAAAATGTTTCAGAGTTTCCAAGATGAGGTTACATATGCTCTGCGCTGTGTTTTGACTTGGTTGGAGAAAGGGCTGCCTGCAGATGAAATTGCGATCATCTGTTTCCAGAACTGGCAGGGTGAGGTGGTTTCGGAGCATCTTTTAGCGGCTGGGATGGCGCATCTATGGATGGGTAGTTCGCGAGCAAAGCGGGCTTATGATCCAAGGGTAGAGCAGATAACGATTGTAAACGCGCCGAGTAGCAAGGGACTGGAGTTCCAGGCTGTGGTGGTGGTTGGTGCAGGTGCGGCTGGCGTGGGCGATATGGATTTAGATAAGCAAATGCGATTGCATTACGTGGCGATGACACGGGCGAGGCAGCAGTTGGCTGTTTGTGCCTCTGCCAAGACTGAGATTTCAGCGCGGCTGACAGAGATCTCCAGTGCGGCTGATTCTAGGTGTGCATAGGAGCTTCTAGTCTAACGCGGAGTTGTGAGATTGCGTGCGTATTTGCCTGAATCAAATCGACGGCGGGGAAGGAGAATTCCGCGCGTGTCCGAAACGCATTGCTGTGCTTTTGGACTAGGGCTGAGTGCCGGAGGTTTCTGAAAGGTGGGTTGCTTTAGCTTCGTAGAACGGGGTATACCCAATTGAGATTGACTCTATTTCAAGAGAAACCATTGGTATTTATGGTTCATTCCCTGTTTGAATCTAGAGTGATTTTCTTCCTCTCGAAAGGTTTGTTAGACGACTTCGCAAAGTGTTTGAGAGGGAGGTTTATCTACTGTGGGATTATGGGGGATTAGGCTAGGATCTGGTCTAGGACGTAGGGGAGGATGCCGCCGGCGTTGTAGTAGTCTACTTCGGCGGGGGTATCTAGGCGGACTTTCAGGGGGATTTCTACTTTGGTGCCGTCTGGGGTGATGGCGGTGAGGGTGGCCGATTGCATGGGGCGGAGTTCACCATCAATTCCTGTGATATCAAAGGTGGCGTCGGTGAGGTCTTTGATTTTGTCGTAATCTGCTTTGTCTACAAAATTGCAGGGGAGGACACCCATTCCGATGAGGTTGGAGCGGTGGATGCGCTCAAATGATTTGGTGACGACTGCTTTCACACCGAGGAGGCGGGTGCCCTTGGCGGCCCAATCCCGGCTACTACCCATGCCGTAGTCTTCACCGCCGATGGCGATGAGGGGGGTGCCTTCTTCTTGGTAGGCCATGCAGGCGTCGTAGATGAAGGTGGGTTGCGCGCCGCTGTAGGAATCAATGGTGACATCAGGCGCGGGGACGGATTTCCCTCCGAAATATTGGGTGTAGCCACCTTCGATGCCGGGGCACATAAGGTTTTTGATGCGGACGTTGGCGAAGGTGCCACGGGTCATGACGCGATCATTTCCACGGCGAGCACCGTAGGAGTTGAATTGCGATTTTTCGACTCCGTTTGCCTGCAGGTATTGGCCGGCTGGTGAGGTTTCTTTGATGGCTCCGGCGGGGGAGATGTGATCGGTAGTTACGCTATCTCCGAAGATTCCGAGTGGGCGGGCTCCGAGTATGTTTTCGCTAGCGCCTTCTTTAGTTTCAAAAAATGGCGGAGACTGCACGTAGGTCGATTTCTCATCCCACTCGTAAGTTGCGCCGGTGGAGCCGTTGATTTCGCCCCATTTTGGATTGGCAGTATCGACGTTGCCGTAGAGTTTTTCGTAGACCTCAGGTTTGAGTGCGGCTTCGATTTGGGTTTTGATTTCTGACTGTGAGGGCCAGAGATCTTTGAGGAATACAGGATCGCCATTGGAGTCGTTGCCCAGAGGTTCTGTGGTTAAATCGATATCGACGCGGCCTGCGAGGGCGTAGGCGACGACGAGAGGGGGCGACATGAGGAAGTTCGATTTGATGGAGCCGTGGACGCGGGCTTCGAAGTTCCGATTTCCGCTGAGGACGGATGCGCAGACGAGGTTGCCTTCTTTGATGGCGCCCTCGATGGCGGGATGGAGGGGGCCGGAGTTGCCGATGCAAGTGGTGCAGCCGTAGCCAACGGTGTGAAAGCCGAGTTGATCGAGTTCTTTTGTGAGGCCGGTGGCGTCTAGGTAATCGGTGACTACACGGGAGCCGGGGCCGAGGGATGTTTTGACGAAAGGGGCGATGGTGAGGCCGAGCTCGTTAGCACGTTTTGCGACGAGGCCGGCGGCAAGCATGACGCTAGGGTTGCTGGTATTTGTGCAGGAGGTGATGGCGGCGATGAGGACGGAACCATGACGCAGCTGCATATCTACGGGGCCGTTCGGGAAACAATCTGGATCGAGTTCGGTATCCGTAGGGCGGTTTGTGACCATTTCACGCTCGTTGCGTTCTTCGCCTTCGAAGGTGCGGTGCATGGAGTCTGTGGAGAGTAAGGAATCGACAGAAACTCCGGCTTTCTCGCGCATGGAAAATTGGACGGTGGTTCCGCGGGTCTCTTCTGGAAGTGCGAAGCCGCCATCGATGGAGCTTGCGGAGAAGAGGTGATTGAAGGATTCGCGCAATTTCGGGACGTCGATGCGGTCTTGCGGGCGTTTCGGGCCGGCGACTGCGGGGACGATAGTGGAAAGATCTAGCTCGAGGAGATCTTTATAATCGCAATCGCCTTTGTCAGGTATGCCGAAGAGGCCTTGTGCTTTGTAGTAGTTTTCTACGGTAGTGCAGAGCTCCTCGCTACGGCCGGTGCCGCGTAGGTAGTTGATGGTTTCTGAATCGACAGGGAAAAAGCCCATGGTGGCGCCGTATTCTGGGGCCATGTTGGCGATGGTAGCGCGGTCTGGCAGGGAAAGTGCAGTGGCGCCTGGGCCGAAGAACTCGACAAATTTCCCGACGACGCCGTGTTTCCGAAGGATTTCAGTGACGCGGAGGGTGAGATCAGTAGCTGTGACACCCTCGTTGAGGGAACCATGGAGGTAGACGCCGACTACTTCAGGAACGAGGAAGGTGACTGGCTGGCCTAGCATACCGGCTTCCGCCTCGATGCCGCCAACACCCCAGCCGACGACGCCGAGGCCGTTGATCATGGTGGTGTGTGAGTCAGTGCCGACGAGGGTATCTGGATAGTAGGTGCCGTCTTTGCTGAGGACACCTTGGGCGAGATACTCGAGATTTACTTGGTGAACGATGCCGATGCCGGGAGGCACTACGGAGAAGGTATCGAAGGCTTGCTGGCCCCATTTTAGGAATTCGTAGCGCTCGCGATTGCGGATGAACTCGATCTCCATGTTCCGGTCGAGAGCTTTTTGAGAACCAGCGAAATCGACTTGGACGGAGTGGTCTACAACGAGATCTACAGGGACGAGTGGTTCGATTTTTTCAGGTGAGGCACCGCGTGAGACTGCGGCATCACGCATGGCGGCGATGTCTACGAGGAGAGGCACTCCGGTAAAATCCTGGAGGACGATGCGCGCTACGGTGAAGGGAATTTCGTATTCACCGGGATTTTTTGCGTCGTAGTTGGCCAGGTTTTTGACGTCTTCTTGGGAAACTTTTCTACCATCGACATTGCGCAGAACAGACTCGAGGACGATGCGGATCGAGACCGGGAGTCGGGAAAGATTAGGGAAGCCGTCTTCTGCGAGGGCTGGAAGTGAGTGGAACTGGCCTTCGGCTCCGGAGCCAGTGGGGAATGTGCGGATGTAACTCATGATTTTTCTAAGAAAACGATTCGATTTAGCGATTCTGCTGCGGGAGGTTCTAAGATGCGACGTGATTTGTCAAAAACGTTCCGTTGGCGGGTGTTGAGGTGGTTTAGCAAGTGGTGCGCCAATAGGGTAGTTTCATTTGGGATTTGAGATTTGAGATTTGAGATTTGAGATTGGAGATTGGAGATTGGAGATTGGAGATTGGAGATTGGAGATTTGAGATTGGAGATTGGAGATTGGAGATTGGAGATTGGCGATTTGAGATTGGGGATTTGAGATTCGAGATTGGGGATTTGAGATTCGAGATTTGAGATTTGAGATTTGAGATTTGAGATTTGAGATTTGAGATTTGAGATTTGAGATTTGAGATTGGGGATTGGGGATTGGGGATTGGGGATTGGGGATTGGGGATTGGGGATTGGGGATTTGGGATTGGGGATTTGGGATTGGGGATTTGGGATTGGGATTTGGGATTTGGGATTTGGGATTTGGGATTTGGGATTTGGGATTTGGGATTTGGGATTTGGGATTTGGGATTTGAGATTTGAGATTGCGAGAGAGGGGATCTGTGGAAGTTTGCGGGATGCGTTTGTGGGTGTGTCTGCTGTTAATGAGTCATATGATGAGCTTGGGAGAGGTGAAGATTGAGGATTTTCAGTGGAAAAACCGCTTGTTAGTTTTCGTCGAAGGGGATGAGGAGCTTGTGGTGGACTTGAAGCGAGAGAGGGCGGGGTTAGCTGAACGACAGCTGCGGGTGTTTATTTTGAGCGGTGATGGTGCTGGGGAATTTGCTGCAGATGAGAGGTTGGAAGCTGAGTTTAAGGAGCGTTTGGCGATAGATGGCGAGGAGCTGGGTGTTTATTTGATTGGGAAGGACAGTCGGACAACGTTGAGTTGGGCGGTAGGTGACTTTACGTTTGAAAAGTTGTATGAATCAATCGACGCGATGCCTATGCGGCGCCGCGAGATGGAGAAGGGTGACAGGTAGGCACGAAAAAGGCCTATCACCCCAGAAATTTTCCGGAATGATAGGCCGTGGTTACAGTTTTACTCAGTAATTTCTAAGAAGACCGGTGTTTCTCCTTCCTTGGAGCCAAAGTCCACAAAGGAGTTAGCCGAGTTTGGCTGTGTGAGCATGAAGCTGGCAGTTTGGTCACCTGATCGTTGCGCAAGCACGTAAGCAGTTACGTCGATGACGATATCGGAGCCGATGTAGGAGCCTTGAACATCGAAAGTTTGGATGAGTGATCCAGCGTTTGGCCGGTTGCTCCAAACTACTGTGTCTTCTGACCAGTTATCTTCTGGAAGTGTATGAATACTGATAGGTTGCGCGGAGTTTTTTTCGACTCCGTCGACTGGCAGCACAATCTTCACTGTGGCTGCCGACTGTGCGATTCCTGATACGTCGAACTTTACAAGGCCGATTCTTTCATAAAAAGAATTTCCAGAAGCCTTTACCCGTATGAATGAGGCATCGCCGTAGTTGCGAGATGAATTTGTTCCTCCGCGCACGTAGGTATCGTCTACTGGACTGACCATTGTGCAGACTTCGTTGATTGAAGAGTCTTCATATAATTTAAGGTTACTGAAAGTGACGTTTGCGGATGCGTTATTGTCATCATCTGCGATGAGGCCGAGTCGTGAAACGGGTCCAGTGAAGTAATTACCCACGGGGATGAGGTAGGTTACGGAGCCAAGGTTACTAGTGTAGCGCGGGCTCAATGTCCAACTCCAGTCCTGATATCTACTGCCATTTACATCACTTCCTCCGAGGAGAAATGCACGGCGGCTGTTGAGTGGTGTGGCATCTGTATCCAAACTGACTCCTAGGATTTCTCCGGTATCTGAAGCATTGATGGTGACTTGAAGAACCGTGTCGCTCGTTACAGTGTATGCTATGGGGGCGATTTTCCATGAGTTTCCTTCGAGCTGTGATTCGCCACCGTTGGCTGAGATAGTAGGAGCTGAATTTGATGTATCCTGGTTGCCATACGAGGATAAATCACTGCCGAAGGTGATGCTGCCGGAGCTGGCGATGGTGGTAGCTGTGCCGCCTGGGGGCTGGGTTGTTGCTTCATAAATCCGGAAGTTACTAAAGGTTGAGTTTGATGAGGCATCGCCGTCGTCATCAGATATCAGGCCTAAACGCGTTACGGAACCTTGGAAATAATCACCTACAGAGATGGTGATGTTCATTGGATTTGTGCCAGTTGCGAACGATTCACTGACTGTCCAAGCCCAAGAGCTATGCGCATTTCCATCGACTTGTGAGCCACCAAAGAGGAAGGCGCGGCGGCCAGAGGTAGGGTTGTCGTCATTATCGAGGGAGATTCCTACAATTTCACCTGCGTCAGTGCTTTGTAGTGAAAAGCTAAGCATTGTGTTCGCAGTGACTGTGTAGTTTAGGGGAAAAGTCTTCCAAGCGTTGCCTGCGAGGGTGGCACTTTTTCGATTCGGACTTACTACTGCAGATGTCGCTGAGCCGTCCTGACCGTCCTGTCTCGGTCCGTATGATGAGATATCCGTGCCGAAATCTATATTTCCAGAGGAATTGACTGTAGTTGCTACGCTGCTGGTCTGGAACTGGTAGGTGCCTGAAATTACGGGACTATTGCCGATACCACTTTTGTAAGCGATGGCCTGCAAATTTATGTTCGTGGAAATCGTGATAGGGCCATTGTATACGGTGCCGGAACTGGAGGTGGGAGTGCTTCCGTTGGTAGTGTAACGGATGGTTGCCCCAGTAGTGGCGGAGGATATCGTAACTGTTTGCGGGCTATTGTAGACGCCGGCCGGGGGCGAAAAGGTGGGCGATGCGACGGTGGCAGGTCCGCTAACGTAGAGCGGCACGGAATTTCCATTTCCTCGGGTAGGAAGGTCATTGCGTAAGGCCTCGCGGGTTACGCCGTTTCTTGTTTCCCGGACTACGAGTGGGTAGGCGGATTGATAAATTCCGAAATTGATGCTGGTGGTGCTGTTCTCAATTTCGAGGCAAGGAATTGTGGAGGATGCGTTGTTGCTTACTTGAAAATGGCCACCAAAGATTTCAGTGAAGCTTCCGTTGCGAGCATCGAGAATATTGTATTCCCTTTCAGTTTTGAAGCCTAAGAGCCACGCGGTGGCGCCGTCGTTCCGGAATTCGGTAGTGGCATGCTCACAGTTTAGTTGCCTACCCCATAGGCGATGTGAAGGGCCGTTGAGTCGTATTACGGGGGAAATTACGTCTTCTAGGAAAGTTTTACCGGTGCCAGCGGATGTATTATGATAGTCAGAACCCCGGAAATCGCAATGGACGAGCGCGAGGGTGCCAGAACTGTTATGGGTGACTTTCCCGAAAAGGCTGAGGTTTCGGAAGATAACGGTGCCGGTGGAATCGAAGCGAAACATTTCAGGGGCAGAGAAATCAGAGGAAACACCTACCTTTGATTCGAAGCCGATGATCTTGCGCACACTTCCACGGACGTAGATCGGAGTGGAGACGCGGTAGTCACCGTTTGGAAAGTAGACGATCTTAGCGCCAGAATCGATTGCTGCTTGAATGGCTGGGCCATCGTTATCTGAGCTGTTGTTTTTGGTAGCGCCGAAGTTTTCTACATTTGCCCAATCGGAAAAATTGTTGTTCGCGTAAGTTGGTGTTTCCTCGACGGGAAGTCGCAAAGTGGTAGTGCGAGTATTTGAAAACAAAGAGCGCGGACTGTGGGAGCTGAACTCGCTAACCATCGTAGACCCGCCATTGCTGGGGATATCTGGTGTGCCACCAGAGAAATTGTCAACTACTGTGCCGTAGCCAGAGCTTTGAACATCGCGCAGGAGAAGTTTCCCACGATTTGCGAAGGCAGTATTCGTAGAGCTACCCCCGGAAACGTTTGCATTAAGAATGACGACGTGAGCGAGGTTGCTACTGTCGTCGAGTACAGGAACAGAGTTCGTGCTAGTGAGATTTCGTATCGTAAACATGCTGCCACCGGGATCGATTACGGAGACTTTTTGGTTTCTAAAGGTCAGATTCTCGAAGGTTGAAGAGTATGTGGAATTATTGCCGCGTATGCCTCGGTCAAAGCCATCTATGGTAACATTCTTTACGATGAGCGGCCCTACACCGTCGCCATTTTTTCGGAGCTCAAGGCCGATGATGCCACGTTTTTGTGAATCACCGGAGCGAATGAGCACATCACGCACGGCGCCACGGTTGCTGGCGTTGAAATCGACGGCGACTGCCCCGATATTGCCATTTCCGGTATCGACGGTGAGATTATGGATTTGATGGCGGAATGCTTCGTTGCCAGAGCCATCTAGAGCCTCGGAGCTATTATTTGGGTTCTCCGAACCAGTAATAATCATGCTTTTCCGAGAGGAGGGATCGGTGAAACCAGAAGCATTGTTCGCAAGTTTGATAATGGTGTTGGCCTGGCTCTGGCCTACGAAGATCATTCCAGCGCGCCAGCCGTTACTGAAGCCAGATGTGCTGACACGGCTTTGGATGGTATCGCTTATGAGATAGGTTCCGTTCGGGAAATAGAGGAACTTTGCGGTGTGATAGCGGCCGTTATTGCCGATGGCCCAGTTGATGGCAGCTTGGATGGCAGCGCGGTCATCTGTAACGCCATCACCTGCTGCATTTGAGCTATGGATGCCGCGTGAAACGAGATCTGTCCGCATGTTTACGATGCCTGAATCTGCTGGAAATACGTATTCTAAGGCTTTGGCCGAGGTGGCCATACAAACCATGGTAGAAATCGCAGCGATGTTTCCGAGCAGAGCGCTTTTTTTTGATTTCCTTGGTGGTAGAAATTCTGAGGTATCTGTGATGGTTTGGGCACAGATGGAGGGCTGGCGAGGGCGCAGTCCTTTAGAGAGGAAAGAATACAGTATTCTTTCCCCAAGGGTTTTTGTTGGGTTTTTCATGGGTTTTTGTTTTTTTGAAAAGATCTTACATATTAAGAAGGGGGTGGTTTAGGGGGAGTTTTTGTGAGGGTTCGCTCTTAGGTATAAACGTTGGCTTCCTCGATAAGTGGGTTTCTAACAAAAAAAGATGACCTCCATCCTGATATGAAGGGCGTCCATGTCAAGTTAATGTGACATGAAAATGATTTTATCGCAGCGATTTAAGCAGTGAGTGAGGGTTCGAGTGCCCCTGACGGTAAAGGAGACTTTCGGCTTGCAAGTGACTCTAATTCAAATTATCACAAGCGACGAACAGCCTCTGTGATGCGGAGAGTGGGTCTCACGCCCACTCTTTTGCGTCTACAGGACTCGCCCTTTTTATAGTTACATAACCGATCAGCTTGGAAATGCCGTGATGGCAGTGAAAAGTTCTAAGATTTATCCAGCGCCCGACAAACCATGACAAACGACATCGTCGCACTCATCGAATATTACGAGAAAGAGAAAGGTATTGAACGCTCAAAGATCGTTGCAGCTCTTGAGTTTTCATTTGTTTCCGCTTATAGAAAAATGGTTCCAGGGGCAGATGCTATTGAGATTCTGCGCGCCGATGTGGATACAAAAAAGGGGAATACGAAGATTTACGCGACTTTGAACGTGGTTGCAGACGATGATCATCAGGACAAGTTCAATGAGGTCCCGATTACGCTCGCTAAGAAGAAGGATGCTGAAGTCGAGATTGGCGGCACGGTGGAATTCAATGTTACCCCGAAGGATTTCGGAAGAATAGCTGTCCAGACTGCCAAGCAAACAATGATGCAGCGGCTGCGTCAGGCAGAGAAGGAGATGATCTATGAGGAATTCAAGGACCGGGCCGGTGATGTTGTTTCAGGTTCCGTCCGCCGCTTTGAAAGGAACGACGTGCTTATTGATTTAGGTAAATTTGAAGGGATTATGCCGAACCGTGAGCGCGTTCAGGGCGAAGATTACAATATTGGGGATCGCATCCGGTGTTATGTCCTTGCGGTAGAGAATGAGGGCCGTGGGCCGGAAATTATTTTATCGAGAAGTCATCCAAATTTTGTTCGGCGTTTATTTGAGGCGGAGGTGAATGAGATTTCAGATCACACGGTGGATATAAGAGGGATAGCGCGCGAGGCTGGATTTCGGACGAAGGTAGCTGTGTGGAGTAATGATCCTAAGGTGGATCCGGTAGGTGCTTGTGTAGGAATGCGAGGAGCTCGGGTGAAAAATATCGTCCGGGAGCTAAATAACGAAAAGGTAGATATCATTCGCTGGAGCGAAGATCCTGCGGAATTGGTTAGGGAGGCGTTGAAGCCGGCTGAGCTTATCTCGATCACTGCGGACGAGGCGACAAAGGTAGTTTTAGTTACCGTAAGCGAGGAGGACCTTAGTAAGGCAATTGGAAGGAAGGGGCAGAATGCTCGGCTTTCTTCGAGGCTGATGGGCTGGGACGTGCAAGTGCGGAAGGACGAAACTAAGGAAGAGCAGTTTAAAGAGAAAATCGGTGGAGTAGCGCATTCCCTTGGTGAGCAGTTAGGAATTACTGACGAGCTTGCGGAAAAGCTCACGCTGTTTGGTGGGGTGAGTGCTGAGATGATCGTCGATATGCCAGCGGAATTTCTCATAGGTGCATTGGAAGTTTCGCAAGAAGATGCGGAAAGCATTCTTGAGCGAGCCCGTGCGATGGTGGAAGGCAGTGTTGGAGCTGTTGAGGAAGCTGCAGAGCCAGAAGAAGTAACGACCACGCCAGATGCCGAGGCTGCAGCTCAACTTGATGAGGAACCTGCGGCTAGCGAAGAGAATCAGGAAGAAACGATAGACGAACAAGCGAGTGCAGAAGCACCCGCTGAACCAAGTGCAGAAGCTGGAGACACCGTTGTTTCAAAAGACTAACGGATACTATAGCTTATTGAACTTATAATCATTTAGAAATAACGGATGCCAAAAAAAAGCGACAAAACCTCTGACGAGCCTAAGAGAGTCCTCGATCTAATCGAGGAAAAGAAGAAGCCATCGCGGAGACAGCGTCAAAAAATTGAAGCTGAAGCTGCACCTGCGCCGAGTAAGGTGGAAGCAGCGAAGGCGAATGCGCTAGATTTGTTTGCGGAGGATCAGAAGCCGAAGGCGCGGAAGAAGGCACCGGCTGGAAAGAGGGTGATTGGCAGTATTTCGAAGATTCTAGATAAGGACAACGAGGATCCATCGCTTGTGATGGGGCAAGATCAGGCTGCGGTCAGTGCTAGTGTTGCGCCTGTAGAGGCAGCGTCTACTAGGGATGAGGATTCCGATGATCCGAAGCTAATTATCATCAAGCCGCCGATTCTTGTTCCAGAACTTGCTTCAAGACTTGAGATGAAGCCATACGAGGTGATGGCTGATCTCATCAAGCTCGGGGTTTTTCCAGCTCCTAATCAACCGATTGAGCCTGAAGTTGCAGCGCAGGTATGTGAGTTACATGGGTTCACTTTCGAGCGGGAAAAACGCGATAAGGAGAAAGGGTTCCATAAGGTTGATGAAGTGATTGTGGAGCCAGAGGCACCTGAAGAGGAGCCGGAGGATCTGTTGTCTGTACGGCCACCGATTGTGACAATCATGGGCCATGTAGATCATGGGAAAACGTCCATTCTGGATTTTTACCGAAAAAGTAAGGTAGTAACCGGTGAGGCTGGAGGAATTACTCAGCACATCGGTGCGTATCAGGTAGAGCACAACGGCACTCAAGTGACTTTTCTCGATACACCTGGTCACGCTATTTTCTCGGATATGCGCGAGCGCGGTGCGGCTATCACAGATATAGCGATTATTGTTGTGGCTGCGAATGATGGGCTGATGCCTCAGACTTTGGAGGCGATCAAGCACGCGCAGAAAGCGGAGAAAACGATTATCGTCGCAATCAACAAGTGCGATCTACCATCCGCAAACGTGGAGCGAGTGAAATCTCAGTTGGCTGAAAATGGCCTACAAACTACAGACTATGGTGGCGATACGGAGTTCGCAGCTATTTCAGCTCTGAAAGGGGAGGGCATGGAGGACTTGCTAGAGCTCATTGTTCTGCAGGCGGAAGTTCTAGAACTACGCGCGAATCCAAAGGCCACCGCACGGGCTGGCGTTATTGAGGCCCGCGTAGTTCCGGGAAGAGGCACTACCGCCACTGTAATCGTCGAGTCTGGCACATTGAAAATCGGCACGCCGTTTATCTGCGGTCCATACGCAGGGAAAGTGCGTTCGTTAATCAACGATCAAGGGAAGAACGTGAAATTCGCGTTACCGGGTAGCCCAGTTGAAGTAATCGGATTCGAAGAACTACCTCATGTAGGGGATCATCTGACAGAGATGAAGAACGAGCGAGAGGCAAAATCGCTTTCTTCTGAAAGGCAGGAAGAGCTTCGTCTTAAGAGGCTCAAACCACAGCATCGGAACCGGATGGAGGATCTCTTCTCCAAGGTAAACGAGGGCGGAGAGAAGAATCTGCTAAAAATCATCCTCAAATGTGATGTGCAGGGCTCTGTGGAAGCCATTAAAAAGGCGATTCAGGAAATTGAGTCTGAAAAAGTGGATTGCCAGTTTATTACAGCTGCAGCAGGCCCAATTACCGAATCTGACGTTGCCTACGCTGCTTCATCTGACGCTATCATCATGGGCTTCAACGTGAAGGTTGAGGCCAAGGCGGTGAAGGCTGCGAAGGCAGCTGTTGTCGAGATCAAGCTATACTCAATTGTTTACGAACTGATTGATCAGGTGAGAGAGGCAATGCTTGGCCTTCTTGAGCCTTTGACTCGGGAAACCGTAATTGGCCATGCAGAATGCCGCCAGGTGTTCAAGGTAAACAAGGGCAAGGCAGCTGGTTCCTTCGTTACGGATGGTAAGATTCATCGAAAAGCCCATGCCCGCGTTATACGCGGTGGTATCCCAGTGTTTGATGGTAAAATGTCTACCCTAAGGCGTTTCCATGAAGAAGTTGAGGAAGTTCGCACGAATTTCGAATGTGGTATTCGGCTCGGCGAGTTCAATGAATATCAGGAAGAAGATATTATTGAGTGCTACACCTTGGATAAGGTCCCACAGACTCTGTAAGAAGCTATGTCACGCCGGATTGAGAGAGTAAATGAGCTATTGCGCCGAGAAATCTCGACGGTGATCCAGCACGATTACGAGTGGTCTGGCCTCATGGTCACTGTGAGTAGCGTGGAAGTCACACAAGACCTCAAAGAAGGTAAAGTATGGATCGGGGTCATAGGAGGCTCTTCCGAACCGGTCATCGAAAAGCTGAACAAAGCACATGGTGCAATTCAGAAGGCGGTGATGAAACGGGTAGTGCTAAAATCCACTCCGGTTCTCGCATTCCGGCACGATGATTCTGCAGAACGCGGAGTCGAGATTGTGAATTTGTTAGAAGAAGTCGATCGGCTTCCGAAAGCGCCCATTCCAGAAGACGAAGCTGAGCGCTAAGAATAGCTGTCGTGCAAAAATGGACAGAGCTTTCATAGAAGTATTCTATGTGGCGTTGTTGGTAGGGAAGCCTCGCTGAGGCGTCCGGGAAATTGCGAGAGTCTTACTTTAAGGTATGCGGCTACTGGAACGCGAGTCTTCAGCTCGCCCCGAAGCACTGAGCCAAGCGGGCTGAAGGCCCGCGGTCCGTTCTGCTGGCAGTGACTGGGTTTTGACTTGGGTGAACGGCAATTACAAAATGTCAGAGAAATTGTGAGAGTATCATTTTGAGGTATGCGGCTACTGGAACGTGAGTCTTTAGCTCGCCCCGAAGCACTGAGCCAAAGCACTGGGGCGGGCTGAAGGCCCGCGGTCCGTTGCTTTGAGCTGCTTTGACTTGAGTGAACGGGGTTGGGAATTGGATTCTCCGAACAGTTGGGCGGCGACCTTTTTGAGCCAGTTCAATTACAAGGTGTCCGAGAAATTGTGAGAGTATCATTCTGAGGTATGCGGCTAATGGAACGCGAGTCTTTAGCTCGCCCCGAAGCACTGAGCCGAAGCACTGGGGCGGGCTGAAGGCCCGCGGTCCGTTCCGTGGAGTGCCAATTGCAAAGTGTCAGAGAAATTGTGAGAGTATCATTTTGAGGTATGCGGCTAGTGGAACGCGAGTCTTTAGCTCGCCCCGAAGCACTGAGCCGAAGCACTGGGGCGGGCTGAAGGCCCGCGGTCCGTTCTGTGTTGAGCTGCTTTGATTTTGAACTTGCAATTCGCAAAGTGTCAGAGAAATTGTGAGAATATCATTCTTGAGGTATGCGGCTAATGGAACGCGAGTCTTTAGCTCGCCCCGAAGCACTGAGCCGAAGCACTGGGGCGGGCTGAAGGCCCGCGGTCCGTTCCGCTGTTGAGCTGTTTTGACTTGAGTGAACGGGGTTAGGAATTGGATTCTCCGAACAGTTGGGCGGCGACCTTTTTGGAGCCAGTTCAAATACGAAGGTGTCATTCGTATCAAAGAAATTGTGAGACGGACTTTGACTATGGGGTTTGGGTGGAGAGGATGGGGGTGTGAGAAAGAAGAGATGGATTGTGAAGAGTGCGAATGCGGGGAGAGGTTTTCAGAGAAGAGGAAGGATGGTGCGTGGCGAATGTGGGGGAGTGGGAAGGCGGCGGCGGGTGTGTTGTGAAGTGTTAGGGATTTGAGGGTGGATGTTGATTAGGTAGGGAGGTTCATTTGACGTTGAGCCGTATGGGATGGGAATGAAGCTTTGCATGCGGGCCCAAGTCCGGCGGTCTTTCAGACCTTGAATTATTCACGTTTGGACATAGCTCTGCGGACTATGCTGGTATCCTGTGCTCCGTTGGAGCTGAAATTTGGTTTTGTTCTTGGTCATAGCCCTGCGGACTATGCTGGTATCCTGACGCTCCATTGGAGCTGAAGATTGGGTTTCGTTCTTGGTCATAGCTTTGCGGACTATGCTGGTATCCTGACGCTCCATTGGAGCTGAAGATTGGTTTCGTGTCATTGGTCATAGCCCTGCGGACTATGCTGGTATGCTGACGCTCCATTGGAGCTGAAGAGTGAAGTTTTGATTGGGTGAGAGTCCGCGGTCCGGTGTTTCAGTAAATGCGGGGAGTGGGAAGGCGGCGGCGAGTGTGTTGTGGAGTGTGAGGCATTTGAGGGTGGATGTTGATTAGGGAGGGAGGTTCATTTGATGTGAAGCCGTTGCAATTTAGACAAAACGCTAAAGGTGAAGCGTTAGCAATTTGTCGGACGCCTCAGCGTGTACAGACTTACGTACATAGGTAACACTCGTGCGCGGACATGGGTAACAGTTCAGGCTGTTTCCCATGAGCTGGAACACAAGGGATATCATGGAAGCTAGAAGGGATTTTATCAGGGATTTGGAAAGCGGTGTTTTGACGATGAGCGAAGTCTGCCGTCGTCACGGGATCAGCAGGAAGACGGGCTACAAATGGAAGCGACAGCATGGCAATGGCGGGGCCTGTTCGCTTGTTGATAAGAGCCGCAAGCCACACGTCAGTCCGCAGAAATCCGGTGCGGATCTGGAGAGAGTCGTGGTCTTAGCGATGAAGTTGAAGAAGAAAAAAGCAAAGCAGGAGAGAGAACTTGAAAAAACCGGGAAGGGAAATTGATGAAGCCACCCAGTAGCTTCATAGGAAAAGCGATCCCAAGAGCAGCCAGAAAACAGTTCGCTTCATTCGTTAGTTGAGAGCAGCGATCTATCAAAACATTCTGTTGCATCGAGCGACAGATAAGCTAGCGCACGTCTGACACCTGAGAATTACCTAAACTTTTCCACGCCGATCCGGAGTGGAATAAGGCGACATAGCTTTCTAGTATTTTCCAACGTTAGAGCTCCATCCATAAAAAAAGCCCCACCCGCGCTATGCGAGTGGAGCTACAATTTGATTTAATTCAATTTATTCGAAGCGGATCCAGTCCATTGCTCCGGAGTTTGGCGAACTCTCTCCAGAGACTACGAGATAGACATCACGCACTCCGCTGGAAGAGCTTAGGTTTGTGCTCTGCTGGGTGTAGTTCGTCCAGCCGCCAGTGGATTCCATTGAGTAGGTGCCGATGATCGGACCTGTTGTGGAATCGAGACGGATCTGGATCGTTTTCTTACGGTCTGCAGATGGCACAGCAACATTTGCGGTGAACTTTGTGTAACCTTTGCTGAAGTCTACTCCGCTATACTTCGCCCAATCACCTTTGGAGATGGCACTGATGTGACTTCCGGAGATGATTGTAATGCCCTGTGAAGCTGAAACATTCTCTGCCTGTATGGTCAACGGGCTAGGTGGTGTGGCAGGGTCGGGATCAGCCGGATCAGGATCTACTGGATCCGGATTGCTGGGTGGATTACCAATCGGTGTGCTTCCTCCATCAATCTCAAGCATCGGCGGGGTCGAGCTTTCGCGCGATGCGAAGTCAATGATTCCATTCTCCGAAGCCGCCTGTGTGAGAGCGAATCCAGCAATTCCATCTCCGGAACGTTGGGCGTTCACATAGGCTGTGACGTCGATGATCACGTCTGAGCCGGCATATGAGCCTTTCACTTCGAAGGTTTGGATGGCGCTGCCGGTGCTCGGCTTATTGTTCCAATTAATGCTACCCTCATTCCATGAATCGCTTGATACTTGATTCAATGTAGCTGTGAAGGTCCGTCCGCTCTGGGTCGCTTCGACCGGCAGTTTTAAGTGTACAGAAGAAGCGCTTCCAGACATCGCTGAGAGGTCAAACTTTAGGTAGCTTGTGCGTATATAGGTATCGCTTGAGGAACCTTTGACGCTAATTTTTTTGTCTGTGCCGTAGTTGGTGGATGAATTCGATCCCCCTCTAACGTAGCTGTCCGCTGTAGGCACTATTTCATCAGCACTTCCACCTGAGCTGCTTGCTTCATACAAACGAATGTTGCTGAAGGTAGCGTTTGCACGGGCGGTGCTGTCGTCATCGGCGATCAGACCGATGTAGCTCACTGAGCCTTGGAAGTCTTGGCCGACTGGAATGGAGTATGTGAGCGCTCCGCTGTTAGCTTGGTAAAGAGGCGCTTTGACCCAACTCCAGCTGTCAAATCTGCTGTCATTTGCTCGCACGTCGCTGCCTCCGATGAGGAAGGCCCGGCGGTTGTTCAATGGATCCTTATCAGTATCGAGCGATATTCCGAGAATTTCACCTGTGTCTGAGCTATCCACTGTGAACTGTAGAACGGTGTTCGCAGTGACGTTGTAACTCAAAGGGCTCACTTTCCACGCGTTCCCAGTGAGAGTAGCCGAGCGGCCATCGGATGAGATTGCGAGGTTAGTTGATGAACCCTTCTGCCCGTCTTGTTCCAATGCGCCAGTGGAGTCATTTCCGAGGGAAATATTACCGTTACTAGCGATCGCTGTGGGGCTGCTAGGACCAGTTGGAGGATTCTCGACTGGTGGATTATCGGCTGGTGGAGGACTTACAGTGCCGCTTTCAGAAAACTGTATGTTGCTGAATGTGATACTAGTGTTTGCACCGCTGTCGTCATCACCGATAAGGCCGAGATAATTAACAGACCCGGTTAGGAACTCGCTAACTTTGATCGAGTAAGTCTTGCTTCCGGAATTGGCTGTATATTTATCTGATAATGTTTGAGCCCAGCTGGAATGTGCACCATTCCCCACTTGGCTGCCGCCGAACAAGAATGCACTGCGGTTATTCGTCGGATCAGTATCGCTGTCTAAAGCTATCCCAGTAATTTCACCGAGATTGGAGCCGGATATGGTTACGTTCAGAACAGTTTTGCTCGTCACGTTATATGAGATGGGAAAACGTTTCCAAACATTTCCGCTCACGGTAGCCGATTGTTTATCAGATGAGATAGAGATGCTGGATCGGAGGCCGTTTTGGCCGTCCTGAGAGCCATAGCTACTGCCGTCATCTCCTAGGGAAACTTTGCCATTACTAGCGATTGCCGTTGGATCAGTTGGAGTAGGTGTAGGTGTAGGAGTAGGAGTAGGTGGTGGGCTACTTGAACCAGAACCCTCACCTGAAGGAACTGTCTGAGGCCCTTTAATTGGAGTTCCAAAAATAGGGGAGCCTTTACTGTCCCAGTTGATTTTCTGAGCAGCGATACGGCGTCCTGAGCCATTGCTGCCGCTATATCTGTGGTAATGGTAGATATTCCAAAATTCGGTTCCATCAGGTGACTGCACGACGGAGTTATGTCCTGGACCGCGAATTCCGTTCCCAGTTTTGAAGACAGGATCCTTGGTTTTGACCCATTTAGTTTTATCATCTAGCCGATCATTCCGCCCACCAGTAAAGGTGAGAAGGCCAAGTGCATAGCGATCAGTGTTCCAATTGTTACCGGAATAGTTGATGAAGACTTTGCCATTTCTTTCGAAACCAAAGGCTCCTTCCATGATGTTGTTCTCCCAAGATTCCGAGGTATTAGCAATGGTTACGGTTGGCCCCTTGAAGGTCCAAGGATTTTCCATTTCACGAATTTTGACTCTTCCGTAACCGAAGAGGCCCCAAATTGTTCCGTCGGAGCGCGTAAAGAACGAGAAGTCTATGTCGCTGACAAGGTAATCGTTCATGAGCGTGTAACTTCCTAAGGCATTACTTGTATTGCTTTGCCATACTGCGGTCCGTCGCTTGCTCCCGTCTTTGAGGGTAGTACTTGAATGGATATAGAAGCGGCCTTTCCAATAAGAGATTTCCGGAGCCCAACGATTACCGCCAATTACTCCGTTCTTCCTTAGATCAACCGTGGCTGAATCGCCTTTGTGAATTTGGGTAAGTCGTTTTGCTTTCAGGATTCTGAGCGGGTCCGTATAGGTGTCCGCGTAATAGTAATATCCATCTACAAATATAAATGCTGGGTCAGCAGAAACCTTGTCATCGAGAAGAGGATTCTCGAAGGTTTCGGCTTTGCCAGTGGCTGCGAAGCTTAAGATAGCTATTGCAGTAGTCCCGAAGAGGGTGCGGTTTGTCTTTGATAACCAAGTCATGGCTGGCGCAAGTTTGCGCGATCTAATTTTCATGGGAATTTTGGGTTTCCTAAGAGATGAATGCTCTCGGGGGTGGTGCAGTGTATGCACCATCTGTATTCGGTCAACTAGAAGATAGAAACTCCCTCACAGCCGCATAGCTTTAAGTAGAATAAATCGGAGGAAATCATCGGAATGGAGATGGCAATTTTGTTCCGCCAAGCCGAATGATAAAAGGACACAGATATGGGCTGGAACCAAGAGTGGGTAAAGAAAACAAACACAATGGGAAAGCTGCCGAGTGAGGTATCCGTGATGGAATCGGGCGGGAAGAAGTTGAGTGGTTGATAAGGTAAGTAATACTTTCGGTCGGTTACTCAGGAACACCCTCAAAATGTTTAACGGCCATGTTAATCTCGGAACTAAGAACGCGAGGATACGTGGATCAAAACCTGCATATGGTCTGACCGCAAGTGAGGTTATTGCCGTCGTGCGAAGACTAAGTGGGAACACTGCTTTCTTCGCCGCCAAGATGCACTATTTGTCAGGTTAAGTAACGCTAAGTAGAACACGGCGTGATAGTCACTACAGCAGTGAGCTTCTGAGAACGAAGGGCGGTAGGGTGGCATCGAACCTCAAGCTTTGGTCAAGATTTTCTACAAGAACGAGTAACTGCCCTAGAGGAACTACTGCGCAATCTCTACGACGCTAAGTCTCACTGGTGGCTGATGAAAGTCACTAACTGACAAATGCGGTGGTGCTATCATCACCTCCAATCTGCTGTCAATTTGCTCTCGTATTATTGTGCCTTGCAGAGAGCTCGTTCGCTAAGCAAGGTTCGCGGTGATGACATTCCGCATAACGCTTTGTAAATTTTGGTTCGTGCTTTGTCTTGGGCTGTTTACCAGCTTCAGCTTGGTGCATGCTCAGGAGGTAGGTCAGGGGGCGGTAATCGAAGAAACTAAGAGTGTCGACGAGCGGATTGATAAATTTTTCGAGCCGGTGACAAGCGCTGTAAATGATTTGGTCTTCTTCAATATCTATACCAGTGATGAGAAGAAGGCAGATGGCTCGCCTGCTTTAGGGATTCCGTTTATTTTGCTTTGGCTGGGTGGGAGCGCGTTATTTCTGACGATTTTCTTCAAGTTTCTGAATTTTAGGTCGTTTGGATTGGCTTTAAAAACAGTCCGGGGGAAATATTCAAAATCGACAGATCCGGGAGAGATCACGCACTTTCAAGCTTTGTCATCTGCAGTCTCGGCGACGGTGGGCTTGGGAAATATAGCGGGGGTTGCGATAGCAATTAGCATCGGCGGGCCTGGGGCGGCGCTTTGGATTATTTTATTGGGGTTGCTGGGGATGACGAGCAAGTTTGCTGAGTGCACGCTAGGTGTGAGGTATCGGAGGGTGAACAGCGATGGGTCTATTCTTGGGGGGCCTATGCTGTATCTTAGCAGAAGGGTTGGCGGAGCGGGGTCTGGGTGCGCTGGGGAGAACGCTAGCGGTAATATTTTGTATTCTATGTATTGGTGGGGCGCTGGGCGGCGGGAATTTGTTTCAAATCAATCAGGCGACGTCGCAGTTGGTGAATGTGACTGGCGGAGATGGAGGATTTTTCGGTCAAAACCGCTGGGTATTCGGTGTTGGCGTAGCGGTTTTGGTGGGCTTGGTGATCATCGGCGGCATTTCCCGAATTGCTAGTGTGACATCTAAATTAGTTCCGCTGATGACGGTGACTTACGTGATTGGGTGCTTTATCGTGATTTTTGAGCACTACGATCGTATTGTCCCGACTTTTCAACTTATCGTTTCCAGCGCGTTTAGCGGGGAGGCTGTGAGTGGCGGGGCGATAGGGGTGATGCTGGTGGGAATTCAGCGGGCTGTATTCTCTAATGAAGCTGGTGTGGGATCCGCGCCGATTGCGCATGCGGCGGCAAAAACCCGGTTTGCGGCTAGTGAGGGACTTGTGGGATTATTGGAGCCGTTTATTGATACCGTGATTATTTGCACAATGACAGCGTTCGTAGTGATTTGTACAGGGGACTACTTGGCGCAGGGAAAAGATGGGATATCCATTACTTCTGATTCCTTTAGTTCTGTGATCCCGTGGTTCAAGTATGTGCTGTCGGTGGCGGTGATCCTTTTTGCCTTATCAACTTTGATTTCATGGTCTTACTATGGGCTTCAGTCATGGAAATATCTTTTTGGGAAATCGAAGAACGTCGATATCGCCTATAAATTGATGTTTTGTCTGGTGATTGTGTTTGGTGCGGCGATGGCACCGGGCAATGTGGTAGCATTTTCAGATGCAGCGTTGTTAGCGATGTGTTTTCCTAACCTGATTGGCGTATTTATATTGTTACCGGTGGTGCGAGCCGAATTGAGGAAATTCCGTAATTTTACGGATCGCGTGGATGCGGGAGAGGATATGGATAAGGCGCATGCGCATGCTTCCACGGAGGTGATTTGAGGAACTTTGTTGGACCTTTCCTCCAACTCGTGGGAACCTGCCGCTGAAGATGGCAAGAGAATATAAGTTGCAGCGGGCTAAGCCGGTAGCGAAGTCTGGAATCGATTACGCGGCTGCGCTTAACGCGGAGCAGTATGAGGCAGTGACTTCAAAGCCCGGCAAGGCTCTGGTCATTGCGGGAGCTGGATCTGGAAAGACAAGGACGCTCACCTATCGAGTGTCATGGTTACTGGATCAGGGGGAAAATCCGCGGAGTATCTTGCTGCTCACATTTACCAATAAATCCGCGAGGGAAATGGTCGAGCGGGTGCGGAATTTGGTGAAAGGTGATGTAAATGATCTTTGGGCAGGCACGTTTCACTCGATTTGTAATAGAATTTTGCGTCGGCATGCGGATGAGATTGGTTTCACGAAGTCTTTCTCCATTTTGGATCGCGATGATCAGAAATCGCTGATGCGGGCGGTCACTGGCGGTATGGATATCGATACGAAAAAGCGTCGGTTTCCGAAGCCTGATGTATTGATTTCAATGATCAGCCTGATGGCAAATACGGGGGTAACGTTGGAGGATCTTCTTCGTTTAAAGTATCCCTATTTTGAAGATTGGCAGGATGAGCTCGCGCAAGTTTGTGAGGCTTACGCGAAGAAAAAGCGTGATACGAACTCTCTAGATTTCGATGATATGCTTTGCCTTACGGTTGAGCTATTTAAGGAGTTTCCTGCGGTTTTAGGGATTTATCAAAAGCGCTTTAAACATATCCTAGTAGATGAGTATCAGGATACGAATGCGATTCAGAGTGAGTTTATTGATTTGTTAGCAGGCGAAGCGAATAGTTTAATGGCTGTAGGTGATGACTCGCAATCGATCTATTCTTGGCGCGGCGCGGAGGTGGATCATATACTGAATTTCCGCGACCGGTATAAGGATTCGGTGATACATACGATTGAGACGAACTACCGGAGTGTGCCGGAGATTCTAGATCTTTCGAACGCTGCGATTTCGGTAAATAAAATGCGGTTTGAGAAAAACTTGAAGTCGAGTCGCGCGGAAGTTGGGGCGAAACCGGCGTTGGTGGCTCTGGAAGATCCGGGGACTCAGGCGAACTTTGTTGCCCAAAGGATGCTAGAACTCAGGGATGAAGGGATCGAGCTGACGGAAATGGCGGTGCTGTATCGTGCGCACTTTCAAAGTTTAGAGATTCAGATGGAGCTGACTAGGCGTGGGATTCCGTTTGCGATTACGAGCGGTCTGCGTTTTTTCGAGCAGGCACATATCAAAGATGTGGCAGCGTTTTTGCGCTTTGTGACGAACCGCAAGGACGAGGTGAGTTTCAAGAGGATTGTGCAGATGTTACCGGGTTGTGGGCCGGGAACTGCGGATAAGCTCTGGCAGAAATGGCTAAAGGATCCTGCGTCTTCGAATGAGGAATTACCCGAGCAGTGGTCGGCAATATTTCTAAGCTATCCAGTTCCTAAAAAGGCGGCGAAACATTGGAAGCAACTTTGTTACACTTTGGATGAGCTGAGCCCGAAGGGTGAGTTCGCAACTCCATCGGAGATGATTTTCGAGCGTGCTTGAAGGTGTTTATGACGATTATTTGAAAGAAAGCTTCGATAATTACGAAGCGCGGCGGGCAGATATCGAACAGCTGGTGCAATACGGCTCCACGTATGACGACGTTTTGGAGTTTCTAGCTCAGCTGTCCTTGATGAGCACGGCGGATGGAGAGCCGACGGGGGATAAAACCGAGATTGATGATGACAAGGTGACTCTCTCTTCGATTCATCAGGCGAAGGGCCTCGAGTGGAAGGTGATCTTTTTGATTTGGCTCGTCGACGGGCAATTTCCGAATGGACGCATCCTTGAAATGGATGATGAAGCGGCCTTTGAAGAGGAGCGGCGGCTCTTTTACGTGGCGCTTACGCGGGCGAAGGATGAGCTATATCTGAGCTATCCTATGATGAACCCAAAAAGCTACTCGGGGGATATTCTTTGCAGGCCCTCGAGGTTTCTCGAAGATTTTCCCAAGGAATTGGTGGAGACTTGGGATGTAGGCAGCGATTGGGAGGATGACGATCCCTTTTGAGTGCGGAGAGTAACCTAGAACTTTCGGGGATGGTATGAATCGCCCCAGAAAAAAGGTTTCACGCCGAACTTAGCTACCAATTTCTGTGCGGCCGCAGAGTTGTGCGCCTTCTTCCATCGAAAACACTTTGGATTTAATGTCGCCGTTGATTTTGGACTTATCTTTAAGCTCGCACCGTTGGGAGGTAATTTTGCCCTCAATATTTCCGTAAACTTTGACGTCTCCAGCAGTGACATCCCCTTTGACATGGGCGTTTTCACCGATTGTTACTTTACCTTTGTCAGAAGTAATTTCTCCTTCGACCTTGCCGTCGACAATCATGTCATTTGAGAAACGGATTGAGCCGATGATTTCGATACCGGAGGAGAGGACGTTGGTCGCGTTAGACATAGATGGGCGAAGCGAAGCAGACCGTAAGCAAAATGGCAACTGGAATCATCTTTTTGCCGAAATACGATTTCGAGTGCGCCTTTTTGGATTTTTCCGATAGGTTCCACTGCAGACACGAGTTTATTAGCTATGCCCAGAATTCTTATAACGATGCCCGATAAAGATACGCAGCCATATCGATTTGGGCTTGAGCGCAAAGTGGTAACATTTGGACGTTCCGCCGATAATGATATTGTGTTAGATACCCAATCTGTGTCTGGCAGCCATGCGGAGATGCGCAGGGTTGATGGGGGATATGTTTTGGCAAATCAAGGATCTACCAACGGAATGAAGCTAAAAGGCCGGGTGATGAAGCACATCGTGCTGAACTCTGGAATGAGGGTGGAATTTGGTGAAGTAATCTTTGATTTTAGCCTCAGCCCAGAGGAATTGGAGGTTCTAAATGGTGAGAAGGGTGCGGAAGAGGATTTCAAAGGCCCCGCGCGCTTGCCACCCGTGCCACCGCGCGAGGAGCCAGTGAAGCGGTCTGAGGGAAATACTAGAAATCTCGCGAAAGATGAGCCATGGGAAGAGAGTTCAGATGACGGTCACGACGGTCACGATGATCACGACGAAGAAGTTCCCCGCCGGAGAGAACGAAGTCTTTTGCCGAGCTTTCTCGGGAGTGGAGTGGGCCTGATCGTGCTATTTATCATCGCGGCACTGATTTGTGCAGCGATAGGCTTCGCAATCCGGCATCATCAGGAAAGCGATGGAGTGAAATTAGAACCCGGAGAAGGGCAGCTAACCGATCAGCAAAGCTGAGAGGGATAGGCGATGCAAATTATACGTTGAAACGAAACTCGATAACATCGCCGTCCTTCACGATGTATTCTTTGCCCTCGATGCGGACTTTGCCGGCGGTTTTGGCAGCGGCTTTGGTGCCTGCAGCCACAAAATCATCAAAGTGCACTACTTCTGCAGCGATGAATCCGCGCTCAAAATCTGTATGGATGACGCCAGCTGCGGCTGGAGCCTTATCGCCCTCGGTGATCGTCCAAGCGCGCGTTTCTTGCTCACCAGTGGTGATGTATGTGCGCAGGCCCAAAAGGTGATATACGCCACGGATCAGGCTGGAGACTCCTGAATCGGAAACACCCATTTCTTGAAGAAATTCCGCGGCTTCTTCTTGCGGCATTTCGCTCAATTCCTCTTCGATGCGCGCTGATATTACAACGGCTTCTGCGCCGGAATGCTCTGCTGCATATTTTTTCACCGTGGAAACGAGTGGATGCTCTTCGGGTTTCTCTAAAGCGTTTGCCAGCTCGTCCTCTAAGACGTTGCAGGCATAAATGGAGCGCTTTGAAGAAAGGAGGAAGAAGCCTTTTACGATTTCTGCGTCGTCAGAGGTGAATTCCAACGTCAAGGCCGGTTTGCCAGCGTCTAGATGCGGCATAATTTTATCGATCAGCTCGACTTCTTTTTTCGATTCTTTGTCCCCGCCCTTGGCTTTTTTCTCGCGTGAGGAACGACGTTTCTCGAGAGAGGCCATGTCTGCAAGAATGAGTTCTGCATTGATGATTTCGATATCTCGGATGGGATCTACAGAGCCGAGTTCATGGATAATATCGTCATTTTCGAAGCAGCGGACGACTTGGACGATGGCATCAGTTTCACGAATGTTCGCCAGGAATTTGTTGCCTAGGCCAGCGCCTTCCGAAGCGCCTTCCACGAGGCCGGCAATGTCTACAAATTCGATGGCTGTGGGCACGAGTTTTTGTGAGCCGGAGATCTTGGAAAGCACGCCGAGGCGTTCATCGGGCACGGTGACGATCCCGACGTTGGGGTCAATGGTGCAGAAAGGATAGTTCGCAGCCTCGGCTTTGCGAGTGCGTGTGACTGCATTAAAGAGTGTGGATTTACCGACATTTGGGAGACCTACGATTCCGGCTTTGAGCATTGCGGGCGGAGGTTGGTGCTACTCTGGGCTGAGGGCGAGGATTTTTTTCTAGGCTGAGGTGTTATCAAGGTATCTGAGTTGAAAAACTTCTGTTGGATAGGTGATAGTTTGCATTGGAAAAGTATTCGATGATTTCTCTATTGACACCGACAAGTCTGCCCCATAAGTTCCGCGCCCCTTCAGGAGATAGCGAATAAATTGCGCAGCTCCTTTTGATTTTCCCCGTATACGAGATGAAGACATTTTCCGCGAAACCGCAAGAGATCGACCGCCAATGGTATATTATAGATGCCAAAGGGAAGGTGCTAGGACAGGTGGCTGTAGAGGCAGCTAGACTTCTCAGGGGAAAGCATAAGCCGACTTTTACGAGCCACGTTGACACGGGAGATTTCGTAGTCGTGGTGAATGCAGATCAGGTAGTGCTTAGCGGCACGAAGGAGACTGATAAGATTTACACACGTTTCTCAGGATACGTCGGCGGAAAAAAGGTAGAGACTCCAAAGAAATTGCGTGAGCGCCGGCCCATTCTTTTAGTAGAGCGTGCCGTCTGGGGCATGATCCCAAAGACACGTTTAGGCCGTGCGCAGTTCGGTAAACTCAAAGTTTACGCGGGCGAGGAGCATCCACATGGTGCGCAAGAGCCGATTGCCAAAGAGATCCGCTAAGAAACTTTTCCAAACGAATTTAAAATTATGCCAGCTACTGCAACTGAAAGTGCCACAGGCCGTCGTAAAACCGCTGTCGCCCGAGTATGGGTGAAAGAAGGCAGTGGTAAAATGACAATTAACGAGCTTCCATTCGAAGATTATTTGCCTACGATTGATCTTCAAAACTCCGTAATCTCGCCGTTTCAAGCGGTGAACCTCGTGAACAAATACGACGTAAACGTAATCGTGAAAGGCGGCGGTAAGCACGCACAAGCAGTTGCCATCCGCCATGCGATTTCCCGTTCGTTGACTAAAATCGATCCGGAGCATCGTAAGACGATCAAGCCTGAAGGATACCTCACACGGGATCCGCGTATGAAAGAGCGCAAAAAGCCTGGGCAGCCGGGTGCACGTGCGCGTTTCCAGTTCTCGAAACGTTAGAGCATCTCCGCCAGAGCTTATCTGGCAGTTCTTTTTCTCTAAAAGCTGCATCGCAAGGTGCGGCTTTTTCTTGTGGTGCGCCCGGTAGGGCGCACTGACTTGAGTCAGCTCAGAGGGTGAACTTCCTTACCGAAGAATTTTCTCGCCGTTTGCGGATTGATTGTTAGCTTTTGCCTGAACAACTGCAATTTATATGGAACTCCCATTGATTATTCTCATCGTCCTGATTGTCCTAGCCGTGATTGTTGGGTTGTATTTCATGGGGGTTTACAATGGCTTAGTGAAGCTGCGGAATATGTATAAGAATGCGTTTTCCCAGATTGATGTGCAGCTAAAAAGGCGACATGACCTGATCCCGAATTTAATTGAGACGGCGAAGGGCTATATGAGTCATGAGCGTGAGACTCTTGAGGCGGTGATTGCGGCTAGGAATCATGCGGAAGGTGCTAGGGCAGAGGCGCAGCCGGGTGATCCTGCATCTATGGAGAAGTTAGGCAATGCCGAGGCTGGGTTAGGAGGAGTTCTTGGCCGCTTGTTCGCGGTCGCAGAGGCGTATCCAGATTTGAAGGCAAATCAGAACATGATGCAGCTCAGTGAGGAGCTTACTACTACTGAGAACAAAGTGGCTTTTTCACGGCAGTCTTATAACGATTCCGTGCTTGCTTATAATAACAAGCGGGAGGTTTTTCCAAATAACGTGGTAGCCGGTATGTTTGGTTTTAAAGAGGCGTCATCCTTTGAAATTGATGACCCTGCTGAGCGCGAGGCTCCTAAGGTAAGCTTCTAACGCCTTCCAATCTAGTTTATGAATTTCTTCGAAGCTCAGGAGAGGGCGAGGAAATCCAGCCGTTTATTGGTATGGTGGTTTATTTTGGCCATGATCGGAGTGATCGTGGTGATGTATCTCCTAGCGATCGCGCTTTCTTATTATATGGGAATGAACGCTGCGGAGGCGGATGGTTTGGCGCATATAGAGTTTTCGCTTTGGAGGCCGCAGCTTCTTGGTTTGGTGGGTGCTGTCGTTGGCGGGACGATTCTTATAGGTAGTTGGTCAAAGTTAGCGCAGCTGTCTAAGGGAGGTAGCGTCGTCGCTAAAGATCTCGGGGGTAGGCAGATAGAGCCTACCACTAGGGACCATAGGGAGAAGCGTTTGCTAAATATAGTTGAGGAAATGGCGATAGCTTCGGGCGTGCCGGTGCCAGAGGTATGGCTTTTAAACGAAGAGAATGGAATCAATGCTTTTGCGGCTGGGACGGATCCTAGTAATGCGGTGATTGGTGTGACTCGTGGGACTTTGCGTAGTCTAACGCGTGATGAGCTGCAGGGTGTTATTGCGCACGAGTTTAGCCATATTCTCAATGGGGATATGAAGTTGAATATGCGGCTGATGGGCTGGATTTTCGGACTCATTATGCTCTCGATGCTGGGGCGGCTTTTGCTTGAGTCGTTTATTTACGTCCGTGGTTCAAGGGATTCCAAAGGTGGTGGGGTCATCGTCGCAATTATGATTGCCGGTGTGGCTGTCTGGTTGGTTGGCTCGGTGGGCGTTCTTTTTGCGCGAATGATTCAGGCAGCGATTTCGCGGCAGCGTGAGTATCTAGCTGATGCCTCAGCCGTCCAATTTACGCGAAATCCAGATGGCATTGCGGGTGCTTTAAAGAAAATCGGAGGCTTTGAGGATGGGGGGAAAATTTCAGCAGCTAAGGCATCTGAGGCCCGGCACATGTTTTTCACCGGCTCTGGTTTCAACATGTTCATGGCTACTCACCCGCCATTGGAGAAGCGGATTTTAGCAATTGATCCAGACTGGAAGGGTGAGATGGAGAGCGCGCAATCGAGCCAGGGCACGATGGCACAGGATGGGCGCGCCAGTGGTTTCGCTGGACGCAGAGCGCAGGTTGAGGTGAGCACAAGCAGCGAGGAGCTCGGTGATAGCTCTCACATGGTTCTGGCAAGGGGGGAGCGTATTCGAGATGAACTCCGCGAGGGCAGGCTTACTTCATTCTCCAAAGATGAGGCGAAGATTGTGGTGTATGGACTTCTGATTTCCAACGATCAGGACGGTTTAGCCAAAGCGAAACAGGTCCTTTCTGCAGCACAGGTGAGCGAGTATGAAATGGATCAGGTGACGAAATGGGTGTCGGAGCTTGTGACATATAGTTCGGCAAAGAAGATTGCTTTGGTGGATCTTTCGCTTTCATGGCTTAAGAAGATGAGCCGGACAGAGGCAGAGGAGTTCGTAAAAATCACCGAGGCACTGATCTTGGCCGATGGGGAAATCAATCTCTTCGAGTTTATGCTGCAGAAAGTGATTGAGCGGCACGTGGTGATTGGGCTGGGACTTTCGCCGGTGCCAGCGATGCGGCATAGGACGATCGGAAGTCTTGAGAATGAAGTAGCCCAACTGCTTAGGACCTTTGCAAAAATCGGCGGTGGTGACGCGGCGTTGGTGAAGGCCGGAATTGAGTATAAACAATTCACCGGGCGAGAATTGCCGAAGGCGGAGGCGAGCTTAGGTGGTGTAGCGAAAGCTCTTCCAGAGATTGATGCGGCGACTCCTTTGGTAAAAAAGCAGGTGTTGCGTTTGTGTAGTCTGGTTGTGCTGAGTGATGGTGTTGTCGATGACAATGAAATGGAACTCCTGCGTGCTACTGCGGAAGCGATCGGTGCTGCTTTGCCGCCCATGGTGCGGGCAGCCTAGGGTTTACTTGTGGAAGTTCTAACCGATTTCACATAAGTTCATGGCATTGATGGTGCCAATGTGTATGCTGCTCTAATGACATACAATCGGCGTGAAATTTTAGGTATATTGGGTGCAAGCGCTTTCTTAGGCGGCAAGGGATTTGGCGCGGAAGATGCGGGCAAAACTTACGGAATTGCCCTTGTGGGTTTAGGAAGCTACTCCAAAGGACAGCTCGGCCCTGCTTTGTTAGAAACCGAGCATGCAAAGCTGACAGGTCTCGTGACCGGCTCTCCTGAAAAGGTGCCGGAGTGGCGTAAAAAGTATGAGGTGCCAGCGGAGAACGTATATTCGTATGAGAATTTTGACGATATCAAGGACAACAAAGACATTGATATCATCTATGTAGTCCTACCAACTGGTATGCATGCGGAGTATTGCATCCGCGCGGCAAAGGCTGGAAAGCATGTGATTTGTGAGAAGCCGATGGCAGCGTCTGTTGAAGAGTGCGATGCGATGATTGCCGCAGCAAATGAGGCTGGGGTAAGCCTTCATATGGGCTACCGCTTACATTGGGATCCTTATCATCTGCGTTTAATGGAAGTTTCTCGCACGGAAGAACTTGGGAAACTCCAGTCCATTGATGCGGCATTTGGCTCGAATCAGCAGAACCCGAATCCAAATGATTGGGTGATGACAAAAGAGCTGGGTGTAGCAGGTCAACTATACAATTTAGGTGTGTACCCCATCCAGGCTTCGTTATACCTAGCAAGGGAGAACCCAATCAAGGTGACGGCAACTTCGCATAACACACGTCCAGAGCTATTTACTGAAATCGAGGAAGGCTATGACTGGGAACTCACTTTCCCTAGTGGAGTCACATCGAAAGGTTTCTCAAGCTTCGGCAAATCAGGCAACTATGCCATAGCAACGGCAAAAGAAGGTAAGTATGGAGTTGATGAGAATGGTTATGCTTACGGTGGTTTGAAAGGTTTTGTGGGAGATGATAAAATGAAATTTCCTTCTGTAAATCAGCAGGCGCTGCAGATGGATGGGATATGCCAATCGATCGCCAAGGGCGAGCAAGGTAAAGTGCCCGGTGAGATGGGGCGTAGAGATATTGCTATTCTTGAGGCGATCATGGAAAGTGCTGAAACTGGCAAAGAAGTTGCTCTAGGAGATCTGGGTTATCCAACTGTTTGAGGCTAGGAAGCTCCTAGACTTAAGGGAAGACGAGCTTCGCTAATAATTGCTATGACCGAAGATGGAATGACTGTTCTTGTGATAGGCGATCGCGATCCCGCCTTGTGTCCAATCTATGAAGAATGTTCTCATGAATTCCGCTTTTCTGGCGACAGTAGTGATCCCGCGCTACATCTAGACACCCTTAGAGCGGACTGTTTTATTCTGCAGGGATTTTCAGGGGACGAACTTGGGACGTTCCAGAAGTTAGCTGACCGCGCACCGGTCGTTGCGATTGTGCGTAGCAAAGGTGAAGAACAAGTCAGTTTTCTATCCCAAGGAATCGCAGAGGTATTAGAAGCGTCTGAGCTTGATGCGAAAGATCTTCACATATCTATCGAATCTGCTGTAGCTAGGTATAAATATCAGCTAAACAAGCAACAATCGAATGAAAGTGAGCTTAGTGAAGTTCGGAAGAAGTTACTAGCAATTTATGAGCAATCGCAGGAGTTCATGGGCTTGCTTTGTCCTCTAGGAAAGGTATTAGAAGCGAACCGTGCTGTCCTAGTATTTACTGAGATATCATTTGATATTGTGAAAGGGAAGTTGTTCTGGGAGTGCCCATGGTTTCGATATACGGAGGGTGGTGAAAAGCAGGTGCGCAGGGCTGTGGAAAAGGCCATGCAAGGGAGTTATATTCAGATCCTGTTGTTTGTAAAAGCTCCAGATGGTATGGAGAAACAAGTAGAGATTACTTTGACTCCTATCAAGGACGGATCTGGAAGTGTAACTCACATCGTCGCGAGTGGAAGGGAGGTCTCTGCTTTATATCAGGCGGAGTTAGCATTACGGGACAGCGAAGAGAAGTTTCGAGAAACTTTTGAAAAATGTCCCACTGGCCTTGCGCATATTGGGCTGGATGGCGAGTGGTTACGATTCAATAGTAGGGTGCTTGAGATTACGGGTTATTCATCAGATGACTTAAAGAAACTTACTTTTACAGATATTACACATCCCGATGATCATCAGAAAGATGTAAAAATGATCGAGAAGTTGCGGAGCGGGATTGAGGAGTCCTATTCGTTAGAGAAGAGGTATTTCCGGAACGGAGGTGAAGAGGTCTGGGTGAATGTAGCGGTATCGGCAATGCGTGATAAATTGGGGAAGATTTTATATTACATCGCCTCCATTGAAGATATCACAAGGCGTGTGCGCACGCTGCGTGAGCTGGACGAGCAGAAAGTTTTTGTGGAGCGGATGACATATGTCATGCCTATTTTGTTACATGTATTTAATTTCGAGGAGTTACGTAGTGTTTATGTAAACCGGCGTGCTACTGAGGTTCTTGGGTATAATAAAACGGAGATGGAGGAACTTGGGGATGACTTTGCCATGAAGTTACTTCATCCCGAGGACTTAGGTAAAATTCAGGACTTCTTTCAGGCAATGAGAAAGGCAGGTGAAGGTGATACCTTCGAGGTCGAATATCGTATGCTGCATCGTAATGGGAGCTGGCGATGGTTCCGAGGCTTAGATTCCCCGTTCAGGTGGGATAAGAACGGTGATGTAGTGGAATTTATCGGGACTGCTACCGATATCACTCGCGAGAAGCTAGATAAGGAGCGCATTCAGGCGAGTGAGCAGCGTTTGGCGCTAGGTGTCAGTGTTGCAGGATTGGCTTTAGTGGAAATCGATTTCGAGGGACAAACGGCTAAGCTCACGAGTGAGGCCAAAGAGCTTTTAGTGGTGAGTGAGCCAAGCATGGAGATGGCACTGACTGATTTTTCCGCAATTTTTGGTGTTGATGGTATTGTAGGTTTGAAAGATTTGTTTGGGAACTGTTTCGGTAAGAATGGTGATGGTTCTGCCTCAGTTGAACATAGCTTTCCGCTTGCCGACGGTAGTTTGAGATGGGTGAGGATGCGTCTACAGGTGTATTTTGAGAACAAAACAGAACGCGCCGAACCAACGCGAGGTGTGTTGGCAATTCTGAATTTCACATCCGAAAAGTTGGCCTCAGAGAAAGTATCGAGTAGCGAAGAGCGGTTTCGGCATGTCTTTGAGTTTGCAGGAACTGGTATCGCCATCACGGATCGAGATGGGCGAACTTTGCGTGCAAATCCTGTATTTTGTAAGCTGCTCGGTTACGACGAGGGGGAGTTAGGTAAGATGAGCCCTAAAGATCTTGTGCATCAAGAAGATTGGACAGTTGAGCATGCGCATGCGAAGAGCCTATTGGAGGGAAAAGAGGAAAGCTTTGAGTTAGAGAACCGGTTTGTTACGAAAGGTGGGAAAGTGGTGTGGGTGCGGAAATTTGTGTCCAGATTAAAGGTTGCGGGTAGCGAAGAGCAGATCGTAACTCTTGTTACGGATGTAACGGAACGGCGACGGACGGAGCAGGAATTGCGAGAGGTTTCGCGGAGGAAGGACAAATTTCTGGCAATGCTGGGGCACGAACTCAGAAATCCCCTAGGGGCGATACGTCAGGCTGTTGAGGTCAATAAATCAGCATCTGTCCGGGATGAGGACAAGGTCTGGGCTAAGGAGGTCATCGATAGGCAGAGTATGCAGCTGAGTAAGATGGTTGATGACTTGCTCGATATTGCTCGTATCAAACGAGGAAGGATCGAGCTGCAGCAGGAGAAGGTTGACATAGGAGAGATACTTCATCGTGTGAAGGACACGATGCGAATGGAGATTTTGAGTGGTGAGATTGAGGTAGATAGCTCTCAGATTGAAGAGGGGCTTGTGGTATGCGGGGATAAGGCGCGGCTAGAACAGGTTTTCAGTAATTTATTGAACAATGCGATTAAATTCACACCTGCTGGGGGCAAGATACGACTTGAGGCAGCAGGGGCAGATTCAGAAGTAAAGGTGACGGTAGAGGATAACGGCGCGGGCATTCATGCCGAGACTCTGCCCTATCTCTTTGATTTGTTCCGCCAAGAGAATACTACTTTGGATCGCGCGCAGGGCGGCTTAGGTATAGGGCTTACGGTGGTGAAATCGTTAGTGGAGTTACACGAAGGGGAAGTGCACGCCTTCAGTGAGGGAATAGGAAAGGGAAGTCGCTTTACTGTGAATCTTAAGTTAGTGAAACAAGTATCTGGCACCTTAAATCATGCCATACCTACGACGGATTCTGAAAAAGATACAAAGAAAATTTTAGTTGTAGATGACCATAAGGATGCGGCGGATGGCTTAGCGATGCTGCTACGGGCTAAGGGGCACGAAGTGGAAGTCTGTTACAATGGTGCCGACGTCTTAAAGATCGCCTATTCCTTCTTGCCTAATATGTTTCTGTTAGATCTAGGGCTTCCACTTGTGGATGGTTATCAGCTAGCAAGCATGCTGCGGAAGGACAAAAAGTTCGCAAACACTTCCCTCGTGGCGATCTCTGGCTATGCGCAGAAACATGATCGTGAGAAATCTGAGCGAGCTGGCTTTGACTATCATTTCTCAAAGCCAGTCGATTTTAAACAGCTTATGACTACTGTAGATTCTCTTAAACGATTGGAAGCTATAGGTTGATAGAAACTATAGTAATTTGCTCTAGGAGTTCAAAAAATTATAAAGAGGCGAATATATGGATATAAAGAAAGAAGATGACCGAAGTGCAGATTATCAAGTTATCAGGCGGTATGCCCACGACATGCGCAATGATATCAATGCAATCAAGCTTGGGGTGGTTTTCTTAGAAAGCCAAAAGCTAAGTGACGATGTGGAAGCTACGATTCATAGGATAACTCGGCAATTAGCACATAGTGAGATGCTTTTGCAGTTTCTTGCACTTCGTTTTGAAGAGCCGACGCTGCAAGCCTTAACGGCTATGGACCTCTATACGATGTGGGCTGCTAGGTGTAGAGACACGCAGGCTCATCGCAATATTTCTTGGGACAAAGCAGAGACTACGGCACTTATTGAGGGTGACTTGGGAATTCTTGCTTCAGCCTTGTCCGAGATGCTCACTTTCTGTGCCGAGGAAAGCTGCGTGGCAGCGATCCAGAAGCAGAACGATAAAGTCGTCTATAGTGTAGTGTGGTGTGAGGACGATCGTGGGAAGCCAACACTTACGAACATGGAACTGCCTGGTTTCGGCCGGATGATCGCGCGAAACGGCGGGAGTTTCCAGAAAAACGAATTTGAAGGTGGATTGAGGTGCTCTTGCAGCTTTCCAATTATAGGTTAGGAAATGCGTGGAGTTTATCCGGTAGTCCGGAGACCGCTAGCAATTGCATTGATAGATAGCAAAAGTTTTGGTAAGAGTGCATCGGCTGCAGTATGGTTTTCTTTATGCATATGGGCGCGCCATTCTTTGAGAAGCTCAATTTGCTGAAGGTGTAAGATTTTCAACGGCTCCTCTCTGATTTGAAGAGTTTTCGCCATCCGTGGCCGCCGCTCTGTCATGGAGCCTTCGAAAAGCTCGATAAGAAGACGTTCTGTAAGTTCAAATTCATGGATAATGCGGTCGATAAATGGTTTACGGATGGTTTCGTCCACCACTAATCCAGCATAGGCTTTCATCAGCTCGAGATTTGCTGAAGCCAAATTTGTCTCAACATTGGTAAGGACGTAGGAAAGGAAGACGGAAGACTTGGCGGCTTCTTTGAGCTCTGCGAAATCCGTTTCTGACTTGTTTTTAAGGTCCTCCAACGCTGTTCCCACTCCGAACCAACCGGGAAGGTAGTAACGAGCTTGCGTCCAAGAGAACACCCACGGGATGGCGCGTAGATCTGAGATGGAGTGTGATTTTTTCCCGGTCCTACGAGCTGGGCGGGAGCCGATTCTCGCATTCTCTAAGGCATCGATGGGTGTGGCTTGGCGATAGAAATCGATGAATCCATCGGATTTTAGAAGGCTCTGATACGCTTTTTGACTGGAAGCGGAGAGGGTATCGAGAAATTTCTCTGCAGGATCTTTCTGCTCGGGCAGGTGCCGGTGCTTTGCCGTATTGATTGCTGCCCCAGCGAGAAGTAGCTCAAGGTTGTAGGTGGCATTGGCGAGGTTCGCGTATTTCTGGGCGATGGTTTCGCCCTGCTCAGTCATACGAAAAGCGCCAGACATTGCGCCGTGCGGCAGGGCCGCCATAAACCAATGTGTGGGGCCTGCGCCACGGGATATGGTCCCGCCTCGGCCGTGGAAGAAGCATAGGCGAATTTCCCTTTCCTTGCCTACTTTGGTAAGGGCAGTTTGCGCGCGTTCGAGGGCGACTTGGGCCGCCAAAATCCCGCAATCTTTGTTAGAATCTGAGTAGCCTAGCATGATTTGCTGCTCAGGTTTTTCGAGCACAGCTAAGGAGCGCGCGGTTAGTGGGTGCTCCAAGAAATCATCGAGGATGCCCGGAGAGTTATCTAAATCATCCATCGTTTCGAATAAGGGAACGACGGGCAGCGGGCAGACCATTCCTTGCTCGCTGTGGTCCATAAGTCCGGCCTCACGTGCGAGAAGATAGACGGCAAGTAGATCTGAGAGCTGGCGAGTCATCGAGATGATGAGTGAGCCTAAACCGGCACGGCCCCACTCCTCGCGGTGCCGAACTAGAACCCGGTAGGTATCCAAGACGTTATCTGCATGCTCGCCGATGCGTGTGCCGTTATGGAGAAACGGGCGATATGAGAGGAGTTCTTGGTTTAGAAACTGGAGGCGCTTCGCTTCCGGCCACGTTGGGAAGTTTTCGCCATCATCGATTCCGGCAGCTTTGAGAATTTCCGCTATGGCGTTATCGTGAAATTCGGAGTTTTGCCGGACGTCTAGGGTGGCGAGGTGAAAGCCGAAGATCTCAATTTTATGACGCACAGGGCGTATTGCTTGCTCTTCGAGAAGATGGCAATTTGCCCCTGCAAGTGTGCGAGAGATTAGATCGAGATCGTCAGTAAGCCGTTGGGGAGATGGGTAACCGTCTCTGCCGGCAATTTGCTCGCGTAGGCGCAGTGCCATCAAACTCGCGAGTTGACGCCATGGCTCTTCAGATTGCCGATCCAATATCGTTTTCACCTCATCTTCTGCATCGATGACGAAGCTCAGCTCATCGATGCGATCTTGTAAATCCTCGGGGACCTCGGTGAGTTGCCGGGAGATCGTTAGTTGTGAGGCTAGGGTTTCTAGCTCTTTTTCGAGAAGTTGGAAAGCAGCAGAACGGAGCTCTTGCAAGCTGTTTTCGGTGACTGAGGGGGTGACGAGGGGATGGCCATCACGGTCACCGCCAATCCATGAACCAAAGGTGAGACGAGGGATATTACCCGCTGAACGAAGCATTTCCAAAGGCAGTCCGGCGTCTCTCCAAGCTTCTGTAAAGTGGAGGTCTAGGCGATTGATGGCATTTGGGAAGAGATCGCGCAAGTAATGGACGGCGTTGCGCAGCTCTGAGCTGATGTCTGGGCGGACGAGATGGATTTCAGCTGTGAGCCATAGAGTTTCCAGAGTGGTGACAACGCGCTCGCGAATCCGCCTTTTCTCCCTTTCTGTGTATTTCGGGTATTCGTTGCGGACGAGCTCTTCGTAGAGGACGCGCTGGCGGGAGCGCACAGATTCACGTTTCGCCTCGGTGGGGTGAGCGGTTAAAACCGGCTCTACGTGGACGTCTTCTAGGACAGCTAAGATTTCCTCGGGTTTCAGGCCGATCTCGATGAGGTCACGAAGTGCTTGAGGCCAGAGGCCGCGGATGGAATCAGCTCCGAGGGCTTTTTCGCGTTCTCTACGGATTTCCGCAGCTACCCGCTCCTCGATCATGTTTAGCAGCTGAAAGCCGATGGAATAGAGCTTCGGCAAGGCCTCGGGAGGCGTGGTGCCGGGCTCGGGTGCCTGGCCAGACCACGGCATGTATTTAATAAGTTCTGCTTCTCCAGCACTGGCCAAGGCATCTTGAAGGCACCCAAGAAGGTAACTTAAACGTTCATCAATAAGGCCAAAGCCCTCGACGCGTAACTGCTCTCGGGTAGGAATGGTGGGTGCGGCTGGGTTGCTCAGCGTGGTTTCAGAATCCATATTTTAGGGAAGAGAAGAAGGGCGTGTGTCTGATAGCATATAGCGGGCCGCGTGTGCGGAAAATGCTAGACGGCGAAAAGCGAAGTCACCGATTGGCCGCCATGTATGCGGCGGATCGCCTCGGCCATAAGTGGTGCGATGGATACGGAATGCACCTTGGGACCGAATGCTTGGGGGACTGTATCTGTAGTGATGAGTTCTTCGATGAGAGACGATTCTAGCCGCTCGTGCGCTAAATCGCCCATGATTGCGTGGGAAACGCCGGCGAAGATACGTTTTGCGCCGTGTTTATGCAGGATTTCTGCAGCAGAAGTGAGTGTTCCGGCAGTTTCCGTCATATCATCGACGAGAATGACATCCCGGCCGTCGACTTCGCCAATGACGTTCATGGCCTCGACTCTTGTCGCAGAAATCCGATGTTTTGCGACGATGGCGAGCTCTGCACCAAGGGCGTCCGCATAGGCCCGCGCCATTTTCACCCCGCCCACGTCGGGAGATACGACGGTAAGGTTGGAGGTGTCTGGGTGTCTCTCGCGCAGGTAATTAATGAGGGCGGGTTTTGCGTAAAGGTGGTCTACTGGGATATCGAAAAATCCTTGGATTTGCGGAGCATGGAGGTCCATTGTAAGGACGCGATTTACTCCTGCGGATGTTAGAAGATTCGCTACAAGCTTGGCGGTGATGGGGACGCGCGGTTGATCTTTCCTATCCTGCCTTGCGTAGCCAAAAAAGGGCATCACGGCGGTGATTCGCTCAGCAGAAGCGCGGCGCGCGGCATCCACTAAGATTAGCAGCTCCATGATGTTATGATTCGTCGGCGGACATGAAGGCTGGATGATAAATACATCCGCTCCACGGACGTTTTCGTTAATTTTTACGGCAGTTTCGCCATCTGGAAAGGCATCGACTTGAACGTCGGCAAGGGGTTGGCCCACAGATTGGGCGATTTTCTCGGCGAGCTTTCGATGGGCCGTTCCACTAATGATTTTCATGAACGGGCGGATTGTTGACATGCAAGTTGCATTCGGCAATACTTTGCGCACGAAGTTTAACAAACAGAAATTTTCCCCCCTTTTGAATCCCTCGACTTCCCAAGGCAGTGACGCCACTACGTCGCCCAAGGCAAACTTGCCAATCATCCTATCTGCCATCTTGGGCTTGGGAGTGATTATTTATTTCTATCAGTTCGTCCCGCGCTTTTCGATAGATCGCTCGGCATCCACGTTTGAGTGGCTGCGCAGTGCTTGGAATGGGGAAACCGATTACGAGCATGGGGTTCTGTTTCCGTTCGTGATTATCGGACTTATTATCTACCAGTATAAAAACCTGAGAAGCGCGGTGGGGGAGGGGAGCTGGTGGGGTTTAGTCGTAGTTTTCGTAGGGGCTCTGCTATTTGCTGCGTCCTACAGAACCCTGCAACCGCGCATTGCGGCCGGTGCTCTGCCTATGCTTTTATGGGGTGGGTGCTATTTCCTATGGGGCTGGAGAGTTGCGAAAATCCTCGCCTTTCCGTTGTTTTTCTTCTGGTTGGCAGTGCCGTTACCTAGTTTCCAGCAAGCTACGACGCATCTGCAGCTAATCGCTACAAGCATGGCGCATCATGGCTCGAGTCTGTTCGGTGTGGAAACGCAAGTGGAGGGCACGACGATTCTGCCAGTTCAGGGGGATTGGGAGCCACTTGATATTGCGACTGGATGTAGCGGAATCCGCTCTTTAATGGCGCTGATCATGATTTCGGCCGCTTGGGCTTATGTCGCAAACATTAAGCTTTGGCAAAAGGTGCTGCTGTTTGCATCTGCACTGCCTTTGGCGATCATTGGAAATGCGCTTCGAGTCACGTCGATTTTCGTAATTGCTGAATACGGGGATGCCGAATGGGCGGCTGGAACCTGGCATGATTGGTCCGGACTCTTACTGTTCTACCCATTTTCGTTGTTTCTTCTGCTAGTGCTTCATTCGTTATTCCAAGGTGGTCTGCCGTGGAAGAAAGGGAGGAAAAAGGTCGTCCAAAGAAAGATTGTAGGAAAGCCGACGCAAGCCAGCACTGAAGTAGCGAGTGAGTCTACACCATCGTCATGAAACTCAAGCCATTCATACTTCCCGTATTCCTAGCTGTTTCGATGGCTTCCATCTACTTTCTCCCTTCAGCAGGGGAAATCGCGGAATCAGCAGTGACAATGGATCTTCCTCAGGGATTGGGTGCATGGGAATTTATCAAACTACCAGCGAGCCAGGCAGAAATCGTAGCCCTCTCAAAGGATACGAAATTTTCAAAGGCAGTTTGTCTCCGCCCTCGCCCCGGCGAGTTTGATAGCGAGTATCGGGTAATACCGGATCGGTTGGATCTCTCCATCGTTTTATCGGGCGCAGATATTAATAATTCGATTCATAGGCCAGAGCGCTGCATGCCTGCACAAGGTCACTCTATACTCAGCTCTGCAGATCGACAAATCGTCTTAGAAAACGGAAAAACTCTAACTGTGCGCCGCCTTGAAAGTACTCAACGCATTCCAACTAACGAACAAGGCACTGAATTTTCCGCAAAAAATTGCATAACCTACTACTTTTTCGTCGGCAGAAATCAGATTACCAACAATCACTTTTACCGGACAATGTTAGATATGAAAGATCGCTTGATCAATGGGGTCGATCAGCGGTGGGCGTATGTTTCAGTTTCAATGTGGTATGGTGAAATGTCGTGGAATGAAGGCGTGGAAATTACGGAAGCTGAAGCTGAAGAAAAAATGACACAGTTTGTATCTGACTTCGCTACGCAGCAGATTTCTTGGGATGACATGAAGCTTTGATGCTTATTCCCAGTTTAGCTCAGGTTCTGGTTTTACCCTAGCAGAGGAAAGGAGTTGCAGAGCGTTTGTTAATTTTGCTCGCAGAGCAGTCCGGTCCTCCTCAGAAGTCCCGGCAGGTAGAGCAGCTACTCGGTTAAGTCGCTCGTTTGCCTCAGTAAAAAATCTATAGGCCGCACGGGGTTTTCGTTTTGCCCACCAGATTACGCCTTGGTTATGCAGGTGCACCGCTGCGTTGTATAGAAACTGATTTCCGAACGGAGTAGCGGCGGCCTTTTCATACAATTCGAAGGCCCGTTTGTCTTCTCCCATTTGTTCTAAAGCCAAGCCGAGAAACTGATGGCTCTGGACAAACAGAGCACTGGCTGGAGGATACCAGAGAGCACCTTCCATATTGATAATGTAGAGTAAATCTACAGCCTTTTGTAAATCATCAGCGACTGTTCGGTAGTCCTCCTCCGAGTATTTGATCATACTTAGGTCTGTCAGAAACTGCGCAGAATGATATTGTGCTTTGTAAGCACCTTCCATCCCACCTTGTTGATTTACGGCACTCTCGTAGGCCACTTTGGCTTCCTTATAATTTCCTAGGCGAGCTTGGACATACCCTAGTTTCAGAAATGCATTGGTAGAAAACGGATGCAGGCGCGTGGCCTCCTGATAATCTTTGAGCGCGAGTTCTAGCGCATCAGCGCGGTTCTCGCCATCATTCGCTAATGCGTAGTCTAGGTAAAGATTTCCTCTGGCGAGAAATAGTTCATAAGTGGGCCAGCTACCTTGCGCAGCAGTGAATCGATCAATCTTCTCATCACTGGAAATGGTAGTTTTCGAGTGATATATGGGCCAAAGCGGGATGATGGCAGCGCTACCTTTGAATCCGAAAAAGCAGAGTAGCAATGCAGCGGCTACACCAGTAGCTCCACGGAAAAGCGCTCCGGTTGTGAGTTTCCAGTTTCTTCCTTGAGACTTTGAAATCGTAAGGGTAGATGACCCAGCAAGGCAAAAACCTAGTAGAATAGCACCCGGAGGAATACGGAAAATTCCTTCAAAATTTGAATGTGCGAGGAGTCCGATAAGGCCACCCATCCCGCCGACGCACAAAACCTTGTGCAACGGTGAAGCGTCTTCGGATAACCAGATCTGCACAGCTGACCTTGCTAAGATGAGTAACAGGAAAACTAGCAATAAAACTGCACCTATGAAGCCGTAATCAGTGATCGTCTGAACAAATTCGTTGTGCACGTGCTCGGGAGTTCGCGTGGCCACTCCCATTGCCTGCGAGTCCCAGAATTGAAAAGATTCCCAGCTAAAACTGCGGCTCCCACCGCCCAGCCACGGATGGAGTGCTATGCAGGAAACCGCTAAACTCATTAGGTGTAAGCGGATAAAATTATCCATCAGACCTACCAAGTTACCATCGCCGGATCGGCCTTCTTGCACAGCGGACAAGATGAATAAAGATGCAATGCCGCCTGCGATTAGGAGTAAAGGGTAAGCTACGATCGCCGCGCCAAACCATTTTTTCCTTCGTTGGGAAAGAATTGCTAGAAAAAGAAGAACTGCGAAACCCAAACAGGCCGCTATCAGTCCTCCCCGGGAGGAGGAAAAGGCAATTGCCACAAAACCAGCGATGGCTAGAAAGCCACTCCCCACACGCATCCATAATCGACAATTTAGAAGTAGACTTACCGCCGCAAACAGCGGTGATAGCGCTATAAAGAACGAGGCCCCATAGCTATAATGTCCATAAAAACCCGTAGGTGCAGAATCCGCACGGAGATGATACATATGCGATAAGCCGGGCTCACGTAATTGTAGACCCACAAAGATCAAACTTGTCGCAAACAGTGACGCAAGCCCCCAAAACATAATGCCGAGCGCCCGTGGCGAAGGCAAAATCGCTTTTACGGATAGATAAGTAGAAATAGCTAAACATAACAAAAGAAGATCCGCCTGACCAAATTCTGTAACGGGCGAAAAAATCGCGCGAGCACCGATCCACAAACACAAAAGACAGCCAGCCAGAATTTCACTTAAGGTAAAATTCGATTGCTGCCTTCCTCTTAGATGAAAAATAGATAGCGCAGAGGCAATCCCGAGGAAAATCATAGTAGGTCCCCAGAACCACATTCTTTGCTGCGCGGCAATGAGCACCGAGAGCCCAAAACCAATTGCCCAAAGAATCGCTATGATAGAGGCCATAGACATGAATTTACTCTATTTCGCTCCTTTCCCAAACAACACAGCGGGAATTGTCTTCAGCAAAATCTGAAAATCCAACCAAAGAGACCAGTTATCAATGTATTTCAGATCCATCTCCACCCAATCTGCAAAATTTGTGATCTTATTTCGGCCACCGGCTTGCCACTCGCATGTGATACCCGGTTTCACACTCAACCTGCGCCTGTGTGAAATTTCGCTAAATGCTTCGACTTCATAAATTGGCAATGGACGTGGCCCAACTAGACTCATTTCACCCCTCAGAACATTAAAAAGTTGCGGCAACTCATCAATGCTTAGCTTCCTTAAAAACGCACCGAACGGGAAAATCCTAGGGTCGCGATCCAACTTGAAAACAGGGCCGTCCATCTGATTTCCATGCTCCTCTTTCGTTTTCTTCAAAAGCTCTTCTGCATTCGTAACCATCGTGCGGAATTTCCACATGCGGAATGGCTGGCCATATTTCCCTGCGCGCATTTGTGAAAACATCACCGGCGCACCCGGGCTGGCAAACTTGATTCCCACCGCAGCAACAATCCAAAGTGGTAGAGACAACAAAATCGCCGCGAAAGCGACGATTCGATCAATCAATTCCTTGGCAAGAAGCTCCCAAGAAAGCTCTGGAGTAGAACGGAGCACCAGCATCGGGCGCGAGCTCACTGAGTCAAAAGTTGGCCGTGCAATTTGGGTACGGATAAACGACGCAGCCACCCATGCCTCCACTCCTTGCAGCTCACAAACCTCAATGGCCCGCGCAACTCGCTCGAATTCTACTGAGCGGGAAACAAAAAGAACACGTCCTACAGATCCGCGCTTCAGCACCCCGAAGAGCTCTTTCCCCTCGCGCTCCTCGAGATTAAATTTCTCAGTGATATCCCAGTCTTCCTGAGTTGAGGCATCTACATCATCGAGAAACTCATCAATCTCACTAGAATTCCCGACAAGGACAATGCGTTCTCGAGTTCGATTCTTGAAAGTCCCAGAATTCAGTAGTGCTTTTGTAACGCGATCCCTAAAAAAGATTAGGAAGAAGGTCGAAAGGCCACCTGCGACGAGCAGTAGCCTGCGCGTTCCCTCCAACTTCGCAAACAGGGCATAAAGTGCCACAATAAATGCGATCAATACCGCGCTTTGCAGAAGTTGACGAAGCGCAGTTGGAGTGGATTTTACACGGATTCTATCGTAAAACCCAAATCTCTCAAGAATCAGCGGTGTGAATGGCACGCCAATATACAGCACCCAAAGAATCTCCGTGAGGCTGTTCTGCGAGATATCTCCAAGGGAAAAAAACTCGCGCAGTGGCCCTTGAAAAACATTCGCAACATAGAAAGATGCCCAAACAAGAAACGCATCCCCAAGCTGCAATGCCTGAAGCGTAAATGAATTTTTCCTACTCGAGTCCATGCCGCACGCCCATAGAGAAAAGTTCACAACCCTCTCCAAAGATCAGCGACAGCTTAGTTTTTACCCCCCCAAATTCAATGCTTTTTTGGAAGGAGTTTCATTTTATCTAACCCCAATAAGGCTGAAACACCCGTTTGAGTTGTATTGTTAAAGGTAAGGTATTCACGATCTCTTATCGAGTCTTTCGGTAAACGCGCAATGAGCAGCCTCAATAAGTATTTTAAGATCATCGATCTTCTGTTTCGAATCACGGACGATCAGAAAGAAATAGGCAATCAAGATTAGGAGCGCCGTTAGGAACCCGCGTTCCTTCCATGTAATATAAATGATATTGCGTAGGCGATAGTATAGCCGGTCTCCAGTTAAGCCGCGCTCCAGAAGAATGACCCGTCCAAAGCACTCAAGAATACTGAATTTATCTATTGATGGATGATGAAGGACTGAATCGCGTATCAAGAAGAATTCGCTACCAGCATTTTCAAGTCGTCTCGGATAGTCTTCATCCTCACCTCGAATGAATAATCGGCCATCTACTGGACCTATAGATTTGTAAAGTGCATATGGAATTAACGCACCCAGCCAAGCCCTACGAACTTGTAACTTACGCTTGTTAGGCAATTGATCGCTACCGATAAATAGTTTCCATTTGCCGTCGGCTAACACTTGTAGCGGCCACGAAAGATTTCCCGTTTTTATATCAATCACATGTGATACATGGACATCTGTGTCTTTCTCGATGCCCACGGTAAGCTTAGCTACCGCATCCAATTCGGGCCAAGAATCGTCGTCAAGTATCCATGCGCGATCTGCTCCTTCGTCGAAAGCCTTCTCTAATCCTAAATGCATACCCCCGGCATTCCCGAGGTTCTCTTTGAGGTCGAGTAAATCTATCGAGAATTCTGGATGGGATTCTTTAAAGCTCGTGACCATAGCGACGGTATCGTCAGTGGATGCGTTGTTTACGACGATGACTTTATGTATTGGTCGTGTCTGTAATAGAAGTCTTCGTAAACATTCCTTTGCCGTAGCTGACCGATTCATGGTCACAAAAACGGCACAAATCTTCTCTGAGACCAGTGTCTGCTTGAGAAATTTATCGTCGGGTTCCATTATCAACGTATAGCTTCTATAAAAGGCTCTAATTACATTTCGCTGCGATATCCCAACTTGCTTCGACTCTAGAAGTAAATACTCGAGGAAGAAAGTGCTTCCTGTAGAAGCGGATACTTACATCGAAGTAAAGTTCGTTCTGCGATAGTTCGTCAACCGAAGACCATAGCCACGTAGCATAGGACTCGGGTGACTGAATTGGTAGAATAGCGGCAGATTTACACCCTTTTAACATCGCTGGTATTCCTGCCCAATTAGTGGTTAAGATAGGTAGACCCATACCAAGGGCCTCCATCAGAACGATAGGGGTTGCTTCAGAAGAATAGTGCGAAGGAAAAAAGAATAAATCAGCATTCTGATACGACTCCCACTTCTCCTTCCCAGTCCGCGGGCCAAGAAAATGCACAAGATCCTGAACATTCAACTCTTCGCGTAGGTCTTGCGCTTCCTTTTTGAACTCGTCTGAAAACCAATTACCAACAATGTGGAAACGAAATCGGGAAACGTTACCTTTCTGCTTCAAAATTGATGCCGTCCGGAGGATCTCTAAAACTCCTTTTCCTTCCTGCAGACTTCCAATGAAAAGAATATTTATAGGTTCCTCGGTTGCTTTCAACCGGTTTCTGGCTTCAGGCACTTCGATTCCACATGGGCACCATTCCCAGCTTTTTGCGTTGAAAACAGAGTGCGGTGGAAACTTATCTTCTACTGCAACCTCCAGATGATGATCTGCTCGACCGTAAGCAATCAGTCCAATGCCCCGGCGGAGGGCGCTCTTACTGAGAAACTTACCGAGTCCACTTGCGTGAAAGATGAAGACCGTCTCAGAGACAAACCTGCGCACAATGCTTAAGAATATTAAGTCGCGCAGAATGGGAACCCACTTAGCGCTTGCAGGAGGGTAGAATAAGATCACGTCACCTTCGCGGAATATGACTTTCAGGCTTCTATATATGAGTTTGAATAATGTCCATATCTTAGAGAATCCAAACTTCCCTACATGGTCCATCTCAGCGCTATACGTCATGGGTATCGAGATGACGTGATGGTTTGACCACTTATGATCGAACAGCAAACGTGTAGCTACAGCTTGGCCATGCCATGGAGGCGGTAGTTGCCCTAACATAAGGACAGTCCGTTTTGATTCTGTAGACATTGTCGGATTATCTTAGGACTCGGTGAATCTTGAGCCTTTTCCACACCCTCAAGATTCTGAATCCGAAGATTAGGAATGGCAGTACCGATGGGGCTACTCAGAAAATAGCTCCTGCCTGTTTCCCGTAAATGCTCTGCCCTTAGTAGCCTCTTTTCTGCTCTAGCTTTCTTTTCTAATACGATACTCGTGTTTTCGCCTGTCCATCTGAAACCTGCTAGTGCCTCAGGTAGATATGAAAACTTGAATCCGTTTCTAAGTAGACGAAGATAGTATTCCCAATCCATACAAACACGGTAATGGGTGCTCACAAGTTGACCCTGATCGATGATACCTGAACGAAGAAAGGTTGATGTTGAAGGGACATAGCACCCGCAGTAGAATAGCGTCCACTGATCTATGGGATGATCAAACTTTCTGCGTATCACCCGCTTATCTTTATCAACGAATAAACAGTCACCGTGAATGATGTCCGCCGTGGGATCCTTGGCAATGAGGTCACTTACCCTTTTTAGTGCATCCGGTAATAAATAATCATCGCAGTTCAGCCACATCAGCCAGTCGCCCGTTGCTTTCAGAAAGCCCTTGTTGATACCATCACTCATACCTTCATCCGGCTCCGAGGTCCATCGTAGGTGACTATATTTTCCTAGAATTTCAAGTGTGTCATCAGTCGAGCCCGCATCTACTACGATATGCTCGAATTCTATCCCCTCTTGGGAAAGAACGCTCTCGATACAATCCTTGATATAACTACCTTGATTGAAACTCGGTGTGATAATGGAAAACTTCATAACGAGTTTGATAATTCTGAATGCATTTAAACGAGAATTTACGTGATGTGTTTACCTAATGCTTATTCGCTAATCACACCCAAATAAGACTTGGTGGCTTTTTACGGGAAACTATTACGGCAGTTTACAGCTACTCGAGTGGAGAATATTGGATTTTGCAATTGAAGTTCCTGATTGCGAGTTTGAAGTAAGAGGAAAGTGTGATGTTGTGTATATTACTCAACTTAACGTTACCCATTAGAATGCCTGGCCGGCTTGAATGTTCGGAGTAGAGGTTCCGCAGAAGCCTTGGCGTAGGCCATACAATCAAGTTAGGCAATATGATGAGCTTCCTTCGGCCCTTCAGTTACATATTCGTCTGAACTGGCGCCCGGCGTGCTAGCAAACTTCCTGCGGTAAGCTACACTAGCAAGGTAGCCGAGACAAATCCAGTGGGTAATCGCGCCGTGTGGAACTTCATAAGTTGACTGGACAAGACTGTTGGTGATGCCGGCTAGAACGACTACAGTTGGTATAAGATGTTGATCCATGTCTTCGATAGTTCGGAGATGCCTACTCATAAAGCGCAAAGTGAAGAGAGCTATAGATGTAAAGGTAATCAGAAATAGCGCTAAACCAACAAATCCCATACGTCCTAAGACCGTGAAGAGGATGTTATGTGGGTACCGGGCATAATTCACTCCTTCATATGAATTTAGGTCTATCCGCATGACATCTTGAAGGAATGTGCTCGTCACATCTCCTCCCATCCCAACACCCGTATAAGGATTTTTCTCAATCGTGTCTTCCCAAATTACTGTCCACCACGAAATGCGCCAATCAGTAGGTACTCGTATTACCGGCACCTGTAGCCGATCCGATGTCAGAGATCGTCTGTATGGAATCGCTTTCAAGTAAACGTTCTTCAATCTTTGTATTACCGATAGCAATGATGATCGCCAATGCGATCCCGACGATTGCTGTGCCAAAAACTGAAAAGAACAGGATATCCAATCTTTTGGCGAAGACAGTGACAGCACCTAGCACCACAATAAGGGAAAAGATTCCGGCAGTCTTGTTCAGTAGGAGAACCATCAGACAAAACAAGCCTCCGCAAATAAGGACTAGGCTCTTCTTCGAAACACCCTGAAGAAGACAGTATACTGTTGCAGCTACGATCAGGGGAATAAACGCGTCTGGATGAGGGTAAAATATCCTCTGGAGCATCGGGAGCCTCTCTAGGATAGCAATTAGAACGGTGCTCGATAAGAGGCCGGATAGGACGCCTAGAACCGTCGCTAACTTCATAGATTTTGAAAAAAACCTCTGTGATGTTTCACTTTGAAAAATGGCGAATGCGAAGAAAAAGAACAGACCATAATAGGCCATTGCACTATCCCGGATGGCAAATAGACCGTAATTCTTAAACGAGAAGATTAAGTAGGTTCCTACGACCACTAACCAGAGTAACACTGCGTAATGCAGTTTTGTCGGTAGAAGACCAACGCCACGTGTGAGACGATAAAGGTAACCCAGGACTCCGATTACTAGGACAATCTCGCCAATGAAAAGTGGTTCGCGGGGAGTGAGGTAAGCAAAGCCCTTACCGCCAAAAGCATAACCCCAGATCACAAAGATCATGAACTTCAGGTCTAGAGGTAAGGATCTCTTTACAAAAATCAGAGCAGTCAGCAAGACCGTAGATACGATTACTGCAATCTGGTAGTCGATACGCAGAGTAGCTGTCTGAACTGCAGTATAAATCCCAAGACCCATGAGTCCAAGTGCGATAGCAAACTGTATGATTTTTCCTTGATTCATTTTATTGATTTCAGGCTAAAAAAGAGACTTTCCTAGCACTTTGATTTCAGATTGTCAGGTTTTCTGTAGCTTTATCAGAGCGATTATTAGACTTCCCCCCAACTAATACTCTGAGTTGCCGGACGAGAAGCGTTCTTGCAACTGACGCCGAAGGCTTTGCTCGATTCTACTTTCAAACTAGAGAAATCATAGGTTAAGATTAAGACCTTTCGTATTAACGTATTAACGTATCAATGATTGTCCGTCGCATACAGGCCCAAAATCACTCAAAATCGAGAGAGCCAAGGAACAACTAAGTATTTCAAGAATTTATAGGAGATCCTTAGATATTCTTTTGTTGGTGCTTCAATTTCCCATAAATATCTTATAAATTCGCAATATTGCTTCCACCTATGCGTTTCACTAATGCCTCCAGCGCCCATTTCTGAAGACACAAAATTGAGATAGACACTCTTTGCATATGGGAAAGCCCGATGATAAAAAATCATATCCGAGATCATTTTATAATCAGTTCGATACTCTCCAAACCTTTCATGAAAACTCTTTCTGATGAGGGCGGATTGATGCCAGACGGGCATAAGCGTTGGATTCCTGATCTCCATCGGCGGCTGCAGCGTGACAGGCGCAAGTCCTAGTCGATTCCACTGCAAACTGCAGCAGATAAGGTCAGTTTCTGGATACGATTTAAGATAAGCAACCCATTGCTCTAACGTATTACTTCGTAAAGTATCGCCTGAGTTTAGCATGAGAACGAACTGGCCAGAGGCCAACTGTAACGCCTCATTCATAGCATCATAGATTCCCCGATCTACCTTGCTAACGTATCTCCTGTAAGACACGTGCGGTAAGTTTCGCAAATAGTTTTGAGTGTCGTCAGATGAATTCCCATCTTTAATAAAATGTTCCACTCCCGGAACAAGTGCTTTTTCAACGCTGTTGATCGTCTTTTGTAGACCAACACAGTCGTTTAGACAGACCGTGAGAATACTGATAAGAGGGGACTCCATCTGGCAAGGTTGGTTCTTGTAATTATACCCCATCACTATCTGCTTTAGTGAGATAATATCCTTCCGCTTCTACGTGCGGCCTCCAGAACCCAAAAGTCTGCCCGTACCACTTGTGACAACCAAAGGGCAGTTTATGGTCATTGTCATCGTATAAACGCTGGGGATTCATGTCGAAAGAAAACTTCATTGCGAGCTCGTAGGGTGCAATTCGAAACCAATTGAACCTCTTGGGGACATGGACAGACCAGAAAAGGTCTTCATTTTTAGCAAAATGATTCAAATACCGATGAAAGTTATTTCCCGCCAGCGACCTTCCTAAGAGTAGACCTTTTTTTATTAAGTTGTCCTCGGTAGCTCGCTGCTCTTCCAGTAAATGAACCCAAGGTTCGATCGACTTAAATGTCTGAGTAACCTGCAAGACGGACGAAATTTTGCGGAGAGAGAATCCTGAATTGCCGCCAGCTATAAGTGAAGAGTTATAATTGGCTGAATGATAACCCTCAAACCACGGAGCCCCAATGTAATCATACCCTCTTTCGCACCAGCTGAGAAGCTCGTCTCTAAAAACAAAGGCGTCGAGTTCATAGGTCAGGAAATAATTGTATTGCGAATAGATCTCATAAAGTTGCGGAAGTATCTTCAACCTATTATAAGCACGTAAAGAGTCGAAGTGCTTTTGACGGATTTGCTTCACCACAAGACCAGGCGCGATTGACGTATACTCGCTAGTATCGAGACCGATTGGGCAGATTAGGTGAACAGGATGTGATCCTAAAACACGCCAGCATTGCCTAAGCGACACTTTCTCGTTCGTCGATAAGTGCTGCTTATGCGAAAATATAGCAATGATTGCAGGCTTTGACATAAATAGAAAACCCTTAGATAGGTTGAGAATTATTTATCGGCCGCAAGCGAAATCAAATTATCTGCAAGGATTTCGCCAGGGTTCGCAGGCATCTTTTGCCTTATTTGAGCTGCAGCTGTTGCGCCCATCGTTTGCCAAAGATGACGGCATGCCCATGCCTCTTCCATCGCTCTGTCCCAAAGAGTGACCGTTGCTGCAGCCGCGAGTATGCCATTCTGTCCATGATGTATTTCTGACATCGCCCCAGCTACGGCAGTCGCTAAAACTGGGCGACCCAACCACATGGCTTCTATCATAGCTAATGACATTCCTTCGTGCCGAGACGGCAATGCGAGCATATGATGTGTCTTCCATATCTCATCAGGCCGTGCGTAGCCCCCAAAGGTCACATTTGCTAATTTGCGTTGTTCCACTATCCTTCTTGCAGTTTGTTCCCAAGGCCCTCTTCCATAGATGGTAACATGTAGAGGCCTGTCTTTCCATTTGGTTTGCGAGAGAACTTCGAGCATTAAATCCTGTCCTTTAGCAAATGGTTCAATCCGCCCCACCATTGCCATTCTCAAGGGACTTCCTAAGTTACAGGGCCAAGGCAACGGTTTTGCTGGCATGCCAGGCTGACAAGGGTTCCAGATTACAGAGGAGTTTTTTTGTTCATAACCAATCTGAATACGAAATAAGCGAAGATTCTCCTTTGAAACAAAGTATGTTTGTTTGGCCGCGCGAAAGTAGTTGCGCAGGCGCACGGCTTCCTCATCTGAAGGCCACCAAGCTTCAGTGTTAGCTTGGCACAAGACTGCGTATGGATGCTGGTTTCGATGGAGTAATTCAAGCCAACCTTGGCCGTCATGACATCCTCCTTGAGATACTAGGACAACGTCTGCAGATTTCCACGCAGATTTTCTTATCAAAGGTTCGTTTGAGGCAATCCTGTAAATTTTTCGTATTGCATTTCCGACCCAATAGTTGAAACGAACTCCTTTATAGCCGTAGGGAACGACATCTGCTCCAAGCGCTGCTAGTTCGTCTAGCTTCTCAGATGTTCCTCGATAAAGAGCATAGTGGATATTGAGCTTATGTCCTGTTTCAAGAAGATATTTTGCAGCTGCAAACCATAGTTCCTCACTACCTGCCCAGGGTAGGTGATCCATGGTCGTAACAATCCCAATCCTCATATCTTCTTCTTCTTCAGTGTATTTCTATATCCCGTGTAAAACCGACGGTTAGGGTTGGGAAACTGGCTTTGTTGCAACTATCAAATTAGTTAAATAAAGATCACGTTCTGTTCTAGTCCAACGCGAGCAAAACCTAGCTGTAAGTGCGATCACGCCTACGACTCCACGCGAAATTGCGCGATTAATCCGTCCGGGCAAAGGCAACTGGCGAATAAGAGGGAGAACAATCTCGATTATGAGGAGCTGCGCTATAGTTTCGACTTCGGACCCACGTTTGGATACACTTATTTCGCTGAAACCGAGTCGATTTAAAATAGATACCAAAGCATAGGGAGTATATCTGGCGTAGTCGTAAGGCTGCTCATGCAAGGACCAAACAAACGGACACGTTGCCAGTAACTTTCCTCCCGGCCTGAGAACTCTACTTATCTCAGAAAGCGCCTGATCCAGATCAAAAACGTGCTCAAAAACTTCTGAAGCTAGGACTCCGTCAAAGGAGTTGTCTGCAAATGGCAACTGATGGCCATCGAAAAAATAATCTGCTCTTTTATTAGAGTTCGGATGACCGCTAACTTCGATGTCGACGCCTACATAATTTGTGCAATCAAACAACCATTCATAAGGCTTGTTTCCGCATCCATAATCAAGAATGTCATTCCTCAGGTTATGTGCATGATCTTTGATCGCAGACGCAATTGTCCGGCGTATTAAATAAAGGGGGTTACGCCAAATGTCTTCGACTCTAGGATCGAATTCACACGCAGGGTTTGTACGTTCTTCTTGCAATTTATTACTGTAAGGAATTTCTTATCATCGATTCGTATCGCAATAGGGTTACGCAGATCGAAACTACTCACGTAAACTTTCGTCCAGTCGACTTGTTCTGCGGATCTTTCCGAAAAGGGACCTACCAAACCGAACGATGAATTTGTAGTAGCTAAGCAAGCCAACGTTTCTACGGAGTAGAGAGAGTGAGGGATCTAAAATCAGGCAAAGACCGTGTGTGATTTCAGGGATGACATACACCTTCTGCGCAAACTTCGAACTTTCAGCACTTCTGCTCACCGGCGACTCAGAAGAAGAGTTGTATATGGAGAAAGGCTTTTCAAAGAAAATGGAGGTGCCATTCGCGAGTAAGTTTAAGAAAATTTCGGCGTCTGGGTGCGTTATGCAGGTGTAGTATTTCTGAAAGGTTGTTGACATTCCCTCAAGTGCGTTGGATCTGAAGATCACACCGTTGATATCACCCAAGTTATTTCCACTAGAGTATACTCCAAACGCAAATTCAGCACGTTGTTTCGCGGTCCTTAAGGTAGCGATTCTTTGACGGAGTTCGCTTGCTTTATCAAAGTATTCTTGTTGGAGAAGGTTTTGTTTACTCGCACTAGACTCGCCGAACACAACGGCACATGATGAGATTATGTATTGATCTTCCGTTGAACTTTTTAGCTGATGCAACCCGTCCCTAATGTTTTGTGCGTTCGGTAGATCGTCACCTAGCTGTAACTTTTTAAAGCTACATCTTGCAAGTTTGAGTGCTGATAGCCAGCTATAGTCGATAGGACCTGTGATTGGGACTCGTTCGTAAGTTATTTGTAATTTTGTTTCGAAGTTCTCGACAATTGCTTCTGTTCCATCGGTGCTACCGTTATCAAAGATGCAAAGTTCCGCGATATCATGTAGCGGTTCGAGAAGCTGTAACAAATTGCTAAGGTGTGATCCCTTATTGAAAGTTGGGATACATATCGAGAGTAGTTTATTCTTCATGAAGTTTGAAATGCATTCTGTTTCACAGCGAATATATCCCGAAGGCTTACAACACTATGTTTAGAGAAAATGAATAGTGTAAGAGGAGTTTCAATAACAATCGTTCTTATGAAATAACCCCATGCTACCATTTCGAGGCTACCATATGAAGCGCCTACGTAGGTGATAAGCGGAACGGTTATTGCGGCAATCACAGCGTTGGGGATAAATGGCTCTTTACGGTGCGCCCGGATTAAACTTTGCAGCGCATAGACGAAGGAACTCAAGATAGTATTGCACAGGAGAGCAGTAAGAACACCGAAGTCAGCTAACCGGGAAGGAATTTCTACAATGACCTCCATCAAAGGTGACCAAGCGCTTGGGAGGAATAATAATATACTGTCGCCATATCGATCTATCAGCCATAGTGGTAACCACAAGGCAATACTACCGATAATAGTTATCCCAACTGCGGAGATCAAGCTGTGCCGGAATAAAGATTTCAATTCTGATAACGATTTGAGGGAGATCAGTCGGCCATATATAGCGGCACGAGTAATTATCCACGAATTAGCAAGCCCCAATACTACAGCAGTTAGTCTCATAGTTTGACTTAGCTGACCGGCTACGATTGCTCCTAGCATCGCAAAGACCATTGGAATTGTTAGGTAGAAAATAAAATATCCAAGGACGCCGGTTACAGCAGTCTTCAGTTGCAATGGGAGGACTTCTTTGGTCCAAGAAATTCCGCCTCCGAGGGGTATCTTGGTTAGTAACAGGTCTCCAAATACTTTCCGCCAGCGGTATAGCATAATGCCTCCCGGAATGAGCGAAATCATTGATGCAATAGGAATGGCTAAGAGGCCAAAACCTTGCATGTAAAGGACCCAAGAAACGATTGATCCGACAACGGCAGCGGCCAAGCAAGCTATAAAGTATTCTGCTATTCGACCCAGGCCTTCCAAAACTCCGAAGAGAGGCGCAGATAGAAGTGAGAATGCAGTGTGCAGCGCCATAATGACGACCGGCAGGACGAAACTAACTTCACTCTGAGGATCTGCTGTCCTACTCAAAAATGCTAAGCCCCCCAACCAAACTAACAGGAAAGTTATAATAGCCATCCCGAGATACCAACGAACTGCATTCTTCAGTATGGATGCAAGATTTTCGAGGTTTTTAAGAGGACCGGCCGTTCCCTTTTTCTTATCAATGATAATATCTCCCCGTTCGTGGGCGATAAATTGCATGATGACCGTTGTTAGGCCTAGTTCCACGAAGATTCTGACTGCTACTATACTTTCTAGAACACCAACATAACCCTGAACTTCTGGCGTAAGAAAACGTACGATCACCAGTAGCGTTATAGGGCCACTAATTAATGACCATAGCCTTGCTAGCAGAGCAAAAGTTGTTGCGACGTCCAAGCCTAAAAGCTTGCTAATTGATTTTACATTTAACAAAATATATGTATATTAAATGCCGCCGTAAGTATTCGAAATCTTCAACGGTGCGGATGCCTGATTGGCACTAGTAATACCTACTGTTGCGGAATGATATAAAGTTGTCGATTAAATTGAGCCGGAAAGTCTAAAAACTCTCACCTTCGCGAACTTCTTGGTTTTGGGAATCTTGCCGGACCTAGGGTTAGATTTCAATTTGGTTTCACCCACTCGTCCCGACCCATTCAATCATTTTTTCGAGGCCCTGTTTGGAAGTGATTTTAGGTTCCCAACTCATAATCTTTTTGGCTTTCGAGATATCAGCGACAAAGACTTTTTGGTCGCTTTTACGGACTGGTGTTTTTTCGAAGGTCAACTGTTCTTGATTAGTGAGTTCCGATAGAAGTTCGAAGAGTTCTAGAAGGCTGAGGCTGTTGGCATTTCCACCGCCGATATTGAAAGCCTCACCGGCAACCTGCTCTTTATTTTGATACGCTAGGCTGTAGAGATTGATAAGATCTTCTGCGTGTAAGACATCTCGGACTTGTTTGCCAGTGCCGGCTATCGTGAAAGGTTCTATGTCTAGGCCGTTACTTCGGCTGTTCTTTTGAATGATGGCTTGGCGGCAGAACCAACCGATCCATCCTTGATCGAAAGTGGAATACTGCCGACCGCCGTAGATGGAAGAATGGCGAAAGACGACTGATTTCAGACCAAAATTTCGGTACCAATCGTGCACATACTGGTCAGCAGCGCCTTTGGAGCAGCCATAGGGTGAAGCAAAGTCAAGTGGGGTGGACTCATCTAGACCATCGGGGAAATCAGCTAGTCGATACCTTGTCGAAGTTTCATCATACCGTAGGTCTTCCAAGTCACCGTAAACCTTATTCGTAGAACTGAATGCTACCAATGCATCCGGGCTATTTTGTCTTGTTTCCTCTAGCACATTGAAGGTTCCAATGACATTTGTCTGCATGTCCCGGCGAGGATCACTTAGGGAGGTAGTCATGGCAACCTGCCCACCAAGATGGCAAACGTAGTCGAACGGGGCATTCTCATCAAAGGCCCGTTTCACGATTTCTGGGTCTGCGAGATCGCCCTGGATAAATTTGAGGCGGTCTTGCTCTGCTTGTTGCTGGAGCCAAGCTTGGTTGGCTTTACCTCCATCACGGAACATAGCGTCGATGATTGTCACCCTGGCACCTTGAGAAAGGTAATGGGCAGCTATGTTCGAGCCTAGGAAGCCACAACCTCCGGTGATAAGAATATTTTCAGGATTCATGTTGATAGGAAGTCGAATTCAGAGTTTTGGGACGAAGCGCATCACCTCATTTTCTCGGTAGGGGTGGGCTCCGAAGATCAATTTACCGGGGGCCTCCCATAGTTTCCATTGTTCGGAAGCGAACTCGCGAAGAGTTACTGGTTTGCCTGAACCGATATTCAGGACTCGTGCTTGTTTTTTTTCGGGAAATGACTCGGCTGCTGCGAGGAAATCCGCGGCGGCAGCTGTGACGAGTTGGTAGTCTCGAACTTGTTCTCCTGCCGTCATTGAGAAATCCTCCCCTGCCGAGGCAGCCTTTTTGAGGGCGGGCCAGAAATTCGCAGGGTGCTGTCCTTCACCGTAGAGATGAAAGGGCCTAATCAAGGTGAAGGCTGCGGGGAAAGAGCGTGCCATGGCCTGGAAACTGACTGAAAAAGCGGCTTTGGAGGAGGCGTAAGGCCCGATTGGTCGCAGGGGTGCATCGGGTGGTATTTCATCAAACTCGGTCCCGCTAGAGCCATATTCCGCGCATGAGCCACAGGCAATGATATGTGGCACCCCGGCTTCTATGGCGGTGTGGATCAGGCGAATACTATGGAGAACGTTGATTTCATGAGCTGTGATCCAATCAGTAGGCTGAGGGGAAACACCTTGAGCTGCGATATGGATGAGGACATCGCAACCGGCCAAGTCATCTTGGTCTACTTTCTCAAGAGGCTTTTGTATCCACTCAGGTTCTTGGGCTAGATAGATCCTGGGGGCGGAATTGGGCCGACGCAGGGCTCTTATCTCATGACCTTTTGCCAGAGCACAATTTATAAAGTGAGAACCGATAAAGCCAGTTCCTCCTGTAACAAAGAATCGCATTAAGTTAGTAAAACAGGTTCAAACAAGTTCGTCCGGTCTGTGATTTTAATCTAAAAGGGTCCTAAGTGATCTCGGGCACATAGCGCATGATCTCGTTGGGGCGCTGTTCTATTTCCCCCATTAATAGGCGTCCATTCGCCTTCGAGGCTTTCCATTCTTCTTTCGCAAAGGTGGATAGCGATTTCGGGATTCCGGACCCGAAATTTATGATTTTCGGTGACTCAAACGAGCTAGCTTCGTCTGTTGCCCATTTGAGAAATTCTTTGGCTGTCTCGGTGACTTCGGTGAAATCTCTCACCTGCTCGCCCGTAGTCATTTTGAAGTCTTGGCCAAGTCTTGCTGCTTTCTTAAGGGATGGATAGAACCTATTCTCTTTCTCACCTTCTCCATATACGTGGAAGGGGCGAATGATCACCATTCTAAGAGAATTTTCGATAGCTAGGCCAGTTGCCGCCATCGTCGCCGCGGCTTTTGAAGAGTGATATGCTCCGGTGGGAATCAATTGCGCGTGATACGGAATATTATCATGCTGTAATCCAGACTTTCCATATTCAAAACAAGACCCACAAATTACGAAGTTATTGATGCCCGCTTCAATGGCGCGTTGCCACAGTTGGAGGGAGTCCGTTACATTAGTTTTGAAACACTTTTCCCACGATGCTTCCGTAGGGTTTTCTACGCCATGTGCGGCAAAGTGCACCAGAGCTTCGCATGAGTTCAATGCTTTGATAGGAACATCGGCCAACGTAGCCTCCACCCATTCGGGCTCTTTTGGCAGGTGAATTCTGGGTAAGGAGCCCGGACGACGCAATGCGCGGACCTGATGTCCTGCAGAAAGGGCCTCTTTCACGAAATGAGATCCGATGAAACCGGTCCCGCCTGTTACAAAAATTTTCATAACTTAGAAGAATGTTCGGTCTGCTGTAGGGCAGACTTTATTTTTGATCCAAACATGTTGAATCTTTTGTGAGTGGACTAAATCGCCGAACAAATAGCCATGCAGCTATTTTTTCTGAGGTTGCTGATTGCTATACTTCCTGAGGAGTTTGTAGCGCTCAGACCAGCTGCGGGTTTGGCTGATGAATGCCAGATTGAGTTCGTGAAGTTCCTTTGGTGATTTCGTAAATGACCATGAAGCAATCGCCATCTGCGGAATTGCTGCGGGGCACTTTGCTAGAAAGTATAGGACGGCAGCCAATATAGTCGTTCTAGGGTTTTTGATAGAAACGAGCGGCTTTAAGGTAGAAAATGTGATGGGTTCACGTCGGATTAGGCCAAGACGTAGAGATATCATTTTACGGATAAGCCGGAAGGATTGGGTATCGCGCCATGCATCAAGATAGATTTCTCGAATCCGCTCGTTTTTGATGGTGTCCGCAGTCTTTGCAAAGCCTTTGATACAGAGGCCGAAGAAGGCCCAACGCTGGCCTTCCTTCTCGCCGACATCTCGAAATTCGTTGAGTTCCCATTTGAAAGGGACAACCCTGAATTTAAGGTGGGGATTCTCTTCCAGCATATTGAGAACAAGGCTGAAGTGGGGATACCCTGAGGGGATGCCTGCAAGACCTGCCTCGATGGAACCCTTTGCCATCTTCGTAGGAACTACGAGGGCAGACATCCAACCCATTGACTGAATTTTTGCGAAATTTCGGCAAAAATCCTCAAGTCCTTTACCCGTGAAAATATGTTCAATTTCTGGATCGAGAATGAGTATTTCATCGGATACCAAATCAGCAGAGGTAACGGCTGCGGCCTGCACTTGAGAGATCACATCGTCGTCGCCTCTCCACCATAGATGTGTTGTTTCTGCCAGTTCTAAAACACGCAGCAAATTTGGACCGAAGCCTAGATTCTCCGGATTTTTGATATATTGCCAAGTATCATACCTGCCACAAATCTCGTCCGCCTCCTGATTAAATTGGTCGGAGTTGTCGCAGATGATAACCTCAGCAAGTTTTTGGCCGATCTTTTCCAACTCTCGCAGACGGCGGATGAGGGCCTCGGGTCGGTTGTAAGTCGGTATTCCAACCGTTACCGAAATTTCTGCGTCAAAAGGCATGATGGTAAACTTGGATCTAACAACTAGGATATGAACCGAGGTTATTTGTCAGCCATTGGCTTTTCGGAAGCAGCTGTCACAAATTCCCGGATTACACGAACCATGAAGTTGATTTGGTCAGAAGGTAAGACCGGGGTAGGTGCCTAGGAAGAAGGTTTGGTTCATGATGCGATCTGCCTCGGGTAGGTCACCGGAGACGCGCATGGCGCTTGGACTATCGTGGCGGAGTTGGACGAAGGCGGGTTGGCGGACGAGGTTGCCTCCGAAAAGCATCCTGTTGCCAATTTTTTTCTCATCGAGGTGTTTTACGAGATCGGTGCGGGTGAAGGGTGCCGATTCCTTGACGGTGATTTTGAAGCCGAACCATGAGCACTCGGTGCGGCAGCCTGTATCATCCCATGTGAATGCTTCACCGGTAGTTCGTTGTTCTGGCGGGAGCCAGGCGGTGGCGTGGGTTGGAAGGGCAAATTCGAGGAAATCTTCGGTGCCGTGGAGGCCGCTGCGCAGAGCTTCCCAGTTTACTTTTCTATCTTCTACAAAGCCAGGGAGCCGGCGGAGCTGCACGCGCCCGATGGCGGCTTGGATATCGAGCGGTTTTACGTTGTAGCCTAGATGGGAGTAGATGTATTTGTGATCGTAGCCTTCGGGAAGCTCGCCGAGCTGCCACATGAAGCGCTTTCCGCAGGTGTTATCTATACCGGAAGGGCACCAGCAATCGCGGCCCCAATCGCGGAACGATTCTGCGTAAGTTTTCAGGGGTGGCTTGCGGATGATATTGACGGAGCCGCCCTCGCCCATTGTGAGATGGTGGGGTGGATAGAAAGACTGGGTGGAGATGTCTCCGAAGGTTCCCGTGGGGGCGGTGAGTAGGCCGTTTTCGATGCGGATGATGGCATGTTCACCTTTTTCGGCGATTTTGATAAGGTGCTGGAGCCCTATGGCTTTCGCTTTCTCTACAGGAAGGGTGTAGGTGCAGCCTAGGGCATCGCAATTGTCTTCGATAAGCCAGAGATCGTGTTTGTGGCAGAATTCGAGGACGGTGATGAGTTCGAAGGGATTGCCAAGGGCATGGGCCATCATGACGGCCTTGGTTTTTCCGGGGGTGAAGGCGGCTTCGAGTTTCGCACAATTCGCGTTACCTGTCTGGACTTTGGCATCGATGAAAACGGGGACGCCACCGCACTGAATGATGGGCGCCACGGTGGTAGGGAAACCAGCTGCGACGGTGATCACTTCGTCGCCTTTCATGATCCGCTTTTCTGCAGGCAACTTGTGAGTCGTGAGTGCGGAAAACGCCACGAGGTTGGCGGATGAACCGGAATTTACTAATAGGCAATGCCGGACGCCCATGAAATCAGCGAGTTCTTTTTCCATTGCGGCGCCTTCGGGGCCAAGGGTAAGCCAGAAGTCCAAGGTAGATGAAACGGCGGCTTCTACTTCGTCTTCGGTGAAGACACGTCCAGCGTAAGGGATTGTATCGCCTGAAGTATGCGCTTTCCGTTTTGGGTCGTTGCCTGGGCGGTTTGCAGAGTGAGTGATACGTGAGTATTCTCGAGTGAGACGCAGAATTTCTGCTTTGATTTCGGAAGCTTCCATAAGGTTAAAGAGTGAGAGTGTTTACATGGCCCAAGGGAGGGCTTTATTTGATGCGGCGGAACTGTATGACGCAATCTGCGCCGCGCATAGCTCGTTGGGTTTCTCACCATTCAACTCCGCCAAGTACCATTCCGCAGTTTTTGCGACTGTCTCTTCGAAATCCCAAACTGGCTGCCATTCAAGGAGGTGGAAGGCTTTGTCGGTTGCGAGGTTTAATTTGGAAGCTTCGTGAACAGCGGCGGGATCAGAAGCGTCGAGCCAGTTTCCGCCAGTATGTTCCACAAGTTTCGCGACAAGCTGTGCAACTGTGCGATTCGAAGTAAGACGAGGACCAAAATTGAACGCGTTGCAGAGTTCAGAAAGCGGAGAATGAGATGACTCGTTCGATAACTGCGCGGCAAGCCAAAGGTAGCCAGAAAGTGGCTCAAGAACGTGCTGCCACGGACGGGTAGCGACTTTATTGCGAACGGGGATGGTGTCACCTTTGCGGATGGCTCTTATACAGTCTGGGATAATCCTGTCTTGCGCCCAATCTCCGCCACCGATGACATTTCCGGCGCGTGCCGAGGCAAGTTTGACTGGTCCATCGTTAGGAAAATATGAACTTCGGAATGAGGAGATTACAATTTCTGCTGCTCCTTTACTGGCTGAATAAGGGTCGTGGCCGCCCATGGGATCTTCCTCACGGTAGGCATGGAGCCACTCACGGTTTTCATAACATTTGTCAGTTGTTACACATACTACTGAGCATGGATGACCAGAGGTGCGGATTGCATCTAACAGGTGGGCAGTTCCCAATATGTTCGTGGCAAAAGTCTCGACGGGGATTTCGTAAGAAAGCCTTACGAGAGGCTGAGCTGCGAGATGTAGGACAATTTCTGGTTGGTAAGAGTTTACCAAAGAGTTTAATGATGAGCGGTCGCTTAAGTCGCCACGCACATCGTGTTCAAGACGGGTCTTGAGCCCCAGCTGGGAGAAAAGGACTTCGTGGGGTTGAGGATTCAAAGCGAATCCAGCCACGGTAGCGTCCAAGCTGAGAAGCCATTCGCAAAGCCACGATCCTTTGAAGCCGGTATGGCCAGTAACAAGAACTCGTTTGCCTTCGTAGGCTTTGTATAAAGCGCTTTCCATAAACTCTGGGGTTTCTTTACTTATGGGTTACCAACTCTTCCAAGGAGGACTTCCGGAATCCCAAAGGGTCTCGAGCTCAACCTTGTCACGCAGTGTGTCCATAGGACGCCAGAATCCATGGTGGCGGAAAATACTTAGCTCACCACTCTTCGCGAGGTCTTCCAATGGGTTCTTTTCCCATACTGTTGAGTCGTTGGCGATCAGATCAAAAACGGAAGGCTCAAGGACGAAGAAGCCACCGTTGATCCAAGAGCCGTCCCCTTGCGGCTTTTCTTGGAAAGATAAGACTTTGTCGCTATCGAAATCGATTGCTCCGAAACGGCCGGGAGGTTGCACTCCTGTTAGAGTAGCTTTGCGACCTGACTTTTTGTGAGAATCGATGAGAGCAGTGATGTCTATATTGCCAACTCCATCACCATAGGTGCAGCAGAAAGGACCGTCGATGTATGGCTCAATACGTTTGATACGTCCGCCAGTCATCGTTTGCTCGCCAGTATCAATAATTGTGATCTTCCAGGGTTCCGCTTTCTTATGATGGACCTCCATGGAGTTGTTAGACATGTCAAACGTCACATCTGACATGTGGAGGAAGTAGTTGGCGAAGTATTCTTTGATGACATAACCCTTGTAACCTGCACAGATGACGAAATCATTGATCCCATGTGAGCTATAAATTTTCAGGATGTGCCATAGAATTGGCCGGCCTCCTATTTCCACCATAGGCTTGGGTTTCAGGGAGGTTTCTTCGCTCAAACGCGTACCGAGACCACCTGCGAGAATTACTGCTTTCATATTTCTTATTTTCAGTTTGGGAACCTTCTAGACCCATGTGGGAGCTAAAATTAAATTCAACTCCTAGAGAACAAACCATCTACCTGTAGGAGAGCGCCAGTCACCGGATCTGCAAAGCTTGGTTCAAAGGTGATGAGACTAAAGCCGATCGTGCGCATGTAGGCCACTAACTCCTCAAAGAGGAGTTCTGACTCATAAAGCGGAACGATGGACATCTCTAACTGCACGAGTTTGATTTCCTCGAGTGCTTTGGGAGCGCCCATCAGTGCTTTCATTTCATACCCTTGAACATCGAGTTTCAGCAATACGTTGCGGTTGTGGGCTAAAAGATCGTCGTAGATGTCATCCAATCGTTTTACAGATATTTCTTGGGTTTCGAAGTATTCCGAATCTGGGCATGAGTCGATGTGTTGGTGCTCCATGCCGAGGATCGAGCTACTTTGTGAATTCTGAGAGATGTTAAGAATATTTGACTCCGTTTCGTCACCCAGAGCCCATGGTTTGACGGACCATTTTGGATCGACGGCAGCTAACTTCTCTAACTGGCCACGAGCTTGATCAAGTGGTTCAAAAGATATGATTTCACCTTGGTATTCGTAGTTCTGCCGCAGTTTTGATCCGAATTGGCCAATGTTTGCACCTACGTCGAGTGCAAGATCAATGCCGTTCTGTCGTAGAGCTTTCGAGAAAACGTGGTCTACATTGAAATCTTTGTTATATTTCTGGATGTCTAGGCCAAAGCCCCAAAAAAACTTCTGTAACTGATGAATGATTGCCATTGTTTGGGTGGGTTATGATGATACGCTGACCTATCGTGACAGGTTTCAAGTTTGCCGAGTTCTACACGATCATGCCGGCGGCGACGGTTTCGTTGGTGCTGGGGTCGATGAGGATGAAGAAGCCGGTGTTGCGGTTGCGGCGGTAGGAATCGTGGATGAGGGGGGGCGGCGGTGCGCATGGAGATGCGGCCGATGTCGTTCATGAAAAGTGAAGCGGGGTTTTCGATTTTTTGGAGGGTGTTGACGTCTACCTGATAGCGGAAGTCTTTGATGATAGCTTTTGCTTCTTGTGTGGCTTGGGGGCTGGGGGGCGGGATCCTTAATTTCAGCTATCTAAATGCTGCGAACGCGAATTTTCTTCGGATCTGCTGTGATAATGGCACAGGTTTCGAGCTCCTTTTGGTAGTGAACAACGATGTGGTGGATAGTGGGAGCCAGCTGCCCGGCTCTGAAGCCAGAGAGGCGAATGATTCCTTGGTGAGGCATACCTTTTAGTATTGCCAGTTCCCCAAAATCTTTATCCAAGGTTACCAGGATTCTCCGGGATAGATTGGCGTAGGCAAGAATGGCTTTATCACCGGGATCTTTTGGCCATGAACCCGTCCACTCAACATCATGACTGTGTGCTTGGAGAAGTGGTAGCGCCCCTCCCCAAACGCACGAATCCAATAGAATTGATGCCATTATGAAGCGAGTGCAGCCGGAAGAGCTCGATTCGTTCATGTCGAGCTAACCGTGATGCATAGACGAGGCAGGCTTGGATGTCTTCCGGCTCAAGCCATGAGAATCCTTCTAGGATCGTCGAGGAATCATCCCCAGCTGCAAGCATGTCGAGCACATGCTCAACAGCAAGGCGGTGTCCTCGGATGATTGGTTTTCCACCGAAAATTTCTGGATCGCAGGTAATGCGATCAATAAGATCATCTTCCTTCATATTCGTAGAATATGTGTGAGTGGATGGCTGGTGCAAGCTTGGATCTACAGATTGGAGGTAAATGCTGAAGAACTAAAGTGGAGAAGTGAGAAGTGGTTCTATTCTGCTGTGCATGAGGATTTGTAATAACGGTGGAGGGGGTGAAATACCCAAGTGGCACACCGTCCCCCTGAACGGCCTGGGGCCAGAGTCTCCAGCCACATTCCTACCGGGATCATTCACAAATCGTGATGCGCGGCAGTAAAACGAAAGGCGGGCTCTAAGGTTACAAGAAGTGAGCCATCGGGTGGGTCGAGAAATACAAAAACGTCGATGTCTCGGGTTGCTAGAGGTTCGCCGTGGAAGCCGGCAGCCGTCGCACCACCAACGGCATAACGATTTATGACACGCTCTTGGAGGAGTTGCTCGAGGGTATCGCAGACAGCCTGCATGATTGTTTCAGTTTTTAGAGTTGGCGGGTTTCTTGAATGAATTGTCCGATCCTCTCGATTTTGAGCGCACAAGAAAGCTTGCGTTGCTTTTCCCGCCAACGAGGCATGCCGCGACTGTGAAGGTGACTCATGATTGGTAAGATGTGCTAGAAAGGTGATATTAGGAAACTTTAAATCCTAAACATAAAACCTAAGGGAAAAGGAAGATCAACCGAGAATGCACCCACGGCAATAGAAAATGCGAATGAGCGCGAGTCTGGGGTTGAGAGCAGAATTTTGAACTACGGATTAGACAATCGGAGCAATGTGGACATGGACGGATTTTTAGGTCTTGCGTCATTGTTTTCCTTAGAGCTTAGAGTTTTAGCTCATCTAGAAATGTTTGAAAGTCCTGCAGGTTTTCCTCAAGAATGGACTGGAGGATGGGCAATTGGATGTTTTGGCAGCTAAGGACGGCGAGGTTGCGGAAACTTTGTTGTTTGCTCAAAAGACTCACTGCGGGACGCGGCAGCTACGAGGTACTTTGTTTATCGAATCCAGACGAAGCGGGCGGTTCCGTTGGTTTCTAGGGGATCGAATTCGTGATGATCACTACTTGCTACCGGAGCACTCAACGTATGGCCGAGTGCCAATGCAAGGCGTCAGCAAGCGAGATGCGAAAACGCGGATGGTGGGAAGGTCGGAAGGTCGGAAGGTCGGAAGGTCTAAAGGTTGGAAGGTCGGAAGGTCGGAAGGTCGGAAGGTCGAAGGTCGAAGGTCGAAGGTCGAAGGTCGAAGGTCGAAGGTCGAAGGTCGAAGGTCGAAGGTCGAAGGTCGAAGGTCGAAGGTCGAAGGTCGAGGGTCGAGGGTCGAAGGTGGGAAGGTGGGAAGGTGGGAAGGTAGGAATCGTGGATGAGGGGGCGCTTCGTTTAGCGGATCCAGACGAAGCGGGCGGTTCCGTTGGTTTCTAGGGGATCGAATTCGTGATGATCACTACTTGCTACCGGAGCACTGAACGTATGGCCGAGTGCCAATGCGAAGGCGTCAGCAAGCGAGATGCGGAGGGAGGCTTTGAGTTGAGCCGCATGTAGGAATACTTCGTCGGTGATGTTCCAATGAATTTTTATTGGAAGCTGATGAACCGCAGTGAGGAGTTCACTGCCTGAATGGGGATCGCCAGATCTGCGAATTGCGTCATAGGCGATTTCCAGGAGGTTGACGGCTGACATTTCTACCGAAGGAACTTCCTCAAGCAAATCCGCCACGACTTCGGCGCCGGGTTCGTCGTTTAGAAAGGCGATCAGCGCGCAGGCATCCAATACAACGTGAGCCTCATTTCTCCAGTTTGATTTCATCGGATTTGTGCGCGGCGAATTCGATGCTCGAACTGAGGCGGCCTTTGAAGGCACCTCGGAGCTGGTGGATACCACACGGTTGCGGATCGGCTTCGAGCTGTCGTTTCGCCGTCAAAAATTCGAGAAAATCTAGCACTTCCGCTGCGATCGGCTCGGGAAGATTCGCTGCTTTTGCCTGGAGAAGTGCGGCTTTCGACATGGCGGAACTATAAACGTTAAACTTCAAGCGGCAAGGCCGGATCATAGGCGATGAAGGATTGAAGGAAGACAAGAGCCGGAGTCCTTCAGAACGGACTGACGCAGGATTCGCCAGCCACTTTGCTGGGCTTCTCTTGTTCTTCCGGCCTGTGACTTTTGGATTTCTGGCTCACTGCGGGACGCAGCTGGCACGGCCTTGCGACGGGACATCGGAGCTACGGGCAAAGGCCAACATATACGGCGAGCTGAGATCGCCCCTACACGATCATGCCGGCGGCGACGGTTTCGTTGGTGCCGGGGTCGATGAGGATGAAGGAGCCGGTGTTGCGGTTGCGGCGGTAGGAATCGTGGATGAGGGGGGCGGCGGTGCGCATGGAGATGCGGCCGATCTCGTTCATGGAAAGGGAATCGAGGTTTTCGATTTTGCGTAGGGTATTGACGTCTACCTGATAGCGGAAGTCTTTGATGATGGCTTTTGTTTCTTGGGTGGTATGGCGGACGATGAGTTTTGCATTGGCAGGCATCGGTTTCGCTGAGAACCAGCAGATCATTGCTTCGATGTCTTGAGAAACTTTAGGTGGGTTGTTGGTTTTCACCAAAGTATCGCCGCGTGAGATATCAATTTCGTTCTGCAGGGTCATGCAGATGGATTGCGGGGCGAAGGCTTCTTCGAGGTCACCTGCCTCGGTAGTGATGGCTTTGATGGTGGTTTCGAAGCCAGAAGGTAGGACGGTGACTTTATCGCCGGGCTTGAAGACGCCGCCTGCGACGCGGCCTGAGTAGCCTCGGAAATCGTGAAATTCATCGGACATTGGGCGGATGACCCATTGGACGGGAAAGCGGGCGTCAACATGGTTTTCCTCACCGCCGACGTAAACATTTTCGAGGTGATAGAGGAAGGTTGGGCCCTCATACCAATCCATGTTTTTGGATTTATCGACGACGTTATCACCATTGAGAGCTGAGATGGGGATGGCGGTGATTTGCACGACGTTATCGAGTCGTGAGGCAAATTCTTGGTAGCTCTCTACGATTTCATCGAAAACTTTTTCTGAGTAATCAACTAGGTCCATTTTGTTCACTGCGACGACGAGGTGCTGGATGCGGAGGAGGTTGGCGATGAATGAGTGGCGCTTTGTTTGCTCAATTACGCCCTTGCGCGCATCGATGAGGATAATGGCGACGTTGGCGGTGGAAGCGCCGGTGACCATGTTGCGGGTGTATTGGGTGTGGCCCGGGGTGTCCGCGATGATGAATTTCCGTTTCGGGGTGGCAAAGTATCGGTAAGCGACATCGATGGTGATGCCTTGTTCGCGTTCGGCTTTCAGGCCATCGGTTAGGAGGGCTAGATTTACATTTTCATCGCCGCGTTTGCGGGAAGAGACTTCGACCGCCTCGAGCTGATCTTCGAAGATCGATTTTGAATCGTAAAGTAGGCGGCCGATGAGGGTGGATTTGCCGTCATCTACTGAGCCGGCGGTGGTGAAGCGTAAGAGGTCCATGGAGACTTTAAATTTGAAATTCGAAGGAAGAAGTTGCTGCGGACTAAAGTCCGCGTTCCGTTAGTGCCAGAGCGGCCTGGAATTCTTCGGTGAGTTGGAGTTTTTCTAGGTGGTGGTTGAGGAAGGTTTGGTCGATGAGGTCTGAGGACTCGTCGAGCATGGAGGCGATGTCGCGAAGGTGTTTGTGGGAGTTGCCTTCGCGGAAAAACTCGAGTTTGCGGATGATGAGATATTCGGGAGGGGTGAAGGCGAGGGTGAGATCTTCGATTTCGAGCATTTTCACGTTGTCCATGGCCCAGCGGTGGAGGGGATCTGCTGCGACGATGTAAACGTCAGCTTTTAGGAGGTTGTGCTGGCTGATGATATTGAGGTGGCCGCGGCTGCCACGGATGATCTCGGTGGCGATGACATCGGCGGGGGGAAGGTAGAAGTCTTCTTCCGGGAAGGCGGCGGTCAGCTTGGGAATATCGGCGGATTTGATTTCCAGGACCAGATCGATGTCGTTGGTGAGGCGTGGCTCTCCGTATGCCATGGCTGCAATCGAGCCTGTGATAGCGTAGGGGAGGCCCGTGGTGAGAAGCGGCCTGATGAAGGTGTCGATGAGTTCAATCACGGAGGAGGAAGAAGCGGCGGTCGGTTTCCAAGATAAGTCGGTCCATGGTCCAATCTGGATGGACGCTCTTGAGAGCGGCGAGCTTCACTTTTTTTGCGGTGGCGTAGAGGGCGGAGGCGATGCGGAGCTTTTGGGCCGGAGTTGGTTTTTCGGGAGGCATGGTGGCAACGGTTGAAGAGAGGGGTTTCAAACCTGGAAGGCCAGCCCCGCCTTCTCCATATTTAGAAGTATCCTTCTTTTTTACGGTCTTCCATGGCGGTTTCGGAGCGTTTGTCATCGGAGCGGGTGCCGCGTTCTGTTTGGCGGGCGGCGGCGACTTCGGCGATGATTTGATCGAGGTCTGAGGCGGTTGAGCGGACGGCACCGGTGCAGGTGGCATCGCCGATGGTGCGGAAGCGGACAGTCTCGGTGGTTACGGTTTCGTCTGGAAGGGGTTTTAGGAAGTCGGTGACGGCGAGCAGGGTGCCGTTTCGCTCAAAGATTTCGCGCTCGTGAGCGAAGTAGATGGAGGGGAGGGGGATTTCTTCCCGCTGAATATACATCCAGATATCCATTTCGGTGAAATTGGAGAGGGGAAATACGCGGAAGTGCTCGCCTTCGTTTTTACGGCCGTTGAAAAGGTTCCAAAGTTCGGGCCGTTGATTTTTTGGATCCCACTGGCCGAAGTCATCGCGGTGGGAGAAGAAGCGCTCTTTGGCGCGAGCTTTTTCCTCATCCCGGCGGCCTCCACCGAGTGCGGCATCGTATTGGTGGGCTTCGAGGGTATCGAGCAGGGTTACGGTTTGCAGTTTGTTCCGGGAGGCGTTGGGTCCGGTTTCCTCGGTGACGCGGCCTTTGTCGATGGATTCTTGGACGGAACCTACGACGAGCTGAGCGCGCAGGAGGCTGACGAATTCATCACGATATTGGATGGTTTCCTCGAAATTGTGGCCAGTATCGATATGAACGAGGGGAAAGGGTGGTTTTGCTGGCCAGAAAGCCTTTTTAGCCAGCCACGCCATGACGATTGAGTCCTTGCCGCCTGAGAAGAGCAGCGCTGGGTTTTGGAATTGCGCAGCTGTCTCGCGCAGGATGAAGATGGCCTCTGCTTCGAGTTGGTCGAGATGTGAGAGGTGATAGTTCGGCATAAAAGGGGTGGTTCAGCGCGTGAGCTAGCACGCGGGGGCGGAGACTAGGACAAAGTTTTAAGGCGAGTCAACCAATTATTAGTAATTTGGGCAACTTACTAAGGTATCAACGGTCTTTTGGTTTCCGATATGATGCATTCGATGAGTTCGGAGGCGGCATCTGCGATGGAAAGGCTTTCGGTATCCAGAATTAAGTCGCTGGAGTGAGGGGGTTCGAAGGTGCTTGTTTGACCGGAGAAATTTGGGATTTCGCCTTTGGCGGCTTTGGCGTAGAGGCCTTTGACATCGCGCTCTTGGCAAGCGGCGAAAGAGGCTTTGACGTAGACTTCGAGGAGGTTTTCCTCGCCGACGATGCCACGGGCTAAGTCGCGTAGGTCGCTACGAGGAGTGATGGCGGAGACGAAGACAATGACGCCGTTGGCGGTTAGAATTTTCGCCATTTCTGCGATGCGGCGGATGTTTTCTAGGCGATCTTCGTAGGAGAAAGAGAGATTTGCGTTGAGGCCAGAGCGTATATTATCGCCGTCGAGAATGATGGTGAAACGGCCTTGTTGGTGAAGGATGCGTTCAGCTGCGTTGGCGATGGTGGATTTTCCCGAGCCGGAGAGGCCAGACATCCAGATGGTGAGGCCCTTTTGCTGGAGGAGAGATTCTTTATTTTCCTTGGTGAGAAAACGGTGAAACTCGGTATGGATGTTTGACGCCATAGTGGATGTAGCTGCGGTGAAAGTCGCTTAGAGTGGTAGTCCTCGTGGACAGATTTGGAGGTAATCGAGTAAAACTCCTGAGGTTCTTTATTGGGACATGATTTGCTGCAGTATGCCTAAGTGGAAACTTGGTCTACAGGGCGAGTTCGGAAAGGAAATTTTCGAAGTTAGTGAGGTGAGAGAAGATAATCGCGTTGAGGATGGGCGTTTCGATCTCCTGGTCGCTGTGGAGTGCGATGTTACGGAAACCCACCATGTTGCTCATTGAATTCGAACATGGTTCAGTGATGGCGGAAGATTCGGAGAGCAGCTGGAAGGCATTTCGGCTGGACTGGGGCACACCTAGTTTACCAACTACTACACGGTGCATGGCTAGCTCAATCGAAGCCTCGCAAGCACGAAGTAGGTTCAATGTCACTGCATCTTGAATGGTGATGTTTTCGAGTGAGGAAGGTCCGTCAGCTGTTTCTTCACGTATACGAGTGAGGCACCGACGAATGATGGCGGCCTTGTTTATGTCGACGTCATCTATCACTTAAAAAGGATGCGTTGGCGTTCTTCATTCAGACGCGCGTAGGCCGAAAGGGTATACATTTCAAATTCACTGAGAGCAAATGGATCAGCGATGATGAAGGGTGTTCCAGTGCGGTAAACTTCTTTGCGAAATACGGTGGAGGCGTGGGTGAGATCCACGAGATCGACCTCGATATGTAGGGACGTGGAAAGGGCGTTGGCAGTATTGAAGACAGTTAGGGGCGGTATTATTGCGCGTGGCATGAAAGCGATGTCCAAATCGCTATTAGGATGCTGAGAAGAGGTGCCGTATGAGCCGAAAACGTAAGCGAAGGCTGGATCTGAAGGAGCGAGTGCTTCCTTGATCTGGTCTGCGAAGGAGGGTGTGAGTCTGGGAGCTTGCGCACTCATTGGAAGTGAGTTTCTTAGCCTTTACCGATGATAAAGGCTTCGAAGCCGTGCTCGGCGAGTGCTTTCACGGGTAGGATGGCGCGTCCATCGAAAACGAAGGCAGGTTTCAGCATGAGATCATAGATGCGTGGGAGGTCTAGATCGCGGAATTCATCCCATTCCGTGAGGGTTGCGAGGGCATGGGCGTCCTTCGCGGCGGCGTAGGGATCTGGGGCGATTTCGATGTTGAAATTGATGATATCTTGAGGGACGCCGACTTCGAGAAGGTCTCGGTGGATGGTTTTTTCCGATACGCGGGGATCGTAGATGACTACATGGGCATTTTCGGCAACGAGATCGCGGACGATATTGATGGCGGCAGATTCGCGGGTGTCGTTGGTGTCCTTTTTGAAGGCAAAGCCGAGGATGGCGACGCGTTTTCCAGAGACGGTGTTGAAGAGGGTTCGGACGATTTTTTCGACGAAGCGAGATTTCTGCCAATCGTTCATCGTGACGACGGAGCGCCAGTAATCAGCGGCTTCAGGAAGGCCAAAGGATTCGCAGAGGTAGACGAGATTGAGGATGTCTTTTTGGAAACAGGAGCCTCCGAAGCCGACGGAAGAGCGGAGAAATTTGGGTCCGATGCGGCTATCGCTGCCGATGGCACGGGCTACTTCATCGACATCAGCACCGGTGGCCTCGCAGAAGGGCGGAGATGGAATTGATGGAGGAGATGCGCTGAGCGAGGAAGGCGTTGGCGACTAGTTTTGATAACTCGGAGGACCAAAGATTGGTGGTAATGATTCTTTCGCGTGGAACCCAATTTGCATAGACTGAGACGAGTGCTTCGAGTGCTTCTTGTCCTTCCGGAGTTTCTTCTCCGCCGATGAGGATGCGATCCGGGTTTTCCATATCCGCTACGGCAGTTCCCTCGGCGAGGAATTCAGGGTTTGATAGGACTTGGAAGGTGGCGGCGGAATGATTGTTAGCGGCGAGGATCGTTTGAATCGCTGTGGCAGTTTTTACGGGGATGGTGGATTTCTCGACGATGATTTTGTTCCCTTCAGAAACTTCTGCGATGAGGCGGGCGGCGGACTCGATGTAGCGGAGGTCTGCAGCGCGGCCGGCACCGATTCCGTAGGACTTCGTTGGGGTGCCAACACAGACGAAGATGAGATCTGCGCCAGCAATTGCAGGTTTGATGTCTGTGGTGAAGTGGAGGTTTTTTCCGCGTGAATTCTCGACAACTTCTTTGAGGCCGGGCTCGTAGACGGGAAGTGTGTCAGATTTCCAAGCATCGATGCGCGCTTCATTCATATCGCAAACGGTGACTTGGATGTCAGGGCATTTTGCGGCGATCATAGCCATGGTGGGGCCACCGACGTAACCGGCACCGAGGCAGCAAATGGAGGAAATTTTCATAAAATTGGATTTAGCGGAGCTTATCTTTTGCTAGGTAGTAGAGAAACAAGCTGTTGTAGATGCAATATCTTTTGAAAAGCCGTTTGGGTTCCATGGCTAGGCGGTAGGCCCATTCGAGGCCGTTCTTTTGGAAAAAACTGGGAGCTTGTTTGACCTCTCCGGCGTGAAAAGCGAAGGCGGCACCGATGCCAAAGTAGACGCCGGGTGGGAGTTCGGTTTTGTTTTCAGCGATCCACTGCTCTTGCTTTGGGCAGCCTAGGCCGACCCAGATGAGAGTTGCGCCGGATTCGCGGATTTTGCGGAAAATCTGTTGGTTTTCATCGTCTGGCCATGTGCCGAAGGGCGGGGAATAGGTGCCTGCGATGGTTGCGTTGGGGTATTGCTGAGTGAACGTATTTTCGAGTTTTTCGAGAGTTTCCTGTTTTCCCCCGAGGAGGAAGTGGCTGCACGAGGAACTTTGGCGATGAGTAGCTTCAATCGTTTTGAGCATCAAAGTCGGGCCGTAGATCCGATCTTTTAGGCGCTGGTCTTGCGGTAGTTGTGCATTTGCGGCCCAAACGAGGGGCATGCCGTCGGGGGCGATGAAATCAAACTTGCGGATGGCAGCGCCAAACCTTTGATCCTTTCTGGCGAGGGCGGCGACGTGAGTGTTGGCGGCCTCGAAAGCGTATGCTTGATCGGCGAGGGTGGCCTTTTCAAGAATCCAATCTACTGCGCCGACGTAATCTGTGAGGGCGACGGGTAGGCCAATGACGTTGGCGGTTGATACTGGAATGCTGGGCATGCTTTGGGCACGGACGAGAATGTTTCCAGCGAGATTTCACTCTTTGGAAACGCTGATGTGGTGGCCGTGGGAGGTGAGGAGGGCGTGGCGTTTTGCGGTTTCGAGATCAGCGGCGACCATTTCTGCGCACATTTCCTCGACGGTGATTTCAGGGACCCAACCGAGCACTTCTTTGGCTTTTGTGGGGTCTCCGAGAAGAGTTTCGACTTCGGCGGGGCGGAAGTAGCGTGGATCTACGCGGACGATGACATCACCGACTTGGATGGAAGGTGCTAGGGCGGCATCGACTTTCGTGACAGTGGCAATTTCGTCGAGGTCTTTGCCTGAGAATTCGAGTTCGATGCCGACTTCCTTGGCGGAGATGCGGACGAAATCCCGGACGGAGATTTGTTTTCCGGTAGCGATTACGAAATCGTCAGGACTGTCCTGCTGGAGCATCATCCATTGCATGCGGACGTAGTCTTTGGCGTGGCCCCAATCGCGCAGGGCATCCATGTTACCGAGGTATAGGCATTCTTCGAGGCCGTAGGCGATGTTGGAGAGGGCGCGAGTAATTTTCCGGGTGACGAAAGTTTCGCCGCGGCGCGGGGACTCATGGTTAAACAGGATGCCGTTGCAGGCATACATTCCGTAGGACTCGCGGTAATTTACTGTGATCCAGTAGGCATACATTTTCGCAACTGCGTAAGGGGAACGCGGGTGGAAGGGTGTGGTTTCCTTTTGCGGGATTTCTTGGACGAGGCCGTAGAGCTCTGAGGTGGAGGCTTGGTAAAACTTTGTTTTTTTCTCTAAGCCGAGGAAGCGGATGGCTTCTAGCAGGCGGAGGGTGCCCATGGCATCGACGTCTGCCGTGTATTCTGGTGCTTCGAAAGAGACAGCGACGTGCGATTGTGCGCCGAGGTTGTAGACTTCATCTGGCTGCACTTCGGAGATGATGCGGGTGAGATTTGATGAGTCTGTAAGATCGCCGTAATGCAGGCGGAATCTGGAGTCTTCTACCTGGGGGTCTTCGTAGATGTGATCGACCCGTTGGGTATTGAATAGGGAGGCACGGCGTTTGATGCCGTGGACTTCATAGCCTTTTTCGAGGAGAAATTCGGCAAGGTAGGAGCCGTCTTGGCCTGTTATACCGGTGATGAGAGCTTTTTTCATAAAAATGGGATTGGGGGAAATGTGTGGGGTGAGCTATTGGGGCAAGTTCGCGGCTACTGGCGAAGAGCGCCGGATTCGAGGGAGCTTAAGAAATCTTGGTAGGCTTCTTTTAGGCCGGTTTCGAAGGCGACTTTGGGTTTCCAGCCAGTGTTTTGGATGGTGGAGATATCTAGAAGTTTTTTTGGTGTGCCATCTGGTTTCGAGGGATCTGTAAGGATTTCGCCGGGGTATTCAATGGTTTTGGCGATGGTTTTTGCGAGTTCGAGGATGGTGAGATCAGTTCCGGTGCCGACGTTCACCCAATCGGGTGGGTTTTCGAGTTTTAGGAGGTGAAAACAAGCAGCTGCGAGGTCATCTGTGTGGAGAAACTCGCGGTAGGGGGTTCCGGTGCCCCAGATGGTGACGGAGGGATCATTTACTTCTTTGGCCTCATGGATGCGCCGGATGAGGGCGGGAATTACATGGGAATTAGCGCCGTGGTAGTTGTCGCCGGGGCCGTAGAGGTTCGTTGGCATGGCGGAATGGTAAAGCAGGCCGTGTTGGGCACGGTAATGCTGACACATTTTTAGCCCGGCGATTTTTGCGATGGCGTAGGCTTCGTTTGTGGGCTCAAGGGAGGATTCTAGCAGGCAGTCCTCAGGCATGGGCTGGGGTGCGTGCTTTGGATAGATACAGGAGGAGCCTAAGAAGAGAACGCGTTGTATGTTTGCCCGCCGTGCGCCTTCGATGAGATTTGCGGCGATAGCGAGGTTTTCGTAGAGGAAATCGGCAGGGTAGGTGGAGTTCGCATGGATGCCGCCGACTTTGGCAGCAGCGATGATGACCGTCCCGGGCTTGTTTTCGGCAAGATAGCTGAAGACATCGGCTTGGGAAGTTAGGTCGAGCTCCGAGCGGGTAGCTGTAAGGATGGGGAAACCTTCGGATTTGGCTTTGCGGACGAGGGCTGAGCCGACCATTCCGCGATGGCCGGTGATGAAGATTTTACCTAGAGACATAGATACCGAAAGGTGAAAGGCGGGACTTTAGCGGTTGAGCGCAGGTTTTGTAGGGGCTTTTGAAGGCCGTGAATGGATGGCGATGGACAGGCTTTCAGCTTCTTCGAGCCAAGCGAGTTTTTCTTGAAAGCTCGACTCGAAGCCGACGAGGAGATTGCAGAGTTCCGCGCCCTCGGAGGTGCTCCAGAACCATGGGCTTTGACTATTGAGTATGCTTGGTGGCATCGCGGTAAGGATTTAAGCGTTGAAGGTGCTCGATATCGAGCATGTCTTTTGCGCGGCCCACAGTTCGCTTCATTTCAAGGAGCGTTTCGAGGCGGACGACGGGGAGGTTCGTTAATTCGTCGATCTGAATATGGGTTGCAGCCTGCCACTCGGGCATGAAATCGAAGGGCTCGGTGATGAAGATATCGATGGGAGTGCGGCGGTGTTGCCCGCTGAATAGGTTGAGGACGAACATTTCTTTCTCGTCCTTCCAGCGCTTGCGATTTTCCGCGTCCGCGAATTCTTCGGAGGTGATAGGTATGAGTGGTTGAAAGCCGATTTCGCTAAGGCATTTGAGGGCGGCATGGATATTGTCTGGGACGAGCTGGATCACGAGATCGAGATCGCTGGTGAACCTTTGGTATCCGTGGGCATTTACAGCCAAGCCGCCGACGACTAGGTAGCGGATTGAGGCTGTATTCAGGGCGTTCGCGATGGCGGCGACGCTGGAGATTTCCATAATGGGAGTGAGGAAATGGGGAAAATCTTTGCTATGCGTAGCGTTGGATGAGTTTTTGGGAAGTTGAGAGAGCCATTCCGGTGACTTGATCCATGTTATAGTAGCGGTAGGTGGCTAGGCGTCCGATGAAAGAGGTGTTTTTCTCTAATTTTGCGAGTTGAGCATATTTTTTATAGGCCGTAGCTGCATCTGGCGCGGGGACGGGGTAGTATGGCTCTTTATTTACGGACCACTCATCTGGATACTCGCGGACGATGGTGGTGGTGTCGATGTTTTGGCGGGTAGCGTGTTTGATTTCTACGATGCGGGTGTGGGCGTCGTTTGGGCTGGGGTAATTAACCTGTAGATGTGGCTGCCAGAAACCGGGTTTCGAAGATGATGTCTGAAGTTTTTCAAGTTGCTGGGCGCTGAACGATTCGTTTTCAAAGCGCAGAGAGCGGTAGGGAAGGGCGCCGAACTTCCTTTCGTAAAATTCGTCGATAGGGCCGGTGAAGATAAGGTGCTGGTGAGGGAATTTTTGCTTTGCCTCGTGAAAATCGACACCGAGGTGGAGTGAGACATTCGGTGAGGCTGCTAGGATATTTTCTAGGAGATGGGTGTATCCCTTTTTGGGCAAAGCTTGGAACTCTTCAGCTAAGTAGCGGTCGTCACGGTTTGTGCGGATGGGGATGCGGGCGCAGACGGAGGGATCGAGTTCGCGCGGGTGCCGATTCCATTGTTTTTGTGTGTAGCCTTCGAAAAATAGTTCGTAGAGACGGGAGCCGACTTTCGAGAGAATTACTTCCTCAGAATTTTTAGGGGAAGGGATGTCGTGGCGAACTTTTGCGAGGTAAGCGAGGAAATCTTTGGTATTGGCAGGCTGGCCAATAAGTTCTTCGTAGGTGTTTAAATTGATAGGAAATGACCAAAAGCGCCCTTCTGTGTAGGATTTGATGGTATATTCAGTAGGGAGCCAATCGGTGAATTTGGAAAGGTAGGTGCGGATGAGTTCCGAATTTGTCCTAAAATAATGTGGGCCGTAATTGTGTGTGAGGACGCCAGCTTTATCGTAGGAGTCGTGGGCGTTTCCAGCGAGGTGGTTGCGTTTATCGACGATTGTGCAAGAATGGCCAGCTAGAGATAATTGATGAGCTGCGACAATTCCTGAAAACCCTGCACCAACTATAAGAAATTTTGCCAATCTAACAGGTATGTTTGGATTTGGCGGCTTCTACGGAATTTGCCTGACGCTACCGCCCTTGGTCGATTTCTTTTCATTTGAAAGGAAAAACCTGTGAGGGATTGTCGGTGCTATGGGGGAGCCGCGAAGGCATGAACGAACGATAGGGAGAGGTAAGACGTGTTAAAGTTCAATAAAAAATGAACAAACTTTTTATGAGAGTTACGGATCCAGATTCGGAATGGGTTTTGAGGGAAGCAGGATGGAGAAGAGATCCATGTTTACAGGTTGTGTTTCACCAAGAAATTCTAGGAGAATGCGGACTCTTTCGGTAGCGGGCGCAATGGATTGGACGACACCTGTCATGCCACGGAAAGGTCCATCAGCTACTTCTACCTCGTCACCTTCAGTGATGGAAGGGGAAACTGCGATGCAACCTTCGTCGTCTAATTTGGCGGCGACTTGTTCCATCAAAGTCTCGACGAAAGCATGGGGGACGTTGGGGATTTCAGAACCGAAGCGAACGAGGCCACGGATCCCTTGGCAAAAAGTGACGGCGCGTTCCATTTCCTTTAGATCGAATTTCGCTAGCAGATAGCCGGGAAATAGTGGTTCTAGCCACCATACCTTACCTCTTCGTGTGGCTTTGCGATAGCGGATGCGAGGGCAGAAAACTTCTACGCCTTCGAGGGAGCTCAGGTGTCCTGCGGCAATGTGCTCTCGCTTCGTTTGGGCGCGGACGCAGAACCACTGTCTGTCATCGGAGTTCGGTAAGTTCATTGGCCAAGAAGTTTTTGAAGGATTGGAAGGATGGTTTTCCCTTGTTTCATCCAGGTCTCGAGGCGGTCTAAGCGGTCGACTAGAAATTCTCTAGAGGTATGGTCCTCGATATTTTCAGCTGAGGATGAGAGAGAATGGATCTTCGACATGCCGCTGTCCATGTGGGGCCGGATTTGTTCGCGAATAAAGCCGCCAACAAGTTTTTTGAGCTCAACGGCTGGTTCATAATACGTTTTCCGACCGTTATCAGGACGAATTTCCCTGACGGCACCAAGTGTTTTTAGAGTGCGCAAGCCCTGACTTGCAGAGCCTTTGGAGATCGCGAGGAGACGGACGAGATCGTCCAAGGAAAGGGGGTTTTGGGTGATGTATAGGACGCCATAGATTTCACCGATAGATGGGGGCAGGCCGATGACACGGACGCCATCGACGAAGAAGGCCACGACCTGCTGCTGAATAGGATCGAGGCCGGAAAGGGGCTTTGGAGTGGGTAAATCCACGAGAGGATGCTGTCGAATATCTTTCAATGTTCAAGTTTTTTTGAACTTTGGATTGATGGGTCAGCTTTTTGTTTAGGTCGTGATAGTTGGGGGCGGACAGGGACGCCGTTTTTTGCGAAATGTGCTTTTGCTTCGCCTACGGTATGGGTGCCGAAGTGGAAGATGGAGGCAGCGAGAACGGCATCGGCTTTGCCAGTTTCTAGGACTTCGACCATGTGATCGAGATTTCCGGCCCCGCCAGATGCGATGACGGGAATTCCGACGGCACTGGAAATCGCGGCGGTGAGTTCACAATCATAACCGGCCTGTGTGCCATCGGCATCCATGGAGGTGAGGAGGATCTCGCCAGCACCCCTGCGCCATACTTCTTTTGCCCATTCGACGGCGTCCAATCCTACTGAGGTGCGGCCGCCGTGTGTATAGACTCCCCATTTTCCGGGGCCTTCGCGTTTTGCATCGATGGCGACGACGATGCATTGGCTACCAAAGGCTTTGGCGCCCTCGTTGACGAGGTCTGGATTTGAGACGGCTGAGGTATTGATGCCTACTTTATCGGCACCGGCCTGCAGCATGGTATGCATGTTGGCTACGGAGCGGATGCCGCCGCCTACAGTGAGCGGAATGAAGCACTGTTTCGCGGTCCGCCGGACGACGTCAACCATGGTATCGCGGGCATCTGAGGAGGCGGTGATGTCAAGAAAGACGAGCTCATCGGCTTCCTGTTCGTTGTAGGCGATGGCGCTTTCCACCGGGTCTCCGGCATCGATGAGATCTACGAAATTGACGCCTTTGACGACTCTGCCGTTGGTGACATCTAGGCAGGGGATGATTCGCTTCGCTAACATATAAAATCTTTAAAAAAGTAGGGGAAGACCAGTGGTTTGGGAAGCGGTCTTTATTTTATGGCGCAAAAAAACGACGATCCGTATGGGAGCGTCGTTTTGAGGAAACGGGGAGATTCCCGTTGGGTGCTTCAGCCAACTTTTGGCTTGGAAGCGCGGCGGACGGTGCCGAAGCGCTTTTGGAATTTGTCGATGCGTCCTTCGGTATCGACGAATTGTTTCTGGCCAGTGAAGAACGGATGAGAATCCGAGGTGATGCCGGCGGAAATCACGGAGTGCTCTACACCATCGATGGTTTCCTTTTTCTCGGAAGTTTTCGTGGAGCGCGTGATGAAGCGAGTGCCAGTAGTCATGTCAACGAAGACGACTGGATTGTATTGGGGATGTAGATCCTTTTTCATGGGAATAGGGTAGTTGCCACACGTACCAACGCGCGGGGCGAGGAAACTGGCGGATTTGGCAGTTGTGTCAAGTAGATATGAAAATGCAGTGGCCGGATTTCATGCCTCCGTGCAGCGATGGTGCGCGGAGGGGCATGATCTTATTTGTCTTTTGAGATGGAATCGCGCATATCGGTATCGGACTTGATATTTTCCATGCGGTAGTAATCCATTACGCCGAGGTTTCCGGAGCGGAAGGCTTCGGCGAGGGCAAGTGGGACTTGGGCCTCGGCTTCGACGACTTTGGCTTTCATCTCGGCGACTTTGGCTACCATTTCTTGCTCAAGGGCGACAGCAGCTGCGCGGCGGATTTCTGCCTCGGCCTGTGCCATATTTTTATTTGCCTCGGCCTGTGCTTCTTGGAGCTGAGCGCCGACGTTTTCGCCTACATCTACATCTGCGATATCGATGGAGAGAATCTCGAACGCGGTGCCGACGTCGAGGCCGCGGGCAAGAACGACTTTGGAGATGGAATCAGGGCTTTCTAGGACAACTTTATAGGTATCTGCGGAGCCGATGGTGGTGACGATGCCCTCACCGACCCGGGCGATGATGGTTTCTTCTTTGGCACCGCCTACGAAGCGGTCGAGGTTTGTGCGGACGGTGACACGGGCACGGACTTTCACTTGGATGCCGTCTTTGGATACGCCGTCGATAGTAGTGCGGCCCGAGGAAGAGGCAGGGCAATCAATGACTTTTGGGTCGACTGAGGTGCGGACGGCTTCAACGACAGATTTTTCGGAACCTTTGGTAGCAAGATCAATAGCGCATGCGCGATCCCACTCAAGTTCGATGCCGGCTTTTCGGGCGGCGATGAGAGCTTGAATGGTGGGCAATACGTTACCACCGGCGAGGAAATGGGCTTCTATTTCGTCGATATCGATCTCGATTCCTGCTTTTTTGGCGGTGATGCGAGAATCTACAATAGGTCCGTAGGGGACCTGACGGAGGCGCATGGCGATAAGGTCTGAAAAGCCGACATAGGCACCGGCGAGCCATGCACGCAGCCAAACGCTGAAGAAGGAAAGGACGATGAATGCGACGACAAGGAAAACAATGCCGAGGATGATGAGTAGGATGGTGCTGAGATCTAGCATGGTGGATTAACTTTTGAGTCTGACGGAGAGTTGAAAGGAATTGGTGGCGGTGACTTCGAGTTCGGTATTCGGGGCGATCTGGCCGGACTGGGATTGGGCTTCGTAGCGTTTTCCAGATACCGTAACGTAGCCGCTAGGTGAGAGGACGGTGACTGCTATGGCGGTTTTGCCAATCAAATCTTGTGCTTCTGCGGTTAAAATTACGGATGAGCCGCCAATTTGGCGTTTTAGAAAAAATTTCTGACCGTAGGGGGTGTTGGGGAGGATTTTAAATTGAATATAGAAGACGATGGCTGCGGCGGCCAGAGCGATGCAGATGGCGATGAGGCCTTCGGTGGTGCCGAGGCGCACGAAGGAAAAAATGCAGCCTATAAAAAGTAAAACTCCACCTGCGAGGCCGAGAATTCCGCCTGGAATCATGACCTCAAGGACGAGAAGTGCCAACCCGATGGAGAAGAGTAAAATGATGAGAGTCATGAAAGGGAGAGGGGGAAAAAGGGAGGTAACTTCAGACAGCCTCGACGACGAGATCGAATTCGCCAGCGGAAATGACTCTGACGGAAGTGCCGGGAGGGGCGGTGCCAAGGGCGAGTTTGGCATCGTAGCGCTTGCCGCTGATTTCGACTTGGCCGGAAGGGAAAAGGGCGGTGACGGCGTGTCCGGTAGCGCCGATGAGTGAGGGCGCACGGCGTGCGGTGGAGGCCAGAGTTGTTTCTCCAGCGATAGCATTTTCGAGGACCATCCGGCCCCATAGGCCACCGCGTGGCATGAAGCGTAGGAGCATTGCGAAGATGAGAATGGCACCGCCGAGGCCGGAGATGAGATTAAAAAGTGGGCGGTATAGGAAGCCGGAGTCCCATTCGATGGGTTGATCCGGCCAGATATCCGACATGCCCCAGAGAAGCGAGCCGAGCATGAGAATTGCTCCGGGAATGGCTAGAACGAAGAAGCCGGGGATGAAGAAGACATCGATGATTACGAGGGCGAAGCCGATGAAAAAGAAAAGCGCGGCTTCGTGGCCTGAGAGGCCAGCTGCGTTGTGGCCGAAGAACACGATGGCGAGCATGAGGCCGCCACCGATGCCGAAGATGCCAAAGCCGGGTGTTTTGAATTCGATAAAGACTAGGACTAGGCCGATGGCGAGTAGGGCGGGTGCAAGGCCGGTGAGGTATTGCGCTACTTTCTCAGACCAAGTGATTTCGAGTTCGGTGACGGTGTAGTCTGCCCCGTTCATTAAGGTTTCAGTAAGGTCAGCTAGAGAGGGGGAAATGCCAGCTGCGAGGAGAGGTTTGGCGGGATCACCGTATTCTCTGAGGGCTTCGTTGGCTGTAAGTGAAAGCAGCTCGCCTTTTGGCTTGATGACTTCATCGCCGATTTTCAGTTCATAATCAGCATCGATCATGGCAGAAATAGCCATTGCGCGGTTTTCGTCTTCGGCAGAGATGGCGCGGACTCTTGCTTTCAAGTAGGAGACGATTTTCTGCTTCATACTCTCGTCAATTTCCGCGCCGGTGCCGGAAACTGGGGCTGCGGCGCCGATGATGGCCGTGGGTGCAAACCATATTTCATCTGTAGCGGCTGAGATAAGTGCCCCGGCGGAAATGGCTTCGTTATTGATGTATGTGACAGTTTTTCCGGGAAACTTTTCGAGTGCTTTGAGCATGTCGAAGGTGACGTCGAGACGGCCGCCGGGGGTTTCCATGTTCAAGATTACGGTGTCAGCACCTTCCTCGATGGCGGTTTTTAGTCCCCGACGGAGGATGAAGAGCTCTGGCGGGGCAATTTGATCGCGGATGGGAATTACGATGATTTTTTCCTGCGAAGCGATCGCAGGGGCCTCCGACGACTCTTCCTGCGCGATTGCGGGGAGGGCAGAGAGGATCAAAGTCAGTAGTAAAAAGAGGGTGCGCATGAGGGGTTTCGGGAATTTTGAATGAAAGCGACGGGGGGCTTAGCCAAGAACCATGGCACTGCGCGAGGTGGTGTAAAACTTGATTTGACCGTCTTTCTGAGGTTCGAAAATGGTATCTTGGTCTTGGCGGGCATGGCCGTCATAGCGCGGGGCATCGCTATCGAGCAGTAGATGGAAGTTTTTCTTTTTGTGAGGTTTGACACCGTAGCCGGGGATTGATGTTTCCGCAGAGAGATTTATGATGAAGATCAGGTTTGCGCGCTCGGCGATGATGATCTTGTTTTGGTGATCGAGGTGGAGGAGCTGGGCGGGAGCGGATTTGAGGAGTTTGTGCTTTTGGGCGAGTTCGAGAAGATCTCTATCCCACTGAGCGAGGTATTTGTATTTTAGATCTTGGTTATCGACTAGGGACCATTGGCGGCGGCAGTAATGATAGGACCAATCGTTGCCTTCGCGGGGGAAATCGAGCCATTCGGGGTGGCCAAATTCGTTGCCCATAAAATTCAGCCAGCCGTCGCCTCCGAAGGCTAAAGTCATGAGCCGGATGATTTTATGGAGGGCAATGCCACGGTCGACGACGGGGTGTGAGTCCGCCTCGGCCATGTGAAAATACATTTCCTTATCCATCAGGCGGAAGGCGATGGTTTTGTCTCCGACGAGGGCCTGATCGTGGCTTTCCGCGTAGGCGATGGTGGCTTCGCCTTGGCGGCGGTTCGTAAGAACGCCCCACAATTGGCCGACGTCCCATTCTTCGTCTCGTTGTTCTTTAAGGATTTTGATCCAATGATCTGGAATCCCCATGGCGAGGCGGTGGGTAAAGCCGAGGCCGCCTTCGGAATTTGGCCGGCATAGGCCGGGCATGCCGGACATGTCTTCGGCGATGACTATGGCATCTGGGTTGATTTCCGAAATAAGCTTGGTGGCTAATTTCAGGTAAAGTATGGCATCTTCATTGGCATCATTGCCGAAATAATCATCGTAGCCGCCAAAGTCTCTATCGCCGTGGGAGTGGTAGAGCATCGAGGTAATTCCATCGAAGCGGAACCCATCGAAGTGGAATTCCTCTAGCCAGTATCGCACGTTGGAAAGCAGAAACCGGCGGACTTCGGGTTTGCTGTAATCGAATACTTTGGAGTCCCATTGAGGATGTTCTCCACGCTCGCCGTTGTGAAAATATTGGCCGCCGGATCCGTCTAAGTTGTTGAGGCCTTCCGCGATGTTTTTGACGGCGTGTGAGTGGACGATATCGAGCAAAACGGCGAGGCCGAGGCCGTGGGCGGTATCGATGAGGTATTTCAGGTCGTCCGGAGTGCCGAAACGGGAGCAGGCGGCAAAAAAGGATGAGACATGGTAACCGAAAGACCCGTAGTAGGGGTGCTCTTGGACGGCCATGAGCTGGACGGTATTGTATCCAGCTTCGGAAATCCGTGGAAGGATGTGATCGGCAAACTCGCGGTAAGTATGCACGCGGGGTTCTTCTCCGGCCATACCGGTATGGCTTTCATAGATATATAAGGCCTTTTTGCTATCACGGACGTAGGTATGCTGCCATTGGTAAGGCGTATCTGGATTCCAGACTTGGCCGACGAAATCGTGGGTTTTAGGGTCTTGGACTGCGCGGGTGAGAGTGGCTGGTAGGCGATCGCGGCGAGAATCGTCTGCACCGTGAATGTGTAGTTTGAAGTTTTGTCCGTGAGTGAGGGCTTCGGCGGGTAGGCTTAGCTCCCAAATGCCATTCTCACCTCGTTGGAGAGGATTTGCATGATGCTGCCAGTTATTAAAATCCCCGATGAGGCTTACGGCATGGGCAGCAGGTAGCCATTCGCGGGCGGTCCATTGATTTTTTTCAGGAGAAAACTGTAAGCCTAGGTCTTGGTGCGAGTTTGCGTAAGATTTCAGCGATGAATGCTGCGCTTGGATATCTGCAAGCACGCCATCGAAGCGTTTCATCCTTTCTCGGATCACTTCTGCCTGCGGCTCAAGCCAAGGATCGTCCTTTACGAGCTTTGGGATGGCTTGCCGCGTTTTTTTCATAGGAGGAAGCTAGAAGGCAGCACGCGGAAGGACAAGCGACATTCGCAAGGAAGATTCGCCGAGCAAATTGGTATCAGCTATTTTTGAGCTTGGAGCGGCTGCGGTGGGAACTAGCCTGCGCACATGACTTTGGGTGCCGTTCACATACAATTCACGGGCTGGGATTGGGCAGTTTTGATCGGTTATCTTTTGCTGACCACTTGGGTGGGGCATGTGATGAAGGGGAAAAATGCGACGATTAAAGATTTTTTTCTGGGTGGGCGTTCGCTGCCATGGTGGGCGGTTACGGGATCCATCATCGCTACGGAAATCAGTGGGGTGACGTTTATTGGTGTGCCGGGGATGCTTTTCGCGCTAGATGGTGATTTTACGTATTTGCAGTGGGGAATTGGGTCGATTTTAGCGCGGTTCTTGGTCGCGAAGTGGTTTGTGAAGGTGTATTACGAGCACGAGATTTACAGCCCGTATGATTATATGGGAAATCGGCTGGGGAGCAGTGTGAAGATGCTGGCAACGGTAATGTTTACGCTGGGGAGTGTGCTGGGGCAGAGTGTGAGGGTGCTGGTTGCGGCGATTCCGCTTAAAGTTGTGACTGGGCTGCCGATTGAGTGGAGCATTTTGATTATTGGGGTAATTGCGATTGGGTGGACGCTGATGGGTGGGATGTCTACGGTAATCTGGACAGACGTGATGCAGTTTTTGCTGTTTGCGGTGGGTGGTTCGGTGGCTTTGATTTGGTTGGTTAGTGGCGTGGATGGGGGCTGGTCTGCCTTTTGGCAAACAGCGGGTGAGTATGGGCGTTTGAAAACGTGGGATTTCACGTGGGGGATACGCTCGGAGCTGGAGTTTACGTTTTGGGTAGCGGTGCTTGCGGTGCCTTTCCAGAATTTGACGGCGTTTGGAGTGGATCAGTTGAATGCCCAGCGGATGTTCTGTTGTAAAAATGCGCGTGAAGCCGGGAAAGCGCTTATTTGGAGCTCATTTGGCCAGGTTTTGACACTTTTGATGCTAATGGTGGGTGCGGCGTTGTTTGTTTGGTATCAGCAGAATGGGTTTACGGTAGCGGAGCAGGAATTGCTGGGTGCAGGTGTGGGGACAGTAGGTGAAAGTCAGGTGCCTTTAGTGAAGGAGCGGGATTTTATTTTCCCGATGTGGATTGTGACGGAGCTTCCACCGGGTGTGAGTGGGCTGTTGCTTGCAGGCATTTTCGCAGCATGTATTTCGAGTTTGGATAGTATTCTAGCGGCGCTGAGTCAGACGACGCTTTCGGCCATTTATTCTCCGGAGAAAAAGACGGAAGAGCAGCTTTCGAAGATGAATCTTTTGGTGAAAACACGTGGCCTAATCATCGGCTGGGGCTTGGCGCTGACGGGTTTCACTCTTCTTTTGAACGTGATTCGAGAGGGTATTCCGATCATTGGCTTAGCGTTTGGTATGACGGCTTATACGATGGGCCCACTGCTAGGGCTGATGTTTTGTGCCTTGGCTGGCAGGGGGAGTGCCAAGGGGCTTTTTATCGGCTGTGCGATTTCTTTGCTGACAACTGCGATGATACGGACAGATCTCTGGGTGTTCTGGATTAAGGCGGGCGGGCCTTTTCAATGGTTGGCTGACTTGCCGGTGTATCGGCTCAATGCGGCGGCGAATGGGATTGATTCCGTCTATCATTATTCTTGGGCCTGGCCGTTGACGACGGCTATCACTTTCTGCTGTGGCTATTTCCTCTTCCAAGGGGAGGCAAAACAGCGAAAATCCGAGACAGTTTGGAGGTCTGCGGAGGGAGATACAGACTGAGTCCGCCCCGCCCTTTGGCGTAGGGTAGCAATGGCTTTAGTTTGCCGGGTATCTGCCGGACTTGCAGGTGATGAAAACGCGCCTGAAAGTAAACTTCAGCTGCACAACTTTGTAAATAAGGGAAAAGCATGGATTTACCGTGTTGTGAAAATAGTTACAGTTCCGTCACTGGCCTGAACGCTTACTGTATAAGGCCTTGCTGAGTTATGCAGGTTCCGGTTGGCGATTTACTTTAGGCTTCCTAAACAATAATTTGGTCAAGATTTTTTAAAAATTATCCCGTGGAACGCTTGTGGAATTTCGAGAAAAAATTTGGGTAAAGGGGGTGTGCTTGGAAATGGATTTCGCGACTCAAAAAGTTCGCTCACTGTCCCCGCACTGCAGATGCGGCGGGCCTCGTTAAAGAGCCGTCTGATAGCTGTGGAGTAGCGAGAACATGAACGACCCCAAAGATGACCAAATTGAAGCACTTTCCGACTCGAGTATTATTGGGGAGAGTGTGTCTTCGCCGGTGGATGGTGAGGTAAATTGGTCAGATATATCGGTGTTTTTGGGTGCAGCGATTGGTGCGGATGCGTTTCAGCGGTGGTTTGGCGGTGCGCGTTGGTTGGGGGAGATGGAGGGAGAGGCGCAATTCTCAGTTCCTGAAGAGATTCATCAGTTTTGGATTGAGACAAACTACCTCCCTGAGCTTTTGCAGGCAGTGACCAAGTCTGGCGGAAGTGCCCACAAAGTGAGTATTTCAGTGGCGGCATTGGAAGCGGATGGGCCCAGGCCGATCGGTGCCATTATGCCTGTGAGTGTGCGGGTGGAGGTTCCGGAGGAAATTGTGAAGAAACGAGTCAAGGCAGCAGGGCTGAATACGAGTTTCACGTTTAAGAATTTCGTCGTTGGTAATAATAGCCAATTTGCGCATGCAGCTTGCCATGCAGTGGCGACGAAATCGGCAGTGGGCTACAATCCGCTTTTCATTCACGGAGGGACAGGACTGGGGAAAACGCATTTGCTGCATGCGATTGGTCAGGAGATTCTGCGTAGGAAACCGGACACGAGGGTGCTGTTTTTGACCTGCGAGGAATTCATTAATGAGTTTATTGAGGCTATCCGTAAGGGCCATATCGAAAAGTTTCGGAGGCGTTACCGAAGCACCGATGTGTTGTTAATTGATGATATTCAGTTTTTGAAAGGCAAAGAGAGGTCTCAGGAAGAATTTTTTCATACGTTCAATACGTTATTAGACGGGAAGAATCAGGTAATTCTGGCGAGCGACCGGCCTGCGTGTGAAATCAAGTCAGTAGAGCCGAGGCTCATTTCGCGTTTTGAATGTGGTTTAGCTGTGGAGTTGCAGCCGCCGCAGGTGGAAACTCGAATGGCTATTTTAAAGGGAAAAACGTTGGAATGGAAGGTGACTGTAGATGAGGCCGTCTTGGAATTCTTAGCGGAGAACATCAAATCAAATGTCCGGCGTTTGGAGGGTGCACTCGTGCGAGTTGCAACGTTTGCCTCGCTCGCTGGTGAGGATGTGACGGTGGCGAAGGTGGAGCATTTGCTCCGAGATTTCATTCAAGAGGAGGCGAGCAGGCAGGTTACGATTGATGGAATACAGCGGGTAGTTGCCGAAACATTTGATGTGAGATTGGCGGATATGATTTCTCGGAGGCGCCCGGCGAGCATTGCATTTCCTCGGCAGATTGCGATGTTTTTGAGTAGAAGTCTTACCCATAATTCCTTGATGGAAATTGGGGAATCCTTTGGTGGGAGGGATCACGGCACTGTAATCCATGCCTGCAAGAAGGTGAGTTCCGAAATTGAGAAACAGCCGGGGTTGAAGGAGCGTCTGGAGCGTATCGAAGCGCAGCTCAGAAGGTAGTTGCTTGAATCAGCTTTCTGGAGAAATGCAGTTTCAAACCGATCTTGCGGATATCTGAGTTTTGTATAAAACTGGCGCTGGAACGCTTTCTGCTATCCTACTTCTGACCAAACAAATTTTAAGTTTATGAACGAGAATCCATTCCCGAACACACCGCATAATCCACCAATTGACACTACTCCATCTGTTTCCGCCGCTGCTGGCGATCTTCGTGCAGCTGCTGATGATTTTAAGGACACGACCGGAGCACAAGCGGCAAATATCAAGGACAAAGCGATCGAGACAGCTAATGCACTGAAGGCAACAGCGGCGGAGAAAGCAGGTCAATATAAGACATTGGCTAGCGAAAAAGCTGAGTATTACAAGGGAGTAGCTACTGGCAAAGCGGAGCACTACAAAACAGTTGCCAACGAAAGGGCGCAGACCGCGAAGGCATCGGCGCAGTTAAAGTGGGACGAATCCAGCGCCAAAGCTAAGGAATTGCACGTGACGGCTGAGGACTACATCCGCCAAAACCCTTCCAAAGCAGTTCTAGGCGCACTAGGAGTGGGCTTCTTGATTGGCCTGATTTCGAAGAAGTAGGTTTCACGATTCGCTCCTCCCTGCCTTGTTCTTGGATCTTAATCCTTCGGATAAAAGGGTTGGGAGCGTTCCCGATAAGGGAGTGTTTAAAATGATATGATGAAAGAACCGACAACGGTTGTTGTGGAGCCAACTGTCGATGAATTTCGGCCCGGGCCGGACCAAGGCTTTCCAACTAACTGGAAGGAGGCGCTGGCGACTTTGATCTCTACGCGGAGCAAAATTCTCAAGTTGGAGCTTGGGAATGCTGCTGGCGCGGGGATTCAGAAGATTGTGTTTCTCATTATAGCCGTCTTGGCGTTGTTTTTTGCGTGGATTTTTTTGATGCTTGGGGCCATTGGCTTACTCACTCTGATTCCCGTTTTTGTTTGGTGGCACTCTGCTCTTATCATTGGCGGCCTGCATGTGTTGGCCGCTGTCATCCTCCTCCTGCTTGTGAAAAACGGTTCCATGCCAGGATTTCCTTTAACCCGTGCAGAATTTGAAAAAGACCGCGAATGGCTCAATCAAACAAAAACAAACACGAACTCGCCGAGCTGATACGCCAGAGTGAGGCAGCGAGAGCCCAGTTATCAGCTTCCAAGGCTGCTTTTAAGCGCAAAATTGATGTGCCAACGCGAATTAAAGGTTCGATTTCCGAGGAGCCTACGAAATGGGTTGGCGGGTCGTTACTTCTAGGATTTCTCTCGAAGTTTCTCTTTGGACGGGGAAGTAAGCAACCTTCTACAAAAATTGGGAACCAGCGCGTCAAAGCGGTAAAGAAGGAGCGGAATTTCTTATTTGGTATACTGGCATTAATTACGGCCTGCGCGAAACCGCTTATGCGGATGTATGCGACGAAGCTTGTGAAAAATTACTTCCAAAGCCAGCTCAGGGGCGGTGCTGCCGCGCGACCTGCTCGCGTCGTTAACAAGCCTTTGTAGGGCGGCCTAGAGCTTCCGAGCTCTTAGGGCGAGCTGTGAGAAATCCTTGCACACTTCTACAAGCATTGGATAGTCTCCCCCGCAGAAGATGTCAGAGCATACAGTTTTAGATCACGTAGACGAGTATTTGAAGCTTGGGCGAGAGTATGATTGCTCTGATCTACATTTAGCGACAGCGTTTCCACCTGCATGGCGCCGCTACGGGCAGTTATCGCCGATTTGGCCGGATCACCCGCCTTTGGAAGCTTCGGATACAGAGCGTTTGGCAAAATCGTTCCTTGGAGATGATGAGTGGGAGCGATTGCAGGAAAAGGGCGATATAGATTTCGCCTATATCGGGACAGATGGCAGGTATCGCGCTTCAGTAGTCAAGCAGAGATTGGGCTACGATATGGTGTTTCGGGTGATCAACTCGACGCTCCGGACAATGGAAGAAATCAATCTCCCAATCGATAGTATCGTCCCACTGACACGCTATCAAAACGGTTTAATTCTAATTACGGGGTCGGTCGGGTCCGGCAAGTCGACAACGTTGGCGGCGATCATGGATTTCATCAATCAGGATCGAGAGGATCATATTCTTACTTTGGAGGACCCCATTGAATATGTTTTTGAGTCTAAAGGTTGTCACGTGAACCAAAGAGAGGTGCATAAGCATACCGATTCATTTGCGCGGGCACTCCGAGGAGCGTTGAGGGAGGATCCGGATGTGATCATGGTCGGCGAAATGCGTGATTTGGAAACGATCCAGCTAGCACTAACGGCAGCGGAAACGGGACATCTGGTGCTTGGGACTTTGCATACTGGAAACGCGCCGCGGACGCTGGATCGGGTTCTCGATGTGTTTCCAATTAATCAGCGCGAACAAATTCGGATCATGGTTTCCGAGTCTCTGCGGGGAATTCTTTCTCAACAGCTTATACCGACGATAGATGGAGAGGGAAGAGTGCTCGCAGTGGAGTTGCTAGTGAACACAGCGGCGGTTGCCAACTGTATCCGCGAGGGGAAGACGTATATGCTACCTGGAGTGATGCAAACTGGTAAACACGTAGGGATGATTACGATGGATGAATCTCTTAAGAAGCTATATACTTCCGGGAAAATTTCTCAGGAGGAGCTTCTTTACCGTGGTGAAGACAAACAGAATATCCGTGAATTTCTTCAGTCCTAAGCGAATACACACAGCGGTTTTTGGAACAAAATTTTACCATGGCAAAGATAGATGCATTATTTGAGAAGCTGATTGCGAGTGGGGGATCGGATCTTCATTTGTCCGAGGGCCAGCCGCCGAAGGTGCGGGTGCACGGTTCCGTAAGCCCGATTGAGGGGGAAGATATTCTCGAAGGGGAAGAATTCCGCGAGATGTTGGCGGAAATTTGCGATGAGCGTGCTTTTGAGGCTTACCTCAAAAATGGCGATTTAGATTTTGCCTATGAGATGAATGAGGAATCTAGGTTCCGCTGCAATTATCTTCAACAGCAGCATGGTTTGGCCGCGGTTTTTCGATTAATTCCTACGGAAATAGTGCCATTGGAAGACCTAGGGGTGCCTGAAGTTGTCAAAGAATTCGGCCACATGCGTTCCGGTCTGGTTCTCGTCACCGGACCTACTGGCTCAGGGAAATCCACGACTTTGGCAGCACTGCTTGATTATATTAACACGAACTTCGCGCGGCACATCATCACGATTGAGGAACCGATTGAATTTGTGCATCGCAATAAGTTGTCGATTCTGACTCAGAGGGAGGTGCCCATTCAAACTCCTTCATTTGCTGACGGGCTCCGCGCTGCGCTTCGTGAGGATGCAGATATTGTTCTGGTAGGGGAAATGCGAGATCTCGAGACGATTTCCTTAGCTCTGACCGCTGCTGAAACCGGACTTCTCGTTTTCGGAACATTGCATACGAACAACGCACGGAAAACAGTTGATCGGATTATCGACGTCTTTCCGGCAAATCAGCAATCTCAGGTAAGGACGATGCTGGCGGCTTCTTTGCGGGGTGTGGTTGCGCAGTTGCTGTGCAAACGCATTGACAAGCCGGGTCGAGTAGCAGTGCACGAAATTATGTTTGGCACCCCAGCTGTAGCTGCGATTATTCGAGAAGGTGCTACGCAAAAACTCTACGACGTAATTACAGGTGGCAAAAGCGAGGGAATGCAATTTATGGATGAATCGATTTGGTCGAAATTGCGAGAAGGTCTGATTTCTCCTTCCGAAGCCTATATGAAGGCGATTGATAAGACGCGATTTAAGAAATTCCTACCGAGTGAGGATGCGCATCTCGGTGATGCATCAGGAGACAATCCGTTATCTCATTGATCCGTTGTTGTCAGTCGGTGGCTCTTTTAAGGATGTCTACCCCCTGCTTTACATAGGCAAAGAGCGACCAGATGAGAAAGATGGTGGCTACAGCTGCTATGTAAGTTGGCGCAACGGGGAAAACTTTAAGCATCACCCAAGCAAGGACGATGAAAAGGCTGAAGGTGCACGCTTTTCCCGTCCAGTGGGGTCTGATGGGCACAGAACCTTGAACTTTCTGGAGAATTCGTATACCAAAAAGGATTACAAGATCTCGTAGGATTACAAACCCAGTGAACCAAAGAGGGATTTTCCAATCATGCAGGCCCCATGGATAGATGGTTAAGATAATGAGTGCTGTAAAAACTAGCAGCTTATCTGCTATCGGGTCTAAGAAAGCGCCTAATTTTGAGATTTGGTGGAATTTCCGTGCGATCCAGCCATCAAGTCCATCCGAGGCAGCTGCTACGATGAATACTGACAAAGCGATCCAGCGATCACGCTCGTGAGGAAGTCCAGAAACCGAAGATAAGCCATATGAGATAGCAAATACTGCAAAGACTGGAACCAAGCAGATTCTTGCGACCGTAATCTTGGTGGCGAACGTCATCTTATGAGGGATCATAGCATGACGGACAGAGGAAGTATGCTTCCTTATTTTACTCGCCCAGCACTTTTATTGCACTTGCTAAGTGCTTTTATTGGACTTGCCTAATCCTTTACCAGTTTACGTTCTGGCCACGTGTGTCGACGTGGGTAAATGACGAGTAGCTTCCGACGCCGCCTTTGAAGAGGCCGCGATCCCGGAGATTTCTCGCAGCAAGAGTTACGTTGCGAGCACGAGTTTCGAATTGCACATCGAGTGCTACGTTTGCTTGGTGCCACGAACGTTTTTTACCTCCGCATAGGGCGTTGTATCTTGGGCAGCGGTAAGCGGAAACGACTGATTTGACAGGGATGTCCATGGTCGAAGAGATACGATCTACCACGCGGAGGGTGTAACCCATGCGCGTCCACCATTTTCTAGGAGGAAGGATATTCCAGGTAGTGCCGCGCTTTTTGGCGTGAGCGGAGATTACGTCTTGTGCGGAGATATTCTGAAGCTTCAGAGAATTGAGATACTCTGCATATTGTTGAACATTCTGTCCATGAAGACGAGTCCATTCTGCTGGGAAGCCACCGACAGATTGGCTTTGTTTTGCGCGAGTCACGCGTGATCCAGATTTCACTTTCACGATAGGCAGATTATTCGATTTTCCGAAGATTCCAGCTGTGGCAGGGAGCGAGGAAGCGCAGATTACAGCGGAAGTTGCTGTGAGTGTGCTCAAAACCTTGCGCCGGGAGATAGCGCCTGAGGCATTCGGTTGATCAGAAGAATTTGCGAGTGAAGTTGGGATGTGAAGCATATGAGAGTAAATTTAGCAGGTTGAGAATTTTTTTGAGCGCCGTGAATGATGGGTTAGATCTTTGGAGTTCATCTGCAGTAGCGCATCCACGGCTAGAAAAGCATTCTGCTTGCCAAAAGCAAGGGGAAAAGGCGATTTGCAATCAGATCGTGCAAATTACGCGAACTTTTTTGATGCGCCATGGTGCCGGAAAAGGCCGGTATTTATAAGTCCGAACAGGCTTAGGGCTATAATCCCCCAGTCTCCAATGATAGCGTAAAGGGAAGTTGAGGGTTTTTTAGGAATTTTCACGGAGGTGAGGAGCTGATCGCGGACAAAAGGTGAGCCATCTATGTTTCTTATTTCTTGGAGGCTGCCAGTGTCTGGATGGATGGTGGATCCGATGGTATCGATGGCGGCAGATACTCCGGTATTTGCGCAGCGGAGCATGGGCCTGCGTAACTCGATCGCGCGGAAACGTGCGTTGGCGAAATGTTGATTGGCTGCTGGCGATGTTTTGAACCAGCCATCGTTTGTAAGGTTTACGATAATTTGTGGCTCGGGCCGGACGAATTTCCGGGTAAGTCTAGGGACAGTATCTTCGAAACAAACGGCCGGGATGATGCTGACTTTTGTCCCATTTAAACCAACCTGCAAGGGATCTAAGGACGGCCCGGGGGTGAACGCGCCGTAATATTCGGTGCCTGCTTGCCACTCGTAAATGCGTTTAAGCCATGGGACGGTATCGACGAAGGGTATTGTTTCACCAAAAATAACTAAATGGCGTTTCCGGAATGTTTGGAGGTTGTCGGAAGGGTCTTGAATGACAATTGAGTTATAGAAGTTGGGTTTTTCTTTTTGAAAGAGTTCGCCATCACGAGTTTCGCCTTCGATTTCGACAAGACCGTAGATAAGTGAAAAATCGCCTGCTTCTCGGATGCGAGAAATTGTATCTGTATTTTGCCGCCATGCTGACCAATCACCAGAAGGGGCTCGTATTAGGCGCCCGGTAAGTGAAGTTTCTGGCCAAAGGACCCAATCTGGCATGACGAGATCTAAGTCTGGCGCGTCTTCTGCGATGGCTTTCTCCAGCATTTTTTCGTCCTTCGCTGCTAAGGTTTGCAGGGCAGAAATGGTATCGTCCTCATAGGCCATGTGCACTTTTTCGGCAGACCAGAAGGACCTGCCCGGCATCTTGGGGAATGTTCACCTGCACGAGCAAAGCTTTGAGTTCTATGCTATCTTTACCGCTCTCGGCGGAGATTCTGAGAATTCCATAACATAGCAGGATGCCGATGCTGAGTGCTGCCACGCCAAAATCCCAGCGCGGGCGGCGGATGCCATCTTGTCCTGTTTTCCAAATTCGGTGAGCTGTTTGGACTAAAACGCACTGAAAGAAGACGAGCACAAGACTTAGGCCCGCGACTCCTAGGAGATCGGCAGCTTGAGAGATGACGAGGCTATCATGAAAAGCAACGCCGAGTCCATTCCATCCAAATCCTGTTAGGAGCCAACCGCGTAACCATTCGAGGCCCGCAAATACACTTGCGTGGGTGAAGGCAAGAAATAGAGAGCGCAATGGGGTTTCTGCAGATTCTTCCTTATGAAACCAAGGATTCCCTATTGTGGCAGCAAAGGCCCCGAAGGCGCCTATATATAAAGCGAGATAGCCGGCTAAAACGATAGGGCCAAGCCACGACACTGTGCCCAGCCATGATACTTGAATGCCAAAACCGATAGCGCCCGCTGCATAGCCGATGAGGAAACCACGTTTCGCCCGGTGTCTGCCACGTAAAGTCCAAAGTGCAATGAGGAGAGGGATCAGACAGAGCCATGCGAGAGTGGCAAAGGAAAACGGAGGGACTAGAGCGGCCATCATGAGCCCGCTAGCTATGATTGCTGCGGTCCTGTAAATGAATGAACGGGTCATATGGTGGAAACCTGCGTTACAGCTTTGCGGGGTTATCGCCGATGGCAAAAAGCAGCATTAGAATGCGCCATGCTTTCTCCTTAGGCGATGACCAGGGGCGATTTGGCCGGATGATTTCCCAAGCACTTCTCTTGCCTAGATCAGTCATGGACTCAGACGGATTTACCAAAGTTGTTTTTTGGCAAATGGTTGTCATGGGTAGGTCGGCAACGCTGTCGGTGTAAGCATGGGCGTTGCGCAGCTGATCGTTTTCAAAATAGCTAGGCGGGAGGATCTTGCGAAGGCGGGTGACCTTTTCATAGCCTTTGTGATTGGTGAGGTCTGGAAATAGGGAGGTATTTTCAAGGACTGTGCCGAGTGCGAGATCGAAACCAAGCAGTTTACCGACTTCTGAGGCATAACACTCCGGGCTGGCCGATGAGAGTATAGTGAGATCACCATTTTTGTTATGAGTTTCTACCTTCTCGACAATTTCAGGGTAGAAAGATTTTTGAAGCTTAGCCGCGAAGGATTGAGAGAGTTCCTTGAGCGTAGCAGGTGGCATACGCCAGAGAAAGGAGTGGAAAACGCGCTTCATTCCCTCGGTCCCTATAAGACTGGCGAAGGGGAGAAAAAGCAGAAATAAGGGGACGGAGAGCCATCGGAAGGGCTCAGCTTTGATGACGTGATGGCGGAACAACAGCTGGCAATCCCACGCGAGGAGAGTCCCATCCATATCGAACAGGCCGATGCCGGGTGGGGGAGTAGCTGAAAGTTTCATAAGTCTCAGCGCGTGCGCAAAGTGCGTTCGCTAAACGTAATGAAGTGCCGAAGCTCGTTCATTAATCGCTGCATCATTGTCGATGAGTTCTTGGATGGGATCCCAGCGGCCGGAGATCAGTGCTTCTCGTGCGGACTCAGGCATTGTGACAGGGATTTCGCTACCATCCGAGATGCTGACGATCATTTTCTCAAGATTGATCGAAATTTCCGTATTTGGTTCTCTTTCTACGGCATTGCGGAGCTTGGTAATATCTTGCGCTGAGGCGATCACACAGGGTATCGCAAGTGTTGTAGAGTTTCCGTAGAAAATTTCAGCGAAGGACTCAGCGATGACAGCTTTGAAGCCGTATTTCGAGAGCGATTGAGGGGCGTGCTCGCGGGAAGATCCACAACCGAAGTTGACGCCGGCGATAAGGATTGATGCATCGGTAAAACGAGGATCGTTGAGCGGATGTTCCGTTTTTTCGCCGGTATCTGAGTTGTAACGGACATCGTAAAATGCGTATTCACCAAGGCCATCGAAAGTGACGCATTTCATAAAACGCGCAGGGATAATGCGGTCTGTATCGATATCCGCGCCGGGTATGAAAACGCCTTTTCCAGAGACTTGGGTAACAGGTTCGAGTGCCATTGTTTTTTTGATTAGGTGAGGTGTTAGCCGTCTTCACGAGAGCGAAGATAAAATGGACGTTCTACGTCGGCTGGGAAGGGGTTCGTCTGATAAAATTCAGATACTTTCAAGGTAAGATCTACAGATTGAAGAGTTATTGCCGAATCGAGCTGTGTATAAAGGTGCTTCGTCCAACCATCACTGCGTCGAGTTACATAAATTTCCGGCCATTCTTGCTCGATAAGAACGATTTCTTTAACGCTGGGTATGCGTTTGTAGGCTGCTAGCTTTTCGCCACGGTCGTGACGCTTTGTCGTAGGAGATAGAATTTCCGCTATCAACTTGGGAGCACGCATGACATGAGAATCGTTTTGCACTGGCTCACAGGTTACGAAGACGTCAGGATAGTAAAAAGCGGAGCTTAAATGATCTGAGACTTCTACTTTAACTGACTCAATAAAGGTCCGACAAGGGCTGCCGCGGAGGTGGTTTTTCAAGGCCATGGCAAGATCCATAGAGATTTCATTATGAATCGCGCTCGCTCCAGACATTGCATAGATCTGGCCATCAACGTATTCGTGCCGAATTTCTGAGGAGAGTTCTCCTTCCAGAAATTCGGCTGGAGTGATGGGTAAAGCCTTTGCGCTACTGATGTTCAAGACGTCCAGTGTTAAGCTACCGCAGCAGCTGCTTCGAGGTTAAAAAGTTCGCGTGCATCGGTTACTTTGCCGGTGATAGCAGCTGCGGCGACCATGACGGGAGACATAAGGATCGTCCGGCCGGTGGGTGAGCCTTGGCGGCCTTTGAAATTCCGATTTGAGCTTGAGGCGCAAAGTTGATCGCCGATGAGTTTGTCAGGATTCATTGCCAAGCACATGGAGCAACCCGCGGCGCGCCATTCGAAGCCAGCCTCGCGGAAAATTTCGGGGAGGCCTTCTTGCTCGCATTGGATTGCGACAATTTGCGAGCCCGGAACTGCGATGGCTTGGACATTGGCAGCGACTTTGTGGCCCTTGATGTACTTGGCAACTTCGCGGAAATCCGAAATGCGCCCATTTGTGCATGAGCCGATGAAAGCGACATCGATTTCCACTCCTTGGATAGGAGTTCCGGCAGGAAGCTTCATGTAAGCCAGTGCTTCTTCGATGGATGCTTTTTGCTCGGGAGTTTCCGCAGTCAAGGGATCTGGGATGCTTTCGGTGATTGAAATACCCGCGTCTGGGGAAATTCCCCAAGTGACAGTTGGCTCGATTTCTTCAGCGGCAATTTTCACTATATCGTCAAAATGTGCATCAGCATCAGAGGCGAATGAAAGCCAGCGAGCTGCTGTTTGATCAAAATTGTCGTTATCCACGTAAGGACGGCCTTGCAGGTAGGCTACGGTTTTCGCATCGGGATTTACATATCCACAGCGTGCGCCACCTTCGATGGACATGTTGCAAACAGTCATGCGCTCTTCCATGGACATGCGCTCGAAGACATCGCCGGCATACTCATAGGCGTAACCGATCCCACCATTTGCGCCCAACAGCCGGATGATATGTAAGATAACATCCTTCGCGTATACGCCGGGCCGTAGATCGCCATTTACCTCGATTCGGCGGACTTTCATCTCTTGCAGTGCTATTGTTTGCGTTGCGAGAACGTCGCGCACTTGGCTAGTCCCGATGCCAAAAGCAATTGCCCCGAAGGCACCGTGGGTGGCGGTATGTGAGTCGCCACATGCGATGGTGGTGCCTGGCTGGGTGATGCCTTGTTCGGGGCCTACGACATGGACAATGCCTTGTTTTCCCGATTTTAAATCGAAATACGTCACGCCGAAGTCGTCGCAGTTTTTGCGGATGGCATCGATCATTTCTGCGGCGAGTGGATCTGCGGGCTGGTCCTGATTGATGGTGGGGACGATGTGGTCAATAGTCGCGAAGGTCCTTTGCGGAAATTTCACCTTTAGACCAAGCTCGCGCAGCATACCGAAAGCTTGCGGGGATGTTACTTCGTGAATGAGATGGGTGCCAATGAGGAGCTGCGTGCGGCCATCTGCCAAAGTGCCGACACGATGTGATTCCCAAACTTTCTGAAATAGACTTTTACCCATGAAATATGTGCCGTGGTTTGCGGCGGGGTGGGAATGTGGGGTGTGGTGATGCAAAGTTCAATACTCAAAAGTTCTTATACCAAATTCGGGAAAGGTCTGGACGATTGCCGGAGCAGGTGTTTTGGAGGACGAGGCGCGATGAAGGAACGGTGCGGGCACCGGGACTGAGGAGCAACTCTGACATCCAGAAAAAATGCCCGGCTATTCTCATGGCCGGAGGCTGCTGAAAAAACCTTCAATCAACCAATCGTCCAAATTGGCTGCGCAGTGCCCTCAAGTTTGGATTTGGGGAGATTTGTGAATTTCTGCAGAAAAAATGGTGGGGAAGTCGGTGCAATGCGGGTAGATATCAGCGTGCCCGCTAAGAAGAAAATTTCCACGAAAGATGCTAAGGTTCACGTAGTTGTGGGCACAGACGATGGATTGGTGCGGGAGGAGGCTCTGAAATGCTTCAACTTACTGACAAAAGGCGTCGACGATGGGTTTACCAACGAGACGATTGACGGAAACGCTGACAATTCCGAGGGTGCCTACCAGATTCTCTCGGCAGCCGTCCAATCGCTAGGGACTTTGCCGATGTTTGGGGGCGCAAAGGTGGTCTGGCTGCGAAACGCAAATTTTCTCGGTGATGATGTGACGGGAAAGTCGGGCCGGACGCAATCGGGAGTTGAGAATCTGCAGGCGGTGTTGGAGAACGGCTTGCCGGATGGGATTCAGTTTCTGCTATCTGCAGACAGGGTCGATAAGCGGCGCGCTTTCTGGAAAGCGCTTAATAAGATAGCAGCGGTCGCGGTTTTTGATAAAATCGACACTAGCCGCGATGGGTGGCAGGATGAGGTGGGCCAGGCCGTAGCGATGCGGGCGGACGAGCTAGGCCTCGAATTTGAGCCTGAAGCTTTAGAACTTTTCATTATGCTTGCCGGTGAGCAATCAAAGCAGATTGCCAATGAACTCGAAAAGCTGGACTTATACCTTGGGAAAGAGAGGCGTATCGTGTCTGAGGAGGATGTGCGGCAGCTGGTTCCGCTGAGCCGAACCGCAGTAATTTTCGAGACTGGCCAAGCCATTCAAAGGGGCAATGTAACGCGTGCCATCCAGCTGGTAGATGAGCAGTTGGCGGCAGAAGAAAGTGCCATCGGGATCATGCGCGCCTCGATTGTTAACGTCGTCCGAAACTTGTTTATGGCGAAGCTCATCATGGAGGAAATCAAGCCGCCGACAGGTAGTTATGGCAGTTTCTCGGGTGCGCTCAACAAACTACCTGCTGAGGAAAGGTCTTGGCTGCCACTGAAAAAGGATGGATCTGGCGTGAATGTGTTCCCAATATTCCTTGCCTTGGGAAACGCGCGGAATTTTAATTTAGCTGGCCTCCGTCACATTTTAGAGCAAACGCAGCGAGCGGATCAACAGCTTGTCACGACGGGCCTAGATCACCGGCTGATCCTTCATCGCTTGATCGTGGAAATTGCCGCTACCCGCCGCTCCTAGAGGCCTTTGATGCCATTGAAGAACCTGCGATTCTTGCGGTTGTCCAAGCAGCTTGGAAATTGAAGCCGCCGGTGATCCCATCGATATCGAGGCACTCACCTGCGAAGTAGAGTCCTTCCACCAGTTTACTTTGCATGGATCTGAAATCGACTTCTTTGCGCTTCACCCCGCCGCAAGTGACAAACTCGTCTTTGTTCGTTGTTTTTCCATCTACTACGAAATTGGTATCAAGGATTAAGCATAGAAGGGTATTCTCTTTATCTTTAGGCAGCTGAGACCACTGAGTATCGGACTCCACACCGGAAATTTGTAGAAACCGCTCCCAAAGCCGGCGTGGGATCTCAATGGGGATGCGGTTTTTTAGCAAAGATTTCCCCGATGAGGCCCGGACTTCAGAGAATTTTCCTAGTAAATCCGCCCGCTGTGCACTGCCGAGCCAGTTGACTGAAATTTCGGTATGATAACCGGCATCTGCGAAGCGTCGAGCTTCCCAGGCGGAGAGCCGCAAGATCGCTGGGCCGCTGAGACCTCTGTGAGTGATGAGAAGTGGCCCAGTCTGGATGGGACTTTTTGGGATGAGCTTGACACTCGCATTCTGCACGGAAAGTCCGGCAAGACCTTGGAGAATTTCACTTTTTACGTTTACTGAAAATAGCGAGGGCACGAGTGGCTCAATTGTGTGTCCAAATGCTTCGATACATTTTACGAGAGGCGAGACTTTTAAAGATCCAGAAGTCAGGCAGACATAGTCCGCCTCGAGATGAGTGCCATCTTTGAGAGTGATCTCGAATTTCCCGTCGGGAGCCCGCACTAACGTTTTGACAGTGATGTTTGTCTTTATCTCGACGCCTAATTTCCGTGCTGTTTCTGAGAAGCAATCAATAATTGTTTGGGATGAATTCGTCACCGGGAACATGCGCCCGTCAGCTTCAGCCTTTAATTCCACGCCCCGTGCCGCAAACCAATCTACAGTATCGCTGGCCTGCCATGTATGGAAACATCCTCGAAGCTCGCGTGCGCCCCGAGGGTAATGCCCGGAAAGAAGGGCTGGATCAAAGCAGGAATGAGTAACATTGCAGCGGCCACCCCCGGAAATCTTTACTTTAGATAAGCAATTACTACCTTTCTCGTAGATTGTGATCCTAGAAGCCGGATGAAGCTCAGCTACTGTAATTGCCGTAAAAAAACCAGCCGCACCTCCTCCTATTACCGCTATGTCACTCGTATTCGACTTTTCGACCTCCACATTTTTATATCGATATCTTCATAGAATCGTTAGTTAAGCGAGCTGCAATAAGGAAAACCGGAAAACCCTTTCGAATTCACTCAGTTATTTGTGCCAAAATTACCATAAACAGCGAGGATGCCGCAGTAGGCACCGTAGCATAGTAAACCAGCAGCTGTAATTCCTAGCAAGATCCAGCCGTAGCTTTGTTCTGCGAGTTCTTTAAGTGCTTCACCCAAGCCCTTCGCTTCGGAGGGATCTGACTGCAGTGCTGCGTGAATTAGAAAGCCACCAATAATTGGGAAAACGATCCCGCGCGCGATGAGGCCTGCCTTCGCTGTGTGATTTACGAGGTCCCGGCGTTTCGCGACCATGGAGTCGAGAGAAAATTTGCGCTTATAACTTCCTTTGAAAGCTTTCACCCACTGGAAAATTCCCGCAAGGATAATGGCCGCACCGATGATTCCTACAGCAATGTGCCCACCTGGTATAGACATCGCCTTCGCCGCAGCTTGCTCCTCGCCACCGCCGCTGCTCGTGCCACCGCCGAAAAATCCAGAAAATGCGGTGAAACTCAAAGCGCCATAAGCGAGGCCACTGCCGAGGTAACCTGCGCGTTTTGCTAAACCGGATTTGTCATCGCCTTCATTCTCTGCATCCACAAAAACGCAGAGCAGCCGATAGATGCAATACGCGAGAAGCCCCACGCCCACGATACCTAGCATGACAGCACCGAAGGGCTTCTTAGCAATTTCGTTCAAGGCTCCCGAGGCACCAAGAATGTCTCCACCTTTTCCAAACGCGGTCAATAGGGCCATCACGCCTATGATTGCATAGACAATGCCTTTGGCAGCATAGCCTGCGCGGGCTAGGGGAGAGATCCACGACGTAGTTCCAGTCTGATTCATGCGCTTAGCCTAACAGATTGCCGTCCCGTGGATAGCCATTTATACAACGTGGACCTCAGCAAGATTAGGCAGAGAAACTTCCGAACTCGACAATCCTTAGAGAATAGACAGAAAGACCGTCCACAATCTTGTAGTCAAAGTTGAATTTGATAGAAAAATCGTTCAAGCCTTCTTCATCCAGTAGAATTTGTTCGAGCTGCCAACGATTCTTTTCACTAGAGGCGGAGAAGATTGTATTGCGTTTGTTTCGTGCTTCGGGGTCTAGCCTTATTGCGCCATGGCTTTGATAATGGTCTTCAAAGATAGCAGACATCTCATCGAGTGAGATCTCGGTTTCTACCATATTATACGCGTCTGAGTAATTACCTTCGGCAAGTCCTTTGAGAAAGCGAAATACTTCTTTACGCCCAGCTTTGAAGGCGTTCGCTTTCGTCTCAGTGACTGAAATTGCAGGAAGTCGGCTTACAGTTTGCTCCGCTGTGTTTCCGCCGTCTGCCAAAAGCGTCCATTCGTCTATGATCGATGAGTCGATATGTGTGATAAGCTCTTTCAAGTATTCTGTGGCCTCGATGATATCTTCAGTTTGATATTGCGACGGAACAGTTTGTGCTAGTATTTTATATACTTCTGATAGATGCCGTAACAATATCGCCTCTGATTTTTCTAAGCCATATAGTTTAATATAATCTTCGAAGGATCGGAAATCTTCATAAATCTCTCGGACAATTGATTTTGGCTTTACACTCGCCTCGCGGGCCCACGGGTTTCCAATAACAAAGTCGTTATAAGTAGCATATATAAATTCTTTACCCGGCTGTGGGTGCGTCACTTCCTCTAAGGCATCCATCCTTGCATCATATTCTACACCTTCCGCTTTCAGTTTTGCTATGAGCTTGTCTTTGGCTTTATCGACCTGCTTGCGAATGATCTGCGATGGGTCTTCGGTGATTGCTTCTGCTAGGGAGATCACATTTAGGACGTGCGAAGGATCGTTTGCGTCTAGAAGTGGCAAAGCTTCTATAAGGTAGGTGGCGAGAGCTTGGTTCAGCGTGAAGTCTTCTTGCAAATCGATGTTTAGCCTCACTTTCGAAGCTCCATTCCGTTCATTAACGGGAATGATCGTAAGGATTTTCCCTTCGACCAAGCCACGGAAAAGCTCGAAGGCTCGTTTCCGTAGTTTCGCTTTATCGGCATCGCTAGCATGACATTTGTGAATGAGTCTTACCAACGCGGCACAGCCATCATCATGCGCTCTCGATAGCACATTTAAGATCATTCCATGACGTATCTGGAAGCTAGAAATGAGTTTTTCCGAAGGTGCGCTTATTAGTTTCTGGAAAGTATTCTCATCCCAATTCACAAATCCTTTTTCTGGTGGCTTTTTCTTTACAGCTTTGGATTTCCCACCTTTCGCCGCTGCTTTGGCCTCAGATTTAATATTATCAATCACATGGGGAGGGGCCTGCGCCACTACATAGCCAATGTCATCAAAGCCACGTCTTCCAGCTCGACCGGAGATCTGTTTGAAATCACGGACAGCTAAGGTTTTCGTCGATTTGCCACCGAATTTGAAAAGTTGAGTGAAGACGACAGTCCGGATTGGCACATTGACTCCAACGCCGAGCGTGTCCGTGCCACAAATGACCTTCAAAAGGCCTTTCTGCGCCAGTTTTTCTACCAAACCGCGGTATTTAGGTAGTAAGCCCGCATGGTGAATGCCCAAGCCGTGACGAAGATATTTTTTCATTTCCTTCCCATAAGGACTCCGGAAATCTGCATCAACTAAGAGTTCAGCGATTTGTTTCTTCTCTTCTTTCGAGCAAAAATTTCTACTCATTAAGTCTTGAGCTGTGCGGGCCGCCGCTAACTGAGAAAAATGCACGAGATAGATAGGTGCGCGGTCTTGGTTGACGAGCTCTTCGATTTTTTCTTCTAAAGCAATCGTCGAATATGAGAACTCTAGAGGAACGGGCCGCTCTTCGCTTTTCACGAGCGAGGTGGGAGCGCCGGTCAAAGCAGTAATTTCCTCTTGGAAAAAGTCTGTATCGCCGATGGTGGCAGACATCAGGAGGAAGCGCGCTTTGGGAAGGGTAAGCAAAGGAACTTGCCATGAAACACCTCGTTCATGATCTGAATAGTAATGGAACTCGTCCATAATGACGTCCTCGACCTCGGCGTTAGCTCCATCTCGGAGGGCTAGGTTGGCAAGGATTTCTGCGGTGCAACAAATGACTGGTGCCCCGGCGTTGACGGTGGCGTCGCCTGTGATCATTCCTACCTGTTCAGGACCTAAAAGGCCGCATAGCGAAAGGAATTTTTCATTCGCCAATGCTTTGATGGGCACTGTGTAGTAAGATTTGCGATTTAAAGAAACGGCTCGGAATTGCATCGCTAAGGCCACCAATGATTTTCCGGAGCCAGTAGGTGTGTTTAGGATCACGTTATTGCCAGCAAAGACTTCGAGGATCGCCTCTTCTTGGTGATCGTAAGGCGTCAAGCCAGTGACAGTGATCCAACTTAGAAAAGCCTCTAATATCTGATCGTTTGTTAGCTTCTCACCCTTTCCGAGAGGTGGTAAATGGGACATCAATGCCTTGGATTTCATAAAAACTTATGGGTAGGCTAGTCTTCCAAGCCTCATTCTTGAAAGGATGGATTGTTTTCCGGTAAGAATAGGACTCATACCCCTAATACCACGGTGATTGTTGTCTCGTCCGGCATGGCAGATAAATTGGTTCTATGTGTTTTAAAAACATCGGGACGTAAGAATTATAGCCGTCAATTTTTCATGAAATAGAAGTTTTGCGTCTCGATGATGAGTAGGGAGACTGCAAAGTTGGCTTGAGCCAATTAATGATTTGGCACGGTGCACTTGGGCAAGGTGCGATTGACTCCTCGCATGGAAAAAGGTGCTGTAGAACCACGTTCGATCTAATTTTGTAAGTGTAAGTGAGGTTTCTCAATGATGTAATAAATGCCGGGGTTCTGCCCGATTGAGCCGTCTGACGCATCGAAGCAATTCTCCCCCCCCGACTCATCCGAAAGTAGTATAAAAAAACCTTTGAAAAATTCCGTTTTTAGGTCATTATAAATAGCTAACCCCCCTCCTAATACCCTATGAAAACCCAAAAATGGCCGTGTATCGGCTTGTTCATTGTCGCCATAATTCTATGGCTTCTCCCCAGCACATCTCAAGCCCAGTTCCGACTCGAAGGTGAGAGCCGCGATGCACTTAGTTCTGGCGAAACTGGCGATGACGCGCTTGTGACTCCTGAAAATGGTGAGTGGATCGCGTTTAATAATGTAAACTTCACCGGCGCATCGAGCGTGACTGTTACGGCTGCACATGGCTTAAGCGCAGGAGCGAAAATGACGGTTCGCATTGGCTCACCCTCTGGCACCTCGCTGGGGACTCAAACGGTTGCGACAGGCGGGTGGAGAACATTCCAGAACTTCACGTATTCCACTTCAGGAATCTCTGGAACTCACAAGCTTTACGTGCTTGCTGGGAATCCGGGCAAACCTGTGATCCAGCGGATCAAGGTGAATGGAAATACCGCATTTAATAAGATCGCGA